>NZ_CYPW01000018.1:0-59906 GCF_001458175.1 Shimia marina
CTGTTCGTCCGAAAATCTGCGTTTCATTGTCCATCCTTTGCTTGGACGGATTACTAACATCTCAATGGCCCGATTTCAGGGGGCTGGGTCATATTGGCAAAAAGTTGATCGAGGCGATGGAAACATGGATGCGCGCGCAGGGATACCGCGAGTGGAAGTCTATGGTTCATGACTTCAACCAGCATTCTCAAAACCTGATGATAGGTCAGGGAGCGCAGACATTGGGCCACCGGTATCGCAAAGAGTTTTAGCGCGCTGTTGGTTCGATCACTTCGATTTCGGCAGCGTCTGCTGTCATACCCTCTCCAGCGCGATCAAATCGCAGATAAGCCAATGCTTTGTCACCTGCCAGGCTGAGAAGTTTCCCCACCTCACGACCATCTTTGATGATGGGTGTGCCAAATGTGGTTTGACCCGAGACACTCACAAGTGCCAGCCCCTTGCGCAGTTCCGTTTTGTGTTTCATGCGGGCGGTCACCTCTTGCCCCACATAGCAGCCTTTGCGAAAATCCACGCCATTAAGTCGCTCAAATCCCATTTCCAGAATATAGCTGTTTTCGTCCAGCTCGGTGCCTGCGTTTGGGACACAATGCGTCACATAGATCTTTGTCCAGTCTATATCTGTCTCTGTAGGCACTGTGTCTCGATAGGCCCGCCATCCAAGTGCCGCGAGGCGCGGGTCGGCCGCGCCATCTTCGGGAGCAGGGCCTAAACCCCGGTGTAGGTGGAGATCTGTCGCCTCTATGGCAACGTCGGCGCGTAGTTTGTACATTGTCAGGCGCTGTTGCAGCATTTGTGCCTGTGCAGCGGAGACATCCAACAGAATGTCGTGCTCGTCTCGCTTCAGGAAAAAGTCCGCCAGGTATTTTCCCTGAGGGGTCAAGATCGCCGCATAGAGCAAGCCGTCATTCAGTCGATCCAAATCATTGGTAATAAGACCCTGCAGAAAAGACGAGGTGTCCTTGCCTGAAATGCGTAGGATGGTGCGGTCTGATGTGGTCATGACGGTGATCCTGTTCTTGCTCATGTTTGTCATATAGAAGCAATCGAGCCGTGCAACAGGGCAGGAGACAGAAATGCGTGCGCCTCTCAGTGTGATCATAGCCACGCTAAATGCAGAGGCTGAATTGCCGGCCTGTCTTTCGGCTTTGTATGAAGCCGTGCCCGCAGGTCTGTTGCGTGAGCTCATTATCGTGGATGGGGGATCGTCTGATCAAACATGTTTGATCGCTGATGAGGCAGGTGCGACCATTTTGAGAGCCGCGCCCTCCCGGGGTGGTCAGTTGAAGATAGGAGCTGAGGCGGCGAAAGGAGATTGGTTTCTGTTTTTGCATGCCGATACGATTTTGGAAGACGGCTGGACCGAGGTAATCCAGAAAAGCTTGTTGAGACCCGACACTGCAGCTTATTTTGCTCTGGCATTTAGAAATTCGGGTTTCGCGGGCAGCTGCGTGGCAAAATGGGCCAATTTCAGAAGCGTTGCCTTCAGACTTCCATATGGCGATCAAGGGTTGTTGATCTCGCGTAGCTTGTACAATGAGGTGGGTGGTTACCAAGACATTCCCCTAATGGA
This sequence comes from Shimia marina, assembly GCF_001458175.1. GTDB lineage: Bacteria > Pseudomonadota > Alphaproteobacteria > Rhodobacterales > Rhodobacteraceae > Shimia > Shimia marina. The sequence continues at coordinate 1,574 of NZ_CYPW01000018.1, forward strand.
AGATGTCGCTATATCGCTCAAACTGGGGCGAAAGCGTTTGTCTGGCATTGCGTGCCACGCACATACGAGTGCGGAAAAGTATAAGTCTCAGGGCTGGTTGCGCCGTGGGAGGCGCAACCTGTGGATGCTGACCCGATATCTTTTTGGGGTGACGCCAGAGCGTTTGGCCGAGGAATACAGGCGAGGTTCGTAAGGTTTTCCTTTTACGAGCGACGAAACAGGCGTGTCAGAGTTCGAGAAAAGAGAGATTGAGACTCATCTGACGGCGTGAATGCCACATTTGAGACCGGTGACAGGGCGCGTTCTTCCGCGGTTGCCCCATCGGTTTTGAACTGGAGTTCATAGAGCTCTGCGTAGATCCCGCCACGCGCGATCAATTCGTCATGTGTCCCTTGGTCGACGACGACACCTTTGTCCATCACGAGAATTTTGTCCGCTTCACGTACCGTGGACAAACGGTGCGCAATCACGAGCGTTGTCCGGCCATGAGACAGCTTGTCCAGAGCGGCCTGGACCACTGTTTCTGAGCGCGTGTCCAGGGCAGAGGTCGCTTCATCAAGTAGCAGAATTGGTGTGTCGCGCAACAGGGCTCGGGCAATGACGACGCGCTGTCTCTGCCCGCCAGATAGATTTGTGCCGCGAGGTCCAACGTCTGTGTCCAGGCCGTCTGCAAGTTTCGGAAGAAAGTCGGTCACATGTGCCGCGTCAAGCACTTTCTGCAACTGGGCGTCGGTGACATTCGCCTGATCCAGAATAATATTTTCGCGCACTGTGTCATCAAAGAGCATGGCTTCTTGAGACACGACGGAGAACATCCCTCGCAAATCTGGGAGACTCATGTCGCTGTTTCTTATGCCGCCAATAGTGCTTGTTCCACTTTGAGGGTCGACCAGCCGAGTGAGTACATTGAAGAGAGTCGACTTGCCCGCGCCAGAAGCACCAACGATAGCTGTTGTCTTTCCGGCTTCCGCTACGAAACTGGTGCCATTCAGAACTTTTACATCGCCATAGGACAGGTGGACGTTGTCGAGCCTAATTTCTGGCGTGCCCTTTGGTGCGGAAAGCGTGGCTTGGGGAGATTGAATTGTGGGTTTCAGCTCAACCAGTTCTTTCAACCGTTCAATGGCCGCCGCCGCCACTTGCCAACGCCCAGAAAGCCCCGCAAGACGCCTCAAAGGTTCAAACATCATGCCAAGTGCTGTGAAAAAGCTCATGAACTGGCCAACCGTCTTTTCGCCAGCAACAATTTCACCGCCGCCATACAGTAACACACAGAAAAACCCCAAGCCGGCGGTAAAATCTACCATGGCGGCAATGGATGAGTTCCCGGCGGTTTCTCTTATTTGTGCACGCACGAATTTTTTGGTGGAAACACTGAAGCGGGTGCTTTGATAGCGCTCCAGCAGATTGAGCTTAATTGGGACGATTCCGTGAAACACTTCGTCCAGCAGAGTTGCGATCCGAGCGCCTATATCACGTGCCTCGCGCGCGCGCCGCCTTACAAAGCGTTGTGCCACGATTGAAGGCAGGACCAAAAGTGGCGTTCCAATGCAAGCGACCACAGTCCAACGCCAATCGACGCTTATTGCGACGACCAGAAGTGAGATGAGTGATATAAAATCTTTGCCCGCGCCTGTAATGAAAGCAGACCAAACACCGTTGATGCCAGCGACATCGGATTGAATGCGTTGGATCAGATAGCCCGGAGGATGTGTTTGGTGAAACGCATTGTCTTGCAGCATCATGCGGCCCAGAAGGTCTTTTCGCAGATCGGCGGAAGATTTTTGCGACGCGGCTGTCATCATGACTTTGTGGCAGATGCTCGTGACGCCTCTCACAAAGAAAATCCCAGCAAAAATGAACCCAACAGCCCAAAGCGCATTGGTGTTTCCGGGCGCAAAGGCTTGGTCAAACATCGGCTCCATCATCCAAGCAACAAGCCCCAGTGTCGCCCCTTCGATGGCCATCAAAAAGCTGGCGCCGACTAAGAGCCACTTGTAGCGATGCAAGTATTTGCGCCACAGCCAAGACAAAAGATATCCATTGTCCTGATGCGTTTCTTGGGTTTGTTCAGTCACGGGAAGGGCCCTTGCGGCTTTGAAGCGTTGCGACAACCTTTAACGCGCGTTTGTTACCGAAACCAGACAGAATAGGAGCGTTTCCGCATCTCTACAGTTTCCTAGCTGCCGGAGATTGACCGTAAAAATTAGGGCGATACTGTGCGGAAGAAAGTAACTTAGGGGTGAATGATGGATCTCACTAAAGGGCAACCTTACTTAGCGATTCCTGGGCCGTCGGTGATGCCAGAAGCCGTATTGCGTGCGATGCATCGGGGAGCTCCCAATATTTACGAAGGGGAGTTGATTGATCTCACCTACGGTGTTTTATCCGACTTGAAGATCGTCGCGGGCACGGTTCACAACGCAGCAATCTATATTGGCAACGGCCATGCTGCGTGGGAGGCTGCCTTAAGCAATGTCCTCTCGCCTGGTGATAAAGTACTGGTTCCCGCTGCAGGGGCGTTTGGTCATGGGTGGAGCGAAATGGCCGCAGGGCTGGGGGCGCAATGCGATGTTTTGGATTTCGGGCGTCGTGCGCCCATTGCCGCTGAGGTCGTCGCAGAGGCGCTACGAAATGACCCCACGCATGAAATCAAAGCGGTTCTGGCTGTTCATGTTGATACATCTACATCTGCCAAAAGCGATATTGCAGCTCTTCGAAGCGCGCTTGATGCCACAGGGCATCCCGCGCTCCTGATGGTGGATTGCATCGCGTCTTTTGGCTGCGATCGTTTTGAGATGGATCGTTGGGGGGTCGACGTCATGGTCGCCGCCTGTCAAAAAGGCCTTATGGTCCCGCCGGGTGTCGCGTTCGTCTTTTTTAATGAACAGGCCGCCAAACGACGCTCTGAAATAGAACGGGTCAGCCGATATTGGGATTGGCAGCCGCGCGCGAATCCGGAGCTTTACTATCAGCTGTTTTGCGGCACCGCGCCGACGCATCATATCTATGGGTTGCGGGTAGCTTTGGATATGATTTTGGCGGAAGGGCTGAACAATGTCTGGTTACGCCATGAAACGCTGGCTAAAGCAATTTGGGCAGCGGTGGAGGTGTGGAGCTCCGAAGGCCCCTTAGAGCTGAATATTGCTGATCCCGATGCACGCAGTCATGCTGTTACATCCCTCAGGGTTGGTAAGGAGCACGGTACAAGGTTACGTCGCTGGTGTCAGGATCAGGCTGGATTGACGCTTGGTATTGGTCTGGGGATGGCGACGGAGGAAGACCCCAACAGTGATGGTTTCTTCCGTTTTGGCCATATGGGGCATGTCAATGCGCAGATGATCATGGGATTGCTTGCAACTGTGCAGTCCGGGTTGATCGCGTTGGACATACCACATGGCTCCGGCGCAATTGAAGCTGCGGCCAGGGTGATCGCCGCGCGTTGAAAACGCTTTCATAGGCTTTAACGCTGTTCAAATGCGTGTCGTGGCCATCTGCGACACGTATGTACTAGGGGCGATGGTTTCGTATGTTATCCAACTTGTTGATGCCAGCATTGAGAATGACTGACAGAACCATCACTGGGGGTAAGCCCCACAAAACGAATATCAATACAAAAACCCACAGCAGATTTACAAAAGCCATTGCGAGGCAGGTCTTGGTATAATCTTCGACAGGTTGCACAGGGCGTGACATCGGGGCTCTCCTTCAAAACAGGATAGTTCCGAATCTTTTCACGGTTGGCCAAAAAAATCGTGAACAGCCTAAGAACACGGGTTAACTTGAAGAATGAAGGCCCGTCAGCACCTTGCCCAATGCGATGTCAAAGAGCCGGAGCTCCTCTTCTGGAGCGCAGCTCACGCGAATGCAGCGATTTTGGGGGGCGACAGCTGGCATGCGTACAAAGATCCCTTCAGATACCAGACCGTCGAGGATACGTTTTGCCCACATGCCATCACCGCCGCAATCGATTGCAACAAAATTCGTAGCAGATGGAAGAGGCTTCAAGCCGTGCTTTCTGGCAATGGCGGCAATGCTGTCACGCGAATTAGCCACGCAGTTTTTTGTGTGCTCTAGCCATTCGCCATCTTGTAGCGCTGCCAATGCGCCTGCTTGTGCTGCGCGGTTCATGCCAAAATGATTGCGAATTTTTTCAAAGGCGCGAATTGTATTGCGTTCGCCTAAAGCATACCCCACGCGTGCGCCAGCCAGGCCGTAGGCCTTTGAGAACGTGCGCATTCGGATGATGCGAGGATCGTTGATGGCGATGTTCGGAGCCGCGCCTTCTGGAGCGAACTCTATATAGGCTTCGTCCAGCAACAGGATACAGCCGTCAGGAATATTCTCAACCTGTGCCTTGATCTCGGCCCCAGAACTGACACTGCCCATTGGGTTGTCCGGATTGGCGAAATAAACAAGTTTTGCATCTACTTCTGCGGCCTTGAGAAGGAGGTTTGGCAGGCTTTCGGCATCGTCGATGTAGGGAACTTTGTGCAGAGCACCTCCAAAACCGGCGACGTGGTAGTTGAAAGTCGGATAGGCACCATCAGAGGTGACCACCGCATCTCCGGGGGCAATAAGAAGGCGCACGAGATATCCGAGCAGGCCATCAATGCCTTCTCCAACAACGATATTGTCTGAACCAATGCCATAATGTAGCGCCAGAGCTTGCCGCAGCTTATGGCTTTCCGGATCCGCATACTTCCAGATGTCGGCACTCGCGCGCTGCATGGCGGCGATGGCTTTCGGAGAGGGGCCAAAAATGTTCTCATTTGCGCCCATACGCGCTGCAAATGGATGGCCGATGGCGCGTTCTTGGGCTTCGGGGCCGACAAAAGGCACCGTGGCGGGGAGGCTGTTTGCCAAATTAGTAAAGCGTGGTCCGGTCATGGCCGGGAAGGTGACGCAATGGCGGGCAATGAACAAGAGAAAATGCCCTGACGTTAGGGTGGATTTCCTTGCAACCAAAAGGAACTGTGTCTGTCAAAGACCCAATCTGTGAGGAGGCAGACATGGCCCGTGTTTCTGTAGAAATTGAAAACCATATTGCGCGGGTGACATTGACCCGAGGCGATAAGATGAATGCGCTGGATCCTGAGATGTTGTCGGCTATTGCCGAAGCTGGAGAAAGCTTGATGGAGAACGACGACGTGCGCGTTGTTGTGTTGTCGGGGGAAGGGAAGGCCTTTTGTGCCGGCCTCGATATCATGTCTTTTGGTGCGATGGCGGGCAAAGATGCGGGCGACATGCTCTTGCCGCGGACGCATGGGAATGCCAACCTTTTTCAACAAGTTCCGCTTGTTTGGCGAAAGCTGCCGGTGCCTGTGATCTGTGCCATTCAAGGTGTGGCCTATGGTGGTGGCTTTCAGATCGCGCTTGGGGCGGATGTGCGCTTTGCAGCAGCTGACACCAAAATGTCGATCATGGAAATGAAATGGGGCATTGTGCCAGACATGGGCGGCATGGCGTTGCTGCCGCATCTGACACGGTCTGACGTCATTCGGAAGCTGACTTATACGGCTCAGTCCTTCAGCGTTGCACAGGCGGCTGAATGGGGGCTAGTCACAGAGGTTGTCGAAGACCCGCTTGGCGCAGCGATGGCTCTGGCAGAAGAGATTGCGATCAAAAGCCCCTCAGCAATCCGGGCCGCTAAGGCCTTGATTGAGTTTGCCGAAACCCATCAGCATGACGAAGACGCTGTTCTTTTGGAGGAAAGCCGGGTGCAGGCGGAGTTGATGGGGAAGCCGCATCAGATGGAAGTCATCGCGGCCAATCTTCAGAAGCGCGCGCCGGTTTTTAAATAGCGCCAGCTCTGAAAAATACGCGTCATGCCCATGAGTTGGGCATGACGCTTTTTGTGTTGGCTTAATTAAGCTCAGCGAGTTTCGCGAGGGCGGCCTTGATCTTGGCTTCCTCTTCTTCGCGCGCGGCCAGGTTTTCGCGTGCCTCAGCCACCACTTCATCAGGCGCAGAGGCCACGAATTTTGGGTTGTTGAGGCGACCGCGCAGGCCTCCGAGCTCTTTGGCAAGTTTGCCTAAGCCTTTCTCAAGGCGGGCTTTTTCCGCATCAATGTCGATGATGTCTGCCAATGGCAGGCCGAAGGTTGCGCCATCGACTGCCACGGTGGCGGTGCCTTTGGGGAAGGTGTCTACTTCTTCGAGAGAGACCACTCGGGCGATCTTGAAGATCAGGGCCTGATTGGCGGCAAAAGCGGCGCGGTTTTCTTCGGTGATCTGGCTCACAACCACGTCGATTTTAGCACCTGCGTTCACGCCCATCTGCGCCCGTACGGAGCGGATGCTGTCGATGACGGAAATCACCCAGTTCATCTCACGATCGGCTTTTTCATCCACAAAGTCAGAGGCTTGGTAGCTGGGCCAATCCGCGTGTACGAGCATTTTTGCACGGTCGCCAAGGTTGCCCCAGAGCTCTTCTGTGATGAAGGGCATGATGGGGTGCAACAGGATCAGGCACTGGTCGATGACCCAACGCATGGTCGCCTTGGTTTCGGCCACAACGGCAGCATCGTCGGAAGAGAAGAGCGGTTTGGAAAATTCCAGATACCAGTCACAGACTTTGCCCCAGACAAAGGCGTAAAGCGCGCTGGCGGCGTCGTTGAACCGGAAGCTTTCCAGCGCGGCATCCACCTCTTCGCGGACCTTGGCGGTCTCGCCGATGATCCACAAATTGGCGGTCTGTTTTACGTCGGTATCGCGTCGGTATTGCGACAGTGGGGTGCTGACCACCACATCGTCTTCGAACACACCGTTCATCTCGGCAAAACGGGCGGCATTCCAGAGCTTGGTGCCAAAGTTACGGTAACCCGCGATGCGTTGCATGTCGAGTTTGAGCACGCCGCCCAGTGCCGCCATGGCGGCTGAGGAGAAGCGCAGCGCGTCGGCGCCGTACTCGTCGATGATCTCCAGCGGGTCCATCACGTTGCCGGTGGATTTGGACATCTTCTTGCCCTTGGCATCGCGCACGAGGCCGTGCAGGTAAACCGTGTCAAATGGTATCTGATCCACCACCGCGAGCTGCATCATCATCATGCGCGCGACCCAGAAGAAAAGGATGTCCTGACCTGTGACCAGCGTGGAGGTCGGGAAGTATTTTGCCAGCTCGTCGGTCTGTTCCGGCCAGCCCAGCGTGCCGATGGGCCAGAGGCCGGAGGAGAACCAGGTGTCGAGCACGTCGGGATCACGCCAGACCGGGAAGACCAGTTTGAGCGGATCCTGATCCACCACATATTGCGCGAGGCTTTCGGCCAGAATGTGGATGGCTTCGTGTTTGTCCGTCACCTCAACCACTTTGGCGTTGTTCAGCGGCGCGGGGATGTTGGCGTTGTCGTTAAGGAACTGCGCGGCGACATCGTCAAAGCTCGCGGCACAGTGCATCACATTGCCCCGGTGCAGCATGCCGCCTTCGCCGAGCAAACGGCCCATTTCAACAAGATCGAGCGCGCCATTGGTCTCGTCGTCTTTGAAGTCCTCTGCGGATAGATCAAGACCGTACCAAACCGGGATCTGGTGGCCCCACCACAGCTGGCGGGAGATACACCAGGGCTCGATGTTTTCCAGCCAGTGGTAATAGGTTTTCTCACCGGATTCCGGCAGAATTTTCACGGTGCCGTCGCGCACCGCGTCCAGCGCCGGGCCAACAACCTTTTCTGCATCCACAAACCACTGGTCGGTGAGCATCGGCTCGATCACCACTTTGGAGCGGTCCCCAAAGGGCTGCATGATTGGTTTGTTCTCGACAAATGGGATCAGGATATCCGCGTCCCGGACTTGATCCGGGACCTCTTCGTCATCCGCGCGAGGCCCCGGCTCTGTGGCCGGGGCGGGGACCATAACGGCGAGGCCTTCGGCGGTGATCTGCTCGACCACCAGTTTGCGCGCTTCAAAGCGGTCCATGCCACGAATGTCATCAGGCACAAGGTTGATTGCGTCGGCCTCTGCCTCCGTCAGAATTTTTTCGCCTTTGGCCACGGCCATGGCAAGGGCCGCGGCGGCGGCGTAATCGTCGCCATCCGCGCGCATCGCGCCTTTGGTGTCCATCAGGCGGTACATTGGGATGCCGCCGCGCTTGGCGACCTGATAGTCGTTGAAATCATGCGCGCCGGTGATTTTCACCGCGCCGGAGCCAAAGTCTTTATCCGGATATTCATCGGTGATGATCGGGATCAGACGGCGGTGCTCTTTTGGTCCAACCGGGATCTCGCAGAGCTGGCCAATGATCGGCGCATAGCGCTCATCAGACGGGTGCACAGCCACAGCGCCATCGCCGAGCATGGTTTCAGGCCGCGTGGTGGCGATGGAGATATAGTCGCGCTCTTCTTCTAGCGTGACGTTGCCGTCCGCGTCTTTCTCGACGTAGGTGTAGGTGGCGCCATTTGCGAGCGGGTATTTGAAGTGCCACATGTGACCCGCAACTTCGATGTTCTCCACTTCGAGGTCGGAAATCGCGGTTTCAAAATGCGGGTCCCAGTTCACGAGGCGCTTGCCGCGATAGATCAGGCCCTTGTTGTACATTTCAACGAAGACTTTCAGCACCGCGTCGTGGAAGTTGCCGCCCGCCACATCCGCAGGCGCACCGGGCGCGCCGGACATGGTGAAGGCTTCGCGATCCCAATCACAGGACGCGCCAAGGCGCTTGAGCTGGTTCACGATGGTGCCGCCGCTTTCGCCTTTCCAGTCCCAGACCTTCTCAAGGAATTTCTCACGGCCCAGCTCGCGGCGGGACGGTTCCCCGGTTTCAGCCAGCTTACGCTCCACGACCATTTGGGTGGCGATGCCCGCGTGATCGGTGCCCGGCTGCCAGAGGGTGTCAAAGCCCTGCATGCGCTTCCAACGGATCAGGATGTCCTGAAGCGTGTTGTTAAAGGCATGGCCCATGTGCAAAACGCCGGTGACATTGGGGGGCGGGATCATGATGCAATAGGTGGAAGCACCTGGTTTGGCATTGGCTCCTGCGGTGAAGCAGCCTGCTTTTTCCCATGCGTCATAAAGCCGGCCCTCGGCCTCGGCTGCGTTGAAGGTCTTTTCCATCGCCATGTCAGATCTATCCCGGTAGAGTTGCTGGCGCTGTGTACCGTAAGGCTGACAAGCCGGAAAGGGCGAATTCCGGTTAAATAAGACGCTGCGTGGTAATCGGACGTATCTGTGTCGTGGTCTGAGACGTTGAATGGAGACTTCTGCAATCTATCCGCGGGGGCGATCCAATTTGGTGGAGAGGTGGATGAGGCTTTCGGAGCTTTTCACACCTTTGGCCTCCCCGATGTTGTCTAGAGTGTCGTCCAGCTCTGCGGTGCTGTCGGCGGCGAGTTGCACGATGAGGTCGAAACGTCCCGAACAGGTGTGCACAGATTCTACCGCAGGCAGGGATTTCAGGCGGTCCAGCACAGTTGGCCCAGCCCGCAGTTCAATTGAAATCAACGCTGTGGCGCGCAGGCGCGGGCGCGCGGCATCGCCAAGGCGCAGCGTGTAGCCAGCGATGGCACCTGAGGTCTCAAGGCGCTCAATCCGGGCCTGAACTGTTGTGCGCGCGAGGCCCAGTTTGCGCGCCAGAGTGGCCACGGGCGCGCGCGCGTTTTCTCCGAGCAGGGAGAGAAGTTGGGAGTCTGTTTCGTCAAGTTGCATGATTTTATCGTCATTATGCCGATGGAATTGCACTGTTTAGCGGGATTGCCACGTGAATGCGACCGAAAAACGCGAAATTCTGTGAGGAACAGGAATTGAGGTAGACTATGCGCAATGATCCGGCCCTCTGGCCTTCCCCGCTCTGGCATTTGAAGAAGTTCACACCAGATGCGCCGGTGTTGTATTTTGCGCCTGAGGTGCTGCAGGCGACGGCGCGCCGGTTTTTGGAAGGGTTTGACGGGCTGGTCACTTATGCGGTGAAGGCTAATGATCATGAGGCCGTTTTGAGCAATCTGGTGGGGGCGGGCCTGTCTGCCTTTGATGTGGCGTCTCCTTTGGAAATGGCGCGCGTACGAGCGGTCGCGCCTGACGCTGTGCTGCATTATCACAACCCGGTGCGCTCCCGCGCGGAAATTGCCGAAGCGGTGGGACATGGCATTGCAAGCTGGTCTGTGGATTGTCCGCGGGAATTGGAGAAACTGGTTGATGTGCCGCGACAGGGGACGGAGATTGCGGTGCGTCTGCGGTTGCCTGTGGCGGGCGCGGCTTATGACTTTGGCGAGAAGTTCGGTGCGGATCCGGATCTGGCTGTAGCGCTTTTGCGGCAGGCGCAGCAGATGGGGTTTGCGACCTCTCTGACCTTCCATCCGGGTACGCAATGTGCGGATCCTCAGGCTTGGGCAGTTTACATCGTGGAGGCCGCTGATGTGGCCAAGCGGGCGGGCGTGACTTTGCAACGCCTCAATGTGGGCGGTGGGTTTGCGGCGCATCGCAGTGGTGTGGCGCCGGATTTGGAGGCGATTTTTGATCGTATCGCGCAGGAGACCCAGCGCGCGTTTGGGGGGAATGCCCCCAAGCTGGTCTGTGAACCGGGGCGGGCCATGGTCGCAGAGGCCTTTACTTTGGCAGTGCGGGTAAAAGCCGTTCGGGACAGTGCTGTTTTTCTCAACGATGGGATCTATGGGGCGTTGACGGAGCTGAGAGACATTGGCGTTCCGGATCGCATCAGCGTGGTGCGCTCTGACGGGAGGTCGGTGACCGGAGAGAACGTGGGCAAAGTGGTATACGGCCCGACCTGTGACAGTCTGGACAGGTTGCCGGATCCTGTTGCCTTGCCAGCGGATATTGAAGAGGGGGACTTCGTGATGATCCGCGCCATGGGGGCCTATTCGGCCAGCCTGTCCACAGGCTTCAATGGCTATGGTTTGCAGCAAATGACGACTGTCGCCGCGTTGTAAGACTTTCGGCGCTCTGGACAGCGGTTGATCCTGCGTTACAGTCCGCTGCGTAGCCACGCGCAGGGGAGCAGGAGCCATGGAAAAATTTGGGAAGAGTCAGCCCGTCAAACGGGTCGAGGACACGCGGTTTTTGACGGGTGAGGGCCGGTATGTCGATGACATCGCGCCGCCTGCTGCCCTGCATGCTTATTTCTTTCGCGCCCCTGTCGCGCATGCCAAAATCGCGTCACTTGATGTGGCGGATGCATTGGAGGTGGAGGGCGTTGCCTGTGTTGTGACGCAGGCGGATCTGCTGGCGGCAGGGGTGGAGGCCACCTTGCCAGGCACGCAAGTGGACAATCGGGATGGCAGCAAGGGGGCTGCCCCGACGCGTCCCTTACTCGCAACTGGGCGCGTGCGCTATGTTGGGGAGCCGCTTGCCATGATTGTTGCGGAAACACTTGATCAGGCGCGCGATGCCGCAGAGATGATCCTGTTTGACTACGAAGATCTTGAAACCTCCATGGCTTTGGCGCGAGGTGGCGCGCAGTTGCACGACGAAGCGTCCGGCAATTTGGCCTTTGACTGGGGACTCGGGGATGAAGCCGCTGCAGAGAAGGCCTTTTTGGAAGCTGCGCATGTTGTCAGCCTTGAGGTTGGGGACAACCGCGTGATCGTCAATTCGATGGAGCCTCGCGGGGCCTATGCCGAATGGGAAGATGGTCGCATTCATGTGGCCAACAATGGTCAGGGTGTGTGGGGTACAAAAGGCCATGTGGTGCGTGTTCTGGGATTGGAGCCTGAGCAAGTACGCGTGACCAATCCAGACACTGGCGGTGGATTTGGCATGAAGGCGATGATCTATCAGGAACCATTGCTGGTGGCCTATGCGGCAAAGCTTTTGGAAAAACCTGTGCGGTGGATTGGCGAGCGGACCGAAAGCATGCTGTCAGACAACGCGGGGCGGGATCTGATCTCTGTGGCGGAGATGGCCTTTGATGCGGACCTCAAAGCAACAGCTTATCGAGTGAAGAGTGTTGCCAATATGGGCGCGTACAACTCTCAATTTGCGCAGGCCATTCAAACGCAGCTGTTCAGCCGTGTTCTGATGGGGGTTTATGATGTGCAAACCACATGGCTGCAGGTGGATGGTGTGTATACCAATACGACGCCCGTCGACGCTTATCGCGGCGCAGGCCGCCCCGAAGCGATCTATGTGCTGGAGCGATTGATGGATCGGGCCGCACGGGAGTTAGGTGTGAGCGGCTATGAGCTGCGTCGGCGTAATTTCATTCCGAAAGCGGCCTTTCCCTATAAGACCGCCACAGATGAAACCTATGACGTGGGTGATTTTGACCGGGTGTTGAGCCGACTAGAGGCGTTTGGAGATGTGGTGGGTTTTGAATCTCGTAAGGCGGCAAGTGCGAAAGCAGGCAAATTGCGCGGGGCCGGATTGTGTTATTATATCGAGAGTATCCTTGGAGACCCGAGCGAGAGTGCGCGCGTTGAATTTAACGAAGATAGCACAGTGTCGATCTACGTCGGTACGCAGTCCAATGGGCAGGGCCACGAGACGGTTTATGCGCAGTTTTTGAGTGATCAAACCGGTATTCCCACACATGTGATTGAGGTGGTGCAGGGCGACAGTGATCGCATCAAGCAGGGGGGCGGTACAGGAGGATCCCGATCCGTCACAGTGCAAAACACCGCTACTTTGGCGACCGTGGAAACGATGATTAAAGCCTTTACGCCTTATATTGCAGATAAGATGGGCGTGGATGCCGAGGACGTGACTTTTGATGATGAGCAATTTCGCGCGGAAGGCTCTAACTTACACCCAACCCTGCTTGAAGCCTCAGCTATGGCGCGTGCGGACGGTCGACTGGATTTGATGGTGCATGAAGAACGTACCACTTTGCCAGCACGAAGTTTCCCAAATGGCGCGCATCTTGCAGAGGTTGAAGTGGATCCCGAGACCGGACAGGTCACCTTGGAGAAATACACCGTGGTGGATGATTTTGGAAACTTGATCAACCCAATGCTCGCTGAAGGGCAGGTCCATGGTGGCGTGGCACAAGGTATTGGGCAGGCTTTGATGGAGCATGTGGTCTATGATGACGAGGGGCAGCTTTTGACTGCGACCTTCATGGATTATGCGATGCCACGTGCGGGTGATATGCCCATGATTGGCTTTACGACAGAGGCAGTTCCCTCCACGGCCAATGTGATGGGAATGAAAGGATGTGGAGAAGCGGGCACCGTTGGTGCCATGGCTGCTGCAGCAAACGCCGTTCAGGATGCCCTTTGGGAGCATGGTGTGCGACAGGCAGACATGCCCTTCACGCCGCATCGCGTTTGGCAAATGTTGAAAGAGGCAAAAGATCGGGTTTCGTGAGCGCATAAGCGGATGGCTGGCAGGGCGATTTGCCAGCCGCCACTCTCCGACCACGCTGCGGCGCGGGCCGCTAACCCATGTGATTATTCTTGATGGCACCATGTCCTCCCTGACGCCGGGACATGAAACCAATGCGGGTCTGACCTATCGGTTGCTTAGCGAATTGGGAGCGGGTGTGTCTGTCTATTATGAGGCGGGGATGCAATGGCAAAGCTGGCATCAAACGCTTGATGTCATGATGGGGCGGGGGATCAATCGGCAAATCAGGCGTGCTTATGGCTATCTCGCCAGCCGATATCGCCCCGGAGATCGTATCTTCCTGATGGGGTATTCACGCGGCGCCTTCGCTGTACGGTCGCTCGCGGGCGTGATTGATCGCGTGGGGCTTTTGCGCGCCGAATGCGCGACTGAACGCAATATCCGCACGGCGTATCGCCACTATGAGTTGACCCCCGACAGTGTGGCTGCGGTGGATTTTGCCGAGGCGCATTGCCACAAAACTGTTGAGATCGAAATGATTGGGGTCTGGGACACGGTCAAGGCATTGGGCGCGCGAGTGCCACTGCTTTGGCGTTTGACCGAACAGCGTCACGCCTTTCATAACCACCATCTGTCCCCGATTGTGCGTCATGGCTATCATGCGCTGGCGTTGGATGAGACACGGCAGGTGTTTGAGCCCGAACTTTGGACATGTCCGGACAATTGGGACGGTCGGGTGGAACAGGTGTGGTTTCGCGGTGCGCACAGTGACGTTGGTGGGCAGCTTGTCGGCTTTGAAGATGCCCGACCGCTGGCAAATATTCCGCTGGTTTGGATGCTTGAGCGTGTAGAGGCTTGTGGCATCAGCCTTCCAACAAGCTGGCGCGAACGTTTTGAAACCAATTCAGAGGCCCCAATGGTTGGAACTTGGAAGGCGCTGGGCAAGTTCTTTTTGTTTCGGTCACCTCGCCGGGTATGCGCAGATCGCTCCGAGAGCATTCATCACAGCGCGGCCCCTTTTGTGGCAGCCGGTGATATCAAAGGACGCGTGGCACCCCGTGCCAAGAGCGCTTGAACTGCCTCAGTCGCGCCACTCTACAAAGGCGTCCAATTCCGCGCGGTCGGTGCGGAACTGGTTGATGGCGGCATCTTCATCGGGGTAGCCAAAAGAAATGGCTGCGAGGACTTTGCGGTCCTCTGAAATGCGAAAGTGGTCTCTGACAACGTTGGAATAGAGCGACAAAGCCGCCTGAGGTACTGTGCCAATCCCCTGCGCTTGCGCGGATAAACAAAAGGCAGTGATGAAGCCCCCACAATCGAGGACACCGTAGGGGCCAAGTTCCACAGGGCAAGTGATCAACGCCACATGAGGCGCGCCAAAAAGCGTATAGTTTTCTTTCATCTGGCGCGCGCGGCCTTCACGATCTCCCCGGCCGATTCCCACGGCTTCGTAGAGTTGAAACCCGCAGGTGCGCCGACGTTTTTGATGTGCACCTGTATAGGTGGTGGGGAAGGGGTAGTCCGGTGCAGGTGCTCCGGTGTCAAAAGCCCGCGCCATCGTCGCCCGAAACGCGTCAGTCTCTGCGCCGGACGTGACGATGACTTTCCAGGGTTGGGCATTGCACCAAGAGGGTGCGCGCCCCGCATCCAGAAGAATTTGCGAGACCACAGCTTTGGGTACGGCTGCCGATTTGAAGGCCCGACAGGAATGGCGTGTGTGCAATAGGGCTTGCAGAGCGGCATGATGGCTCATTGCCGTGTCCTCGCGATTATTGGTTCTGAGCGATGATATAGCCGAGCGCCCCAGCTGCAAGGGCAGCGAGCACAACGGCACAGGAGATTTTCCATACCGAATAGGGGCGTTCACCCTGAACCCGCCCGGTCTGCCCGTTGACGACAAATCGATAGGACTGTCCGCGATATTTATAGGCAGCGAGCCAAACTGGGAGGAGAATATGTTTGAAGGTCACATCATTGACCGTGGTGGATATGGAATGAATGCGCTGCCGGTCGCCGCCAATATCAAAGGCGACATCTCTTCGGATCACGCGGTCCATCCGCGTCCGGGCTTCTTCATATCCCTCTTCCAGTGCGATGGAGTAACCCTCTGCCTGAAAGCCCGCGAGGAATTCTGGCGCGTAAGGTTCCAACGCAGACAAGTCCCAGGGCTCCAGAGCATCGGTGTATTTTTTAGGCAGAGCTTTGGACGCGAGAACCAGCACATCGTCAAACCACCGTCCGACCCTGCCTGACGCAGGGCGCCAGCGGATTTTCTGTACTTGGCGGGATTCAGGTTTGCCGTCACGCATCACCGTTTCGGTGACGTAGTAGACTGTGCCCCTTTCGCCGACATATGCCGACTTTGTATCGGCGTCATAGGTCCAATAGGGCACGTAGATGCCGTCCATCTTGCGCCCCTTGCGTGCGTAGTCTTTGAGACCATTGGGGGCAAGCCAAAGCCCGCCAAGCCAGCGGTTCATGGCTGAATGGGCTTCTTTCTCGGCCAGTTGAAATGGCAGCACTGCGCGGGGTTTGATTTGGCGGTGTGTTCCTGTGTCCACAACGACCGGGGTCGCACAGAAGGGGCATTCGGTGGCATGCGTGTCACCGCTGAAGACTACATGGGCGGCGCAATTCGGGCAGGAACAGGCCCGAGTCTCCATGACGTCTGCGGCGGGCAACTGTTCTGCCAGAGCAGATTTGAAGTCCAGTTCCGTGATGGCAGCGGCGCGGTCGCCCTGCTCGGTGGCTTCCTCATGGCCGCAATGGTCACAGATTAGCAGGCCCTGCCGTGGTGCAAAACGATAGTCTGCGCCGCATTGCGGACAGGGGAAGCGTGTGCTCTCTTGAGGGGCAGGCGGCGGGGTGGCGGTCATATGCGGCTCTTAGTGCTCTCGGGCTTGATAGGCGTATTGCGCGTGGTCTTCCAGGGGTAAGACATGGGGCACCATTTCAGGATGGCAGGCCCCGATGGTTTTGAAATTATGACGACTTTCCGCAAGGGTGAAGCCATGGTTTGCCCCGGAAGGTTCCAGCGGAGCTTCTTCAAACTCGGGCCCTTCATCTTCCCAGAAGCAGACAGGGCAGATCAGATAGCTGTAGCGTTCCGGCAAGGTGACATAGTCGCAGCAGGGGCAGGCATGACGCGGGGTGGGGTCGTCCGGCTGGTACCATTCGATCTCATCTTCATCGTCGAGATCTACCTCGAAATCACCGTCAATGTCCTTGGTCTGGTCCGTCATAATGGTCGCTCAATGCGGTTGGTCGTGTCTGAAGTTGGCTTTGTTCTAAAAAAGCTATGGCTCCGGCTGGGGGGATCTTTGATAAGCCGTAGACCTTATGTGGAGACTACTCCTCCCTTGGGCTGCGCGTTCAGCTTCCCGGTGGTGGGGGCGGAAGGATGGTAAAAAGCTGGGCCAGTTCTGTCACATCTTCGGCGTGTTTCCAGCCGTCCTGACCGGCGGTCCAGACATGGGTCTGGCGGGTGATCTCACCCGCGGTGGCCATCCGGCCCAGAGCCGCCTTGGAAAACGGACCTCTGGTCTGGCCGTTTTCGGCAACATGCCAGACATGTTCCACCGGTGGTGGCGGGGGCGGGGCCGCATGGGCCGCTTGCGGAGCGGGGGCTGGCTGTGCGGCCGGGCGGGCACCCCATGGGCCGGGCTGATGGGTGGCGTGGGGCTGCGCGGCCTGAGTGGCCATCTGTTGCGCCATCGCCATGCCCATTCCCATGCCAAGGCCTGCGCCCATGCCGGAATTTGGTGTTTGCGCGGCGGCGGTCATGGCCTCTGCGGCGGAAAATTGGGTGTATTTGCCCAGATCGCCCACAATGCCCATGGAGGTGCGCTTGTCCATCGCGGCCTCCACGGCGGCGGGCAGTGAGATATTTTCGATATAAAGCTCAGGGATCGCAAGGCCGTATTCGGCAATGGTGCCGGAGATTTCTGCCGCCACCAGCTTGCCCAGATCTGCAGTGTTGGCCGCCATGTCCAGCACTGGAATGCCGGAGGCCGCGATCACGCGGGAGAATTCCTGTACGATGATATTGCGGATCTGAAAGCTGATCTCATCCATCGTGAATTCGCCGTCGGTGCCCACAATCTCGGTGAGGAACCGCGCCGGATCAACCACGCGGATTGCATAGGTGCCATAAGCCCGCAGACGCACCGGACCGAATTCCGGATCGCGCACCATGATCGGGTTTTTGGTACCCCATTTCAGATTGGCGAAACGGGTGGTGTTGACGTAGTAGATTTCGGACTTGAACGGACTTTTGAAGCCGTGATCCCAGTGCTGGAGCGTGGTCATCACCGGCATGTTGTTGGTTTCAAGCATGTAGAGACCAGGCGTAAAGACATCCGCCAGTTGTCCTTCATGCACAAACACAGCCGACTGACCTTCGCGGACAGTAAGCTTGGCGCCGTATTTGATTTCATGGCCTTCGCGTTCAAAACGCCAAACGAGCGTGTCGCGTGTGTCGTCAACCCAATGGATGACGTCGATAAATTCGCCAGTTAGGAAATCAAAAATACCCATGAGGTTGTCCTTTCAGGAGGCGTATTAGAAGTTCTGATTGGTCTGCTCGCGCGACAGAATATAGGTGATCGGACGGGCGTCTTCCGGCGACATCCCTGGCGTGAGCCGCGCGTCAAACAGCATCGTGAGGAGTTTTTCATCGTGCGTTGTCAGCAGGGCAAATTCTTCGTCGTCGTTGAAAATTGACGGTCTTGCATAGGGGCTGTCATTTGTGAGCCCAAGACCCTGCGCGATCTCTTCATGCAGGCAGGATTTGCGCAGAAGGTCTGGGTGCTCTGCACGGATCAAGGCGACGGCAGATGTGTACGTGTGGGGCGCTGCTTCTGTGGCTTGGGTGACCACGAAGCAATAGATCTGTCGCGGTGGATTCGTAAAAAGGGCTCTGGTTTCCAGCGATGCAGTGGGAAGCAACTGGTCCAGGAGGGCTTCTATCTCCGATCGATCATCCGCGCCCATGATCAAAACGTTGAAATTGGCTTTGTCCGCAGTTTGGCGCATGGGGTGGCCCGTCACCTTGGCCAAGCGTGGGATGTACTCTGCGACCGTCGCATTATCTTTGGCCTTTTGCGCCTCTGAAACAGACGCACCAAAATGCAGTTTGACGCGAACAGGTTCGGCCCAACGGCGCAAATATCCGGCCTGATCTGGGGCCCGCTGCAATCCTGCACCGCTGGTATATTCGTCGTAAAAGGCGATTTTCTCAAAATTTCGCGCCAGCATCTCAGGGGTAAACGGCGTATCAGGCCCGCCGCCGTCCGTCCGCAGAAGCCCGCGTGCCAATAAATCCGACTGAACTTGGCGATAGTAGGTCGCCAGCGCTTTGCTTTCTGCAGATCTGCTGGGCGGAGGGGCAACAGGCGGCTCCTGCGGCTTGCTCACCTCTTCGCAAGCCGCCAAAGCCCCCAATAGGCCCAGAAGTATGAGAAAACGTCGTGTCACGCGTTCGGCACGGAAGTCGCCGTCGTATCCCCCAGCCCGTCCTTGCGGGCTTTGGCTGCGGCCAGTGTGTCGCGCAACTCTGCTTCCATCTTTTTCATGTCGTCCTCTGCTGCGGCGCGTTTGGCCTTGCCTTCGTCGGCGATCTGCAGAGATTCGTTGATGGTTGCGATCAGCTCCGCATTGGCGGTTTTCACGGCTTCGATGTCAAACACACCACGTTCCATTTCTGTGCGTACCGCTTTGTTTGTGGCGCGCAGGTTCTGGGCATTTGCCGTCAAAAGCTCATTTGTGAGATCGTTGGCGTCGCGCACAGCGGCGGCGGCTTCTGCGGAGCGCTGGATGGTCACGGCCTGTGCAAGCTGCGTTTCCCAGAGTGGCACGGTGTTGACCAAGGTGGAGTTGATTTTGGTGACAAGAGATTTGTCATTTTCCTGCACCAGCCGAATAGAGGGCAGGGATTGCATGGTCACCTGACGGGTCAACTTGAGGTCATGCACGCGGCGCTCCAGATCGTCACGCGCGGCGCGCAGATCGCGCAATTCTTGTGCCTTCATGACCTGTGCATTTTCATCTGCCGCAGTAACTTCGGCTTCTTTGGCAGGAATATCAGTCGTGTCCAGCTCTTCAATTTTGGCTTCGCCCGCAGCGATATAGAGCGCCAGCTCATCATAGAAGGCGAGCGTTTTTTCATACAACACGTCCAAAGATTTGATGTCTTTTAGGAGTGTGTGCTCATGGGAAAGAAGGTTGTCGGTGATTTTGTCAATCTGGTCCTGAACTTCCTCGTAACGCGCGGTGAATTTGGCAAAGGGTGCGGCGCGCCCGATGAGTTTTTCCCAGAAGCTGCGTTCGCGGCGTATATCCAGTTCAGATACGGAAAAGCCGCGAATTGTTGTCACGATGTTGCGCAGGCTGTCCCCGGCTGGACCAACGTCTTTGTTGCGGACATCTGCCAGCATGGCCTGCGAAATGGTCTGGAGTTCTGATTGAGCAGCTGAGCCAAAAGACACGATGGAATTGGTGTTGCTCATGTCAATTTCGCCCATGCGCTTGCTGATCTCAGCAGAGACAGGTGCGTCCGCTTCTGAAAGTGGTACGATGGCATTGGCCTCTACGGGCTCCGGCAGTGCGACGGTGGCCTCTGTGATCTCCGCAACGACGGCTTCGGCTTTTTTTCTGACAGTGTCGGACATGATGTGTCCCTTTCGCAATTGCGGTCCTAAATGGTTTTACACGTTTGAACGCAGACCCTCTTGGGCCAAGCGCTCGCGCAGCACGTCAATTTCAATGGTGAGATCACCCCGATCATCCAGCATCAGCTTTTGCGTGCGTGCGGCAAAGTTTTGCTCCAGATCATCCAGGAGCGCTTCATAGTCGGCGCGGGCTTGTGCGTCATCCGTCCGACTATAAAGATCGGCAAACTTCACAGTCGCGTCTTTTGCCCCAAGCAGATAGACCCCCAAATAGCGTCTGGCTGCGCTCAGATCTCTGGGATCTTCCTCAACCGTCCGAAACAGTTCACGGGCGGTGGCTTGAAAGCTGCTGACGCGGCGTTCCAGAGCGCGGTCTCCCGCACGCTCAATGGCGCGGTTCATGGCCTGCAGATGTGATTCAGCGTCTTCCACGGCGCGCGCTACGCGGTCCGACTGGTATTGGTCGTGGCCTTCTACCCCCTTGTTCTTCAAAGGATCCAAACCAAAAGCAAAGCTGTGCAGCGCGCCGCCCAAGACGGCAAAAACAAGCGCTTCCAGAGGGCCGTGACCGGCGATGCCTGCGATCGCCAATCCGGTCGCGGTTAGAGCCGACCCAAGGATTTTTCGGGGAAGGGCCGGACGCCGCGCAACTTTACGCGCTTCGAAAGCTTCTTGCGCGATCAAGCCTTCGCGGGTCATCCAAGCTGCTAGAATGAGAGCACCCAATGCGATCAGGAATTGCATCATTTCCAAGGGCGGAGATGTGAATGCTTTCCAAATCAGTGGCAAAGGGGCCAAAAACAACAGGTTTACACGACCGCCAGCGCGGCTGCGTTTTGCGCTTTTAAAGCCATCGTGTTGCTTATCCGCAGTGCTTGCCGCGTTGGGGCTGAATTTTCCGCTATAGCGTTGCGCCATCACACGCCCCCCGTGACAGCAACATAAAAGATCAGCAAGACCAGCAATCCAAACGCCAGTTTTTGCAATCCACTTGCAGACATCGAAGCTCCACCTTGCGCTAATTCACCAGAAATTTAGGAAGTCTCATCGCGCATGGCTAGGGGGAAGATTTCCTGTGGCGCCGCATTGCCGACATTATATCGGCAATGGCGTTTCGTGAGAACTGCTTACTTCCTGCGCCTTGTGGGTTTCTGGCGGCTTTCTGGCGGTATTGCGTTCTCCAAACCCAACTGGTCCCGGACAACGCGCCGTCGCACTTCTTCGACCTCGCCGGGCTTGAGTTGCCCGAGCTGAAATGGCCCATAAGAGGTGCGGATCAAGCGGTTTACCGTGAGACCAATAGCCTCCATCGCGCGACGGATTTCACGGTTTTTGCCTTCGCGTAGACCAATCGTGACCCAAGCATTCGCACCTTGCTGGCGATCCAGAGTGATCTCCATCGGCTGAAACCGCTCGCCTTCAACGTCAATGCCTTTGCGCAAGGGGGCAAAGGTTTCCTCGGTTGGGCGGCCATTGATACGCACGCGGTATTTGCGCAGCCAGCCGGTGCTGGGCAGCTCCAGCTTGCGTTTGACGCCCCCGTCGTTGGTGAGCAGAAGCAGGCCTTCGGAGTTAAGGTCAAGCCGCCCCACGGTCATAACACGCGGCAGGTTTTCCGGCAGCTTGTCAAAAATGGTCTCGCGGCCTTTCTCGTCGCGATTGGTGGTCACAAGCCCTGTAGGCTTGTGGTAGAGCCAGATCCGTTCGTGATCAGGCGTGCCAATGGGTTTGCCATCCACGGTAATGCGGTCTTTGCCGGTGACATTTAGCGCGGGGCTGCTGAGCTTTTTGCCGTTTACGCTGACCCGTCCGGCCTCAATCATACGCTCTGCATCGCGGCGTGAGGCTAAGCCTGCACGGGCAAGGACTTTGGCAATGCGGTCGCCATCTGGTTTTGGTGTATCGGAGGCTGGCTTTGCGGCGCTCGGCTTTGTGCCTCGCGGGGCGGGTTTTGCAGGGCGTTGGGGGCGCTGTGGTTTGCCAGCGCGGCGGGAGGAGGGCGGTTTCTGGGTCATGGGCCCCGTGTAACGGGGAAACAGTGAACGGGGAAGAGGGATTGCGCACAGGGGCTTTGCGAGGCATGTCGGTGGGATGAAGTTTATCTCTCATATGGAGCAGGCGCTGTCTGAAGCGCGGGCCGCCGCTGTGCGGGGGGAAGTGCCTGTTGGTGCGGTGGTTGTCGGGCCGGATGGGCAGGTCTTGGCAAGTGCAGGGAACCGAACACGCGAAGACCATGATCCAACGGCGCATGCGGAAATACTGGCGATGCGGCTGGCCTGCGCAGTGATTGGCAGCGAACGGCTGGTGGGCTGTGATCTTTACGTGACGCTTGAGCCTTGTCCCATGTGTGCCAGTGCGATCAGTCAGGCGCGGATTGCGCGGCTTTATTATGGGGCAGGGGATCCCAAGAGTGGCGGCGTGGCACAGGGCCCGCGTGTATTTGCCCATCGGCAAAGCCATCATGTGCCGGAGATTTATGATGGTTTGGCCGCTGAGGAGAGCGAGGCTCTGCTCAAAGAGTTCTTCGCCAATCGGCGATAGCGCTGCCCCCTAGGTTCTGTGATAGGTTTTATGGTGCCGCTGCCGCCGGCAGGTCGCGCGATTTCGAGCATCAATTACATTGATGCCGGTCAGCTCAATCCG
Source organism: Shimia marina (assembly GCF_001458175.1). GTDB lineage: Bacteria > Pseudomonadota > Alphaproteobacteria > Rhodobacterales > Rhodobacteraceae > Shimia > Shimia marina. Next base: position 24,115 of record NZ_CYPW01000018.1, read on the forward strand.
CCTGCAGAATGAGGTCAAGCGCTTGCGCCGCTGCGGAGCGCGCGCTAAAGGCTGAGCATACGTTCGCAGAAAGCCCGCAACAGAAGAGTCTTGCCCCATGTCGATTGATGAAAGCACCGCTGCCAAAGTGGCCAAACTGGCCCGGATCAAGGTTGAAGAGAAAGACCTGCCCGCGCTGGCGCAGGAATTCAATGCCGTGCTGGGCTTCATTGAGCAGCTTAATGAAGTGGATGTTGAGGGCGTGGAGCCGATGGTTTCTGTCACGCCGATGCGCCTGAAGCGCCGCGAGGATGTGATTTCCGATGGCGATCAGCAGGAGAAAATCCTGAAGAACGCGCCAGATGCGCGTGAAGGCTTCTTTGCTGTCCCCAAAGTGGTGGAGTGATCCGGCCCCGCCGTTGATCCAATGTTGACCACCTGACCCGAATTTTGCCCCAGAGAGAGGCGACCGAAATGACCGAATTGACCAAACTGACGCTGGCAGAAGCACGTGACAAACTGCGTGCGGGGGATGTGACCTCTGTTGAGCTGACCGAATCTTTCCTGAAAGCCATCGACGATGCAGATGCGCTGAACGCTTATGTGCACAAGACGCCGGAAATCGCGCTGGAGCGCGCCAAGGCGGCGGACGCACGTATTGCGGAAGGTGACGCGCCGGACATGTGTGGTCTGCCGATCGGCATCAAAGACCTGTTCTGCACCAAAGGTGTGGCAAGCCAGGCGGCCAGCGGCATTCTTGAGGGCTTTAAGCCGGAATATGAATCCACTGTGTCCCAGAAGCTGCAGGACGCTGGCGCGGTGATGCTTGGCAAGCTCAACATGGATGAGTTTGCGATGGGTTCCTCCAACGAGACCTCTGTTTACGGCAACGCGGTGAACCCATGGCGTCGTGAGGACAATGATGCGGCTCTGACACCGGGCGGCTCTTCTGGTGGCTCTGCAGCCGCTGTGGCGGCCGATCTCTGCCTTGCAGCCACTGGTACAGACACCGGCGGTTCGATCCGTCAGCCTGCAGCCTTCACCGGCATCACCGGCATCAAGCCAACCTATGGCCGGTGCTCCCGCTGGGGCATCGTGGCCTTTGCCAGCTCGCTCGATCAGGCTGGGCCAATGACCAAAGACGTGCGCGATGCCGCGATCATGCTTGAAGCGATGTGCGGCCATGACGCCAAAGACAGCACGTCCTCTGAGCTTGCGGTACCAAACTTTGAAGCCATGCTGACCGGCGATATTCGCGGCAAAAAGATCGGCATTCCTAAAGAATACCGCCTTGATGGCGTGCCTGCGGAAATCGACAAGCTCTGGCAGGATGGCATCGACATGCTGAAAGCGGCTGGTGCAGAGATCGTCGACATTTCTCTGCCGCACACCAAATACGCGCTGCCCGCTTACTACGTGATTGCGCCTGCGGAGGCTTCTTCCAACCTCGCGCGCTATGACGGTGTGCGCTATGGCCACCGCGCCACTTTGGCGGCGGGTGACGGTATCACCGAGATGTATGAAAAGACCCGTGCCGAAGGCTTTGGTCACGAGGTGCAGCGTCGTGTGATGGTCGGCACCTATGTGCTGTCTGCCGGTTTCTATGACGCCTACTACAACCGCGCGCGCCGTGTGCGGACATTGATCAAGCAGGACTTTGAGAATGTCTTTGCCCAAGGCATCGACGCGATCCTGACGCCAGCGACCCCCTCTGCGGCTTTTGGTCTGGGCGAAATGTCTGAGGCCGATCCGATTCAGATGTATTTGAATGACGTCTTCACCGTGACTGTGAACCTTGCCGGATTGCCTGGTGTGTCTGTGCCAACGGGGCTCGATTCTCAAGGTCTGCCGCTGGGTCTGCAGCTCATCGGGCGCCCGTGGGAAGAAGGCGATCTGCTGAACACCGCTTATGCGTTGGAGCAGGCCGCTGGATTTGTGGCCAAACCCGGCAAATGGTGGTAAAGCTGCCGCCAAGCTAAAAAGCAGGCAAGGCAGAGCATGACACGGACAATTGGTGCAATTTGCGCTTTGGTGGCGCTGGGCGCATGCCAACCACGCATTCCTGACAGTGCAGCAGCAGCCAATGCTGCGCTGCCATCCCCACAGGCAGTGTCGCAGGAGACCATTCCTGAACCACCACAGTTAGAGACCGTCCCGGTTGGGGCGCAGTCTACGCCTTTGACAACCACACAAACGGCAACCCCGACTGCTGCAGCCGCCCCACCCCAGACGGAAGCTGAAGGCATTGCGCAAGAGACCACCGCGGCACTTGCGGCAGCATCGGCGAACTCAGGAGTTGCACCGCTGGATGCCAGCCCCTCCAATCCTGCGCCGGAGGTTTTTTCGAATCCGGGTATTTCGGATGAGAATGACTTTTCTGCGGTTGGCGAGCGGCGTTCGATTGAGGATGACGCAGCACGACGTGCGCAAAACCAAGCCAACTACAAGGTGATCGAGCCTACAGCTGTGCCCAAGCGCAGCGGGGTGGGTGGGCCTAATATCGTGGCCTATGCGCTGGAAACGAACCACCCGCGCGGCACCAAAATGTACAGCCGACTGGGGCTTGGGGGCGCATCGCGCTACACAAAGGCCTGTGCCAAATTTGGCAGTGACGAAGCGGCGCAACTGGCTTTCTTAGAGCGTGGCGGCCCTAAAAATGACCGCCTTGGCGTGGATCCGGATGGGGATGGTTATGCCTGTGAGTGGGACCCAACTCCCTTTCGCAAGGCCACTGGGAACTGAGCCTTGGCAATGCGGCCAGCCATTCGTCAGCACCCATCGCCCAACTTTGGCGCGCGGCGTGATGGGCTTCGTCCTGAGCTGGTCGTGATCCACTACACTGCAATGGAAACCGCGCAGGCGGCGATTGACTGGCTGTGCAATCCAGAAGCTGAGGTCTCTGCGCACTATGTGATTTGTGAACAGGGTCAGATCACGCAGTTGGTTGCCGAAGACATGCGGGCCTGGCACGCAGGCATGGGGGAGTGGCAAGGACGGGATGATGTGAATTCCCGTTCCATTGGAATTGAATTGGCCAATCGGGGTAATCATCCATTTCCCGCGCAACAAATGACAGCTTTAGAGATGTTGTTGCGTGGCATTATGGCGCGTTGGGGCATTGGACCTGCTGGCGTCATTGGGCATTCCGACCTGGCACCGGGCCGCAAGATTGACCCAGGCTTGCGATTTGATTGGCACCGCCTGGAAATCCAAGGGCTTGCGGAGAGGCGTGGAGACGATCATGGGCCACCAGATGCTTCGATGTCGCAATTCCGAGAGATTGCGAAGTCTCGCGGATATACAGCGAGCGTTGATGATGAGACACTGCTGGCTGCCGTGCGTCTGCGATATCGGCCTTGGGCGCGTGGGCCGTTGATCGCAGAGGATTTCACGCCGATTGGGCATGCGGCTTTGTGGACTTAGTATGGTGCATACCGGTTGACGGGGCCTTCGCAACACCATACTCCAAATTTCGCACAGAGGGCTGGATGGCCGCAGGAGTGTAAGCTCGTGAGGAAAGTCCGGACTCCACAAGGCAACGGTGCCGGGTAACGCCCGGCCGGGGAAACCCGAGGGAAAGCGCCACAGAGAACAGACTACCCTGATCCGTCAGGGAAAAGGTGAAACGGTGGGGTAAGAGCCCACCGCGCGGCTGGCAACAGCAGCGGCACGGCAAGCCCCACCGGGAGCAATGCCAAATAGGGATCGCGCGTGGCCTTGGCCGCAGGGGTGTCTTGCCCCGAGCAGGTCCGGGTTGGCAGCTTGAGGCGTCTGGTAACAGGCGCCCTAGATGAATGGTCATCGGCGCAGGGGCAACCCTGCGTCACAGAATCCGGCTTACAGGCCCTCTGTGCGTATATCTCTTTGTTTTTTATAGAACTTGCTGTTTATGTGGGTCAGTCATGTGCGGGAGGTAGATCATGAGTATTGTCGAAGAAATCGCGCTCCGTCAGAGCATCCGATTTGGCTTGCTTCTCGTGGGCATTGTGGCGGCCGCGATCTATGCTTTCTTTTTCTGCCATCGCCCTCCCAGCATTTGGAAGACGGTTGTAAAGGCTGTGCCAATGCCCGCTTTTGCAGCGGCGGTTGCGGTCAGCTTTGGGTCTGTCGCCGTGGTGATTGCCTTGGTGCTGTCAGCCATAGGGGATATTGCCCTGTCACGTGAGGGAGAGAAGGCCTTCCTGACCGGGCTGGTTTCCTTTGCTTTGGCGCACGTCGTCTATATTTTCATATTCTGGGAGCTGAGCGGAGGATTTACAGGCGCAACTTCGCTGTTGGTCGCACTGGGTCTTGTGGCTTTGTCTACGGAAATTTGGTTAAGGCCGTTTACGGGCGCGTTGCGCTGGCCGGTGCGGATCTACGTTGGGCTTATCTGCACCATGGGCGCTGCTGCGCTTGGTCTTTCAACCGCGTCCTTTGCTCTCTTGGGGGCTTTTGCCTTTATGGCGTCAGATACATTGTTGGCGTTTCAGCGTTTTCGCATGCAGCCAGACTCGCAGTTTCAGAGGCCAGTTTCTATGGCGCTTTGGGTCTTGTACGCAGGAGGCCAATTTTTGATTGTCTCCGGCGTGGCTTGGAGCACGCCACTCTTTTAAATCCTGCGAAATAGGACTAACTGAGAGCTATTAGTTTCGGAGACCCAGATGGCGTTTTTCTCAAAGCTCAAAGACAAGTTGTTCAAATCTTCTTCCAAACTGGAAGAAGGGCTGGACGCCATTGTGGAAGATGGTGGCGAAGTTGATGAAAGCTCCGCCTCCGATGTGATGTCTGCCTCCGGTGCAGCTGTTGCAGTTGCGACCATGGATGAGCCACAGGACGCGGTTGCCAAAGCCGGGCTGCTCTCACGTCTGACCGGGCAAGGCGGCGCTGTGGTGAAGCGCGAGTTGGATGACGACATGCTGGAGCAGCTCGAAGAGTTGTTGATCGCTTCTGACATGGGGGTTGATACAGCTTTGCGGGTGACAGCGAATATCGCGGAAGGGCGCCTTGGCAAGCGTGTGTCTAGCGATGAAATCAAGGCCCTGCTTGCTGGTGAAGTGGCACGGATCATGGAGACTGTCGCGCGCCCGATGCCGCTTTATGCGTCAAAGCCTCAGGTGGTGTTGATTGTCGGCGTGAATGGGGCTGGCAAAACCACGACTATTGGCAAGTTGGCGAGCCAGTTTCGGGCTGCGGGCAAGTCTGTTGTGATCGCGGCGGGCGATACCTTTCGGGCCGCCGCGGTTGAGCAGTTGCAGGTCTGGGGCGAGCGCGCCGGCGTGCCCGTTTTGACTGCACCTGAAGGATCTGACCCTGCAAGCCTTGCCTTTGATGCCATGTCCAAGGCCGAAGCGGATGGGGCGGATCTCCTGATGATTGACACCGCTGGGCGTTTGCAAAACCGACAGGACCTGATGGAGGAGCTTGCCAAAATCGTGCGGGTGATCCGCAAGAAGGATCCCGATGCGCCGCACAACACTTTGTTGGTGCTGGACGCCACAACTGGGCAAAATGCGATCAATCAGGTGGAAACCTTCCAAAAGCTGGCTGATGTCAGTGGACTGGTGATGACCAAGCTGGATGGCACTGCCAAGGGCGGTATTCTTGTGTCGCTGGCGGATAAATTTGGCTTGCCGATTCACGCCATCGGTGTGGGTGAACAGATTGATGATCTGCAACCTTTTGATCCCGAGGAATTTGCCGCGGCCCTCATTGGTCTGGAGCAGAGCTGATCTTCCTCTTGATGCAAATATCCTCCGGGGGTCTGGGGGTGGAAAACCCCCAGTCACGGGCGGCGCAGGGATATAGAGTATGAGTGCCTGGCTGGTGTCTCTGGAAGGCACGGATGCTGGCCAGCAGCTTGCCCTGATACTTGCACTTTTGGCAGCATTTTTACATGCGGTCTTCGGCGCCATCCAGAAAGGACGACATGACCCCTGGTTGACGCGTGGCGCCATTGACTTCAGCTACGCGGCCATGGCCGCCCCCTTTGCGCTTTTTGTGGTGCCGTGGCCAGAGCCCCACATGTGGCTGATCTTTGCCGGGGCCTTTGTCATTCACGTGGGGTACAAGCTCTTGCAAAGCTGGGCTTATACCAAAGGTGCATTCACGGTTGTTTATCCAGTGGTCCGGGGCACCGGACCATTTTTCACGGTCATTGGGGCCTATGTGATCTTTGGCGAGACCTTCAGCGCCGTGCAATGGCTTGGTGTGGCTGTTCTGATGGCGGGTATTCTCGGGCTTGCGATCTACAATATGATTTTCATGACGGAAGGTCGTGACACCTTGATCTCCGCCATGGTGATCGCGGTTTTTACCGGATTGTTTGTGGCGCTTTACACCACCTATGACGCTTACGGCATTCGAGCGACGGCTGATCCTTTCACGTTTCTGGCGTGGTTCTTCTTCATCGATGGTTTGGTGTTTCCGGTGATTGCCATATTGCGCTGGCGGTCTATGGTGCATGCGCCCGCATTGGGCCCTCTGATGATGCGAGGTTTTCTCGGCGGACTTGTGGCCTTTGCCAGTTTTGGCTCTGTCATGCTGGCCACACGGCTTGATAACGTTGGTGAAGCGGCGGTGCTGCGTGAAACCTCGCCGGTCTTTGCGGCCTTGATTGGGTGGATCTTTCTGAAAGAGACAGTGGGGCCGCGTCGGATTGCTTTGATGGCATTGATTGCGCTGGGGGCTGTGATAGTGGAACTGGGCAGATAACAGGAGCGCGCGATGTCTGAGAAAAAGATCAATCCCATGCTGAAGATGGGCCTTGAGATGGGGCCGATTGTGGCATTTTTCGTGGCTTACCTGCGGATGCGGGACCAGAGCTTTGAGATTGCAGGAAACAGCTATGATGGGTTCATCATTGCCACCGCCGGGTTCATTCCCCTGTTAGTGATAACGACAGCGATCCTCTGGAAGTTGACGGGCAAGATCAGCAAAATGCAGATTGCCACTCTGGTTCTTGTGGTGGTGTTCGGCGGTCTGTCGGTTTGGCTTAATGATGAGCGTTTCTTCAAGATGAAGCCGACGATGATCTACCTCTTGTTTGGCGGTGCGCTGGGCCTGGGGCTGTTGCGTGGGCAGAGCTATCTCAAGTTTGTTATGGAAGAGATGATGCCTCTGAAAGAAGAGGGCTGGATGTTGCTGACCAAGCGGCTCACCTATTTCTTTCTGGCGCTTGCGGCGCTCAATGAAATTATCTGGCGCACTCAGAGCACAGACACTTGGGTGTATTTCAAGACCTTTGGGCTGACCGCAGCAGTGTTTGCCTTCTTCATGACGCAGGGCAAGATCTTTCAGGACTACGCCATTGAAGAAGAGGACGCATGAGCCCGTTGCTCTAAGCGTCGTTTGGGCCAAATAGGTCGCTCTGCACCCAGGTGTCGGAGCGATCCCCCCGCAAATCGGCAAAGAGCGCGCGGCCGCGACGCAGAGCTGGACGCGCCCAGCATTGCTTGAGCCAACGCGCCATATGCGGTTTGTCCTCAAGGGTTTGCTCCTGTCCCTCCCAAAGAGAAGCCCAGCCCCAAATGGCCATGTCTGCAATCGAATAAAAATCACCGGCCACATATTCATTGTCCGCCAGCCGGCGATCCAGCACGCCGTAGAGACGCGCAGTTTCTTTCCTGTATCGGTCTTTGGCATAGGCGATGTCTTCGGGGGCATACTTCAGGAAGTGATGTGTCTGACCCGCCATCGGGCCCAGCCCACCCATCTGCCACATGAGCCACTCTTCAACGGCAACTCTGTCACGTGCAGTCTTGCCCATGAAGCTGCCCGTTTTTCGTGCCAGATAGCTCAAGATCGCCCCGCTTTCGAAAACAGAGAGTGGTGTGCCATCCGGGCCATCCGGATCGACGATGGCAGGCATGCGGTTGTTGGGCGCAATCTTCAGAAACTCGGGCGCGAATTGATCCCCGTTGCCAATGTTGATGAGGTGCGTGGTATAGGGCAGGCCCATTTCTTCCAAAGCAATAGAGACTTTCCAACCATTCGGTGTTGGCCAGTAATAAAGGTCAATGGGGGATTGTGACATGCGTGCTCCTGTTGCCTTCTGGCTGCCATGATGCCGAAATCGCGTTTTCTGGCAAGAGGGGCAGGCCTTCTTGCTTTCGCCTGGTTTGGTCGTGGTAGGGCAAATTTGTGGGCATTTGTGCAAAGGGCTCTAAGCTTAGGTTAAAGCGTGACGGCCTGGCCGACGCATGACCATTTTCTGAAGCCTTTTTGCTCAATTCATCAGGTCAATGGTACATTTTGGGTAAAACTCGCGTGACAGCGGACCATCATGCTTGACCTTTATGGCCTTGCGGCCTACGCCGCGACAGTGGCGATTTGTTACCGGATTGCGGGCCACGTTAAACAAGCCGCTAAAGAGGTCAGGATGAAGGAGCCCCTTCCGCTTGGCCGGAACGGGGCTTTTTATTTGGGCCATCTCGGGATGGTTCAGGAGAGATGAAGATATGAGCGATTGGAACAAGCGCACGAAGCTGGTGCATGGCGGCACGCGGCGCAGTCAATACAATGAGGTCAGTGAAGCGATCTATCTCACGCAGGGATTTGTGTATGACAGCGCGGAACAAGCTGAAGCACGCTTCATTGAGACGGGCCCGGATGAGTTCATCTATGCCCGCTATGGCAACCCGACCGTGGCCATGTTTGAAGAGCGTATTGCAGCGCTTGAGGGGGCAGAGGATGCCTTTGCCACCGCAAGCGGTATGGCTGCCGTTAGTGGCGCGCTGACATCCATGTTGCAGGCCGGGGATCATGTGGTTTCCGCCAAAGCGTTGTTTGGCTCCTGCCTTTATATTCTGGAGAACATCCTCAGCCGCTACGGCGTTGAGGTGACCTTTGTGGATGGTACTGATCTGGCGGCCTGGAAAGCGGCGATGCGGCCGAACACCAAGGCGGTGTTCTTTGAGAGCATGTCCAACCCGACGTTGGAAGTCATCAATGTCGCGGCGGTTGCGCAAATTGCGCATGAGGTTGGCGCCATTGTTGTCGTCGACAATGTGTTTTCGACACCGGTGTTCAGCGAGGCCATCGCGCAGGGCGCGGATGTGGTGATTTATTCTGCAACCAAACACATTGACGGTCAGGGACGCGCGCTTGGTGGCGTCATCCTTGGGACGAAAGACTTCATTCGCGGGACTGTAGAGCCCTATATGAAGCATACCGGCGGCAGCATGAGCCCCTTTAATGCCTGGGTGATGCTGAAGGGATTGGAAACCATTGATTTGCGCGTGCGGGCTCAGGCCGAGAGCGCTTTGGCGATTGCCCAAGCGCTTGAAGGGCATGCTGCCTTGCAGCGGACCATTTATCCGGGGTTGGCCTCTCATGCGCAGTCCGCACTTGTGCAAAAGCAGCTGGGTGGCAAAGGTGGTACGGTGCTGTCTATTGATCTGAAAGGCGGGCAGAGCGCGGCGTTCAAATTCTTGAATGCTCTGGAAATTGCTGTGATTTCCAACAATCTGGGCGATGCAAAATCCATTGCAACCCACCCAGCAACCACCACGCATCAACGCTTGCCTGACGATCAGAAGAAAGATCTGGGCATTACGCCCGGGCTTGTGCGCTTTTCTGTTGGTCTGGAAGACACACAGGATCTTATCGACGATATCACACGTGCTCTGGCAACTGCTGAGTCGTGAGATGCTTTTCACCGCGGCCTCGTTTCCCTGACGCGTCGCCGCGGTGACCTAAAGTTGGTCATCTGATGAACCAATAGGTCGTTTTCCGCGTATAGTTTATCGAAATTAGCAATTTGACGTCGGACCGATTAAGTTAGGCTGGCGACAGGACGCAAGGGCGCATGGCTTATGAACATTCAGACTTCTGCCTCAAACGGTAATGTTACGCGCGATGACGCTGAAGAGGCGCTTGCGCAGCTGCGTGCCTGGGCTAAAACGGCGTCGGTCACTGAGATTGCAGAGCTTGATCCTGCGATTTCACGCCTGCTGCCGGATCAGCCGTTGGCCAATTATCCGTCTTTGTCGCGGGACTATCCGACTGATTTTGAGGCGACACCGGAGTACCGGGCGACGCTGCCTGATCTACAGAATGGCCCTTCAAGCCTGATCAAAGGTGAGAAGCAACAGATTCAGCATGTGGGTATTTCCAATTTCCGCCTGCCAATCCGGTTTCACACGCGTGACAATGGCGACATCACGCTTGAAACCAGCGTCACCGGCACGGTGAGCCTTGAGGCCGACAAAAAGGGCATCAACATGTCCCGGATCATGCGCTCTTTCTACAAACATGCCGAAAAGACTTTCAGTTTCAGTGTTATGGAAGCCGCGCTGGCGGATTACATCACGGATCTCGAAAGCTTTGATGCACGCCTGCAGATGCGCTTTTCCTACCCAATGAAAATCCAGTCATTGCGCTCTGGGTTGGAAGGTTATCAGTATTACGACATCGCGCTTGAAAAAGTTCAGCAGGGCGGTGTGATGCATAAAATCATGCATCTGGACTATGTGTATTCCTCAACCTGCCCATGCTCTTTGGAGTTGAGCGAACATGCGCGGATGGCCCGCGGACAGTTGGCAACGCCACATTCGCAGCGCTCTGTGGCGCGCATTTCTGTTCAGGTGGTCGATCGTCCGAAGCTGTGGTTTGAAGATCTGATTGATCTGGCTCGGGCTGCGGTGCCTACGGAAACGCAGGTTATGGTCAAGCGCGAGGATGAACAGGCCTTTGCTGAACTCAATGCGGCAAACCCGATCTTTGTAGAAGACGCGGCGCGCTTGTTCTGTGAACAGTTGAAAGCAGATGATCGGATTGGGGATTTCCGTGTGATCGCGAGCCATCAGGAAAGCCTGCACAGCCATGATGCGGTCTCGGTTCTGACAGATGGGACGCTTTTTGCATCCGACAGCCTTGATCCAAAGCTGTTTACGACGCTTTTCCACGTTGGGTGAGACGCGGCGTTCACTGTTGTGTCACCTGTAGGCAGTCGAGGGGCTCGGCGTGTTCGGTTAGTCGCTTGACACTTGCTGCGGCACGCGCCAACGCTGCACCATGTTTGATTTCAGACCCGTCGGATATGTGATCGGCCTGCTTGTGGCTATGTTGGGAGCAACGATGGTGTTCCCGATGTTTGTGGATATCGTTGATGGAAACGGCCACTGGGGGGCGTTCTTTATCAGCGCAGTTATCACCAGCCTAACGGGTGGGCTCGTTGCACTGTCTTGTCACAACCGTCGTGGCGAAGGGCTGTCGCTACAACAAACCTTCCTTTTGACAACGTCTGTCTGGCTCGCCTTGCCGGTTTTCGGAGCTTTGCCGTTTGTTTTGGGCGCAACAGAAGCGCGCGCCGTTGATGCGGTGTTTGAGGCGATGAGCGGTTTGACGACGACGGGAAGCACGGTTTTTTCTGGGTTGGATGACATGCCGCGCGGCATGCTGTTGTGGCGCGGATTGCTTCAGTGGCTTGGGGGAATTGGTATCATTGTTGTGGCGATGGTTTTTCTGCCGGAACTGCGCGTTGGGGGGATGCAAATCTTCCGCTCTGAGGGGTTTGACACTTTCGGTAAAATTCTCCCGCGGGCCACGGAAATCAGTAGCCGTATTTCGGTGATCTATGTGTCACTTACTGTGGCCTGCGCCTTGGCCTATGTCATCACGGGGATGGCTGCGTTTGATGCTGTGGTGCATGCAATGACCACGATCGCGACAGGCGGGTTCGCCAACTATGATGCCTCTTTTGGGGCGTTTTCGGTTGGCACAGAGTATGTGGCTGTCATCTTTATGATGTTGGCCGCATTGCCCTTTGTCCGTTTCGTACAGTTGACCGCAGGTACGGCGCGGCCCTTGTTGCAGGATTCCCAAATTCGCGTTTTTCTCATGACGATTGCCGTTATCGTGATCATGCTGACGTTCTGGCAAGTCCTCAGCAGGGGGCTTGGGAGTGAGGCTGGATTTCGGAAGGTGCTGTTTAACACAACATCGATTGTCACCGGGACTGGCTATGCCAGTGCTGATTACATGCAGTGGGGTGGCTTTCCTGTGTCTGTGCTGTTTTTTGCAGGATTGATTGGCGGATGCGCTGGCTCTACGGCCTGCTCGATTAAAATCTTTCGCTATCAGCTGCTCTTTGCTGCCATCAAATCGCAAATTCGCAAGCTTCAGCATCCTAGCGGCGTTTTTGCCCCCACCTACCAAGGGCGCAAAATCGACGACGATGTGCTGAGTTCGGTGATGAGCTTTTTTGTGTTCTTCACGGTTACGCTTGGCGCGCTTTCGGTGTTGTTGGGTCTGACAGGGCTTGATTTCACAACGGCTTTGTCCGGTGCAGCAGCTGCGTTGGCGAATATTGGCCCGGGTTTGGGGGATATTATTGGGCCCGCAGGGAATTTTTCGACGCTCAATGACAGTGCCAAATGGATATTGGTGATCGGCATGTTGATTGGGCGCCTTGAGCTTTTGGCGGTTTATGTCCTGTTTACAGTGCAATTCTGGAGGGCTTGATAGCAACGGATCAAGATGCGCTTAGGCAAGATGTGTCATGTCGCGTTTGATCGTATGCCTGTCGGAGCTGTCGAGTTTACGACTAAATAAGCGCGCACTCATGTGCTCCAAGTTTGGGTCTTTAAGGGCGTTTGTTTTGACGTCACCACAAAGAAAAAGGGCGCTGCCAATTGGCAGCGCCCCTTGGTGTTTCGGAGCTGCTGACAGCCCTACCAGCAGCTTACCAGAACGGTCATGTTGCCAGCTTGTGTGGTCAGATCCTCAGGAGCAATCGCATCGCTTGTGCTGGCTTGCGCGGCTTGGATGCCTTCTTGCGCCAATAGTGCGCGGAGCGCATCTGCGTTCACTGCAAAGTTTACTTCTGTTGGGAGTTGCTGAGTGGACTGTGCATCGCGTGGCAGCAACATGCCAAAGACTGCACCGCCAGCATCAAAGACGGGTCCCCCCCAATCACCGGGCTCAACACGCATCGCCAGACGTGCAAGTTCCTGTTCGCCGCGTAGGCCTTTGACATCAGAAAGGGTGCCAAAGGTCACTGTGGGCGCCCCCAAAGCACCTTCAAACGAGTATCCGGCAACGGCGACATCGGATTGAAGACGTGGCGCACCGGAGCGAAGGGCGGCAGTGGCCATGGGGGCCAGAGAGGTTTTGGGAGAAAGAATGGCAACGCCAAGCGCCTCGTCGATGACAGCGACTGTCGCCTCATATTCGCCTTCGATGGTGACTTGTGTGCAGGCGCGGACGGCTTCTGCTGAGGTGACCACGTGGCCTTTGGTGTCGATGAAGAAGCCAGACCGTGCCCGCTGTGGTTTGCGCACTTGAAGGCCGGATATCAGGTCGATGTCCTGAGTTGCTTCGGCCCCGGCAGCTGGATCAAGTGTGCCGCCAACCGAGGTAAAGCTTGCCTGCATTTCACGCAGCACACGGGTACGGCGTTCCTCATCACCGGCAGGCCAGATCAGCGTGAAGCCTTTGATTTGGTCATTTTTGAGTGTGACTTCCGTATGGCTGATGATGCGGCGATCTTCCCCTGTGAGCACAAAGCTGTTTTTCTTGCGTTCGCGGGGACCTGTCAGTGGCACGATTTCCAGTGTCTGCATGATGTCATAAAGACCAAAGAGCGTGTTTTGATCGCCAGCTTGGCTGATGAGCATCACTTGGGCAGGCACATCCCCGTTCGCCTCATAGCGCACAAAGGGATATTCGGTCGCCGATTTTGCAACCACGCCCAAAGGCACAACCATCTCGATGCCGGCCTGCGTGTCGGTGACGCGCTGAAGGTCCAGCCCTTCCAGCACCGCATAATATTGCCCGCGCAATGTGGCGCGTTGCAACGTGGTCAGCACACCGGTTGGATCAAATCCATTATCTGCTTGCCAGGCGGACATGGAACCGCGGGTGCCGCGACCAAAAGCGCCGTCGATGGAGGCATTGTAGTAGCCAGCCCATTTCAGCCACTCTTGCAGCTGCATTTTCTCGGAACGCGTAAGGCGCGCTTCGCTGGCGCGTGCTTCGCGTACTGTCTCATCGGGTTGGGAAATGGGTGGCGTGAGCGTGGCCGGTTGCTCCGGTGTCTCGACGATGACCACTTCTGTGTCGTCTGGCGCAGTTTCAAGGGGTTGTGATGCTGTCGCTTCGGACGGGGAGGTGCCATTCAGGGCTGCCTCCGGATTTGCAAGCTGGTTGGCACCCACTGGCCAAAACTGACTGCGATACTCACGCGCCGTGGCGAGGTAGCTATCAATTGGTACCAAACCTTCAGAGCGATAGACGCGCAGCACGTTTTCAGCATCCTCACGGCGATAGGGGCCCAGTGCAACAGCATACCATCCGCCGCCCAAAGAGAATCCGTTTACGTCAGACATGCGCTGCGCGTAGTTGCGAATGTTCTCGGTGGCTTCTGTAAGGCTTGGCCTTGCCTCAAGCTGCACCCAAACAATATCGTCTCTGGTGGATTGTGCCGAAGCGAGCGTGGCGCTCAGAAGGATAGTGGCAAAAAGCGACAGAAGTGTGCGCAACATATTGATTGTTGTCCCTGAAACTCGTGACGGGTTAATTTATTGGCTCTGTTTATCAGGTTCGCGCTATCTTGCACGTCTATTTTGCGGCTGCCTGCAATTGACCCCGTGCGGCGTTGCGCTTAAGCAAGACCCGCGTTTCCAGAGGGCAATGAGCATGGCACACAGCGATAGTAAACCGCGTAGCTTCCAAGAGATCATTTTGCGGCTTCAGACTTATTGGGCTGAAAAAGGCTGCGCCATCATGCAGCCTTATGACATGGAAGTTGGGGCCGGCACATTCCACCCCGCCACCACGTTGCGTTCGTTGGGTAGCAAATCCTGGGCGGCGGCTTATGTGCAGCCATCCCGCCGACCGACCGATGGGCGCTATGGCGAAAACCCCAATCGCTTGCAGCACTATTACCAATATCAGGTTTTGATCAAGCCGAGCCCGCCAAATCTGCAAGAGCTCTATCTGGGCAGCCTTCAGGCCATCGGCATCGATATGGAGATGCATGACATCCGTTTTGTCGAGGATGATTGGGAAAGCCCAACACTTGGTGCCTGGGGGCTGGGCTGGGAAGTCTGGTGTGATGGGATGGAAGTGAGCCAATTCACCTATTTTCAACAAGTGGGCGGACATGACTGCCACCCGGTATCTGGTGAGTTGACCTATGGTCTGGAGCGCCTCGCGATGTATGTGCTTGGCGTGGATCACGTGATGGACATGCCCTTCAATGATCCTGATGCATCTATCTCACTCAAATATGGCGATGTGTTCAAGCAAACGGAGCAGGAATACAGCCGCTGGAATTTTGATATTGCCAACACTGACGTGCTGCTCAAGCAGTTCGAAGAGGCTGAAGCAGAATGCGCAAAGATTTTGGCGCAGGAGCATGTGGATCCAAAGACTGGCAAGCGGATTATCATGGCGCATCCTGCCTATGATCAGTGCATCAAGGCTTCACATTTATTCAACCTGCTCGATGCGCGTGGCGTGATTTCGGTCACCGAGCGCCAAGCATATATCGGGCGTGTGCGCGCGCTGGCGAAGCAATGTGCCGATGCATTTGTGTTGACCGAAGCCGGAGGCTTTGCCGCGTGAGAGTGCAAGAGACATCTTTGATGGCCGCCCGCCGTGTCGCTGAGCCTAAAAGGCGTGCGAGGTTAGCGCAAAAGCTTATCAAGCGTTTGTCGGGAACCTCATTGGTGACGTTGGCCAATCTTGTCACGCGGATTGCAGGTTACAATTTATCGTTTAGCTATGATGTGAACTCAAAAAGTTATGTTTGCCGAGAAGCAGAACTCTCGCATCGATTTGCACATCCTAAACGTCTTTTTACTGTTTTTAACGGGCTTTTAGCGCGTGGGGAGTATCTGCGCGATGTATATCTTTTAGATCTAGTTGATCTTAAAGATAACGACTGGGTTGTAGAAGTCGGTGCCAATAGTGGTGACGTTTCTTTGGCATTTGGGACCTTGGGTACAAAAGTCAACCTCATCGCATTTGAACCGGCCCCTATTGAATTTGCCGTTATGAGTGCGAACGTAACCAACTCTCCATTTTTGCTAGAAACTCGGGTGCATCAATTGGCGCTTTGGAATTCTAGTGATAACGATCTCACATTTTATGTGAAAACGGCCAAAGCAGATAACTCACTTATAGAAATTCCGAACCCTGACCAAATCATTAAAGTGAAAGCTGCGCGTTTGGATGAGGTGCTGGAGCCTCGAAACTATAAGTTACTTAAGCTTGAGGCTGAAGGCGCAGAGCCGGAAATATTGGAGGGCGCGTCCGGCATCATTCGAAATTTCGAGTATATTACTGTTGATGTTGGGTTCGAGCGCGGAATGCGTGCAGAATCGACGATCTTGAGCGTGGTCACCACTTTGACATCCAATGGGTTCGAATTGATTGGTTTCAATGGAACGAGATTTGTTGTTTTGTTCAAGCGCCGTGATTGATTTGGGACCAGCGAGCCAAAAGAAACTGGCCTCAGAACCAATTTATTCGCATGCGCCAGGCGGCTGCTGAACCTACAGATCATGTCAATCTTTGCGGGCCCGCGATTGCCTTCACGCTATAAACGACAGATGTATGCAAAATGCTCAAGGGCGCAATCTTGTGTTTTGCGAGGCCTCCACGTCCATGCGTAGGCTGAGAAAGAGCTGTAGGTTTACAAGGCGGGCTCATAGCTGCAAAACAGCGCCAACCATTGCGCTCGTGGCGCTATCGATGTTCTCAGTCTCAAGTGAGAACATCGGCTTATGCGATGGATAAGTAGTGTTATGAACGCGAGATTTACTCAACTGTAGTCTTGCGCGAAATGAAAGGGTTGACACGTGACCGGGAAATTCTTGGGAGGGCTTATTGTGCTCACTGCTTTGGTTGGCGGAGCCGCCATGTACTGGTTGCAGGTGTATGGCTACTATGAGCCTGTGCCTGCTTCTAGCAATAACGACGACGTCAAATTGACACTTCTCGTTGATGAAGAGTCTGAGTCTATTCTCTATCAAAACTTCCGTGCCATCGACAGTGAGAGCAGCCCGATCCGGTATCGGGCCTGCTTTGAGACTTCTATGAGCGCAGCGCTTTTGACCGAAACCTATGTCATGTTGGAGAAGGCAGAGCCGCGCAATGCGCCAGGTTGGTTTGACTGCTTTGATGCCAAAGAAATTGGCGCAGCCCTCGAAGCCGAGGAAGCCATTGCGTTTTTAGGGCAAAAAGACGTGCATTATGGCATTGATCGTATTGTAGTGATCCTGCCTGATGGCCGAGGCTTTGCATGGAATGAGATCAATGAGTGCGGTGAGATTGCCTTTGATGGAAAGCATCTTCCAGAGCATTGTCCGCCGCGTCCTATAGAGTGATTGGAAATGTCGCAGATCCTTGTCGTTCCTGAAATGTTGACCGCGACTTTGGGATTTGCGGTCTATCTGCTTGGTGCTCAGCTGACTCGTAAAGTGGCTGTGTTGCGGGAGTTCAACATTCCAGAGCCAGTTACGGGCGGGTTGCTGGCCGCAGCGGCCTTCGGAGTTTATTCCGTCGTTTTTGGGGCGCAGTTCCAATTTGAAATGGGTGCCCGGGACTATTTTTTGGTCCTGTTTTTCGCGGGGATCGGGTTGAACGCGCGCTTGTCTGACTTGCTGTCTGGCGGGCGGCTGCTTGGTCTATTGCTCCTTCTCACGCTGGCCACAATCATTATTCAAAACATCGTTGGGGTTCTGAGCGCTGGTGTTTTCGGCTTGCCGATGAAAACAGGGGTGTTGTTAGGGTCAGCGTCGCTGATTGGCGGGCATGGTACCGCCATTGCCTGGGCGCCAAACGTTGCACAAGCTACGGAATTTGACAGTGCGACAGAGCTCGGCGTGGCGATGGCAACCCTTGGCCTCATTGCGGCATCTCTCGTAGGCGGGCCAATCGCGAAGTATCTGATCGCGCGCAATGCGCTTACTTCGGCACATGGCGATGGTGAAGACGTGGTCGGGGTCTCGTTTTCAGATGAGCATGAGGTGACGGAGATCAGCCATGTCACGCTGATGCGGGTGATGTTGACGCTGCATGTCGCTATTATTCTTGGGTATATATTGCACGGTCTCCTTTCGGAGCTTGGTCTGAAGTTACCGTTGTTTGTGCCCTGTCTGATTGTTGGCATTTTGCTCGGCAATTTGCGCAGTTTTCTGGTGCCTCACGCGCCTCCGGTGGCGCGCACACCAACGCTTGCTGTTGTCTCAGAATTTGCCCTTGGCGTGTTTTTGGCTGTCTCGCTGATGACATTGGATTTTTCCACCTTGAGCGGAACGGGCCTCGCCATCCTCGCAACTGTCGGAGCACAGACACTGGCGACGGTGGTTTTGGTGTTGTTCGTGCTGTTCTATGTCTTGGGACGCACCTATGACGCGGCGGTTTTGGCATCGGGGTTTGCTGGGTTTTCCCTTGGGGCAACCCCAACGGCCATCGCCAATATGACAGCGGTGACCAAGAGATATGGCCCGGCCCCGATCGCATTTGTCGTTTTGCCCTTGGTTTCGGCGTTTTTCGTAGATATTGCCAACGCGGTAGTTATTCAGACCATCGTGAACTTCTAAGGATCCGTCATGCCTGATCTCCTGATCGAACTTTTTTCTGAGGAAATTCCCGCGCGTATGCAGGCGCGGGCCGCTGAAGATTTGAAAAAGAAAGTGACGGATGGTCTGGTCGAGGCCGGTTTGACCTATGCCCATGCGCGGGCCTACTCCACGCCGCGCCGCCTGACACTCGCGCTGGAAGGCCTGCTGGCCGAAAGCCCGACCGTTAATGAAGAGCGCAAAGGCCCCAAAGTTGGCGCGCCTGACAAAGCCATTGAAGGCTTTTTGCGTGGCGCAGGTGTGGCGCGCGAAGATCTGGAAGAGCGTGAGACTCCGAAAGGTGCGGTCTACTTTGCCACCATCACCAAGCCCGGCCGTCCGGCGGCAGAGATCGTGGCTGAGGTGCTCGAAGACACCATTCGCAATTTCCCCTGGCCCAAATCCATGCGCTGGGGCGCAGGCAGCCTGCGTTGGGTGCGCCCGCTGCATTCGATCCTGTGCATTCTGTCCGCAGAGGACGGCCACAGCATTGTGCCGCTCGACATCGACGGGATCACCTCCGGTGACACCACCGAAGGCCACCGCTTCATGGGCGAGGGCCGTTTTGCCGTGACCAGCTTTGAGGACTATGAGGTCAAGCTCAAGCGCAGCAAAGTGGTGCTGAACGCCGAAGAGCGCGCCGAAACCATCTGGAACGACGCCACCAACATGGCCTTTGCCCAAGGTCTCGAAGTGGTGGAAGACAAAGGCCTTCTGGCCGAAGTTGCCGGTCTGGTTGAATGGCCGGTTGTGCTGATGGGCGACATCGCAGAGGATTTCCTCGGCCTGCCACCGGAAGTGCTGCAGACCTCGATGAAAGAGCATCAGAAGTTCTTCTCGGTGAAGAACCCTAAGACGGGCCGCATTGAGAAATTTGTGACCGTTGCCAACCGTGCGACCAAAGATGATGGTGCGACTATTTTGGCGGGCAATCAGAAGGTGCTGTTCGCGCGCCTGAGCGATGCGAAATTCTTCTGGGAAAACGACGTGCGCACGGTTCAGGACCAAGGCTTTGAGCCTTGGGTGGAGAAGCTCGATAATGTGACCTTCCACGCACAGATCGGCAGCCAAGGCGCGCGTGTGATGCGCATTGCGCATTTGGCCTCCGTGCTGGCACCATCGGTCAATGCCGACCCGATGTTGGCACAGATGGCAGCGCAGGCCTGTAAGGCGGATCTGAGCTCTGAGATGGTCTATGAATTCCCTGAACTTCAGGGGCTTATGGGGCGCTATTATGCGCAGGCTGCTGAGCTTCCCGTCGAAGTGGGGCAGGCCAGTGAAGAACATTATTCCCCACTTGGCCCATCTGACGATGTGCCAAGCGCGCCGGTCTCTGTGGCTGTGGCCATGGCCGACAAGCTCGATACTTTGTCAGGTTTCTGGGCGATCGACGAAAAGCCTACGGGATCGAAAGATCCCTACGCGCTGCGCCGGGCCGCGCTTGGTGTGATCCGCTTGGTTTTGGAAAACGGTTTGCGGATCAATCTGTTGGAGACCACAGCAACGGCTGTCGCCGCTCTGCTGAAAGTCGATGAATGGGATGCAGCCGCTCAAGATGCAGAAGGAGATGACGCAAAGCATATGGCAATGCAGGCTGCGCAGGCGCGTGGTATCGTTGAAGCTGCGCCGGGCGACTTGTTGAGCTTTTTCCATGACCGCCTCAAGGTTTACTTGCGTGACCAAGGCATCCGTCATGATGTGATTGACGCCTGTATCGCGATGCCAGGCAACGATGATCTCGCATTGCTTGTGGCACGGGCACGCGCGTTGCAGGACTTCATGTCCACCGAAGATGGCGAAAACCTCTTGCAGGGGTTCAAGCGGGCCAACAACATTCTGAGCCAAGCCGAAGAAAAAGACGGTGTAGAGTACTCTTATGGCGCGGATGTGAAATTTGCCGAAGATGACAGCGAAAAAACGCTGTTTGCGGTTCTTGATCAGGCGGAAGGCGCGATCTCTTCGGCCATCGAGGCCGAAGATTTCGCCTCGGCCATGGGCACCATGGCCTCGCTGCGCGCTCCAATTGACGCTTTCTTTGAAGCGGTGCAGGTCAACAGCGACAACGACGTTGTGCGTCGTAATCGCCTCAACCTGCTGTCACGCATCCGGACGATTTGTCTGCAGGCTGCAGATTTGACGCGCGTTGAAGGCTAAGACGTAGTACTACGGTGCCATGGGGCGCGGGGCAGCTAAGGCTTGCCTCGCGCCTCATGCGCTTTATGCTGCCCCGGCAAAGTAAAGGTGCCGCAGTGCAGCAGAATGATCCGCATATCACCCTGATAACCCCAACCGCGCCGATGTCGCCCGCAACGCATGGTGGCCGGGCCAAGTGCTTGCAGCGCCTTGTCCGCTTGGAATTGCCCGTCCCTGTGACGGTTGCATTGTCCTTTGATGCGGTGCATGGGCTGGCCGCCGGAGATTGGCTCGACATGGAGCAGATGCTGACACCTTTTGGGGAAGATCAGCTGTTGTGCGTGCGTCCAAGTTCGGAAGACCCTGATTGGGGCGGCCCCGGTGCGATTTTGAATATTGGCATGAATGACGTGCAGTTGGCGCGGTTAAGCGCAGAGATTGGTGCCGAAGCTGCCAGCAAACTCTATTTGAAGTTCATTCAGTCTTATTCGACGCATGTTGCGCGTCTGGATCCTGATATTTTTGATGATCTGGACACAAAAGATGCTGATGCGGTGTCGGACTTCTTAGAGGCCTACGAAAGTGAGGCGGAAGAACCCTTCCCACAGTCGCGCAGCGAACAATTGATTGGCGTTTTGCGCTCTATGGCGCGTGCTTGGGAGGGCACGACGGCGAGGTTGCTTCGCCAAGCCAAAGGGGCGCCTGCGGATGCTGGACTGGGACTTGTTATTCAGGCGATGGCTCTGGGCGTGGGGCACGGAGAAAGCGGCAGTGGTGTTTTGCAGTTGGTTGATGGAGGCACGGGTGTCCCTCAGATCACCGGCCGATACATGAGCCAGAGCCAGGGCCGCGATGCGCTCAAGTCTGGAGCGGCGGCCATGTTTTTGCAAAACGATGCAAGAGGGCCATCGCTTGAGGAAAAACTGCCAGACGCCTTCGCAAAGCTGACAGAGCATGCAGCGTTGATGCGTGCGAAGTTGCGTGAGGAAATGCAGTGTGAGTTCACGCTTGAAAACGGTGAAATCCGCATTCTGGATGGTGTACGCGTTCAGCGCAGTGCGCGCGCAGCCGTGCGCATTGCTGTTGCATTGGCAGAAGATAAGATCATTTCCCGTGAAGAGGCCGTGATGCGGGTTGAGCCCCGTGCGCTCAATGAATTGTTGCACCGGCAGGTGGATAGCACTGCTGAGAGAGATGTGATCGGGACTGGTATTGCGGCAAGCCCGGGGGCGGCCACCGGGAAAATCGTATTTACCGCTGCAGAGGCCCAGGCCTGCGACGCACGGGGAGAAGCCTGTATTCTGGTGCGCCGGGAGACAAACCCGGAAGATATTCGTGGTATGCATGCTGCGGTTGCCGCTTTGACTGAGCGTGGCGGGATGACCAGCCATGCTGCGGTTATCGGTCGTGGGCTGGGTTTGCCTTGCGTGGTTGGCGCAACGTCCATGCGCTTTCAGGTCAACAAACGCCGTATCGTTGCGCCGGATGGGCGTGTGTTTCACGAAGGAGATGTGATCACGGTGGATGGCACCAATGGTCAGGTGCTTGCAGGACAGCCGAAGATGATGGAGGCCGCGCTAGACGATGCGTTTCAGGTGCTGATGTCATGGGCGGATGAGAGCCGCGATATTGGCGTGCGCGCCAATGCGGATACATCGGCGGATGCGCGGACTGCTTTGACGTTTCAGGCGGAAGGCATAGGTTTGTGCCGCACGGAACATATGTTCTTTGAAGCGGACCAGCTGATCGCGATGCGTGAGGTGATTTTTGCCAATGCGCCTGCCGATCGCAGTGTGGCTCTTCAGGCGCTTCTTCCCATGCAGCGTGACATGTTCGTCGATCTCTTTGAGATTATGCAGGGACGTCCCGTTTGCATTCGGTTGTTTGATCCGCCACTTCACGAATTTTTGCCAACAGACCGAGCGGGTCTTCGAGATTTGGCCGAGTCGCTGAATCTCCCATTGTCTGATGTGACGCGGCGGGTGCAGGCGCTGGGGGAATATAACCCAATGCTGGGTCTGCGCGGCGTGCGTTTGGGCATCACGGTCCCGGAAATACTCGATATGCAGGCGCGTGCCATTTTCGAGGCTACACTGGATGCCAGCAAGACCTCTGATCCGGTGGTGCCGGAAATTATGATCCCATTGGTATCAGCCAAGAGAGAAGTCGAACTGGTAAAGACACGGATTGACGCGGTGGCCGCCGCGGTGCGCACAGAGCGAGGTCGTGACTTTGACTACCGGCTTGGCGTCATGGTGGAGACACCTAGGGCTGCTTTGAGGGCGGAGGATATCGCCCCTCATTGTTCGTTTTTTAGCTTTGGTACCAATGATCTGACCCAGATGACATACGGCTTGTCACGAGATGACGCCGGTCGCTTCATGAGTACTTATGTCCAGCAAGGTGTCTTTCCTGAAGATCCGTTCCATACTTTGGATCAAGAGGGCGTAGGAGAGCTGTTGCGTGTCGGGGCTGAGCGAGGACGTAGTGCGCAGCCCAAGCTGACACTCTCGGTTTGTGGTGAGCATGGCGGCAGCCCCGAATCGATTGCCTTCTGTCGGGAGATTGGACTCGATTATGTCTCTTGTTCACCATTTCGCGTGCCTGTTGCCAGATTGGCTGCCGCACAGTTAGCTATTCGCGACAAAATCCAATAAAATAAGGAATATTTCTTGACTTGTGTGGAGCGTTTGTCACAGCGAAAGGGGTGTGACATGTGCGTTGGTGGACGACTCGTTAAATTTTCGTTAAGAATGCCGCGTTTGAAAGCTGTCGGGTCATAGTTTCCCCAAAGAGGTCACATCATGCGTAGTGTTTTTGTATCCGTTTTTGCGGCGGTCGTTTGCGCGAGCGCAAGTTTCGCTGAGACAACGCCTGCGACATCCAAGCAGGAGACCAAACCGCGACAGTTGGTGCTGTTTGACGGAAAAACTTTGCGCGACATTTTCACCACCAAGAAAGAAGACAAGCCAACAGAGATCGCCTATAGCCGCGCTTTCATTGATAGCTTGCCGAAGGTGACTGAGGAGCAGCGCACGGCAGAATGGCAGTGCCTGTCTGAGGCCCTTTATTTCGAAGCGCGGGGCGAAAGCGTCAAAGGCCAGTTTGCTGTGGCGGAAGTGATTTTGAACCGCAAGGATCATTCATCGTTTCCACAAAGCGTCTGTGGCGTGATCAATCAAGGCACGGCCAGTGGGCGCAAGTACCAGTGCCAGTTCACGTATAACTGCGACGGTATTAGTGACAAGATCCGTGAAAAGACCGCCTATGAGCGTGTTGGCAAGGTGGCGCATCTCGTTTTGGATGGGGCTCCTAAGACGCTGACTGATGGCGCGACACATTATCATACCAAAGCTGTGAGCCCGCGCTGGTCGCGGACATTTGAGCGGACGGCGACAATCGGGGTGCATCATTTCTACCGGATGACCACCCGTCTTTCCCGCAACTGAGGCTCCCATTTATTCGGTTTAGGCGTCAAATATGACGTCTTTGCGCTATGGTGAAAGGCTCTGCTGGCTGATAAAGGCGGCGAAATCAGAATCTAGTCACCAGACTTAAGCGCTTGGAAGCCAAAATGAGCAATGAAATTCGGTTGGCCTTTGCACATCCTTCGGAACGTGCCGAGGCCACATCCTCCAGTGATCCTTTGGACCGCATTTCATTGCGTGATCACATCGTTGAAGTTGAAATTGGTGCGTTTCAGGCAGAACGTGGCACGACGCAGCGGATTTGCTTCAATGTGGTGGTTGAGGTGCTCCCGATCACGGTGTCTGTCGAAGACGATGTGGATCGTATTCTATCGTATGACAAGGTCACAGAAGCCATTGCCTTTGAGCTCGCAGCGGAGCGTCTGAATCTTTTGGAGACATTGGCCGCCCGTGTGGCAGATCGGGTTTTGCTGGAGCCTCAGGCGCAGCGCGTTTTTGTGCGCATTGAGAAACTGGATCGGGGGCCGGGGGCTCTGGGGGTTGAGATTGTGCGCAGCCGTGTGACCAATCTGGCGCCAGTTGAGGAGCTGCAGGACGAAGAGCCGCCACAGCCACGCGTGGTTTTCCTCTCCAATGAGGCCCAGAAATCTCCGCACCTTGGGATCTGGATCGATCAATTATTGGCGAAGGGCCAGCCGTTGATCTTCTGTGTGGATGCCCCGGAAGAGACGGTTTTGAGAACCGGCCATGCTATGACGCAGCGCCGTGTGGATCTTTTGGCGATTGAGCAAAATGCCTGGCTTTTGGCCGCGCGTGATGCCCGCTGTGTGGTGGTGGATACACGCACTGAGCTGGAATGGGCTATGAAAAATGGGCAAACCTGCGTCTGGGCCCCGTCCAAGATTGTTTTGGATGCTGTTGACGGACCTTCTGCGGCACCCAGCGAAACACTCGATCTGGCGCTTTGGTTTGCGCAGGAAATGCACGCGCTTGAGGTGTTGGCTTTCACAGCGGCGACTTCTGTTGATGCCCTGAGAGGGGATGTCCCTCTGCGGGTTATGCCTCTCAGCTGCGCGGATCTGTAAACGCTTGCTTTTTGGAGCCGTTTTGCGCATTCAGCGGCCATGACAGTTTACTATCGCGCTCTTCCGCAGACCGATGCGGCACGCCCCGACGATGCATACGTTCTGGCAGGGGGATGGTGTTGGTTTTCACATGTTGAATGTCTTCAGCGTGGCAAGCCTGCCAAAGTGGTGGCTGCAAGCACGCTTCCGCCAGAGGTGTTGGAGCGTATCACATCGTCGCGCGGGGCCGTGGTTGGTCTTGCGATGTCGCGCCCAAACATCATGGGCATTTTGAATGTTACGCCGGATAGTTTTTCAGACGGCGGTTCATTCGAGGGCGTGCAGGCCGCATTGGCGCATGCGGGCGCGATGGTGGAGACCGGTGCAGACATAATCGATGTTGGTGGTGAATCCACGCGTCCCGGAGCCGAGTTTGTACCCGAAGATGTGGAGATTACGCGCACTGCGCCTGCGATAAAGGCGATCTCCGAAACTCTGAATGTTCCCATGAGCATTGACACTCGAAAGTCGCAAGTTGCGCGCGAGGCTTTGGATGCGGGTGCTGGGCTGGTCAATGACGTGTCGGGCTTTACATTTGACGCGGAACTGGCGCCGATGGCTGTTCAGCGGAATGTGCCTGTCTGTGTGATGCATGCACAGGGCGATCCGGCCACGATGCAGACCGATCCGCGCTACGATAACGTACTGTTGGATGTGTATGACTTTCTTGAAACACAAGTTGAGTATCTTGAAAGCCTAGGTTTGCCGCGGGATCAGATCGTGGTGGACCCGGGTATTGGATTTGGCAAGACGCAGGCGCACAACCTTGCGCTGTTCGCTCGTTTGAGCCTGTTTCACAGCTTGGGGTGTCCGGTTTTGTTAGGAGCCTCACGGAAGAAGTTCATTGGCACGATCGGCAATGCTCCGCTTGCGCAGGATCGGGCGCCGGGCTCCCTTGCTGTTGCCCTTGAAGCTGTGGCGCAGGGCGCGCAAATTGTGCGTGTTCATGATGTGGCGGAGACCCGTCAGGCAATAAATCTGTGGCAAGCAGTGACGACAGGAGTGACCGATGACGCGTAAATTCTTTGGAACCGATGGTGTGCGTGGCACGGCCAACACCTATCCGATGACCGCAGAGATGGCATTGCGCATTGGTGCCGCTGTCGGCCGGTATTTTCGCAACGATGGCACCAATCAGCATCGCGTTGTCATCGGAAAAGACACGCGCTTGTCCGGCTATATGTTTGAAAATGCTTTGACCGCTGGACTGACGTCGACGGGAATGAACGTCTTTTTGTTGGGACCAGTGCCAACACCGGCAGTGGGTTTGTTGACCACATCCATGCGTGCTGATTTGGGCGTGATGATCTCTGCCAGCCATAACCCGGCCGAAGACAATGGCATCAAGTTCTTCGGACCAGATGGCTTCAAGCTTTCCGATGACGCGGAAATGGAAATTGAAAAGCTCATTGAGGCCGGGGTTGAGCCCGCTCAGGCTCAGAATATTGGGCGCGCACAACGCATTGACGATGGGCGGTTCCGCTACATTGAACGGGTCAAAAGCTCCTTGCCGCGTGACCTGCCTCTGCGGGGGGTAAAGGTTGTGATAGATTGCGCCAATGGCGCAGCCTATCGCGCGGCACCCGAGGCACTTTGGGAGCTGGGTGCAGATGTTATTGCCGTTGGTGTGGTGCCAAATGGGTATAACATCAACCAAAACTGCGGTTCGACCAGCACGCGCACAGCGCAGGAAGCTGTCGTGGCACATGGCGCAGACGTTGGCATCTGTCTGGATGGTGATGCGGACCGGGTGATGATCATTGATGAAAATGGCCACGTGGCAGATGGTGATCAGATCATGGGACTTCTGGCATCGCGTTGGGCGCAAAACGGCCAATTGAAAGGTGGTGCGCTGGTGTCGACCGTGATGTCTAATCTTGGGCTTGAGCGATATCTGGGCGCACAGGGCCTGCGGCTTGAGCGCACGGCGGTTGGCGATAGATATGTTGTGGAAGCTATGCGGCGCGGTGGCTTCAATCTTGGTGGCGAACAATCCGGCCATATTGTCATGACGGATTATGCCACCACCGGTGACGGGTTGATGGCCGGTTTGCAGTTCCTGGCAGCAATGGTGCAAAGCGGCAAGCCTGCCAGCGCATTGGCAAATGTCTTTGAGACTGTGCCTCAGCTTTTGAAAAACGTGCGTTATAGCGCAGGGCAGGCGCCTTTGGAGGCTGAAAGCGTGAAGGCGGCCATTGCCCATGCGGAGCGTAGTCTTGCCGGTCAAGGGCGTCTTTTGATCCGTAAATCAGGTACAGAGCCGTTGGTAAGGGTCATGGCAGAGAGCGAAGACGCGGTTTTGTTGGAAAAAGCTGTGGACAGCGTTGTAGAGGCGGTGCAGGCAGCGGTGGCCGGACCAGCGGCCTGATCCCCTGGCCAGTTATGTTCACACAGCTCAGCCTTGTTGTGTGAACAGTCGCCGCAGCGCGCCGTATTGGCTCAAGCCAACACCAGATAGAATCAACAATGCAGCCCAGATCAGTGAACCGGGCACAGGTTCTCCCATCAACGTGACGCCGAACACAACAGACCACAAAGGCACTTGATAGTTGGTCAGGCTCATGAATACGGGCCCCGCTGTGCGTATGACAAGGATCCGCAGAAGCCCGGCTGCCGCTGTTGGGATCAGACCTAATGCGGCAACGATCGCCACACCTTCTGGTGCAGGCATTGGTGGTATGCCTGCTTTGATCAGTGCCAATGGCACGACGAGTATTGCACCAAACATAAGAGTCGCTGCAGATAACCCAATGGGATCAATTGGTGGCAGACGGCGCATCAGAATGGATGACACGGCATAGCAGGATGCTGCGGTAAGGCAGGCCAGTTGGCCGAGGCTTTCCAGTGCTGCGCCGCTGCTGGCAAAAGCTGCGGGGCCGATAAGAAGTAAAACACCAGCAAAACCAATGAGAAAGCCAAAGGTGCGCCGCAAGGTCATCCGTTCACCGGGCACAAAAAAATGAGCGAGCGGCAGAACAATCAGCGCCACCGCAGCCATTGAAACGCCGGTAAATGCGGAGCTTACATGTTGCTGTGCCCAAGCAAGAAACATGAAGGGAATGGCTGCGCTGAGCATGGATACCCAGATCAGTCGCGGCCAGTCGGTTATCTGCGTGGTGAACATGCCACCGCCACGCAGGCGCCAAATAAAGGCGGTGATCAGGGCTGCGAAGCTGATCCTACCTGCCGCAACCCAGATTGGTGCCATATGGTCGAGTGCGAGTTTTTGCACCATAAACGTGCCGCCCCAGACCAAGCCAAGTGTGCCGACCATCAGCCAGCTGCCAGCGGTGATTTCTGGATCACGTGTCATGGTGCCGATAACCAGAGCGCCGAGGTGAGCGTGGCAAAAAGGGCGGCATTGCCCAAAGTGACGAGAATGCCGGCAATCTTCCAACCTGTCGGTGTCTCGACATTGGGTTGGGCGCGCGCAACGGCCACTGAAAGAACCAGCTGATACGCGGTCAGCAGCGCTGTGAGTGATCCGGGTAGTATCGAGGGGAGCGGAAGCACCAGCATAACAGCGAGAATTGGCTGATGAAACAATGCGGTGCCATAGTTGCCAACCCAGAAGGTCTCTCCGGCTGGACGCTGTCCTTTGAGTAGAGCGGCGAGCCACTGGGGGGTGAACAGTGATGGGGTATCCGGATCAGACATATGCGCTCCTACAGGTTGTTTGGACCATGATCCCTGATGCCGGGAAGGTCAAACAGGTGCCCCGGTGGGCAAATGAAAAACGCCCCACATAATCTGTGGGGCGTCCAGTGTTTCAAGGGCGAAAGAAAGATCAGTTCTTCTCTTTGTCGACCATTTTGCCCGCGGAGATCCAAGGCATCATGCCGCGCAGTTTTGCGCCGGTCTCTTCGATCATGTGCTCGTCGTTTGCACGACGGGACGCTTTGATGGTCGGCTGACCAACCGCGTTTTCCAGCATGAAGTCGCGCACGAATTTGCCCTGCTGGATGTCTTCCAGAACCGCTTTCATGCGCGCTTTGGTTTCGTCGTACTTCAGGATACGTGGGCCGGTGACGTACTGGCCGTATTCTGCGGTGTTGGAGATGGAGTAGTCCATGTTCGCGATGCCGCCTTCGTAGATCAGGTCCACGATCAGCTTCACTTCGTGCAGACACTCAAAGTACGCCATTTCAGGCGCATAGCCTGCTTCCACCAGAGTTTCAAAACCACAGCGGATCAGCTCTACCAGACCGCCGCAGAGAACAGCTTGTTCGCCGAACAGGTCGGTTTCGCATTCTTCGCGGAAGTTGGTTTCGATGATGCCGGAGCGGCCGCCACCGATGGCGGAGCAGTAGGACAGGCCGATTTCCAGCGCTTTGCCGGTTGCGTCGGTGTCAACAGCCACGAGGCAAGGCACGCCGCCGCCTTTGGTGTATTCGCCACGCACGGTGTGGCCTGGGCCTTTAGGTGCCATCATGATCACGTCCACGCCTTCTTTTGGCTCAATCAGGCCAAAGTGCACGTTCAGACCGTGGGCGAAGGCAATTGCGGAGCCCGGCTTGATGTTGTCGTGTACGTATTTTTTGTAGGTTTCTGCCTGAAGTTCATCGGGCATGGTGAACATGATCACGTCACACCAAGCGGCGGCCTCGGCAATGCCC
This sequence comes from Shimia marina, assembly GCF_001458175.1. Taxonomy (GTDB): domain Bacteria; phylum Pseudomonadota; class Alphaproteobacteria; order Rhodobacterales; family Rhodobacteraceae; genus Shimia; species Shimia marina. Next base: position 53,946 of record NZ_CYPW01000018.1, read on the forward strand.
ATCACCTGCAGGCCTTCGCCTTCGGCTTTCTTCGCAGAAGGGGAGCCTTCGCGCAGCGCCACAACCACGTTCTTCGCGCCGGAATCACGCAGGTTCAGCGCGTGTGCGTGGCCTTGGGAACCGTAGCCCAGGATAGCCACTTTCATGTCTTTGATCAGGTTGATGTCGCAATCGCGATCGTAATAAACGCGCATGATGAACGCTCCTCTGTTTGATGTTGCGGCTACAATAGGCATTCCTTTGCGGAAAGAGAGTGTTGTGGGGGGTGAAAATTGGGTCTAATTCGAAGTTTCTATTCTTTATTGGATGATTTATCGTAGATTTCATGCTTGATGATCTCGATAGGCGCATACTGCGCCACCTTCAGGGCAATCCGAGTCAGTCCCTGCCGGAACTGGCTGACCGTCTCGGTCTCACCACCTCCCGCCTGTCGCGTAAAATCGACAAGCTGCGCGAAGGGGGCATTCTGCGCGGCCAGCGCGCGGTGATTGACTGGCAGGCCCTTGGCTATGCGGTGGAGGTCAGCCTGCGGGTGACGCTTGATAAGACCCAATCTCGTGCCTTTGACGATTTTCTGGAAGCCGCGCGTGATATTCCTGAAGTCATTGAAATACAGACCTTTCTGGGGCAGGTGGATGTACGCCTGTCGGTGATCGCCAAAGATATGACCCATTATCAGGAAATCTACCGCCGCCGCATCCTGACGCTGCCCCATATCGCAGATATTGAGGCGCTCATGCATGTGGCGCGGATTAAATCTGATGAGAGCCTGCCGATATGATGGATCTGGATGATATTGACCGCGCGCTGCTAAAGGCGCTGGCGGAGGATGCCACACAGAATGCTGGCGCGCTTGGGCGTCGATTTCGCATGTCACAGCCTGCAACTTGGCGTCGAATCAAGCGCTTACAGGACAGCGGTGCGATTTCGGGCCGCAAACTGGATCTGGATCGTGAGAAGCTCGGTTTTGGGGTGACCGTTTTTCTTGGCATCAAACTGGCCACCAAGGGACGGGTCAGCCTCGAAGATTTTGAACGCGCCGTGACGGCAATTCCTGAGGTGCAGACCGTTGAACATGTGCTGGGCATGTATGACTATCGCCTGCGTGTCACTGCGCGGGATATCTCTGATTTTGAACGGGTTTTGCGCCGCCGGATCATGACATTGCCCGGCGTTGGCAATGTGGAGGCCAATGTTTTGCTCAGCGAAGAGCGGCGACCTGGGCCTTTGTAAGTCAGAGAAGAAACTGTTTCCTGTGCATGCGGCTTTGATTTTGCATGGTTGCGGGCTAAACGCGACTGAGCAGAGATAGGAGAGTGCAGATGGCACATGACGTCGATCCCGGTGGTCTGAGCGAGTTTTCCGTTGTCTTTACGGACCGGTCTTTGAATCATATGTCCAAGAAATTTCAAAAGGTTATGCGTGATATATCCGACCTTCTCAAAGAGGTTTATCATGCGGATGCTGTGGCGCTGGTACCGGGTGGCGGCACCTATGGGATGGAGGCGGTTGCGCGTCAGTTTGCTTCTGGCCAAAAGACCCTTGTGGTGCGCAATGGCTGGTTCTCTTACCGGTGGAGCCAGATTTTTGAGGTTGGTGGCTTTGCCGCTGAGAGCACAGTGATGGTGGCCCGGCAGGCGGGAAATGAAGCCACTGCGCCCTTTGCGCCAGCCCCAATCGAAGAGGTTGTGGCGAAAATTCATGAGGAAAAACCGCAGGTTGTCTTCGCACCTCATGTGGAAACCAGCGCCGGTGTGATTTTGCCGGATGCCTATATCGCCGCCATGGCCAGTGCCGCCCATGAGGTTGGTGCGCTGATGGTGCTGGATTGTATCGCCTCTGGCTGTGTCTGGGTGGACATGAAGGCTCTGGGGGTTGATGTGCTGTGCTCTGCGCCACAGAAAGGGTGGAGCGCGTCGCCTTCCGCAGGCTTGGTGATGATGTCAGATAAGGCGCTGGAAAGATTGCAGAATACGCAATCCGACAGCTTTGCGCTCGATTTGAAGAAGTGGCGTGACATCATGGTGGCTTATGAAAACGGTGGCCATGCCTATCACGCGACCATGCCGACAGATGCGTTGTGCGCATTCCGTGACACCATGGTGGAAACCCGCGACTACGGTTTTGACAAGCTGCGCGATGCACAGTGGGCGTTGGGCGATGCGGTGCGTAATCTTTTGAAAAGAAAGGGCATTACGTCGGTTGCTGCCGAAGGGTTCGGGGCGCCCGGGGTTGTGGTGAGCTATACATCTGATCCCGCCATTCAGAATGGCAGCAAGTTTGCAGCGGAAGGGATGCAGATTGCCGCCGGTGTGCCGCTGGCCTGCGATGAGCCAAAGGGCTTCATGACCTTCCGTCTTGGGCTTTTTGGTCTTGATAAACTCTACGATGTTGAGGGCACTGTTGCGCGTCTGGAGGGGGTGTTGGAGCGTGCGTTAACCTAAAAACGGGGTATATGCATTGCGTCTGTATCCCGTCGGTAACGCAGCGGTGCCATTTTCACCCGACAAAACCGGGTTAACCTCGGCTTTTCACTCTATGGCTGCGGCGTGCGGCTGGCGTTGCCATATCGGATGGCATTCTCGGGGCAGTCGTGTCGCGAGATGATTCAGGCCAAACGCGAAACACTTTAGCAGATGAGGTATGACCGTTGCGGATTTGAGCGGTGGGGCCGGGGCTTTGCCCCGGCCGAGCCCAACCCTGCCAGCGTGCCGCAAGGCGCGCGCAGCAGGGGCGGGAGCATGTGCCGCATTTGCGGCGCGCGTCGCGGGGGTGTTGCCGCGCGACACCTGTAATTTTACCGAACGCCGAGGCCCATCTGCATCAGTGTTTTGCGTACTGGGGCCATGGAATAGAGCGCGTTGAGCCCCATGGCGCGGACATCGCGCAGGGGCTGTGCTGTGGCCATGCTGGCGCGGTTGAGCATGTCGATGCCCTGCACCCTGAGTTTGACCTCAGCAAAGCGCTTGCGGTGGTATTGCTCCAGCATCCGAGCATCACCAAGGCTGCCTGGATCCGCTTTTGCCAGTTCCAGCAGCATGCGCATGTCCCCAAGGCTCATGTTGAGCCCTTGTGCCCCGATCGGGGGCACCACATGGGCGGCTTCTGCCACCAAGGCCAGCCGCTGGCCATAAAGACGCTCCGCAGATTGGGAAATGATTGGCCAGATCGTGCGGTTGGAGGCCAGCGTCAATGGGCCATAAAGCGCACAGCTGCGTTCGGTCATTTCCGCCTCAAAGCTGGCGCTGTCCATCTCAAACAGCTCTTGGGCGCGCGGGCCCCGTTCCATCCAGACCAGCGCCGAAGAGGGCAGGCCCTCATGGTCTGGCAGCGGCACCAATGTGAAAGGACCGCCGGAGCGGTGAATTTCGGTGGAGACATTGCCATGCGGGATGGGGTGTGTGACCGCCAGAGCCAGCGCCTTTTGGCCGTAGCGCAGGGTTTTGATACCAATGCCTGCGGCGGTGCGCATGGGCGAGTTGCGCCCATCCGCAGCAATCACCAGTCTGGCGCGGGTCTGTGTGCCATCGCTGAGCCCCACGCGGGCTTCCTGCGTGCGGGTGAAGAGCGTGGTTGTGCCACAGCCCAGTCGCAGGTCCACATTGGGCAGCTCTTGCAGACGGGCGATTATTTCGCGGCGCAGCAGCCAGTTGGGCAGGTTCCAGCCAAAGGGCTGTTCGGAAATGTCTGAGGCGTTGAAGTCTTTGACGATGCGCGGCTCTGCAATCTCGCCACCCGCATCCACGATGCGCATGATCTGTAACGGCGCGGCATGGGGCTCAAGACGCGCCCAGAGACCGGCCTCCTCCAAAAGCTGGCGGGCCGGTTGCAGAAAGGCTGTGGTGCGCATGTCGGCACCGGCGGCATCCCGCTCGGTGACCGGCGGTGTCGGATCCACGCATTGCACGGAAAATCCGGCTGTCGCAAAGGCGGCAGCGGCGGTCAGCCCGGCGATGCCGCCGCCGGAAATCAGGATGTCCACTTGGGTTGTCTCAGTCATGGCTTGTGCCTCCTGCTTGGCAGTTTACGCCTGTGGCTGAGGGGTTCCAAGAGGAAGGATTGTCACCCTCTGGAGATCACCACCAGAGCAAGGAATACCACGGGCACAAGGGCCACGGCAGGCATGTAGAGGCCGGGAATGCCAAACATGGCCACAGAGGTTGCCCAGAGCGCGGCAATCAGCGCAATGGCGCTCCAGACCGTGATCACTTCTTTACGTGAGGGCAGGTCATCATGGTGGGCATCGGTGTCTACGGCGGAAGATGTGAAATCAGTCGCGTCTGCAAGGCTCATGAAAGCGTCCTAGAAAATGTGCCAGAGATTCTGGCTTGGAGGAGGAAGAGGCAAGCGCTATGCCCCATGTTGCGCCCCAGCTGTGGTGCTGGGCACGTCAGAAGTGGCAGAGCGCCGCATGGCAGAGCGGTGTCTGTGAGCTGTCCTGTCGCAGGGCCTAAATATGCAAAGTGCGCGCATGTTTAAGCTGGGCAGAGTGTCGCATCCCGTGCCTGCGCAAAGAGGTGCTCAATCGCGCAGTTTGGACAGGAAAGTCGGCAGGTCGTCGGTGTGGAAATGGATGTGATCTGCATCATGCGGATCAGGGGCCACATGTACGGTGCGCATGCCCATCTCATGAGGGGCCTGCAGATTGCGGGGATCATCCTCAAACATCGCTGCGGTCTCTGTGTTGACGCCATCTTGGGCAAAGATGGTTTCAAAAGCGGCGCGTTCGGGCTTGGGCAGGAAATTTGCGTGTTCCACACCATAGATCGCGTCAAACGCGCCTTCCAGTCCACGCGCGGCCAGCACCCGTTCGGCATAGGGCGCGGTGCCGTTGGTATAGACAATGCGGCGCCCCGGCAGGCTTTTGATATGGCTGGCCAGAAGGCCGTCTGCTTCCAGATGGTCAAGCGAAATGTCATGCACGTCTTTGAGGTAAGGTGCGGGATCAAGGTCATGTTCACGCATCAGCCCGGTGAGCGTGGTGCCATAGCGCGCCCAGTAGTCCTGGCGCAGGTGATCGGCCTGTGGGCGATCCACCCCCAGTGCGGTCATCACATAGTTGGTCATGCGTACTTCGATCTGATCAAAGAGGCGTGCCTGTGGCGGATAAAGCGTGTTGTCGAGATCAAACACCCAGGTGGTGATATGTGAGAAAGACTGTTTTGGCATGCTCTTGTGATACGTGTGAATGCCGCATTGCGCAATGCAATGCGCCGCTTGTGGGGTTGCATCGGGGGCTGGGCGGCGTAGTCTGGCCGGCAACGCAAAACAGGGAAGTTGCACGATGGCGCAGAACACTCGCCCGAACAAAGATGCCTATACGCTGATTTTGGAGGCGATTGACGTTGGGGTGTACAAGCCCGGAGATCGGCTTGTGGAGAGCGATCTGGCCGAGAAATTCGGCATGTCGCGCACGCCTATTCGTGAGGCATTGCAACGCCTGGAGACACAGTCGCTGCTGGCGCGCGACGGGCGCAGCCTGATTGTGAACTCGCTGGATCACAATCAGATGGCAGAGCTTTATGTGGTGCGCAGTGAGCTGGAAGGGCTGGCCGCGCGTTTGGCCGCCCGCCATGCGACCGCAGAAGAGGTGCGGGTGTTGCAGGATATGGTGCTTGCGGATGCGGATCTGGTGGACGATCCTTCTGCGCTGGCGCGTTCCAACCGGCGGTTTCACAAGCAGATTCATCTGGCGAGCCACAATCGCTATCTGGTGCAGCAGTTGGATCTTGTGCACCGCTCCATGGCGCTTATGGCAACCACCTCCATTGCGGTGGAGGGACGTGGTGAGGACACATTGGTGGAGCATCAGGCCATTGTAGATGCGATCACCGCGCGGAATGAAGACGGGGCCGATGAGGCGCTGCGCAAGCATATTTCCACGGCCTTTGTGACCCGGTTGAAGCAGGAAAACGAAGGCTGATCAGCGCGGTTGCGCGACAGGCGGGGCCGTTTCTTGGG
>NZ_CYPW01000018.1:60050-89791 GCF_001458175.1 Shimia marina
GGGCCATGGTCAGGCTCCAGACCCACAGGCGGGGCCTTTGGCAGCGATTTGCGGCGCAGATCCAGACCAATCCATTGATCAGTCCGGCCAAGAGCAGCAGGGCGGCGATGCCGCTGAGCGCGCTGGCGGGTAAGGTTTCTGCCAGAAGATGGGGCGCGCCAAAGAGGGCCAGCCAGAAACTCCAGAACAGCGGCGCGATCAGAAATTGGCTGATGGTGCAGAGAAAGAGAATCTGAAATCCCAGAAATTGGCGCAGGCCCAGTTCAGCGAGCAGCTTGTGGGGCGCCCGCATGTGGACGAGGTAGGTGGCCATGTAGCCCTTGAGCCAGCGTGAGCGTTGCCGGATCCATGCGATCGGGCGGCAATTGGCTTCTTCATGGGTGGTGGAGGCGAGCATGATGGCGCGATAGCCGTGGCGCGCCAGCCGTATGCCCAGGTCCGCATCTTCGGTGACATTGTGGCTGTCCCAGCCGCCAACAGCTTCCAGCACGTCGCGTCGCAAGAACACTGTGGTGCCGCCCAGAGGAATGGCAAAGCCCATCTTGCAAAGCGCAGGCAGAATGAGGCGAAACCACGCGGCATATTCCAGCGTGAAACAGCGGGACATCCAATTGGTGTAGGGATTGTAAAAGTCCAGCACGCCCTGCACACAGGCGACCTCTGGCGGGGCATGGGCAAAGGCGGCGGCGACCTGTTCCAGTTGATCGGGGGCAGGGGCGTCTTCGGCATCCCAGATGCCGATGATGCGCCCCTTGCAAAATGGCAGCGCATAGTTGAGTGCCCGGGGTTTGGTGGTGATGCCTGATCCAGCTGGAACTTGGACAACGCGCATCCAGCTGGGCAGGCGCGTGCGGGCAATGGTGGCGCGGGTCAGCCTGTCTTTTTCCTCAAGCACCAAGATCACATCCAGAAGCGCGCGCGGATAGGTGAGCTGCGTCAGGCGCCTTATGAGCGCCGTTGCGATTTCTGTTTCGTGAAAAAGGGGCACCAAGACCGAAATTTTAGGGAGCTTTTCCACGCTGCCACGCTCTGCGCCTGACAGGATGGGCGGCGTTGGCATTGTGTCGTCTGGCCTGGGAGGGAAAGCTGGCAAGATCGGTGGCCCCGCAGAGAGGGGGCGCAGGAAATGTGCAAGCGCCATCACACGCAGTGAGATGGCGCCGCCCAAGGTCAGCAGCCCCAAAATTGTGAGGCTGATCAGCAAGAGTTTGGGCAACACCAGACATAAGCCCAATATGAAGAACAGTGCCAGCAAGAGGGAGGGTGTCCGATGTCTGCTCTCTGGGGCAAAGCCACGGCAGCTTTGCTCATCGGCCACCGAGGTTTCTGCTTCATGGGTTAATCTGCGCCGTTGATGCAGGAGAATGTGGGTTTCGATGTCCTGAGGCGCGGCGGAGGCAAAGAGCGCGTTCTTCAGAAAGGGAGGCAAGTGCTGTTGCAGCCTTTCGGTCGTGTGGGGGCGTCCGGTGGCGAGGATTGGCGTTGTCCCAAGCTTCGCCCAAGGGAGGATGTTGTGCTGGAGGCAGAACTTTGGCGGCAAGAGATTGGCGACGGCGGGGGCCGGGGGGGTGCGTGACAGATCAATCTGACGCAAGCCGTAGCGGTGGGCCAGCACGGCGCGCAGGGTTTCCGGTCGGATCCAGCGCTGTGCGATCAGGATTTCCGGTAGCGAGCTGTCCCAAAGGGATTGGCAATGCATTGCGTAGAAGAGTTGCCAAGGTGCCAGAAGATCCTGCTCAATCAAAATACGCGCCAGCGGCAGGTGGCCACGGGCGGGGGGCAGTCTTGGAAGTGCTTCTCGTTGGGGCTGCGTTTTACGCATGGAGCTCACCTGCCTAATGACTCTGAGGTCAAAGCTGTGAGCGAGTGGTTAACGGATTGTTAACCATGAATTCAGGTGGCGCTAACCCTCAGGGTTTCCCGACCTCACCGGTGTGAAGTCGGGAAGATAACGCGTTTTTATTAGGCGCGGGCGGCCATTGCGGCGGCAAAATTCTCAAAGAGATAGAAGCTGTCTTGTGGGCCGGGGGAGGCTTCTGGGTGGTGTTGTACCGAAAAGACCGGCTTGTCGGCCAGACGGATGCCGCAGTTGGACCCGTCAAAGAGTGACACATGGCTTTCCACCACACCCTCTGGCAGCGTCTGTGCGTCGACGGCAAAGCCGTGGTTCATGGAGGTGATTTCCACCTTGCCGGTGTCATGATCTTTGACCGGGTGGTTGGCACCATGGTGGCCGTGGTTCATTTTCACGGTTTTTGCGCCCAGAGCCAAGGCCAGCATCTGGTGACCAAGGCAGATGCCAAAGACGGGCAGGTCTGCTTTGAGCACGTCCTTGATCATTGGCACAGCATATTCCCCGGTTGCGGCGGGATCGCCGGGACCGTTGGAGAGGAAAACGCCATCCGGATTGTGTGCCAATACCTCTTCGGCGGTTGCGGTGGCAGGCAGCACGGTGACGTCGCAGCCGACAGAGGCGAGGCAGCGCAGGATGTTGCGTTTTGCGCCAAAATCCACGGCAACCACTTTGTGCTTGGGGGCCGTCTGAGTCGGGTAGCCATCAGGCCATGCCCAGCGCATCTCATCCCAGCGGTAGCTTTGCGCGCAGGTCACTTCTTTGGCCAGATCCAGACCTTCGAGGCCAGAGAAAGCTCGTGCCTTGGCCACCAGTGCTTCGGTGTCAAACACGCCATCGGGGTTATGGGCCAGCGCCACATGCGGCGCGCCCTGCTGACGGATGGCGCGGGTGAGGCGACGCGTGTCGATGCCGCCAATGGCGATACGACCGCGCGAGGCGAGCCAGTCTGACAGGGTGTTCACAGAGCGCCAGTTGGATGGGGTGGTTGGATCCCATTTCACCACCATGCCTTCTGCCACCGGATCAGCAGTTTCGTCATCTTCCGGCGTCACGCCGGTGTTGCCGATGTGGGGGAAGGTGAAGGTGACAACCTGACCGGCATAAGAGGGATCCGTCATGATTTCCTGATAGCCGGTCATGGCGGTGTTGAAACAGAGCTCCGCGACGGTCTCGCCGGTGGCACCAAAGCCACGTCCATAGAACAGGGTGCCGTCGGCAAGGGCGAGGCAGGCGGTCGGGTGATCGGGGGTCGATGCGGTCATGGGCGAGTCTCCGGCTGGCAAATTGGCCGATGCATATGTCGGCACAGAGCGGGCGTCAAGCGGTTCTGCACCTTGGGTGGACCCTTGTTTTAAAGGCCCAGTTCAAAAAACGTCGCTGTTGCGAGTCGCGGTTGGATTATATATTGTCCGGTGCTTGTGTTTGACAGCAATTGGCGAAGTGAATGGCACTTAGAGAAGACATCAACAGCGCATTGAAACAAGCAATGCGTGACCGGGCCGCTGATCGGCTCTCGACTTTGCGTCTGATTATGGCAGCGATCAAAGATCGTGACATTGCGGCGCGCGGCGCGGGGGAAGAAACAAGCGGTGTAGAGGACGATGACATCCTTGCCATTTTGGCCAAGATGGTAAAACAGCGACAGGAAAGCGCGCGCACCTATGAAGAGGGGGGGCGGCTGGACCTGGCGGAGCGCGAATTGAGCGAGATCACCGTCATCGAAGAGTTCCTGCCCAAGCAGTTGAGCGACGATGAAATTGTCGAAGCCGTGAAAGCGGCTGTGACGGAAGTGGGCGCTGATTCCATCCGTGACATGGGCAAGGTGATGGGCGCGTTAAAAGCCAAATACACCGGCCAGATGGATTTTGGCAAAGTTGGCCCGATGGTGAAAGACCAGCTGGCGAACGGCTAAGCCGCCTATGTGAGATGGGAAACGGCCTCGCCAGATTTGGCGGGGCCGTTTTGTGTTTGAGTGTCTTGTTTTTGAAACATACCAAGCTAGCCTGTGTCGGATTAGACAGAGGTGATTTTATGAGACGCATTTTTTCTGCTGTGCTTTGCGGCGTACTGATTTTGGCAGGCGGTGTTTCTGCCAAAGAAAAGCCTTTGCGCAATTCCATTGAGAAGAAAGTGAAGCTCGAAGATTTGTCCTTTCGGGGCAAATATCGCTTTGGGCATGTGGCCCAACCTACGCGTCGAGGTGCTAAGGCCCAGAGATTTGAAATCCGGCACGGGGATTGCGGCAAAACAAGTGGCTGGAATGACTGCACCACCGACCGCCAGCGTGTTGAGATGAAAGAGCGGCCGAAAAACAGCATGTCCAAGCCCGGGAAAGGGGTTTGGTATGGATATTCAGTATTTATCCCCTCAGATTTTGTCAGTCTTGGGAAAGCCAATACCACATTGGGGCAGGTCAAAGCGGAGGGTTGGTCGACTCCCATGTGGTGGTTGACCTTCAACGATCGCCCCTACATCAAATTTGCGGATGGGCGTACATGCTCTCTTGGTGCATTGGGATCGTGGAAAGGGCGTTGGAATGATCTGGTCGTTTTTGCCCACTACGGGCACAGTGGGCAGCCGGTCTATTTTCAGCTTTTTAAGGACGACAAGCTGCTGTGTCAGTTGAAGTCGCCCTTCATGCCGGCGGAGTTTGCGCGCAAGACGCCGAAGCTTGGGTTGAAATACGGCATCTATAACAGTTTTGTCAGCCGGTATCTCGCCCAGAAGGGACGCATCCCGCCAGAGGTGACAGCCTATGCGCAAACGCATGAGGGAGGGAAGTCGCGCAGCCCCTCTCCGACGCCATTTGAGTATGATTGGGGCGTTCGGCTGCCAACCCATGTGGTTTATTACGATGAGATGCGGTTTGGCAGCCGCCGAGAAGATGTTGACGTGCGGCTGTTGGAGAAACGCGGTGTGCCGCCGGTGGATTGAAGTGCGCAGCGTCAGGTGGCGGCAGCCGGTGACGATGTATTCTAGTTCACAACGCCACTTCCTGAATGCCCACAGGCATCCATGGCTTTCACATAGGCGGCGGTGAAGCCGCTGAGATTGACATGGGTGTAGGGCACGCCATCAAGATAGACGGACATCATCTGTCCGGTGCGCATGGCACGCATCGTGGCGAGGCTGTCGGGGTCGCTGATACCGGCGTAGGCCTGCAGAATGCCGTCATTGTCGTAGTAGTTGTAAGCATGGGCATAAAAATCGCGACGGTCATCAATCACCAAAGCGACGGTGTGGCCCTGTTGCATATTGGTGGCATAGCCGCGCGGAGCGCTTTCCTGCACATAGACCGTTGGGTAATTGGCGGGCGGGCCCACCTCTGAGCTGGTGATGGAAATCCGCACCAGGGGATCTCCATTGCCGCCGGAGTAAGCGGTGCAGCTGAGATGCAGGTAATTTCCGGCGCTGACGGTTTCGGTGTAGACTTGCCAAGCACCGAAAGTCCAATGGCCATTGGCATAGGCCGGTGCTGCGATCAGGGCCAGAGCGGCCGCAGTTGAAAATCTCATGTTAAAATATCCTGTCTGGCTACGAAAAAATGCGGGCCCTTGTGTCAGTCCACCACGCCTGCGCCTGAGAAACCGCATTGCTCCATCGCTTTGACATAGGCGGCGGTGAACCCATCCAAAAAGAAAGTGGCATAGGGCTGATGGGCGACCACGGCATCGAGCTGGTGGTTTCTGCGCATGGCCAGCAACACCCATTGGCTGTCTGGGTGATCAAAGCGAAAATAGGCCTGCGCAAAGCCGTCTTCGTCCAGATACCCGTGCACAGTGGCGTCCATGCTGTCTTCGTCATCAAAACGGATGTAGAGCGGCTGGCCGTCCTGCATGCGGGTTGGATACCCCCGGATGGCGCTTTCTCTGACTTCAACACTGGGGAAGGTGTGGGGCGGGCCGCCGTCGCCGTTGGAAATTTCAACGCTCAGTGTGGGGGTGCCATCGCCGCCGGTCAGGGCGGTACAGGTGCGGCGCAGGTCTTCGCCGGTATCAATGGTTTCAGCCACAACGCGCCAAGATCCGTATTCCCAGAAATCGGTCTGGGGTTGGGGCGTGGATGGGCCGGCATTGGCTGTGAAGGCCACAAGGCCCAGTGCGGAAAATAGCACGTCTCTGTCTCCTGATCGAAATTTCCGCCAAGGTTGCAGAGACGTGCTGATATTCTATTGCGAAAGCCGCAACAATTGTTGGGATCAGGCGGCAGGATGGGGCCAGAGCATCGGGAACCAGTCCTCACGCAGCTTCTGACCGGCGGTCATGTCATGACCGGGGAAGGGCGGCGAGGTGCGGCCGGGGCGCTCCACATAGCGGGCGTCATCGCCCAGCAGCCGCAGGGAAAAGGCGCGGCGGCGCGAGGTGGCTGTATTGCCGCGTGCGCCATGCAGGATGTTGTAGTTGAACGCCACGGCGTCCCCCGGTTCCATTTCCCATTCCAGAACGCGCATGCCTTCGGCATCCGGATCCGGGATTGGCATGTAGTCCTCCTCATTGGGGAAGAAGCTTTCTTCAGATACCCAACGGGTTGGCAATACGGGCTTTTCCCATTTGTGGCTGCCTGCCACCATGCGCAATGTGGCGTCTTTGACGGGATCGAGCGGTGACCAGAAGCTGATGGTTTGCTGACCTTCGACAAAATAGTAGGGGCCATCCGTGTGCCACGGCGTGGCCATCGAGGTGCCGGGCTCTTTGACAAGCACATGATCGTGGAACATCTGCACGGTATCAGATTTCATCAGCGCGGCAGCCACTTCAGCGGCGTCAGAGGTTTCGATCACTTCCTGAAATTCGGGGATGCGTTGCCAATTGCAATAGTCATCAAAAAAGCGACCGGTTTCGCCAGATTTTTCGTTGTTGGAGGCAAAAGGGCCGGGCGCTTCCATATTGCGGGCCACTCCGGCGCGCAGTTTTTCGACGTGATCTGCGAATAGGCCGCGGATCAGAACAACGCCGTCTTCCTGATAGGTTTTGACGTCTTCAGATGTGATGGTGACCATAATGTCTTTCCCCAAAGTAGTGCGGCGGCGAAGGTGATCTGCGCGGACAGTAACGTCAAGCGGTTTTAGATTTGGGTTGTGTGCAACCGCAGGGCATTGGCCATCTCCAGCAGGCGCGGGCCAAGATCGTTTTCCATCCGCTCTCTGGTCAGAGAATGGGCGGGGCCACCGAGGTTGAGCGCCATATCTGGATTGGCATCGCTGGATGTGGGAAACGGCACGGCGACGGAGTGCACGCCGGGATGCCAGTGGCCGTAGTTCACATAGAAGCCTTTTTGCGCGATGTCCTCCGCGGCGGCATTGATGCCCTCAAGAATGGCAGGCCAGCGTTCTGGCCCGTGATGCAGCGCCAGCGCCTCCAGTATTTCGGCGCGCTCCTCAGCTTTGCAGCCCGCGATATAGGCGCGGCCCATGGCGGAGCGGGCCAGAGAAATCCGCGAGCCCACGCCGAGTTGCAAAGACATCATGCCGGTTTCGGCACGGGCGCAGGCGAGATAGGTCACGGTGTGATCGTCGCGCGCGCCCAGAGCCACTTGAACACCATCACCTGCATAGTCGGCCAGTCGTTGCATATGTTCTTTGGCGGCATCGCGGATTGGCATACTGCCGAGGCAGGCAAAACCAAGACTGAGGGCGGGCACGCCGATGCGGTAGCGGCCGGTCTGATCATCATAGAGCAGATAGCCGGTTTGCAGCAGCGTGTAGGTCAGGCGTGAAATGGTGGAGTTGGGCAGGCCTGTGCGCGCGGCGATGTCGCGATTGGAGAGGCCTGCACGGTCGCGTGGCCGGAAGCAGCGCAAGACATCCAGCCCGCGTGACAGAGCGGTGACAAATTGCCGATCGGTTTCAGGGGCGGGTGTTTCGCCAGACTGGGGCGCGCGTTTTCTCATTGGGTTGGTGCCTATTTCCGCATGGTGGAATTTCTATGCGCCATATGCGCGTTTTCCACAAGAGTTTCCCCGCGCCAGAGCCTGGCCCGATCCAGACCCTGCGCAGGGCGGCGGATGGGTTGGCAGCGCGTAGGACAGCGTAACCGCCGCCTTTGTTTCGTCATGCGAAATTTGCCAAAAGTGTCGTAGCGTCGCTTTTCTGCGGATCCTTGTGAAACAGTTTTTTGCAAAGCGCTTTGCCTCCTAGGGTCATTGGTGAGGATGTTGCGAGGGAGGTCAGGATGAGCGACAAGAAAGTGCGTGTGGAAATTGTCGAAGAAGTAGCGTTGATCTGCATCGACAATCCACCGGTCAACGCCAGTGGTCTGGCTGTGCGGCAGGGCATTGTTGCGGCGCTGGAAGAGATCTCGGCAGCCGGATCTATAGGTGCCGTTGGGCTTTATTGCGCAGGTCGGACCTTCATCGCAGGGGCGGATATCACGGAATTTGGCAAGCCTTTGCAGGAGCCGGGTTTGCCTGGGGTTTGCGATACGCTGGAGAATTTTGACACGCCGATCGTGGCAGTGATCCATGGCACTGCGCTGGGCGGTGGGCTGGAAACCGCGATGGGCTGTCATGCGCGGGTGGCGTTGCCCTCGGCGAAAGTGGGTCTGCCCGAAGTGCTGCTTGGCATTCTGCCGGGGGCCGGGGGCACGCAGCGTGCGCCGCGTCTGGCTGGCATTCCCAATGCTCTGGACTTGATCCTGTCCGGGCGGCATGTGGCGGCGCAAGAGGCGCTTGAGATGGGGGTGATTGACCGCATCATGGAGGGCACGCCGCGTGACGTCGCACTGGCAGCCGCACGGGAGGTTGTGGCTGGAACACTTGCGACCCGGCGCACCGGGACATTGCAAACGGCCCCCGATGATGCGGCGATTGCGACGACCCTGGCCCATGTGCAGCAAAAACACCCGCAGTTGATCTCACCGCAGAAATGCGTGGAGTGTGTGGCGGCCTCAACCGGGGATTTGCAAGAAGGGCTGGCCTTTGAGCGCGCAGCTTTTATGGAGTGTCTGGCTTCACCCCAGTCCAAAGCGCTGATCTATGCGTTTTTTGGGGAGCGTGCGGTGGCCAATATCCCGGAAAAAACGGCGCAGGCCCGCGACATTGGCAGCCTTGGTGTGATTGGCGGTGGCACCATGGGGTCAGGCATTTCAACAGCAGCGCTGATGGCCGGGCTGCCTGTGACGCTGATTGAGGTGACACAGGAGGCCTTGGCGCGCGGGGTGGCGACAATCACATCCAATCTGGAGGGGGCTGTCAAACGTGGCAAGATGGGAGCAGCGGCGCGCGACGCGGCGCTTGCGAGGCTGACAGCGTCTACCGAGATGCAGAGCCTGTCTGAGGTGGATCTGGTGGTCGAGGCTGTGTTTGAAAACATGGAGATCAAGAAGGAGATCTTCGGAAAGCTTGATGGCATCTGCAAAGAGGGTGCGGTGCTGGCCTCCAATACCTCTTATCTGGACATCAATGAGATTGCGGCGATGACAGGACGGCCTCAGGATGTGTTGGGCCTGCACTTCTTCTCGCCGGCGCATATCATGAAGTTGCTTGAGGTGGTGGCGGGCGAGAACACCGCGCCTCAGGTCGTGGCAACGGGTTTTGCGCTGGCCAAGAAACTGCGCAAGGTTGCCGTGCGGGCCGGCGTTTGTGACGGGTTCATCGGCAACCGCATACTGGGGTATTATCTGAAAGCGGCGAGTTATCTGGTGCTGGATGGGGCGCATCCGGATCAGGTTGACCGGGCGTTGGAAGGTTTTGGCTTTGCCATGGGGCCGCACCGGGTGGGGGATCTGGCCGGACTTGATATTGGCTATATGACGCGCAAGCGGCTGGCGGCGACCCGGCCGCCAGAAGAACGATATAGCGGTGCGATTGCCGACCAGCTCAGCGAAAATGGCTGGAACGGGCGCAAGAGTGGCAAGGGCTATTTTGTCTATGACGGGCGCGAGACGCTGGAGAACCCGGATCTGAACGCAATCATCGCAGAGGCGCGCGCCAAGGCGGGGATCACACCGCGAGACTTCAGCGTGGCGGAAATTGTGGAGCGCTATATGACCGCGATGATCTCTGAGGCTGCGCGGGTGGTTGAGGATGGCATTGCGCTGCGGCCTGTGGATGTCGATGTGGTCTTTTTGATGGGCTACGGCTTTCCACGGTTCCGGGGCGGGCCACTGCATTACGCCGATACCATTGGCGCAGCGGAGCTGGTGCGGCGGATTGAGGCCTATGCAGAAGAGGATGCGCATTACTGGCAGGTGCCGGATCTGTTGCGCAAAATGGCCGCGGACGGCACCACATTTGCAGATTTGAACAAGGGGAAATGAGCCCATGGACCTGAGTTATTCCAAGGACGATCTGGCCTTTCGGGACGAGGTGCGTGCCTTTCTTTCCGAGAAGCTCCCGAAAGAAATTTCTAACGCGGTGCGGTCGGGGGCCGAGCTGACCAAGGCGATGACGGAAGAGTGGCACGCCATTTTGAACGCACGCGGCTGGTTGGCGACGATCTGGCCCAAAGAGTTTGGCGGACCGGGGTGGAGCCCGGTGCAAAAGCACATTTTTGAGGAAGAATGTTGTCGGGCCTATGCGCCGCGCATCGTGCCCTTTGGTCTGAATATGCTGGGGCCTGTGTTGCAGAAGTTTGGCTCCAAAGCGCAGCAGGATCACTATCTGCCGCGTATTCTGGATGGCACCGACTGGTGGTGCCAAGGCTATTCGGAACCGGGGGCCGGGTCTGATCTGGCCTCGCTGAAAACCCGAGCGGACCGTGATGGCGACCATTGGGTGATCAATGGGCAGAAGACATGGACCACGCTGGGGCAGCATGCGGATTGGATCTTTTGCCTGTGCCGGACAGATCCTGATGCCAAGAAACAGGAGGGCATCAGTTTCATTCTGGTGGATATGGCGACGCCGGGCGTGGAGGTGCGTCCGATCCGGCTGATTGAGGGCGGTCATGAGGTTAATGAGGTCTTCTTTACCGATGTGCGGGTGCCGATTGGCAATCTGGTTGGCGAAGAGAACAAGGGCTGGACCATCGCCAAATATCTGCTGACCCATGAGCGCACCGGGATCGCGGGGGTGGGGTTCTCCATTCAGGCGCTGGAGGAGGTGAAAGCACTTGCGCGCAAAACACGGCGCGGTGGCAGGCCGTTGATTGAGGATCCGCTTTTTGCAGCGCGGATTGCACAGGCGGAAATTGATCTGGAAGCCATGAAAATCACCAACCTGCGGATGTTGTTTAAGGCGCAGGAGCAGGGCGCACCGGGGCCAGAAACCTCGTTGCTCAAGATCAAAGGCACGGTGATCCATCAAGAGCTCAAAGATCTGGCGCGCCGCGCGCTGGGCCCGGTGGCTGCGCCGTTCCCCGGACATGTGAGCGAAGGCAATCTGATGTTTGGCCCAGAAGATACGGCACACAACGCCGCGCGTTATTTCAACAATCGCAAGACTTCGATCTTTGGCGGGTCCAATGAGATTCAGCGCAATATTGTCACCAAAACCATGCTGGAGCTCTGAGAGATGGATTTTAATCTGACGGACGATCGCCAGATGCTGGCGGATACGCTAAACCGGTTTTTGACAGAGCAATATCCGGTCGAGTATCGGGTCAATGTGGCCTACGAGGCGCCGTTTCATGACGCGGCCTTGTGGGATCAGATGGTTGAACTTGGCGCGCTTTATGCTCTGGCACCGGAGCAGGCAGGCGGCATGGGCGGCAGCGGATTTGATATTGCGGTTGTGTTTGAAGCGCTGGGACGCAGGCTCTGTCCGGAGCCTGTTTTGGGAGCGCTGATGGCGTCACGGTTGCTCGCGGCGGCGGGGGCAGATCAGGAGCCGCTTCTGACCGGGGCCTGTAAATACGCCGTGGGTATCAGCGAGATTGATGCGGCTTATGAGCTTGATCAGGTTGCCACGGTTGCCACCGGGGCAGGGGATGCGATCACGCTGTCTGGGCGCAAGTCGACGGTCTATGGCGGGCAGGTTGCGGATGTGATCCTTGTGGCCGCCAAACAGGACGACAGGCTTGGTGTTTACGCGGTGCAGGCGGCGCAGGCCAATATCACGGGCTATGGTATGATGGATGGTGGCGGCGCGGCGGAGGTGTTGCTGGATAACACGCCGGCGAGCTTGCTGATTGCGGATGCGCAAGAGGCCCTGCAGGACGCCATCAACGCGGGTATTCTGGCGCTTTGTGCCGAAGCGGTTGGAGTGATGGATGTCACCCATACGATGACCGTAGATTACCTTAAACAGCGCAAGCAGTTTGGCATTCCGATTGGCAAGTTTCAGGTGCTGCAGCATCGGGCGGTGGATATGCTGACCGAGATAGAGCAGGCGCGGTCGATCACCATCAAGGCGGCTGCAGAACTTGGCGGCGTGGAGGCCAGCAAATATGCCTCAATGGCCAAGAACATGATAGGTCGTGCGGCACGACTGATCGGGGAAGAGAGCATTCAGATGCATGGCGGCATCGCCATGACATGGGAATATGCGGTGAGCCACTATGCCAAGCGGCTGATTATGCTGGACGCGCAGCTGGGGGACACGGATTATCATCTTTCGCAGGTGATGAAGACCTATGTCGCCTGACATAAAGTGATGCGATAGCTCAGAACGCCAGACAGGCGCCTCCCATATACGGATGCGCCTGTCTGTCTTGTTTGGGTCGGGTTTATCCCAGAATGCCTGGCCAGTTTGCCAGCCCAGCTTTGATGTTGCCGGGGATGTCCTGCCGCCAGAGCTCCATCGCGCGTAGATTGGCGTTCAGGTAAAGTTTGCCCTCATGGATGGTCCAGGCTTCGGGCACGGTTGGGGCGAGATAGCCTTTGGAGGCAGCGAAGGCGCAGTAGCCGCCAAAGACCGGAGCGTAGGCCTCTGGATTGGCTTCAAATTTCGAAGCATTCTTGGCGGAAGAGAAATGCCATGTCGCGCCGTTCCAATCCACGCGGTGTTTTTCTTTGCCTTTGACGGGTTTTTTCTTGGTGAAATAGGCCACCGGATCGATTGCGTTGATGGCGGTCGGGTTCTGGAACACCTGTGGCTCTGCGGCCAGAGCGGCTTTGGGTGCCAGAGCAAGAGCCAGCGGGGTTGCAGCAAAGAGGCCAAGAGCGGCGCGGCGAGTCAGCATGTCGTTTCTCCTTTTGGTTGGGACAAACATAAACGCGGGGCGCGGTCTGGGCAGGTGGGGTCACCGTGCTGTGAACAGGCGTGAATCAGGGGGTGAAATCCAGAGGTGTTTGAGTTTTGCGAGATGCTCGCAAGGAGTGTGCTTGGTCGGTGGGAGGGCTTTCTGCGGATCGAGGCTTATTGACTGCGTTATCAGTGTGTTAGGGTGGGTGTGGATAATTTTCCGAAACTCCCCTTTTTGTCCGATGCGCCCGGTTACACAAAATTAAGCTGTGTGACCGAACGTTTCAGCGAGTTCGTCAATCACGCAAATTCATGGGGAAACTTGCAATGTTCACTCGTCTTTTCAGCGCAGCAGCTCTGGCCTGTGCCACAGCGGCCACTACTTTGTCGGCTGCGCCTATCAAATTGGTTCAGGATGAAGCCTATGCGCCTTACATGGGGCTCGAAAACGGCACAGCCACCGGAATCTGGGCAGATTTTATCGCCGAAGCCATGACCCGCATTGAAGGTGATTTTGAGGTGGTTGTGGAGGCGGTGCCATGGTCGCGCGCGGTCAACCTTGTGGAAAGCGGACAGGCGCATGGGTTGATTGGCACCTATTATCGTCCAGATGCACGCCCCTGGATCGGGACCTATTCAACCTCTCCGGTGACGGAAAAAGTGTCCGTCTATTGCCGTGACGGTGTGGCGCAGTCGGACTGGTCCTATCCAGAGGATTTCAAAGGGCTGATTTTTGGCAATAACGCGGGTTTTGGGACGCCGGGCAAAGCCTTCTTTGACATGGTGGCAGGTGGTTTGGTGACCCTGCAGGAGGCGCAGACCACTAAGCAGAACCTGATGAAGCTCGAGAAAGGGCGTATCGACTGCTACGTTCAGGAGCAACTGGCAGCGGAGATTGTGATCAACGAAAACAACTTCTCCAATGTTGTACGCGTGCTGGATGCCTCTGCGGAGACCGCGCATATTGGTTTCCGTGCAGATTGGCAGGATGACGAGTCTCAGAAGTTCATTGAAGCTTTCAACGCTGCGCTGCAATCCATGATGGATGACGGCACCGTGGCGAAAATCGTAGCGCGCACCATCGGCGGCTGACGTTCAGAAAACTATGAAAAAGACCACAGCGCTTTGATGGGCGCTGTGGTTCTAATTACGCCTGTGAGAACGTTGAGTTACAGAACCTCAAACAGACCCGCAGCCCCCATGCCGCCGCCTACGCACATGGTGCAGACAACATATTTGACACCCCGACGTTTGCCTTCGATCAGCGCATGCCCCACCATCCGGGCGCCAGACATGCCATAGGGGTGACCGATGGAGATGGCCCCACCATTGACGTTAAGGATGTCGTTGGGGATGCCAAGTACGCGGGCGGAGTGCAGAACCTGGCAGGCGAAGGCTTCATTGAGCTCCCAAAGGCCGATGTCGTCCATCTTCAACCCATGAGCGGCCAGCAGTTTGGGAACTGCGTGAATGGGGCCAATGCCCATTTCGTCCGGCTCCAGACCTGCAGCCATCACGCCCACATACCGGCCCAGCGGCGTCAGCCCCCGCTTTTCGGCTGTTTTGGCTTCCATGATCACCGAGGCAGAGGCCCCGTCTGACAGTTGTGAGGCATTGCCTGCGGTGATGAACTTACCTTCTTTGATGGTCTGCCCATCTTTGAACACGGGAGAGAGGCTTTGCAGGTTTTCAAGCGTGGTTGAGGGGCGGTTGCCCTCGTCTTTGTCCAGCGTCACATCTCGAAAAGAGATCTCTTTGGTCTCTTTGTCCATCACCCCCATGGAGGAGGGCATGGGCACGATCTCATCGTCAAATTTGCCAGCTGCCTGCGCGGCTGCGGTGCGCTGCTGAGACTGAAGCGCGTAGGCATCCTGATCCTCGCGGCTCACGCCGTATCGGGCCGCCACGATCTCGGCAGTTTCGAGCATGGACATGTAGAGGGCGGGTTTTTGGGCATTGATCCAGGGGTCGCGGGCACGGTCGAGGCGCATTTTGTCGTTTTGCACCAGCGAGATGGATTCAACGCCACCGCCAACCGCAACATCCATACCGTCGTGGATCACCTGTTTGGCGGCCGTCGCAATCGCCATCATGCCAGAGGCACATTTGCGATCCAGGGACATGCCAGCGACCGAAACGGGAAGGCCGGCGCGGATTACGGCCTGACGCCCGATGTTGCCGCTGCTTGACCCCTGTTGCAGTCCTGCACCGATCACGCAATCCTGTATTTCGGCCCCCTCAAGTCCGGCGCGGGACACGGCATGAGACACAGCGTGGCCAATCAGTTCCTGCGCCTGTGTGTTGTTAAATGCGCCGCGATAGGCTTTGCCAATGGGCGTGCGGGCGGTGGAAACAATGAGAGCGTCGCGCATGAATGGGCCTCATGTGATGAGCAGGGTGTGTGCCTTGGTCAGACCACGTTCCAGTTTAAGGGGGGCGTGGCCGCCTTGATCAACTGGCCTGTGCCAGTGTGGCAGTGTCCTTTTCAAAGCGCAGGTTCTTCCATTGTGCGACCAGCGCGGGTTTTTCTTCGTCTTTGATTTCGACCGTCACATTCCATTGTGTTTCGATCACGCCGGGCTGTGGCTCTGCGTATTTGGCAAGGGTGAAGCGCCCGCGAATTTCCGCGCCGGCTATGACTGGGGTGACAAAGCGTACACGGTCAAAGCCATAATTGATGCCAGTGCTTTCGGCCTCTGTGCGCGGCACGGCATCAGCGATCATTTGGGACAGCAAAGAAAGTGTGAGGAAGCTGGGCGCCACATCGGGTGCTGAGCTTTCTGGCTGCTCACCTGTTGCCTGCGCAAAAGCGGTGATCATGGACGGCTCAATTTGCACCCACTTTGAGAGGCCAAACTCACAGCCCACACCATCTTCCAGCTTCAAAATTCGAGAAATCATTGTCGCGGCCTCCCAACCTCATCTGTGTAAATATGTATATTCCGCAGTGCGAAAAATTATTTCACTTATCATCTAACTGACGGGATTCGGAGCTGTCTGTCAATATGTGGAATGATATTCCGCAATGCGGAATATTATAAAATAGCCACGTTTTACCGACGTTTCACTGGATGTAAGATGCAGGGCATTTACGACCTTGGTGCGCTTGCGGGCGCGCTCTGCGCCTCATAGGTTGGCGCAGCATCAGCCGGAGGACCCAGATATGCAGATGAGTGATCAAAGAGAAATTGCCGCCCCTGTGTCAGAGGTCTGGGCTGCTTTGCTGAGTGCTGAGACTCTTCTTGAGTGTGTGCCCGGTGCAAAAGAGGTGACGGGTAATGCAGAAGATGGATTTGAAGCCACCGTGGTTCAGAAGGTGGGACCTGTGAAGGCGACCTTCAAAGGGCAGGTGGTGCTGTCCAATTTGGTGGTGGGTCAGAGCCTGACTTTGACCGGAGAGGGCAAAGGTGGGGCCGCAGGCTTTGCCAAGGGCGGTGCCAATGTCACGTTTGCAGAAAGCGCCGGAGGCACGTTGCTGAGCTATGATGTTGAAGCCAAAGTGGGCGGCAAGCTCGCGCAATTGGGCAGCCGCTTGATTGACGGGTTCGCCAAGAAAATGGCGGATCAGTTTTTCAGCAATTTCCAATCCGCGGTCGAAGGTCCTGCAGAGGACACGGCGACAGAGGCGGTGGGCGAGACTGAGGATGGCGGCGGCAAAAAGGGCCTGCTGAAGCGTTTGACGGGCGGCTGAACAGAGCCGAGCCTTCAATAGGGTGTTGTCATAAATCTCACGGCATCTTGTCAGATCGTGTTTTTATGCACATGTCCCTCTGAAAATTTGTGCAATTGGCGCGGGCTTGTCAGGTGATAAGCTGCGCGGCTCCAATTGTGGGCGGCAAGAGGGAGCCGGCGGTGATCGTTGATATTCAGAATTTGCGCAAAACCTACAAAGGTGGGTTTGAGGCGCTCAAGGGTGTGAATCTGGGCATTGAAGAAGGCGAGATACTCGCGCTTCTGGGGCCCAATGGCGCGGGGAAGACCACGTTGATTTCCACCATATGCGGCATCACCAACCCGAGCGCGGGTACGGTGCATGTGGGGGGGCATGATGTGGTGGGTGATTATCGTGCGGCGCGCGCGATGATTGGGCTGGTGCCGCAGGAGATCAATCTGGAGCCGTTCAACAAAGTGATTGACGTGGTCACCTATTCGCGGGGGCTGTTTGGCAAGCCGCGCAATCCGGCAAAGATTGAAGAGATCCTCAAGCAGCTGTCTCTGTGGGACAAGCGCAATGCGCGCGTGATGGAGCTGTCAGGTGGCATGAAGCGGCGGGTGCTGATTGCAAAGGCCCTGAGCCATGAGCCCAAGGTGCTGTTTCTGGATGAACCCACCGCCGGTGTGGATGTGGAACTGCGCAAGGACATGTGGGATGTGGTCGCCCAGCTCAAGGCGCAGGGCGTGACCATCATTCTGACCACGCATTACATCGAAGAAGCCGAGGCAATTGCCGATCGTGTGGGGGTGATCAATGGCGGGGCTTTGCTTCTGGTGGAGGAAAAGGCGGCGCTGATGGCGCGGCTGGGGCAAAAAACGCTGATTGTTGAGTTGCAGGAGACCCTCACGGAAGTGCCCGAAGGGCTTGCGGCCTATGATCTTGAGCTTGTGCAGGGCGGGCAGGGACTGCGCTATACCTATGACACGCGGGGAGAAGGCACGGGCATCACTCGCCTGCTGCGTGATGTTGCCGAAGTGGGGCTGACCATGAAGGATCTGCAAACCAAACAATCCAGCCTTGAAGAGATTTTCGTGGGCCTTGTTTCGGAGGGTACGGCATGAACTGGACAGCGGTTTGGGCGATTTACGCTTCTGAAATGGTACGATTTTTCCGCACAATTGCGCAGAGTTTCATCTCTCCGGTGATTTCGACTTCGCTCTATTTTGTGGTGTTTGGCGCCGCGATTGGCAGTCGGATTGATCAGGTGGAGGGCGTGAGCTACGGCGCGTTCATTGTGCCCGGTCTGATCATGCTTTCGGTGATGACACAGGCACTCTCCAATGCCTCGTTCGGGATCTACTTTCCCAAGTTCATTGGTACGATCTATGAACTTTTGAGTGCGCCCATCAGCTTTCTGGAGATTGTGCTGGGCTATGTGGGCGCGGCGGCCACCAAAGCGCTGTTCATTGGAGTGGTGATCCTCGTAACAGCGTCGCTGTTTGTGGATGTTCCGATCGCGCATCCCGGTGCGATGGTGCTGTTTCTGGTGCTGACCTGTCTGAGCTTTTCATTGTTTGGCTTCATCATTGGCATCTGGGCAGGCAACTTTGAACAGTTGCAACTGATCCCGTTGCTGGTGGTGACACCTTTGGTGTTTTTGGGCGGATCTTTTTATTCGATCTCCATGTTGCCGCCAATCTGGCAGAAGATCACGCTGTTCAACCCTGTTGTTTATCTGATTTCGGGATTCCGCTGGTCGTTCTTTGGCACCGCAGATGTGCCCATTGGCCTGAGTCTCTTGGCGATTGGCGGTTTTACGGCGCTGTGCCTTGGGGCGATCTGGTGGATCTTTAAAACCGGCTGGCGCATCCGCAGCTGATGGGGGCTGTGTAGGGTGCGCGTGATTTTTTGGTCTCAAAAACCGCTTTCATGGGGGGCTTGCCTTGTGAAAGGCCCTAGCGCGTTCTACATCCGGTCTCATGAAACGCTTAAACCCATTTGCCAAAAAACCGCCCGTGGTCGCTGTTGTGCGCCTTCAGGGCATGATTGCTGCGGGCAATCGCGGCCAGCTCAATGATGCCAGCCTTGCGCCGGTGCTTGAGCGTGCTTTTGCCAAGGGCAAGCCTGCGGCGGTGGCGTTGCAGATCAATTCCCCTGGCGGCAGCCCGGTGCAAAGCTCTCTGATTGGCAGCCGCATTCGGCGTCTTGCCGCGGAGAAGGGCATTCCGGTGCTTGCATTTGTGGAAGACGTCGCCGCCTCTGGGGGCTATTGGCTGGCCACAGCAGCGGATGAGATCTACGCCGATGAGAGCTCTGTTGTGGGCTCTATTGGTGTGATTTCCGCAGGGTTTGGCGCAAATGTGCTCCTGTCGCGGCAGGGGGTGGAGCGGCGGGTTTATACGGCGGGGGAGAGCAAATCCATGCTGGACCCTTTTAAACCGGAGAACCCGGAGGATGTGGCCCGGCTTAAACGGATGCTGACCCAGATCCACGACACTTTCATCACACATGTGAAGAGCCGCCGTGCCGGGAAGCTCCAAGAGGATCCTGAGCTGTTCAGCGGAGAAATCTGGATTGGGGCCAAGGCCAAAGAGGTGGGGCTGATCGACGAGATCGGTCACCTTGTGCCTGTGCTGAAAGACCGGTTTGGCGAGAAGGTCAAATTCCGTCGCTATGGCGTGAAACGCTCCATGTGGCAGCGGTTTGGTGCCAGCTTTGCGCAGGACGCATTGGCTGGTGTTGAAGAACGTGCGCTCTATGCGCGGTTTGGCTTGTGAGATGCTGGTAAAAATCGTTTCTCTTTTCCTCGTTGGGATGGCTGTGTTGGCCATGTTCGGCAAGCTGAAGCTGCGCCTGCCAGGGCAGAAACGATTGCAATCCAAAAAATGTCCGAAATGCGGGCGCTTTCAAATAGGTAAGGGGCCATGTCCCTGCCAAAAGACTACGGGGTAGCGCATGGAATGGTTGCTGGTATCACTTGGGCTCGTGATCCTTTTGTTGGCGGGCGACGCTCTGGTGCGCGGGGCGGTGAACCTGTCGCTGCGCATTGGTATTCCGGCGCTGATTGTCTCATTGACCATCGTGGCCTTTGGCACCTCGGCGCCTGAGCTTCTGATCTCGATTCAGGCGGCTTTGAAGAATGCGCCGGGCATTGCCATTGGTAATGTTGTTGGGTCCAATATCGCCAATATCCTTTTGGTGCTGGGGGTGCCTGCGTTGCTGGCGCCGATTCATACCAGTCACTGCAACTCCAAGCGCAACTATATGTTGATGCTGGCCGCCTCTGTGTTGTTCATCGCGTTGGCGGCTGACGGCTTCTTCCGGCTTGGCAATGGCTTGGTGCTTTTGACCGCGCTGACCTTCGTTTTGGGCAGTGCGGTCTATCAGGCACGCTGTCACAAGAAAGCGGAAGCCGCCGCTGATGCGGCGATGGCAGAGACCGCCATGGAAGAGGAAGAGGTTGAAGGCGCAGATCCCGATATGCCGTGGTGGCGCATCATTGTGTTCCTGCTGCTTGGCCTTGTGGGGCTGCCGCTGGGCGCGGATCTGATGGTGGACAATGCCGAGATCATCGCCCGCCGCTATGGGGTAAGTGACACGGTGATCGGCCTGACACTGATTGCGCTGGGCACGTCTTTGCCGGAACTCGCCACAACGGTGATGGCGGCGCTGCGCCGTCAGGCGGATGTGGCGCTGGGCAATGTGATTGGCTCCAACATGTTTAACCTTCTGGCGATCATTGGTGTTACGGCGATCATCCACCCGATCCGTGTGGATCCGGACTTTTTCGAGTTCGATTTCTGGGTGATGCTGGCCGCGTCTTTGATGCTGATGCCATTTGTTTTCTTCCGTCGCGACATTACACGCATCTGGGGCGCGGTTTTGACCGTATTGTATGTAACTTACATCTTGATCACCCTGACCTAATCCAACTGGAGACTGATATGGCGCGGGCATTGGTAACTGGCGCCGGACAGCGGCTTGGACAGGCAATGGCAATTTACTTGGCGCAGCGCGGCTTTGATGTTGCCGTGCATTACGCCAGTTCCGATGCGGGGGCCGCGGCCACATGTGACGCGATCAGAGCCGCTGGACGGGTGGCTGTGCCGTTGCAGGCGGATCTTTTGCAGGAAACAGACGCACAAGCGCTTTTGCCGCGCAGTGCAGAGGCCTTGGGTGGGCCGATCACCTGTCTCGTGAACAACGCATCAATTTTTGAGCCGGACGCTCTGCAAACCGCCACCCGAAACAGTTGGGACCGTCATATCGAAAGCAATCTGCGGGCGCCTTTTGTGCTGATGCAAGCAATGGCTTCGCAGGGGCTCTCAGCGCGGGCGGATGCCTCAGGAGAGCCGGTGGCCAGCGGGCTGGTGGTCAATATGCTGGATCAGCGTGTGCGCAAGCTTACGCCGGAGTTCTCATCTTATACGCTGGCCAAAATGGGGCTCTGGGCGTTGACACAGACCGGCGCGCAGTCGCTGGCGCCCCATCTGCGGGTGAATGCCATCGGGCCGGGGCCGACCCTGCAGGGGGCCCGCCAGACGCCGCAGGATTTTGCGGAGCAGCGCGCGAGTACGATTTTGGGGCGGGGGGCCAATCTAGACGACATCACAGCGGCACTGGGATACCTGCTGGATGCGAAGGCGGTGACCGGACAATTGATCTGTGTCGACGGGGGGCAGAGCCTTGCCTGGCAGACGCCGGACACCTTCGGCGCAGAGTGATTTGGCCGGGCTTGCGGCAGAGCGTTTGACCTATGAGATACGGAGTAAAAAATGCATGTGCGCCGCAAGTTTTGCACCGTTCACAGTTCTGTCACGAAATCTTTATTTTTTCTTAATGTTTTCAATAATTTGAAAGCGGCATAAAAAAATATCCTTTAATTTCAGACGCTTGGAAAAATGCCTATTTTTTAGTCAGATTGAGGTTTTGAGTGAAAAATAACGGAAATTCCGCTGTCTGAAAAAGTTGTCTCCAGACTTATCCACAGTTTCGGTGGATTTGTTTTGGCTTGCGCAACAGGGCTCAAGATTGCAGCCGGGGCGAAAGAATCATATCTGGTAAGTCATGGCATCTGAGAACGACACCGACCCCACTGGCCCGACCGGGCATGCGTGTATCCAAGCGTATTTAAAAACGCTTGATGGCTCGCCCGGAGTCTATCGGATGTTGGATGCGCAGGCGCGGGTGCTTTACGTTGGAAAAGCGCGCAATCTGCGAGCGCGCGTGTCCAATTATGCGCGACCCAGCGGGCATTCGGGACGGATTGCCCGGATGATCTCGGAAACCGCGTCGATGATGTTTTTGACCACGAAAACGGAAACCGAGGCGCTGCTGCTGGAGCAAAACCTGATTAAGCAGCTCAAGCCGAAGTACAACGTGCTGTTGCGCGATGACAAAAGCTTTCCGAATATTCTGGTGTCCCGCAGCCATGGGTTTCCGCAGATCAAGAAGCATCGTGGTGCCAAGAAAGAAAAGGGCCACTATTATGGCCCCTTTGCCAATGCGGGCGCGGTGACGCGCACGCTCAGTCAGCTTCAGAAGGTTTTTCTGTTGCGCAATTGTTCGGATGCGCAGTTTGAAAGCCGCACGCGCCCCTGTCTGCTCTATCAGATCAAACGTTGTTCTGGCCCCTGTGTTGGCAAGATCTCTGAGGCGGATTACGCGGAGAGTGTGAAAGACGCGGAGCGCTTTCTGTCCGGGCGTTCCACGCAGGTGCAGGAAACGCTGGCCGAGCAAATGATGGCGGCCTCTGAGGCGATGGAGTTTGAGAAGGCCGCTGCGCTGCGCGATCGCATTCGGGCTCTGACCTCTGTGCAGACCTCACAGGGCATCAATCCGCGCGGTGTGGCCGAGGCTGATGTGGTGGCCTTGCATCTGGAGCAGGGGCAGGCCTGTGTGCAGGTGTTTTTCATCCGGGCCCATCAGAATTGGGGCAATCAGGATTACTACCCCCGTGTGGGCGTGGATGTGGAGGCGGCCGAGGTGTTGGAGGCCTTTGTAGGGCAGTTTTATGATGGCAAAGAACCGCCGCGTCAGGTGATCCTGTCCCACCCGATTGAAAACGCAGAGCTTATGGCGGAGGCGCTGGGGTCTAAGGCGGGGCGCAAGGTTGAGGTCAGCGTGCCCCAGCGCGGGGAGAAGGCGGAGCTTGTGGCGGGCGCGGCACGGAATGCGCGGGAAAGTCTCGCCCGAAAGATGAGTGAGACCGCCACGCAGGCGAAGCTTTTGCGCGGGGTTGCTGAGGCCTTTGATCTGGAAGGGCCGCCGCAGCGGATCGAAGTCTATGACAACAGCCACATTCAGGGCACCAATGCGGTGGGCGGCATGATTGTGGCCGGGCCGGAAGGCTTCATGAAAAACAGCTATCGCAAGTTCAACATCAAAGGGGATGATCTGACCCCCGGAGATGACTTTGGCATGATGAAAGAGGTGCTGACCCGGCGGTTCAAACGTTTGCTGAAAGAAGATCCGGATCGCGACAAGGGGCTGTGGCCGGACCTTCTGTTGATTGACGGTGGCGCGGGGCAGGTGAGCGCCGTGCGTGAGATTATGGAAGACTTTGGCGTGGAGGATGTGCCCATGGTGGGCGTGGCCAAAGGGGTGGACCGCGATCACGGCAAAGAGGAATTTCACCGTGTGGGACAGGCGGTTATGGCCTTGCGGCGCAATGATCCCGTGCTCTATTTTATCCAGCGTTTGCGGGATGAAGCCCATAGATTTGCCATTGGCACGCATCGGGCCAAACGTGCCAAGGCCATAGGCGCGACGCCGCTTGACGATGTGCCCGGGGTTGGTGCGACACGTAAGCGCGCACTTCTGGCGCATTTTGGCAGCGCCAAGGCGGTGAGCCGGGCCAATCTGGCGGATCTGAAGGCTGTGGATGGAGTTTCTGACAAATTGGCAGAAGTGATCTACGATTTTTTCCATGATGGGGGCTAGCCTGGCCTTCAGGGTGTTGCCGGAGAAGGCTGTGCCAATAGAAAGCGGCGCTCTGGGCTTCCTGTTGGGCGCAAAACCGCTTAGGAACGTCTCATGACCTGGACCATTCCCAATATTCTCTCTGTGCTTCGCCTGATTGCCGCGCCCATGATTGCGGTGATGTTCCTCTATTTCGAACGTCCCTACGCGGATTGGTTTGCCTTGATGCTGTTTATGGTGGCCTCAATCACCGATTGGTTTGACGGCTATCTGGCGCGGGCCTGGGGGCAGGAAACCCGTTTGGGGGCGATGATCGATCCGATCGCGGACAAAGCCATGGTGGTGATCGCGCTGATGGTGATCGTGGGCTATTCCTCTATGTCGCCCTGGCTGGTGCTGCCGGCGACGGTGATCCTGTTTCGGGAAGTCTTTGTTTCTGGCCTGCGCGAATTTCTTGGCGAAGTGGCTGGTACACTGAAAGTGACCAAGCTCGCAAAATGGAAAACGGCGACACAAATGGTTGCGATTGCTTTCCTTTTTGGACAGGGCGTGTTCGAACACTACCTTGGTATGTCGGCCTGGGGGATGGATCAGGCGTTGGTTGATCAGGTGATGCTGGGGCAGGTTGAGGACCTTCAGGGCCTGCGGTGGAAACATACCGGTATGGTCTGGTCCGGCTGGATAGGACTTTGGTTGCTCTGGCTGGCGGCGGCGCTGACGGCTATCACGGGGGTGGATTACTTCAACAAGGCCAAGCCGCATCTGAAGGATTGATTGCGATGGATGTTCTCTACTTTGCCTGGGTGCGCGAACGCATTGGCATTCCTAAGGAAACGCTGACGACTGAGGCCAAGACCGTGAAGGACCTGGTGGAAGAGCTGAAGCTGCGGGAAGAACGCTATGCGGTGGCTTTCAGCGATTTGAGTGCGCTGCGTGTGGCGGTGGATCAGGAGCTGACGGATTTTGACGCCGCGCTGGACGGTGTGCGGGAAGTGGCATTTTTCCCACCAATGACAGGCGGTTAAGGAGAGCGCCATGCGTGTTCTTGTGCAGGAAGAGGCCTTTGATTTTGGTCGCGAGGCGCAAGCCTTTGCCAGCGGTCACAGCAATATGGGCGCGATTGTCACCTTCACCGGTGTGGTGCGGGACAGTGACAAGGGCGGCATGGAGCGGATGGTGATCGAGCACTATCCGGGCATGACGCAGAAAGCCTTGGAAACCATCGCCAAAGACGCCGTAAGCCGTTGGGATCTGGGCGATGTTCTGGTCATTCACCGCCATGGAGAGCTGCGCCCGGGTGAGATGATCATGATGGTCGCAACCGCCGCGCGCCATAGGGTCAACGCCTTTGAAGCGGCTGAGTTCCTGATGGATTACCTGAAATCCCGCGCGCCCTTCTGGAAGAAGGAATATGGCGCTGATGGCGCGGAATGGGTGGCCGCCAAAGATGAGGATGAGGACGCGCTGAGCCGGTGGTAAAGAAGGCGATGATGCTGGCGCGTTAAGCTTTTAAAGCAGCCTGAAACAACGTCGGTATTGCGCCTGTATCCCAACGGTAATGCGTCGGTGGATTTTGAGAGATCTTTGTCGAGTAAGAGTGTTCGCGCAGCGCCCGCGCAACAGGGGCGCGCGCAACGATTATGTCGGGCTTTTACCAAGCGTGCCGAGACCGGTGGCCGTTTGGGGTCAGATATCGCCAAGACGCTCCACATGGGCGCGCAGCTCTTCGGTTTCTTGGCGGGCGTCGCGCAACCCGTCCATGGCGGCGCGCAGCTCTGCTTCGGTCTGTGTCAACTGGTTGGTCAGCTCGGCTTCGCGTTGTTGCAGATAGGTGATCGCCTGATCGCGGGTCTCTTCGGCTTCGTGCAGTTCCTGGCTCATGCGCTCCAGCTGATCCACATCGGATTGTGCCACGCGGGTGAAGCGATGCACCAGCCAATTGGCAAACCAGCCCATGCAGAAGGCCACGAATAGGATCACGGCTGTGGTCAGAATGAACTCGATGCGTGTCATTGGTCTTGGGCCTCCTCGCCGTCTTCCTGCGCGGCGTTGTCTGTGGATGGTGTGGCGGGTGCTGCCTCAGCTGCCGGGGTGTCCGCGTCTGAGGCGGATTGTTGATCTTGGGCCGCAGCTTCCGCCGGGGTCGCATTTTCTGCTTCTGCTGGCGGGGGCGTTTCGCCCTCTGGCAGCAGGCGAATAAATTCGATGCGGCGGTTGGCTTCGCGGCCTGCTTCGGTGCCGTTGTCAGCAATCGGCTGGCTTTCGCCATAGCCCGTGGCTTGGAAGCCTTTTGTCAACACGCGGCGATCCTGCAGTGCGGTCAGGACGGCCTGCGCGCGGGTTTGCGACAGGGCGAGGTTCATGCTTTCGCGGCCCTGACTGTCGGTGTGTCCCTGAATTTCCAGACGCAGATCCGGGCAGAGATCAAGCTGTTCGGCCAGCTGTGCAATGATGGCATCGGCGCTGGCGTCCAGCGTGCCTTTGCCGGGTTCAAAGGCAATTTTGGTCTCATCCTGCAGGCTCTGAATGGCGGCCATGCATTCTTCTGCGGTGGGCAGGGCGGCAAGTGGGTCAAGCGCCTCTTCATAGGTGACGTTGATCGCAAAGTGATCGGTCTGGCTGAGCTTGTCGGCGAGGATCTGCGCGATGCGGGCATTGGCTTCTGTGCTGCCGGTGCGGCCGGTGACGGCCACGGAGTCCGGGGTCACAGTCAGCACGCCATTGTGCAGGAAGGAGAGCGCGTCGAGCCCGGCCATGACACGGAAGGGCCATGAGGCGGGCAGGGTTTCATCCAGACGGGTGGCCATATGCACCGCGTCTGTGCCAAAGCGGGCACGGGCGTAGCTGTCTGTGGTGTCACGCGCGATGTCATTGGGCAGGCGGCCGCGCAGTTGTAGCAGGCCTTCGGGGCTGAGTGTGGCGGTAAACTCCTGAACCACGGTGGCCCCGTCTTCTGTTTCCGGTGTGGGGGGCAGTATGGCCAGCAAGGCGAAGGCCTCTGGCAGACGTCCTTCCAGTTCGCCGACGATACGGTCAAACAGGGGTTGATCTGTGCCCATTGGCGCGGTCAGGGTGATGTCGGCATCTGAGAAGGTGATGCTGCCGCCGCCGATCTCGCTCAGGCTTTCGATGGACATCTCAACCGCATCGGACCAGCGTGTGGAGGGTACGCCAAGGCCGATAATGCATTTTGCATTCTGTGCGGCCCCTGCCGCGCGGGCGGCGGTGAGAATACGGGCGCGGGCCTTGTCGGTGTCTGCGGAACAGGCATCAAACCGCGCACCGGTCTCATCAATCAGAAAGCGCAGGGTGAAAGGGGTGATCACCGGACGCGGGGCAGAAATCGACAGATCTACTTCCAGACCGGGAGGGGCATTGCGCAGCAGGTCGTTTTCCAGAATGGCACGGTCTTCGGCGCTGTCGGCCATGGCGGTGATCTGCACGCGCTGTGCTTGAACCGAAATTTTGGAGCGGGGCAGCTCTTCAAGCGCCGCGAGAGCGTAGGCCGTGGCGCGGCCCCAGCCCTGCGGTGCGGTGTAATCGGCGGTTTCCAGAAGGTCTGCCACATTGGCGGCGCCTGCGATGGCTTCCAGATCGCGCAGCATGCGGGCGCGATCGGCGCTTTGCGGGATCAGGCCAATCAGGGAGATGCCCGCGTCATTGCGCAGAATTTCCACGGAAAAGCGTGGAGGGGCGATCGCCGCAGTGGCGGGGACCTGCATATTGTCGATCACACGGGCCGCATCAACGATGCCCCCGGCGGCAGAGACCGCGCGGAAGCGGTCCGCCTCAGAAGGGGCGACCCCGGCGAGGAAGATTTGCAGACCTTCGGCATGCACTTCGGCCCAGTCCATGCCTTTCATGGAGAGGTCACGCTCCACAGCGGAGCGGGAGGTGTCTTCGATCAGATCAGCAGAGAGGCTTGCGGCCACCAGCGACAACAGCCCGGCTGTTGCAAAGGTGGAGAAGAGGATCAGGAGTGAGGAAAGTCGCATTCAGAAGTGAGGCCCGGACAGTGGTGCGAGGTTGATACGCCCTCAGAGCCCGCCTTGCAATCACAGGAAAAAGGCACCGGCGAAAAACAGCAGAGGAATAAGGCCCGTGTCGCGATTGGCGCGGAACAGGCGCAGCAGGCTGGCGGTGTCGTTTGTGTCGAGCTGGCGCAGTTGCCATTGCATATGCCAGCCCATGGCAAGCGGCCCCATGAGCGCGACGGCCATGGAGGCGGGGCTGCGGGTGATGGTGACCATCAGCACGGCGAGACCAAAGAGCATGATGGTGAGCATCAGAAAGCCCTGTAGCCATTGGGCAGAGGCGTCGCCAAACAGCCGCGCGGTGGATTTTACGCCGATCAGCGCGTCATCTTCGGTGTCCTGATGGGCGTAGATGGTGTCATAAAACAAGGTCCAGGCGATGCCTGCCCCGTAGAGGATCACGGCGGGGGCGGTAAGACTGCCGGTGTGGGCAGTCCATGCCAAAAGCGCGCCCCAGTTGAAGGCGAGGCCGAGAAAGACCTGCGGCCACCATGTGAAGCGTTTGGCAAAGGGGTAGATCGCCACGGGGATCAGGGAGGCCAGACCCAGCAGGATTGCGGCAGAATTGAAGCTTAGCAGGATGGCGGCGGAGACAGCGGTTTGCAGCGCCATCCACAGCAGGGCTCGCTTTGGGGTGACTTGGCCTGAGGGCAGGGGGCGGGAGCGGGTACGGGCCACCTGTGCGTCGATTTTACGATCGGTGAAGTCATTCCACGTACAGCCTGCGCCGCGCATCAGGAAGGCTCCCAAGGCACAGCCCACCGCGATCCAGAGATCGGACAGACGGGCCTGCCCATCGCTGAGCATCGCCAGCGCCAGACCCATCCAGCACGGCAGCAGCAGGAGCCATGTGCCAATGGGGCGATCTGCGCGGGACAGGCGCAGATAGGGGCGGGACCATGCGGGGGCGCGGTGATCGACCCAATTGCCTGTAACAGCGTCAGAAACCTGACCCTTTGGTTCTTCCTTTGCGCGCGTGTCGGCCATATGTAGGTTCCCATGAAACAGGCAAAAGTCAGATTGTATGTAGAGCAGGGCTTGGGGGAAGGGCAAACCATTCCTCTGACCAAAGAGCAGGCGCATTATCTTTTTGGGGTGATGCGGATGGCGGTGGATGATCCGGTGCTGCTGTTTAATGGGCGCGACGGGGAGTGGCGCTGTGTGGTGACGGTGGCCAATAAGCGCAATGGGGAATTGTTGTGTGAGGCGCAGACCAAGCCTTTGCAGATGCCGCCGGATTTGTGGCTGTGTTTTGCGCCAATCAAAAAGGCGCGCACGGATTTCATCGTGGAGAAAGCCGCCGAAATGGGGGCTGCGCGGATTGTGCCGGTGACCACGGATTTCACCAATAGCGAGCGCATCCGGCAGGATCGTTTGCAGGCCCATGCGGTGGAAGCGGCAGAGCAATGCGGTGGCACCTATGTGCCCGAGGTGGCCGAGCTGACCAAGCTGGAACGGCTCTTGGCCGATTGGCCTGACGGGCGGCAGTTGATGTTTTGTGATGAGGCGGAGGTGGGCAGTGCAAAGCGTCTTGCGGCCTCAGAAGGCGGGCCATGGGCCATTCTGATTGGGCCGGAAGGCGGGTTTAGTGAGGCGGAACGGGCCAAGCTCAAGGTGCTGCCCTTTGCCCATGTGGTGAGCCTTGGGCCGCGCATTTTGCGGGCTGATACAGCGGCAGTGGCGGCGATGACGCTCTGGCAGCAGGCGCTTGGAGATTGGCAGTGACGTCTGCAAATCTGTGCCAGACCAAGGGGGCAGAAGCCTCCCTATGAGCGCGCGATCCCTGCACATGGCCTTGGAACTGGCGGAAGCCGGCGCGCGGGTGCAGGGGCAGCTTGACGATGCGTTGGGGCCGGGGCGGGCCTCTGTGGGAGCGGTGATCAAACAAGATGCACGTGCCTTGGTGGCGCGTGGTGTTTTTGAGGGCGGGCCGGTCTTTTTCAAACAAATGCGAGGCGCGCAGCCGGTGCGGGATGCGAAGCGGGCCGCCGCAGAGCTGCGCTTTCTTCAAACGCATCTGGCAGAGGGGCCACACCGCGTGATGCCGTTGCGCGCCGCGCTGGTGGCGCCTGCGATCCTGATCACCGGGGCGGTGCAGGGCCGATCCGTCGCAGATGTTTTGCAAGAGACGTCTGATGATCGTGAGCGCGCCACACTTTTGGGGCGGGCATCGGAGTGGCTTGGGGCCGTGGCGGCCTTGCGACCGGGGCAGCAG
>NZ_CYPW01000018.1:89860-133094 GCF_001458175.1 Shimia marina
TGTGGCCAAGGCAACTCCCGACGTGCGGCAGGCCTTGCAGGCCCTGCATCAGGATTTGTGCAAAATGGTCGAGGACATGGGGCCGCAGATGGTGCGACATGGGCCAGCGCATGCGGATTTTACGCAGAAAAACCTGATCTGGGATGGGGCGCAGCTCTGGGGCGTCGATATTCAGGGCGCGCACCCGGCCCCCCTGTTGCATATGATGGCGCGGTTTTCTCTGGGACAGAATGTGTGGCGCAGGCCACAGGATTTGGCGGCATTGCATCCGGCGCGGTTTTCGGCTGGCGCAGATTTTGCGCAGGTGTTTCGCTTTGCTTTGGGCTGGGAGATGTACCGCCGTTACAGCGGGCGGGCCTATGCCAACCAGACTGGGTTGGTTTGCGATGACATTGCATTTTTCCTGTCGGGGTGGATGCCTCCGGCAGCGGTGGCCAGCAAAGCCGCGACATAGCAAAGGGTAAGGCATATGGTGTGGCGTGAGGTGACAGAGCGTGATTTGACCTGGATGGAGGATTTCCTGCGGGTCCACATGCAGAGTTCGATGTTTTTTCTCAGTAACTTGCGGGAGTATGGCCTGCAGGGGGCAGAGGACCGTGCCATGCGTATCTGGGCGCTTGAGGACGGGCGCAAAGGGCTTTTTGCGCTGTCCAATGGCGGTATGATCCTGATGCAGGCGCCGGAGGCGTCTGAGGCAGACTGGCGCGCGGCGGCAGAGCTATGCAAAGGGCGGGCGTTGATTGGCTGCCTTGGGGAAGGCGCTCAGGTGGCGGCATTTATGCCGCTGGCTGGCTTGGATCAGCGGAAGATGTCTCTCAATGAGCGGGAGCCGGGCTATCGTTTGGATCTGGGTCAGATGCGGGTGCCCGATTGCAGCGGTTTCACGCTGACCCCGCTGGATGCGCAATATCGGGATTTGGCCATCGCGTGGCGCAGTGTCTATCATGGCGAGGTGCTCGGCACCCCGGCAGAGGCATGCGAAGAGGCCGCAACACGTGACATTGACGGATGTCTGGAAAGAGACAGTCATCGGATGCTGCTTAAAGACGGTGTGGTCGTGAGCATGACCGGGTTCAACGCCACATTGCCGGATACTGTGCAGATTGGTGGTGTCTATACGCCACCGGAGCTGCGCGGGCAGGGTCTGGCGCGGCGGGCTGTTGCGCTGCATTTGATTGAGGCGCGCGCGAAAGGCGTGGCGCATGCCATTCTGTTTGCCGCCAATGAGGCCGCGGCGCGGGCTTATGAAGCGATTGGATTTGAACGCAACGGGACTTTTTCCCTGATGCTGTTTCATGCAGAAGAGGAGACGGCATGAGTTTTATCCGACCAGAAGCCCGCGCGGCGGTGGTGCAGTGGCGTGAAGCGGTGATTGGGGCGGCTGTGCTGCTGCTTGGTCTTTGGGGGGCGAGCGGCTTTGGCCTTGTGAAGTGGCTGGGCGTGGCCTTGGTGGCGCTGGGGGCTGTGCTGATTGTCAGCGGTTTGCAACGTGGGCGGTTTCGCACCGGAAGTGGTGGCCCCGGCGTGGTGCAGGTGGATGAGGGGCAGGTTGCCTATTTTGGTCCGCTCAATGGCGGCAGCGTGGCGGTGCGCAGTCTCAGCCGCGTGGTCCTGGATGGGCGCAGCCGCCCCGCCGTCTGGGCGCTTTATGAGCCGGGGCAGGCACCACTTCACATTCCCGTCAATGCCGCAGGGGCGGAGGCACTGTTTGATGCCTTTGCCAGCCTAGAGGGCATGCGCACCGAACATATGCTGCAACAACTTAAGGCTGTGTCGGATCAACCGGTTGTGATCTGGACAAAAGGGGATCGCGACAGTCAGGGGCGCAGGCTGCATTGACACCGCTGTGAAATCAGATCACCACTGATTTTCAAAATTGTCTTCAGGAGCAGAGCAAACGCTATGTCCATTCCTCAGTCCGGTGGTGGCCCGATCGAACACCACGATCAGTTGGCCGAATATCTCAGCTCTGGTTGCAAGCCCAAAGAAGACTGGCGCATTGGCACGGAGCACGAGAAGTTCGGCTATTGCAAAGACAGCCTGAAACCCCTGCCATATGAGGGCGAGCGCTCTATTCTGGCGGTGCTGGAAGGGCTGCGCGATGGCCATGGCTGGACCCCTCTGCAAGAGGGCGGCAAGCTGATTGGGCTGGAAAAAGATGGCGCCAATGTGAGCCTTGAGCCCGGCGGACAACTGGAGCTGTCTGGTGCGCCTCTGGAGAGTATTCATCAGACCTGTGATGAGGTGAATCAGCACCTCAAGGACGTGAAAGACATCGCCGACAAGATCGGCGTGGGCTTCATCGGGTTGGGCTCGGCCCCGATCTGGAGCCATGACGAGATGCCGGTGATGCCCAAAGGGCGTTACAAGCTGATGACCGATTACATGGACCGCGTGGGCACCATGGGTAAGGTCATGATGTACCGGACATGTACGGTGCAGGTGAACATCGACTTTTCAAGTGAAGCGGACATGGTGCAAAAACTGCGCGTGGCGCTGGCGTTGCAGCCGGTGGCCAATGCGCTGTTTGCCAATTCACCGTTTCTGGATGGCAAGCCCAATGGCGTGAAATCGACCCGTGGGCTGGTGTGGCGCAATCTGGATGAGGACCGCACCGGCATGCTGCCCTTCGTGTTTGACGAGGGTTTTGGCTTTGAGCGCTGGGTGCAATAT
This sequence comes from Shimia marina, assembly GCF_001458175.1. Classification (GTDB taxonomy): domain Bacteria; phylum Pseudomonadota; class Alphaproteobacteria; order Rhodobacterales; family Rhodobacteraceae; genus Shimia; species Shimia marina. The sequence continues at coordinate 92,534 of NZ_CYPW01000018.1, forward strand.
GCGTTGGATGTGCCGATGTATTTTGTCTACCGCGACGGGAAATATATCGATGCGCTGGGCATGAGCTTCCGTGATTTCCTCAAGGGCGAACTGCCTGCCTTGCCCGGTGAAATGCCCACCCTGAGCGATTGGGCGGATCATCTCACCACGGCCTTCCCGGAGGCGCGGATCAAGAAATTCATGGAGATGCGCGGGGCAGATGGTGGCCCGTGGCGGCGGCTCTGTGCGCTGCCTGCCTTCTGGGTTGGCCTGATGTATGATCAGTCTTCGCTCGATGCGGCCTGGGATCTGGTGAAAGACTGGAATGCGGAGACCCGTGAGGCGTTGCGTGTGGCCGCCAGTGAACAGGCGCTTCAGGCGCAGGTCGGCAAGATCAACATGCATGAGTTGGCGCGCGAAGTGCTGGAGATTTCTGAAGCAGGTCTGAAGGCACGCGGCATGGCCGGGGCCGGTGGGCTGGTGCCGGATGAGACCCATTTCCTCAACGCGCTGAAAGAAAGTGTGGAGAGTGGGCAAGTGCCTGCGGATGAGCTGTTGGCACAGTATCATGGCGATTGGAACGGCGATCTGACCAAGATCTACGGGGCTTATAGTTACTGATCCAGAGGGTCACCGATTGAGATGAGGCCAAGATCTAAATCAGATAGGCCTCATCGTGACACTCTGGTGGAAAGCTGGCGAGGCTTTCGGCGGGCAAATCCAAATGAGCGAGCGCTTCTGGAAAGCCGGTGACGATGTCGATGGTGACGAGATCGTCTTCCAGCATGGTGAGCGCCTGAAACATTTGGGCCAGATGTCCGGTGAGCGTGGAATTGCACACGATGCAGATATGCACCTGTTCGCCGCGAATGCGGTAACGCTCGTGGGTCAGTGTGGCAAATTTCAGCATTTCCCGGAAGCCGATGTCGGCGTCTGTCACATCCTGAAGGTTCACAACCTGCGGCATTCCGGGCTTGTATAGTGGATCAGAGTGCATGCATTCTGACGAACCGGAAAGATCCGCCATTGTGATCGCACCGCTGAACCGTCGATAGGCCACGCCGGTCGGTTTCAGTATGGACGTGTGAATCGGCATTCAAATTCCAAAACATGAATTTTTCAAAATCAAATTGGACTGGTTGGTTCAATAAAACAACAAAGATTTCAGTCGGATGATCTAAATGGTGTCCAAAAGGTCAATTATCTAGCGCCCGTGCCGACGCGCGTTAGGTGTCGTCTTGAGTGCGCTGGTCGATGAGGTGGGCTTCTGTCAGGCAGCCCTCAGGGAGAAGAGGCAGCAGATCTGCGGGCAAGTCCAGAAGTGCGAAGACTTCAGGGTAACCTGCGAGTACATGAACATGACCAGACTCTCCACTGAGGTCGATGAAGGTTTGGTACATCTCGATCGCATCTAAAACTGGGTTCTTGGACAAGATCATGATGTGTTCAGTCGCACCGCCACGGGCGTTGTTGTAGGCCTGCACATCCAATGCGAAGGTTTTCATTTCGTCAAAGCCGATGTCCACCGCGGTTATGTCCAAGTGGTCTTCGACTTCATTCATGCTGGGACGGTAGTCCGGGTGTGCGTGCGCCTTTGCAACGGCCTGTCTGATTTCTGCCATTGTGATCTTGCCGGAATAACGGCGCAGCACCAGCGAAAGCTCTGGAAGAATATGCGTTGAGATTGGCATGATCAGGCTCCCTGAAGTGCTGGGTAAGACGTCGGCGGGGGAGTAAAGGTGTTTGGAACTGAATTCAATTTGGTACGATCTAAGAATGGGGTGTCAGTGATACGATGAAACTCTTAACAAGGTGCAATTGTGCTTTTGTTTGTGCATTTGCGATCAATCATCGCCTCTTATGTGGGCGTTAGGCAAAGTTTTTTTCGCCCAAGGCCGCTTTTTTATCGACCGGTGCGTTGGCAAAATATGTGACGTACATGGGGGTGGTCATGCAACCCATCGATGTGGGCTTTCGCGTTTGTCGGAGTTTTAGGCCTTATTTAAAGCGTGCTGGGAAGAGGTGGCGGGGGCGGGTTTTCACATGGGAATCTTGGGCGCACGCGGAGCGTGTTTCTGCTTTGAATAAAGTGGTTATCTGACGTGAGCGTCAAAGGTTCTGACGTGGCACGGCTGCCTGCGCGTTAGCAGATCATCAATCAATCTATGTGCATTTAAAGCAATGAGTTTGGAAGAAACGTGACTGTGTCCTCTGGCATCGGCTGCGTTTCGTGGCGGGCGCCTGTGTGGTGACCGTCGCCAGAATGGAGAGTTTGAGTGATGACCCCCGCCTTCAGCAATTTGATCGGAACCGGCACGCCGATTTTGACGCTGTCAGATGCCGCACAGGACATTTATGACAGTGTGCGTGATCTGCCGATTGTGTCGCCGCATGGTCACTGTGATCCACGTTGGTTTGCTGAAAACACCCCTTTTGCGGATCCGGTGGAGGTCTTGATCCATCCCGATCAGGGCGTGTTGCGCATGCTTTACAGCCAAGGTGTCTCTCTGGAGGATTTGGGTGTTGGTGTGGCCGCGCATCAGAGAGAGGGGCGGGCGATATTCAGAACCTTTGCACGCCATTTTCATAAGTTCCGGGGCACGCCTACGGACCTTTGGATGGCGACCACATTGGCGCGGATTTTTGGGATCACCGCCCCTTTGAATGCGGATAACGCCGATGCGGTCTATGATAAGATCGATGCGGAGATCAAATCCACTCAGATGTACCCGCATGCATTGCTTGCGAGCTTCAACATTGAGGTTTTGGCGACGACGGACAGTGCGCTGGATGACTTGGCCCATCACAAGGCCGCGCGGAAGCATAAATTGCGCGGCAAGGTCGTGCCTACTTTTTGTCCCGATGCGGTGCTGGATCCACGCCGGGGGGACTTTAAAGCGAATGTGGTCAAACTGGCGGAGATCACCGATCAGGATACCTCTTCGTTTGAGGGGTATCTTGAAGCCCTGCGGGACCGCCGGGCCTATTTCATGGCGTATGGGGCGACCGCAACGGTGCACAGCCTGCCGGAGCTTGGCACCTGTTACATGACGGAGCGACGCGCGGCGACGCTTTTTGCCAAAGCAATGGGCGGCAAGATTGCTCCAAAGGAGGCGCAGAGCCTCTATGGGCATATGCTCACGGAAATGGCGCAAATGTCGGCTGAGGATGGTCTGGTGATGCAGATCCATGCGGGCACGCGTGTGAATACCAATAAAGAAATGTTTGAGCGGTTTGGGCCCAACACCGGCGCGGATGTTCCGCAGTCTGTAAACTTTATTGACGGTCTGGATGCGTTGTTGAACCGTGTTGGGCATTCACGCGACATCAACATTGTTGTGTTCACACCGGATGCGTCAGCTTGTGAGCGTGAGCTGGCTCCGATGGCCGGGCATTGGCCGGCGCTGCGGCTGGGATCGCCGTGGCGGTTCCGTCATGGTGTTAATGGTATTGCACGGTATCTGGATCATGTGGTGGAAAGCACTGGCTATTGGAACCTCGCCGGTTTCAGTGACAACACGCGCGCTTTCATGTCCATCCCTGCACGCCACGATCTTTGGCGGCGGGGTGTCAGTCTGCATTTGGCGCAGCAGCGTCAGCGCGGCGTTCTTGGGCGCGGAGATGTGGATGAGATTGCCCAGATGCTATGTCGGGATCTGGCCATTGATGCGTACAAGTTCAGTTCTTTTGTGTGATGATCCGCAATTTGCCGGTGTGTCGCCTGTGTTAGAGGCCGCGCTTGCGAACCGGGCGTGCCGTTGAGCCAGGCTGTGGTGGTCTATGGTGTGCAGGGCGGTTTGGGTCTTGCGCTGGCGCGCCGCTATGCGCGGCACATGATGCCGCAGGACGCGCTTGTGCTGATTGTGCGGCCTTCTGAGAGCTTTGCGGAGACCATTGCAGAGGTGCGCGACCTTGCGCGCTGTCGGGTGTTTGGAGTGGCGGCTTGTGCGGGCGCTTCTGAGTGGCGAGTGAGGCAGTGCGCAGGGTTGGCTCAGGCCGCAGTGGTGCCGTGCTGTTTGGTTGTTCCAGTGGTGGCAGAGGAAGAGTTGCCAGAAGACGTGGCGGCACTGGTGCGGCAACTTCGCGTGCCTCAGGTCGCTCTGATCGGAGAGGCTTTGACGGCGCGGCGGATGGCGGCAAAGCTGCGCAGACAGGTTGCGGCGCAGGCCGTGTCCATCCGTGCGTTCTGTGCCGAAGCCTGTGCGACAACCAATGCCGCGCAGTTGCCGTCATTTTCTAAGAACAATGCGCGTGCGGGGCTGGCAGATGTGGTTGCGATGATGTCTTCTCCACATGGTCGACAACTCTGGCAGAGCAATCTGGTGGCGCGCTGCTGAATTTGGCCGTGCGGGGCCATAAGGCAACCCGATCATCCGCGTTTGCGGCGCTGCCCGATGTGGCTGGCGCGATGGGCCTGCCGCTTCTGGAGATATAGAATGGCGATACGATGTGGTCTGATTGGCCCCGGCATGAGGGGATAAGGGCACATTCGCACCCTCAATTTGCGTGAAAGACGGCACCGTGGGCAGGCATTGCATCTGAAGTTCTTAGGCAGGCGGACAGTGCGCGTGACGTGTGCGTTTGTCCGTTGGCGGCGCTGAAATCGGAAGTATAGGGGCAAAATGCACTTTTTCACTGTCATGCCGGGCTTGCAGGTTTAGGATGGGGAAAATATCAACATCGCACAGCCCGGTTTGGATGGGCGCGTGATGGGGGCTTATGCGGGGCTCGCCATGGAGCCTCAGGTCTGGCTGGATGCCCATCACCACGAAGATTTTCCGCAGGCCGTTTTGCGGCCCGCAGAGCGCTATCACCAACAAACACAATTTGTCTTTTCGAAAGGGCAGAGATGAGCAACTTCAACGGATATCTGCTGGAAGCCAACCTGATTGGCGGTCAGTGGGTAGGGGCCGACAGCGGCGCGACAACCGAGATCACCAACCCGGCCACCGGTGCTGTTCTGGGCACGGTGCCTGAAGTGGGCGGCGCAGAGACAGAGCGCGCCATCGCCGCAGCAAGTGCGGCCTTCAAGAGCTGGTCCAAGACCAATCTGATGGAGCGCGTGGGGCTGCTGCACAAGCTGCATGACGCGCTGATGGACCATCAGGAAGACCTCGCGCAACTGCTGACCGCCGAGCAGGGCAAGCCTCTGTTTGAGGCGCGTGGCGAGATTGCGATTGGTGCGGCCTATGTGCGCTGGTTTGCCGAGGAAATCCGCCGCAACAAAGGTGAGATCATTCCGGCACCGACAAATGACAAACGTCTGTTGGTGACCCACCATCCGGTCGGTGTGGTTGGCATGATCACGCCGTGGAACTTCCCAAGCTCGATGCTGGCGCGCAAGATCGCGCCCGCGCTGGCGGCAGGCTGTACCGTGGTGGCGAAACCTGCGCCGCAGACGCCTTACAGCGGTCTGGCCTGGGGCAAGCTGTGTCAGGATGTGGGCTTCCCGGATGGTGTGGTCAACATCGTGACCGGCGATGCGCCGGCGATTGGTGGTGCGATCATGGCCAATAAAGACGTGCGCAAAGTGACCTTCACCGGCTCCACAGGTGTGGGCAAGTTGCTGCTGCGGCAGGCGGCGGATCAGGTGAAGAAGGTCTCCATGGAGCTGGGCGGCAACGCGCCGTTCATCGTGTTTGACGATGCGGATCTGGATGCGGCCGTGGAAGGCGCGATGATCGCGAAATTCCGCAACATGGGGCAGACCTGTGTCTGTACCAACCGCTTCTATGTGCAGGCGGGCATTCACGATGCTTTTGTGGCCAAGCTGAAAGAAGCGATTGCCGCGATGAAGGTGGGTGATGGCACCGAGGATGGCGTCGTGCAGGGGCCGCTGATTGATGAAAACGCGGTGAAGAAGGTTGAGGGCATGATTGCCGACGCCAAGGCCAAAGGCGGCGAGATCGTGCTGGGCGGCGCACGCCATGCGCTGGGCCAGACCTTCTTTGAGCCAACGCTGATCACCGGCGCGACATCTGAGATGTCTTTCTCAACCGATGAGATCTTTGGCCCGCTGGCGGCGATCTACAAGTTTGAAGACGAAGAAGATGCCGTGGCGGCGGCCAATGCCACCGACTATGGGCTTGCGGCCTATGCCTACACCAAAGATCTCGCCCGAGCGTTTCGCATGAATGAGACGCTGGAATATGGCATGGTTGGGGTGAACTCCGGTTTGATCACCACCGTGGAAGCGCCCTTTGGCGGCGTGAAAGAAAGCGGCATGGGCAAAGAAGGCGGCAGCCAGGGTTTGGATGATTATCTGATCACCAAATACACCTGCGTTGCTGGGCTCTAAGCGCCCGATTGAAAAGGGAGATCTCTGATGATTTTGATCACAGAGTTCATGGATGACATGGCGGTTGGGCGGCTTAAGGCGGCCCACGCCACTACTTATGCACCCCAGTTGGCTGATGTGCAGGAAGATATTCCTGCGCAGATGGCCGGGGTGCAGGCGCTGATCGTGCGCAACCGCACGCAGGTCACGGCTGCGTTGCTCGATGCGTCACCAGATTTGAAATGCGTTGGGCGCTTGGGCGTTGGGCTCGACAATATTGATCTCGCGGCCTGCAAGGCGCGCGGGGTGGAGGTCATGCCTGCGCTGGGGGCCAATACGCTGTCGGTGGCGGAATATGTGGTGACCAATGCACTGGTGCTGTTGCGCGATGCCTATGATGCCAAACTGGCGATGCTGGCCGGCGACTGGCCGCGCGCGCAGTGTTCGGGCCGTGAGGCGGGCGGGCGTGTGTTGGGCCTCTTGGGGTTTGGTGCCAATGCGCAGGAAACCGGCCTTCTGGCGCGGGCCATGGGGATGACGCTGATCGCCTATGATCCGTTTTTGCCTGCGGACCACCCGGCCTGGCAGAGTGCTGAGCGCGGCGAGATTGCAGATGTGCTGGCCAAGGCGGATGTGGTGAGCCTGCATGTGCCGCTGACGGATCAGACGCGCCATATGATGAATGCCGGAGCCTTTGCGCAGATGAAACCGGGCGCGGTGGTGATTAATGCGGCGCGGGGCGGCGTTTTGGATGAGGTGGCTTTGGTAGCGGCCCTGAAGGCGGGCCAGATTGGCGGCGCGGCATTGGATGTCTTTGAGACGGAGCCTCTGACCAAAGAGGCAGCAGAGAAATTTAAAGGGGTCGGCAATCTGATCCTCACCCCGCATATCGCGGGGGTCACGCAGGATAGCAATGTCCGGGTGAGCGAGATGATTGCCGATTTGGTGCTGAAACGATTGGGGTAAGCTTGGCTTAGGGAGGAACAATGGCTACAGAAATGGATCATCAGATCGTCCGAGATCTGAAGGCAGCGGGGATCGACTATGTCACCTCGGTGCCCTGCAAACAACTCGCCGGGGTGCTTGAGGTGCTCGATGATGAGGCAAGTATCCTGCATATGCCGTCCAACAAAGAAGATGAGGGCATGGGGCTTTGCGCCGGGGCCTATATGGGCGGCATGCGGCCTTGTATTGTGATGCAGAACACCGCGCTGGGCGTGGTGGTGAACACGCTGGCAACACTCATTCAATTCTATCAGATCCCGCTGCCCATGCTGATTTCCTATCGCGGGGAAGTGGGCGAGCCGGTGGCCTGTCAGGTAGAGATGGCGCTGCACACCAAGGCGATCCTGAACCAGCTGCACATCCCGACCTACCACTTCCATAAGCCAGAGGATGCCGCCGAGCTGCCCGGCATTCTGGAATATGCGCAGATGGCCTCTAAGCCGGTCGCCATTTTGTGTGATGCTTCTTTCTGGAGGGCTTCCGCATGATCCGTAATGACGTATTTCAGACGCTGAAACCGATTATCCGCGAGCATCTTGTGGTTTGTAACATCGGTGCGCCGAGTCAAGAACTGCATGCGATGGATGATCAGCCGTCCAATTTCTACATGTTGGGCACCATGGGGCTGGCGTCTTCGATTGGTCTGGGGCTGGCCGCGGCGCAGGACAAGCCGGTGATCGCGATTGACGGGGATGGTTCTGTGCTCACCAATATGGGCACGTTGGCCACCATCGGGAACAATGCGCAGGGCAACTTTACGCTGCTGATCATCGACAATGGCTCTTATGGATCGACGGGCGATCAGCCGACCTATGCAGGGATGAAAACCGATCTGGCGGCCGTGGCACGGGCTTGTGGCGCGGAAAACGTGCAGACCGTTTCTGCGCAAGACACAGCCGCAGCGGTCAAGGCGGCGATTGCCAGTGACGAGATGACCATCATCGTCTCCAAATGTGAAAGCGGCAACGTGAAGGTGCCGGTGATCAAGACCAATCCGATCGTGATCCGCGAGCGCTTTATGGAGGAAGTGCGGCGGTAAGATTATCCTTTAGGAGGATTTTCTCAAAAGGGTGCCGGCAGCGGTGCCCTTTTTTTACTTGTTAAGTAACTGTGAGGGATGTGGAGGCGGCAAAAGGCCGACGAGAGACTTGCCAAGCGCGGCTTGCGGGGCAATCATCACCGCACCAACTTTATCAGGGAGTGAAAGTGATGAAGTTCAAAACAATGATGCTGGCCACCGTTGCCGTTGCGGCGATGCCGATGCTGGCACAAGCAGAAACTCTGCGCTGGGCTCGTGCCGGGGATGCGCTGACGTTGGACCCACATGCGCAAAATGAAGGGCCGACCTCGGCTCTTGCGCACCAGATCATGGAAACGCTGGTGATGCGGGACCATTCCGGGGCCATGGTACCCTCGCTGGCGACCGAATGGGGCCCCTCTGCGGACAACCCGAATGTGTGGGTGTTCAAGCTGCGTGAAGGTGTGACCTTCCATGATGGCGCAAGTTTTGACAGCGAAGATGTGAAATTCTCGCTTGACCGCGCGATGACAGAAGACTCTGACTACAAAGAGCTGCTGGCCTCTGTGAAGGAAGTGCGCGCCACCGATGCTTACACGATCGAGATTGAGACCAATGGTCCCAACCCGATCATGGCCAACAACCTGACCAATATGTTCATCATGGACAAGGACTGGGCAGAGGCCAACAACGCCACCAAGGTGCAGGACTTTGAGGGCGGCGAGGATACCTTTGCAGCCAAGAACGCCAATGGCACCGGCCCTTACAAGCTGGTCAGCCGCGAGCCGGATGTGAAGACAGTTCTGACGATCAACGAAAACTACTGGGGCAAGGATGAGTTCCCACTGGAAGTGACCGAGATCATCTATACCCCGATCCAGAACGCAGCGACCCGTGTGGCCGCGATGCTCTCTGGTGAGGTGGACTTCATTCAGGATGTGCCGGTGCAGGATCTGAGCCGGGTGGACAGCACAGAGGGGCTGGAAGTGCGTACAGCCCCGCAGAATCGCGTGATCTTCTTCGGGATGAACCAAGCGGCAGAAGACATTGCCAATGATGATGTGGACGGTGTGAACCCGATGTCTGATGTGCGCGTGCGCAAGGCGATGTCCATGGCGATTGATCGCAACGCGATCATGAAGGTTGTGATGCGCGGCCAATCCGCCCCTGCGGGCATGATCGCGCCGCCGTTTGTGAACGGCTGGAACACTGAGATGGACAGCTCTTCCAAGACAGACATCGAGGCGGCCAAAGCCTTGATGGCGGAAGCGGGCTATGCGGACGGCTTTGGCATCACGCTGAACTGCCCAAATGACCGCTATGTCAACGACGAGAAGATCTGTCAGGCGGCTGTGGGCATGCTCGCTAAAATTGGCGTAAAGGTGAACCTCGACGCCAAGCCCAAGGCACAGCACTTCCCGCTGCTGAGCAATCTGGAAACAGATTTCTACATGCTGGGCTGGGGTGTTCCGACCTATGATTCTGAGTATATCTTCAACTTCCTCGCCCACTCCAAAGGCGAGAAATATGGCTCCTGGAACGCAACCCGCTTTGCGGATGCGGATCTGGACGCGAAGATCGAAGCGCTGGCCGGGGAAACCGATCTGGAGAAGCGCAACGGCATGATCAACGAGATCTGGCAGGTGGTGCAGGATCAGCAGCTTTACATCCCGATCCACCATCAGGTGCTGAACTGGGGCATGAAGACCAATGTGGGTACCATTGTGGAGCCTGAGGATTCGCCAAAGTTCAAATATTTCACCATGAACTAAGATCTCAGACGGCCCTTTGCCGCTCTGCACCCCCCGTAGCCTGATCGCTGCGGGGGTTTTTCTTTGCGGGTTTTGGCTCTGAAGGGGGGCGCAAAAAGGCCATAATCTGTGCCGGAGTTCGGTCACATTCATCCTTCATTAACCATAATAGAGGGCTCCCGCCGATGGGTGGGGCTGCCGCAAAATGGGGGCGGCAATGTGAGGCATGATCGATGCGACATGGATTCCGACTCGGTGATTTTGAAACGCCTGTTTCGCAGGCTGAGACGGCGCGTGAGCGCAGGCGGGACGACCGTAGATTGATGCGTGAGGTCAACCGGCGGATGCGCCGGGCCATGGCGCGCGCGACCGCTGCGGATCAGATCTCTGCGGTGGAACGCGTGATGGCGCGCAATGCCCGACAGCTTGAACAGCAGCGCGAAGAGGCGCGGTTGCGGCGTGATATCGTGATGGCGCGGCGCTGGCCACGCCCGCGGCTGCTGGCGTTGATTGTGGTGATCACACTGGCGGCGGTGGTGCCGTCGGTGACGTTGCGCCTTATGATCTGGATGGTGATTTTGCTGCTGCTGACAGCTGTGATGCTCGGGCCGGAGCGGGCGCGGGATGGGATGTTGATCGCATGGCGTCATGTGGCAGGTGTTTGGGGCAGCGACTGGCATGTGCTGCGCCGTATGATTGGCGTGGGAGAGCGGTGAAGGTCGCCACAGTTTTTCCATGATTTGACCGCAGATTTGCCACCGTGCCCCCGGAGGGTTTTTCGCCAAAGTGCGGATCTGTGGGGGCGGTGGTGCAAAAGGGTTTGTAAGGCGACGTAGAACGAGTGGTGATATGACCGATGGTTTGATGGTCGCAGATGCCCCCAAAGGGTCATCAGGCGACGAGGACATGCAAGCGAAAGAGATCAGCGCCGGTGGCGAAGGCTTTAGTGATGCCACGCTGGAGACCATCCGGGCCCTTTTGGCGGAAGCGGATCCGGTGCCGGAGCCCAAGCCCTTGCGTGCGGCCCCGTTTGCGCGGATGCGCCGTGTGGATGGCGCGCAGGTCAGCTCGCATACCGGTTCTGATGGCGCAGGGGCCAGAGACCTGGCTGCCCCGGTAACTTCCCAAGTTTCAGAAGCTGACCCGGAGGTTGCCTTTGCTCCGCGCAGTTGGCGCAGGATTGAAGTGGTTGAAGGGCGAGCCGGGCGCAATCTGCGCCGGTTTCTGATGTCGCCCCGAATGGTCTCTCTGGCCTTTCTCTGTGGCGTGGTGATCTGGCAGCCGTGGTTTATCCCCATGCTGGCGTTGCTGATCGTATCGACGTTGCTTTTGATTGGGGCGCTGATTGGACAGGACCGCATGGCACGCATCGTGCTTTATGTGCTGAAGCGTTTTGTCTGGGCCGATCCGGCGCTGGGGCGGTTCCTGCAAAAGATCTTGCCGTACCGCTGGCACGGGGTGTTGCACCGTCCGGCCAGTGAGGAAGATGTCTGGGATGGGCCGATTGATCCGAGTTTTGCGGATCGGATTGCGCGACTGCGCAGCTAGGCCCTTGAATTTGGCGCGCAGCCCAAGTATGTCAGCCCCTGATCAAGGCAAAGAAGAAGCGTCATGGCGAAAACCAATCCGATCACATTTATTCAGCAAGTCCGCGCGGAAGTCTCCAAAGTGGTCTGGCCGACCCGTCGCGAAGTGCTGCTGACCACCGTGATGGTGTTCATCATGGCCGCGCTGACGGCGGCGTTTTTCTCGCTGGTGGATATCCTTATCCGCTCTGGCCTTCAGGGCGTTCTGGCGCTGTTTGGCTGAGGGCTGCCCATGTGGTTGTGCCTTGAAACCAAGGCACAACAGGGGTAGTCACTGGCACATAAGATGCTTGGCGTGTGACGAATCGAGTTGCACGCCGATTTTTTGTTCCTGATAGTCTGATTTGAGACACTGGACATAAACGAGAGTCCGGCTGGTGCCGGCAAGGACGGGAAGAACAACACATGGCGAAACGGTGGTATTCGGTCAGCGTGCTTTCGAACTTCGAAAAGAAGGTCGCCGAGACAATTCGCACATCGGTCGAAGAGCAGGGGCTTGAGGATCAGATTGACGAAGTGCTGGTCCCGACCGAGGAAGTGATTGAGGTGCGTCGCGGCAAGAAAGTGACCAGCGAGCGCCGCTTTATGCCGGGCTACGTGCTGGTGCATATGGAAATGTCCGACCAAGGCTATCACCTGATCAACTCCATCAACCGCGTCACAGGCTTCTTGGGTCCACAGGGCCGTCCGATGCCGATGCGTGATGCGGAAGTGCAGGGTATCCTGGGCCGCGTGGAAGAGGGTGAAGCCGCGACACCGAAGTTGATGATCAGCTTTGAAGTGGGTGAGAAGGTCAAAGTTAACGACGGTCCGTTTGAGGATTTCGACGGTATGGTCGAGGAAGTGGACGAAGAGAACCAGCGCCTGAAGGTGACGGTCTCCATCTTTGGCCGCGAGACTCCGGTCGAGCTGGAATACACGCAGGTGACCAAGCAGATGTAAGTCTGCGATATAAGTTTGTAGGAAACCCCGATGCCTTGGCATTGGGGTTTTTTGTTTTTTGGGGTTGGAGGGGGCGATTTGCGGGAAAGGTGCGCAGTGAATGCGCACCCTACGGGGTGTCAGTGGTGCAGGCGATGGGCGAGGTCGGAGACCATTTCTTTGATCACCGCAGGGTCGTCTGCCCTCAGCGCGTAAAAACACAGACCCGCCAGATCTGCGCTTAACTGACGGGCGCGTTTATGGGGGGCGGTGTTGGCGGGCAGTTCCCCTGCGTCGATGGCCTGCTGAAAGATGTCTTCAAAGACGGCGTCATTTTTGGTGAGCAGCTCTGCAATTTTCTCTTCGATCATCTGATTGCCGTGGCTGCTTTCCAGCGTGGCCTTCACCAGATAGCAGACCGGCAGAGGGGCCTCCGCATTGGACAGCGGATGTGCCTCTGTGATGAAGGCGGCGAGACCTGCCAGCGGCGAGCTGGCCTTGGCCAAAAGCTCCGCGCGCAGGGTCTGCAGGCGCGTTGCGTAGCGTTCAAGGCTCAGACAGTAGAGTTTCGCCTTGCTGCCAAAGGCAGCGTAGAGCGAGCCGGGGTGCATGCCTGTGGCGCGCTCCAGATCCTTGAGGGACGTGGAGGCATAGCCCTGCTGCCAGAACAGGTCCAGCGCGGCGCCAAGGGCGGCATCTTTATCATGGCTTACATTCATGGGGGCAATCTAATCGGGCTTTCAGATAATGCCAAGGTCACGTTTGAGTGATTGCTCAAGTTGGCGTATTGAGCAATCACTCAAGTTACCCATATGAGAGGGACGTTGATAAATTGAAAAGGACTTCCTCCCATGACCACCTTCCCCCGTTACACCGCAGAAACCGCCCCAGAAGCCGCCAAGGAGCGTTTGGTTGCCTCCGAAAAGGCCTATGGGTTTCTGCCCGGCCTTTATCAGGTGATGGCCGGTGCGCCGCAGTTGCTTGAAACCTATCAGCGCACCCACGAAGCCTTTGTCAGCACCAGTTTTGACAACACCGAACTGACCGTGGTGTGGCAGACGATCAATGTGGAGCATGAGTGCCACTATTGTGTGCCTGCCCACACCGGCATTGCCCATTCGATGAATGTGGACGCCGGGGTGATTGACGCGCTGCGCAATGAAACGCCGCTGGCCGATCCTAAGCTGGAAGCGCTGCGGACATTCACACTGGCGCTTGTGCGCGGCCGTGGCCATGTGGCGCCAGAGGCCTATGAGGCGTTTTACGCGGCGGGCTATGGCACACAGCAGGTGCTTGAGATCATTCTGGGCCTGTCACAGAAGATCCTGAGCAATTACACCAACCATGTGGCACAGACGGCTGTGGATCCGGCCTTTGAGCCGTTTGCCTGGAGCAAGGCGGAGAAGGCGGCCTAAGCCTCTTTCGAAATATAGGAGAAGGCCCCGGTGTTTTTATTGGGGCCTTTTCATTTTGGGCGGAATGATCACAGCGAGTCTGTGTCGGCGCTGTCTGGGTAGTCACATTCGCTGCAGTCTGCATTGGCGCAGTAGCCCGGTATGCACTGCGGGCCTGCGTAGTCTGAGGCAGGATCGGCAATACAGGCGTGATCAGCCGTATAAGTCTGGCTCTTACAGGCGCCGCCTTCGGTGCAGACCGCCTCTGTGCCGGTCAGAAACTGATACATTTCGCCGGTTTTGACGTTTTCCTCTGGATTGTCGCTGCTCTCTTCGAAGGTGCAGATCGCGGTCAGGGTTGAGGTTTGCGAGGTGTTGAGGGCTTGTTGAAACTCCTGTGACTGCGCGTAGGAGGCGGCAACGCTGGCGGAGACTTTGGAGGAGGTGCCGAAGATACCAAATTCCGCCTCTATTGAGTTGGTCACCACGACCCCCCATTGATGCTGTGTGGACCAGGTGTCGGTTTTGGAGGTGCCAAAGCTGATGGAGCGGCGCAATTCTTTGCAGCTTGTGCCGGTGCAGCGGGCGACAAGGCTCCATTTGCCTTCAGAGCTCACGGTGGCGGGTGCGAGCACGTCATAGTAGCAGCGCTTTTTGGCGTCTTTATTGGGATCATAGCCAAAGAACTTGTCGCTGCAGGGAACGTTGCCGCCATTGCGGCGGTGCAGACGGGTGTCCCAACCGGTTTCATTACCATATCTGAGGACCATGGTGGTGGAGACGTTTTCCTGTGGTGTGCAGGTCATGCCCTCTTTCGCGCATTCCTTGAAGCCGTAGATGCCTTTGGTGTAGGCGGGGCCAACATAGCAGAATTTCTCGGTGCCCTGTGCTGGGTCGATGCCGAAGTAGCTATCGCTGCAGGTGACTTTTTGATCGCTTTGTGCGTTGTCACCGGTACTGCCTTGAAAGAGGCCATATACGTATTTTTCCGGTGCGCCATAGCGCATCCAGAACAGACCTTCGCCCTTATGATAAAAGCTCCCGCCTTCTTTTGCGACTTCGGTCCAGGCCGGGTCGTCCACTGCGGGGGCGTCAAAGATGTTTTCTTGAGTAAAGGCGCATTCTTTTGTGATGTTGTCCTGAGACAGTCCAGAGAGGGGGTCCCCGGCGACAGAGCTGTTGCAGGGGATGCGGGTGGTATTGAAGGTCACCCAATAGGTATATGTGCCGTTTAAGCCATAGCGCGTGGTCAGCAGGCCTTGGGTTTCCGGTTCGCAGGTGGAGTCCTTCTTTGCGCAGGCCACCCACGGGAGCGGTTGCGGGCCAGGGGGCGCGGTGGTCAGTTCGGGGAGAGTTTCAAGCGCGTTGCGTGAGACCGGATCCTGCGCAGTGGCGAGTTGTGGGGAGAGCAGGAGTGTCAGGGCAAGGCCGAGCCCTGTAAGGCAGCTTTTCTGGAAAGTCACAGCAATATCCTCGGTACAAAATAAAGCAAAACTGGTGAACGATAGAGGGGGTAATGCAACGCAGGGTAGCATTAATTCATCAATCTGAACACTGATTTTCCCGGTGTTTGTGACGGTGCGTCGCAAAGAGGGGGGATGAGTGCGCATTTTTCTTGCCAAGGAGAGGGGATCTGCCTATGTCAAAAGTGGTAAACTTATTTTACCAATAGCCGCGCGGGAGGGTGTGCCATGAGATTGAGCGATTGCCATAATTTTCAGGATTTTCGGAAGCTGGCCAAGAAGCGCCTGCCGGGGCCGGTGTTTCATTACATCGACGGGGCCGCGGATGATGAGATCACCTATCGCCGCAATACCACCAGCTTTGATGATGTGGATCTGGTGCCCAATGTTCTGAATGGCGTGGAAAATGTGGACATGTCGGTAGAAGTCATGGGCCAGAAGCTGGACATGCCGATCTACTGCGCGCCGACTGCTTTGCAGCGCCTGTTCCATCACGAAGGGGAGCGCGCGGTTGGTAAGGCGGCGACCAAATATGGCACGATGTTTGGGGTATCCTCGCTGGCGACGGTGACGGTTGAAGAGATCGAGAAGATCGCGCCCGGCCCAAAGATGTTCCAATTCTACTTCCACAAGGACCGTGGCTTGAATGATGCGCTGCTGGAGCGGGCGCGGGCGGCGAATTTCAACGTGATGGCCTTGACGGTGGACACGATCACCGGAGGCAACCGGGAGCGCGATCTGCGCACGGGCTTTACCTCGCCTCCCAAGCTGACCGCCGCTTCGGCGCTGAGCTTTGCCACCCATCCGATGTGGGCGTGGAACTTCTTTACCAAAGAGAAGTTTGACATGCCCCATCTCTCAGGCCACGTGCAGGCGGGCACCAACCTGGCGGTCTCTGTGGGGGAGTATTTCTCTACCATGCTGGATCAGTCGATGAACTGGGAAGACGCAGAAAAGCTCTGTGCGCAGTGGAATGGCCAGTTTGCACTCAAGGGGATCATGAGCGTTGAGGATGCCAAGCGGGCGGTGGATATTGGCTGTACCGGCATCATGGTGTCCAACCATGGCGGGCGGCAGCTGGATGGATCACGTGCGCCGTTTGATCAGTTGGCGGAGATCTGTGACGCGGTGGGCGACAAGATTGACGTGATCTGCGAGGGCGGTATTCAGCGCGGCACTCATGTGCTCAAGGCGCTGTCGGTGGGGGCGAAAGCCTGTTCCGGCGGGCGGCTCTATCTCTATGCGCTGGCGGGTGCCGGGCAGGCCGGGGTTGAGCGTGTGCTGGGCAATATGCGCACCGAGATTGAGCGCGATATGAAGCTCATGGGCATCACCAGTTTGGATCAATTGAGCCGGGACAATCTGCGCTGGCGCTAATCGCGCGGAGAAAGTGTATTTCAGGCGTTGATTGAACGTCTGTGGGTGTGGTTTGAGGGCGCGTAACATCACGCGCCCTTTTTATGTCTCAGATCCCGGATTCCAAAGTCATGTCCAAACCCTCTCTGCCTGCTGCTGTCTGGGGGCTGGGCTTTGTCAGCCTGTTGATGGATGTGTCATCGGAGATGATCAACACGCTGCTGCCGGCCTATCTGGCAGGCGGGCTGGGGGTGTCGGCGCTGGCGATTGGGTTTATTGAAGGGCTCTCCGTAGCGGTTGCGACTGGGGCCAAGTTTCTCTCTGGGGTGCTGGCCGATGTCAGTCGCCGGGCCAAGCCGTTGGCGGTGCTGGGCTATGGGCTTGGTGCGCTGTCGCGGTTGATTTTCCCATGGGCGGTGACGCTGGATCAGATTGTGCTGGCCAAAGCGCTGGACCGGGTGGGGAAGGGCATTCGCGGGGCGCCACGGGACGCGATCCTCACAGCGGCCAGCCCGCCAGAGCTGCGCGGCGCGAGTTTTGGTCTGCGCAAATCGCTGGACACGGTGGGCGGCTTTGTTGGGCCGTTGATTGCGGTGGGGGCGATGGTGTTGCTGGCGGGCAATATTCAGCAGGTCTTCTGGCTGGCCACCATTCCGGCGGCGCTCTGTATGGTGGCGTTGATCTGGTTTGTGAAAGAACCCGCCGGGGAGACCGTGATCAAGCGCAGCAGCTTTCGCCTGACAGAGGCGCTGCTGCTGACACCACAGGTCTGGGGTGTGATTGGTCTGGCATCGGTGATCATGCTGGCGCGGTTTAGCGAGGCTTTTGTGTTGCTCAAAGCATTGGACATTGGGATCAGCGCCACCTGGGTGCCGCTGTCGCTGGTGGTGATGCATGTGGCTTACGGGCGGGCTGACGGCTTATCCGGTGGGGCGCCTGTCTGATCGGGTTGGCAGTTCGGGCCTGCTGCTGTGCAGTCTGGGCTTTCTTGTGGTGGCGCATCTCACACTTGCGGTGGCGGGGAGTGTCTGGGCGTATGTGGCGGGCACGGTGCTCTGGGGGCTGCATATGGGGTTTTCCCAAGGGCTGCTGGGCGCGATGATTGCCAGCGCGACGCCGGATCACCTGAAAGGCAGCGCCTTTGGCACGTTTAACCTTGTGACCGGGCTGGTGGTGCTGATTGGCAATACGGCGGCCGGGGCCTTCTGGCATGGCTTTGGGGCGCAGGCGCCGTTTCTGGTTGGCGCTGGGCTGACGGTTTTGGCGATGGGAGTGATTGCGCTTTGGTTGCCTCGGGCGAAGGTGGGGTGAGGTTTGGGGAGGTGCGCAGTGAATGCGCACCCTACGGGGTTGCCAAACATCCAAAACAGGCGTAAGTGCCGCCTCTATCGTCTTTGGGCGAGATTCTCTCGTGGGAGGTTTTGGCATCGCGATGCTTGGGCCGGACCACGCAACACAAACCGGGCGGAACGCGTTTCGCCTATGTTGAAAGGAAAACCAAATGGCTAAGAAGCTTGCTGGTACAATGAAGCTGCAGGTTCCTGCAGGTCAAGCCAACCCTTCCCCACCCGTCGGTCCGGCGCTGGGTCAGCGCGGCATCAACATCATGGAATTCTGTAAAGCGTTCAACGCCAAGACACAGGACATGGAGCCAGGTGCGCCTTGCCCAACCGTGATCACCTACTATCAAGACAAGTCCTTCACCATGGACATCAAGACGCCGCCTGCGTCTTACTACCTGAAGAAGGCTGCCAAGCTGAAATCCGGTGCAAACCTGCCAGGTCGTGAGACCGTGGGTTCCGTGACCGCCGCTCAGGTGAAAGAAATCGCCGAAGCGAAAATGAAAGACCTGAACGCAAACGACATCGATGCTGCAATGCAGATCATCCTTGGCTCCGCGCGTTCCATGGGCATCGAGGTGAAGTAATGGCTAAGCTTGGTAAACGTACTGCCGCAGCGCGTGAAGCGTTCGCAGGCAAATCCAACCTGACCGTTGAAGAAGCTGTTGCTCTGGTCAAAGGTTCCGCCTCCGCGAAGTTCGACGAAACTGTTGAAATCGCTGTTCAGCTGGGTGTTGACCCACGTCACGCAGACCAGATGGTCCGCGGCGTTGTTGGTCTGCCAAACGGCACCGGCAAAGACGTGCGCGTTGCGGTTTTCGCACGTGGTCCGAAAGCTGAAGAAGCACAGGCAGCAGGCGCGGACATCGTTGGCGCAGAAGATCTGATGGAAACCGTTCAGGGCGGCACCATCGATTTTGATCGCTGTATCGCGACTCCTGACATGATGCCGGTTGTTGGCCGTCTGGGTAAAGTGCTTGGTCCACGTAACCTGATGCCAAACCCAAAAGTTGGCACCGTGACCATGGATGTTGCTGAAGCTGTGAAAAACGCCAAAGGCGGCGAAGTGCAGTTTAAAGTGGAAAAAGCCGGTGTTGTACACGCGGGCGTTGGCAAAGCGTCTTTTGACGAAGGCAAGCTGGTTGAGAACGTGAAAGCGTTCATGGACGCTGTCCTGAAAGCCAAGCCTGCTGGTGCCAAAGGTGCCTACGTGAAGAAGATCGCCCTGTCCTCGACCATGGGCCCAGGCGTGACCATCTCCGTGGACAGCGCATCCGCATAAGATCTCCGGATCTGAGAGATTTGAAGGCGTCCCTTTGGGGGCGCCTTTTTTATTTCTTGTTTGGGGATATGAGGCGGTCTGCAACTGCGGAGGGTGAAGCGGGTGTGGTGTCGGGACAGCGGATGATGGAATCGGAACTGTCGAAAGCCAGACGACTGGCAGAAGCACGTCTTGGTGCTCAGTGGCGGCTGGCTTTTTGCTGGACATATGCAGCCGCAGATGATGTGTTTGAAGCCATTAAAACAACCGCCAGCCTGTGCTGCCCGAAGAAGCTTTGGGGTGGGATTTTGAAACGCATTTTGATTGACCGTGGTGGGCCTATGGGTGGCGAGGGTCGAACTGGCGGCAGCAGAGTGTGCCGAAGCGCGTGAAATTTGGGCGGACGTGAAAGACAGCGGCTCGGCACAGGTGGTTGAGGAGTATCTTTCGGTCTTTGGAGATTGTGCGATTTATTCAGGATTGGCACGGGAAAGGCTGCCGGTTTTAGCGTAGCGCCCGCCGGCTGCGCAGTGGTTCTGAACTGATGGCCTGTTTTTGAACAAATTTCAGATGCCCCAACACGGGTTTGAAAGCCTCGCGGTGGTCATCGCGCGCCATGTAATCCAGGATCCGGTAGATGTTGATTGGCTGTTGCTGAATGAGGCCAATGATACGGTCCTGCGCCTCTTCTGGAGCGTAGTTGTCGATCAACTGGCAGGCGCTTTGTGTCGGGGTGAGGATGTAGAAATCCTGAGGGCGGCGTGGCGTGAAATGGATGGCATCAAACGGGGATTCTCCGAGCGCGCGGAATTTTGGCATGATCAGGCGCATGTCTGCGGCGTGATGTTCGATGATGTGCCCCGTGCGCTGGCGAAATCCCAGAGGCTGCAGCTTTTGCAGGATATGGGTGCGCATGGGGCCTGCGAGCGTGTCCACATCAGCGCGGTCGTAACGCAGATCATCAAAAACGGAGATCAGTTGCAGGTCCCAATCCACCACATGGAGGTAGGGATCTTTGTCTAATGCGCGCAGGCTGTCTTTGAGAGTTTCCAGACTGGGGGCCGCATCTGCCGCCGTGCCTGTTTTCGCAGGCGTTTGTGCGAAGCCCGAAAAGGTGGTGGTGATCCGTTGCAGAAGGCTGCGCATGGCCATAGGGGGCTCCTCGGACAGGTTTTCGTTTCTTTACCTGTTACGCGCGGGCGGTGCAGCGGGTTCAGTCAAATTTGATCGGGCACGTGGGCGCGCATGTAGAGGTTCTCTTTGCGGTCATCTATTGATCTGGATGCCCCGTAATAACATCTGAAGAGAAGAGCTTGCCTCAGGAGGATGAGAGATGTTGCAGGAGAAACGCAAGGATCTGGACTCAGAGAAGCAGAAGAAGCTGTTGCAGCGGATGGTGTCGGAACTGAGCCATCTGTATCCTGACCTCTACTATCAACCGACCAGCGAGGTCGCTGATCTGATCCAGCGTCATGTGGCGGGAGAGGCCAAGCTCAATGCTGAAGAGCACGCGCTGCTCAAAGTGTTGAGCAAACGCGACATTGAAGTTCTGCTCAGCTTGCACTGAGCTCTGTCTTTGACGGCTTGGTCTGTGTGACCGATTCAGAGCGCGACGGTCACGCTGTAGCCAAAGGTTTCCTGAGTGCCGGGCTGCAAGGTGGTGCTGTTGGGGCGGTCTGCGATTTGTGGACCTGCGCCATGCAGGGCGGCCGTGCCATGCCAAGGTTCGATACAAAGGAAGGGGGCCTGCTTTGGCTTCCACAGGGCAATGTCTGGCAGATTGTCGAAGGTGAAGGAGAGGTTTGGCCCGTCTTTCGACCCATAGCGCAGGAGGCTGGGCGTGCCATCCGGGAACACCAATGCGCCCTCCTCAAAGAGCGCTTCTGACAATGGGAGGGTGCCTGCCTGAAACGGGCCTGGCACCAAATCTGGCTCCAGCAGGCCATCAGGGCGCAGCGGGCGTTGCTTGGGGTTGGCTGTGGCAGGCAATTTTATCATGTGGGTCTGATCCGTGGCACCGGGCAGGGGCCAGAGGAACGCCGGGTGAAAGCCAAAACCAAAAGGCATTGGCTGATCTGAGAGATTTTCCACCTCTGCCGTGACCGACACTGTGGGGCCGGAGAGCGCGTGGGTGAGGCGCAGGGTAAATTCAAAAGGGTAGACGGCGCGTGTGGCGGCATCTGCCCGCAGGACATGACGGCACATCGTTGGGGTTTGTGTCTCAATAGCGAAGGGGCTCCGGCGGGCGAAGCCGTGCTGCGGCATGTTTGCGTGATGCGCGCCCACGGCAATGGTGTCGTCAGGCGCGCGCCCGACAATGGGGAACAGAACAGGTGCGCGCCCAGTCCAGAAGGTGGCGTCGCCGTGCCAGAGCAGATCGCGTCCATCGGCCGTGCGCAGAAACTGCATCTCTGCGCCGATGGTGGCGACGGACAGGCTCAGGTGGTCGTTTGTCAGGATGCAATCAGAGGTCATGAAAGGGCTTTGTGGATAAAGGTGGCAGGAATGTCTGTCCCGACAGTAGCGTTCTGAGCAGAGAATGACATGGTGTTTTTGATGGGGGCGGTTAGGGGCTAGGCGTCCCGCATGTGCTGCCCAGCTTAGTGATTTCCTGTAAGTGCGTCGGATGTGCCCGCTATAATCTGGCCAGGCAGCATGAAAGTGCTCTGTGATGTCTTGCATTGAAGGCGGAACAGGGGTAGGACGCGCCTGCCCAGCCTGGAGATCGCATCTGCGATTCTTTCTGGGGTGGCCTGTCCAAGACGGAGGGTTCCGGCATATGCCTGAATAATTCCTTCCCGAGATGGGGTAAGAGACAAGAATTCTAAGAAGGCCCTTTCCGGGTGCTTCGGCGATCTTGGTTCCCAACCCTTTGTTTGGACCTAAACGCATGCCGCTTTGCGGTGTGCAAAACTGAGCCGGGGTGCAAGCCCCATATTTGGAGTAAAACTGTGGATAGAGCACAAAAAGAGAAGGTGGTCGAGGAACTCGGCCAGATCTTTGAAAGCTCTGGCGTTGTAGTGGTTGCCCACTACGCGGGTCTCACGGTTGCTGACATGCAAGATCTGCGTGCACGTGCGCGTGACGCGGGTGGTGCAGTACGTGTCGCCAAGAACAGGCTCGCCAAGATCGCCCTGGAAGGCAAACCATGCGAGAGCATGGGTGACCTTCTGTCGGGTATGACCGTTCTGACCTATTCCGAGGACCCTGTGGCAGCCGCCAAAGTGGCCGAGGACTTCGCCAAGACGAACAAGAAGTTCGAAATCCTTGGCGGTGCAATGGGCGAGAACGCTCTGGACCGTGCCGGTGTTGAAGCCGTGTCGAAAATGCCTTCCCGCGACGAGCTTATCGCTCAGATCGCTGGCATGCTCGGCGCACCTGCTTCCAGCATCGCCGGTGCCATTGGCGCACCTGCTTCGAACATCGCATCCATCCTGTCTACCATCGAGGAAAAGGCAGAGGCTGCGTAAGCAACTTTTTGAACCGCGTAGGGTGAATGCCCAACGTTGGAACACATATCTGATAACGGAAAGAGTCTAAAATGGCTGATCTGAAAGCACTCGCAGAAAGCATCGTGGGTCTGACCCTGCTGGAAGCACAAGAACTGAAAACCATCCTCAAAGACGAGTATGGCATCGAGCCAGCCGCCGGTGGCGCGGTTGTCATGGCAGCAGCTGGCGGCGACGCCGGTGGCGCAGCTGAAGAAGAGAAGACTGAATTCGACGTGATCCTGAAATCCGCAGGCGCATCGAAAATCAACGTCATCAAAGAAGTTCGCGGCATCACAGGCCTGGGCCTGAAAGAAGCCAAAGAGCTGGTTGAAGCTGGTGGCAAAGCCGTCAAAGAAGGCGTGTCCAAGGACGAAGCCGAAGAGATCAAAGGCAAGCTGGAAGCAGCTGGCGCCGAGGTCGAAGTTAAGTAATTCGGATTTTTTCCGATTTGCTGCAGGCGTCCCATTTGGGGCGCCTGTTTTCATTTCAGCACCTGTTGCGATTGCCCAGCAGACTCGGGTAAACCCCTTGTTTTGGTGATCTAGCGGTTGCCATCAGGCGCACAATGGGCAATCACAGGGGCGAGAGCGCCTGCGGACGTCAGCGCCAAGCAGCAAACCTGGCCCCGGTCTTTGGTGCGGGCCACAGATAAGAAGTCGACTATGAAACACTCCATTCCCCTGACGGCACTTCCTGAGAATACAGTTTTTGGCGCAGGCGATGTTTTCGTCCTGTTTGGTGAGCTTTTCGGACGTGGCTATGCGACCGGTCTGATTGACGCGGCAAAGGCGGCGGGCATGACGCTTGTGGGCATCACCGTGGGGCGTCGCGAAGATGATGGCGCGCTGCGTGCGCTGACCGATGAGGAACTGGCGGCTGCAGAGGACAACCTTGGTGGCAAGATCATCAACATTCCGATGATGGCGGGCTTTGATATGGATGCGCCGGAAGGGGGCGCGACGCCAACCGACATGCTCTCTGACATGACGCTGGATAACTGGCAGGAGTACAAGCTGGATTGGGATAAGGTGGATGCGTGCCGCGAGATTGGCACGGCGCGCTTTGTGCAGTCGCTTGAAAAAGTCATGGCAGAGCTTGAGGGGCTGATCCCTGCGGGCAAGAACGTGTTCTTTGCTCACACCATGGCAGGGGGCATTCCACGCGCCAAAGCCTTTCTGGCGATTGCCAATCGTATCTACAAAGGCCGTGGCGCGCGCCACATGCCGTCGCAGGCGCTGATGGACAGTGATCTGGGTAAACTGATCCTGCAGAACTTTGACGAGGTGACCGCAAACAGCTTTGGTCATCTGCTGGAGCACAGTGCTGCGCTGCGCAGCAAGATCGAAGCCGGCGGCGGGCAGGTGCGTTACACTGCTTATGGCTACCACGGCACCCGCGTGCTGATCGACGGGGCCTATCAGTGGCAGACCTACACCAGCTATACGCAGGGCTATGCCAAGATGAACCTGGAAGGCTTTGCGCAGAAGGCTTGGGAGCAGGGCGTGAAGGCGACCGTGTTCAACTGCCCGGAAATTCGGACCAACTCTTCGGATGTGTTTGCGGGGATTGAGCTGTCACTGGTGCCGCTGCTGGAAGCTTACCGCAAAGAAGGTGGTGGTGACTGGGCGCAGGGCGTTTGGGACGAATGTCAGGCGCTGCTGCAAGACGACGTGAAGCTGGAAGATATTCTCGCCACCGTTGGTGCCTATCAGCAGAATCCTGTGATGCAGTCTTTCTACAACTTTGAAGCCTGGCCGATGCAGAACAGCCTTGAGCAGGTGGAGATGACCGTGGGCACCTCGGCAGATATCGTGGCGCTGCATAAAAATCGCAAAGAGCTGGTGAGTGATGTGCTGAGTGCGCATGTGGTGAGCGCAACCGGCGCGCTGATCTTTGGCGCGTCCAGCGATGCGGATGGCCCGGTTCTGTGGCTGGACCATGATCTGGTGGCGCAGCAGTTGATTGCAGCGCACAGCTGATCCATCGCATGACAATTTTGCAGAGACAGGCGCCTTATCGGGCGCCTGTTTGTGTGCTCGTCTCCAATTAGTAATCGTTTATCCGTCATATTCTGCAAAATCTGTCGTAGCCTTGGCGATATATGTGGACTACTAGCGGGGGAATAACGCTTGGTGAGAAGGGGAGTTTCAGAGAGGCGGCAATTGCCATTACCACCAGCGTAATTGTCCATTCGATGCCTTCCTCTACAGCTTTTGCCAAGAAACCATCTGGATCGCAAAATTCCGCACGTAGTTCTTGGGCAATGCCTTCCAAGAAGCTCCGGCCGCGCTGTTTGTCTATGAAGTTCAGAGCATCTCCAATTCTAGGGGCTAGAATGCTCTCTGGCATTGCTGCGGAAAGAGATGAGCTCAACCCCGTCAAGCCGGGGCCAGGCATACCTGCCATGACATCGATGCCCATATCTGCATCCGCATAAATCACGTCCTCGCCAAGGAGCGATGCTTTTTTGTCCAGCATCTCGGCCAGATCAATCATTTCCTCTAATTTCATTGCGCAGATCCCTTTGCTAAATCCCGTTTTGAAATTGGTTGTTGTGCGTCCTGTGATCGGCCGAGGTTGCGGCGCAACTAGCCATGTCTCGCACGTATCAAAATGCTAGGCAGTAAACGGAGGTTGAGAAACCTATCAAAAATGATGGGTTTTGCTGACTGGCAAACGCCTTTGTGATACACTTAACCCAACTGGTTTGGTTGATGAGTGTTCGTTTCATGAAGAACGCGGTTGTGGATTTTTTAGATAATCTATTTTTTGCGCAGACTGCGGATGAGCTTTATGCCGTTTCTAAGGCCTATTTTGGGGATCTTGGCTTCCGCTATGTGAACGTTTCTTATTTTCAAACGGAAACGGCGCAGCATTTGGGGATGTTTTCAAACATGTCCCAAGACTGGCTATCACATTATCAGTTGTCTGGTTACAGCGCTATTGATCCATATATCCGCATGGGGGATGCGCTGGACGGGCGTAAAGTGGTCTCACATGATGCGCTTCTGGATTGCGATAGCGTGCGGCGTGATCCTGTTTTACAGAGGCTGCTTTTGGAGGGCAGGCAGGAAGGTCTGCAATCAAGTTTTTTGCAGTGTGGCGTTAGTCGCTTTATGGGGTTGAAGGCGGGGATAAACTTGATCCTTGATCGGGATGTGGAGGAGTTGATCCGCCTCCAAGAAGAAAAGCGCCAAGAGCTTTTTGTGGGTGCTGCTTTGGCTCAGAGCGCGTTTATGGCTTGTACTAAGAAAGAGAAGCTATGCGCGGAGTATATCAATTTCTCTGGCTTTCAGCCGCGCCTGTCGCCGCGTGAAGCAGAGGTGGTGAAGTGGCTTGCGCAGGGGCTGCGGAATGATCGCATTGCCGATAAGCTCAAAATATCGACTGCCACAGTGAATTTTCACATTGTCTCCGCAAAGCGCAGATTGGACGTAAAAACACGCGAACAGCTTGTTGCTGTCGCTATACTTCAGGGAATTGTCGAGTTCTGAAGTGATGGAGAGTAGGCTTTCTTGTTCTGTGTGGTTTTGTGGGGATGGGCTTCAATTGAATTTGTCAAGCCCAAAGGGGTTGCCAAATAAGGCTTGATTCAATATTCGGTAATCTCTTGCGGTTTCGAGCGATTCGGGACCGCTTTTTGTCCTTTGTGGATTTGATAGATAGGCGGCGCGCAGTGGGTGGCGGATTCCACCCGATCAGAATTAAGTAAATATCAGAAAACAAACGAAAATAGGGTTTGCCCCGGCTTGGCAAGCCTCTTGGGTGGCGCAGAGCGCGCGGTCAGGAGGCTTTCCAAGGCAGGGTTTGGAACGGGAGGCCCCCTTTGGGACGGGGGCCGGGAATTGTCCAGATCTTGACCCTCTCGTATGGGCGCAGTGCCGAGGACCCGACGGCACTTGTGTTCGGTGAGAAATGAAAGGTGACGATAGTCATGGCTCAAAGCTTTCTTGGCCAGAAACGTTTGCGCAAATACTACGGCAAGATCCGCGAAGTGCTGGAGATGCCGAACCTGATCGAGGTTCAGAAATCCTCATATGATCTTTTCCTGAAATCCGGTGATGCACCGCAGCCAACCGCTGGCGAAGGCATCATGGGCGTGTTCCAGTCGGTGTTCCCGATCAAGGATTTCAATGAGACTTCCATTCTGGAATTCGTCAACTACGAGCTGGAAAAGCCGAAGTACGATGTAGAAGAATGTCAGCAGCGTGACATGACCTACAGCGCGCCTTTGAAGGTGACTCTGCGCCTCATCGTATTTGATGTGGACGAAGACACCGGCGCGAAGTCTGTGAAAGACATCAAAGAACAAGACGTGTTCATGGGCGATATGCCTCTGATGACACAGAACGGCACCTTTGTGGTGAACGGCACCGAGCGCGTGATCGTGTCTCAGATGCACCGTTCTCCGGGCGTGTTCTTTGATCATGACAAAGGCAAAACCCACTCCTCCGGCAAACTGCTGTTTGCCTGCCGCATCATTCCCTACCGCGGCAGCTGGCTGGACTTTGAGTTTGACGCCAAAGACATCGTTTTCGCGCGGATCGACCGCCGTCGTAAACTGCCTGTGACAACCCTGCTGTATGCGCTGGGTCTGGACCAGGAAGGCATCATGGATGCTTATTACGACACTGTGAACTACACGCTGGACAAGAGCAAAGGTTGGGTCACCAAGTTCTTCCCTGAGCGTGTGCGCGGCACCCGCCCGACACAGGATCTGATCGACGCGGCCACCGGAGAAGTGATTGCTGAAGCTGGCAAGAAGGTCACGCCACGTGCGGTGAAAAAGATCATCGACGAAGGTAAGATCACCGACCTGCTGGTGCCGTTTGAGCACATCGTTGGCAAGTTTGTAGCGCGGGACCTCATCAATGAGGAAACCGGTGCAATCTACGTGGAAGCCGGTGACGAGCTGACACTGGAATATGACAAAGACGGCGACCTGATTGGCGGTACTGTGAAAGACCTGATTGATGCAGGCTTCACCGAGATCCCGGTTCTGGACATCGACAACATCAATGTCGGCCCTTACATGCGCAACACCATGGCGGCGGACAAGAACATGGGCCGCGATACCGCGCTGATGGACATCTATCGCGTGATGCGTCCGGGTGAGCCACCCACCGTTGAAGCGGCCAGCGCGCTGTTTGACACACTGTTCTTTGACAGCGAGCGTTATGACCTGTCTGCGGTTGGCCGTGTGAAGATGAACATGCGTCTCGCGCTGGATGCGGAAGACACCCAGCGGACCCTGCGCAAGGAAGACATCATCTCCTGCATCAAGGCGCTGGTGGACCTGCGGGACGGCCGTGGCGACGTGGACGACATCGACCACCTCGGCAACCGCCGTGTGCGCTCCGTTGGTGAGTTGATGGAGAACCAGTACCGTGTTGGCCTGCTGCGCATGGAACGTGCGATCAAAGAGCGTATGAGCTCTGTTGAGATCGACACGGTGATGCCGCAAGACCTGATCAACGCGAAGCCTGCGGCGGCGGCTGTGCGTGAATTCTTCGGCTCTTCGCAGCTGTCGCAGTTCATGGACCAGACCAACCCGCTGTCTGAAGTGACGCACAAGCGCCGTCTCTCCGCGTTGGGCCCAGGCGGTCTGACCCGTGAGCGTGCAGGCTTTGAGGTGCGCGACGTGCACGCGACCCACTACGGTCGTATGTGCCCGATTGAGACGCCGGAAGGTCCAAACATTGGTCTGATCAACTCTCTGGCGACTTTTGCCCGCGTGAACAAATACGGCTTCATCGAAACACCGTATCGTAAGGTTGAGAACGGCGTGGTCTCCGATGAGGTGAACTACATGTCCGCAACCGAAGAGCAGCGTCACACCGTTGCTCAGGCGAACGCGGCGCTGGATGAAAACGGCAAATTCGTAAATGAGTTCGTCAACACCCGTCAGGCGGGTGAATATACGCTGGCGTCTTCGGAAAACGTCGATCTGATCGACGTGAGCCCGAAACAGCTGGTGTCTGTGGCGGCCTCGCTCATCCCATTCCTTGAAAACGACGACGCCAACCGCGCTCTGATGGGCTCGAACATGCAACGTCAGGCGGTTCCACTGCTGCGTGCTGAGGCACCGTTGGTGGGGACCGGTATTGAGGAAAAAGTGGCGATCGACTCCGGCGCGGCCATTCAGGCCAAGCGTGCCGGCATCATCGACCAAGTGGATGCACAGCGTATCGTGATCCGTGCCACCTCCGATCTGGAGCTGGGCGATGCGGGTGTGGATATCTATCGTCTGCGCAAGTTCCAGCGTTCCAACCAGAACACCTGCATCAACCAGCGTCCGCTGGTGAAAGTGGGTGACACGGTGTCCAAAGGTGAGGTGATTGCCGATGGTCCGTCCACCGATATTGGTGAACTGGCGCTTGGTAAAAACGTGGTTGTCGCGTTTATGCCTTGGAACGGTTACAACTACGAAGACTCCATTCTGATCTCCGAGCGCATCGCGCGTGACGACGTGTTTACTTCGGTTCACATCGAAGAATTCGAAGTTGCCGCACGTGACACCAAGCTTGGCCCAGAAGAGATCACCCGCGACATTCCAAACGTCGGTGAAGAAGCGCTGCGCAACCTCGATGAGGCTGGCATCGTTTACATCGGTGCGGACGTTGAGCCGGGCGATATCCTCGTTGGTAAGATCACACCGAAGGGCGAAAGCCCGATGACACCGGAAGAAAAGCTTCTGCGTGCCATCTTTGGTGAGAAAGCCTCTGACGTGCGTGACACCTCGCTGCGCGTGAAGCCGGGTGACTTCGGGACTGTTGTGGAAGTGCGTGTCTTCAACCGCCATGGTGTGGAAAAAGACGAGCGTGCGCTGCAGATCGAGCGGGAAGAAATCGAACGTCTGGCACGTGACCGTGACGACGAACTCGGCATTCTGGACCGCAACATCTATGCCCGTCTGAAAGGCATGATCCTTGGCAAAGTGGCTGTGAAAGGCCCGAAAGGCGTCAAAGCGAACTCGGAAATCACCGAAGAGCTGCTGGCAAGCCTGAGCCGTGGTCAGTGGTGGCAGCTGGCGCTGGAAGATGAGCAGGACGCACAGATCGTTGAGGCTCTGAACGAGCAGTATGAGATCCAGAAACGTGCGCTTGAGCACCGTTTTGAGGACAAGGTCGAGAAAGTCCGTCGCGGCGATGATCTGCCACCGGGTGTGATGAAGATGGTCAAAGTCTTCATCGCTGTGAAGCGTAAGCTTCAGCCGGGCGATAAGATGGCCGGTCGTCACGGGAACAAAGGTGTTATTTCCAAGGTTGTGCCTATGGAAGACATGCCGTTCCTCGCAGATGGTACACCGGTTGACTTCTGTCTGAACCCACTGGGCGTGCCTTCGCGTATGAACGTTGGTCAGATCCTTGAAACCCACATGGGTTGGGCCGCACGTGGCCTTGGTCTGAAGATCGATGACGCGGTGCAGGAATACCGTCGCTCCGGCGATCTGACACCTGTGCGTGAGATGATGCGTCTGGCCTATGGCGAAGATGTCTATGAAGAAGGCATCGCAGGCATGGACGAAGGTCAGCTTCTGGAAGCGGCGGGCAATGTGACCCGTGGTGTTCCAATCGCGACCCCAGTCTTTGACGGCGCCAAAGAAGGTGACGTGAACGACGCGCTGGTGCGTGCTGGCTTCTCGGAAAGCGGTCAGTCGATCCTGTTTGACGGTCGGACCGGTGAACAGTTCGCACGTCCGGTGACCGTGGGTATTAAGTACCTGCTGAAACTGCACCACCTGGTGGACGACAAAATCCACGCGCGTTCGACCGGCCCATACTCCCTCGTCACACAGCAGCCGCTGGGTGGTAAGGCACAGTTTGGTGGTCAGCGTTTCGGGGAGATGGAGGTCTGGGCTCTGGAAGCTTACGGCGCCGCCTACACCCTGCAGGAAATGCTCACCGTTAAGTCGGATGACGTGGCAGGCCGGACCAAGGTCTATGAAAGCATCGTCAAGGGCGAGGACAACTTTGAAGCGGGCGTCCCAGAATCGTTCAACGTTCTGGTGAAAGAAGTCCGTGGTCTCGGCCTGAATATGGAACTCCTGGATTCGGAGGAAGGTGAGTGAGGGCGCGGGCTCTCACTCCATCCACTCTCCCAGCAGAATTTGAGGTATCAAAATGAACCAGGAACTGACGAACAACCCGTTTAACCCGCTGGCTGCACCTAAGGCGTTTGATGAGATCAAAGTGTCTCTCGCGTCTCCGGAGCGGATCCTGTCGTGGTCTTACGGTGAGATCAAAAAACCAGAAACCATCAACTACCGGACGTTCAAGCCAGAGCGTGACGGTCTGTTCTGTGCGCGTATCTTTGGCCCGATCAAAGACTATGAATGTCTCTGCGGCAAATATAAGCGCATGAAGTATCGCGGCGTTGTCTGCGAAAAATGTGGTGTTGAAGTTACCCTTCAGAAAGTGCGTCGTGAGCGCATGGGCCACATTGAGCTGGCCGCGCCTGTGGCCCACATCTGGTTCCTGAAATCGCTGCCATCCCGCATCGGCCTGATGCTGGACATGACACTGCGTGATCTAGAACGTGTGCTGTACTTTGAAAACTACGTTGTTATCGAGCCCGGTCTGACTGACCTGACCTACGGGCAGATGATGACCGAAGAAGAGTACATGGATGCGCAGGACGCATACGGCATGGACGCTTTCACCGCCAATATCGGTGCCGAAGCGATCCGTGAGATGCTGTCCCAGATTGATCTGGAATCTGAAGCCGAGCAGCTGCGTGCCGATCTGGCCGAAGCGACCGGCGAGCTGAAGCCAAAGAAGATCATCAAGCGTCTGAAAGTTGTGGAAAGCTTCATTGAGTCCGGCAACCGTCCGGAGTGGATGATCCTGACCGTGATCCCGGTAATCCCGCCAGAGCTGCGCCCGCTGGTGCCGCTGGATGGTGGCCGCTTTGCGACCTCTGATCTCAACGATCTCTATCGTCGTGTGATCAACCGGAACAACCGTCTGAAGCGTCTGATCGAACTGCGTGCGCCTGATATCATCGTGCGGAACGAAAAGCGGATGCTGCAGGAATCTGTGGATGCGCTGTTTGACAACGGCCGTCGTGGCCGCGTGATCACTGGCGCCAACAAGCGTCCGCTGAAATCGCTGTCTGACATGCTGAAAGGGAAGCAGGGTCGTTTCCGTCAGAACCTTTTGGGGAAACGTGTCGACTTCTCTGGCCGTTCGGTGATTGTGACCGGTCCGGAACTGAAACTGCATCAGTGTGGTCTTCCCAAGAAGATGGCGTTGGAGCTGTTCAAACCGTTCATCTACTCGCGTCTGGAAGCCAAAGGGCTCTCTTCCACTGTGAAGCAGGCCAAGAAGCTGGTGGAAAAAGAGCGTCCTGAAGTTTGGGATATCCTTGATGAGGTGATCCGCGAACACCCTGTCATGCTGAACCGTGCGCCGACGCTGCACCGTTTGGGCATTCAGGCGTTTGAACCCACCCTGATCGAAGGCAAGGCTATTCAGTTGCACCCGCTGGTCTGTTCTGCGTTTAACGCGGACTTTGACGGTGACCAGATGGCTGTGCACGTGCCGCTCTCGCTGGAAGCTCAGCTGGAAGCGCGCGTTTTGATGATGTCCACCAACAACGTTCTGTCCCCTGCAAACGGTGCCCCGATCATCGTTCCTTCGCAGGATATGATCTTGGGTCTCTACTACACCACCATCATGCGTGAAGGCATGAAGGGTGAGGGCATGGTGTTCTCCTCCATTGAGGAAGTGCAGTATGCGCTGGACTCCGGTGCGGTTCACCTGCACGCCAAAGTGCACGCCCGTATCCCTCAGATCGACGAGAACGGTCTGGAAGTGGTGCAGCGTTTTGAAACCACGCCGGGCCGTGTGCGTCTGGGTGCGCTTCTGCCGCAGAACAACAAGGCGCCCTTTGAGCTGGTGAACAAGCTGCTGCGTAAGAAAGACGTGCAGAACGTAATTGACACCGTCTATCGCTACTGTGGTCAGAAAGAGTCCGTGATCTTCTGTGACCAGATCATGACCATGGGCTTCCGTGAAGCGTTCAAGGCGGGCATCTCGTTTGGTAAAGACGACATGGTGATCCCGGACAACAAGTGGACCATCGTGGATGACACCCGTGATCAGGTGAAAGACTTCGAACAGCAGTACATGGACGGCCTGATCACTCAGGGCGAAAAGTACAACAAAGTTGTCGATGCCTGGAGCAAGTGTAACGACAAGGTCACCGATGCGATGATGGGAACCATCTCCGCGGCGAAGACCGAAGAGAATGGTGCCGAAGCGGAGCCAAACTCGGTTTACATGATGGCGCACTCTGGTGCGCGTGGCTCGGTCACGCAGATGAAGCAGCTGGGCGGGATGCGCGGCCTGATGGCGAAGCCGAACGGCGACATCATCGAGACCCCGATTATCTCGAACTTTAAAGAAGGTCTGACCGTTCTGGAGTACTTCAACTCCACCCACGGTGCCCGTAAGGGTCTGTCAGATACCGCTCTGAAAACTGCGAACTCCGGTTATCTGACCCGTCGTCTTGTGGACGTGGCGCAGGACTGCATCGTGCGCATGCACGACTGTGGCACTGACAACGCGATCAACGCGGAAGCGGCTGTGAACGACGGTGAGGTTGTTTCTTCGCTGGCAGAGCGTGTTCTGGGCCGTGTGTCGGCTGAGGACATCATGAAGCCGGGCACCGATGAGGTGCTGGTGGCGCATGGTCAATTGATCGACGAGCGTATGGCGGATTCCATCGATGAAGCTGGCGTGCAGAACGCACGTATCCGCAGCCCGCTGACCTGTGAGGCCGAAGAGGGCGTCTGTGCCATGTGCTATGGCCGTGACTTGGCACGCGGCACGCTGGTAAACACCGGCGAAGCCGTCGGCATCATCGCGGCGCAGTCGATTGGGGAACCTGGGACACAGCTGACGATGCGGACCTTCCACATCGGGGGTGTTGCGCAGGGTGGTCAACAGTCGTTCCTGGAAGCGAGCCAGGAAGGCAAGATCGTCTTTGAAAACGCCACCATCCTGGAGAACGCCAATGGCGAGGCTCTGGTGATGGGCCGTAACATGAAGCTGATCATTCAGGGCGAAGACGGCGACGAGCGTGCCAACCATAAGGTTGGGTATGGCTCCAAGCTGTTTGTCAAAGATGGTCAGACCATTGGCCGCGGCGACAAGCTGTTTGAATGGGACCCATACACCCTGCCAATTCTGGCGGAGAAAGACGGTAAAGCGAAGTTTGTGGACCTCATCACCGGTCTGTCGGTGCGTGACGAAACCGATGACGCCACCGGTATGACCCAGAAGATCGTGTCTGACTGGCGTGCGGCACCGAAGGGCAATGAGCTTAAGCCGGAAGTGATCCTTGTGGATGCGGATGGTGAGCCTGTGCGCAACGATGCTGGCAACCCGGTTCACTACCCAATGTCTGTGGACGCGATTCTGTCGGTCGAAGATCAGCAGGACGTGAAAGCCGGTGACGTTATCGCGCGTATCCCGCGTGAAGGCGCCAAGACCAAGGACATTACCGGTGGTCTGCCACGTGTTGCCGAACTGTTCGAAGCCCGTCGTCCGAAAGATCACGCGATCATCGCCGAAATCGATGGTTACGTGCGCTTTGGCCGCGACTACAAGAACAAGCGCCGCATCGCGATCGAGCCGTCTGATGAGTCCAAGGAGACCGTGGAATACATGGTGCCCAAGGGCAAACACATCCCTGTGCAGGAAGGCGACTTCGTGCAGAAAGGGGATTACATCATGGACGGGAACCCGGCGCCGCATGACATCCTCTCCATCATGGGGGTTGAAGCGCTGGCGGATTACATGATCGACGAAGTGCAGGACGTGTATCGCCTGCAGGGTGTGAAGATCAACGACAAGCACATCGAGGTGATTGTGCGTCAGATGCTGCAGAAGTGGGAAATCTCTGACAGTGGTGAAACCACCCTGCTCAAAGGCGAACACGTCGAGAAGGCTGAGTTTGTTGCAGCCAATGAGAAGGCGCTGGCGGAAGGCCGTCGTCCTGCTCAGGGTGAGCCGATCCTGCTGGGTATCACCAAAGCGTCGTTGCAGACCCGGTCGTTCATCTCTGCGGCTTCGTTCCAGGAGACCACCCGCGTTCTTACCGAAGCCTCCGTGCAGGGTAAGAAAGACAAGCTGGTTGGCCTTAAAGAGAATGTCATCGTGGGTCGTTTGATCCCGGCCGGTACGGGTGGTGCGACACAGAAAGTGCGCAGCATTGCTTCTGAGCGTGACAACGTGGTGATCGAAGCGCGTCGTGAGGAGGCCGAAGCGGCCGCCCGTCTGGCCGCCCCAGTGGAAGATGTGAGCGCGGATGACGTGTTTGACAGCGGTCTGGTGGAGACACCTGAGAGCCGCGACTTCGACTAAGACCTCAGACATCTGAAGATTTGAAAGGGCCCCCGGCAAAAAAGCCGGGGGCCCTTTTGCCTTCGGCGAGAGTGTTTTGGTCAGAAGAAGTCACAAGAGGTCTGGGCTTGGCAAAGCCGTCAGACGGCCCTAACGTCGCGCGGTTGCAGCTGAGGGGAGAGGGCGATGGCGGCGCTGTCGGACAATACAAAGGGGGCACTTTTGATGATGTGCTCCATGGCGGCCTTTACGTTCAATGATACATTGATCAAGTCGCTGGGGCCGCAGGTGCCGTTGTTTCAGATGCTGTTTCTGCGTGGGGCCATGGCCTCGGTATTGATCTGGCTGCTGGCACGGCGTGTGGGGCGGCTGCGCTGGCGTCTGGCACGCCGAGACTGGGGGCTGATTGGGCTGCGCACTGGTGCAGAAATTGGCGCCGCTTATTTCTTTATCACCGCGCTTTATCACATGCCCATCGCCAATGTGACCGCGATCCTTCAGATCCTTCCGCTGACCGTCACTTTGGGCGGGGCCCTGTTTTTTGGAGAAAGCGTGGGTTGGCGTCGGGCCTCAGCGATTGTGGCTGGGTTCTGCGGTATGTTGTTGATTGTCAGACCCGGGGCCGAGGGGTTTGACCACTATACAGTTTACGCCCTGATCGCTGTGGGGTTTGTCACTCTGCGGGATCTCGCCACGCGCAAAATGTCAGCTGAGGTGCCCTCCATGACCGTTACCTTAGTGGCGTCGCTGGGGGTGATGTCGTTTGCCGGAGTGGCGAGCCTTGGCGCAGACTGGGTGCGCATGGAGCTGGCGCAATGGGCGCTACTTGCCGGGGCCGCCGTATTCATTCTGGGAGGCTATCTGTTTTCCGTCCTCGTCATGCGGGTCGGAGAGGTCAGCTTTGTGGCACCGTTTCGCTACAGCGGGTTGCTGTGGGCCCTGCTGCTGGGATTTCTGGTGTTTGATGACTGGCCGGACCCAATCACGCTTTTGGGCGCGCTGATTGTGGTCAGCGCAGGCGTGTTCACGCTGGTACGTGGACGCCGCCTCAGTCAGGCAAAGACGGTGCGGACCTGATCCGCGTCGATGGCAAAGCGGGATTTAAACTGCGCCGCTTCTTCGCCGGTGAGTGGCGTGACGGGCACGGGTTTGACCTTTTTCTGGCGGCTGTCGTTGTAGCCATTGTGGGTGCGCACCCACATGGGCGTGTCGGTGAAGCTCAGCGTGGGCATGAACTGGTTCATAATGCCATGGCGGAAATTCATAATGGTCAGATCACAGCCGCCGCGCACATACATGCCCAGTGACGCCACATAGAGATTGCGCACCGTGTCAGCGGCGGCGATGCCTGCGCTGCTCATTTCTGCGATATAGCCGCGGTTCCAGTCAAAAGCGACCGTGCGGTGTTGGGGCAGGAGCGGCGCAACGTCCTCTGCTGCCGCGCGCAGACGCTCGAAAAAATCCACAGAGATGGCATCATCATCGTCATGACGGAACTGTAGGCAGGGGGCCTTGGGATCTTTGCGCGCGCCATTGAGCAGTTTCTTCATCAAAGGGCGGTGTGGCTCTGGTGGATGGGCGACGATGGTGATCTGCGGGATGTCCGTCGTGAGGTCATGCAGCCGTTCCACGTGGCGTTTGGTCAGCGTGTCTCCGATCAGCAGGATCATCTCAAAATTCTGATCGGTCTGGGCCTTCAGGCAGGGCAGGGCCACAGTTTCCATCAGTTGAAAGCGCTCTTCCAACCGGTCTTCTTGATAGAGAAAGGCAATGCGGTCTTCGATGGTGTCATGTTCTACTTGAAACCCACCAAGAGCCGGGTAAGAAAACCGGCACAGGCCAATCACCTGCATGTCCTTACTGTCGATCATTGCTTGCCTTCCCTGTGTTGGCGCCACATTGGCAGGACGCGGCGGTCAGTGCAACCGGACCGCTGTTGACAAGTGTCGCGACTCCCAATATACGCGCGCTCATCCGGCGATGGGGGAAGTGTATCCTGAGCCGTTTCACACCTGTAGTGGTCAAGTTCCGGTCTGCTTTGAAGGCCGCAACCTCTGAGACTCCACCGCGTCGTTTGCCTCGGAATGGAAACGATTGCGGTTTTTGCGCTTGTGCATGCACATGGTGCAGAAAACACAGATAACCGCGTCGGGCTTCGGTCTGGCGTATAAATGGAAGCAATAGGAAAGAGACCCTATGCCAACGATTCAGCAGCTGATCCGCAAACCGCGTCAGCCTAAAATCAAGCGCTCCAAGTCGCAGCACCTGGAGCAGTGCCCTCAGAAGCGCGGCGTGTGCACACGTGTATACACCACCACACCTAAGAAACCGAACTCCGCTATGCGTAAAGTTGCGAAGGTGCGCCTGACCAACGGTTACGAAGTGATTTCCTACATCCCAGGTGAAAGCCACAACCTTCAGGAACACTCTGTGGTTCTGATCCGTGGCGGTCGTGTAAAAGACCTTCCGGGTGTCCGTTACCACATCCTGCGCGGTGTTCTGGATACCCAAGGCGTTAAAGACCGTAAGCAACGTCGTTCAAAGTACGGCGCGAAGCGTCCTAAGTAAGAAGGAGAGGCTGATATGTCACGTCGTCACGCCGCCGAAAAACGCGAAATTCTGCCTGACGCCAAATTTGGCGATAAGGTTCTGAGCAAATTCATGAACAACCTGATGATCGACGGCAAAAAATCTGTTGCCGAAAAGATCGTTTACAACGCGCTGGACCGCGTTGAAAACAAGGTGAAGCGCGCCCCTGTTGAAGTGTTCCACGAAGCACTCGACAACATCAAACCATCGGTTGAGGTTCGCTCCCGCCGTGTGGGTGGTGCCACCTATCAGGTTCCGGTCGAAGTGCGCCCTGAGCGCCGTGAAGCCCTGGCCATCCGTTGGCTGATCACTGCTTCCCGTGGCCGCAACGAAAACACCATGGAAGAACGCCTGGCCGGTGAACTTCTGGATGCCGTGAACTCCCGCGGTACCGCCGTTAAGAAGCGCGAAGACACTCACAAGATGGCAGAAGCTAACAAAGCCTTCAGCCATTATCGCTGGTAAATCCCATAAAGGCTTAGACCAATGGCACGCGAATATACGCTCGAACATTACCGTAACTTCGGTATCATGGCGCACATCGACGCAGGTAAAACCACCTGCTCCGAGCGCATCCTGTATTACACCGGCAAATCCCACAACATCGGTGAGGTGCACGACGGTGCAGCCACCATGGACTGGATGGAGCAGGAGCAGGAACGTGGTATCACCATCACTTCCGCTGCGACGACCACTTTCTGGGAGCGCACCGAGGATGGCAAATCCGCAGATTCCGCTAAGCACCGTCTGAACATCATCGACACCCCCGGCCACGTTGACTTCACCATTGAAGTTGAGCGTTCTCTGGCGGTTCTCGATGGTGCTGTCTGTGTTCTGGACGCCAACGCTGGTGTTGAACCTCAGACCGAAACCGTGTGGCGTCAGGCTGACCGCTACAAGGTTCCACGCATGGTGTTCGTCAACAAGATGGACAAAATCGGCGCGGACTTCTTCAACTGTGTTCACATGATTGAAGACCGTACCGGTGCGACCGCTGTTCCAATCGCTTTCCCAATTGGCGCCGAAACCGAGCTGGAAGGCCTGGTTGATCTGGTGACCATGGAAGAGTGGCTGTGGCAGGGTGAAGACCTCGGCGCAAGCTGGGTGAAAGCACCGATCCGTGACGAACTCAAAGATCTGGCTGACGAATGGCGCGGCAAGATGGTGGAAGCGGCTGTCGAAATGGACGACGACGCCATGGAAGCCTATCTGGAAGGTGAAGAACCTGACGTGCCAACCCTGCGCAAACTGCTGCGCAAAGGGACACTGGAAATGGCCTTTGTGCCTGTTCTGGGTGGCTCTGCGTTCAAAAACAAAGGTGTTCAGCCTCTGCTCAACGCTGTGATCGACTACCTGCCGTCCCCACTGGACGTTGTTGATTACATGGGCTTTGAGCCGGGTGATGAGAGCGAAGAGCGTAACATTGCCCGTCGTGCAGACGACGACATGGCGTTCTCCGGTCTGGCGTTCAAAATCATGAACGACCCGTTTGTTGGCTCCCTGACCTTTACCCGGATCTACTCCGGTGTGCTGAACAAGGGTGACACGCTCTTGAACTCCACCAAAGGTCGTAAAGAGCGCATCGGTCGTATGATGATGATGCACTCCAACAACCGCGAAGAAATCACCGAAGCATTCGCAGGTGACATCATCGCGCTGGCAGGTCTGAAAGACACAACCACCGGTGACACGCTCTGTGCCACCAACGACCCGGTAGTTCTGGAAACCATGACCTTCCCGGATCCGGTGATCGAAATCGCTGTTGAGCCAAAGACCAAAGCTGACCAAGAGAAAATGTCTCAGGGTCTGCAGCGTCTGGCAGCCGAAGATCCATCCTTCCGCGTGGAGACCGACATCGAGTCCGGTCAGACCATCATGAAGGGTATGGGCGAACTTCACCTGGACATCCTCGTGGATCGTCTGAAGCGTGAGTTCAAGGTTGAGGCCAACATCGGTGCGCCACAGGTGGCTTATCGTGAGACCATCTCCAAGGCGATCGAGCACACCTACACCCACAAGAAACAGTCCGGTGGTTCCGGTCAGTACGCTGAAGTCAAAATGGAAATCATGCCGACTGAAGCAGGGGAAGGCTACTCTTTCGAAAGCCGCATCGTTGGTGGTGCTGTTCCGAAGGAATACATCCCGGGTGTGGAAAAAGGCATCCAGTCTGTTATGGACTCCGGTCCTCTGGCTGGTTTCCCAGTGATCGACTTCAAAGTTGCTCTGATCGACGGTAAGTTCCACGACGTGGACTCCAGCGTTCTGGCCTTTGAAATCGCAGCTCGTATGGCAATGCGCGAAGGCATGAAACTGGCCGGCGCGAAACTGCTTGAGCCGATCATGAAAGTGGAAGTGATCACACCGGAAGAATACACAGGTGGCATCATTGGCGACCTCACCTCCCGTCGCGGGCAGGTGTCCGGTCAGGAGCCTCGCGGTAACGCGGTTGCGATCGACGCATTTGTGCCACTGGCCAACATGTTCGGTTACATCAACAACCTGCGTTCGATGTCTTCCGGTCGTGCCCAGTTCACCATGCAGTTCGATCACTACGATCCGGTTCCGCAGAACATCTCTGACGAGATCCAAGCGAAATACGCATAATTTCCGGTGCGCGGGAGACCGCGCACCCTACCCCTGTAGGGTGTGTGCTTGCACGCACCGTTTGAGAGAAAAAGGAGCCATAT
Source organism: Shimia marina (assembly GCF_001458175.1). Taxonomy (GTDB): domain Bacteria; phylum Pseudomonadota; class Alphaproteobacteria; order Rhodobacterales; family Rhodobacteraceae; genus Shimia; species Shimia marina. The sequence continues at coordinate 133,002 of NZ_CYPW01000018.1, forward strand.
CATGGCAAAGGAAAAGTTTGAGCGCAGTAAACCGCACTGCAACATCGGCACCATTGGTCACGTTGACCACGGTAAAACCACACTGACAGCTGC
>NZ_CYPW01000019.1 GCF_001458175.1 Shimia marina
GCTCTTCTCTAAATCGGCTTCTCTTCATCGTCTGTATCCTCAGTTGGGGAACAGGCTAACCTCAAAGTGAGGACTCTAAGGGGAGCACGTCAACATCGACTTTCGCCAATTCCTCAAATTTCAGCGAATTTCGGGGCACTTTCGTGCCTACCCCGAAACGCGCTAAAACTCAGCAAAACGAACGACTTTGGGTGTCTCACGAAAACTTATGGGTATCGCGAACGATTATGGGGAATCCTACACATCTCAGAAGTCGAGGTTTTCCACGCTCAATGCGTTTTTCTGGATGAACTCGCGGCGCGGCTCCACCACATCGCCCATCAGCTTGGTGAAGAGATCATCCGCCTCGGCCATGTCTTCGACTTTCACCTGAAGCAGCGTGCGGGCGTCCGGATCCAGCGTGGTTTCCCAAAGCTGATCGGGGTTCATTTCCCCCAAGCCTTTGTAGCGTTGCAGCGTCAGGCCTTTTTCGCCCTCTTCCAGAATGGCGCGCAGCAGGTCCAGCGGGCCGTGGATGATCTGGCTGCGGTCCTTGCGCATCAAAGTGGCGGGGCTGCCGTATACTTCTTGCAGGCTGTCTGTGAAGCTGCCGGATTTGCGGGCCTCACCAGAGCGCAGCATCGGGCCATCCAATGTGCGCACCTCTTCCACCCCGCGCAGAATACGCGCCAGTTTGATGCCGTGGTCCTGCGTGATCCGGCCCTGCCAGCCGCGCTCATATTCCAGCGCGATCAGATCCAGCCGCGCGGCCACTTTGTCGGCCACGCCTTGCAGATCGCTGTCCACGGCGCCGGGCACAAAGGCACCTGCAATGGCGGCCTGTTCCAGAATGTGGCGCGGATAATGCGTTGGAAAGGCGTCCAGAACCTGCTTGAGCTGACGCGCCTCTGTGACCACACGGGCGAGATCCTGCCCGGTCATCTCCATGCCATTGCCCAGCTTGAGCACAGCGCCCTCAATGCCCTGATTGATCAGGTAATCGTCCAGCGCGGCCTGATCTTTCAGGTAAACCTCTGATTTGCCCCGCGCCACTTTGTAAAGCGGCGGCTGCGCAATATAGAGGTGTCCCATCTCGATCAGCTCGGGCATCTGACGGTAGAAGAAGGTCAGCAGAAGTGTACGGATGTGGGCGCCGTCCACGTCCGCATCGGTCATGATCACCACCTTATGGTAGCGCAGCTTTTCGAGGTTGAATTCGTCGCGGCCAATACCGGTGCCAAGCGCCATCACGAGGTTGCCGATCTCCTGCGAGCCCAGCATGCGGTCAAAGCGGGCGCGCTCCACGTTCAGAATCTTACCGCGCAGGGGCAAAATCGCCTGTGTCATCCGGTCCCGTCCGGTCTGTGCGGACCCACCAGCGGAGTCCCCCTCCACCAGGAAGACTTCGGTCTTGGAAGGGTCTTTCTCGGCACAATCTTTCAGCTTGCCGGCAAGGAAGTTCACATCCATCGCGGTTTTGCGCCGGGTCAGCTCACGCGCCTTGCGGGCGGCTTCCCGGGCATGGGCGGCCTCAAGGATCTTGGAGACAATCATCTTGGCGGTCTGCGGGTTTTCCCCAAACCACTCCGTCAGCTTTTCGTTCATCAGCCCTTCAACGGCCGGGCGCACCTCGGAACTTACCAGTTTGTCTTTGGTCTGTGAGCTGAATTTCGGATCCGGCACTTTCACGGAGAGCACACAGGTCAGACCTTCGCGGGCGTCATCACCGGTGAAGGTGATCTTTTCTTTTTTGGCGATGCCGCTTTCCTGCGCGTATTTCTGCAATGTGCGGGTCAGCGCGCCCCGGAATCCTGCGATATGCGTACCGCCATCGCGCTGTGGAATGTTGTTGGTGAAGGGCAGCACATTTTCATGATAGCTGTCATTCCACCACATGGCGACTTCCACACCGATGTCGTCTTTCTCGCCTGTCACATAGATTGGCGCCTCCATCAGGGAGGTTTTGTGACGGTCGATGTATTTCACAAACTCATTCACACCACCGTCGTAGTAGAGCTCGGTGCGCAGCGGCTCGGCAGGGCGTTCATCTTCCAGGATGATGCGCACGCCGGAGTTCAGGAAGGCCAGCTCGCGCAGGCGCTTTTCCAGCGTGTCAAAAGAATAGTCGATGTTGGAGAAGGTCTCGGTGGAGGCCATGAAGCGCACTTCCGTGCCGGTCTCATCGCCACATTCCTGCACCACGCGCAGGTGCTCGGTACAATCGCCATGCTCAAACTTGGCGTAGTGCTCTTTGCCGTTGCGCCAGATCCGCAGTTCCAGCCAGACCGAAAGCGCGTTCACAACCGAAACACCCACGCCGTGCAGACCGCCGGAAACCTTGTAGGAGTTGCTGTCAAATTTGCCGCCCGCGTGCAGCTGGGTCATGATCACCTCAGCCGCAGATACGCCTTCTTCGGGGTGAATATCCACCGGAATTCCGCGCCCGTTGTCAAACACGGAGACAGAACTGTCGGCGTGAATTTTCACGCGCACATGGTCAGCGTGATTGGCCAGCGCCTCATCAATGCCGTTGTCCACAACCTCATAGACCATATGGTGCAGGCCCGAGCCATCATCGGTGTCACCGATATACATGCCCGGACGTTTGCGGACCGCTTCCAAGCCCTTGAGAACTTTAATGGAATCCGCGCCATATTGCTCGGGATTTTGCGCGCTGTCAGACATTCATGTGGCCCTTTTTGGTTTCCGGATTTTATATCGGCTTTGGCCGGGGATGTCACGCAATTGGGGCGACTTTTTGCTATTGCGCCTGTGGCGCCTGACCCGGTGTGCAGAGGGCGGAAAGACCGGCCTCATCGGTGACTTCCACATATTGTGCACGCGCCCCAAGCGCCTCAAACAAACCCGCTTCCGTTCCGGTCATCCAGGCCTGTGCCCCAAGTGCGCAGATTTCATCATAAAGCGCCGCGCGGCGGTTGGGGTCCAGATGGGCGGCGACCTCATCCAGCAACAGAATGGGCGCGGCCCCCAGATCCTGTTTGAGCGCGCGAGCATTGGCGAGGATCAGGGAGACCAGAAGTGCCTTTTGCTCGCCGGTGGAGCAGTCTTTGGCGGGCACGCCCTTCTCGCGGTAGGTGCCGATCATATCGGTGCGGTGTGGCCCCACAAGCGTGCGCCCTGCCGCAATGTCGCGAAACCGGCTTTCCGCCAGGGCTTCTAGCAGATCTGCGGCAGTGTCGGGCAGCGCGCCTTCGGATTGCATCAGTTCCAGTTCCGCCACGGGAAAAGCGGTCTCGGCAGCGGCCTGTGCGTCCAGCAGGCGCTCTACGGTCTTGGCGCGGGCGAACTGGATGCGCGCGCCATGCTCGGCCATCTGCCGCTCCAACGCGACATACCAATGGGCATCGCTGATCTGTTCTTTCAACAGGCGGTTGCGTTCACGCATGGATTTTTCATAGGCCAGCGTGGCCTCGGCGTGATCAGGATAGAAGCTCAGCGTCATGCGGTCCAAAAACCGCCGCCGCCCTTCGGCCCCTTCGATCCAGAGCCGGTCCATGGAGGGGATCAGCCAGAGCACACGCGCCAGCCGTCCAAGCTGGGTCTGAGGCGCGGTTTTGCCATCAATCTGTACCTGACGGGCGGCACCATTTTCCGATTTGATGTCAATTTCATAGGAGGATCCGCCCGACTTCAGAAGCCCGGACAGCTTCCAGCCAATGGCCTCCGGGCGGCGGGTCATCTCTTCGGCACTGGCCCGACGAATGCCACGTCCGGGTGAGAACAGTGAGACCGCCTCAAGGATATTGGTTTTGCCGGCCCCATTGGGCCCATAAAGCGCCACAGGGCGCGCATCACACTGGAGCGCGCCCTTTTTGTGGGACCTGAAATGGGACAGGTTCAATGAGGTCAGATACAGCTCAGACATGTGCCCGTTTTCTTGCTGGGCCAGATCGCTGCGCCGCAGGTTGCCGCGTCAGTGGATCATACCCGCATTGGCATCACGACATAGACGGCGGAGGTGTCATTGCCTTCGCGCATCAGGGTCGGATCCCCGGCGGAGTTGAACAGAAAGACGGCGTTTTCGCGATCCACCTGGCTGGCGATTTCCAGCAGGTATTTCGCGTTAAAGCCAATTTCCAGACGCTCATCATTGTAGGCCACGGCCAGCTCTTCTTCGGCGGCACCGCTGTCCGGTGAATTCACCGACAGCACCAGACGGTCTTCGTCCAGTTGCAGCTTCACAGCGCGGGAGCGCTCCGAGGAGACGGTGGCCACACGATCTACCGCTTTGGCAAATTCGGCGGCGTCCACTTCGAGCTTGCGGGTGTTGCCCTGTGGGATCACGCGGCTGTAATCGGGGAAGGTGCCGTCGATCACCTTGGAGGTCAGGGTGATGTTGGGCGTGGCAAAGCGCACTTTGGTTTCGCTCACGGAGACGGCGATTTCCATTTCGTCGTCATCCAGCAGCTTGCGCAGCTCGCCCACGGTTTTGCGCGGCACGATCACGCCGGGCATGTCCGCTGCGCCATCAGGCAGATCCGTGTCAATGCGCGCCAGACGGTGGCCATCGGTGGCCACAGCTCGCAGCGCCTTTGCACCGTCCGCATCTGCCACATGCATATAGACGCCGTTCAGATAATAGCGGGTCTCTTCGGTGGAGATCGCAAACTTCGATTTGTCAAACAGGCGGCGCAGCGCAGGCGCGGGCGCGGAGAAGTTTGAGGTGTATTCCGAGGAGGCCATCACCGGGAAATCTTCGCGCGGCAGGGTTGCCAGCGAGAAGTTGGAGCGTCCTGCTTCCACGGTCAGCCGTCCCGCTGCGCTGTCGTCGGTCAGGGTGACCAGCGCGCCGTCTGGCAGCTTGCGTACGATTTCATGCAAGGTGGTCGCGGCCACGGTTGTGGCCCCTGCGCGTTCCACCATGGCATTGGCTTTATCGACCACTTCGATGTCCAGATCCGTGGCGCGGAACTGCACCGTGTCGCCTTCGGCTTCGATCAGAACATTGGCAAGGATCGGAATGGTGTTGCGACGTTCCACAACGGATTGCGCTTGGCTCACTGCCTTCAGGAGCACGGCGCGTTCGATACTGATTTTCATCCCTTCACCCTCTCGATTGCCGGGACAGCCACGTTAGCCTTTCGCCGCACCAGCACAAGTCTTTTTATAGGTTGTTGAATACTTCGGCTGGACCGTCAAGCGTCAAGCACCGAAATGAAAACGCCGCACCTCTGGGACGCGGCGTTTTGGTCACGTTTTTTAGGCAAATGCCTCAGGCTTCCAGCGCCCGGCGCAGCATTTCCAGATCTTCGGCGATCTGACCATCCGAATTGCGCAGCTCTTCGATGCGGCGCACGCCGTGCATGACTGTGGTGTGGTCACGCCCGCCAAAGCGGCGGCCAATTTCTGGCAGCGACCGGCTGGTCAGCTGTTTGCACAGATACATGGCGACCTGACGCGGGCGCGCAAAGGTGCGCACGCGCTTGGGGCCAATCATGTCGCTGAGACGGATATTGTAGTGATCTGCGACCTTGCGCTGAATTTCTTCGACAGAGACCTTGCGCTCGGAGGCGCGCAGAACATCAGACAGACAGTCCTGCGTCAGCTCCATGGTGATTTCGCGTCCCACGAGGGAGGCAAAGGCGAACAGACGTGTCAGAGCGCCTTCCAGAACGCGCACGTTGGTGGAGATGCGATGCGCGAGGAATTCCAGAACCCCGTCGGCCAGTTGCAGCTCCGGGTACTGCTGACGGTAGGTTTCCACCTTGTTTTGCAGAATGCCCAGACGCAGCTCATAGTCGGTTGGGTGCAGATCCACCACGAGACCGCATTGCAGGCGGCTCTTGATGCGGTCTTCCAGATCCTTGATCTCACCGGGGGCGCGATCGGCTGAAATGATGATCTGCTTGTTTTGATCCACAAGCGCGTTGAAGGTGTGGAAGAATTCTTCCTGTGTGCTGTCTTTGCCAGCGATGAATTGAACATCATCCACCATCAGAACATCCACAGAGCGGAACAGCTCCTTGAAGTCCATCATTTTGCGATCCCGCAGCGCCTGCACAAAGCGGTACATAAACTGTTCGGCGGAGAGGTAGAGCACGTTCAGGTCGGGGCGATGCGCCTGAAGTTCCCATGCAATCGCGTGCATCAGGTGCGTTTTACCAAGACCCACGCCACCATAGAGAAACAGCGGATTGAACGTCACCGGGCCACCTTCGGCCACGCGGCGTGCGGCGGCATTGGCCAGTTCGTTGGGCTTGCCGACAACAAAGCTGTCAAAGGTAAAGCGCGGATCCAGTGGCGCGCCGGTCATCTCTGCCTCAGACTGGACAGCGCTTTCCGCTTTTGCGGTGTTAGATTTGCTGCGCGTGGCAGCTTTGGGCGCTGCGGCGGCGCGCTGTGCCTTTTGTGCGGCCACTTTGAACTGCATGCGCTGCACATTTTCGCCAGCCTGATTGAACTGATGCATGATCAGGTCGCCGTAATTCTGCGATACATAATTGCCAATAAAATTGGTTGGCACGTGAAACGTTGCCACCCCATCTTGCAAATTTGCGAAAGCGACTGGCTCAATCCAGGTTTTAAAGTTGTTCTGGCCCACCGTTTTCAAAAGGTCTTGCCGAATGTCGCCCCATTTATCGTCGGTCATCTGTCCCCATATTCCTTCACGCGTCTAGTCTTGCCGGGCTGAGCCCGATCCTTAGTTTTATTTTTGGATTGCACCGAGCCATGGGGTCAAAACGGCCACATAAAGACATACCTCAACCGTTCCGGGGGTCCCTATTCCCCGGTTGAATATGTCTTCATGCGCAAGCGCAGATTTGTTGGAACAGGTGAGCTGTCAGACAACCGCCCGGCTACATCGTTGTGCAACCAGTGCAGTCGCCCGGTATGGCCTAAGCCATCACGTGTCGGCGTCTGTCCCCCCCAAGGCGAAGTGAATCGCTGGAAGAAACTAGCAATAGGGGCCTCAAACGGGCAACTGAACTTCGAACTTGACTCAGGCATTTGCAAAAAAGAATCTATCCACAGGTAATTAAGTGTCTGTTAATATGTGGAAAACTCATTTGTTTTGAACACTTCTAGAAGCCGGTGAGATGAAGCAGTTGGTCACCCGTTCTGCCCGGCTTCAACGCGCCGCAGCGCGCGGGATTTGGAGGTAAAACCGGGGATTCCGTGAGTGTTTTCCGGGGGTCGCACGGAAAGCCGGTGTTGCGACTCTGACACAATCCACAGGGGTATGCTGCGATGCAGAAAAAGGAATCGCTGAAATTGCTTGCAGTAGGCGCATAGCGCATTTGCGAAAACGGTGGATAAGTGGGGGTTGTTGTCCACAGCCTCTATGGGCAGGCGCGGGGATTCGTCGCCATCTTGGTCTGCACCCTTGTCAGCTCGGGGGTGCCCATGCCAAAGGTCGCTCATGGCAAAGCAACTGGATTATCACACCATCCGGGAGATCTTCACCCGGTTTGAGGCAGCTGAGGCCGAACCCAAAGGCGAATTGGATCACGTCAATGTCTATACATTGGTGGTGGCCGTTGCCCTGTCGGCTCAAGCAACCGATGTTGGCGTCAATCGCGCCACCAAAGATCTGTTCAAAGTGGCGGACACGCCGCAAAAGATGCTGGATCTGGGAGAAGAGGCCCTGATCGAGCACATTAAAACCATTGGGTTATACCGCAACAAAGCCAAAAACGTCATGAAGCTCTCCAAGATCCTTGTGGAGCAATATGGCGGTGCGGTGCCCAATTCCCGCGCCGCTTTGGAAAGCCTGCCGGGGGTGGGGCGCAAGACGGCCAATGTGGTGCTCAATATGTGGTGGCGCTATCCGGCGCAGGCGGTGGACACGCATATCTTCCGCTTCGGCAACCGCTCCGGGGTCTGCCCCGGCAAAGATGTGGTGGCGGTGGAGCGCGCCATCGAAGATCACATCCCTGTGGACTTTCAGCTCCATGCACATCATTGGATGATCCTGCACGGGCGTTATGTGTGTAAGGCGCGCAAACCCATGTGCAGCAACTGTTTGATCCGTGATCTCTGCCTATTTGAGGACAAGGCCCTATGAAACAATATCAGGTTGTCGGCATCGGCAACGCCATCGTCGATGTGATCAGCCAGTCTGATGACAGTTTTCTGGATCTGATGGGGATTCAGAAAGGCATCATGCAGCTGGTGGAAAAAGAGCGCGGCGAGATGCTCTATGCCGCAATGACCAACCGCACGCAGGCGCCGGGCGGTTCTGTGGCCAACACGCTGGCGGGGCTTGGCGCGCTCGGATTGTCCACTGCTTTTATCGGGCGGGTGCATGATGATGCGCTGGGGCAATTCTATGCCCAGTCGATGCAGACGGGCGGTACGGATTTCGTAAACCCGCCTGTGGCTGGCGGCGATCTGCCCACCTCCCGCTCTATGATATTCGTGTCCCCGGATGGGGAGCGCTCGATGAACACCTATCTGGGGATTTCCTCCGAGGTGGGGCCTGAAGATGTGTCTGATGATGTGGCTGGTCAGGCGCAGCTGCTGTTTTTGGAGGGCTACCTCTATGACAAGCCCAAGGGCAAAGAAGCCTTTGAGCGCGCAGCCAAACTGTGCCGGGATGGCGGCGGGCTTGCAGGCATCGCGCTCTCTGATCCTTTCTGTGTGGAGCGTCATCGCGCCGATTTCCGTCGTCTGGTGAAAGAGCTCGATTTTGTCATCGGCAACGAACATGAATGGGCCTCGCTTTATGAAACCGATCTGAGCAGCGCGCTTGAGCAGGCGTCACAGGATGCCGGCATGGTGGTCTGCACCCGTTCTGGCCATGATGTTGTTCTGCTGCGCGGGGAGGAGCAGGCCACCGTGCCTGTCAACGAAATTGTGCCCGTAGATGCCACAGGTGCGGGCGATCAGTTTGCCTGCGGTTTCCTTTATGGTGTGGCCACAGGGCAATCTCTGGAAGTGGCGGGCCGGATGGGCTGCATCGCTGCCGCAGAGGTCATCAGCCACTATGGCGCCCGCCCGGAAGCGGACATCAAAGAGCTGTTTCGCAAAGAAGGTTTGATTGGCTAAGGCCTCAGATCAAAACAGACAACTGGTGGCGTCCAGAGATGCCACCAGCACGCCAGCCGAACCCACCCGCAGCCCGGACTATTGCAGAGCGGCCACGGCCATATCCGCAAGCTGCTCTGACAGGTCGGTCATAAAATCTGTCGAGTCTTCGGCGCGCGGCTGATACCAGAACACCGGCGCATTCACCATCAGCAGCACCGAGTGCAGCGCCACTGAGATGTTCTGCGACCGGAAGGCCCCGCACGCCATGCCGCGGCTGATCACATCGCGAAACAGGGTTTCATAGGCTTTGCGCTCTTGGCGGATGTCCGCTAGCAGGCTGCGCTCCAGCGCTGTGGTGGATTTCTGAGACATGCCCACAAAAGACTGCAGGATCACTTTGTGATAGGGCAGGCTGCCCAGCACGGCGGGAATATGGGCGCAGACCATCTGCCGCAATTGCACATCCGGTGGCAGATCCGGGTCCAGAACCGGATGCACCGCGCGGTGGGCAAAATCCGCAGCCCTCAGACAGACTTCTGCCAACAACACGCCCTTTGAGGGGAAATGGTGGTAAATCCGGCCCTTGGTTGCGCCAAGATGGCGGGCCACATCGTCAATAGAGGCCGCCTCCGCACCCAGCGTCATGAACACCTCCGCAGCGGCGTCCAGTACCTCGGATTTGGCGCGGCTCATTTTCGGTTTTGACGCCTGTGGCGGGCTGTTTGGCTCTGAGTTCATTTGGCTATCTTTGCCGTGCCCCCTTTGAGGTGACGTGGCGTCTGCGTAGGACCTGTGATTGACAGCATACTCAGTAGTATGTTTGCATCCCAATAGCAACGCAGCCCTGCAAGAGGCTGTTGGGGCAAGGGAGGAACAGCATGACGGATTTGGCCCTGTTTCGGCAGGAGACACGCCAATGGCTTGACGCGCATTGCCCGGAGGAAATGCGCCTGCCGATGTCAGAGGAAGATATTTGTTGGGGCGGGCGGCATTTTACCTTCCGCTCTGCGGCTCAGAAGGCTTGGCTGGAGGTCATGGCGGCGCGCGGCTGGACCGTGCCGGGCTGGCCCAAGGCTTATGGCGGCGGCGGTCTCTCCGGCGATGAGCAAAAAATCCTGAATGAGGAGATGGCCCGCATCAACGCGCGCCCGCCGCTGCAGAGTTTTGGCATATGGATGCTGGGGCCTGCTTTGCTGGAGTTTGGCACAGAGGCGCAGAAACGCCATTATCTGCCGCAGATCGCGCGCGGTGAGATCCGCTGGTGTCAGGGCTATTCCGAACCGGGCGCGGGGTCTGATCTGGCCGGTTTGCAGACCAAGGGCGTTGATCAAGGGGATCATTTCGCGGTCACAGGTCAGAAAATCTGGACATCTTATGCCGACAAGGCAGATTGGATTTTCTGCCTGGTGCGCACAGAGCCGGACGCCTCAAAACACACGGGCATTTCCTTTCTCCTGTTTGATATGGAAAGCGCCGGGGTTTCCACGCGGCCGATCAAACTTATTTCCGGGGCATCACCCTTCTGCGAAACCTTTTTTGACGATGTGAAAGTGCCCAAGGATCAGATCGTCGGGGAGCGGGGGCAGGGCTGGACCATCGCGAAATACCTGCTCACCCATGAGCGTGAAATGATTGGGGCCTCTGACAATGCGCTCTTTGCCAAGACGGATTTGGTGGCGGATGCCATTCAATCCGTAGGGGTGAACGAAGATGGGCATCTGGATGATCCGATGCTGCGTGCCGAGCTGGGCCAGTTTTTGATCGATGAAATCTGTTTTGACGCCCATATGCAGATGTCTGGTGCCTATATGCGGGCGGGGCATGAATTGGGCGCGCGCTCCGCAGAGCTGAAATATCTTGGCACTGAGCTCAACAAACGCCGACAGAGTCTCAGGGTGTCTGCCGGTGGGGCGGATGATCTGGTCTGGGAAGGCACAGCCAACAGCGCGGGGCAGGCGGCCAAAGACTGGCTGCGTGCCAAAGGAAACAGCATCGAAGGCGGCACCTCTGAGGTGATGTTGTCGATCCTGTCCAAAGCCGTTTTGAAATTGCCGGGGTGAGCTTATGGAAGTGTTGAGCGAAGATCATAAACTGATCGCCGAAGCCGCGCAGGGGTTTTTGAAGGCAGGGCATGGCGTTGAGGCTTTTCGGGCCCTGCGGGATGCAGGCGATGACAAAAACGCTGCGCTGCGCAGTGAGATCGCAGGAATGGGCTGGATGGGTATTTTGCTTCCGGAGGCGGTTGGCGGCGTGGACTTTGGCTATCGTGCTGCCGGGCTGATTGCGGAAGCAATGGGACGCAACCTCACCATCAGCCCGTTTCTGTCATCGGCGATTCTGGCCGCCACCGTGCTGCGCGCTGTTGGCGGTACTGCGCTGCAACATTGGGGGCCGCGTCTTGCCGAAGGGCAGGTCACCATGGCGCTTGCGCTGGAGGAAAGCACAAAGCACCGGCCAGACCGGATCGCAACAACCCTGGCGGAAACGGCAAGTGGCCTGCGTTTGACCGGGCGTAAGGGTTTTGTTGTGGATGGCGGCGCGGCGGATCGCCTGATCGTCGTGGCCAAACAGGGGGGCGCATGCGTTTTGGTGCTGGTTGATCCAGCGGCGGATGGGGTTGTGGTCACCGAACAGTTCATGCTGGATCACCGCAATGCTGCCACGGTGGCTTTTGAGGATGTGGCGCTTGCGCAGGCGGATGTGCTGGCAATGGGGGCGGAGGCCGAAGCTGCGCTGGCTCAGGCGCTGGCGGCAGGCCGCGCGGTTGCCGCCGCAGAGCAGCTTGGCGTGGCCAAAGCGGCGGCCGACCAGAGCTTTGACTATCTGCGCACGCGCAAACAGTTTGGCGTCCTGATCGGACAATTCCAGGCGTTGCAGCATCGTGCCGCCGATCTCTATTGTGAACTGGCACAGGCGGACTCGTTGGTGGCGGCGGCGCTCAATGCGTTGGATGCGGGCAGTGACGACAGCGAGCTGCTCACCCGCGCCGCCAAGGCCAAACTGGCCCGCGTGGGGCGGCAGGCCACGGAAGAGGGCGTGCAGATGCATGGCGGCATTGGCATGACCGACGCCATGGATCTTGGTTTGTTCATGAAACGGGATCGCGCGCTCAGCGAGTTTCTTGGGGATGCAGGGCATCACACGGATTGGATTTTGCGGCACCGCGGCATCTAGCGCGGGCTGTGAAGCAAAGAAAGACAGAAGCATACGGAGGCGTATGGAAATCTTAGGGTGACGTAACGGAGGCTTGCCTATTGGGAGGTATGGCAGGCTTGACGCAAAGGCAATCGCTCCGGAGACTGATCCCATAAAGCCGGGAAACCCGGCACGGGAGGATAGATTGGAAGTTGTGCAATTGCTCGTCAGCGGGCTTGCGAACGGCTGTGTTTACGGTCTGATCGCACTTGGCTTCGTGCTCATTTACAAGGCGACCGAACAGGTGAATTTCGCCCAAGGCGATTTCATGATGCTCGGCGCCTTTGTTTGTTTGGGGCTCACCAACGCGCATTATATGGGCTTGCCTTTCTGGCTCGCCGCGCCGCTGGCTGTCGTCATCATGGCGGTGCTGGGCTATCTGCTGGATTTCTTTGTGCTGCGGCATCTCTTTGGGCAAAGCCAGACGGCGGTGGTGATCCTGACCATCGCGCTGGGCTTTGTGATCCGTTTTGTGGCCGGGGTGATTTGGGGCCATGAGCCACAGACCCTTGAGAGCCCGCTCGCGGTGGGCGATTTCAATCTGGGCGGCGTGGTGCTGGGGATGGCGGATCTGGCCGTGATCGTGGTGACGGTGTTGCTGACGCTCTGCCTATATCAGTTCTTTCAACGCACCCGTCTGGGGCTGGCGATGCAGGCCGCCAGTCAGAACCAGATGGCGGCGTATTTCATGGGCATTCCGGTGAAGCGGGTGCAGGGGATGATCTGGGGATTGTCCGGCGCGGTGGCCGCCGTGGCCGGCATCCTGTTTGCCTCCAAAGGTGCGATCGAAATCAGCTCAGGATTGCTGGGCATCAAGGCCTTTGCCGCAGCGGTGATTGGCGGCTTTGGCAGCTTGCCCGGTGCGCTGATGGGCGGGCTGATTGTTGGGGTGATCGAACCCTTCGCCTCCTACTATTTCCCGGCGGGCTACAGCCAGATCGCTCCTTATGCTCTGCTGCTTCTGGTGTTGGTGTTCCGCCCCCATGGCCTGTTCTCACAGGTCCGGATCAAGAAGGTCTGAGCCGATGCGGATACATTTCAAAACCTCATATGATCATGACATCCGCCTCTTTCCCGATCTCTGGAGCTTTGGCGTCTATGCTGCCCTGCTGGTGATTGCCGTGATCTTACCTTGGCTGATGGATGACTTCTTTCTAGGCGAAGTCACAAATGTGCTGATCTGGGCCATTGCGGGGCTTGGATTGATGCTTCTGACCGGACAGACCGGGCAGGCGAGCCTTGGGCATGCCGCCTTTCTGGCGCTGGGATGCTATTCCTGCATCATCTTCATGGAGCAGGGATGGCCTTTCCTGATTGCCTTCCCTGTGGCGGGCATTCTGACCGGTGTGGTGGGCACGATCATCGCCATTCCTGCGATCCGCCTGCATGGTATTTATCTGGCCATTGCCACGATTGCGCTCTCCATTCTGGCCGATGACATCATCGTGTTGCTGGATCCGATCACCGATGGGGTCTCAGGCAAATTTGCCCCGATGATCACCATCTTTGGTATCGAGATAGAGCGCTGGACCACGCCGGATCGCTTCTATTGGCTGGTGCTGGCGATCACCGTGCTCTGCACGCTGGCCTACCGCAATCTGCTGCGCTCCCCATTGGGCCGCGCCTTTGCCGCCGTGCGTGACAGCGAGGTCTCCGCCAGCGCCATGGGCGTGCATATCGCGCGCACCAAGGCGGCGGCGTTCGGGCTGTCCTGTGCCATCACCGGGCTCGCCGGAGCTTTGATGGGGTTTTATGCGGGGGCCTTCAACAATGAGACCTTCTCCATCGTGATTTCCATCACCCTGCTGATGATGATCGTGATTGGCGGTCTGGGCTCCATCCACGGCGCATTCTTTGGTGCGGTGGTGGTGGCCTTCCTGCCGCAGTTTCTCTCCATGGCCAAAGATCTGGTCGGGGGCAGCTCGGTCGCCATTCCGGGGCTGGAAACCGGTGTCTTTGGCATGATCCTGATCCTGTTCATCCTGTTTGAACCGATGGGCATCTATGGCCGTTGGATGAAAATCCGCATCTGGTTTGAGCTCTTTCCGTTTGCGCGCAAAGACATGTTCAAACGCCAGAAGAGCTATCTGAAAACGGAGCGTTTGAGATGAGCCAATTGCTGGAAATTGAGAACGCCACGCTCAAATTTGGCGGTGTGGTTGCGGTCAATGATCTGAGTTTTTCGGTCAAAGAAGGCGAAGTTTATGCCATCGTTGGCCCCAATGGGGCGGGCAAATCCACCGTCTTTAATCTGATCTCGCGCTTCTATGATCCCTATGCGGGTGCCTTGCGGTTTGACGGCCAAAACCTGCTGGCGCGCAGTGCCGATGCGGTGGCCGATCTTGGCATCGCCCGCACCTTTCAGAACATCGAGCTGTTTGACCACGCCACGGTTTTGCAAAATCTGCTGGTGGGGCGGCATCGCCATCGCAGAACCAATATGGTGCAAGAGATGCTGTTCACACCCAAGGTGCGTCGCGAAGAAGAGCGCCACCGCGCCGCCGTCGAGGATGTCATCGACTTTCTCGATCTGCAGCCCTACCGCGACAAAATGATTGCGGGCCTGCCTTACGGGGTGCGTAAGGTGGTGGAGCTGGGCCGCGCGCTGGCCTCCGGGCCGCGCCTTCTGTTGCTGGATGAGCCGGCCTCTGGTCTCTCGGTGGAAGAGACGCAGGACATGCGCTGGTGGATTGATGACATCCGCAAACAGATGGGCATCACCGTTCTGATGGTGGAGCACGATATGGGGCTGGTCTCTGGCGTATCGGATCGCGTTCTCGCGCTGGCGGATGGGGCCAAACTGGCCGAAGGCACGCCCGCGCAGGTGCAATCTGATCCGGCGGTGATTGAGGCCTATCTGGGCACGGGGGTGGTGTGATGGGCGAAACGGTGCTGGATATCCAGAATATCGAAAGCTTCTATGGCCCGATCATGGCCATTCGCGGCGTCTCTCTGAAGGTTGAGCAGGGGCAGGTGGTGACCGTGCTGGGCGCCAATGGCGCAGGCAAGTCGACGCTGCTGAAAACCATCTCAGGCATCATGGACCCAGAGAAAGGGCAGATCCTGTTTGAAGGCCGCGAGATACAGGGCATGGAACCTCATAAGGTGGTGGGCCGTGGCATTGTACATGTGCCGGAAGGGCGTGAGGTTTTCCCCCTTCTGACCGTGGAGGAAAACCTGACGCTGGGGGCCTATACCCGATCAGACAAGGCGGAGATCGAAAAAGACCGTCAGATGGTCTTTGACTATTTCCCCATTCTCGCAGAGCGCCGCCATCAGGAGGCTGGCACGCTGTCCGGTGGTCAGCAACAGATGCTCGCCATTGGTCGTGGCCTGATGCTGCGCCCCAAGATCATGCTGTTGGATGAACCCTCTCTGGGGCTCTCGCCGCTGCTGGTGCAGGAGATTTTTGCCATCCTCAAACGGCTGAACAAAGAGGAAGGCGTAACCATGATGCTGGTGGAGCAAAACGCCAGAGTGGCGCTTGAGCTGGCAGATATGGGTTATGTCATGGAGGTGGGCCGCATTGTGATGGATGACACTTCTGAGCGCCTGATGGAAAGCGAAGACATCAAGGCCTTCTATCTGGGCCATCAGGAAGACGGCGCGCGCGGTGAGCGGCGCTGGAAACGCAAAAAGACATGGCGCTGAGGGGAGGTCACATATGAACAGTCACACAAGGCCCACGCCCGCCAAACAGATCGAAATCAACGGGGTTATTGTCTCCGCCGTGCCGGGGCAGAAACCCGCTTTGGTGGATGGCTGTGACACGATTGTCAGCCTGTTTCAGAAGCGGTGTGAACAATTGGCCGCCCGCACGGCCCATCGTGAAAAAGACCTCGGCATCTGGCAGAGTTATTCCTGGCAGGATTACTGGACCCATGCCAAATGGCTGGGCCTTGGCCTGCGGGCACTGGGGCTGGCGCGCGGCGAAGTGGTCTCCATCCTCTCAGAGGACCGCAAGGAATGGCTCTATGCGGACATGGGCATTCAATGTGTCGGTGGCATCGCCTCTGGCGTCTACACCACCGACAGCGCCAGCCAGCTGGAGTATCTTCTGCGCGACAGCGGCAGTCGTTTCCTCTTTGTTGAAAACGATGAGCAGCTCGACAAGTTTCTGGAGATCGAAGACCAGGCCAGCCGCGTGGAAAAGGTCATCATTCTGGATCAGGATGGTCTGCATGATCTGCGCCATGAAAAATGCGTGTTTCTCGATGATCTCTATGAAACCGGGCGCGCCTATGAGGCGGAAAACCATGGGGTGTTTGAGGCGGAGATTGCCAAGACCCGGCCAGAGGACACTGCGCTGTTGATCTATACTTCCGGCACCACAGGGATGCCCAAAGGCGCGATGCTGTCACAGGAGAATGTGATTTCCGCCTGTGTTTCGGGCGCGCATGCGCTGCCGACGCAGGATCATGATGAACAGCTCTGCTTTCTGCCGCTGTGCCATATTCTGGAGCGCAACGTCTCTGTCTATTTCCCGATTGCAGGCAAGGCGACGGTGAATTTTGCCGAAAGCCCGGAGACGGTGTTTGACAATCTGCGGGAGGTCTCGCCTGCGCATTTCACGGCGGTGCCACGGGTTTGGGAAAAGGTCTATTCACGGGTGCGGGTGCTGGCGCAGGAGGCCACGCCAATCGGGCGTCTGTGTTTCAATCTTGCGATCAAGACCGGGCTGAAACGGGCCGATTATCTGCTGGCGCGCAAGCCTGTGCCTCTGGGGGTGCGGGCCCATTATGCGGTCTGGGATATGCTGGTGCTGCGCAATCTGCGCCGGATGCTGGGTATGGACAAAATGCGCCGTGGCGGCACCGGAGCTGCGCCGATTTCGCCGGAGTTGATCCGCTGGTACTGGGCGATTGGCGTGCAGCTTCTGGAAGGCTATGGCATGACAGAAAATGCCGGGCTGGCCTCCATCAACCTGCCCAATGACAATAAGATTGGTTCTGTGGGGCGGCCCTGTCCGGGGGTGGGTACACGCATTGCGGATGATGGGGAGATCCAGACCCTCGGGCTTAACAACTTTCAGGGCTACTGGCGTAACAATGAGAAGACCGCAGAGACCTTCACCGAAGATGGTTGGCTGCGCACCGGGGATGTGGGCAAGCTGGATGATGACGGGTTCCTCACGATCACGGGCCGTCTGAAAGACATCATCATCACCGCCGGTGGCAAAAATATCACCCCCGCCGAAATCGAAAGCCGTCTGAAATTCAGCCACTACATTTCCGATGCGGTGGTGATTGGCGATGCGCGCAAATATCTCACCTGCCTGATCATGATTGATCAGGAGAACGTAGAAAAATATGCGCAGGATCGCAAAGTGCCCTTTTCCGATTTCGCGTCTCTCTGCGCGTCGCAGGAGGTGGTGGATCTCATCAAAGGCGAGGTTGAGGAGGTCAATCACGCCTTCGCACGGGTGGAACAGATCAAGGATTTCCGCCTGATCAATGTGCTTCTGACCGCCGAAGATGAGGAGCTTACGGCGACCATGAAGCTCAAGCGCAGCTTCGTGGAGAAGAAACACGCAGGTCTGATTGAGGAAATGTACTAAGCTCAAACGCAGGTGGTGGCACACCACGGTTAAACGGGAGGAAAACATGAAAAAACTGACGACGGCTCTGGCAGTTGGCGCGGCGGCGCTCGCGTCTCAGGTCTCTGCGGATACGCAGGGGGTGAGTGACAGCGAAGTGGTGATTGGCTCAGTCAATGATCTCAGCGGTATTTTTGCCGCCGTGGGTGTGCCTGCGGTGAATGGCGCCAATATGCGCTTTGACGAAGCCAATGCCGGTGGTGGCATCCATGGGCGTCAGATCCGGTTTGTTGTGGAGGACAACGGTTATCAGATCCCGCGCGCGATGCAGGGCTACAACAAGTTGCTCAATCGCGACAAGGTGTTTGCCATGCTGCTCAGTCTTGGCACGCCGATGAACACGGCGGGTTTCAAGCTGCTGGATCCCAAAGGCATTCCCAACATCGGCCCGCTTTCTGCCGCACGTCAGATGCTGCAGGAGCCGGTGGACAACAAGTTTATTGCCTTCTCCAGTTACTATGATCAGGTGCAGGCCGGAGTGACCTATCTGGCAGAAGAGTTTGACGCCAAAGAAGTCTGCGCCATGTATATCCCCTCTGATTTTGGCAAGGAGATTGCCGAGTCCACGGCCGACACCGCAAAGGCGCTGGGCCTGACCATGGCCGGTGAAACCACCCATAAGCCGGATGAGCTGGATTTTGTCGGCTCCCTCACCAAGCTTAAGGCAGCAGAATGCGACATCGTCACCATGGCGCTGGGCGTGCGGCAGGGCATCACGGTGGTGGGCACCGCCAAGAAGCTGGGCTGGACTGATGTGAAATTCCTCAACACCTCTGCGGGCTTTCTGGAACCTGTGGCCGCCGTGCCGGGCGGTGTGACCGATGGGCTTTATGCGGCGTCCGGCTGGCAGGATCTTTATGCCCGTGCCAGTGACCCTGTTCCAGCCAAGTTCATCGCCGATTATCAGGCCAAATTTGATCAACCGGCCTCTGGTTTTGCCATGTTGGGCTATTCTGCGGCGGATACAGTGGTGCGCGCGCTGGAGGCCGCTGGCCCGGAGCTCAGCCACGAAACCTTCCTCGCGGGGCTGGAAAGCCTGAACTACCTTGATGAGCTGACCGGCGGGCAGATCTCTTATGGGCCCGAAGATCACCGCGGTGCCGATGAGATTGTGATCTCTGTCGTTGAAGGCGGCGGCTGGAAAACGCTGGCGGTGAAGTAAGCTTATAGCAAGGCAAACACCTGCGCTCCCGGAGGTTTTCGGGAGCGACATTGTTTCATGGGCGGTTAGGTTAGCAGTGTGGGCAAAGTAAACTTTCGCTGCGGCTGCGCCAATGTCTTCTGTTCAATTTACTCTACCTCTTTTTTAGATCGGCAATAACGATGTTGGCTGTTCGCAGTGCCTGTTCGATAAATGGTATTTTCTGACCCGCATTTCTTGTCAAATCAATCGCGCCCCAGATCAAACCGAGCGTAAGCTGACACTCTCTGCAAAGTGACTCACTTGGGTCATCGAACCCTGTTGGGTAGCCCTTGCTCGAAGCATAGAATATGGTGTTACGAGCCTCTTGCCCCACCCTAACTGTTTTTTTCAATTCATTTACGTCGTCAAACATTTTGACTAGTTCATCGTAGAAGTCTGGCAGCATGGTCCCTTCATCATCGCAGTAATGGAAGAGCTTCGTAGAGGCTTCGTTGTAGTGGGTTTGGCCATCTAGAATGTATCGTGCGATCAATGTTCTAGGCTTAGTGTTGAGCGCAACAGCAACTTTATATTGGAGTAAAATTTCTGAAACCTTTTGAGCTAAGAGGGATACTGTCGCCTTAGCCGCGTGATCCTTAATATTGATGTCCTTTGCCTCATTATAATCGCACTCTTTGGCACAGGATATGAATGCTGCAACGGCTTCTTCAGTTGCGTGAAGCGCACAAAAGCAGGCAGGAATGTGCATCCCAGCATCGAAAATTCCGTTTGCCCACTGCAGCGACCGCAACGCACTCGCTGCTCGAAATTTCCCGCGATCAGGAAGCCCATCGATCTGGCTGATGATCCATTCAGCAGATTCCCTTTGTATAATTTCGTCAATGACGCTCATTGGCATTCCTTAACTTGCAGTTCGATTGCCAACCTCCATGGGAATCCGTTTCGGGTCAATTGTACCATGAGTATGCCAATATAAGTGCGCCTTGAAACCGACATTAGTCCGCCGTGCAGCATCACCCACTCCGGACTCAAAGCAGACCGACGCTGCTTTCGGCCAAATATGACCACGAGGGCGCCTCTCTAGCCGCCTGCCTCCCTCGCCAATGCCGTGTACAAAAAATTCCCCGCAGCCGATGGTCTGGTCTGCGGGGAAGGCGGGAGTGATCTTTTATGCATCCTCCCCAGAAATGCTGTCCCATGGCCCGCAATGGGGCTTTCCAACATATACCGCATATTGGGTTGGAAATCTATATTTTGTGTGTTTGGGGGTCTTGGGTCTATATTTGGCGGAGTTTACTGCCAGCTGACATCCCCGAGGAAGATATAGCCCGCGCCATAGATCGTCTTGATAAGGCGGGGATTTTTGGGATCTTCCTTCAGCTTGGTGCGCAGTCGGGAAATGCGCACATCCATCGCCCGATCAAAGCTTTCCCCAGCGGCCCCGCCAAGGGTTTCCTGCATCTGCGCCCGGCTGATCAGACGCTTGGGACTGTCCAGAAACAGCCGCAGCACCTCACCTTCGGCATGGCTGAAAGTGGTCTCTGCCCCGGTTTCATCCACCAGAACATAGCGGTCGAAATAAGCCGTCCAGCCATTGAACACCGCCGTATTGGCGGCCACTGGCGCAGCAGGGCGCTCTTTGCGCAGACGGGCCCGCACCCGTGCAACCACCTCAGTGGGGTCAAAGGGTTTGATGATGTAGTCATCCGCGCCCAATTCCAGCCCGGTGATACGGTCCTGTACCTGCGCGCGACCTGAAATGATGATCACCGCCGCCCCCAGCTCCAGCGCCAGCCGATGCACCAATGTCAGGCCGTCTTTGTCCGGCAGGCCCAGATCCACAAGGCACACATCCGGCGTGGTGGATTTCAGCGCTGCTTCAAATTCTGTGGCACGGGAAAATGCCATGGTGCGAAAGCCGGCATCTTCCAGCGCATCGGCCAGAATCATGCGGATTTCTGGTTCATCGTCCAAAATCGTGACAAGCGGGGCGGTCATGGCAGGGCTCATTTCGGATGTAAGAATTGGTCAAGCTGCTCGGCGGTGAAGGGTTTGGGCAGCACAGGCGCACGCGCGGCCCCTTCGATATAGAGCGGATGGCTTTGGGGCAAGCTGGTCATCAGATAGCTGGGCACACGATCGCGCCCCAACGCGCGGATCAGATCCACGCCTGTCTCATCGCCCTCCAGGGAAATATCTGACAGCACCAGATTGATGTCTGGCACCTGATCGAGCAGCACACGGGCTTCATCCACACTGGCGGCTTCGATCACCGTGTGTTTCATGCTTGTGAGCATGTCGCGGATCAATCCACGCAGATCGGGGTTGTCTTCCACCAGAAGCGCGAGACCCGGCGTCGCATCCTGCACGGCCCGTCGTAGGGGTAGCCGCAGCGTCACCTGACCACCGGTTGCGGTGTTGGCAATCTTGATGTCACCGCCCACCAGCTTGGTCATGTCATAGACCATGGCCAGTCCCAACCCGGATCCATCCGCGCCTTTGGTGGTGAAAAACGGATCCAGCGCGCGGTTGAGCGCCTCCTCGGAAAAGCCGGGCCCAGTGTCGCGTACAGTGAACTGGACCCAGGTATTCTGCACCAGTTCCGCAATCAGCAGAATGGTGCCTCCCGCGCCCTTGACCTGCCCACAGGCATGGGCGGCATTCAGCAAAAGGTTCACCAGACTGTCCTGCAACATGGCCGGATCAATCATCAGCGCCTCCGCCGGGATGTCATTTTCGATGATCAGTGCAACGCCATCGCCCACCGTTGGCTGCGCCAGCGTTTCCAGATCGGCGAGAAAGGCGCGCATATCTGTCGCGGCAAGCTGGGGCACGCGCGGGCCGGTGACATTGGCCAGATTGTCCAGCAGGGTGCCACCCCGGCGCGCGGCTCCCAAGGTGGCTTCAATCAGGGCACTGGCCTCTTCGGGAAGGGCCATCTTTTGCAACTTGGTCTGTGTGCCCAAAATGATGGTTAGCAGGTTAGAAAAATCATGGGCCAGCCCGCTGGTCATCTGGGCGGCGATCTCCCGGCGGCGGGTCTGTTGCAGCGCCACGCGGGTCTGGGTTTCTTCGGTGATGTCCATTGAAAGTACATAGACGCCGCGCTCTGGGCCTGCGTTGTCATCGGGGGTGAAGGCCACGCGGATACGCCGTGTGCTGGGATGTTCGTTGAACTCGAACACCGATGGCTTGCCTTTGAAGGCCCCATCCAGATGCGGTTTGATTGCGCGATAGGCGCTGTCGCCCAAAGCTTCGCTGGCATGCATGCCAACAATATCAGAAGGGCGTCCGGGAATCACCGCGCTGAGGCGGCGGTTGGAGTAGGTGTAGAGCCGGTCAGGCCCCACATGGGCGATATGCGCAGGCATCATCTCCGCCGTCAGACGCATGCGCGCTTCACTTTCCGTGAGCTGCCTTTTGACCTCCTCCAGCGCATGTACGGTGGATTCCAGCTCTCGGTTGGTGGCGGAAAGCTCTTCAGCATATTGCAGCAGCTGGTCAGAGAGCTCCTCAGAGCGGGACCGCAGCAGGGCCTCCTGCCGTTTTGTGGAGGTGATGTCCGTATAGACAGCCACCCAGCCGCCCTGTGGCATGGGAGAGCCTTCTACGCTTACCCAGCGTCCATCTGCGCGCTGACGCTCAAAGTAGTGCGGTTCAAAATTCTTGGCCCGGTCGACACGTTCCAGAATGAAGGCTTCTTTGTCTTCATCGCGTATGTGACCATACTCTCCGTTTTCTACCAGAAAGCGAATGGTCTCCGCGAACGGAGCCCCTGGTTGGGTTAAGGGTTTGGGAATGGAGAACATTTCCCGAAACCGTGCATTGGACACAACAAGTTTCAGGTCACTGTCATAGATCGACATCGCCTGTTTGATCAGGTTCAGCCCGGCGACTGTCATCGCCTGTGTCCCACCGGTTACACGCTCCATCGCGGCCTCCTTCTCTTTATCGCTAACACCTCATTTGGGGGCACGGAAAGAGCGAAATGAATGTTGTTACAATTCGTAAGGATTGGGAAATGTTCAGGAAAAAGTTGACCAACAGTGTGAAAAGCGCACCACTAGAGGTGGAGGAATCGCTCGCGCGGTTTTGGCCCGTTCCGACGGGCTTAAGGGAGGATAAAAATTTGGCACAGTCGTCACAGGCGACCGGAGGACTCGCGTCCATCCCGGCGCTGTTGCAGCGGAACGCCGCCCAGTTCGCAAACAAAGATGCGTATCGGGAGAAAGAGTTCGGGATCTGGCAGACCTGGACTTGGGCAGAAACTGAGAAAGAAATTGAGGCTCTGGCGCTCGGTCTGATCAACCTGGGCGTGGAAGAGGGTGATTTTGTCGCCATCATCGGACGCAACCGGCCTTACTTCTATTGGTCCATGGTCGCCGCGCAATCTGTGGGTGCGGTTCCGGTGCCGGTCTACAACGACAGTGCCGCGGATGAGATGGAGTATATTCTGGGGCATTGCGGTGCCAAATACGCCATCGTCGAAGACCAAGAGCAGGTCGATAAGGTCATCGAGATCCAGGAGCACCTGCATCAGTTCAAACATATGATCTACATCGACCCTCGCGGGCTTCGGAAGTATGATCACCACCAGTTGCACGAGTTCAGCCACATTCAGGCACAGGGTCGTGCCGCACATGATGAGTGGATCACCGATCTTGAGGCGCGGCGGAGCAAGCTGACCTATGACAGCACCTGTGTCATGCTCTACACCTCCGGCACCACCGGCAAACCCAAGGGCGTGGTGCTCTCCAACCGCAACGTGATTGAAAGCGCCAAGAACTCGGTGGAATTTGACAATCTCGGCGCTGGCGAAGAAATTTTGGCCTATCTGCCGATGGCATGGGTGGGCGATTTCATCTTCTCTGTGGGGCAGTCCTACTGGACAGGCTTCTGCGTGAACTGCCCGGAATCCGCAGACACGATGATGACCGATCTGCGCGAAATCGGCCCGACCTACTATTTCGCGCCCCCGCGCGTATTTGAAACGCAGCTGACCAGTGTGATGATCCGCATGGAAGATGCGGGTAAGATGAAATACCGCATGTTCCATCACTTCATGAATCACGCCAAGAAAGTCGGCGGCGATATTCTGGATGGCAAGCCTGTTGGGCTGTTGGATCGCCTGAAGTACAAGCTGGGCGACATGCTGGTCTATGGCCCGCTGAAAGACACGCTGGGTTTTGGCCGCGTGCGTGTGGGCTATACCGCTGGTGAGGCCATTGGTCCGGAAATCTTTGAGTTCTACCGCTCTTTGGGGATCAACCTCAAACAGCTCTACGGTCAGACCGAAGCCACCGTATTCATCACCGCGCAGCCGGATGGCGAAGTGCGGGCGGACACTGTGGGTGTGCCAAGCCCCGACGTTGAGATCAAAATCGACGACAAAGGCGAGATTCACTATCGCAGCCCCGGCGTGTTTGTAGAGTATTTCAACAACCCCGAAAGCACCGCCTCCACCAAGGATGCCGAAGGTTGGGTGGCCACTGGCGATGCGGGTTTCTTTGAGGAAGGCTCCGGTCATTTGCGCATCATCGACCGCGCCAAAGATGTTGGTAAAATGGCCGATGGCTCCATGTTTGCTCCCAAATATGTGGAGAACAAACTGAAGTTCTATCCCGACATTCTAGAGGCGGTGCTCTTTGGGAATGGCCGCGACCGCTGTGTCGCCTTCATTAACATTGACCTCACCGCTGTGGGAAATTGGGCAGAGCGTAACAATATTCCCTATGCCTCCTATCAGGAACTCGCAGGCCACCCGAAAGTGCTTGAGTCGATCCAGAGCCATGTGGAGACGGTCAACCAATCTGTGGCGGATGACCCGATGCTGGCGGGCTGTCAGATCCACCGCTTCCTTGTTCTGCACAAAGAACTCGATGCGGATGACGGCGAGATGACCCGCACCCGCAAGGTGCGCCGCGTGGTTGTGGCGGAGAAATTCAAAGATCTGGTGGATGCGCTTTATGGCGGTGCCTCCTCGGTCTCGACGACAACCGAAGTGACTTACGAAGACGGCCGCAAGGGCAGCATCAGCGCGACCCTTGATTTGCGCGACGCCAAAGTTGTGCCCATGGCCAGCAAGGTGGCAGCAGAATGACACAGGTTCCCGCAGACAGCTACGTTACGGAGGACGGCCGCACGATCGGTCCAACCGTGATGGAAATGAAGAATATCACCCTGCGTTTTGGCGGTGTGAAGGCGATCACGGACATCTCCTTTGATATTCGCGAAGGCGAAATCCGGGCCATTATCGGCCCAAACGGGGCCGGTAAATCCTCGATGCTGAACGTGATTTCAGGCTTCTATGTGCCCCAAGAAGGTGAGGTCTGGTACAAAGGGGCCAAACGTCCCGCCATGAAGCCCTATCAGGTGGCGCAGCAGGGCATCGCCCGCACCTTTCAGAACATCGCGCTGTTTGAAGGCATGTCCGTGCTCGACAACGTGATGACAGGCCGCTTGCGTCAGATGAATGCCAATCTGATCCAGCAGGCGCTGTGGAAGGGCCGTGCCGAAAAGGAAGAGGTCGAAAACCGCGCCTTTGTGGAAAAGATCATCGACTTCCTCGAAATTCAGCACATCCGCAAAACCCCTGTGGGGCGTCTGCCCTATGGTCTGAAGAAGCGGGTGGAGCTGGCGCGCGCGCTGGCGGCGGAACCCTCCATTCTACTTCTGGATGAGCCCATGGCCGGGATGAACGTTGAGGAAAAAGAGGACATGTCCCGCTTTATCCTTGATATGAATGATGAATTTGGCACCACCATCGCGCTGATTGAGCACGATATGGGCGTGGTCATGGATCTGTCCGACCGTGTGGTGGTGATGGATTACGGTAAGAAAATCGGGGATGGCACACCGGATGAGGTGCGCAACAATCAGGACGTCATCGACGCCTATCTGGGGGTGGCACATGACTAAGCAATCCCCTGTGTCCCAATTTCAATTCGGAGGCGTGATTGATGCCTGAAAGTCTTCTCTACGGCACCGAAGTTGTGCTCAATGGCCTGATGGCCGGGGTGCTTTATGCCCTCGTCGCGCTAGGCTTCGTTCTGATCTACAAAGCCTCTGGCATCTTTAACTACGCCCAGGGTGTAATGGCGCTGTTTTCCGCAGCAACTCTGGTTGGGATCATGAAAGGGCAGGTGCCTTTTGCCCATCTGATCAACGCCGCGCTCGGTACGGAAATTCACCATTTCGGTTGGCATGTGCCCGCACTTCTGGCGATCCTTTTGACGATGGGTGTCATGGTGCTCCTCGCTTGGGCGGTGCAGAAATTTGTGTTCCGCCATCTGGTCAATCAGGAACCGATCATTCTGTTCATGGCCACCATTGGTCTGGCCTATTTCCTCGAAGGGTTTGGCGATCTGATGTGGGGCTCTGACATCAAGAAAATGGATGTTGGCCTGCCACAGGGCGGCAGCTTCTGGATTGAGGAAAACACCCAGTGGCTCGGCTTTGGCAACGAGAACTTCTACGGCTTCTTCCTCGATCAGCTGGATCTGGTCGCCACGGCGATTGCGGCTGTGCTTGTGATCGCGCTGGTGTTGTTCTCCCAGTACACCAAACAGGGCCGCGCCATGCGCGCTGTGGCAGACGATCACCAGGCCGCGCTGTCGGTCGGCATCTCGCTCAACTTCATCTGGGTCATGGTCTGGTCTGTGGCTGGGTTTGTGGCTTTGGTTGCTGGCATCATGTGGGGGGCCAAGTCCGGGGTGCAGTTTTCTCTGTCACTGATCGCTCTGAAAGCGCTTCCGGTGCTCATGCTGGGCGGCTTCACCTCGATCCCCGGTGCCATTGTCGGCGGACTGATCATTGGCGTGGGCGAAAAGCTCTTTGAATTCACCGTGGGCCCGCTGGTGGGCGGCGCAACCGAAAACTGGTTTGCCTATGTGCTGGCTCTGGTCTTCCTCGTCTTCCGCCCACAAGGGCTGTTTGGCGAGAAAATCATCGAAAGGGTGTAACGCGCGATGCCAAAGCTCCTTGCTCTCCTCAATGTGGTTGCCTGGTCCGGCTTCTGGGCCTTCGGATACCTCGCCATCACCGGCGACGCCTCTCAGCCAAGGCAAATGACCATTGCAGCCATTCTGGCGGCTGTGGGGGGCATGGTGGGCATCTGGGCTTACTTCCAACTGGTGCGCCATGCAGAGCGCTCCGGCTATGCAAAGCAACGGAACCGGGCGGACCGGTCCCATCTTGAAAAAGAATACAACGAGGAGAACAGCTGATGTTCTATCGTGAAGCGGGCGATTTCAAAACGAACTACGCTGACGACAACCAGACGTTCCCGATCAAATTCGACCGGTATCGCTACTATGCGCTGATGCTCTTTGCCTTCATCGTGGTGCCGTTCCTGATCAATGACTACTGGGTCAACGCGATCTTTCTGCCGTTCCTGATCTATTCGATCGCGGCGATTGGTCTGAACATTCTTGTGGGGTACTGCGGGCAGGTGAGCCTCGGGACCGGGGGCTTCATGGCGGTGGGCGCCTATGCCTGCTATAAGCTCATGACCTCTTTCCCCGAAATCAGCATCTTTATCCATGTGCTTCTGGCGGGGGGTGTCACCGCGCTGGTCGGGGTGCTCTTTGGTCTGCCATCCCTGCGCATCAAAGGCTTCTATCTGGCCGTGGCCACGCTTGCGGCTCAGTTCTTTCTGGTCTGGCTCTTCAACCGGGTGCCATGGTTTTACAACTACTCGGCCTCTGGCCAGATTTCGGCCCCGGAACGCACCGTATTTGGCGTTGCCGTCACCGGTCCGAACACGTCTGCCTGGGCGACCTATCTGTTCTGTCTTGTTCTGCTCACCATCGTGGGGCTCATCGCGCGCAACCTGACGCGGGGCATGCAGGGACGCAAATGGATGGCCATCCGGGATATGGATATTGCGGCCGAGATCATCGGGGTGAACCCACTGAAAGCCAAGCTGTCTGCCTTTGCGGTGAGCTCTTTCTTCATCGGTGTGGCGGGCGCATTGTACTTCTCGGTCTATCTCGGCGCGGTGGAAGTGGGCGAAGCCTTTGGCATCAACCAGTCGTTCCTGGTGCTCTTCATGATCATCATCGGCGGATTGGGTTCGATCTTCGGCTCCTTTGCCGGCGCAGCCTTCCTGGTTCTGATGCCGGTGCTGCTGAAAAACGTGCTTGTGGGTGGCCTCGGTTGGCCGACCGACATTGCCGCGCATCTCGAATTCCTGATCGTGGGGGCGCTGATCATCGTGTTCCTGATCGCTGAACCCCATGGCCTCGCCCAACTCTGGCGCGTGGCCAAGGAGAAACTGCGGTTGTGGCCCTTCCCGCACTGACGGCGGGGCCCTGACCATCCACCGGGGCGGGGAGGCCCCGGACACACATCGGACAAAAACCAAGGGAGGAGAAACCCGATGAAAATGAAGTTCGCAACCATGGCCGTGACCGCCATGATGGCCGCTGCTCCGGCAATGGCGGACCTGGTGTTCCCATCACTGAGCTACCGTACCGGCCCTTACGCGGCAGGCGGCATCCCCTTCGCGGATGGCTATGCTGACTACTTCACTTTGCTCAACGAGCGTGACGGTGGCATTGGTGGCGTGCCCACCCGACTGCTGGAATGTGAAACCGGCTACAACACGGCCAAAGGCGTGGAATGCTATGAATCCACCAAAGGCGAAGGCGCCTTGGTGTATCAGCCGCTCTCCACCGGCATCACCTATCAGCTGATCCCGAAAGTGACCGCAGACGGCATCCCGCTGCACACCATGGGCTACGGCCGGACCTCTGCGGCCAACGGCGAAGTCTTCAGCAATGTCTTCAACTATCCCTCCAACTACTGGGATGGGGCTTCCGGTGCGATCAACTACCTTCTGGAATCCAACGGGGGTGACATCTCCGGCAAGAAAATCGCGCTGGTGTATCACAACTCCGCCTATGGCAAAGAGCCGATCCGCACGCTCGAAGAACTGCAGAAGAAGCACGGCTATGAGCTGACCCTGCTGCCGGTGGATCACCCCGGTCAGGAACAGAAATCCCAGTGGCTTCAGATCCGCCGCGAGCGTCCGGACTTTGTGGTCATGTGGGGCTGGGGCGTGATGAACCAGGTGGCCATTCAGGAAGCCTCCAACATTCGCTTCCCGATGGAAAACTTCATCGGAGTGTGGTGGTCCGGTGCGGAGCATGACGTGCTGCCTGCAGGCGACAAGGCCAATGGCTACAAAGCCGTGACCTTCCACAACGTGGGCCGTGACTTCCCTGTGTTTGACGACATCCAGAAATATGTTGTGGACACTGGCAAAGCCGCAGGTGCCGGTGATCAGATTGGCAACGTGCTCTACAACCGTGGCATGTACGCGGCGATGCTCGCAGCTGAGGCTGCCAAAACCGCACAGGAAATGCACGGCACCGCAGAGATCACCCCGGCGATGATGCGCGATGGCATGGAAGCACTGGTGATCGACGAAGCCAAGATGACCGCTCTGGGCATGCCGAACTTCGGCCCAAGCTTCAACGTGTCCTGTGAAAACCACGGTGGTCCGGGCCTCGTTGGCATGACTCAGTGGGACGCAGCCAATCAGACCTGGTCAATGATCTCTGACTTTAAAGAGACCGACGGCGAAGTCATTGGCGCTTTGGTTGCGGAAGACTCCGCCTCCTACGCGGCGGAAAACAACATTGAAGCTGGCTGTAAGTAAGCGGCTCTAAATACCTCCGCTCCGGCCGGGTTTTCGGCCGGAGCACCCCAAAAGCGAGAGAAAGACAACGCATATGCTTGACGCTGGTCGCACCGAAGAGACCCTGCTGGAGGTCAACAATATCGAGGTGATCTACAATCACGTGATCCTCGTGCTCAAAGGCGTGAGCCTGTCTGTGCCCAAGGGCGGCATCACCGCGTTGCTGGGTGGCAATGGCGCAGGCAAGACCACCACGCTCAAAGCCATCTCCAACCTGCTGCATTCTGAACGCGGCGAGGTGACAAAAGGCTCCATCAATTACCGGGGTGAACCGGTGGCCGATCTGGATCCTGCCGCATTGGTGAAAAAAGGCGTCATTCAGGTGATGGAAGGCCGACACTGCTTTGAACATCTGACCGTAGAAGAGAACCTGCTGACCGGGGCCTATACCCGCAGTGGCGGCGATGTCGCCGCGGATCTGGAAATGGTGTATGACTATTTCCCGCGTCTGAAGACCCGTCGCAAATCCCAGGCCGGGTATACCTCTGGCGGCGAGCAACAGATGGTGGCCATTGGCCGCGCGTTGATGAGCCGTCCGGAGTGTATCTTGCTGGATGAACCTTCCATGGGGCTTGCACCTCAGTTGGTGGAGGAGATCTTTACCATCGTGAAAGATCTCAACGAAAAGGAAGGCAATACTTTCCTGCTCGCAGAACAGAATACCAACGTTGCTCTGCGCTTTGCCCATTATGGCTACATTCTGGAAAGCGGACGTGTGGTTATGGATGGCCCCGCCGCCGATCTGCGCGAAAATCCCGACGTCAAAGAATTTTATCTCGGGATGTCTGATGACGGCCGCAAATCCTTCCGCGATGTGCGGTCTTACCGTCGTCGCAAACGCTGGCTGAGCTGACACCTGACTTGCGTGAAACGGCGACAGGCTCGGTTTCACGTTTCCCTCCGCCCGCTGGGGCACTCTCACGACCGCCGTTCCGCGCTGACTCAGAGGCAGCGGCCTGGCGCATCTTTGCCACATCACCGCTGTGGCGCGAGCACAAACAAAGGATGGCACCATGAGCCGCTTTTTTGACGACCTGGAAACCCGCAGCGCCGATCAGCGCGCCGCCGATGTGGCTGCTGCTTTGCCCGCACAGATCGCGCGGGCCAAAGCTTTACCGGGGTTTTTGTCCAGTTTGTCATCCGTCGATTCTGCGACGATCACCTCTGTAGAGGCCCTGGCCGGGCTGCCGGTTCTGCGCAAATCCGAATTGGGCACCGCGCAGAAAGCCAACGGTCCGTTGGGCGGGTTTGCCGATCTCAGCAATCCCAATATCGTGCATGTTTTCCAGTCCCCCGGCCCAATCTATGAACCCGGTGGCCAGACTTCGGATTGGTTCCGCTTTGGCCGGGTGCTGCATGCGGTGGGGATTGGCGCGGACGATATTGTTCAGAACTGCTTTTCCTACCATCTTACCCCCGCAGGCATGATGTTTGAGAGCGGGGCGCGTGCGGTGGGCGCTAAGGTTTTGCCCGCCGGTGTGGGGCAGACTGAAATGCAGGTGCGCGCGGCGGCCGATATCGGCACCACCGCCTATGCAGGCACGCCAGACTATCTCAAGATCATTTTGGACAAGGCCGAGGAGATGGGCGAAAAGCTCGCAATCACCAAAGCCACAGTGGGCGGTGGCGCATTGTTCCCCTCGCTGCGTCAGGAATACGCCGATCGGGGCATCACCTGTCTGCAGGGCTATGGCACGGCGGATCTGGGCTCCATCGCCTATGAATCAGAGGCTATGGAAGGCATGATCATTGACGAAGGCGTGATCGTGGAAATCGTCACCCCCGGTACAGGCACGCCCGTGGCCCCCGGCGAAGTCGGCGAAGTACTTGTGACCTCTCTCAACCCGGATTATCCGCTTGTGCGCTTTGCCACTGGCGACCTCTCCGCCATCCTCCCTGGGCAAAGCCCCTGTGGCCGGACAAACATGCGCATCAAAGGTTGGATGGGTCGTGCAGACCAAACCGCCAAGATCAAAGGCATGTTTGTCCGTCCAGAGCAGGTGGCTGCGCTTGTGGCAAAACATGAAGAAGTGTCCAAGGCCCGCGTGATTGCGACTCGCTCCGGTGAGATGGATGTAATGACGGTGCAGATTGAAAGCACCGGTGGCGATGCGCAGGCCTATGGCGCATCGGTGGCAGATGCGCTCAAACTCAAGGGACAGATTGAGATCGTCGCGCCGGGCGCCCTGCCCAAAGACGGCATCGTGATCGAAGATCAGCGTAAGTACGACTGAAGCACCCCCCGTGGTGGGTGCGCCGCTGGCCGCGTTGACATCCCTCAACGCATCGCGCGGCCTTTGACAATCGCATCCGCCCCAAAGCGCGCCCGGATTGCATCCGTGGCGCGCTCTGCTTTGGCGCGCTGGCTGGCCTGAGGATCCAGCAAATCCCCAGAAAGGTCTGCCTGTGTGGCTGGCACCAGATCCGCCAGACCCACACCAATCAACCGATAGGGTCCTTCATTGCCAACCTGATCAAACAGGCCACGCGCCGTGCGATAGAGGGTATCCGCCATTTGCGTGGCATCGCGCAGGCTGACACGTCGGCTGATGCTGCTGAAATTGGCGCGTTTGAGTTTGAGCGTGACGACGCGCCCGGCAAGATCCTTGGCCTTGGCGCGGTCGCTGACCTTTTCTGACAGCCGCCACAGATGCCCGTCCAGAATATCGAGATTGGCGGTGTCTTCATAGAATGTGGTCTCGTTGCTGATGCTTTTCATCGGCGTATGGGCCGAGATCTTGCGCTTGTCCTGTCCGCGCGCCAGATGCCACAAACGATAACCCGTGTTGCCAAACCGGGCGATCAGATCCTGCTGATCCCACCGCAGCAGGTCGGTGAAGGTGCGAATGCCCGCCCGTTCCAGGCTGTCGCGCGCCACCGGACCAATGCCCCAGATCAGGCCAACGGGTTTGTCCGCCAAAAAGGCGCTTGTCTCCGCCTTGCCAATCACCGAAAAGCCGCGCGGCTTGTCCAAATCACTCGCCACCTTGGCCAGAAATTTGTTGTGGGACAGCCCTATGGAGCCGGTCACGCCCAACTCGTCTTTCATGCGTTTGGTCAGCCGGGCCAGCATCACCGCAGGCGGGGCCCCATGCAGTTTGGCCGTGCCGCTCATATCCAGAAAGGCTTCGTCCAGCGACAGGGGTTCTATCACCGGGGTCAGCTCATCCATCATTTTGCGAATGGCACGGCTGACTTCCACATAGACGTCCATGCGGGGCTTGATCACCACCGCATCCGGGCAGAGCTTGAGCGCCTGAAACATCGGCATGGCGCTGCGCACGCCACGAATGCGCGCCACATAACAGGCAGTGGACACCACGCCGCGTTTGCCGCCGCCGATGATCACGGGCTTGTCAATCAAATCCGGGTTATCGCGCTTCTCCACACTTGCATAAAACGCGTCGCAATCCATATGCGCTATAGATAGCGAAAACAGCTCCGGATGGGCTGTCACTCGAAAGCTACCACAGTTTGGACATCTTTTTGTGGTTTCCAATTCGTTAAGACAATCGCGGCATACTGCTGGCATTGGGCACCTTCGCACGGAACAGGCTTCACACGGAACAGGCCATGACTATAGCATTTCACACACTACCTGACAGGGCTTATCGCGGCGCCAAGCTGATCCTGTTTGTGGGGGATAAACTGGTCACGGTGCTGCGCGATGACAAACCTGATATCCCTTGGCCAGCCTATTGGGATTTCCCCGGCGGCGGGCGCGAGGGCAATGAATCCGGTCTCTGTTGTGCGCTGCGCGAAACCCGCGAGGAAATTGGACTCAACCTGTCAGAGGGTGATGTGGTCTGGGCCCGCCGCTATCAGCGGCACGATCACTTCACGTGGTTTTTTGCTGCCCAGCTTCCGGCCTCAGCGGCACAGCGCATTGTGCTGGGCGATGAGGGGCAGCGCTGGACGCTGATGTCCCCTCAGGTCTACCTGACCCATCCCAGAGGCATTCCGCATTTTCAGGCGCGGCTTGCGGATTTCATTGCCGCCACCGACCGGTTTGAGCCCAGCCGCTATCAGGTGCCACTGGCCGCCTGCGCCTGACGCAGACAGCCTGTGATGTTGTGGATCAACGGTTGGGCTGACGCGCCTGTGCAGAGGCCAGCTCGCTGACAATCGCCTCGGCGGCGGCACGCGGATCTTCTGCGGTCCAGACCGGGCGGCCTACCACAATGTGATTTGCCCCATCGGCAACCGCATTGGCCGGGGTGGCCACACGTTTCTGATCGCCAAGCGCGGCCCCCGCCGGGCGCACACCCGGCGTCACGATCAGACGCCCTTCGGCCTCTGGCAGGGCCCGGATCAAAGCGGCTTCCTGAGGGGAGGCAATCACGCCATCGGCCCCAGCGTCAAAGGCCCGCCCCGCACGTTCCTGCACCAGATCCCGGATTTCACCTTCTTTGATCAGGCAATTGTCCAGATCGCTGCGGTCCAGAGAGGTCAGGATGGTGACGCCCAGAATTTTCAGATTGCTTCCGGCGGCGCCCTGTTTGGCGGCGGCCACCACATGCGGGTCGCCATGCACAGTCAGGAAATCCAGATCAAACTGCGCCAGCCCCCGCACGGCGGCCTCAACCGTGGCACCAATGTCAAACAGCTTCATATCCAGAAAGATCCGCTTGCCATGCTCATCTTTCAGCTCATTGGCCAATGCCAGCCCGCCACCGGTGAGCATTCCCAGTCCGATCTTGTAGAAAGACACGGTGTCACCAAGGGTCTCGGCAAGCTTCAAACCCTCCAGGGCATTGGGCACATCAAGGGCTACGATCAGGCGGTCGTCTGAACTCATGGGGGTCTCCAGCGGTTTCAGGGTGGCAAAAAGCAAACGGGCGCTTCCTACCGCCTTCCCCTGTGTCGGGCAAGCCTTGGCACAGAGGTTTTGCAGGGATTTTAACGCAAAACAGCCCCGCATGGGGGCTGTTTGAAAGTACATATGGGGTCGTGTCAGCCCTCGTTGGGCAAAATGCCCGGCGCAAAAGATACCTCTTCGCGCCCCGTGCGGATCTCAGGCATCCGCCGCAATTGGCGCAGGGCATCTCGGATAAAGGCCAGACGGCGCGCGCCTTTAGACTGTTCTTCCTCAGCGGGCACATTGCACAGAAGTCTCACATCACGGGCGTCACAGCTGAGGCTGACCATCGCGGAGAATTCTCCAAGGGTCTGGCGGTAGGTGGGGTTAGAGATCTGGATGTCGGTCACATGCATGCTGTGCCCTTTCTTGGTCGTTCTGAGTGGTGCAATGAACATGCCGCTGAAATGGGGCAAAATTTGTCCAAGACTAGGGGGATTTTTAGGGCCATTTGCCCCCTTGGTATTTGAGCATGGCCCAAACCTCTAAAAACCTGATGAATTTACGTTCTGACAGTCTTGATCTGATTGGATATGGGTCCCACATCTATGCTGAGGCCCGAACCGGGGCGTGCCGCAAAGCGGGCGCCATGACCAGAAACGGGCGCTTATGAGAAGGAGAATGACCATGGACTTGAGCAAGTTCACGGAGCGGTCGCGCGGTTTTATTCAAGCCGCTCAAACGATTGCCATGCGGGAAAATCACCAGCGTCTGGTGCCCGAACATATTCTGAAAGCATTGATGGACGATGATCAGGGGCTCGCCGCCAATCTGATCACCCGCGCTGGCGGTGATCCCGCTCAGGTGCGCGCTGCGGTGGATGTCGCGGTAAACAAACAGCCACAGGTGTCCGGCGACACTGGCCAGCCTTATCTGGATAACACCTCCGCCAAAGTGCTGTCTGAGGCCGAAAGCCTCGCCAAGAAAGCCGGTGATAGCTTTGTCCCGGTAGAGCGCATTCTGATGGCGCTTGTGATGGTGAAATCCAAAGCCCGCGACGCGCTTGAAGCAGGCAACGTCACGGCCAAAGCGCTCAACGCGGCCATCAACGACATTCGCAAAGGCCGCACCGCAGACAGCGCGTCTGCTGAAGATGGCTATGAGGCGCTCAAGAAATACGCCCAGGATCTGACCGAGCGCGCCAGCGAAGGCAAAATCGATCCGATCATTGGTCGCGATGATGAAATCCGCCGCGCCATGCAGGTGCTGAGTCGCCGCACCAAAAACAACCCGGTGCTGATCGGGGAGCCCGGCGTGGGGAAAACCGCGATTGCCGAGGGCATGGCCCTGCGCATCGTGAATGGCGATGTGCCGGAATCCCTGCGCAACAAAAAGCTGCTGGCGCTGGACATGGGCGCGCTGATTGCGGGCGCAAAATACCGTGGTGAATTTGAGGAACGTCTCAAGGCGGTTCTGACCGAAGTGACCGAGGCCGCAGGCGAAATCATCCTCTTCATTGATGAGATGCACACACTGGTGGGTGCGGGAAAATCGGACGGTGCGATGGATGCGGCCAATCTGATCAAGCCTGCGCTGGCGCGTGGTGAGCTGCACTGTATCGGCGCAACCACGCTGGATGAATACCGCAAATATGTGGAGAAAGACGCGGCGCTTGCGCGGCGTTTCCAACCGGTTGTGGTCGAAGAGCCCACCGTGGAAGACACGATTTCCATCCTGCGCGGCATCAAGGAGAAGTATGAGCTGCACCACGGCGTGCGCATCTCGGATGCGGCGCTGGTGGCGGCCTCCACTCTCAGCCACCGCTACATCACCGATCGCTTCCTGCCGGACAAGGCCATCGACCTTGTGGACGAGGCCGCCTCTCGCCTGCGTATGGAAGTGGACAGCAAACCCGAGGAGCTCGACGCGCTTGACCGTCAGATCCTTCAATTGCAGATCGAGGAACAGGCGCTCCAACTTGAGGATGATGCAGCCTCTGTGGACCGTCTGGAAACCCTGCAGAAAGACCTCGCTGATCTGCAGGAGAAATCCGCCGAGCTCACCGCCAAATGGCAGGCCGGCCGCGATAAGCTCGCCTCCGCGCAACACATCAAGGAAGCGCTGGAAAAGGCGCGCGCTGATCTCGACATCGCCAAACGTGCAGGCAATCTCGCCCGCGCAGGTGAGCTGTCTTATGGGGTGATCCCGGATCTGGAGAAACAGCTGGAGGCGGCAGAAAGTGCCGAAGGCGAAATGACGGTGGAAGAGGCCGTGCGTCCTGAACAGATTGCGCAGGTGGTCGAACGCTGGACCGGTATTCCAACCTCCAAGATGCTGGAAGGGGAGCGTGAAAAGCTCCTGCGTATGGAAGATGACCTGCACCGCCGCGTGATTGGTCAGCATTCCGCGGTCACCGCGCTGTCCAATGCGGTGCGCCGTGCGCGTGCGGGCCTCAATGATGAAAACCGCCCCCTTGGCAGCTTCCTCTTCCTCGGGCCAACCGGTGTGGGGAAAACCGAGCTGACCAAAGCGGTGGCCGAGTTCCTTTTTGATGATGACAGCGCCATGGTGCGCATCGACATGTCTGAGTTCATGGAGAAACACGCGGTGGCCCGCCTGATCGGCGCGCCTCCCGGCTATGTCGGCTATGACGAAGGTGGCGTGCTGACAGAGGCCGTGCGCCGTCGTCCCTATCAGGTGGTGCTTTTTGATGAGGTGGAGAAAGCCCATCCGGATGTCTTCAACGTGCTTTTGCAGGTGCTTGATGATGGTGTGCTGACCGATGGTCAGGGCCGCACGGTGGATTTCAAGCAAACGCTGATCATCCTCACCTCCAACCTTGGCGCGCAGGCGCTCAGCCAGCTGCCTGAGGGTGCGGATGCCGCAGATGCGCGGCGCGATGTGATGGATGCGGTGCGGGCGCACTTCCGCCCCGAGTTCCTCAACCGTCTGGATGAGACCATCATTTTTGACCGCCTCGCGCGGGCGGATATGGACGGTATTGTGGATATTCAACTCGCACGCCTGAAAAAGCGCCTTGCCGGTCGCAAGATTAGTCTGGAATTTGATGAAGGCGCGCGGAAATGGCTTGCCGATGAAGGCTACGATCCGGTCTTTGGGGCACGTCCGCTCAAACGCGTGATCCAGCGCGCCCTGCAAAACCCGCTGGCCGAGGCGCTTCTGGCGGGCGACGTGAAAGACGGCGACACCATCCCGGTCAGCGCCGGGGCGGAGGGGCTGATCATCGGCGACCGCCTTGGCACCTCAGGGCAGCCCAAACCCGACGATGCGGTTGTGCATTGATCCAGGACATATCTAATAAGAAGGTCCGCTGTTTCGGCGGGCCTTTTTCATAAGAACAACAAGAATCACAGGGGCAGGCATGGCACAGACAATGGATTGGCAGACGCTGCTGAATACGGAACGTCCGGGCAAACCGGGGCGGGCCGAAGATCCGGGCCGCCCGAACTACACGCAGGACGCAGATCGCATCACCTTCTCCGCGCCCTTCCGGCGGCTTGCCAACAAAACGCAGGTCCATCCGCTTTATGCCAATGACCACCTGCGCCACCGCATGATCCATTCTTCCGAGGTGGCCAGCGTGGGCCGCAATCTGGGCATGCAGGTGGGGCACTGGCTGGAAGAAGAGCGCGAGATCAAACCCGGCGAAGCCCATAAGATTGCGGGCGTCATTCACGCCGCCTGTCTGGCCCATGACATCGGCAACCCGCCCTTTGGCCATTCCGGAGAAGCCACAATTGGCGCGTGGTTTAAGCAGCAGTTTGAAAGGTCCGAAGGCCTGTTCAAGGGCGTGGATGAGGCGCTCTGGGAAGAATTCATCAAGTTTGAGGGCAACGCTCAAGGCTACCGCATCCTCACCCGTCTCGAAATGTATCGCGGCAAACGCGGAATGGATCTCACCCATGCCGTGATTGGCGCGTTCACAAAATACCCCATGTCGGCAAGCAGTTCCAAGGCGATCAAAGACGCCAAAGCGGCGACAGGCATCGCACCCGCCGACGTCAAAAAGCACATCTATGCGGGGGCCAAGAAATTCGGCTTTTTTGAAGATGAGAGGGACATCTTTGCCACCACCGCCACTGCGCTGGGCCTGATTGAAGAGAAAGATCCAGACGGCAGAAGCTGGTGGCGGCGGCATCCGCTGGTCTTCCTCGTCGAGGCCGCAGACGACATTTGCTACAATATTGTCGATCTCGAAGACGGGTTCACCGCCGGGGATCTCAGCTTTGCCAAGGTGAAGGGGCTGTTGCTTGATCTCATCGAGAACAAGCCGAACGATCAATCCGGCTTCACCGAGTACGAACAGATCAGCCATCTGCGCGCCATGGCCATTGGCAGCGCCATCGGCGCCTGTGTGGAGGCGTTCAAAACAAATTACACCGACATCATGGCTGGCCGCTATTCCGGCGAGTTGATGGACGACTCAGCCCTTGGCTCACAATTCCGCGCGATCCGTAAATTGGCCAGCGCACAGCTGTTTACCGCGCCCCGCAAAACCAAACTCGAGGTACGCGGCCGCAATCTGATCTTCTCTGTGCTGGATGGCATTCTCCCGGCCTACACCGCTTTGAAAGAGGCAGGTTGGAGCGAAGCCGATTTGCCAGCCTATGAAAAGCAACTGGTGCGCGCTGTCGGCCTCGACCTGCGCGGGGTCAACAGCAACTACACCGCCCTGCACGCCATGACGGATTTTGTCTCAGGCATGACAGATCGCTACGCCGTGGAAACCGCCAAACTGCTTTCCGGCACATCGTAAAGGGTAGGGGCGGGGAAACTATAGAAGGTCACATGGCTGACATAGCTGCACTATAAAGCTGAAGAGATACCTGCATATTTCCTAGAGCGTTTTGTGACATGCCTTTGCTTCCCGACCTTGTGCTTTTTGACTGTGACGGTGTTCTGGTGGACAGCGAGCGGCTGACCAACAGGGTGATACACTACAACCTGAAGGCCCGTGGTCTCTTTGTGCCTGAGGAGGAAATCATCACCCTTTTTGTGGGGGGCACGATGCAGGGTGTATACGAAACCGCGCGCGCCAGAGGGGCCGTTCTGGAGCCCGATTGGGTGGCGCGCATCTATGAAGAAGTGTTTGCCGCACTGGCCAAAGACGTCACCCCGATCCCCGGCATTGTCGAGGTGTTGGATTGGCTGGATCAGGCCGCCATTCCCTATGCGGTCTGCTCCAATGGTCCCCATGCCAAGATGGATGTCACGCTGGCCCGCTGTGGTCTGAAAGCCCGCTTTGAAGGGCGGATTTATTCGCGTGAGGATGTCACCACCCCCAAACCCGCGCCGGATGTCTACCTTCTGGCGGCGCAACGGGCGGGCATAGCCCCCGCGCGCTGTGTGGTGATCGAAGACAGCCCAAATGGCGCAACAGCCGGAAAAGCCGCAGGTATGTATACGCTTGGCTATTGTGCCGACATGCCCGCCGCGCGGTTGGCCCCGATCTGTGACCAGCTTTTTGAGGACATGCGCGCGCTTCCCGCGATTTTGAAATGTCCCACACACCCGCGTGCGGTGACGTGACTTGCGCTCGCGCGATTTGGGGATCACTTTAGCCGCAACGCGCCAGCCGATCCAAATCACGAAGGAGCCCGCCGATG
Source organism: Shimia marina (assembly GCF_001458175.1). GTDB lineage: Bacteria > Pseudomonadota > Alphaproteobacteria > Rhodobacterales > Rhodobacteraceae > Shimia > Shimia marina. Next base: position 40,033 of record NZ_CYPW01000019.1, read on the forward strand.
GAAACCACAATGGAAACAGCCTTTGATGTGGTGGAATTTCTCGGCCTCACCTTTGTGGTCATTTTTGCCCTGCTCATTGCCGTTGCGATCGTGCTGTTTATCATCGACCGCAACCAGACCGGGGATGCCATCCGCCGCAACTATCCGGTCATCGGGCGCTTTCGTCATATCTTCTCAGAACTGGGAGAGTTCTTTCGGCAGTATTTCTTTGCCATGGATCGTGAGGAATTGCCGTTCAACCGCGCCCAACGCGAATGGGTGGGGCGCGCAGGCGAAGGTCAGTCCAACACGGTTGCCTTTGGGTCGACCCGCAATCTCAACGTGCCGGGCACGCCAATTTTTGTGAATGACCCTTTTCCGCCGCTGGATGATGAATATGCCTGCTCGGAATCGCTGATGATTGGCCCCACAGCGCGCACGCCTTATATGGCTCCTTCGTTTTTCAACATCTCTGGTATGAGCTACGGCGCGCTGTCCAAACCTGCCATTCAGGCGCTCAGCCATGGCGCGGCCAAAGCGGGTGTCTGGCTCAACACAGGTGAAGGCGGCGTGTCTCCGTTTCACTATGAAGGCGGCTGTGATCTTGTGTATCAGATCGGCACCGCGAAATTTGGGGTGCGGGATGAACACGGCGGGCTGGATGATGGCAAGCTGCGCGAATTGGCCAGCCATGACAAAATTCGCATGTTTGAGGTGAAGATGGCGCAGGGGGCCAAGCCGGGCAAAGGCGGCATCCTGCCCGGTGAAAAGGTCACCGAGGAAATCGCCAAGATCCGCGGCCTGAAAGTGGGGCAGGACGGCATCTCCCCCAACCGCCACCGCGAGATCGACAATTTTGATCACATGCTGGAGTTTCTCGGCCACATTCGCGAAGTAACCGGCAAACCCGTGGGCATCAAAACCGTGGTTGGTGCTGAGGTTGTCATGCGAGAGCTGTTTGAAACCATCACCCGGCGCGGCGCGGATATGGCCCCGGATTTCATCACCATTGATGGCGGCGAAGGTGGCACCGGCGCGGCGCCCATGCCGCTGATGGATCTGGTCGGCATGCCGGTGCGCGAAGCGCTGCCTTTGGTGGCGGATCTGCGCGACGAATTTGGCCTGCAGGACCGCATCCGCCTGATTGCCTCAGGCAAGCTGGTCAATCCCGGCGATGTGGCCTGGGCTTTGGCGGCCGGGGCGGATTTTGTGACCTCGGCGCGGGGCTTCATGTTTGCGCTGGGCTGCATTCAGGCGCTCAAATGCAACAAGAATACCTGCCCAACCGGCATCACCACCCATGATCCGCGCTTTCAGAAAGGGCTGGTGGTGGATCGCAAGGCCCCACGCGTGGCGCGCTATGCACAGGCGCTGGTCAAGGAGGTGGAGGTCATCTCCCATTCGGTGGGCGTGTCTGAGCCGCGCAAACTGCGCCGCCGCCATGTGCGACTGGTGCAGGCCAACGGGCGGTCGGTGCCTATGAATGAGGTGTTCCCGCGCCCAGAGATGGTGGCAAAATCCTAAAATTCTGCGCTGTCCGTGCGGCGTAGGGTGGGCAAACATTTCAGTCCGCTTACACCATCGTGACTCCGCGTGGGTGGCGTGAGCCACCTATGCTGCGGTATCACCGGTGCAAAGGCATAGGAGCGACTGATGGCATACCGCTGGAAAAACACCCTGACCCATGAAGATGTGACACCCAAGTCTGCCTTCCTGAACCGCCGCCAGATCATGGCCGGTATGGCGGGTCTCGGACTGGCGTCCATCGCGCCCAAAGGGCAGGCCGCGACTGATCTGGAGCCGACGCCGCTGGATGTGATCACCCAGTACAACAACTTCTATGAGTTTGGCACGCGCAAGGATGATCCGGCCAAATATGCCCATCAACTGACAACCAAACCCTGGGCCGTGACCATTGATGGCTTGGTCGATCATCCCGGTGATTATGCCTTTGACGACATCATGTCTCAGATGACGATTGAGGAACGTATCTATCGGTTCCGCTGTGTTGAAGCCTGGTCCATGGTGGTGCCCTGGAATGGGTTTGAGCTTAAGGATCTGCTGGATCTGGCCGGTGTGCAGTCCTCGGCCAAATATGTGGCCTTTGAAACGCTCTATCGCCCTGAGGAAATGCCCGGCCAGCGCGCCCCGTTTTTGGAATGGCCCTATGTCGAAGGTCTGCGTCTGGATGAGGCCAACCATCCGCTGACATTGATGGCCACAGGGATCTACGGCGATCCGATGCCCAAACAGAACGGTGCACCGCTGCGTCTGGTGGTGCCTTGGAAATACGGGTTCAAATCGATCAAATCCATTGTCCGCATCACGCTGACCGACAAAGAGCCCCCCACCAGCTGGAACAAATCCGTGCCCAGCGAATATGGGTTCTATTCCAATGTGAACCCACAGGTGGATCACCCACGCTGGTCTCAAGCCTCTGAGCGCCCGATTGGCGGCGGTTTCTTTGCCAAGCGCATCCCGACGCTGATGTTCAACGGCTATGAAGAAGAGGTCGCGGGTCTCTATGAGGGCATGGACCTGCGCAAGTTCTACTGAGCCCGTGATGGATCGTCTCAACAGATACATTCGAAAAATACCGGGCTGGCTGCTCTATTTGATTGGGACCGCCTATCCGGTCTGGCTGCTCTATGCGGCGTTTTCGGGCGATCTGGGGGTTGATCCAGTGAAGGCGATGGAACATGCGCTGGGCAAAACCGGCCTTCAGGTGTTGGTGGCGGTCCTGGCCATCTCTCCGCTGCGCCGGTTTGCCAAGATCAACCTGCTCAGCTGGCGCCGCGCGCTGGGCGTGATTGGGTTTGCATACATTTTGCTGCACTTTTTGGTCTGGATGGTGCTGGATGTGCAGATCCTCAGCCAAGTCTGGGCCGACATCGTCAAACGCCCCTACATCATTGTGGGCATGGTCTCGCTCATGATCCTGCTGCCTTTGGCGCTCACCTCCAACAATTGGTCCGTGCGCAAGCTCGGTGCGCGCTGGCGGCTTTTGCACAAGGCCACCTATGGGGCGGTGCTGCTTGGCGGCGTCCACTACATCATGCAGGTCAAAAGTTTTCAGTATGAACCCTATGTATATCTGGCCGTGATTGTTGGCCTCATCGCCCTGCGCCGCCTGCCCAAAAAGGGGATCAAACAGGCCCGTAAACCCAGCCGTCCCCGCCCGGCCTGACCGGGCGTTTTTTAAAGGTTCATTTTCTGCGCCGCTTTGCTTCTGCCGCTAAGGCAGCGTTAACGCCCTCCGACGTAAACCGCGATGAAAAGGCATCGCGACTCATATGCGGAGGAATAAGAATTTGCCCCCCTTCATCCACAAACTCTCTACACGGATCATTGCGCTCGCTGTACTGGCGTTGATGTGTTCGGCAGCGCTGACGCTGATTTCGCAAAATCAGATGCGCCACACCATTGAAGACCGCAGGGATCACGAGCTTCAGAACATCACCGAGATCGGGATCAGCCTGCTGGGTGATCTTCATGACGGTGTGGAAAATGGCCTCTATACGCTGGAGTCCGCACAACAGCTCGCTCGTGAGCGGCTTACGGCGTTTCGTTTTGGCGACGCCGGCTACCTCTATGTGTTTGATAAAGACTATGTGGTGCAGGTGCACCCCTATCGCCCCGAGTTTGTCGGCGTGAACAAACGCACGCTTGAGGATGTGAACGGGCTGCGGGTTTATGAGCTGCTGCATGACATCGCCTTCAGCCAAGGCCATGGCGCGGTAGAGTTCCATTTCAACAAACCCGGCTCTGATGTGCCGGAAGCCAAGATCGGTTACGCCAATCTTTATGAGCCTTGGGGCTGGGTCATTGGCACCGGAGCTTACACGGGGGATACCGAAGCGGAACTGGCCGCCATTCGCAACAAGGCCTTGGCCATCATGGGGGTGATCATGCTGATCATGGGGGCGGCCTCAATCTTCCTGACCCGCAGTGTCACCGGTCCGCTCAACCGTTTGGGCGCACGGATGGAAAAGCTGGCAGAGGGGGAGACCCAAAGCGACATCCCCTTTGTGGAAACACAGAACGAGCTGGGGAATATGGCGCGCACCGTTGGTGTGTTCCGCGATGCGCTTGTGAAACAGAAAGACATGGAACAACAGCAGAGTCACCATGAGGCGGCGCAAACGGCCATGGTGAAAACCTTGTCGAGCCATCTCTCAAGCCTGTCGCAGGGCGATCTGACGGCCCAGATCGAAACCGCTTTTCCTGAGCCCTACGATCAACTGCGTCGGGATTTCAACAGCTCCATGTCCAAACTCAGCAGCACCATGACCGATGTTGTGGATGCGGCCAGCTCCATCCGCCATGGGTCTGCCGAGATCAGTCAGGCCTCTGATGATCTGTCCAAACGCACCGAAAGTCAGGCCGCCACGCTGGAAGAGACCGCCGCCGCACTGGATGACATGACCGTCTCTGTCAAAGCCGCCGCCGATGGGGCCCGCAACGTAGAAGCCGCCATGTCCGAAGCACAGCATGAAGCCGAGCAGAGCGAAGCGGTGGTGCAGAGTGCCGTGGCTGCGATGACGGAGATCGAGCAAAGCTCCAGTCAGATTTCCCAAATCGTTTCGGTGATTGACGACATCGCCTTTCAGACCAACCTGCTGGCCTTGAACGCGGGCGTTGAGGCGGCGCGCGCAGGGGATGCCGGACGCGGCTTTGCGGTCGTGGCCTCCGAAGTGCGCAATCTGGCGCACAGCTCCTCTGAAGCGGCGATGGAAATCAAAAAGCTGATCGATGAATCTTCCAAACATGTGCAGCAGGGCGTGGAACTGGTGGGCAAGGGGGGCGAGTCCTTCAACAATATCATTGAACGGGTCGCGCGGATTTCTCAGATGGTGTCTGACATCGCGACAGGCGCCGCAGAACAGTCCACGGGGCTTGGAGAAATCAACTCTGGTGTGACCCAGCTCGATCAGGTCACCCAGAAGAATGCCGCTATGGTCGAAGAGGCCACTGCCGCGGGCCATATGCTTAATACCGATGCCATGCGGCTGGTGGATCTGGTGAATGGCTTTGATATTGGCGCGCCACAGGCGCATCGCCCCGCCAAAGTGGTAGCCAAAGCGCCGGGCACGTCAGCGTCCAAACCTGCCACCCCAACGGCGACCCCGGCCAAATCGCCCAAGAAAACCTCCGAGGCGGCGCTTGATGATGGTTGGCAGGAGGTGGCACAGGCCAAGCCTCAGGCCAATACCGGTGCTGCGACGGCAGCGGCGCTGGCCGAAGACACCTGGGCGGACTTCTGAGGCAGCTTTCTGATCTCACGTCCAAATCAAAGAGTGCGCGCCTTTGCCAAAGAGGCGCGCCTCACACATCAATGGGCACATAACCCGAGCTCTGCGCCTCTTTGGGGCTGACGTGAAAATGCTTTTTGAATTCGCGGCTGAAATGGGCCGCGTTTTCATAGCCCACTCGATGGGCTGCCTCGGCAACGCCCACGCTTCCTTCCAGCAGCAATCCTTTGGCCCGGCTCAGGCGCGTGGCTTTGAGATATTGCAGCGGCGATGATCCTGTTATGCTCTTGAAGGCGCGAAAGAACACCGGTGCGCTCATCCCGGCTGTGTCGGCCAATGCATCCACCGTGATGTTCTGCGGATAGTGTTCCCGGATGTGCACAATGCTGCGCGACACCCGCTCAAAATGTGAATCCGCTTTGGCCAGCGCCTGAAGCGCGCCGCCATGGGGGCCATTGAGGGCGTGAAACAAAACTTCTCTGACAATGCCCGTGCCCAAAGCCCGGCTTTCGGCCTCAGAGCAGAGCGCGCGCAAAAGCCGGTCCACAGCGGCTTTCATATCCGGGTCCACAGGAACAGGCGCCAACCCCAGAGCGGGCGTGCCCGTTGGCGCGGTCTGAGCGGGTGTCGCCAGCGGGGCCAGCTCCCGCAGCACCGCCACGTCGATATGGATGAACAGCCCCAGCAGGGGATCTTCGGGGGTGGCAAAGGTTGCACAGTCAAACGGGGTGGGCAGGCTGACCACAAGGAAATGATCGGGGTCATATTCAAACACATGATCGCCCAGATAGCCGGTTTTGTGCCCCTGCAGGATGAGCACGATCCCGGCATTATAAATCAGCGGCGCGCGTGGTACGGCTTCTGTGGACCAGAAGAACTGCACCTGTGGCAATGTGGTGGGCACATAGCCCGCACCCGCGCTGAATCCATAGCGCTCTTTGACCTCTTCCAAATGCTGCATCGTTGCTCCTGTGGTGCTGCACGCCCGTTTGTCGGGGGGCTATGGCATAAAACATCATGGATGACCTCAATATAAGCCGGGATTTCGGCTGCTTTGATAGAAATGTGCAGGTTTTCGACAGGAACCATCATTCTCACAGCGCCTCTGACCGCTTAGTTTGAGGGGGACAGACACGGCGGGGCAACATCTATGAGCCTCTGCCCAAATGCACACAGAACAGAAAGGGTCTCCCCATGACCGAACATACCAAAGGTCTCGTTGTTATCACTGGCGCAAGCTCCGGCATCGGTGCCGCGATGGCGCAGCGGTTTTCCGAAGCAGGGCACCCTCTGTTGTTGCTCGCGCGTCGCGTAGAAAAAACTGAGGCGCTGAACCTGCCCAATACCCTGTGCCGCAAAGTGGATGTGACCGATGCAACGGCGTTTCGTGACGCTGTCAAGGAAGCAGAGGCAACCTACGGTCCGGTAGAGTGCCTGATCAACAATGCAGGCGTTATGCTGCTCGGTCAGGTGGACACACAGGATCCTGCGGAATGGCAGAAAATGTATGACCTGAATGTGGTCGCTCTGCTCAATGGCATGCAGCTTGTGCTGGGGGATATGAAAGCCCGCAAATCGGGCACCATCCTCAACGTGTCTTCTGTGGCTGGCAAGAAAGCTTTCCCAAACCATGCCGCCTATGTGGGCACCAAGTTTGCCGTTTCCGCGATCAGCGAAAACGTCCGTGAAGAAGTGGCGGATCTTGGCGTGCGTGTGATGAGCCTCTGCCCTGGTGCAGTCGATACCGAACTGCTGGGTCACACCACGGATCAGGCGATCATTGATGGCTATGAGGAATGGAAAGACGCCATGGGCGGCGTGCTTGTTGCTGATGACATCGCCCGCACCGCCCTCTTCATGGTGGGGCAGCCCCAGAACGTGAACATCCGCGACGTGGTGATCACCGCCACACGCCAGCAACCCTAAGAGGCCGCGTCTCTATTATGTGCTGAGGCCGTCTTTGTTCTGTGAAGGAGCAAAGGCGGCTTTTTTGATTCTGCCCTTCCTCCCTCTCCCTTGTGTTGCGTGTTTTGTTTTTGTGAGTTCGGTGGTGTGCTTGGGTTGATTGTTCCACTGCTGTGATACTGTTGGGATACTGCTGTGATACCGACGTTGTAGTTTGGTGTTGCGTTGTTTGTTTGGGACTTTGGTTTTGATTTGAGTGAGTCTTTTGGGAGTCGGGTGTGTTTGTTGGTGAGTTTTGGTGTTTTGGTTTGGTTTTTTGGGTCTGGCGGGATGTCTTGGTGGCTGGGGTGTGTGTAAATTACTGATATTGTTATATTTTTGAGATTTTTTGAAAAAAGGTGATTTTTGTTTGAAAAAGCGCTTGCGGGTTCTGCGTGATAACCTTAGAACCCCC
>NZ_CYPW01000020.1 GCF_001458175.1 Shimia marina
TGTTCGTCCGAAAATCTGCGTTTCATTGTCCATCCTTTGCTTGGACGGATTACTAACATCTCAATGGCCCGATTTCAGGGGGCTGGGTCACAAGCTACTAAAATTGTCTAACAGTGCATCAGAGATGATGTCCAAGTAGACTATCGCTTCGTAACGGCCCACACCGGCCTTTCAACAACCGGTCAAGATGCTGCAGTTGCAACCCGCATAGCGGTCATTCAAGAGTGGAAGACGACACTCGCATTTGCTCCAAACCTAACCCAAAACGCGGGCGGGTAAGTTGGATACGTTCAATCTCCGCCTGCATAACCAAATGGTATTGGTAAGCCTCGTCCGTAAAGAAGCGCTCTGCCGAGTTTCTTTCGCAAAGGCCAGTATCCACGCAAACGAAGAGCTCATCAAAAAACCGCACCACAAGCAATGCGTCTTGATAGGATTCATCAGATCTTAGTTGAGCGGAGGTTTGTTCACGATAATGACGTGAAACAATTTCATTGATCGCCTCCAAGGAGGTCACCCCAGCCAACTTCTTTGAGAGAGCCTCGCCAAGTGTATCAATTGAGCGCTGAACGTCAGAGCGGGCCTGTAGAACACCCTCTTGGTTATAGCGAGATATGAACTCCAAGGTGGTGCGTTGTGCGTCGTCGATCCTTTTCGAAGCACTTTCTTGATACTCGCTAATTCCAAAGAGCACCGCAGCGCCCACACCAATCAAAGAAAGCCAACTAACGGCAACATCCGACTTGGTCTTGAATGCTTCCAGGTCTGTCATTTCTTCCTCAAAACGTTTGGGCGGCCCCCCAAAGGACATCATTCAAATCAACAGAGTCAAGACGACCAAAAGCCGACATTGGGCAGTACTTTCAAATGCTGCGTTTGCTGTACGCGTTCCCGACGTTCGTCACGAACGCAAAACGCACTGTCTTGCCGCGCAGCTGTATAACTCGTACCTGATTACCAATCTGGCCGAAGCGCTGGCGTTAGAGTGGTCCGGTAACTTCAATCCGAGCAAGGCAGGCTGTTATTTTTCATATCTCCAGCCAGATTGGCCGATGATCACTTGCTCTTTGGGTTCGGCGGACCCCGCTTCCTTCTAGTTCACTCTCAAATTCGGAATGCGCGATACCTGCGTCTTGCACATCATCATATAAACCCGGCGAAACCGCGAAGTGATCCAACAAAAGGGGACGATCTTGTATTCCATCTACAAAATCGTCGAAGCGCGAGGTAAATAAGGCATTTGTTGGTACCCTTTCCAATACTGGATGACGGAATATCAAGTCGGGATAGAACGTGCTTCCCAGTACGATATCAGCAACATTGTGGGTAAGGTATTGTCGCTCAAAGAAATCTGGACCAGGACCATCGTTCCAGTCTCCAGTAACGATAATGCGTTCGGATGGCTCGTTCTGCACCAATTGATCGAGGTACGTTCTGAGACGGAAGCCTTCTGCAGAAATTCGTCGCCGTGCTTTCATCGCAGAGGCGATGAACTCGTGACGACGTGCAGGATTATTGAATAGACTTTCGCCGTTATGAACATATTTCGATTTGGTGTGAAGATTGACGATCCGAATAGGATCGCCCGCGACAGGATTGATGTCGACAACCATAGGCGCGCGAGTAAAGTCGTAAGGCTGCAATAGGAGGTCCCCGTCCACGTCGGCTTGCCACACTTCTTCTAGTTCATGTGTCACCGCGTCCGTGGCATGATCAAAATCCTCAACAGCACCGCCTATTTTTTTGAGCACGTATAGCTTTTGCGATCCGCCAGCTTTTCCAATCAGCGCCTCGTAAAGCGGGTCACCGTTCTCAGAAAGAAAATCCGAAATGAATAGGTTCATTTCCTGGATAGCGCTCGGTCCTTCCTGGATGCACAAGATATCGGGATCGATAGCACTGACTATGTTGGCAGCCCTCTGAGCTACGACCCGTGCATCTGCTTCATTCAATGAGTTACTGCCCCAGGCAGGATTGTGATTGCCAGAGAACCAGCGATTCATCCATTCGATATTCCAGTTCATGATTTTCATAGCGATCCCCGAAAACGAATTTTGATAAATTACTGTGCGAAGGATGCTGAAGGATTCTGCGGAAGTCTACAACTTTCATGTCTCGGATCAATTTCGGGCAGACGACTTCGCGCATCCTTCCAAACCTAGGTGCGCGAGTGTGCTTTAGCGGCGAGCTAGTTCAAAGTGGGAGGCTAAGTAGAGGTGAAACACGGCCCACACCTACCGCTGGACACTAAGTCCTGATGCTGCGGTGCGGCCTTTCAAACCTGTCATTAGCAAGACTTTCAGCGTTTTGGCGGCTCTAGCGTCGCTCTGCGAACAAAGCTTCTTAACTCATTCCCATTCGTATGAATGGTTTTCCGTTGCTTCTGTGAAAGAAACTAGAACCCTATTGCTGATTTATGGATTGATATGTTGGTACCAACAGGTAAGATGTCGAGATGATCTTCGACGCTAATCGTCAAGATAGGCACGTTGTCTTGCGAACTCCTCTTTGAACGCCTGACGGACCGTGTCGTCGAGTTTGCAAAGCAGCTTTTCCCCCTCGTCAATAAGCGCGACCGCCTCTTCGTTGTCGCCATCCCAGCCAGTGACTTCAAGATTTCTCAGTAGAAGGCGGCACCAATCCTCCACAACTTCGGAGTCAGCAATATACTCAGGTAGCTGACGCAAGATGTCGACGGCTTCCTTGTAAACTTCTTTGGCTTCAGAAGGATTTTCGCCCCATTGAAGCATGAAGCCTAGTGAACTTAGGCACGAACTCAAGGTTATTTTTGGGGTATGGGCCGAGTCCGAATCTGATGCCGCTCGCGCCGCTTTTACCGCCTCTCGCTGATTAAGAATTGCCCCAGCCTCATCACCATCCGAATTCTGCACCGTGGCGACCAGCTCCAGGGCGACCGCCAGGTTGTGCTGGTCGTCTAAAGTTCGCACCCGGTCGACGAGATCGCGGCGAATTCTTAGGACCTCTTCCGCAGCCTCCAGAGCCGCTTGGAATTCATCATGAGCCATCAAGCTATAGGTGTACGCTGAGAGTGCCTTGGCCAGGACGTGAAGGTGGTAGGGCCTCTGAGACTGCTGGACGAGTTCACGGGCGACTTTAACGCTTCGGTGTGAGTAGTCCAGTGCGAGCTCGAAGGAATCGCACAGATCTTCAACCTTCCACATGTGTCTTAGCGTTTCGCTGTATAGGGCGAGAACATCGGGTATGGGGCTATTTTCAGCAAGGCCTTCAATAATGTGCAGTGCCTTCTCCATTTCCAGCCCCGTAATGCGGGAGTGTCCGAAACGGAGCGCACAAAGATTAGACTGGGACTTTAGCAACTTTACCAAATTTTCGGTAGAAGGATCCTGCTCAACGATGGCTTTGCGAACTACCATGACGTTATTGCGTTGTGCCTCTTCGTAGTCCCGGTCGCGACAGGTCGAAGCGAAATCTGCGAGACTGCTAAAGCTATTGGCAAGGAACTCTAGGTGCGTGGTTGTCTTGGATTGCTCTGCCACGAGTAAGAAAAGCCTATTTGCCTTCTCTAGCAAATCATAAGAGGCCTCGTAGTATCCTGCGTGATGCGCAGCCACTCCGGCACGGTAAAAGGCAAGGGCTTCCAAAACGATCTGCTCGGCGCTAACTGAGGCATCTCCCAAACGCTTACGGAGGTCGAAGAGTCTTTCCGACATAATTTCTAGGAGCTGTAGGGCTGGGATGATGGATCCGAACTCCGTCAGAATGTCGGTCGCAACCAGGTAACTCACGAGCTCGATTTTGTCGAATAGGTCTGGTTGAGTGGCAATGATCTCATGAAATCGGAGCGCGGCGTCATGGGAGTCCTCGTGCGCATATCGTTGATGCTCGACCCACGCAAGTTGGAGAAGGACCTCTGCTAGATATGATCGATCTTCGCTATCATTCGTCGACAAAAGTGATGCTGCGAGATGAAGTGTTACTGCCTCTTCATCAAGGCCGCCAAACTTAGAGGCTTTGAGCCGGTCCCTCAGTACGGTTTTAAGCGACGCAATAAGTGCGGTCTCGTCGGTTAGTTTCTTAAGAGTTTTTCGCCGCTGTTCAGCCACCATGAAGAACAGGCGTTCAGAGAATTCTGCGACGTTGGAGTTTCGGTGTCCTGAGACCATGGAATAGGGGTCCTGTGCCTGCTCGAGAGGGCCGCTGCACCCTTTTCCCAAATGGTGCAGCGACAGAGCTTCGACGGTTTGGGTGGAGAAACGCATTCCATTCGAACTTGCAAGGCAGATCGCTTCTTGGACCTCAATGGGTGCCGCTCGCAGACGCTTCATGACTACTCGGAAGATGTCCTGGGTTACAGAAAGTGCTTCGTGGAGACCTTCCTCCGTCAAGCACTTCGCAGGGTCGAGGTCCTCAAAGAAGTCCTCATTCTCTTCAAGTAAGGCAATTATCTGCTCAAGGTGACGCGGGTTGCCCCCAGCACGATCAAGAAGGGCGTTTGCTTGTGCGGCATAGAGCCCGGGACAAGCCTCAGCTAGTGCGCCTCGGAGGTCCTTAACCGGAGTAAGGTCTATCTCAAGCGTATTCGCGTCATTCAAAAAACCACCGGGAAGGCCCGCCGCGGGACCGTTATCGGAGGGCTTAAGATTGCGGCCATGGTTCAGGATGCCCGCGAAGCTGCGTTCTGGGCTGAAATAGTTCGCCGAAAGATCTCGTTTCCAGTGAGTTACGATGATCAAGACGGGCCAGGATTGGGTAAAGGAGCGATGTAGCATGCGTTCCATAAAAACAGAAAGACTACGGTCGTCCGAAGAAAATTGCGCGTCATCTATCAGCACTATCGCGGGCGTCCGCGCGAATGTTAACGCCTGCGGATTGAAAACGCTTTCGAGGTCTTGCATGAGCGCGTCGACCCGGCTGAGCGGGGCTTTCGCGGAGGCTTTCGTGAAACGATCGGATTTCGTTCCGACACTACCACGAAGGATGTCGATAGTCTTGAAAACGCCCTCACCAACCGCGAGAGCGGTATCGTATCCAGACCAACTTGCTAACTCGCCCTTGATGACATCTCGCCAAATCTTAGAGATCGACTTTCCCGAGCTAAGCATCTGTGCCTTCACAGATAGGGACGCGAGGTGAGGCGCGAGGAAACGATCCGCCGAAGCAAGGGAATTTGCGGCAATTCCTGTTTGTCCCTTTATCCCCCACCAAAGAAAGGGTATGGGGTGTTGGAATTGACAGTCATCTGGATCAGGGTTGACTTCATTGTGCCGCTCAATCTGACGTATATCATCCAGCCAATACCTCTCGCCGTTGACAACGTTTTCTTGTGTGCTCAACCATCTGAAGAATTCTAGGGCAAGACGCGTCTTACCCACGCCACGCTCGCCTTTTATTATCACTAATTGTGGGCTCGGAAAGGAAAGGCTGTTAGCCTTCTCCCATCGCGCTTTAAGCATTTCAAGCTCGGATTTCCGTCCGCAAAATTTCATATTGGAGATGACTTAGTAGGGCGTTTGAGTTGTCGGATCCCGAGGACCTTCAGCGGTTCTTCGCTTCATTCTAGTGAAACATAATTGAAAACGCGAGGCCGCTTAGAGGGGATTGCCTCGGCCAGCCCTCGCTATTCTTTGGTTTCTACCTTCAAGCACAAAGGGCTCTGAGGCGACTTGCGGCGGTACAACAAAGGACGCCTGATTAGCGCGAGTAGATGTCGGCTTCTCATGTCTCGGCATATCTGGTTTGCACTTGCGGCTAATGACCGGAATCCGCCCATAAGGCAAAGATCTCCCAAGCGCTGCGGACACCAATTCAAGCTTCAGACAGTCTCACAACCAGCACAAGTAAAGGGCAGGACGATCGTTTCGTTACACCGGTTCGAAAACGCAAACTAGGCAGTCGTTCTGGTTCAAAGAATTGGCTTGATCTCATCCAGACTGTCTGAATTTCGAGCCTCATTCTGTCTGCTTCGGATGGAAGCAACAGCCAGAGCGATCGCAAACAAAGAAATACTCGTCACAAAATAGATTATTGCCGCGTTTGCCAGGCTGTTGCCTACCATCCAAAGAAGAGCTGCAACCAACAAGGCTATCACACTAGAGAAGAGCATTAGTATCGCAGCCACAGGTGCTTCCTTCCAACAAGACTTCAAAACACTGAAAAACTGCCGGTTTCGGTGACGTTGCCTCCGGGCTCTTAGCCACGGCGAGGTTCGCGTTGACGACCAGCAGTGCTGACCGCGATTAGGAGGGGATGCGGCCCGTTGTTGTGTTTTTTGGTGAGTGGTGGCGAGCCACCTAATCGCGTTCAGCACCTGCATTTCACGAAAATCCGGACCCGCTCGGTAGTACGTACATGCTAAAATATCCGGGGAGCACTGTTACATACGGCATTGCCGTAGGGTGAGCGGCAAGAAATTCGAACGCTCTCCTGAAAGGAGTGCACCTCCGCTTCTCCCGTGGAGCCTGGCAAAAGATACATGACGGGCTGTTCAACCGCCTTGGTTTGTGGAGGATATTCCACTAAATGACTATTGCAGCATAGACATAGCACTAACCCACAAAGTTGCTATTGATTGCAAAATTATAATATCGCACTGATCGGACAGTCCGCGAGGGACTGACGGGTCATTGCGCGAACACGCAAGGCCTGATCTATGAACTTGATGCAAGACGCCCCGAATGTTGTTAGCGAAGACGGGCTGCGCATGCTGCTCGCTGAGGGACATTCAGCGGATGTTGTATGTCGCGCCACGCCCACAAAAACCTCAGCCCAGTGGTCCGGTGTCTGGACCGTGCATTGTGTCTCGCCTGATGGCGAGATACGCCGCCTGTTGGTCACGTCGCGCAACAATATGGTGGCGCGAGAGTTCAAGACGATCAATGGGCTGGTCAGCTTCCTTGCTGGGGTTGGCCTCACCACAGCATCGATCCCGATGCTGGAGGGCAAAGTCGCGTCTCACAGGCTGGACAACAACAGCTAATGGGGCAGTACTGTTCGCTCTGATTGGAGCGAATACCGCGCTGGCGGAAGGTTTTGTCCTATCGTTTCAGCCGGATGGGCAGCTGATCTCCACGACGCCTCAATCAGGCCTTGCCCGAACCTATGTAGACGGTGTTGGCCAAAACGGGCCTGAGGCAATTGTTTATGCTCCCAATGCTGCGCCTGAACCTGCACGCCAAAGCCGGACCATCCCTCGGCCGAAAATCCTCACAGCCATTCAGGAAACTTCACAGCGCTATGGCGGACACAGCGCCCTGCGCCACGCTGGCTTGTCTGTTTCTGATTGGCAGCTCCTGTTTCAGGCCAATATCGAGATTGAAAGTGCCTACCGGCAGTCTGCCCGAAGTCCTGTGGGCGCAATCGGTCTTGGCCAATTGATGCCCACCACGGCGGCACAGCTCAATGTTGATCCACATGACTGGCGCGCCAATCTCGACGGGTCCGCGCGCTACCTTCTGATGATGCTTGCACAATTCGGCACGCCCGAGCTTGCCCTTGCCGCCTATAATGCCGGTCCCGATGCGGTCATCCGCCACGACGGCATTCCCCCTTTCAGAGAAACCCAAAACCACGTCCGCCGCGTCATGGCGGTCGCCCAACGACTGAGCGGAGCTTACTCATGCGACCCAACACTCAAACATTTCTGACACTGGCCTTGGCGTGCTTTGTGTTCGCCGAACCTGCACTGGCGCAGAGTATCGACCTCTCCCCTGTAAAAAACCTGCTGCAAGGTATTGTCGATACAATCACTGGCCCTTTGGGCATCGTGATCGGCACCCTGGCGCTGATTGGCGTGTTCCTGTCCTGGCTCTTTGGCATTTTGGATTTCCGTCAGGCGCTTTGGGTGTTGGTCGCCATCGCTGGCATCGCAGCTGCTCCTACCATCGTTACAGCCATCTGGAGCACGTGATACGTAATGGCTGCGCAAACCCGTCTCTTCCTCGGCTTGATCCGCCCGCCGAAACTCATCGGCCTGCCGATCATGTATGCCATGGTCTGGCTCTTCGGGTTTGTGCTGGTGTTTCTATGGGTGCAAAGCTGGCCTGTCATCATTCTGGCGGGCCTTGCATATCCCGCGCTCTGGAAGGCGGCAGATTGGGATCCCGCGTTTCTGGAAGTGGTCGTGACGGCCCTGCAGGAAACGCCCCCAACAGCCAATCGCAAGATCCACGGGGGTGACAGTTATGCCCCGTGATGAGAGCGGCCGACCGGATTGGGCCAGCCGAGAACGCCCCATGGCCAGCATGTTGCCCTATGTCTCGCTCGTTGATGACGTGACCATCCGCACGCGCGGCAATGCGCTGTTTCAGTGCATCCGCCTTGATGGCGTCAACAGCATGACCAGCGATGATGCACATCTGGAAAAGATCCGCGCGCTCTTTGCCGCGATCATTGCGCAGATCGGGCCTGAATACAGTTTCTATGTGCATAAGGTCTCCAAAGCGATCGAAACTGACCTGCCGCCACTCACGGATGACAGTTTCGCCGCTTTGGTCGATCAATGCTGGCAAAGCGCAATGGGAGACGTTGGCCTTCGCGACAAGACGATCACGCTGACAGTGTTGAAACGCCCACCTGTTGGGGCACGGCTTCGCTTGAAGCGTGCAGATTCTATAGCCCACCTCAAATCCCAGACGGCCAAACAGCTGCGGAAGCTCGAAGAGGTGGTTGGGTTTATGATGTCGTCTTTTTCTGAGATGAAACCTCGCTTGCTGTCAGCGCAATCGGGCGAGCTTCTCGGCTTTCTCGGAGCCCTCAACACGGGTCAGGAAACATCGCTCTTTCCCAAATCCCGTTTTGGCGTGATTGCAGAAGATGTGGCCAATACGCGGGTCACATTCCTTGGACGCAACTTCATCCTTGATGAGGGCGCGATCGGTAGACGCTTCGGCACCAGCTTTGCGATCAAGACTTACCCGGCCAAAACCAACTGCACCATGTTTGATGAGCTGAACCTGCCTGTCGACATGGTAGTCACGCATTCGTTCACGCCGATCAACAGCAACCTTATGGCCGGGCGGATCAAGCGCCAACAACGGCTGATGAAAGCCAGTGATGACGGGGCCATTTCGTTGGCCGAAGAACTGGTGGAGGCGTTGGATGATCTGGAATCCAAGCGCCTCAGCTTTGGTGATCACCATATGACGGTGACGGCATTCGCGGAGACAAAAGAGAAGCTGGAAACCATCGCAGCCGAGATCCGAAACATTGCCGCAACTGAAGGCGTCAATCTGGTCAATGAGAGCTTTGCCGCCCGCAGTCATTACTTTGCGCAGCATGCCGGAAATGGGCAGATGCGAAGCCGCAAGGCCGCAATCACCAATATGAACTTTGCCGATCTTGCCGCCCTGCATCGAAGCCAGCTTGGTAAACCCGGCAGCAAGGTGCCCTGGGGTAAACCGATCTCGCTCTTTCCGACGCCTGAGCGCTCCGGCTTTTTGTTCAACTATCACGAAACTGGACAGCCAGACAAAGAGCCCACGGGCGGTCATACATTGATCCTTGGCCGTCCCGGCTCGGGGAAATCCGTACTGTCAGCGTTCCTGATGACGCAGGCCCGGCGCTGCGATGCGCGGATCTTCGTTTTTGATTATCGCGTTGGAATGGAAATGGCGGTGCGCGCTAATGGTGGACGCTACAGCGCGATCAAGACGGGCGAGACCACTGGCCTCAACCCTCTACGCACAGAAATCGATCCACGCGGTCAGGCCTGGCTATCTGATTGGCTGGCCACGCTGTTGCATCGTACCGACAAACCGCTCAGCCCTGTCCAGATCAATCGCATTCAGGAAGTGGTGCGCCAGAACGCAGATGCAACAGATGCCGATCTGCGCAACTGGCAGGATCTAGCCTCGCTCTTTGTCGCCGGTGCCGATGAAGGTGATCTGTTTGAACGCATTCAGGAATGGACCGCTGAGGGGCGATATGGCTGGATTTTTGGTCAAAGCGCCGAGGACACATTCTCGCTTGATGGCGATGTCGTTGGGTTTGATCTGACCGGCATTCTTGACAGCGAAAGTGAAAAGGAACGCATGGCTGTTCTGTCCTACCTCTTCCGCCGAGTGGAACGCGTGATTGAGGATCGCAAACCCACGCTGATCATCATTGATGAGGCCTGGAAGGCGCTCGACAATCCGTATTTTGCCGATCGCCTGAGCAACTGGTTGGTCACAGCGCGCAAACAAAACGCGGTCGTCGTAATGATGACTCAATATGCCAGCCAGCTCGAAAAAACTCGTACAGGCAAGACCATCGTTGAAGCTGTCCCGACACAGCTCCTGCTTCCGAATATCCGTGCCTCGGCCGGTGACTACACCATGCTGGGGCTTTCGGAAAAAGAGCTGGCCGTACTGCTTGGCACTGGCAGCAATGCCCGACTGGCTCTCGTGCGCGATGATCAGGGCGCGGTGGTGATTGATGCCGATCTCAGCGCCCTCGGCCCATACCTGACGATCCTTGGCGGCATGGAAAAAGGTGAGGCACTGGTTGGTGCTGATTATCGCCAAGATCCTGTTTTCTGGAGAAACATCTGATGCGTAAATCTGTTCTGATCCTCGCTGGCCTGTTGGCTTTGTCGGCCTGCGCTGAATATCGACCCTCGGAAGCGGAGTGCTTCAATTCATTTGCCGAAGTGACCCGCAGTGATTGCCATTTTGAACTGCTCACGCCGCTTGGAGCACCGAATGGATAGGCGCATTCTCATATGCCTGATCTGTTTGAGTGGCCCTGCGTCTGCGCAGGGCGTCCCGACCTTCGATGCGAGCGCGTTTCTGCAGCGGGAACGGATCCTGGCACAAGGCGATCGGGATCTTGTGCTTCAACGTGAACGCCAGAGCCAGGAAGAGGCACTGGCAGCAATCGAAGACCAGCAGTTACAGGCGATTAGCGATATTCTGGAGGCCTCCAGCAGGTCGGGCGCGGCAACCATCGCCACTCTGGAGCAAGGCAACACACCAGAAAGTGCGGCGTCAAATCTGTACGGTACAACGGATCCAAACCCCGGTGCCGCGCAGCTCTTTGGTGATGCGGCGGGCAATATCGAAAGCCTGATTATTCGTGGGGCACGAGAGACCTATCATATATCCGGCGTACGCGCCGCTGGTCTGTCCCCCAAACAATGGCGCTGTCTGTTACAGGCGCTGATCTGGCAGGAAAGCCGCTTTACCATCGGTGCGCGCTCACCAGTCGGAGCATTTGGGCTGACCCAAATCATGCCAGGAACAGCTCAAGATCTAGGGATTTATCCGGCTTACTATGAAAGCCCTTATGTCCAGGTCACAGGTGGTGCGCGCTATCTGGCCCAGATGTTGACCATGTTTGATGGCAACATCATCCATGGGCTGGCCGCCTACAACGCCGGTCCCGGCAATGTGCAGCGCTATAGCGGCGTCCCGCCTTTCGCAGAAACCCAGCATTACGTGCAGGTCATTCCCGAGCGCTATAATCTCTATCTCGCACGCGTTGGCGGCGTAGATGCATTGGGCACCATTGAACCTGTTCTGCTCGCCAATTCCACCATGAGCCTGACCTCCCATGGTGCAGGCATCTATGGCGACTATTCCATGATCTCGATCCGCGCCGCTGCGCTGCGTGTGCAAGACACCATCACCCGCGCGGGCGAAACCGCCGACATTCATGAGGCCATGTCGCTCAACACCTATGCGCGCGCGGAACTCACCCGGCTGATGGCAATCCGGATCCGGCTCAAAGCCGCCCAAACCCGCCCGCTGTCTGCTGCTGAGCTGGCAATGGCCGCCGCTCAAGCCCGCGAACAGGAATTTATGCAATTTGACCTGGAGGTCCTGCCGTGATCCGGTTTTTGTCCGCCGCCCTTGTCACCCTGACTTTCTCCGTTGGGCCAGCCTTCGCTCAGGGTGTGCCCACCGTCGATACCCGCAACATTGCTCAGGAAATCCGCCAGTTGCAGCAGATGCTGGAAGACTTTGGCATCCAAACCGACCAGCTCGACACGCTTCTGGAGCAACTCGATCTGGTGCAGCAACAGCTCGATACCTTGAATGAAACCTATGCTGCCCTAACCGGAGCGACAGATATTGTTGATATGGTCATGGGTGGGGATCTTGACGGGCTTCTGGACCAGGAGTTCGGCGATCTTATGGGCACCATCAGGCAGATTCAGAATGGCGACTTCAGCAGCCTCATCGGCAATGCCGCCCCGGAAATGGAAGGCCGGATGACACAGGCGTTGGAAGACGCGGGATTTGATCAGGACAGTCTCAGCCAGATGTCTTCCAGCGGCAATCCCGGCGCGGAACGCATCGCCAATCAGGCAGGCACCGGAGCTGTCATGTCCGCCGCTGCTGAAAACAGCTATGCCGATGCTGCGCAATCGCTGGAGCGCGTGGAACGGCTGGTAGGCATGATCCCGGATATGGAGACGCTCAAAGAAGCCGTCGATCACAACACCCGCGTCACAGCTGAGCTGGCCATCGCCATGACCCGCATGTGGGAGCTTGAAGCCATCCAGACAGTGGGTGCCGGTCAATCCGGTGTGGCGGATGCGGCCACCCTGGCTGAAGAGCGCCGCTATATGGACATCACCTTGCCTGACCTACGCGCGGAGTGATCGGATATGGCAAGCGAAGCAGAGGTTATTGAAGAAGAACTGGTCTACGGCGCGCGACGACGTGAGCTGATGTGGCAAAAGCTAGGCCTTGCGGGCATGGGGTTTGGTGCTTTGGGCTGTCTGGCTGCAGCTGTCGTTGCCATCCTCGATGTCGACCCCGCGCCAATGATTGTGCCCTTTGACTCCGAAACCGGCATGGCGCTGCCAAATGCCAGTGTGCAGGCCGTCTCACTCACGGAGCGCCCAGCCATTATTGAGGCGCAGGTCTATCGCTATGTCATTGATCGTGAGACTTACAATCAGCTCGACAATGACGAGCGCGTGCGCCGGGTGTTGGAGCAATCAGATGGGGCCGCCGCTTCTGGCTTGCGTGCGCTCTGGACCAGTGGTCATGGGGCTTATCCACCAGACAGCTATGGTGCTGATGCACGGCTCGAGGTTGAAGTGCTCTCGATCACCCATATCAGCAGAAATCGGGCGCAGGTGCGTCTGCGAAAGCGGCTGAACACGCCGCGCGGCAATCAAAACGGGCTCTTCACCGCGACATTGCTGTTTGAATTCCGCCCGGAAAACAGCCGTTCAATCGATGATGTCTGGCAAAACCCGTTTGGCTTCACCGTCACCGAATATGCGATCCGCTCGGATCGACTGGAGTAAGACATGCAGCGCTTTCTGATCTTTCTCACATTCATTCTCAGCGTGATTTGCCAAAGCGCCCTGGCAGAAACCCAACCCCGCCAGGGCCGCCATGACGCACGCGTGCGTGAGGCCACATATCAGGACGGTCAGGTTTACCGCATCCGTACAAGCCTCACCCATGTGACCAGCATTGAGTTCGGTCGTGGCGAAACCATCCGCTCAATCATTGCGGGGGATACAGAGGGCTTTCTGCTCGATGGCGTTCCCGGCGGTCAGGCCTTTGCGATCAAGCCCGTCACGCGTGGCGCGCACACCAACATCACGGTCTACACCAATCAGCGGGCCTATTACTTCAACGTGACTGAGGCGTCATCGCCCACATTCTACGTGATCCGGTTTACCTATCCCGAGAGCGCTCGCCCAACGCGGCAGGTCATAGCGCGCAGCGCGCCAAATCATGCTTATGGTGTCAGCGAGCAATCCGAAGTCACCCCCCGTGAAATCTGGGACGATGGCACCTTCACCTATTTCCGGTTCGAGCGAAACGCACCGATCCCTGCGATTTTCCGCTGGTCAGGTGGCAATGAGCGCAGTGTGAACGCTCTGGCGCAGGCTGATGGCCTGATCCGTGTGTCCGGTATCAACGCCCGATGGGTGCTACGCCTGGGCGAAGAAGAGATCTGCGTGCAGGAGATGAGCGAGGCGGCACAAGATGGCTGAAACTTCTGATCTCAGAAAGCGCCTGGAAGCACTTGAGGGTGAAGGGAAAGCAACAACCCGCAAGCCCCCCCTATTGCTTGCTGTGGCCATTTTGGGCGGAATCGTCGCGCTTGGCGCTTTGTGGATTATCTTCCAAAAAACACCTGAACCGGAACAAATGCCCACGGGCATTCCGGAGGAGTTCCAGACCGTTGGATCCGGCTTTGGGCAGATCAATCCGCAGGAACCAGTCGCAGAACCCCTGCCGCCCATCGCGCCGCCTGAACCCAATGCCGAAAATGCTGCATTGCAAGCCCAGCTTGAGGCCATGCGCGCAGAAATCAGCGCCCTGCGAAACGCGCAACCAGCCCCGCCGGTGGTAGATAATGGGCAGCTCACGGCTCTGAGAGAGGAAATGGTCCGCCTGCGCGATGACGCAGCCAACAGCCAATCTGCTCTGCAGGAACAGCTTGAAGAACGCGCACGGGAAATCCAGCGCCTGCAAACGGATCTGGAATTGGCCCGGTTGGAAACCCCACGGGTGACAACACCATCCGGACCCACGGCTGAAGAACTCCGCCTGCAAGAACTGGAGCGTCGCAGGCAGGCTGAACAGGAAGAGCTGCAAGCCCGCATTGCCAGCCCGATCATTGCCTTTGGCGGATCTGGTGGGGGCAATGAAGCGTCGGCATTTGAACAACGTCGCCTTGATGGCAACACTGATTTTGTGCGCAACGGTGCTGCCCTGGCGGAGGTCACTCAGGCTCAGCTGATCGTGAACCCGTCCAACACTGTCGTTCAGGGCACAATGATCCAAGCCGCGCTGGAGACCGCCATCGACAGTTCGCTGGCCGGACAGGTGCGTGCCATTATCTCCGAAGATGTGCACGCCTATGATGCCTCAAGGGTTCTGATCGCGCGTGGTTCACGCCTGATCGGGCGTTACCAGTCTGGTGTTGATATTGCGCAGCAGCGCATCACCATCGCATGGGATCGCATCATTTTGCCGAATAACCAAACCGTAGAAATCAGCGCCTTTGGCGGGGATGAACTAGGCCGCTCTGGCACCACCGGCTTCGTCGATAGCCGTTTCGGCGCGCGGTTCGGCTCAGCCGCCCTGATCTCATTGATCGGCGCGCTGCCAACAGTGGCCGCCGATAGCACTAGTGACGCAACAACGGCTGATGTCCTGGGAAACATCGGCGAAGGCCTGCAGGACAGCACCCAGAGCGTCATGGGTGAATATCTCTCAATCGAGCCCGTGATTTATGTGGATCAGGGCAGCCGTGTTACCGTCATGGTGGACCGCGATCTGGAGATCTTCTGATCATGGGCGCGAGCTATCTGCAAAACTCCCTCGATAAACTATCTGAGGCACGGGATCCGAAGCTGATCGAGCTCTGCATCAACCCTGACGGCACGCTTTGGGCCGAGTTCCAGGGCGATCACTTCATGCGCAGGATTGACCGAGAACTTACGCCCAATGAAATCAAAGATCTGGGCAATCAGATTGCGTCTGCGGCAAACACAACCCTCAGCCGCACGAAGCCCATTGTCTCGGTCAGCATCACCTATCGGGACCGCCCAATCCGCGCGCAGGTGATCCAGCCACCCGCCGTGGATGGCAGTTTTGCCATCTCGCTGCGGTTCTTTGCAGATCTGCCATTGAATCAGATCACGCTGTCTTACCTCTATGGCTCTGAGCGAAGCCTTGAAGGCCTGCGTCGAAAGAGAAACTCTGAGCTTCGCGACGTGGTTGCCACGGGTGATATTGATGCGGCAATTGGCTTTTGCGTACTGCACAAGCTCAACATGATTGTGGCCGGGGGCACCTCGACCGGTAAAACTGTAACCGCGCGCAAAATCCTGTCCTTTGTGCCAGAGCCCGAGCGGATCATCACCATTGAGGAAGCTGCCGAGTTGCGTCCAGACCAACCCAATGTGGTCACACTGATCTCGGATCGCGACGAGGACACACGCAGCACCGATATGCTACTGATCTCAACCCTTCGGATGCGGCCTGATCGGATTGTGCTGGGCGAAGTCCGGGGCAAGGAAGCAATGACTTTCCTTGAGGCCATCAATACCGGCCATGGCGGATCCCTCACCACACTTCACGCTGAAACCCCGCAACTGGCCGTGCAGCGATTGGCCATCGCAGCTCTCAAAACCGATGTGCCCATGACCTGGCAAGACATGATTCAATACATCACCCGTTCCATCGACGTGATCATTCAGGCGGGCCGTCATCAAGGCGCGCGCGGGATCACCGAATTTTATCTACCGGGTGAACCGGCGCAGACGAAAGAGGCTCGAGATGTTTGAATACAAGATCGAGCAGATCAACACAGAGAAAACCAAAGCAGCCAGGGTCGAGGCGCAACTGAATGCCTTGGGCAAAGACGACTGGGAGCTGGTTGCTGTCACGCCTGACTTTGACGGCGAACATATCCTGAAGGCGTTTCTGAAACGCCGGGCGGCGTAACAAGGGGGCAATCATGGGCGTCGTCAGCTGGATGGTGGAAACAACCGACAACTTTCTGGATGATGCGGCCCAGACAACCTTTGGCAATGTCGCCGCTCAGATCGGTGGGATTGTCGCTCTTGGCTCGACACTCGCGGTCATCGGCGTCTTCATCAACATGGCTTTCCAGTACAAATCCATGGATGGTCGCACAGCCTTATGGTTTGCGCTCAAGCTGATACTGATCTCAATGTTCTCGCTCAACTGGCTGCAGTTCAATGCAGTCGCCAGCGCCATCATTGATGGGCTTGATCATCTGGCGGGTGGCATGGTGACCAGCCTGGGCGGCGGTGGCGCGGGTGCCGGGTATTTTGCCAACGCCTTTGATGATCTCATCGAGGCGTTCGGCAACTATCTGAACGCCGCAGGCGACAATATGCATTGGATGGCAGGTGCGATGATTGGAGCGATCGGAGCGTTTCTGCTCGGTGTAATCGGTGCGCTTTGCGGCCTGATCCTGATCTTTGCGAAAATCATGATCTCCTTCATGATCGGCATTGCTCCCATCATGATTGCTCTCTCGCTCTTTGACATCAGCAAAGACTACTTCCACCGCTGGCTGTCAGCGACAGTCTCCTATGCCCTCTACCCTCTTGTGATTGCCGGGGTGTTTTCCACGGTCATCGGCATGGGACGCTCGCTTATGGGCGAACTCGGCGATCCATCCGGGGCCAGCAATATTGGCGCGCTTGTGCCCTTCTTCATGATGATGTTCCTCGCAAGCGGCATGATCATCGCCACGCCGTTGATTGTACGCACGATCTCAGGGAACTTCCTGATGGCAGGGCCACCGAGTATGAGCGGGCCAGCGGCGTTTGCAAAAGGGTTTGTTAAAACAAAGGGTTCCAAAGCGCGGGCACGGTTTGGAACCAGAACGAATGCTGAGCTGGCGGGGGCTGGGATCAGACGGGCGGGATCTGAGGCGGCAGCGTTGGCGCAGAGAGTGGCGGAACGAGCGAAGCGGCTAGCGAGTTAGTCGCTGCACCCATGCAAAGAAAACCGTCACAATCACAGCCCACACCGGAAGCTTAATGGCCAGGAAATCGTTATAACTGATGCGGCGAGGTGGGACATTCGGTTGGCCATCAATTAGTTCACCTTTGGCATTATAACCTTCACCTAGCTCAATCACGCCGCCAACCGGGGCAAAGGCTGGATTGGTACAACGAATATCGTCCAAATGTGCCATCGCTTTCTTCACCCAATCCGGAAGTCCTGTGGTTGGGGCTTCGTTATCTGCCAACTCATCGCAACAATCGCAGTGTGGCCCGGAGTGTCTGACGACGGACAGCTCAGAGTTCGCCTTGCGATCAGTAACTCCATAATTGGAAGCGCCGTCATCGAGGCTGAAGATTGCCTCGACACATCTGCTACCGTCCGAAGTTGTCGGCGTGATCGTTTCCTCACCGTCGTCGGTTGATGTTCCCTTGATGCGTGTCACCTAAGCCCCCAATGCGCCGCACTGACCGCCGTCGATGGCTCCATACCCTTGGCTGCAAATCAGAAATGCTAGTGAGCCAGCACTGCACCGAAGAGCCCCCACCCTTAAGTACGTACACGCTACAGCGGCAGTGGATTTTATCCCGAAAGCCCTTCCGCGCATTGAAGGTTGGTCGACCTCAAAACAGCGCAGGTACGTACCCAAGATTAACCACCATGTACTGGCCAGAGTGCTCGCCTCTGCCTTCTACTTTGCTGCAGATTTTCTCCACGAAGGAAGGCCCACAAAACCACCGAAAGGAGAAATCAAGCTCTAATTGGAAAGTGGAAAAATGCCAAAAACCTACAAAGCACTGTTTTATGAAGTTACTTCATTGAATGCACATTCCCGGCTTTCAACCATTTCCCCCATTAAGCTTGAGCTACGCGACGCAGATAACAATGGCTCAATCGAAACCAGTTTTAGCGCATCTAACTTGTCTAATGGGAAGTCTCCGACTCTGGATACTATTGGCGGGTCACCCATAGAGTACATCTCTACCCCAGATTACTTTACAGTGAACATTGACGGATCCCTTAAAGTGATCACTGGAGTGAGTTTCAGTTATACTGACGTCAATACGGATCAAATCAGACACGTATTCACCCCGGTTGATGGCTCGATCCTCGTGGACGCCACCTTTATCTGGAGGTCGTCACCAACCTGGGTACAGCACAAGTCAATACCCACGGTATCCCTAAAAGCCTTGAACCCACCTTGTTTTACACCCGGCACGCTGGTTGCAACTCCAGGCGGTGAGCGATTGGTTGAGAAACTGAAAATTGGAGACCGCGTAATCACACGCGATAACGGGATTCAGAAAATTTGCTGGATAGGGCGACGGGATCTGAAGGGTATTGAGCTGGCGCAAGCCCCGAAACTATGCCCCATCCTGATCCGTCAAGGTGCATTGGGAAACAACCTGCCAGAGTGGGACATTGTCGTCTCCCCCAATCACCGCGTGATGATTTCCAGCGAAAAGTCAGTGCTATATTTTGAAGATCGAGAAGTACTGGTAGCTGCCAAGTATCTCGTTGATCTTGCTGGCGTGGAAAGAATGGAACCCAATGGTGTGAGCTACATTCATTTCATGTTTGAGCACCACGAACTGGTTCTATCTCACGGCCTTTGGACCGAAAGCTTCCAACCTGGTGCGCTAAGCGTTCAAGGTCTGGATGATGCGCAACGCGGCGAATTATTCGAGCTTTTCCCGGAACTGGAAACGGAACAGGGCCAAAGATCCTACGGTGCTGCCCGTCGGTCACTGCGTAAGTTTGAAGCGCAAGTACTTCTAGACAAAGTCGCGTCTTAGCTGCCCGACGTTGCCACAACTTCGATGCACAGCCGTAGCCCTCACGGGTGGGCTGGAACCGCTCTCTCAAAACAGCTGGCTTCCAACCTGAACCGCACTTCTCGCTACAGGTGCGCAGAAACTATCGGTGCGTCCAAACCACCAACACCAAGCTGGAATACACCAACACCAAGCTGGAATACAATGCCCACAACCCACAGCATCCAGTTCTACCGTTTCCATCCTTATGTCGATATGCGGCCAGGTGAGCAAATGATGCCATTAACGCTGGATGTGGTAGACACGGACGACGATGGAGAAATTTCACCGGCCCTTTCGGCAGGATCCGGAGACACCATATCTGGATTCTGGATTGCACAAATCTTCGGTGAAAGTCGTCTGATTGTCGAAGCGGAAGGGAAACATCTTACGATTGTTGGCGTATTTTTACTGATATCCGATCCTGACCATTATGACATACTCTTTGCCCCAACGGATGGTTCGGTTCTACAGGCGGCCAAGTACATCAGTATTTCGAGCACGGGCCAAAGCACCTCCCAATCCTTGAGGATA
This sequence comes from Shimia marina, assembly GCF_001458175.1. Classification (GTDB taxonomy): domain Bacteria; phylum Pseudomonadota; class Alphaproteobacteria; order Rhodobacterales; family Rhodobacteraceae; genus Shimia; species Shimia marina. Next base: position 19,772 of record NZ_CYPW01000020.1, read on the forward strand.
GGAGAACCAATTGTACCTCCCAGTTACGTCAGGCAAGTTTACGCCTCTTAGCCTGTAGCGGCTTGAGATCATCCGGGCTTGGGCGCGAGATCATCGACGTTTTCGGCTCAGATTATTTGAGACTTAAAATCGCCTCTGGCTCACAATAATTGCGACTGGGCGCAGATTATCTGAGACGGGCTCACGTCGCTGAGACTGGGCATATCACACCGGGTTGGTGGTCCGAGGCCAGCCGTACGCGTCGTCAGGCCCGAACAGGTAAGATGCGGGACGAAGCTGACCTTGGACAATTCGATCTTGATGTCAGCTCGTATTTTTTTTGCCGCCAAAGCTGGCCGCTGATGTTAAACGGGTTTTGGGTTGTCGCTGCTCCGAATTACTTGCCGCGCATTCTGTCGATCTGTTCATCAATGTACATCTCGACCTGCAAGTGGCTTTCTTCGATGACTTCCCGGATATTTTCAGTTTGCGCCATGAAGTCTTTGTATTTCTTGAGCGCCTTGTGCGGGTTCTTTTCCAAGCGCAAAGATTGCTCGCGCTTTTGCCATGATGGAATAGGATCACGCCTGTTTTTGAAGGGGTAGTTTGCGCCAATCCAGTTGACAAAATCAAGCACGCTGCCACCGGACCATTTTCCCGTCGCAAACTTCTTACCTTCTTCCTTGAACGCCAACCGCCAAGCTTGGCTTTCAACGATAGCTTCATCACGTGTCATCTGTCTCGGTCCAGCCGTGGCGATCATCCCAACACCAATGTCCTGCTGTTCTATGATTTCGGTCATATGATCCGCCAGTGACGAAACCAGATTGCAGGCTTCGAATGAGATGCCTTCTTGGAGCGTCAGGCAACCACTTTGGTACTCGTCAAATATATGAAAACCTATTGGTTTTGATCCTAGGTGTTTCTGGGCTCGCTCTGGCAACACCATAGAAGGGCTATAGCTCATCGTATTGGTTTTATAGCGGCCAAGAACACCGCAAACCAAATAGAAGTAGAAACGCGCAAGAGCAGGCAGGATGTCCTGATGGTGCAAGCCGATATGGTAGACCTCGTTACGATAGCTATGGCAGATTGTGATACTTTCTGCTTCTTCGGCACTCAGTTTGTTGTGTGATCTGAAAAATGAGACTTTGGCATCAAAATGCCTGCCAAGTGCGGCTCTCAAGTCCGAACTCGTCGGCGTAGGTCTTCTCGCGGTTCAAGAAGTTAGTTCGCTCACGCTGTTCGTCCTTTGCCATTTGATGTAACACAAGCTCCAGAACATTGTCTGTCAGCATGAGCCCAAATCGTGCGTTGTTCGGATCACCCTTTGAAATATGCTCAGCGGCAAGGTCAAGTTGTTCAATCGCATGGGCAAGAAATACCAACACCTAATTTTTCCTTATGCGGCTGATGAAACGCAGCTCGGTATTATCCATCTCAGCTGACAATCAAAAAGCGTTGCGCCAGACGTTATACCTCTATTAGCCAAGCAGACGTTGGTCGACGATGCAGCATTCGTCAAGGATGGGCTCTCCTGGAACCTTCACCGCGCCAGGCGTGAATGGCCGCTGCTCGCAACGGGCACCGATCAGTGGAACGCTCACAAGGAAAACGCCCGTTATTCTGGTGGTGAGGATGTGCTTCGAATTTCTGGCCTTGCTGCATGAGAAAACCCGATCCGGCAACCTATGACCGCATTGCCCCGCAGTTCACCTTTAGTGCCATCAGTCTCGCGACCTTGATCTGAGTCTCAGCAATGTGAGCCCGTCTCAGATAATCTGCGCCCAGTCGCAAGCATTGTGAGCCAGAATAAAATTAGGGTTTCAGACAATCTGGGCCAAAAATTGCGATGATCTCGCGCCCAAGCCCGGATGATCTCAAGCCGCTACACTTAGCCAAGTGATCCAAAACCGGCCTATCAGAGGACGAATCAAAAATCGTTCAAGCCTGATCAAAGTTCATGTTTCAACGCCGTCCATAAACTGATCGATACGGGTTGTTGCTCTCTGATAATCTTCAACGAAATGGGACCGGTTGGGTTGCCGCTCTCCAGCTGAAGCCAATGATGGATCGATCTCAGGCCTTCTCTGCATCTTTTCAGATTGCTGAAACGAACGAAGCTTTCGTTCTAGAGAATTGATCTGCCCCTTTATCCCACGCAACTGGTCTGAGGCAGACGGGTACGGTAATTCCCCGACCTGCTTATCAAATATGCCTTTGAAGAACCAATCCTCATAGTATTTGACCCTCTTGGCCCGCACTGGCATCTGCGCATCGACCACCAAAACGATGTCATCCAGATCCATGCGCCGGGCTTCATCTTCAGGCAACAGCGCAGTTTCCTCGGTTCGTTCGGATATACTGCGCCCGGCGAAAGGATTGCGCCCGACTGATCGTGAACGCGTCACCACGCGTTTGGTGGTCTTGCCGACGGCCTTGCTCAATTCTTCGATGGTTTTCTCATCGGACGGGGTCAGATAGAGCTTGATCCCTGCATTTCCCTGCAACGCGCGGCGGGCATTTTCACCGTAGATCTCATCAAGTGCGGGAATGGTTTGTGTGACGATCGCCAGATTGGCGCGGTAGGAACGCAGGGTTTCGATGCTGTCGAGCACGATCGGCATTTTGCCAAGACGGTTGAATTCGTCGAGCATAATCATCACCGGCCATGGTTCATTTTCGCCGGGTTCATGATGCTGAAGCGACGCCAACAGATCTGAGAAAAACAACCGGATCAGTGGGGCAAGTGGTTTCACCATCAGGGGCTCGACCACCAAATAGACCGAAAGAGGCCTTTTGCGGATGTCCGCAAAGTCAAAGTCAGAGGTTGCAGTTGCACGATCAATGGCAGGGTTCGACCATTGCTTCAGCCCTGAGGTCATCAGCAGCGAAAGGTATGACGTCAGCGTGTCATTGTTGGTCGATGCCATGCGCATGAAGATGAGCTTGGCGGCCGGATTGATCACCTCGTCAGCCCGGCGGCGATATTCCTTCTGCTTGTCACCGCCTGAGGCAGTGATGCGATAGATCTCACCTAAGGTCGGCCGCTTGCGCTCGAAAGCCAACAGACCTGCCGCAACGAATAGATCAATACCACCATCAAGAAGCCCCTGAACACGATCATTTTCGGCCTGCAGGAACAAGGAAGCCAAGAGCTGTAACTCCATCTGCTGGCGATCGACATTCTCCAATGCCGATATGCGTAGCAAAGGATTGTACCGATGTGAGCGACCGTCTTTCCAATCTGTAGGCGCGAAACGAAACACCTTGTCGCCCTGCGATCCCCGGTGGCGGGCCGTTGCCTCGAAGTTCTCGCCTTTCACATCCAGCACAACTGCACTGCCTTGGTAGGTCAAAAGATTTGGGATGACAAAACCCGTCGTCTTGCCGCGTCCGGTGGGAGCCACGATCAGGGCGTGAGGAAAAACTTTGGACATAACAAAAGGTTTGCGGCTCTTGGGCTTGCCCATTTTGCCGAGGACGAAGCCGTGGCCAAGCTTACCGAAAAAGCCGTTTCGCTTCATCTCGGACATATGTTGCCAGTGGGTTTCGCCGAATTTGGTCAAAGCGTCGTTCATCAAAACGGCGCTGAGCAAAACACCGGCTCCAGTGCAGATACCCATGATCAAGTGTACGGCCTGCATATCGCCCGGCTGGGTAGCTCGATAAACCCCATAACTGCGTGCCAGCATCAGAAAATCGATATCGGTCCCGACCCCGTACCAATGGAATGTTAGAAAGGCCGACGCCAGGACATAGCCCATAGCTGCACCGAGCAAGGCAAAGCTGAAAACGCCAAGCGCGATCCGGGTTTTATCCATGAGTCACGCCCTTTTCGCCATCGATTTCTGTATGCTGCTGGCGCTGCACTTCAATCTCTTCACTGGCGATTTCGTTAAGCACATGTTCCATCGCGACGGAATTCGCCAGCTCTGGTTCACTCTGCAGATAGGCCTTGGCCACATAAAGGCGATCCAGCCGATCTTCGAGGTGATCTTCCAAAGCGCTTTCATCACCGATAGCCAGATCAGCGGCGCGGTCATCACCAACTAGCTCATTCAGTTCCCGGCGCAGTGTGTCACGCTCCAAATTATCTCGGAATGGATCTGAAGCCGGATCCTGCTGCAAGTGCTGAAGAGCATCGGACGCGACCGGCGGCAGGTTCTCGACCGGCGCACGGTCATTTTCAACCACTTCGGTTGCCCCTGCATCACGCAAAATCGCCGCCTCGTTCAGCACTCGCCCCAGCTCACCATGCAGCTCATCCAGGCGATCAACAGCTTTTTCCAGATCGTCACGCTTAGACAGGTCGAGCCCTTCGGTTTCAGCGATAGCAACCAAATCCCGGCTAAGCCATTGTCGCTCCAGCGCCGCATTCTGCGCGCCAATCTCGATACGAGACACAACTTCCTGCCTGGAAATACCGGTGTCTTTCAATGCCAACTGAAGCCGATCCGCCACGGCATCACTACGCAGCTTGTCCTGCACCTGATCCGCAATATTCTCGGCCGAATAGATCCCACTGTCAGACGGGGTTTCCAGCAAAGTGTTAGAACGCACACCAATTGGGCTGAGGTGAGAGATTGAACGATAGATCTCGTTCAGCTCCTGCTCCAGCGCAGCGCGCCGCTCCGGCGGAGCATCGGCCACCACTTTTTCGGCCTGCTCAATCTTGCCGTGGAACGCATCCACGACCTCGTCAAAGGAATGCTGTTCCTCGGCCATGCCATATACCTTTCCATCTGCTTCAATCGGTTTGCCCTGCGCCAAGAGCCGCGCGGCCTTGTCCAAAGCAGCAGCAATGTCATACTGGTTCTCGCGCGAGGCCTCGGCAGCCAGGCCGCGATAAAGCCGCGCATTCTGCGCCACCTCACGCAAGGCATTGTCGAGCTCCGGACCAACGCGCTCGCGCTCGGTCAGCTTATGGCCCGTGGCTTCTGCGCGACGCTGGTCAATGTCGCTGGGCCTATTCGTCGTAATCCCGCGCTCGCGTTTTCGGGTGGCCTCAAGCCGTAGCCCAAAGCGATCCGACACTTCGACCATGGCCTCGCGAAAACGGTCGTAGTTGAAGTGATGCCCCTTCTTGAAAAAGAAGAACTCACCATCCTTGCTGCGCCGGTTCAAAACGATATGCGCGTGCGGATGGTCCCGGTCCTCATGCACTGCCGCGATATAGTCAAAGTGGCTGCCTTCGCCCTGAAATAACCGCTCGCAGACCTCGCGTGTGATCTCGGCGACATCCACGCCGCGCGTGCCAATCGGAAAGGCCATCAAGAGATGCGAGGTATGCCCAAGCTTTGGATAAAACCCTTCATTCCACTGCGCTGAAAACCGGCGCGTGACCTGCTCGGCCTCTTTGGCGGACAAGATTCTTTGGCCGTCATAGGTGCCGCGGCTGTCGATGATGAAACTCGACTTGGTGGTCAGGTAATTCAACTGATTGCGCAGTTGTGCTTTGGTATGGGTGCCGCCATCTCGAATGGCTTTGAAGATCGCGGGGGAATGCCCCATGGCGGCGCGCGCCATTTGTTTTGTGCGGGCGCGCGGAACGCTGCCGCGAATGCGGCTCCAGTCGCGGTCGAAAAAGGCCTCCTGTGCGGCGGCCACGGCGCTATTCCGGGCCATCGGCAAAGCCTCCCAGAACGCGGGCAACCTCGCCGGACAGCTCACTGCGGCGACGCTGCGCCATGTCCTGAATCTCGTCCGCGATGTCGAAGATCAGCCTGGCCAAGGCGCGCACCTGACCATGGGCTGAGCTGCCATAAGGCGGCGTCTTGCCCTGGCGCTTTGCCTCGTTCAGGCGCTGCGCAATCTGGTTGATGTTGTTGCCGGTGCGATTGAGCGAGGCCGAGAGCCCCTGCATTTTGTTGGCCAGTTCATCATCGGGAACGAAGAGATCATTTGAGGCATGGATCAACCTCCGCAACCCCTCCGCACGGCTGGCGATATCATGGCGCGTCAGCACCGCATCAAAGCTCGCCAACTCCTTCGGCGTGAGCCGAACATTCACCAGCTCAGAGCGCACACGCCCGTCGAGTTTGCCGCTTTGATTGGCCTTCAATGTGTAGAAGATGCTGCGGGTTGTGACGCCAAACTCTCGAGCCAGATCCTCGATCGGCACACCCTCGGCACGCTTACGCACAATGGCAAAACGCTGGTTTTGCGTCAGTCGCCTGTGCCGTGGTGTGCGCGGTCGACCCATGTGAAGTAATCACCCCTATTTCTTGCCAGTCTCATACAGGCAGCTCTGTTATGGCATTCAGCCACAATTGAATCAATATTATAATATTGATTCAACTGCCTGTATTCCGTTTGGAGCAACCACGGGCTGCAACCGCCGGGCAAAGCCCGGCCAAACAGGGCAACGTATCCTTTTGCATTTGTTCACCAAACCATGGTAGGTTAGCCCTATGAGGAAAAGCGCTACTATAACACGCTCGTCTTCGACGGGCCGGTTTGTTTCCAAGACTGTTGGCAAGGGCAAAGCTGCAAAGTTTGCTTTGGTCGAAGGCATGTCTTTGAATGAACGCTCTGCAACTCTTATGGCCCGCATGGAACGGCGCGGTCTAAAAGGTGACGCAATGCGCAGCGCGATTGCTGGTTCCTTTACCGCCAAGCGGAGCTGATGAGCCGCTACAACGCGACCGAGGATCCGCTTTGCTATCCCGGGTCGCAGGTTCTGATTAACAAGGCAGATCTCCGAAATCAGGATGATCTTGATCAGTTTGAGCAACTGATGTTCTTGTCTCGTTCAGAAGAACCTTTGCCAGAGGGCAACTTGGACTACGGCCACTACAAGAAAATCCATCATCACTTCTTTCAGGATGTCTATGACTGGGCCGGGCATCCCCGAGAAATCCGAACCGGCAAAGGTGGAAATTGGTTCTGTTACCCGGAGTACATTGATCCAGAAATGCAAAAGCTCTTCGCGCAACTTGCTGCTGAAGATCATTTGCGCAATTTTCCTGATCCTGACGAATTTGCGAACCGCGCAGCACATTTCATAGCTGAAATTAACGCGGTTCACCCCTTCCGTGAAGGCAATGGGCGCTGCCAGCTGACGCTGCTGGATTTGCTTCTTAGTGTGTCCGGGTTTGAAATGCATGAAGATCAAATCGATCCGGATATTTTCATGCAGGCCATGATTGCCAGCTTTCATGGGGACAATACGCCATTGGCACGGGCAATCCGCCTGATGATGGATTGAGCGACTAAACCGACGCGTCGCCCCGCGCGACAGCACACGATACAATCTAGAGGGCAAAACACTCGCTCTAACCTGATATAGACCGCCCAGCCATCGATCTATTTGGGATCATCGAAGTATTCCTGACCACCATCGGGCAGATTGCAGCCCCCCTGCAGATGCACGCTGGCGCGGCCCTATCGGGCCGCTTGCTTAATCTAAGAGAATTTCATGGTGAATCCTCTGCACTGTCCGCGATGAGAAGTTCATCAGGCTTGCCGTTCAGGCGGTTACCATCCCGGCTGGCCAAACCGGTAGCTGACCCATTCCGCATGTAGGTAGGTGAGGTACCGCCCGAAGCCGTCTCGCTTCACCACATACCCGCTGTTGACCCAATGAACGCGGTTGCCCGCGTCCACTGCTGTTTTGATCTTTTCCAAAATCATTGCAACGCCATCTCAAGAATTGCAATAGCACCAAGGCAATCATCAATGAATGGCTGCTCTTCCCCCTCCATATCGTTCAGTTCCAGCCGGTTCAGAACCGCATAAAGCGTTGCGCGTGCTTCTTGGGCAGCGCCTCTGAGGGACAGGACATCATCCAGCCGCGCGGTTGCAAAATCGTCGCTGTGATAGTCGGGTTTCATGCTGCGACCTCCTCAGATTTGGCTGCGGCCTGCAGAACAAAATCGGCTGCCTTCTGCGCCTCGGACGCCGCACGGAAAATCACCCTTTTGTCCTCCTTCAGTGCTTTCAACCAGCCTTCAACATAAGCGGCGCTTTGGTCAAATTCTGGTGCAACGCCGATCTTAGCACCAAGAAAACACGCGCCGATTTCTGCAACCAGCTCCTCAAAGGCATAGGCCTCACGGTTCGCAAATTTTTTGATCCGCTCCAGACGCTTTTCGCTGCCAGTCCAATGGATCACCTCATGGGCCAACGTTCCATAGTAGCCTGCCGCCTTGTGAAACGTGGCAACCGGCGGCATGTGAATGTGGTCTTCGGCGGGGTTGTAGTAGGCACGTGGGTCGTCGCTGGTGAGGATATCCGCCCCTGTCCGGTCGAAAAACGCCTCAAGCTCCGGATCCTCCATCGTCCCAAGGTCGCGCGGGGCCTCGGGCCGGATGTAGTTATCCTCCGGCAAGCCCTCGATCTGATCCGCATTGAACACGCGATAGGCGCGCGCATAGGGCAGCTCTTCCTCGAGCCCCTGTTCGTTTTCTCGGGTGAATGTACCGTATTTGACCACGGTGGACGACGTCTTACCTTTCCGGACCTGGCCGCCCAGTTCTTGCGCCTGTTTGTAGGTCATCCAGCGGCTGGACACATAGCCATGCTTGGCCGCCATGACCCAGAGCATTAAGACATTAATCCCGCGATACTCCTCCCCGTTATGTCGGCTCGGCAGGGCAATGCCCGACGCGCTCCCAATCCACGGCTTGCGCCATGGCGGTGTGCCTGCCTCGATCTCTGCAATAATGGTGTCGGTGATATGAGTATAAACATCAAACTTCGGTGCCATTGGTGGCCTCCTCGATCAAAGTGACGCGGGTGAGGCTTCGCGCCCCCTTCCGCCGATGGGCTGCGCCTCGGCCACCTGATCTGACCGAATACGCATGTATTCGGCGGAACAGAGTGGGAGAGGGCAAAGCCCGACCCGCGGCCCTGAACGGGGCTGTCAATCGGCCACATTTGCGAAGAAAATGTCTGCGACAAAATCAGACACCAATTTGCCCCGCGAGGAATGGCTCGACCGCGAGACAGGGGAAATTGGTGCCTGATTTTGGGGATGGACTAAGGTTGACCGCCACGATCAGGGATGTTGGGCGGAAACACCAAATAAATGCTTGGACTGGGGTTAGCGGGCTGAAGGCCCGTCAAGCCCAAGTTTACCCATCCATCTCCGGCGATATAGCAGACTACGAGTTTCGTTCAGTCCGCAATCGAAGGGCACTCCGAAAGATAGTTGGCAAATGCCAGGAAATAATCTTTAGATTGTAATCAGTTCATTGATAGCCAAGATATTTCACATGAAACCAGTTCCGGGACCTAAAACCAACATTCGAGAGGTCGATGCAACTCCGTATGCGGCCTCACTTATCGAAGGGCATCGTGATTTTGGATACAGTCTCGAAACCGCTCTAGCTGACATTATAGATAATTCGATCACTGCCGATGCTAACGTAGTACAGCTGGTCGCCAATACGTCGTTAGACATGCCGTGGATCGCACTGGCGGACAATGGCATCGGCATGTTTGAAGCTGAACTCATCGAGGCCATGCGACTGGGTTCGAAGAATCCGACAGCGACAAGAGCCTCCAAGGACCTAGGTCGCTTTGGCTTAGGATTGAAAAGCGCTAGCCTCTCGCAATGCCGAAAATTGACGGTTTTGACGCGCCGTGGAGGCAAAGTCGCGTGCGCACGCTGGGACCTTGACCGCGTTGCTAGGCGCAACGATTGGAGCCTCGAGCTTATTGACGATTGGGAGACTGTAAATGGCTTTGATCTTCTGCCAGAATCCGGCACCGTGGTTGTCTGGGAGAAACTCGACCGGTTGAGCGGTGGGTATACTCATGATCGAGCAAAACGTGCTGCGCATTTGAACGCAGAGGTGGCGGGTGCAGAGCACCATCTCCGTTTGGTCTTTCATCGATTTCTTGAAGGGCCAACTCCCCGCATCAAACTGTCACTCAACGGTCGGACCTTGAAGCCCATCGACCCCATGGCAAGCAACCATCCCGCTACGCAGAAAGATCCGGATGATCCGCTTCGCCTCAAGAACGGGATCATTCACGTACGTTGCCACACACTCCCGCACCACAAACGCATGTCCCGAGAAGCTTGGGAAGAAATAGGTGGGCCCGAGGGACACTTAAAATCCCAAGGGCTGTACGTTTATCGCGAAAACCGTCTGATCATTGCGGGCGGGTGGTTGGGGTTAGCGCGGCAATCCGAACTTACCAAGCTCTGCCGCATAGCGGTCGATATTCCGAACACCATGGACGCCGAATGGAAAATCGACGTCAAGAAAGCCTCGGCTCAACTGCCGCCAGTAGTCCGAGAACGCTTGAAAAAAGTGGTGGAGAGGTTTGCAGGAACCTCAAAAAGAACCTACCGCAGTCGCGGCCGGAAACTTGTGGATGAAAGCCGCTTCCCGCTTTGGAACCGCGTGCAAAGGGACGAACAGATCATTTTCCGTCCCAACCATGAGCATCCGGTTTTCCGCGAGTTTGCAGAAAAACTGCCGGAACACCTGCGAGAAGGATTTGATCGGTGTCTGCGCCTTATTGGATCCGGCCTGCCAATCGAAACCCTTCACGCCGAGTTTGTCGGCAACGGCGAGGCCGTTACGCCGGACGTGACCGAGGAAAACGACTTGAAGGAACTGGTTTTTTCTCTCGCAACTACGTTGATGGAAAATGGCGTCGATGCAGATGCCCTGCCAGAAACCATGCAAAGCTACCCAATGCTGAATTCCAATTGGAGTTCGGTTTCGCAATTGATTGAAGAATATTTGAGGACAAAAGTGCAATGAACAGCACAATGGAAGCCGTCAAAGATATGGTCGAGATGGGCCTTTTCCATCAACCCCGCAAGACCGAAGATGAACTTCGAGCTTTCGTCCGCGGTGTTGCATCCAACATACCACCAGGATTGAGCGATGAAGAGATCGAAAAGGTCGCCCGCGCGATCGAGCACTCCCAAGGCATCAAGGCGGGATTGGGTGCTGTCGTGGACAGCGAGGATTTCGAGCCTTGGCTTGATGACGCGAAATCCACGATTAATCCCTTCTATTGGAAACGTTACCAGAAGATGCTGCTGAAGAAGGGCCTGCCGAAGGATGTCGTAATCGCAACTGACAAGGTCACAGACACCATTTTGAGCCGTCTCGGAAATCCACGCCTCGAAAAACAGTGGGATCGGCGAGGCATGGTCGTCGGGCATGTTCAAAGCGGGAAGACTGCCAACTATACGGGACTGGTCTGCAAAGCCGCAGATGCAGGTTATCGGCTGATCATCGTCATCGCCGGGATACATAACAACCTTCGAGATCAGACCCAAGAACGTATCGACGAAGGGCTAATCGGATTTGATTCAGGGAAACAGTGGGGCCAAGATCTAGGAGGGCGCAAATACGTTATTGGCGCAGGAAATTTTGGCCCTGAAAGAAGGCCAGTCTGCCTTACCACGCGATTCCACGATTTTAACAAGGCGAGAGCCGATAGCGACAGCAGCGAAATCGGAGACTACGTCGAACCAGTTGTTCTTGTAATCAAGAAGAATCACAGGACGCTAGGCAACCTCCTGGACTGGTTGAAGGACAACAGCGCTCGTGGCGATCAAGAAATGATCGACCAGCCCATGCTCCTGATTGACGATGAGGCTGACAACGCTTCCATCAACACAAAATACGGGAAAGACTTGGTTACAACGATCAACGGCCAGATCAGAGATTTGCTGAAGATGTTCCATCGAAGCTGTTATGTCGGCTACACGGCAACCCCGTTTGCGAACATCTTCATCGACCCGGACCAAGAAGATGAGATGCACGAGGAAGATTTGTTTCCTGGTGATTTCATCATCGGGCTGGATGCACCAACCAACTACTTCGGACCAACCAGGGTCTTTGTTGATGGCTTGCCGGACGAAGGTGAACCAACTTGGTTGAGATTCATCACCGACAACGAAGATGTTTTGCCGGTCAAGCACCCACAAGATTTTATCTTGGAAGGATTACCTGAATCATTGGTTCGTGCCGTCAGAACTTTTGTCCTCGCCAAAACTATCAGAAACCTGAGGGGAGATGCGCACAAACATTGCTCCATGCTCGTCAACGCAAGTTGGCGAAATCCGGTTCAACGACAGATACGCAATCGAATCCACGAAGTACTCGAACGCATTCAGAACTCGGCACGAGTAAATGCAAGCAAAGGGGCAGCTGGACTGGACGATCCGGAGATAGCGGCCCTCAAGGAAATCTGGAGGGCAGAATACGCAGGCAATGACCATGGTTGGGCGTCGGTTCAAGCGGAATTGCATGAGGCAATCGCGTCGGCAAGGGCCGTCGAAGTGAACAAGGACTCCCCGGATAGCCTTGACTACCCAAGAGAAGAGCACGGCGTGAAAGGCCGAACCTATATCGCAGTTGGAGGATATTCGCTTTCACGTGGCCTTACACTTGAAGGGCTCACCGTGACGTGGTTCCTGAGGAACACGATGATGTACGACACTCTCATGCAGATGGGGCGTTGGTTCGGCTATCGAGGCGGGTATGAAGATCTGTGCCGGATCTGGATGCCGCCGGAAGCAATCGACTGGTACTCCTTCATAGCCAATGCAGCCGAAGAGTTGCACGACGAACTTCGCACCATGGAAAAGGCCAAGGCGACGCCGCGGATGTTCGGTCTGGCAGTGAGAAGCCATCCCGCCTCACTACTCGTCACGGCGCGTAACAAGATGGGATCGGGCAAAAAAATCACAACACTGATAGGTTTGTCGAACAAGTTTGTCGAAACCTCCAGAGTGAGCATCAAGTCTGGAGACCTAAGTGCTAACATCGGGATCGCAAAATCATTGGTTTCGAAACTCAAAAGCGGCAATTTCTCAGAAGAAATGACGCCCTGGGGGACTCTGATACGTGGAGTGCACGTTGAATACATCGATGAGTTTCTCGCCGGATGGCGGAACGCAGAGCAGAGCGTAACAACAGAAACGGGACCTGTGCGTAGTTACATTCGCGCTCGAAAGGGCGATGAATTGCGCACTTGGGATGTCCTCATTCCCAGTCTCGCAAACGGTGAACCCGATATGACGCTTGGGACGCCCATCATACCCACAAGCCGATATGTCGACCTCCACGACCTGAAGCATGAGTTCATGTCGTTCAGCGGGAAGCGCATGCGGGTTGCCTCCCGCGGCATCGAAAAAGCCGGTGTCGATGTTACCAAAGCCGAGATCGCGGAAGCCTCCTATCGTGAGGCAAAGGGCAAGAAAGCTGGAGAGCGAGTCAATTACCCGGATTCGATTTACCGGCGCCAAAGAGACCGTGGCCTGTTCATTCTGCATTTCGTCCGACCCAAACCTCCCACCGGCAAGGAAGACGCCGACGGAGTGGCAATGATCCCGACCGCCCCTGCAACAGCTTGGGGGATCAGCTTGCCGGTCTCCAACAGACCCGCTGAACGTATTGAATACGTGGTGAACACTGTTCGATACAAAGAGCTATTTGGCGACGAGGACGAAGATGACGAACAGGAGGCGGCCCTTGCAGCATCGTGACCCTTGGGAAAACCTCGCATCAGATGAAGCAAGACGTGTCTACGAGGAAGGCCGTCACGATTTTTTCTGGATCGCGCTTGAAGACAACATGCCCGGTCTGATGCTGAGATTAGCTTCGATGCCGCAGCTAACACCACGCTTGCCCAAGCTAAAGAACCTTATGGTTTCATTTCGGCCCGCAATCGGAGGGTCGGCCTTCGTGCTTGGCCTCAAAGAACGGAGCCAGGTCGAGATCTTCGAAACGCTTTGCCGTGATGTTGTCGCTGCTGGAGAGGCGGGCAACGATGTCGAAGATGCTCTTTCCAGGGCCCTTCAAAGAACCCACCGTTGGCACCACCTGTTGCGTGGCGGTCGGCTTGGGGGATTGTCGGTCGAAGAGCAACGTGGCCTTGTTGGTGAATTAGCCTTTCTGCGAGTCTTGGTTTCAGATTTAGGCTCAGAAACGGCCATCGAAGCATGGACCGGGCCAAGTGGCTCATCCAAGGATTTCGAACTCATCGGAAGTTGTGTTGAGGTGAAAACCCGTAGGGCCGCAGCGAAACCGTTCATCGCGATTTCATCCGAAGATCAATTAGCGGATGTCGAGGGCAGCCGTCTTTTTCTAAGAGTGATCAATGTGGCGTCAGCTGTGCTGCCAGAGGGCCAAAGTCTTCACGACCATGTCGGAATGACCGCCAAGTTGTTCGAACAAAATGGAAGTGTTTTCGAAGCGTGGGAAGAAGCTCTGTACTCGACGGGTTATGACCCGGAAAACACCTACGATGACAGACGGTGGCTGTTGGGAGCGGCAGCGGATTACGAGGTGGTTGGCAGCTTTCCTCGGATACCCCTCCCCTTGCTTCCTGGCATTGAGGGCGTTCGATACTCCGTCTCCCTGGAAGCATGCGAGCCGTACAAACTCGAAGGTGATCTGATCGAGGCAATCAGGAAAGGCCTCGAAAATGAGTGAGTTGGTGGAGTTTCATCGCCAACTGATTGCAGACATCCAGGGTGATGCCGATGTTCTTGGGCTGGTTACAGTTGAAGCCTTCTTCGAAAAGGTCGGAGAGCTCCTGACCGAAGCTGGTGAACTGGATGGTGCAAACCGAGCATACTATGAGGGTAAAGTCTCTGGTCACACAGCGCGGATCGACGGTTACGGCGGTGATCCGCGAGACGGTGACGGCATACTAAGCCTCATTCTCTGCGACTTCGACATCACGGATGAAGTTCGTCTCATTCACAAAGACCGATTGCAGGTTCTGCTTAACACCGCGCATCGCTTTCTGAAGGCGAGCTTAAAGCCTGACTTCAGATCGCAACTCGAGGAAACAAGCGCCGGGTTCGGTGTGGCGGACCTGATCGCAACGACTTGGAAGAATGTCGAGAAGATCAAGCTGATCATCGTATCAAACGCTGATTCCAGAACACGCGCAGACGCTGCCAAGGTGACTGATCTAGATGGCAAACCTGTGACCCTCAGCGTTTGGGATCTCAAGCGGCTCAAGCAATTCGTGGAGCAAGGGCAGGCAAGAGCAAATCTTGTGATCGATTTCGAACGTGATTTTGGTGGGGGGATACCGATACTCGAAGCGTCAGGTGGCGAGGCTTCGCTTGACAGCTACTTGGCCGTAATGCCCGGCCAACAGTTGGCGGCCATCTATGACAAGTGGGGGCCACGTCTTCTGGAGGCAAATGTCAGGAGCTTCCTTCAGGCACGGAGCAAGGTGAACCGGGGCATTCGCGACACCATCCGCGACGAGCCGCACATGTTCTTTCCATACAACAACGGGCTTAGTGCCACAGCAGACTCAATCGAAGTGAAACAGACCGACCACGGCCTGCAGCTTGTTCAGGCAGATAATCTGCAAATTGTAAACGGTGGTCAGACCACTGCATCCTTGCACGCAGCGCGCAAGTCATTCGAGGAGCAGTTGGCACAGGTGCACGTTCAAATGAAATTGACGATCGTGCCGCATGAACAGTCCGAGCAGGTTGTGCCTCGTATATCGGAGTACGCAAACAGCCAGAACAAGGTGAATGCGGCCGACTTCTTCTCAAATCATCCGTTCCACATTCGGACAGAAGAACTGTCGCGCCGTGTTCTCGCGCCTGCAGGCCAAGGTGGGTACCGGGAAACAAAGTGGTTCTATGAACGAGCGCGGGGGCAATACGCCGACGAGCGTGGCCGCAGAACACCGGCGGAGCGCAAGAAATTCGATGCGGAGTTTCCGCGGTCCCAGTTTCTGACCAAAACCGATCTGGCTAAATACGAAAACACCTGGTCGGGCCTTCCACAAGTTGTCAGCCTCGGTGCCCAGAAAAACTTTTCCGAATTTGCCAAACGCATCGGGAGTCGATGGGGTTCAGAAGGGAAAGCGTTTGATCAGATCTGGTTCAAGCGGATGATCGCCAAGGCGATCGTGTTTCGTGCGACCGAGAAGCTCGTGTCTGCCGCGGAATGGTATGAGGGAGGATACCGTGCCAACATCGTGACCTATGCCATCTCAAAGGTCGTCCACGATACTCGTGAACGTGAGATGGAGGTTGATCTGGATACAATCTGGCGACACCAGGCAATCTCGGAGGAGTTGAAGGATGCGCTCCTCATCACCGGTGCCGAGGCACAGGACGTAATTACGCATCCGCCGGAAGGCGTACGAAACTTCAGTGAATGGGCCAAAAAGCAACCTTGTTGGAAATGGCTGTCCGACAGGGAGTTGACCTACTCAGATGATTTCGACCGCGCTCTGATATCTCCAGAGCTGGCCGACGAGAACGTCAAGGAAGCACGCGGGGACCAGGTGGTAGAAGACAGCCTTGAAGCGGAGCTTGAGGTGCACAGGCTTGGTGCTCCTTTCTGGGCGGAAGCGCGAAACTGGTCGCGGGAACGAGGCTTGCTGTCTCCGAGGGAAAACGGCGTTCTGGAAACCTGCGCCGCAATACCAAACAAGATGCCGTCCGAGAAGCAATGCGCGATTGCCATGACAGCGCTTTCAAAACTACGCGATGAAGGGTACTCGTCCGGCCTACTGGAAAGCGCTGATTGACGTGCGGCAAGAGCTTCTAAAATTCAATGCTCCCACGGAGTACGCGTTTCAAAATCTTGAGAATGGTGTGATTTTTTGCCAGCACTATTCGGCATACAACGACCCTTTCGAGTTTTGGAGTAACATTCACGAAGGAATTCCGAATGCCGCGAGAGAACCTGAAAGGTTTCTAGCCGCTCTTGCAGCTTGGGGTTTCGAATTTTCGTCAATCGAGCAAGCTACCAGTGATGCTGGTTTCGTTCAGGAGGCACTTGGTTATTTCGATGAGTGCAAGGACAACGGGCTACCGTTTCAGAGCATGCGTGAGGAGGTCCGGATTTCCTGCTTTGCCTCAGATAGGGACAATCTGCTCATGTGGTCTCACTATGCTGATGGCCTTCGGGGCTTCTGTTTGGCCTTTGATGAGGGCAAGATCATGGACACTGTTTCAGAAGGGTACCTTGCGCAGGTTGCATACACCCGAACTCCACCGGCGATCGACAATCTGGTCTATGGAATTTCCAAGGATCAGGAGTGGTATCATGAAATGGCAATTGAAGAACAGGGACAAAACCCTGACTACCAAGACGCCGCCGACGAGGCAGTGAGGAAGATGCAATCGGTTTGGCAGGAAGTCTTCGCAACAAAACCAGTAGAATGGAGCTATGAACGAGAACGACGTCTTTTAGTTCAGACCAGTCGAAGAGACACAGCACCGATATCGCATCCCTACCCACGCGAGGCAGTCAAGGAAATCATCTTGGGCGAGCGGATGACAGATGACAATCGTTCGCGGATATTGGGCATCTTGATGCAGCACTACCCTGCGGTCACCGTCAAGACCGCTCGTAGAGCGAATGCCTCTTACGGGCTGGTTTTCGACTGAACTAGTCGCTTTCTCCTTGAAGAGCCTCGAAAACGAGTTCCGCAATCTGTTGCGCGAGAAATGGCGGCACCGCATTGCCAACCTGCACATATTGTTGGGTGCGGTTGCCGAGAAAAAGGTAGTCGTCCGGGAAAGTCTGAATCCTTGCAGCTTCGCGAACCGTCAAGCTGCGACACTGACGGGGGGCCGGATGGATAAAATAGTGCCCATCTTTTGAGATGTGGCTAGTTACGGTTGTGCCAGCCTCTCTAGCCAATTGAACGCGAAATCGGTCGTTGAACACGCCGGTATGCCAGTTCCGGTGTGCTGGGCTGATATCACTGGGAAAGTTCGCGGCTTTGGGGCTGAAACCCTTCTCCTCCCCAAAGGCGGCAGCGAAAAGATAGCGCCCAAGATCAGATGGCATATGTCCGCGCGTTTCGTGTTGTGCCACCGCACGGAGCTCCGGTCTTTCGATCCAACGAAGGAAATCATCCTCGGACTCGCCATACGCATTTGGAAGCCTAGTTGATTTTCGCGGTAGATTTGCCTGTCCGGGAAGTTCTTTTGCCAGATCTGTAAAGACACCGCTCAGTTCGGCCTCTCCCTCCTCTTTGTAGAGATCTGAAAGCAGGCTGGCCGCGTCCACCACGGTTTCTCGCCAAGCATCGACACTATCACGACCGCGACTGAGACCACTTCTCAACTCCGGCAGGTTCCCGATTGCATCACTCACGGTCTTGGGGCCACCAGCCACGTCTATTGACGCAGATGCAGCGCCTTGCGCCATGTCGGAACGGATACCTACAATGATAACTCTGTGCCTTCGTTGAGGAACACCGAATTCCTCGGCGCGAACAACGAAGTCGGATCGCTTTTGGGCCTCCCTGAGGAATGCCTTTCCATCCTTTACCCGTATCGCACGGATTTCATAAACATGGTCGTCTCCGGCACCAAGTGACGACAAGTCTTCCATAAGCATTTCAAAGACTTGCTTGCTTTCAACTGTCGAAGAGAGCATGCCCTTCACATTTTCCATCACGAATGCGGCGGGGCGTAGCTGCTTCAACACCCTGATGTATTCACGAAACAGGTAGTGCCGCTCATCATCTTCGGGCACATAGTCGCTCTTTCCTCTCGAGCGCGCCCTGCCGACCAGCGAGTAAGCTTGGCAAGGTGGACCGCCGATCAGGATGGTTTCCTCGAAATCGGACCGGAGCTGCTCAATCGCTCGATCGATTGTATTGGCCGCCAAAACGGTACCCAGCTCCAAGCATTGGGCTTCACTTGTAGCCACAGACCAAGCATCAGCATCAACCAAGGCCCAGTCTGGTTCCTCAATCTGACCTGCATGGAAATTAATGTACTTCTCCGGCAGGCTGCCATGGCGAGCTTTGTACTCACGCAGAAAGGCGCGAAGCGTCAAGGTTCGATGTGCCGAGACTTCCTTTTCAACAGATATCCCGATCTTGTACGGCGAATGCGCATTCTTGACGAAAGAGGTGAACCCTTCCCCCAGGCCTCCCGGCCCTGCAAACAAATCCGCTATACCAAAAGTTGAGGGCAAATCAGGCTCCTGAAACAATTCAGGCGGTGTATACCAGGGACAGGATCAAATGCCAGGTGCTAAGTGACAGATATTGTCGACAAACAGACCCGTTCCCGAATGATGGCGGGGATCAGGGGGCGAAACACCAAGCCTGAAGTGGTGCTCAGGAGGGTGCTACACGCACGGGGTTATCGTTTTCGGCTACATTCGACGCGGGTTCCCGGGAAACCGGATATACTTTTGTCAAAATACAATGCTGCAGTATTCGTTCACGGCTGTTTCTGGCATCGCCATCCCGGTTGCAAATACACCACAACGCCGTCAACTCGTCGGGAGTTTTGGCAAAACAAATTCACAGCGAACGTTTCTCGAGATGAAGCAGTCCAAGATGCATTAAAGGCGGGCGGCTGGCGGGTTGCGATTGTTTGGGAGTGCTCACTTAGACACGCTTCGCAAATAGAATCCGCCACCGATCAACTTTCAAACTGGTTAAAAAGCAAAGCCGTCGAGATCGAAATCGGAGAGCTGACCATAAACTGACCCTGACCCAGCCCCCTGAAATCGGGCCATTGAGATGTTAGTAATCCGTCCAAGCAAAGGATGGACAATGAAACGCAGATTTTCGGACGAACAG
>NZ_CYPW01000021.1 GCF_001458175.1 Shimia marina
CCGCTCAGCAGGCCTTGACCGCAACCTAATCACAAGAAAGAAACAGGAACGGATTCTACATCCAAACGGCCCGGATCAAGGGGCTGGGTCACGTGACATGTGGTTCGAGCTTTTCGGCAAGTGCTTCGAGCAGCCGACCTTCTTCACGCTCCCAACTGTAGGTTTCCACCAGAACCGTCTCGTGCTCGGCATGGACCTGCCGTTTCCAGTCCATGCTTTCGAGGTATTCATCGCGATCGACGTAAGGCGCCGTAGTCAATTCCTCCGCGCCGTCCCTGCCACGTTTCTTACGCACGCCGAAATGCTCGATGTAGACGCCGCTCTCTGTCAGCCGGAAGTCTGGCAAGTAAGTGCGGCGCCCAGTCTTCTGGAGTTTGTGCTCGTAGCTCGCTTCGTATTCGTAGGCGATGCCGTTCCGGAACAGCCAGTTGGCGATCAGCAGCTCTTCAAAGCTGTTCACCATCTCGCCTTGCAGTGTCCGCAAGTTGCGGCTTTCGATTTGCGCATACCATTCGTGCTTCGTCTTGAAATCCCACTCAGTTGGGAAGTCGTCAAAGAAACCGGCGAACCAGCCGATCACTGTTTGTGCGATATCGCTGGCGGTCGCCACGACGTGCCGAAGGATCTCCCTAATAAGCGATAAGAACGCCTTGTCGTCTGTCGCCGTCGGCGCCAACGGTGGCTTCTCGCCTTCCACCTCACCGATGATCTCATAAGCCAGAGCATGGAAGGTTCGTGCTGCAACGGGGACTCCGCATCTGGCTTCGATGCGCTCCGACATCTCGGTCGCCGCGTCTTTCGCGAAGGCAAGCAGCAGGAGCTCACTTGGCTTTCGTATCTCCGCCTTCACGAGGTAAGCGGCCTTAGCGGTGATCACGCTGGTCTTGCCCGATCCGGCGCCAGCCAGAACGAGAGTCGCGTCTTCGTCGACAACGACGGAGAGCCGCTGTTCAGGCGTCAGCGGCATGGACTCGACTGTGTCGAAGAACTCCTTCCAACGAAGCAGTTGAGCTTCCACGAACGCCTCGATTGACGCGTTCCGGACGGCATTCGGATCGGATGCAAACGCCGTGATCGGGGCAATCCGGGACATCACCTCTTCGCCAACGGCCTCCGCATTCAGCTTTGACAGCACGCGGCTGTTTAGGTCGGCAGCATCGCGAGCCAACGGCGCTACGTGGCACGCCGCTGGGTAAGCATCCGGCACCTTGAGTGCATCGAGCGCTTGAAGGATGCGACGGACAGCGACGTCTTCCTTTTCCAGTTGCTCCCGGTTGAAACCAGTCCAGGCGGTGGCCGCCGCATCCGCGAACTTCTTGGCCGCAGTCATATCCGCAGCTGGCAAGGTCAAGGTTCGACCACCCTCGAGATCGAGCGTGAGTGACGACGAGAGAAGGCCCTTCTTCACCGACGGGCGTGTCGATATATCTTCAAGCCCTACCCAACGCGAACCAGCCCCGCGTGCCGCAATACCCTTTTCTTGCAATGTTAGGGATCTTGGGTGTCGGCCCAGAGGGTCAACCAGGAACCCCAGGAAGGATTTTGAGACGAGGTTCATGTGCACCGAATTGCCAGTCTTTTCCAAGGTGTAGCAGATATTGGACAGCTGGGAACCTTGTGGGACGCATTTCTGGCGTGAATGGCGGATTGTGGTCATTCGCTGCAGTCGGCACCAAGGTCTAATGTTGGGGACAAAGCAGGCTTTGGCACCATTAACTCAAACAACGGGAACCCCGGCATGGCTCACATTCGAGAGTTTTCGTTAAAACCTGCTTTCGGTTCTGTTCATCCATTGGCCCACTGCTGGCCTACTCCGGCAGATCACTGCATTTCTGCCTTGTAGTGCGTCAAGAACATCTTGATGCAATCCGACATGGCGCCCTCATTTTCCTGCTTCTGGCCAAGCATGAAATCAGGTGTGTAGAAGAAATCTCGGATCAGGCTGATTAACTGCCTGGAGGCGTATTTCGGGTCGGTTCTCCGGATGGCTCCGGCATCCATCGCTTCAGAAATAAGCTGCGTGATCGGGTCCTGGAATGTTGCAAGCTGCGCGTAGTAGTCCTGTGACCGCTCCAGGTCGATCAGCATTTCAGCTGTGACCATTCGGGTCAGCGCGATGGTCTCAGGATCGGTCAGCGCGTCAACATATCTTTGCAGGGTATTCGCCAGTTGTTCCTCCAGATCACGTTCGGGGTCAAAGGGGATTTTTTCCACCGCTGCCTTCTGCTCGATCATGATCTTGGAGATTTCGTCGAGAAGCGCGTCCTTGGTTTCGAAGTGATTGTAGAGCGTCCGGCTCGATACGTTGGCTCTTTTGGCGATTCGGCTGGTCTTGCCCCCCCGGAACCCGTGTTCCTGGAACTCTTTGATTGCCGCAGCAACAATATCTTTTCGTTTTTTTTCAGTCAGTTTCACCTGCTCACCCTTCATAATGTAAATTATCAGTTTATATTATTGCTGGCCTCCTCAAAAAGTAAGGTGAAAGTTTACTTTTGTCCAGCTCAAACCAAGGAGAGACCCATGAAAACCGCCCTCAAATCCGCCGCCATCGCCGCCACCCTGGCCGTATCCTCACCTGCCATCGCCAAAGACACGACGTTCCTGGGTTCGCAAATCACCGCCGAAAATATCGTGGATGTGCTGGAGATTCAGCGCGTCACCGCCAACCTGACCAATGCCGCCGACAGCCAGCACTGGGATGTGGTGCGCAATATCCTGGGTGATCAGGTGGACACCACGATCGGGGAAACCGAACCCGGCGTGTCCAGCGTGAAGACCAACGATGACATTGCCACCCGCTGGGAGGGCTTCTTTGCCAGCACTGAGCGGTTCGTCATGCATCATGTCACATCGAACGAGCGCGTGTTTTTTGAGGACGCAGACAATGCGACCGTGTTCAGCAAGGGTGTGATCGTGGTCGAAAACACCCCCGCCGGTGCCTATGCCGAAAGCGGCGGCACCCTGCGCGGCTATCGCTGGGTCAGCTATGAGTTTGGCCTGAACCGGACCAATGAGGGCTGGAAGGTGAGCAAGGTTCTGGTGGATTACCACGTGCAGGAGTGGGACTCACTGGAAGTACCGAAGTAACTGAGCCCCAAAGTAGGGTGTTCCCCGCCCAGGTTTCCGGGCGGGGAATGCCTTTCGGCTCAGGCCATGTGCTCGTCAAAGAAGGCAACCATGCTCTCCGGGTTTTCACCGAAGTAGTTGTAGCCATCAAAACGCCGCGTGGTGCCCTCGACCCAGAGCAGTTTCTTGTCCGGTGTGCCCAGCAGATCATAGGTCGTCTGCACATCCTCGGGCCGGGTCCACAGGTCGTCTTTCACCTGGATCACATAGGTCGGCACCGTGACATTTGCCGCAAAGTGATGCGGGGTCATGCGCGCCATCGGGAAGGCACCGAGGCGCTGCTGTTCCCGATCCAGAAGGTCGATGAACTCACCTATCCCCTGCAGCTTGCCGATTTCCTCAGACGCCGTGCGCGACGAGCAGGGTTGCGGGCAGACAAAGGCGCGAACGTCCTCGAACAGGTCGGGGCATTTGCTCATGGCAACCATGGCCGAGTTGCCCCCGTTGCAGGGGTTGAACAGGCCCACTGTCATGTCCTTTAGCCGCTCATGGCTCTGCACATAGACTTGCGCCCCGGCCACATCGCGCCACTCAAACAGCCCATAGGCAGCCAGCCCGGCATTGGCCGCGCCGCTGTGGCCGTGGTTGCGCATATCATAGGTCAGCGCGTTGTAGCCCGCGTCATGCAGCGCCTTGTAGATCTTGCCAAATTCGACATTCACCGGCGCGAATTGCGACCAGGGCTCCAGGTGGCCAGGGAAGCCGTAACGGCTGAAGGTCAGCGGATGGTTGCAGATGATCAGCTTGTCTGACCCCTCGGCCGGGATGAACCAGGCCTCCAGCGGCACGCCGTCCAGCGCCGGAAAGAACACGTCTTCGTAGTCCATACCGTAGTCGGCAGGCGTCTTCAGCACCGGGGTCCGATTGATGATGGTATTGCCCTGGGCCATGGCCTGGATGATGGCCATCTGTTCGGCGGTGGGGTGTTTGGACATGAGGTCTCGCCTTCAATCGGATCGGATGGCGTTCGCTCCGGCATCGCATAGGGACAGCAGGGCCGGGTCGAATCGACAAGTAAGCGACATCGTTTACATAGGGTGCAAGATTCAAAATGTAAACGAAATCGTTTACAGTGATCCAAAATCCCCTATGATCGCCCCATGCCAAACAAAAAAGACGATATCCTTGCCGCCGCCATGGTGGTGTTTCGCGAAGAGGGGCTGAAAGGCGCCCGGATGGAGCGCATTGCGCAAGAGGCCCAAGTCTCGAAACGCACGCTCTACAAGTATTTCGACAGCAAAGAGGCGTTGTTCGAAGCGATCTCAGCCAATGTGGTGGAGATTCTTTCGGACATGGAGATCCCGCAATTTGACCAGACCCAAGCGGTGGCGCCGCAATTAACCGAGGCGCTTCGGATTTACATCAACCAGACGCTGCGGGAGGATTTTCTGAACGGGTCACGCGTGATTTTGGCCGAGTTCATGCGTAACCCGGAGGCCGCAAAACGGTTCAACGATGCCTATCTTGGGGTGGATGCGACGATCAGCCGGTTCATTGCTCAGGCGGCGGAGGCGGGACTTTTGAACATCGACGACATTGAAGGCGCAACCAGCCTGCTGCTCGCTCTCTACAAAAGCTCCCTGTTGATGCCACGGATCCTCAACAATGTTGGCGCGCGCGGGAGTGGGGACATCGAGCGTTTGATCGAGGAAAGCGTGCAGGTTTTCCTTAACCGCTATATGTCGAAGGGGACGCAGGTAATGGCTGACCGCTGATCAACCATCCGTTTTGTAGTGCGACAGGAACATTGCCACGCAGTCCTGCATGACGCCGGTCGTGTCCTGCTTTTCACCCAGCAGGAACTCCGGCCAGAAGAAGAAATTCTTGACCAGGGCGAGCAATTGCCCGGTGGCGAAGGCAGGGTCTGCGCGGCGCAGCACGCCTGCCTCCATCGCGTGCGCAATCAGCTGTGTCATCGGATAATCATGGCTTGCGGCCTCGGCAAAAAAGGCGCGTGATCGGTCAAGATCGCGCAGAAATTCAGAGATCACCATGCGATTGAGCCCAATTGCTTCCGGGTCCGTGATTACCGTCACATAGCGCTCCAGAGCCTCAGTCAACTGGTCCTCAAGGGGGCGGGCCGGGTCATAGACCACCGGATCCATCGCCTCATTACGTGCGATCATGATCTCGGTGATCGCGTCAAACAACGCCTCTTTTGTCTCGAAATGATTGTAGAGCGTGCGACTCGAAACAGCAGCCCGTTTGGCAATACTTGTGGTCTTGGCGGCCAAAAATCCGTTTTCACGGAACTCTTCGATCGCCGCATCAATAATATTTTGTCTTTTCTTTTCAGTTAGTTTCACAGCACATCACCTTACCTCCATACAAAAAGTAAAGTTTTATATTTACATTTTGCATCCGCCCTCCGATTGTAAACATGCAAGTTTACAAATCAACCCCGCACCGTCACTCGCCGGGGCTGCACCAGAAGGACCAGAGCATGATCACCTTTACAAGGCGCAAACTTCTCCAACGCGCGTCCACGGCCGCTCTCCTGGCCATCGCAGCACGGGGCGCAACGGCAAACACAACCTCCGAACCAATGACAAACAGGAGCACTGACATGACCACTCTCACCGCTGGCAAAAATACCGTCACCTTCAAATCTTTTGGCGTGGATCTGGCCGCCGACCTCTACCTGCCGGAAGGTTTCGACCCGGCCAAGACCTACAAAACCATCGTCGGCGCGAGCCCCTTTCCGCAGGTCAAAGACCAGATCCCGGCCACTTACGGCCCGGAAATGGCCGCTCGCGGCTTCATCTACCTGGGCTTTGATTACCTTGGCATGGGTATGTCCCCGGCGCTGCCCGGCGAGTTCAAACAGTCGCGCTACATGTTCCGCCTGATTGAAAACACCTGGGATGCAGTGTCCTATCTGGGAACGCTTCCGTTTGTTGAGGAGATCCACGGGCTGGGCGTGTGCCAGGGTGGCTCGATCATTGCATCGGCCGCCGTGACCGACCACCGTATCAAGAAAATCGCCATGGTGTCCGGCATGATGGCTGCGGATGCGTTCCAGTGGAGTGACCGTGAGATGGCCAACCAACAGATTGCCGCCGCAAACGCCTCGATGCAGAAGATGTATGAAACTGGCGCGCCGGACTACGTCGCTCCCTTTGGTCTGAATGACGAGATGTCCCGGGAAGAGTTTATCGGGGCAGGGGGCAATCCGATGGCGGGTGAATCCTATGACTACTATGGGCGTGATGGGGTCAAAGGCCCGGTTGCGGTTCCGACCTACACAAACATGCATATCGGCGATCAGGGCATGCAGTCGCTGATCTCTATCGGCGAGGCCTATGCAGACAAGATCGTGCAGCCCTCACTGGTGATTTACAGCGCGTCCGCCTTTACGGCGATTTGTTCGACCCAGTTTATTGAGAAGCTGACGAACGAGTATGAAGAGTTGGCGTTTGACGAGTTCTCGCATGTTGACTTCTACTACAAGCCGGAAGCTGTGAAGGCCTCAACCGACGCCGTGGCCGCGTTCTTCAACGCCTGAACCGACAAGGCAGGGGCCGTCAAACGGCCTCTACCTTCCGTGAAATACACGACAATAGCACCGAAAGGTGCCTTTGGCATTCGCCAGATGGTCGGGTTTGCAGAGCTGATGGCTCCATTGAGTGGATCGGTCCAGCGAGAAAACGTTAGGTATTTCGTATCTTTTACTGCACGATTTGAGTGAGAAACGTAACTCAAAAGTTACCTTATCTTGATCTATCGTGCTTCATAAGCTACGAAACCGGTGAAAATCGTAGCTTATAAGCTTCTAATTTTTCGCCTACCGTGCCATTCAGGGCACGTATTATCGGAATGCCAGAATGAGAAACGTTAAGAGCACCTTGAGACGTAGGAATGTCGAGCTGATCGACTTCGCAAGCTCGACAATGAGCAATGCACCAAGTCGCAGAGGATGGATCGAGAGGTTCAGAGTGGCGTTGGGGATGAGCATCACCGATCTTGCCGAACGTGTAGGTGTCTCCAGACCTTCCATCTCGAAACTGGAGTCGAGAGAAAAAGACGGTTCTATTACCATCAAACAAATCGACAAAGTTGCCGAGGCCATGGGTGGGAAGCTTGTTTATGCGATTATCCCCGCCGAAGGAAAGATGGATGATATCGTCATGAACCAGGCACGTAAAAGAGCCAAGCGGATCATCAAACGAACCAGAGCACATATGGCTCTTGAGGCACAATCTGAAGGCTTGCAAAGTCAGGAAGAAGCAATCGAGGAACTCGCCGAAGAAATGGCAAGAGAAATGGCGCGTGACTTCTGGAAATGACAGGCATTCTGAATCAGCCAGAGGGCGCAACACCGCTCACTGCGGACGAGCTTCAAGGGCTGAAACTCCCAGGGATAACGACGCATGGCGAGCTCAACGAAGTTGAAGCTGTCAATATTGAGCAAGGACTCAGGTGGCTTGACCGTCGGCCGAGAGGGTTCGATCTCCTGACCGACGAATCTGCAAAAGAGATCCACCGGCAGCTATTTGGCGATGTCTGGACCTGGGCGGGTGAATACCGTTTGACAGAGAAGAACATCGGAGTGCAGGTCTGGCACATCTCGACGGAGATGCGATACTGCCTGGACGACGCCAGGGTTTGGCTCGAAAACGAGGTCTATGAACCAGCCGAGGCAGTCGCTCGCTTTCACCACCGACTTGTCAGCATCCATCCATTCCCGAACGGCAACGGACGTTGGTCCAGGATTATGGCAGATGAGCTGCTGCGTCGAATAGACGATGATCTTTTCCTCGACTGGTCGGGCGGAGGCAGCCTTCAAAGCGATAATGACCATCGTCGACACTATATTGACGCACTTCGCGCGGCAGATGGCTATGAGTTCGATCCCTTGATCGACTTTGTGGCGGGCTCAATATCATAACCATTGCGGCAAGTTTTCGGTGAAGCATCCTTGGGCTGAAGTTCGGAGATCTACAACGATCTCAATACATCCTTTGCCAGGGACTGGGATCTGGATTTCCGGATCGCCTCCATCGTCAACCCATTCTCGCTCAAAGTTTGTGCTGCTTCCGCTCGCCAGGCAAGATCCCCTTCTCCAGGCAGAGTTCTCTTAAGCTCCCTCAAAACGCCAAGGGCTTGACCGGCCCATTTTTGGAAGTCTGTGGTTGACCAGAATGAAACGGTGACCTGCTCCCCTTAGAGTCCGCGGTTTTCAGTAAGCTCTGTTCAGGTTTTGGTCCTCTTTTGACCGTTGGTGATACTCCCACGGGGTGA
>NZ_CYPW01000022.1 GCF_001458175.1 Shimia marina
TCTAGACGCTGATAAATTTGCCCGTGATTTACGGGCGCGTATATTAGATATGAGTACTTGTTCCCGATCTTCAACCCTTAGCGGTGCTTTTTAAGACAGCTTCCTCATCAACTACCGTCACGCCATCCAACTCAAGACGGTCATGAAAGCTGCATGTAAGCTTGAGACGGGCTGTATCGTAGCGCTCTCAAATAACTATCAGGGCTTAGATGAGATGGAGCGGGACCGCCCAGAGTTGGTGGAAGACTATATCGAAGTCCGCCATCGGGATCGCTGCTCTGAATATAGTATCCGTCAGAGATTGTTCGGAGAGAGAGTTTCTTATCTTCGTTCTTTGGATTTGGGAGGATGATCATGCAAGGTGGGGAAGCTTCCGGGCTTCTCCACATCTCTTCCCTGCGCCATCATTACTTATCCCTATCGCCTTCCTTGCTGACTATACTCAGACGGAGCCGAAAGCGGGGGCACTTTTGGGGGCATTTTTGCCGCTGGCAGAGCCGCTGAGGCCAATAAACACTAATGTCTTAATTGATGGCTGGGGTGGTAGGAAGCCTTGCGTCTCGATGAAACGCATCGGCTTTCCCGAACCAACTCAAAAACTGGGGCACTTATTGGGGCACTTTTGCCTGTCCGCGTCCCGATCTCTTGGCCCACCGTGGAAGCTGAAACCACGGGTCCTTGGGTAAGCACTCGGCGACGTGATTGATCGCCAGCAGCTCCATCTCGTGAAGCTGACCATCCGCCTCAGCAATCTCTCTCAGCAGCGCCACGACCCGCTCACGAACCTTCTTATGGTTGCAGTCCTTGCTCTCCAGCGTGAAGCGTCTGAGGCCCTCGGTAAGCTCCTGGAGGGTCAGTTGGTCGAGGCGGTCTAGGAAGAGAGACAGGGCGGTGCGTTATTTTTCCCAGCGAAATCGGCCAAAAGCGCCGGGTGAATCCAAGTATCTAGTCATAGGATCATAAACACAAAGGCGGGTAGTGTACGAGGATGCAGAGGCACTATCCTTCCACCCTATTTCAACAACGACCTTGTTCATTTTTACCCAGCTATCAAGCGTTTTAGCCTTTTCGGTGTACCTTCGGCTATTGAACTCTCGATCAATAAAGTTGGTACAACTAACCCGCGCCGACTGCATGGTTCTTGCTGCAATTTCCGCGTTCCCGATCAACGTAGAACGCAGTCCCACGAAAGCAAGCACGACCAATAGTGCACTCACCAGAACACCTAAATGCCATTTTCTAAGCTTGCCGAATTGCGTTGCCGTGAAGCCCTTAGGGCCAGGTGTTTGATACGCTTCCACTTTTGACCTTGTGCGGGCTCTCTCAAGCAAAGCAATCGTCTGCCAAACCGTTAAACCGATAATTGCCAGCGAGATACACGCAACGCCTACGGATTCCCAAAGTAAGGTGGCAGGAAAAAATACTGCGTATAGCAACCAAATCGCAATCCCAAGCAAACCTAAAAAGAAAAAGCTCCTAAACATACTTGCCATAACAATTTTCCTAGCTGTGTAATCTCTAATAATTCTAACGAACTTACCCTGCGCTTGCTCTGCGTAATTTGGAAGCTCCACATTGACACTCATGGTCTGTAGATCAAAAGTCTACAAGTCAGCCATTTCAGACCATGGCTATAAAAAAACTCGTAGGGCAGAACTTGAAGCGCTTCCGGGAAGCTGCAGAAATGTTTCAGGAAGTACTGGCTTTTGAATGTGATCTACGCAGAACCTATATCAGTGGCGTAGAGCGAGGCATTCGCAATCCTACCGTTGTTGTGCTTGGCAGACTTGCTGAACCGCTTGGTGTTGAGCCGTGGCAACTATTGGCTCCCGAAGAATGAAAAATGCATTGGGCCTCAGACTGCAGGCAACACGAAGTTAGCCAGAGTGAGTATTAAGTTCGAAAGCTAGAACCGAGCGCCTTTACGTATCTAAAATAGAGACAACGTAAGGAGATACATCATGAAATCGTTTCGCACCCTCGGTGATGCCGCCGGGGGTTTTCTTATGAGCGCACCACCGCGTTCCGTGTTGACCGCGATCCTCTGGCTTGGGGCTCGCACACATCCTGCCGTGTCGATGATGCTGATCTTGGTCTTCTTAGCCGCCTGGATAAAGGGCGCAAGTGATGGCTGAGCTGACGCTCCATCCCGACGACATCGTAGTAATCCGCGCAAGCGAAGATTGGCCCGAACATCTGTTTCGGGTCGATTTCGTTTTTGACGACTGCGTGGGCGGCTACTCAATCACTGGACCACTGAAGGGGGAGTACGGCGAGCCGGACTTCGACCTCATTCTCAGGGCCCACGAACGCGGCACCTGACCGCTCTTTCCCAAAACAGAAAAGGAGGAGACGTATGTCTGCTCATATCAAGTATGCGTACTTGAAGGGCCACACATGGCTCTACCGACGCAACTGGCCCAAGGACGTGGCGATGGTCCTTGGTCAGCAAGCTCTCAAACAATCGCTGAAGACCAACTCTACCAACACTGCTCGCGCGAGGGCCGCGGAGGTTAATCTTCGCTATGAGAGGACTGTCTCTGAGGTTCGAGAGCGGTCTGAGGAGGCGCTCTCTGGGGCAGTGAGCAACGCTAGTGCCCTAGACTGGGAAGAGCCATCCGGGACGGCTGTTGATCATCTACGGGCCACTTTGGAGCTCTCCGGGCAGTTATCCGAGCGGTCACGCTTCGATCGAATTAAGCCCCGGGAAAAGGTCTCAATTCGTAATCAGGGCGCTGCCTATTTAGCTCGAAGATCCATTGAGCTACGGCCCGGTGGGTTTAAGTCGGTTCGCTACTCCGTTGGATTGTTTCTCTCTAAGTATGGAGAGCGATCTCTGTGTAGCTTGTCCAGAACGGAGGGGCGCGAATTCCTTGGTTTGGTGGCTCAGCTATCTCCTGTCATTGGTAAATCGGAGAGAACGAGAGGGCTATCGCTAGATCAGTTGGTGGCCTTCTCCGCTCAGGGAACAGCTCGAATTACGACGCGAACTCAGAAGCGGATTTGGGCTCAAGTCAACGCCTTCATAGATTGGACGGTTTATGAGGGGCATCTTGAGCAGAATCCGTTCAAGACGGTCTTGTTCGATCAAAAGATAAAGCCACAGCCTTATGCCGTTCCAACGGATGGGGAGGTGGTCCAACTTCTGACGACGAAGGATCAGGTGTTACGACCCGTGATGCTGACCTGTCTGCTGACGGGGATGCGGGCTGGAGAAGCGATTGGTTTGCTTCGGGAGGATCTCATCTCAAAGGGAAACCTTGGTGGCTTCATTCATGTGCGACCAAACGAACTGCGGTTGCTCAAAACCGATGCGGCTGAACGGCAAGTCCCGGTGCATCCGGTGCTGGAGGAGGTGTTTCGTTCACTTCCGAGCGAAGGACCTCTGTTTCCCGAGACTAATGTCGAGCAGGTGACCAAGCGGTTTGCTCGATTGCGACAGGCCAAGAAGTTGGATCGGCCTCGTCTGGTGTTTCACTCTACGCGTAAGTGGTTCATCACCCAATGCGAGCGTACCGGCGTACCCGAACACTTCACGGCAAGCATCGTTGGCCATAAGTCTGCCCGCTCGGAAAACGGGATCACCTACGGCATCTACAGCGCGGGTATCTCGGACGAACAGAAGCGCGGTATCGTGGATCAGATACGTCTACCTAGGGGCGTATCACCATGATCATTCCAGACATCGATGCATTCGAAGAGAGGGCCGCTATCGCTGAACACGATGGCGGTCTTTCTCGTTTGGAGGCTGAAAACTTAGCGGCACGAGTGCAAGGCTTTGAAAGCGCAGAAGCTTACTGGCAATGGCTCGCTGACTACGTCGTGAATCGAAATGTGCCCTAGCTTTATCCCGGCTGGCTTCGTGCTGGCCGGGGTTCACTTCGCTTTTTTTCTTGCCGCTTCAAAACTACGCGGCGAAGATGCAACTCAAACGCGCCATATTGATCGAGCAAAGACTTTTTAAGGAGAACGCAAATGCAAGCGAGCGGGGTTTCGTCTGATACCGGGGATCAGATGGTTTTGGAGCTAAGCGACGCACAAACTGAAGAAGTATTTAAACTAGCTTCTCTGGAGTTTACGTCAGGCGAACTGAAGCAAAAGATTGATAATTTAGACGTCTCTGCCGATGTGAAGGCTCTACTTTACAAGTTTGCGACTAAGGCAGTGCGCGTCGGCGAAAAGGTAATCAAAATCGGACAGAAGATCTTAGAGACGATAATGCGGTTCGTATCCGAGTATCCAAACACGACGTTTGGTTTCGTTTTTGGTGCCGTGGCGGGAACTTTGGTTGGCAGTGTTCCTTTGATTGGTTGGGTCTTGGGGCCTTTGGTCACTCCAATTTTTATGGCGCTCGGACTGGTTCTTGGGGCCAAACAAGACTTCTTGGAGAGGGCATTGGAAAGCAGGGTGAAGGCTGCCGTAGAACCATTCTTTTCCCTAAACGGAGAAAACCAGCATGGGTAAAGATTTCTCTTCTGAACATCTGCTAGAGGGTGTCGACAAAGTAGTTTCCGACCCATTGAGATTCAAAGCTAGGCTTGAGATTGGTGAGCAAGCTTACGCTACCTTAACTTTGAGGAATAAGGCCTTTGACTTTTGGGATGTGGCTGGAGCGGCGTCGGCTGGTGCAAAGTTTGCCGGAAGTGCGACAATAGCCTCCACCTTCTTCACTTCAACTTCGGGAGGACTTTTGGGTTTCTTCACCACGGCAACTGCGGTTACTCCAATTGGTTGGATTATTGGTGCTAGTGTGATCTCTGGGGGTGCGTATTTTGGGCTAATTCAGTTATTTAAAAGCATGAATGATGGCCGTGTCGAGGTAATTCCGGCCTTCATCAACACTCCCATCGATGTCCTCGCGATTGGACTCTTTGATCTGATTGCGCCGCTCAGTCTGAAGATTGCCGCTGCGGATGGTGAGGTCTCTGAGGAGGAGCTAGACGTCATTCGCAGTTACTTTATTGATAACTGGGGGTACGATGGGGCTTTCGTTGACGCCGCCCTGTCTCTCTTCCTAGACCGCCTCGACCAACTGACCCTCCAGGAGCTTACCGAGGGCCTCAGACGCTTCACGCTGGAGAGCAAGGACTGCAACCATAAGAAGGTTCGTGAGCGGGTCGTGGCGCTGCTGAGAGAGATTGCTGAGGCGGATGGTCAGCTTCACGAGATGGAGCTGCTGGCGATCAATCACGTCGCCGAGTGCTTACCCAAGGACCCGTGGTTTCAGCTTCCACGGTGGGCCAAGAGATCGGGACGCGGACAGGCAAAAGTGCCCCAATAAGTGCCCCAGTTTTTGAGTTGGTTCGGGAAAGCCGATGCGTTTCATCGAGACGCAAGGCTTCCTACCACCCCAGCCATCAATCCAGACATCAGTGCTTATTGGCCTCAGCGGCTCTCCCAGCGGAAAAAATGCCCCCAAAAGTGCCCCCCGCTGTCGACTCCGTCTGAGTATAGTCAGCAAGGACAGCGATAGGGATAAGTAATGATGGCGCAGGGAAGAGATGCGGAGAAGCCCGGAAGCTTCCCCACCTTGCATGATCATCCTCCCAAACCCAAAGAACGAAGATAAGAAACTCTCTCTCCGAACAATCTCTGACGGATACTATATTCAGAGCAGCGATCCCGATGGCGGACTTCGATATAGTCTTCCAGCAACTCTGGGCGGTCCCGCTCCATCTCATCTAAGCCCTGATAGTTATTTGAGAGCGCTACGATACAGCCCGTCTCAAGCTTACATGCAGCTTTCATGACCGTCTTGAGTTGGATGGCGTGACGGTAGTTGATGAGGAAGCTGTCTTAAAAAAGCACCGCTAAGGGTTGAAGATCGGGAACAAGTACTCATATCTAATATACGCGCCCGTAAATCACGGGCAAATTTATCAGCGTCTAGA
>NZ_CYPW01000023.1:0-12123 GCF_001458175.1 Shimia marina
CTGTTCGTCCGAAAATCTGCGTTTCATTGTCCATCCTTTGCTTGGACGGATTACTAACATCTCAATGGCCCGATTTCAGGGGGCTGGGTCAGCTGTGCCCTAGGATGCCCCGATAAACCTCTGAAGGCGCGCCAGCGAGCCTGAGCCTATCTTGCAGCGCGTGGCGAAGGCCATGCACTGAGAACCTTTTATCCTTTGTCGTCTTCCTCAAATGCTTCATCAACGCGGCGCTCATTTTATCGGCCCCCCTCTCCTTCGCATATCGTGGGAAAACCGCAGTGGTCTTCTTTCTATCAGAGAGGCTGACCAGCACTTGAGCGGCAACGAGTGCTTCACCGACCAACGGTACAGAGCGCACTGAAGAGGTCGTTTTAAGTCCCCTAACGTTGTTGGGTCGGATGTGAATGCACGGCGTTTCTGCAACCAGATCAATGTCAGCCAGCGTAAGACCCGAAATCTCGCCAAGTCTTGCTCCGGTCCCTGCAAGGATGGTCCACGCTCGCCGCAAGTCTTCGCTATCGGTCTCCTGAAGACTGCCCTTAACGAAAGCTATGTGGTCGTCACTCAAAGGCAACTTGGCATCAACAGCCGCGACCTGATGTTTCGGCAACTCCAGCTTCTCAAACGGATTTCGAAAACCTTCCACATCCATTTCAAGTGCCGCACGGTTGACCATTGCACGGGCGATTGTGATTTCCTTTTCAACGCTCCCAATGGCCATCGGCTTGCCTGCTTTGGTCTTGCGAGAAAGAAGGTGATCAAGGAAGCGTTGCCCGTGTTCACGGCGTAGCTCAGTGAGTTTGAGCTTGCCCAAATCTCCAATTGCTTCGGCGAGACGTGACGCCGTTCGATCAAGCCGGATACTGTCATTCTTATTCATGCGCTTCACCGCCCGGTATTTCTCAACGGCTTCACTCAAAAAGGGCGTGTTGTCGGCGACTTTGGGCACATTGAGGGACTGTTGAGGGAAGTTCTTTGCACCCTCGACAAAAGAGGCGGCATCTTCCTCATGTGGAGCCATTGCAGACGCGCTAACGAGATCATTGGCCGCCATTAGGGTTTCATGCCAGCGGGTCATCAGGGGCCTTGGGTCACGCTCGCCAAGCTTTCCGCGCGTGTCTGAGACTATCCGATCAAACTCCGCCATAATCGCCTGATACTCACGCTGAAAAGCGATGCCCTCGCGATTCCGAATGTGAACCTGAAGGAACCCGTGACCGAGAT
Organism: Shimia marina; assembly: GCF_001458175.1. Taxonomy (GTDB): domain Bacteria; phylum Pseudomonadota; class Alphaproteobacteria; order Rhodobacterales; family Rhodobacteraceae; genus Shimia; species Shimia marina. The sequence continues at coordinate 1,225 of NZ_CYPW01000023.1, forward strand.
TCTCAGCGACTTCTTTGGGAAACCTACGGCGAAACCGCAGCACGCCATTTGCCAGCGTATACACATGCCGAATCTTCATCGTCAAAGCCATCTTGTGTGCTCCGTGTGTGTGCCAAAGTGTGCTGCACAACACGACAAAAGATGAACCAAGCCCTTGTTTTAAAGGGAGTACGAACGATTTTCCGGAAGGTGATGGTGCCCCCACACGGACTCGAACCGCGGACCTACTGATTACAAATCAGTTGCTCTACCAGCTGAGCTATAGGGGCACTGGGGGACCGTCTAAGGGTTTGCTGCGGGAGCTGCAAGAGGTTTTTTCATCGATTTGCACGTGCCAGCAATCCAACCGCCACAAGCCCCACCAAAACAATCAAAACAGCGCCCGGGCTGGCGTCTCCCAGGTTCTCCAGACTGGCTTGTTCATGCACCTGGGTGGCCAGTGTGTCGAAATTGAACGGGCGCAGCAGCATCGTGGCTGGCAGCTCTTTGACACAGTCCACGAACACCAACAAAAGCGCCGAACCGATCGATGCACGCACCAAAGGCGCATAGACCTCCCAGAGCACCTGTCCCCGCGACCGCCCCAGTGAGCGCGCTGCCAGCGGCAGGCTTGGCGGCACGCGCCCCATGGCTCCATCTGCCGCCCCCTGCGCAATGGCGAAGAATCTCACGCAATAGGCAAGAATCAGGGCGAAAGACGTGCCTGTGAGCAACAATCCTGTCGGCGTGCCTGTGAGGCGCTCAATCAGGTCGGCCAGACCATGGTCCAGCGTGGCCAGAGGAATCAGAATGCCCACGCCCAACACGGCGCCCGGTGCCGCATATCCAATGGTGGTGATGGGCAGCAGCAGCCTGGGCAATGTACGGCCTGACAGGCGCACGCCATAGACCATGAAGACACCTGCCAGCACGGTCACCACGGCGGCGATTCCCCCAACCCGCAGCGTATTGAGCAGGGCTGTGGTCAAAGCGGGATCGTGCCAGCGCTCCATGTTCGACAAAGCGTGGTGAAAAATCACAGAAAACGGCAGCACAAACCCGATCAAAAACGGCAAGAGACAGGCTGCAAAAGCCATGATGTTCCAGATCCCGGTCAACTGCACCCGCTCTGGTGGGCGGTTACGTGTGCTCAGACTGAAGAACTGCACTTTGCGCCGGCTGACCTTTTCCATGGTCACCAGAACAATCACCAGCATCAATACCACGCTGGAGATCTGCGCCGCGCCGCCCGCGTTGTTGCTTTCCAGCCAGACGGAGAAAATCCCGGTCGTCAGGGTCTGCACGGCAAAGTAGTCTACCGTGCCAAAATCATTCACGGTTTCCATCATGACAATCGCCGTGCCAGCGGCAATGGCCGGGCGTGCCAGAGGCAGCCCTACGCGCCAGAACCGGGCAAAAGCCCCCGCCCCCAGCGAGCGCGCAACCTCTTCGCCTGCGCCGGATTGTTCGCGAAAGGCCGCGCGGGCGAGGATGTAGACATAGGGAAACAAAGCTGCAGACAACACAATGATTGCCGCCCCCATGGAACGAATTTCAGGAAACCAATAGTCGCGGCTGCTCTGCCAACCAAAGAGGCTGCGCAGTCCCGTCTGCACCGGCCCCGCATATTCCAGGAAATCCACCAGCGCATAGGCCCCCACATAAGCCGGGATCGCCAGCGGCAGCAGCAAAGCCCATTGAATCCAGCGCACGCCAACAAAGTGATAGCGGGTCACAAGCCATGCCGTCACCGCCCCCATGCTGGCCGCCAAAACCCCGACAGATAGCATGAGAACAAGCGTGTTGCGCGTGTAGCGTGGCAATGTCGTCGACATGAGATGCGGCCAGATATTCTCGACCGGGTGAAATGCGATCCAGACCACGGCCGCAATGGGCGCCAAGACAATCAGCGCCACACATAATGCGCCAACCGACCATGGGTCGACTTTACTCACCTTTTTAAGGGAACGGGCGGAACTTGGCGGGTGTTTGGCGACAGATTGCACGACGGATTCCTTCATAGCGCCCTTGTGTTGCCTGAATCTGGTTTCACTGTCCAGAAACGAAGCTATACTTACCACAGGCACAATCCCAAAACGAAAAGAACATGCAGATTGTACTACACGCAGGTGCGCATTTTACCGACGATGGGAAATTGCTTGGCAGCTTGGCACAGAACACCGAGCTGATGGCGCAGCACGGCATTGCCCTGCCCCCGCCAAGCACCTATCGACGCCAGATACGCGATACGCTTGGACAAATGTCCAACGCCATCATGGCGACCGACTATAAAGGCGCTGTGATGGGCGGCATGATTGGGGATACGACCCCCGATCGCATGGTGCTGTCCAATGACAATTTCTTTGGTGTGCCCCGCCGCGCCATCAAGGACAATCTGCTGTTTCCAACTGCGGGGGATCGTCTGCGCGGCCTCTGTTCGCTGTTTTATGGGGAGGACATTGAAGTCTTCCTCGCGCTGAGAAACCCCGCCACCTTCCTGCCTGCCTTGGTGGACGCCTCTCCCAACCATGCGATTGAGGAGGTCACTGACAATTGTGATCCCACCATGCTGCGCTGGTCCGAATTGATCCTGCGCATCAGAGAAGCGGTGCCGCATGTGCCCATCACGGTCTGGTGCAATGAGGACACGCCGCTCATCTGGGAAGAAGTCATGCGCGACATGGCTGGGCTGGACCACAATATTCCTATGGCCGGCAGCACGGATCTTTTACGCGAAATCATGAGCAAAGAGGGCATGGCCCGGCTTGAGGCGTTTTTGGCGCAACATCAGGGCGTCACCGAAATTCAAAAGCGTCGGGTGATCGCTGCATTTCTCGATAAATTCGCAATCGAAGATCAGATCGAAGAAGAACTGGACCTGCCCGGCTGGACCGCCGCAATGGTCGAGGCGATCACCGACGCCTATGACGAGGATGTTTTCCAAATCGAGCGCATTCCCGGCGTCACCCTGATCACGCCCTGACCCCCGCCTTGCCAAGCCCATGCCTTACCAAGCCCACGCCCACAAAAAAGCGGCCCTAAAGGCCGCTTTGATACAGGAATGTATGTCAGCACCAGAATGCCGATCAGGACATGCCCAGCGCGGATTTATACATGTCGATCACCGCTTCCTGCTCGGCAATGTCATTGGGGTCCTGTTTGCGCTCGCGCAGTATTGTGCGGATCGCCTTCACATCAAAGCCCCGGCCCTTCATTTCCGCAAAGACCTCTTTGATCTGTTCGGACACTTCTTTCTTTTCTTCTTCCAAACGCTCAACGCGCTCGATGAACTGCAACAGTTCCTGACCGGTGACGCTGTATTGCGCGTCCGAAGATGTGCCTTCGCTCATGTGTGATCTCCTGATTTGCCTCATAAGCGCACCGCGTTGGGTGCCAAAGTTAGGGCAGCTATAGACCGCAAAGCACGCCTCCATGCAAGGCCCGCCATGCGTTTTGCGAAAGACTGCGCCATTTGCCGCGCGCCGGGCCGCTTGCCTGCGCGCGCTCAATCCGATAGCAGGCCTGCGTCATAGAACCTGTTATACAGCCAGCGGTGCATTGCACAGGGCACAGATGAGAAGGAAACACGACATGCAATGGGTGATCTGGGGTGGCGCGTTTTTGTCCATCGTCGGCCTGCTGGGGCTTATGCTGTCCATCGTGAAAGTGGCAAAGGCCCGCAAATCCGGCCTCTCTGACGAAGAGCTGCGTGCCGCCGTTCAGAAAGTTGTGCCACTCAATCTTGGCGCCCTGTTCATGTCGGTCATCGGCCTCATGGTCGTGATGGTGGGCATTTCTCTGTCCTGAGCCCTGCCCTATCCGCTGAGCGCGCCAAAGCCGCGCCCGTTTTTGATCAACGTGTCAAACAGAGGCTCCGGCTGCCAGATGGCGGCGCCATGCATGGCCATGGCCCGCAAATGGGCGCGCATTGCGATCAGCCCATAGCTGTCAGCGACATGCATCGGCCCACCACGCCAGCGCGGAAATCCAAACCCATGGATCAGCGCCACATCAATATCTGAGGGCTTGCCTGCCACCCCAAGCCGCAAAAGCCGCGCACCCGCATTGGCCATCGCAGCCAGCAAGCTCCGTTCGATATCCGCACCTGTTATGCCCATCTTGGCCACAGGTTGCGGATCCTCCCGCAAGACAGCCTCTACCACGCGCAACGTATCTGGATCCTCTGCGCCCATTGGGTGCGCCGCGTCATAACGATACCAGCCCAGGCGACTATCACGCCCCTCCCGCGCAAGCTTATAGAGTACGCGGCAGAACCCGGCATCCGCCGCCCGCAATCCCTGCGCGTTCAACCCAATCGCATCCGCCAATTGAAATGGCCCCCGCGCCATGCCCCATTGGCGCATGACCCGATCGATCTCATAGGGATTAGCCCCGAGGCGCAAAAGGTCCTCTGCCGCGCGCACGCAGGCCCCCACCACCGTTTGCCCCAAACCACCCGCATGGGCCGCTGTGCGAAGCGGCATATACCCAAGCTTGCTCATGGCCGCAAAACTCGTGGCCACGGCCTCGGCACCAGACGCGCCCCCCACAGCCACTTCGCAACTCGCGGTTCGAAGGTGCAGATTTGGAATATAAAGCCCTACAAGGTCTTCCGCCATGCCAATGGCCTGCCCCAACTGATCAAGCTGTGCCGCTGGATCATGCACCGCCAACACAGTACGGTCTTCGACGATGGCATCCAATTGCGTCAGGATCTGACGCGACACTTCTGGCCCAAGCCCCACCGCCTCAATCACCATGTCTGCGTCCTGCAAGGCCACAAGGTCAGGCGACAGTGTCAAAGCGCGCATCACCTCATCGCGCCGCGCAGGCTGCCAATGCCCCTGTGTCACCTGCCGCTCCAACATGCTGGCAATTCGTTTGCCAGCTATCTCCAGCGCAGGGCGCGACTCCGCGCTGACAATCACATGCAGACCGGCCTTCAGCGCCGCGAGGGCAATATCTGCCCCAAGACGTGCACGCCCGGCGACAAGTCCCAGCTTCTGCACCTTGCGCGGCGCCGCGTTGCGCACCTCAGGAGCTCGGCTGGCCCGACGCTCGGCCAGGGCCACATGCTGCAGCGCCCGGCACTGCTCCCCCTTCACGATGGCTTCAAACCGCTCTCGCTCAAAGCTCTGGGCAACCTCAAAAGGCAATACAGGTGCCGCTTGCACAGATTCCAAAATCGCCTCTGCCGCCTCCTGCCCCTGGGTCGGGATGCGGCCTTGCCAATGCGTCACAGCAGCGTTGAAGGCCGCATAATCAGCAAAGCCCTCACTCACATCGCGGGTGGGCCGTGGCGAGCGATACTGCGCGATGCAACGCAGCGCAAAAAGAATGGCTGCCTCTCCCACATCTTCCTGAGCGATTTCATCCACCATCCCTGCCATCTCTGGCGCTGCTGCGGGTTTCAAGGCCCCCGACAGCAACAATTCAAGCGTGGTCTGCGCCCCCAGCAGGCGTGGCGCTCTCTGGGTGCCGCCCGCCCCCGGCGTCACGCCCAGCGCGACTTCCGGCATGGCCAGCTTGGTTTGGCGATCAACCACACGATAATGACAGGCCAGTGCCAGTTCCACGCCCGCGCCAAGCACAACCCCGGAAAGCGCGGCCACCACAGGTTTGGGTGCCAGTTCGATCGCGTCACAAAGCTCCCAGAGCGTGGGCGTCGCAATCGGCTTGCCCAACTCTGAATAGTCCCGCCCCCCAGAGAAGGTCTCACCAACTCCGCGCAGAACAACCGCCCCCACCATCTTATCATCCAACGCATCGGTGAGCGCAGCCAATATCTCCGCCCGCAGCGGGGCTGTGAGAGCGTTTGACGGCGGGTTGTTCATCGACAGGATCGCAACCCCGCCTTCCACCGTATAGTTCAACAACTGCGACATGCCTCAACCCTGGTCTTCATCTTGGCGCAAGCCTTTGTGAAAACAGAGTTTAGCGGCCTGCGCCAACGGTGCAAGCCTGAGGTTTCTGATCCAAGGTAACGGCGCTTCGTCTTGATATTGCTGAATTCGCTGGGCCGGCTGTCACACTGGCATATTATCGAAGCTGTCCTCGATTTCCTCGTCCAGCAAATCCAGATCCAGCCGCTTCAACCGAGCGGGCACATGCCCTCCCTGATGTTCAATTTTCACCAAGGTGCGGTGCAGTTGCTGATGAAGCTCATAGCGGTCATTCGCGCCCGAGCTCCGCAACTGCGTTTCAAGCCCCTGCGCATGGGTCAACAGTTCAGTCAAAGTCATTTCAAATTTCCTCCCGAAAAATGTCTTTGGTTACGTCCCTTAGCGCGCCAGTCCCCCTGCACATGCACTGCACAATGGCGCGTCAGGCAGCACATTCAGCCGCGCTTCTGCGATCTCCTCGCCGCATTTCACGCAATCCCCGTAGTCTCCGTCCCTCAGTCGTTGCAGGGCTGCTTGGATCCGGCGGATTTCTTCCTGTCCGCTTTGCCCAAGGCCTTCAAGAACCTCATCCCCTTCATGCTCCACAGCGGCCTCGTCCCAATCTTTGGAATGTGGCGCGTCCAATTCCGCTTCGATCGCATGCAATCTGCGATCCAACTCAGACAGGCGCTTCAACAGCGCCGCTTTGCGAGGGGCATGATCCTTCATAAAAAGCCTCCTGAACCCGTATTTATCCGTCAAGCCACTCATGGTCTTTGACGCAGATAACTTGACAGCTCAGGCAAAAAGGCGCCTTGATTCACATCAATCGCCCTGTTTTGCAGCGCGTTTAAGCTTAGGAAAACTCAAATGCAGCGCCCGTGCTTGAAACACATGCGAAATTTAATATATGTCTTTCTCAAATAGAGGAATCGCTATGCAGCCAGACGTAACAGCATTTTTTGACGATGCGACAAACACAATCTCTTTTGTCGTGAAAGACCCTCAAGGGGCCTCCTGTGCGATCATCGACAGCGTGCTGGATTTTGACTACAGCTCCGGGCGCACCGATACCAAATCCGCAGATGCGGTGATTGCTTTTGTCAAAGACAACGCCTTGACCGTGGAATGGATTCTGGAAAGTCATGTCCACGCAGATCACCTCTCCGCAGCGCCCTACATTCAGGAACAGGTTGGCGGCAAGATTGGCATCGGCAAGAATATCACCATCGTGCAGGATACCTTTGGCAAAGTCTTCAATGAAGGCACCGAATTTCAGCGCGACGGGAGCCAATTCGACAAACTGTTTGAAGAGGGCGACAGCTTCATGATCGGTCAGCTGCGCGGCGACGTGCTGCACACACCTGGCCATACGCCTGCGTGCATGACCTATGTGATTGGGGATGCGGCCTTTGTCGGAGACACGCTGTTTATGCCCGATTTTGGCACCGCACGCTGCGATTTTCCCGGGGGCTCCTCTGAAACGCTCTTTGCCTCCATCCAGAAAATCCTGTCTCTGCCCGACGAAACCCGCATTTTTGTGGGCCATGACTACAAGGCGCCGGGGCGCGACGACTACGCATGGGAAACCACCGTGGCCGAACAAAAAGCCGCCAATATCCATGTGGGTGCAGGCGCAGACAAAGACAGCTTTGTGGAAATGCGCGACGCCCGCGACGCGACATTGAACATGCCCAAGCTGATCATCCCCTCGCTTCAGGTTAATATGCGCGCCGGACAGATGCCGGAGCCCGACGAAGACGGAGATGTTTTCCTCAAGGTGCCGGTCAACAAAATCTGACACCTGTTAAAGCGCGAACACAAAGGACATAGACCATGTTGAGTTCTATTCCCTCCGACTGGCTCTTCGGGCTGGGCGGCGGACTTCTTATCGGCCTCGGCGGCGCCGTCTTCCTATTGGGCAACGGCCGCATTATGGGGGCCAGCGGCATCATCGGTGGGCTGGTGGATGGCTCCGGCAAAGGCAATCTCGGTGAACGCATCGCCTTTCTGCTGGGTGTCTTTCTTTTGCCCATTCTCATCTACCCACTGTTTGGCGAGGTGGACACCCATGCCTCCGGCAATCTGGCTGTGCTGATTGCTGCGGGTCTGCTGGTGGGCGTCGGCACGCGTATCGCCAATGGCTGCACATCCGGTCACGGCGTCTGTGGCATCTCGCGCCTGTCTTTGCGGGGCATGGTGGCCACGGTCTTCTACATCATGGCTGGCGGTCTCACGGTTGTGCTTTTCCGCCATATTCTGGGAGTGATCTGATGCAGCGTATGATCCTCGCCTTTGTCGCAGGCGGCCTGTTTGGCGCTGGCCTCTTCATTTCCGGCATGACCGACACCACCAAAGTGCAGGGCTGGCTGGACGTCTTTGGCAACTGGGACCCGACGCTGGCTTTCGTGATGGGCGGTGCAATCCTGCCTATGGCGGTCGCATGGCGCGTCACCAAAGGGCGCAGCCCCATGGTTGGCGGCAGCTTTCCTACGCCGCCAGAACCCAAAATCGGACGCAACCTTGTGCTTGGCTCTGTGCTCTTTGGCGCTGGCTGGGGGCTGGCAGGCCTCTGCCCCGGCCCATCCGTGGCCTCCCTCAGCTATGGCGGCTGGCCCCATTGGGTGTTCTTCGCCGCCATGTTGAGCGGCATGGCGCTCGCTCCAATGGCGCGCGCACAGCTAGACAGAGCGGTTCCTGCCGAGTAATCAATCGTCATGGATATTCGTCAGATCACCGACCGCTTCTTCGCCGCGCCTCAAATTGACGCGGCGGATTTCACCGCCCTCGCCGAAGCTGGCTTTGGCCTCGTCATCAACAACCGCCCCGATGGCGAAGTTGGCCCCGACCAGCACAGCGAAACCATGCGCGCCGCTGCCGAGGCCGCTGGCCTGCGATATGTGGTCAACCCTCTGACCATGGAAACCATGACTCCGGACCGTCAGACCCTTCAGCGGGACAGCATCGCAGCCTGTGACGGCAAAGTGCTGGCCTACTGCCGCTCCGGCACCCGCTCCACAATCTGCTGGGCTCTGGCCCACGCCACAGAGATGGAACCGACAGAAATCATCAATGCCGCCGCGCAGGGAGGATATGACATCTCCGGCCTCGCGCCCCATCTGCAAAGCCTGAAATCGGGCAACTGACCTCTCGGGGCAACCCCTGAAAGCCCCAACAGGTCTTGGGGCTTTCTCCCCCGTCAAAGACCACCTCAGAGAGGGACACCCTCATGAAGTTCGCAGTTCTCGCCGACATCCATGGCAACGCGCTTGCCCTGCAAGCTGTCCTGCAAGACATGCAGTCGCAATGCGTCTCTGAGGCGGTAAATCTGGGGGATTTTTTCAGCGGCCCGCTACAAGCGCGTGACACGGCTGACATGCTGATGGCGCAGGATTTTCTCTCCATCAGAGGCAACCACGACCGCATTCTAATCGAACAGCCCCCAGAGGAGATGGGCCTGTCGGATAGAGCCGCCTTTGATCAACTGTCTCCGCAGCATCTCCAGTGGATCAAGGCCCTGCCCGCCACGCGCACTGTCTTTGAGGAGGTGTTCCTGTGTCATGGCACCCCAAGCTCAGACACCACCTATTGGCTTGAGCGCGTCGAGGATACGGGCACAGTGCGCGCTGCAAAACTCGCTGAGGTCCTCAAGGAGGCAGAGGACATTTCCGCAAGCCTCATTCTCTGCGGCCACACCCATATTCCCCGCGTGCTGCGCCTGCCTGATGGGCGCACCATCTTAAACCCCGGCAGCGTCGGATGCCCGGCCTATGACGACATCGCACCCGCGCCCCATCATATGCAGACCGGCACGCCCAACGCCTCCTACGCGATCGTTGAAAAACAAAACGGCGAGTGGATCACCACCTTCCGCTCCATTCCCTATGCCTCCGATGCCGCAAGCGCCTATGCCGTCCAAAATGGGCGTCACGATTGGGCGCATGCGCTGAGGACCGGCTGGTTTGAGAGGTAATCGGCGCGCCAACACGGCGCATATAAATGGTTGGAAAACCGCTCCAGGATCTGCGCGCGCCTAGCCATGTCGTGACAAACGCTTGAACATGCCTCGCACAATCCACCTATGGGCAATGCCAACCGGCACCATGTAGGCCCGGCCAAACCAGTTGTGGACACAGACCGAAGACGTCACCGTCAGAGTGCGCCCCTGAACAGAAATGCAGGTCATCACATCCAGATGTCGGTCCCGCTCGGTCAGCACCAGACATGTGTCATCCACATATTCCACCAGAAAGAAATCCAGATGGTCCCCCACCTGCACGGATTGCGCCGCACGGCCACTGAACCCGCCAATCCGTTTCACGCCAAAAAGCGATGACACCGTGTCACGTATTTTGAAGGCCAGGTTTAGGAACGGCTGCGGCTGCTGCATGATCGCGTTCCAAGCCAACAAAGCCGTCATATCGTGCTGAAGAACAGTGTGCTGCTGATCAAAGTAATACAGTTCAGCAACCGGCGCTAGAACGCGCACGTGAGCGTGATCAAGGGTCAACATGGCTGCACCCTAGCCGCAGCATAGCGGCGCTTAAAGCACCCTCGCTCAGACGCGCCGCGACATAACCGCTCGGCCTGCGCCTATGATCCTGTCATTTCAATATCAGCCAACGCCATCGGATCGCCAATGTCATCCGACCCCAGTTGGATCAAATCGTCCAGATCATCCAGCCCTGTGAAATCTTCACCGCCATCCGCATCAAGCCCGATACCCAGATCGCCCATTGGCGCCATCTCAGGCAGATCGCCCCCCATATCCGGCAAATCTCCGCCCAGATCTGGCAGATCGCCACCCAGATCAGGCAAGCCACCGCCCATGTCAGGCAAACCGCCATCCATATCCGGCAAACCACCCATGGCAGGCATCTCGGCATCCATGCCGCCCATATCCATAGCTCCAAGGTCCATGCCGCCAATCGCCGGCACCTCAGGCGCGCCCATATCCGGCATGGCGGGCGCTTCGGCCTCCGCGGCCGGAGCTGCAAAACTGACGAGCCCCGGCACACAGACCGCTCGCATTCCATCC
>NZ_CYPW01000023.1:12210-23321 GCF_001458175.1 Shimia marina
CAGCCCCTGAATGGCCGCGATGGGCATTTTCACTTTTCCAATCACAGCGTTCAGCGTGGTCGTCGCCTGCTTCACATTGCCTTGGAACTTCTCAATATCGGTGGCGTCATCTTCCTCAGGCTCCGCCATGTAAACTTCAATGTCCGGAAAGATCAGCGCCATGGTTCCGGCCTTCTTGCCGCGATCCAGCGACACATCCAGCACAAACATATGATAATCCTGCGCCGTCATCGCCAGCGACAGGGTGCGCGTGTCCATGATCATCGCGCCAAATTTATAATGCTGCAGCCATTTGGGCGGCTCACCCTCTTCACCCACCATGCGCACATATCGCATCAGCGCGTCTTCCATAAAGGGCGTGATCAGTGCGGCATCCACACGGGTCGGCACCCGCTCTGTGATCGGTTTTTCCACGACCTGCCCAAGAGTCTGATGCTCCACCAGACCGGCCAGAACCTGCATATCCACCGCCAAGGCCCCCGGCTCGCCGTTCTGACCTTCCAGAATGGCAAGCAGAGAGGTCTCATCCAAGGTGGCCTGCAACGCTCGATGCGGCAGCGTGGTGTGAGACACTTTGGTCACATCCAACGCCAGCCCCAGCCCCTTTTCAGCGGCCAAAGCCATGCCTAATCGCATGGCCTTGCTTGGCGTCATCGCACGAGCCTGATGCTCGGTGCTGCCATCAACCGCCTTGCGTCTCAGAATGGAATTGCCTTTGGTGTCACCCATGCCTTTTACAGCCCTGTTTTTCAGTCCCTTGGTGACAGATGTGCCCGAATAAGGTTAACAGGCCCTCTACATAACCGCTAAAAGCCGCATGATTTCCGACTATTGTGCAGCCATGGCCATCTGGATTGGCAACACCACCCGGAAGGCCGCGCCGCCCTGCCCCGGCAGATAATCCACCGTGCCGTCCAGCCGGGTCATGATCTCCCGACAAATCGCCAATCCAAGCCCTGCTCCGCTGACGCGTAACTCTCCCGTGCGAGAAAACTTCTCAAAAATCACGGCCTGATCTGCCTTGGAAATCCCACTGCCATTGTCGATGAAATCGACCACCAGTTTTTCAGAGTCCCGCCGCACATCAATGCGCAACGCAGGCAGCTCCGCATCGCAATATTTCTGTGCATTGCCAATCAGATTGATGAAAACCTGGCTGAGACGGTCAAGATCCGTATTGAGTGTCACCCGCTCGCGCGCTTTATCGCGCTTGATCTGAAGGCTCACCTGCGTATTGCCGGTCAATGCGCTGGCCAGCGCGTGATCCAACACCTCGGCCAAAACGCCAGTCTGCTCATTCAGGCTGACCTGTCCGTTCTCCAGCACGCTCAGATCCAGCAGGTCATCCAGCAACCGGGTCAGTCGGATCGCCTCATCATGTATGATGGAGCTGTATTTGACCTTTTCTGCCTCACTCAGGCGATCACTGTCGCGCAGAATTTCAGAGAAAGCCCGGATCGACGTCATCGGCGTGCGCAATTCATGGCTGACCTGACTGAGGAAGGAGTCTTTCTGCTCCGAAATCTGGGTCAGCTTTTCATTGGCCTGCCGCAACTGCCGGGCCGTGCGCGCCTGCTCCTCAGATTTGGCTTCAAGCCGCGAAGAATACTCCATCATCTGCGCGGTCTCATCCGCCACCGCCATCAGGTCTTCCACCGACACAGAGGCCCCACCAACAATCTGCCCAATCATGGCATGGGCCGTGGCCGCCCCAACAGACCCCGCAAGCTCCCGCTCCAGCACCTGAAGAAAATCAGGAGACGGCTCAGGCAACAGCCCGCTGACACCCTGTCTCTTGGCTTCCCGCTCAAACAGACCCTGCGCCACCCGCGCGCCCATGATCCGCTGCGCCATGACCATCAAATCCTCGCTCTGCGCCAGATTCCCGCTCCAGCTCTGTGGCGTGGTGCTGTGCTCATAGACATTCACAAACTGCGCGCCCTGCAACCGCTCCAGCGGCGACGGGAACCCCACAAGAGAGGCAATGAAGAAACTGACCGTATTGAGCAGGATCGACCAGAAGATCGCATGCACCAGCGGATCCATGCCCGTGATACCAAAAAACGCCTCCGGCCGCAGCCAGCCCCAGCCAAACGGCCCTTCGATCAGAACGTCTTCGCCAATCAACGTGCCCGTCCCAAAACTGGGCAGCAGCAGCGTATAGGCCCAGATCACAAAGCCCACTGTCAAACCGACCAAAGCCCCCGTCCGCGTGGCCCCACGCCAGAAAATCCCCCCCAGCAACACCGGCAGGAACTGTGCAACCCCGGCAAAAGAGATCAGGCCAATCGAGGCCAGCGACGTGCCGCCGCCTGACAGCCGAAAATACAGGTATCCCAGAAAGACAACGCCGCCGATGGAAATGCGCCGCGCCAGCAGAACCACATGGCGCACATCACCCGAAACCGAAGCGCCCCCGCTCTGTGTACTGAGCCAGATCGGCATGACAATATGGTTCGACACCATGGTCGACAGCGCCAAAGCCGCCACAATCACCATAGAGGTGGCGCTGGAAAATCCGCCCAGAAAAGACAACATCGCGAGGGTTTCATTGCCCTGTGCCAAGGGCACGGTCAGAACAAAGAAATCCGGATCACTGCCCGCTGGCAGCGTGCCAAGGCCAACCACGGCGATGGGCACCACAAACAGGCTCATCACCATCAAATACAGCGGAAAGGCCCAGCTTGCCGTGCGCAAATGGTCCTCTTCTTCATTCTCGATCACCATGACCTGGAACATGCGCGGCAGGCACAGAAAGGCCGCTCCTGAGAGGAAAATCAGCGTGGCCCAGCGATCCCCCCGCATCTGCCACTGCCCAATTTCGCTGGCATCAATCCGCGCGTAGATATCGCCGAGCCCATCTGCAACGCCCCAGACCACAAAAACCCCCACGGCCAAAAGCGCAAACAGCTTCACAATCGCCTCGACGGCAATGGCCATGACCACGCCATGATGGCGTTCATTGGCATCCAGGTTCCGCGTGCCAAACACAATGGTGAAAAGCGCCAGACCACAGGCCACCCAAAGGGCGTTGCTATCCTGCCCGGAGCGCGTCAACGTTTCTCCATAAGACTCTGAAAAAACGTCGAAACTCACTGTAACTGATTGAAGCTGAAGCGCGATATAGGGCGTTGTGCCCACCACGGCAAGAATGGTCACCCCAACCGCCAAAGTATTGGATTTCCCGTATCTGGAGGAAATCAGGTCTGCAATAGAGGTGATCCGCTGTGTGCGTCCGATCCGCACGAGCTTGCGCAGCACCCACCACCAGCCCACAACAACCAGCGTCGGACCAATGTAGATCGTCAGGTATTCAAGCCCTGAGCGCGCCGCATACCCCACCGCGCCATAAAACGTCCAAGCGGTACAATAGATCGACAGAGACAAGGTGTAGATGAGGGGATTGCGCAACCAGCCACCGCGCCCACGAATGGCCGCACGTTCTGCCGCAAAAGCCACAAAAAAAAGGAAGGCGACATAGATAAGGCAGACGCCAACAAGGACATTTAACGCGCCCATCAGCGGCCCTTATCCTCCTCAAGAGCATTGCTCTGCTTCATGCGATAGGCGCACCACGCGCCAAACACCACCAGCCCGAACCAAACCAGAAAGATGTAGATGATCGCATCAGATGAAGAAATTGCCTTCACAGCAGAGGCCTCCGCCTCCTCCTGCGTCGGCCACAAAAGAGGGACCGACCAGAGAATGGCCCCAATCACTGGCAGGAACCGTATGGTGTCAATCAAACGCCGCCTGCGATAGCTTTGCCGCTCCAAAAAAGGGCTGTTGTGCCGCGGGCTCACCCCGCGACAAGCTCACGCACAGCGTCAAGCACCTCTGCATTGGAAAATGGCTTTGTCATAAACCGGCTGGCACCCGCCCGCTCCGCAATTTCGCGGTCCTTGACCTGCCCTTTGGCGGTCAGCATCAGCACTGGCAAAGCCTGCGTGCCCTCAGCCCCACGGATTTCGCGCAGAATGTCATAGCCAGTCTTACCCGGCAGCATCACATCCAAAATCACGAGATCCGGCATAGTGTCCTGCACAACGCCAAAGGCATCATGCCCATTGGAATGCGTGGCCACAGACCACCCGTCCCGTGACAGGATGAAACTGATGGCTTCAATGATGTTGGGCTCATCTTCGATGACAAGAACACTTCTGCCCATGCAGCTCCCCTCCCCGAAAGTCCACAAGCGGTGTCACATTCTTAGCGTGCAAGTGCCAAAAGCCAAGCGGTTTTCCTGCCAAACTGCAACCAATGACAAACTGACACCCACATGATCTTCAAAAACTCTGACAACGGCCACATTGTCCCACATCAGTCTTGCGGCACGATCAGCATGAAACTGTGATAGAGCGGCGTCACATTGATCTGAACCTCTCCCACCACCTCTGCGACAGCGTAGCATTCAAAGTGAAGGGCCCCGCGCTCGGTGACAGTGATTGTTTGATGCAAAGGTTGCGTGGGGCGTGACAGGGCCTGAAACAGGGGCCAGGTCGGATCCGCACCAGCAAACCTGGGAATGCCAAACCCATCCACAGATTTGCGCAACATCATGCTGCCTGCCCCGTCACACATCACCAATCCCAAAGGCCGTGGCAACAGCACATCAGACAGGGTTGCCAAGCGACGCAACACCGCCCCGAAGGGCGCGGCACAGGCATTTGCAAGCGCCACCGGATCCACCGGTCCGTCGGTCAGGTGGCGCTGAACGGTATCAAAAGGCAAAAGCCGCGCATCCTGACGCAGACGATCCAACACGACAAAAGCCATAGCGCGCGCGTCTTCCGTGGTGAGCAGCGACTGCGCCGCAATAAAATCACGCAATTGCGCAGCGCTCATTTCAGCCAGGTGATCAAACTGGAAGCCATGCGCAGCCACAAGGGCTTCGACCTCCTCAATCGGCAGCACCATCCCAGTGTCACCTTCACCTGCGGCATCCAGATAGGCCACCAGTTTTTGCGCCCCGTCTGCCAGACGCAAACTCTCTTCATTCAGGTTGCGGTGAAACCGATTGCGCCACTCCGGCTCAATTTCCTTTGTATCTGCCAGAATACCCGCCATGGAGCGGATGGCGGTGATGATACTGAGCATTTCATGCATGGATGTGGCCAGATGCGGGTCATGTGTCAGGCGATCTGTCAAAGTGGCCACCGTATGCTCAAGACTGCGCTGCCTGCTGTGCAACTGCGCAATCAGGCTGGCCCAGCCCGGAAACCTCCCGGCAAATTCATCGGCGCGCTCAATCTCCGGCATGGCCTGTGTGGCCACTGCCGCCGCTTCCCGCAATGCGCTTAGCAAGGCGGCCTCCGCCCCCTCTGAGAGCAGAGACGGCTCCACCTCCAGCGCATTGGCGATGTCCACCATCAGTTTGCCGCCGATTCTGCGCCGATTGTGTTCAATCAGGTTGAGGTAGCTGCCCGAAATACCTACACGTCGCGCCAGTTCCGCCTGACGCATGCCGGCCATCACCCGCCGCTCCCGGATACGACTGCCCGCAAGGGATTGCTGCGCCATAATCTTTTCCCTCCCAATCAATCACTTTCCGCAGCGCAGAATAAAAAATTTACAAATTGCCGCAGCGTGACGCGAATTACTTTACAAAAAAATACTGTCTTTGAAAGCAGTTGTTGCGAAATTTTCGATCAACTCGCGATACTGATTGAGCACAAATGTGCCTGTGGTGCGGGGAAGAGGAGCCCCAACCCACAATTGACATAACGGGAGGATTATATGTCCAAAAGCAACTTCACACGTCGTGGCTTGCTCAAGACCAGTGCCGTCACAGGTGCAGGTCTGGCTCTGCCAACGATTTTCACGGCTCAGTCCGCGCATGCGTTCACCAATGAACCAACCGGCGGCACCGTGACATTGGGCTTCAACGTACCACAAACCGGCCCTTATGCAGACGAAGGCGCCGACGAGCTGCGCGCCTACCAGCTTGCCGTAGAACACCTCAATGGCGGCGGCGACGGCGGCATGATGAACACCTTCAGCTCCAAAGCGCTGCAGGGCAACGGCATCCTGGGCAAGAAGGTCGAATTCGTCACCGGCGACACACAGACCAAGTCTGACGCCGCACGCGCCTCCGCAAAATCCATGATTGAAAAAGATGGCGCGATCATGATCACCGGCGGGTCGTCCTCCGGCGTGGCCGTGGCGGTTCAGGCGCTCTGCCAGGAGGCAGGCGTGATCTTCATGGCGGGTCTGACCCACTCCAACGACACCACCGGCAAGGACCGCAAGGCCAACGGTTTCCGTCACTTCTTCAACTCCTACATGTCCGGTGCCGCGCTCGCGCCTGTTCTGGCCAATGCTTACGGCAAAGATCGTAAAGCCTATCACCTGACAGCAGACTACAACTGGGGCTACACCACCGAAGAAGCGGTGAAAGCTTCTACTGAAGCCATGGGTTGGGAAACCGTCGCCACGGTGAAAACACCACTCACACAGACAGACTTCTCCTCCTACATCGCGCCAGTTCTGCAATCCGGTGCCGACACACTGGTTTTGAACCACTACGGCGGCAACATGGTGAACTCGCTGACCAACGCAGTACAGTTTGGCCTGCGTGACAAGCAGGTGAACGGCAAAGACTTCCAGATCATCGTTCCGCTCTACTCTCGCCTGATGGCGAAGGGCGCAGGCGCAAACGTGAAGGGCATCTTTGGCTCCGCCAACTGGCATTGGTCCCTGACCGATGAAGGCTCCAAAGCCTTCGTGAAATCCTTCGGCACCAAATATGGCTTCCCACCCTCTCAGGCGGCGCATACCACCTATGTGCAGACCCTGCTCTATGCAGATGCCTGTGAGCGCGCAGGCTCCTTTGCCCCATGTGCGGTTGCGGAAGCTCTGGAAGACTTTGAGTTCGACGGTCTGGGCAACGGTAAGACACTTTACCGTGGCGCCGATCACCAGTGCTTCAAAGACGTGCTGGTCGTGAAGGGTAAAGAGAACCCAACGTCCGAGTTCGACCTTCTGGAAATCGTCGAAGTGACCCCGGTTGAACAGGTGACCTACGCACCTGATCACCCACAGATGGGCGGCGCAGAAGCCACCCTCGGTTCCTGCAACAACGGCGCGTAAGTCTCTGACTTGCAAGTCATTCGGGTGGGCAGAAATGCCCGCCCCCTTACGCCTATCCGGCGTCTTCGGACAACCATAGGGACGGACCGATGGAAGCAATTATCCTTCAAATTCTGAACGGACTGGACAAGGGATCCGCCTATGCGTTGATCGCCCTTGGACTGACCTTGATCTTTGGCACCTTGGGTGTTGTGAACTTCGCGCATGGGGCGCTGTTCATGATCGGTGCCTTCTGCGCTGTCACACTCAGCCGCATTCTCACCCTGTCACACACCATCATCGATGAGACAAAAACCGACTTTCTCGGCAATCCTGCCAAAGTCGAAGTGCCCTATGTGCACGACATTTTTGGCGTTGCCACAGGGGATGCCATCATCGACTGGGCCGTCCCGCTGTCGATCCTCTTTGCCGTCCCTGTGATGATGGCGGTGGGCTACATCATGGAGCGTGGCCTGATCAAACACTTCTACACGCGCCCGCATGCCGACCAGATCCTTGTGACCTTTGGTCTGGCGATCGTGCTGCAGGAGGTGATCAAATACTTCTACGGTGCCAACCCGATCCCAACCCCGGCCCCACAGGCTTTCACAGGGTCTTTTGATTTTGGCGCAGCACTTGGGTTTGATCCCAACCTGATCATCTACCCCTACTGGCGCATCATCTACTTTGTGTTTGCCGCAGTGATCATCGGCGCTGTCTTTGCCTTCCTGCAATACACCACCTTTGGCATGGTTGTGCGCGCGGGCATGGCAGATCGCGAAACTGTTGGCCTGCTGGGCATCAACATCGACCGACGCTTCACCATCATGTTTGGTCTGGCAGCTGCCGTCGCAGGGCTAGCGGGGGTGATGTACACGCCCATCAACTCACCAAATTATCACATGGGCATGGACTTCCTCGTCCTCAGCTTCGTTGTGGTGGTTGTGGGCGGCATGGGCTCCCTGCCCGGCGCCGTACTCGCAGGCTTCATGCTGGGCATTCTGGAAAGCTTTGCCTCCATGCGTGAGGTTCTGGCGATCCTTCCGGGTCTGAACCAGATCATCATCTACCTCGTTGCCATCCTTATTCTGCTGACCCGTCCTCGGGGCCTTATGGGCCGCAAGGGCGTCATGGAGGACTAACTCATGCTCGGTCTCGAAAAGAAAGATTTCCAGCTCCTGCTGGTCGTTGCCGGGCTGACTCTCCTGGCCCCCTTCATCCTCAACCCCTTCCCTGAAAGCTCGGGCATGGCGCAATTCAACGCGGGCTACCCCGACCTGATGCAGCGCTTTGTGATCTTTGGCATCTTTGCCATCGGCTTTAACATCCTCTTTGGCCTGACCGGCTACCTCAGCTTTGGTCACGCCGCCTTCCTGGGTATCGGCTCTTATGGCGCGATCTGGATGATGAAGCTGATCTCGCTCAATGTGATACCAGCCATCTTCATGGCCATCATCGTGGCGGGCATCTTCGCACTGGCCGTGGGCTTCATCACCCTGCGCCGCTCAGGCATCTACTTCTCGATCCTGACACTTGCCTTTGCACAGATGTCTTACGCTCTGGCCTATTCGGTGCTGACACCCATCACCGGCGGCGAAACCGGATTGCAGATCAAATCCTCCGACAGCCCCCTGTTCTCCAATCTGGAAGAGGGCGAAATTGGCCGGGCCAACCTCTTTGGCATGGACATGCGCGCCAGCTTTGAACTGAACATCGGCGATTGGCTCTTCACCTTCAACGCAGGCTACTACATCGCAGCCATTGCAATGCTGGCGAGCTTCTATCTGGCAATCCGCATCTTCCGCTCGCCTTTCGGCATGATGCTGCGCGCGATCAAATCCAACCAGACCCGCATGTCCTACACCGGTCTGAACCCACGCCCTCACACGCTGGCAGCCTTCGTGATCTCCGGCATGTATGCCGGCCTCGCCGGTGGCTTGATGGTGGCGATGGACACACAGGTGGGCCCGGAGCGTATGTTCTGGACAGCCTCTGGTGAGGTGGTTCTGATGACCATCCTGGGCGGTGTTGGTACATTGATTGGCCCGGTGCTGGGCGCAGGCGCGATCAAATACATGGAAAACATCCTGTCCAAGATCAACAAGGACGTTTTGCATGAATGGTTCGCCTTCCTGCCCGATGGGCTCGAAGACCTGCTTGTCACCATCATCTATCCCTTCATCGGCAAAGGCTGGCACCTGACACTTGGCATCCTCTTCATGCTTGTCGTGATCTACCTGCCCGGTGGTCTGGTAGAAGGTGGCCAACGCATCGCACGTGCGCTGCGTGGCAAGAAAGCCAATGACGAAGACGGCCCCAAGGCCTCCACGGAACCCGCAGAATAAGGAGACGGACAGATGGGAATTCTCGAAGTCAAAGACGTAGGTAAGCGGTTTGGTGGCCTTCAGGCTCTGTCAGACGTGAACCTCTCGGTGAAAGAAAACAGCGTACATGCGATCATCGGCCCCAACGGGGCCGGGAAATCCACCCTGCTGAACTGCCTTGTGGGCAAGCTTATTCCAGATACCGGCTCCGTCATGTTTGACGGCCAGTCCGTCCTGGGCCGCACCCCCCATGAGATCAATCAGATGGGCATCTCCCGCGTGTTCCAGACCCCAGAGATCTTTGGTGATCTTTCGGTGATGGAAAACATGATGATCCCCTGTTTTGCCAAACGGGATGGGGCGTTTTCGCTGCAGGCCATTGCCAATATGTTCAGTGAGAAAGACGTGGTGGAACGCGCTGAAAGCATGCTTGAGGACATGAATATGGCCGACAAACGCCATATGCATGCAGCCTCCATGTCGCGCGGCGACAAGCGGCGTCTGGAAATTGGCATGTGTCTGGCACAAGAGCCACGCCTGTTGCTGTTGGATGAACCCACCGCCGGCATGGCACGGGCTGACACCAACAACACCATCGACCTCCTCAAGCAGATCTCAGATGAGCGTGATATCACCATCGCCATCATTGAACACGATATGCATGTGGTGTTCTCCCTCGCGCAGCGCATCACCGTGCTGGCACAGGGCACGCCGCTGGTGGAGGACGATCCGGAAAACATCAAAGGCCACCCCAAAGTGCGCGAAGCGTATCTTGGTGAAACCGCATAAGGCACATCGACGTGCCCCGGACCTGTTCCGGGGCCTCGCGACAGCAACAAGAGGTCCCGGGTCAGGCCCGGGACGGGGAGACCAGAACCATGAACGTCAAACCCGACTTTTCCAAAGGCCACAATCTGGCCGAAACCGCCCCCGCCTATCTTTCTGTGTGGAACATGGAGAGCTACTATGGTGAGAGCTACATCGTGCAAAACATCAGCTTCAATGTGCACGAGGGCGAGATCCTCGCGCTTCTGGGCCGCAACGGGGCGGGCAAAACCTCAACCCTGCGCTCCATTGCCCGCATGGACAACCCACAGGTCACCCACGGGGAGATCTGGCTGGATCACAAGCCCCTGCACCTGATGAAAAGCTATGAGGCCGCCGCCGCTGGCATTGGTCTTGTGCCCGAAGACCGCTCCATCATTCCCGGTCTGACCGTCGAAGAGAACATTCAGCTGGCGCAGATCGCCCCGCCCATCGGCTGGTCGATTGAACGCCTCTATGAACTCTTCCCGCGTCTGGGAGAGCGTCGCAAGCAGGAAGGCGTGACGCTGTCAGGCGGCGAACAGCAGATGCTGGCCATCGCCCGTGCTTTGTCCCGCGACCTCAAAGTGCTCCTGCTGGATGAACCTTACGAGGGTCTGGCACCGGTGATCGTGGATGAGATCGAAAAGACCCTGCGCATCATCAAGGAACAGGGCATCACCACCATCATCGTCGAACAGAACGCGGTGCGTGCGCTGGAACTGGCAGACCGCGCCGTCATTCTGGACACAGGCTCTGTCGTATTTGATGGTGCCGCCTCTGAGGTGCTTGAGAACGAAGAGTTGCGCGCAGAATACCTCGCAATCTGATGCAACTTATTGGGGGATGAGTCAAAGCCGTGCTTGACCTTACGGCGCATCCCCCTAACCTCGCCTAAAATTTCATCTTCGGGGG
>NZ_CYPW01000024.1:0-85166 GCF_001458175.1 Shimia marina
GCTCTTCTCTAAATCGGCTTCTCTTCATCGTCTGTATCCTCAGTTGGGGAACAGGCTAACCTCAAAGTGAGGACTCTAAGGGGAGCACGTCAGCTTGGGGGAGATCCGAAATTTCTTCTCAACTATCGTTGGCGTGATCCTAATAGCAAAACAAATACAAATGCAGCTCCGAGAGAAGTCGTTACGATACCAACGGGCAGCTCCTGTGGCGCTAATAAAAGTCGAGACAGAATATCTGATGCGGTCAGCAAAATCGCCCCGACTAAAGCTGCGGTGGGCACCAGTAAACCGTGTAGCGGTCCAACGATACCCCGGGCGAGATGGGGTACCATCAGGCCAACAAAGCCAATGACACCTGCGACTGAAACAAAGGCAGCGGTTGCGAGCGCCGACACCATGAAGGACATCACTCGCAGCCGGTGTACCGGCACACCAAGACTGGTCGCGGTCAAATCCCCGGCCAGCAACGCGTCAAACCATCGGCGGCGATAGAAAGCATAGAAGAAGATCATAAGCAAAGCGCTGAGAACCAGTGGTAAGGACGCCCAGCGGGACAGGCCAAGCCCTCCCAGCATCCAGAAAATGACGGAATGCGCAGCACGATTGTCACCTGAGAAAATCAGATAGTTGGTCACTGCCGAGAATAGAAATGATACAGCCAGGCCAGACAATATGAGCTTTTCGGGAGCGCTGGTACGGAGACGTTGCACCAGCAGCAGCACGATGCCGGAGGCGATCATCCCCCCCACGAAGGCGGCTATTGGCAAGGTCCAGATCCCCAGCACATCGCCCGTGATCGTAATCACGAATACCGCCCCTGCTGCGGCTCCGGAGGAGAGGCCAAAGAGGAACGGATCCGCCAGATCATTGCGCGTGGTTGTTTGCAACACAACGCCCACAATCCCCAAGCCCGCGCCGATGATGGCGGAAAATAGCGCGCGCGGGAAGCGCAGATCAAAGACGATACGTCCCATTGGCGTTGGGTCTGCACTGCTCAGGCCAAGCCCTGTCGCAATTGCCGACAATGCATCTGCAGCTGGGATAGAGGTTGTTCCATAAAGCACGGACAGAAGAATGAGGGCGGCCAGAACGGCCACCCCCAAGATCAGTATCAGACCGGTTCGGCGCATATTAGAACAGATCCGGATGCATCGCGGACGCGACTTTCTGGATGGCATCAATATTGGCGGGTCCAGGTGTCAGCTCTTCGTAGCGCAGACCAATCCAGCGGCCATTTTTGACAGCATCTGTGTGCTGCATCACAGGATGTTCCTGCAGGAATTTAAATGTGCCCTCTGCGCCATCACCATTGGAGTAGTCCAGCAGGATCAGGAACTCAGGATTGGATGCGGCAACAGCCTCCCAAGAGGAACGGCCCCAGCTGGTGTCCATGTCATGGGTGACATTTGTTCCGCCCGCTGCGGCGATCATGGCATCAGGAATAGCGAACTTCCCAGCGGTGAATGGTGCATCGGCTGGACCATCAAGCAGGAATACGCGTGGCTTTGCCTGATCAGCGGTTTTGGCTTCAATCGCAGCAAGTTGCTCCTTCCAGCCAGACACCAATTCATCAGCTTTCTCAGACACGCCCATTACGGTGCCGAGACGGGTCACATCATCAAAGAGCAGGTCCATGGTGGCTTCTGGACGGTCCTTGTCCATATGGACACAGCTTTCGGTGAGGACCATGGTCTTGATGCCAAATGGTGCAAGCGTATCTGGGGTCACGTCACCACCGGGTTTCATGCCGTAATACCAGCCCGCGAAGAACATCTCCGGGGACACAGCCACAAGATTTTCAACAGTTGGGTATTTGGGGGCCAGTTCGGGGATGTCGCCACGCTGCGTGTCAAAATCTGGGCTTGTTTTGTACCAGCCGGTGATGCCGGTCAGACCAACGATCTTGTCCTGCAGGCCCAGCGCAAAGGCCATATCGGTCATGTTCATGTCATGCACAACGATACGTTCAGGGGATTTATCGAAGGTGAGAGTGTCGCCGCAGTTATCGACGCTGATTTCAGCCGAAGCTGCGCCAGCCAGCCCCAGCACAATTGCTGTGGACCAGAGAGTTTTCATTTTGTTGCTCCTTTAGCGGGTTATTTCAGTTTTACGAATATCGAGCGCCGGTATTTGCCGTCCCTCATGGGGTAAAAGCAGATAGTCGACGCCGAATGTCTGGCGTACGGCTGCGGGGGTTAGGACCTTTTCAACGGTCCCGAAATCCGTCAGCCGGCTGTCTTTGATGAGAGCCACATGGGTGGCAAATTCCGGGATCATTACCAGATCATGTAAGATTGTGACCACCGTGATCCCTAATCCTGCCACCAAGGAGAGCATGCGCCCTTTGGCATCTGGATCTAGGTGATTGGTCGGTTCATCCAGAAAGAGAAGCTTGGGGCGCTGTACCAAGGCGCGTGCAATATGGGCGCGTTGCTTTTCACCACCGGACAGACGGCCCATCGGCTTGTTCGCGAGATGGTGGATGCCGGTCAGATCCAAAATACTGGCAAGTGCCTCTGTGTGCTCGGCATTGGAAAAATCGCCCCAGATCGGCATTTGTCCCAGTGCTACGTAATCTCGCAACATAAGCCGCCCGTCGGGTTCTGATTGCTGCGAAACGGTGGCTATTTTGCGGGCGCGGTTGAGCGCGCTGAGGCTACGCAGGCTTTGGCCCTCAACCCTGACATCTCCATGGGTGATGTCAGCCATACCGGAAAGAAGATTGAGCAGCGTTGTCTTTCCTGCACCATTTGGTCCGGCGATGGCCAGCACAGCGCCTTGCGGCAAATCAAAGCATACATCGCGCAGCATCGCATTGCCATTTGGGGCAAAACATTCCAGCCCTTCAACGTGGAGAAACAACATCAGGTCTTACCTCCCAATAAATAGGGCAGGGAGGCGGGCAAGGGTCTTGTCTTGTAATGCTACCGGCCGCTCTGTGCTGCTGGTCCATCCAGTTTTGCTGTCAGCATATTGCAATGAGAACTCGGCAAATCCTGCGATTTCTTGTGGGGTGCTGATCGCGCCAAACAAATAACTGGCTTTGCCTGCGCCCTGAAGGCCAATCACCGGAGGGAAATCGCAGCCAGCGAGGCAATCCACCGCCCGAAACTTTGTTCCACTTGGCACATGGCCTGTCAGCGCGGCTTTGAGGTGGCGAGCTTCGCTAGCACCGCAACAGCGGCTACAGATCAAAATGGTTTGTTCAGATAAGTTTGTCACCACGACCCTAACGTAAAGCCAAACGTGGATCGAAGGTGCCTATTGCGTAAAGTGACTTACGTGGGTCCATAAAGCCTCCTTCCAAAGCGCCCCGCCCTGGGTTGGTGAAAGTGCAATGGCAGGTCTCCTGACTCGCGGGTCGTAGCTTGGCCAGCCTTCCCAGGAAGCACCCAGTGGCATGTATTGGCCTCGCTCTCCGCTCACAGTTGCGGGGGCAGTCACGGATTTGGCGCGTTTGAAAGGCACCGCACCGTGTTCCCTTTTCATTCTTTCAGGCATTTGCCTGTCAGAAACCATCGCGGCCTAGGTGCAGTACCAAAGAGTTTCTGTCAATAAAAAACTCCCGGTAGGCCGGAAAGCGCGCTTGATAGATCCGTCATGCAGGGGCGCACGTCCTATCTACAGGGTGTTTTTAATCTGATCTTGATCAAAATTGGCACCACATAGGAGGACGGCACTTGTTTGGTTTTTGTACTTTTCTGGAGCGTTCAGGTAAGGTGCTAGGGCAAGTGCGGCGGCGCCTTCGACAAGCATGTTGTCTTGCCAAGCGAGTGCTTTCAGGGCCTCGGCGATTTGAGCTTCATCGCAGTGAATGATTTCGTCGATAACCTCTGTGGCCATGGGGAGAGTCACAGACCCTTCATCCACACCGCCGGCAACGCCATCGGCCAGCGTATCGAAATGATCTGTTTCGACGATTTTACCTGCATTGATGGAGGCAGCCAAGGCCGCGGTGTTTAAGGCGCTTACGCCAATCACCTGTGTATGTGGCGAGAAGGCCTTCAAGACCGCGCCAATACCAGAAATGAGGCCCCCGCCGCCCATGGAGATAAAGATGTTATCAAGCCTTGGGAGTTGGTCGAGCAACTCGAGACCGATGGTGCCCTGACCTGCGATGACCCCAAGATCGTTGTATGGGGAAATATAGGTGTATCCTTCTTGCGTGGCCAGCTTTCGTGCATGTACTTCCGCGAGCGAAGAATCTGCGCCTGCGATGATCACGCGTGTCCCATAGCTTTCGATGGTTTCGCGTTTTTGTGTCACGACATTTTCTGGTAGGACCACCGTCAATTTATGCCCGGTTTTTTGCGCTGCAAAGGAGCAGGCGATGCCGTGATTGCCGGAGGAGGCTGTGATGACGGGCCGCTCTGTCGGAGTCGTGGTGAGCTTGGCTGTGGCACCGCGCAGCTTGAAAGATCCGGTAAACTGGAAGTTTTCCGTTTTATAGACCAGTTGCGTTCCCTCAGGCTGTGTCAGTCGGGATGGGATGATTGGTGTTTTGTTGATCAGCGGCGCGATGCGCTTGTGTGTGGTTACGGAAGCGGCAGCGGAGCGTAGGATTAGTTCGGAAGGCTTGGACATGGAGGGGCTCATAAAGATGTGTTTTGAAGATTGGCCGCGCGCAAGATCGCGAGGGACACGGCGGCATCCTGTACGGCCAGTCCTGTCAGGTCCGCGATGGTGATTTGAGTATCATTTGTGCGGCCGGGGTGATCCTGGTTTAGAACGTGACCGAGGCAGATTGGGCGGCTGTTTGGCGGGAGGTGTTGAAACTCGCCCAATTGCAGAGATTGAGAGGAAGCGTCACAAATCAAAAGCTCCGCAGATGTGATCAGGTTGATGGAGAGTTCCTGTTTGCCGGGGCTATCCGCACCAAGAGCCGTGATATGGGTGCCGGGCTCGATCCAGTCGCTTGTGATCAATGGCTTTCTTGAAGGCGTGCATGTGATAATGACCTCAGCGGCGCCACAGGCTTCAGCCAGATCTATGACCGACACGGCATCAATTCCGTGTTTCCGAAGATCTTCAGCGGTTGAATGAGCTTTGGCGGTGTCTCTTCCCCATATTTTAAAAGAGAGGCTCCGATCGGGGGTCAGCTGTTGCAAGCACCGGGCTTGATGACGGGCCTGCAAGCCTGTTCCAATCACCAGGACGGTGCCGAAGCCTGATTTTGCCAATGCCTTCGTGGCAAGTGCGCCGCCAAGTCCGGTGCGAATGTCGGTGAGCCAGCCTTCATCCCTAAGTATCGCCAAAGGCGCGCCTGTTTGGGCGCAAAAGACAAGGTTCATTCCATTTGAAGAGGGCAGGCCATTGTCTGGATTGCGGTAAAAGCCGGTTGAGACTTTCACAACAAAACCTTCTGTCCCCTCAATAAACCCGGTTTTGACACAGCATTCCCCTTGGGAGGCTGGAAATGCCAGTTGCGCTATGGGTGGGGTCTGTGTGTGGTTTTGAGCGGACGCGATAAAGGCGTTTTGGATCGCCTCTGATGCAATCGAAAAGTCGAACAGCTCTTGAATTTGGTCTTTGTTAAGGTCGATCACTGGAAAGTCTCTGTGGCGGCTCTGTCAGCGGGATTGACCGTTGACCTCTGTTTTGGACTAAAATATCTAAAATAGACATATGAGTCAATTGGGCGTGTCGCCAGACGTGCGTTGAAAGGACAGTTTCTTGTCTCTGATAACCTTGCGGGCCAACGCCTGTGCCACTGCGGATGCAATTGGATCTTTGTTTGGTCAAAGTGTCGAGGTTGTGGTGCATGATTTGGAAGCGGGCACGATTGCCCATATTGTGAACCCTTACTCACGTCGTGTTCCTGGAGATCCCTCAAACGTGCAGGACGTGGATTTCCGCGCTATGGATATGGTGATTGGCCCATATGAGAAAATCCACTGGGATGGCTCCATCTTACGTTCGATCAGTATTGTGCAGCGTACTGAGGAAGGGCGTGCGGCTTATATGATTTGTGTGAATTCGGATCAGTCTGGATTGCTGTCTCTACAGCGCGCTGTGCAAGCACTGCTTCCGAGCAAGGCCGCAGGATCGGATGTAGGGGATGTATTTCGCAATGACTGGCATGAGCGGCTCAATATCTTTGTTAGCGACTGGTGCCGCGTACGGGATGTTTCAATCGAACGGCTCGACCGTAGTATGCGTCGCGCGCTTTTAGCTGAGCTTGATGTGTCAGGCGCATTGAATGAACGCAATGCAGCCGCTTATGTTGGCCGCCTCTTAGGCGTGAGCCGCGCCACTATTTACAATGATCTAAAAGCAGGAGCCACTGATGTCTGATCTCCAAAATACGTTGAGCATTCTGGAACTCTTGGTTGGCTTTGCGACAGTTTCTGAGCGGTCCAATACAGACCTGATTGTCTATGTTGCCGAGTATCTCGAAGAGTTGGGGGTTGAGGCACATGTCTTCCCCGATGCAACCGGACAGAAACATGGCCTCGTTGCACACATCGGTCCCTTGGTCCCCGGCGGCGTTGTTTTGTCTGGACATACAGATGTTGTGCCGGTGACAGGACAGGATTGGCATAGTGATCCTTGGACCTTGACTGAACGAGGTGGCTGCTACTACGGGCGTGGCACATGTGACATGAAAGGGTTTCTGGCTCTGGTATTGGCGGCTGTTCCTAAAATGCTTGCCGCGCCTCTGCAAAAGCCGATTCAGTTGGCGTTGTCTTTTGATGAGGAAGTTGGCTGTACCGGGACTGTTCCATTGCTTGCAGAACTGCAGGCGCAGTATCCCATTGCCGACCGAGTGATTGTTGGTGAGCCGACCAACTGGCGTGTTGTGACAGGCCATAAGGGGGGCATTGATGTGACAACTGACATCAAGGGAAAGGCGGCCCACTCTTCCATGCCGCATTTGGGGGTTTCTGCGATCTCCGCCGCAGCCCGTCTTGCGGCATGGCATGAAGAAGAAATGCGGCGTTGTGCAGAACATGCGGATTTGACATCCGGTTTCATGCCTCCGCACAGCACATTACAGGTAGGGACCATTCATGGGGGTGTTGCCATGAATATTGTCCCTGACGCTTGTGTGATGGAGACGGATATTCGCTTTACGCCACCTGAAACGGCAGAGGAGTGGCTGCAACGCTACGGATGTTTTGCGGCTGAGGTTGAGCGTGACATGCAGGCACTGCACCCTGAAGTCAGCATCAACTTGCGTGGCATCGAGGTGATTCCCGCGATGATGCCGGAAAAAGAGGGGCCGGCGGAACGTTTGGCGCGTCAATTGACAGGAGACAATGCTGGTCATTGTGTGTCCTATCAGACGGAGGCGGGCCATTTTCAGAGTGCTGGGTATTCCACGGTGGTCTGTGGGCCGGGAGATATCGCACAGGCACATCAACCCAATGAATTCATCACGGCAGAACAGCTGCGGCGTGGGCAGGATGTGATGGAAAAGCTGATCGACAGATTGTGTTAAAGTCGGTTGAGCAAAGGGCCCAAGGCGGGCCCTTTGCTGCGCAGGTCAGATGGCGTGGCGCTTGAGGAAGGCAGAAAACTTGGCCAAGCCAGCAACCAGATCAGCTGTTGGATTGGTGTAGCCAAGTCGCAGCCAGCCCTCCATGTCCATTGCGCTGCCGGGGGTGAGCATCACACCTTCTTCTTTGAGCAATGTGACGCAGAGCTCGCGGGAGGTCATGGGCAGGTTGTACTTCAAGAGCGCGGTGGTGCCCGATTTTGGTTTGACCCAGCTGATCAGAGGCTCGTTTTCGAGCCAATCCTCAACAATCTGAAGGTTTTTGCGAGTGATGCTCTGCGCGCGCGCAAGAATTTTTTCGCGGTTTTCCAAAGCCATCGCCGCCAAGAGTTCATCAATCTGACCAACGGAAATTGTGTTGTAGTCACGATGGATCATCACATCATGCAGCATGTCTTTGGGGCCTGCGATCCAGCCGACCCGCAGGCCCGCGAGAGAATAGGCTTTGGACATGCCCGCAGTGCTGATGCCTTTTTCATACAGATCAGCGACTGCTGCGGTCATACCATCGCCGTCCTGATCTGTGCCGCGGTAGACTTCGTCACACAGCAGCCACGCATCAACTGACCGTGCGATTGCGACTATCTCTTCCAGCAGAGCCTTATCCATCAGCGCGCCGGTGGGGTTGTTGGGATTGTTGATGGCGATCAGTTTTGTGTCAGGGCGCACCATGCTGCGCAGTTTGTCCAGATCTGGTAAGAAGGCCTGCTCTGGGCGCAGATGCAGCAGTTCGATATCTGCCCCGATGCTTTCAGGGATGGAGTAATGTTGTTGGTAGGTGGGGATGACCGAAATCACATGATCGCCACGTGCAACAAGTGCTTGATGCACCAGAGAGTTGGCCCCAATTGTGCCATGGGTTGTCAGCACATTTTCACGATTTTGGGTGGTGTAGAGGCTGGCAATGGCATCGCGCAGCCGGTCAGAACCTTCGATGGCTCCGTATGTCATCTTCATGCCTGACAGTTGGTCTAGAATGCTGTCTTGCACGCCCGCCATCTCAAAGAGTTCACCAAGAGTGATGGATTCAACGCAGGTTTCAGCGAGATTGAGATCACATTTCGTCTCATACTCGTTCATCCACATTTCGACGCCAAAGGGACGAATATCCATTGGTTTGTCCTTTCTCAGCTTTGGTTCTTTGCCGCGTCATAAACGGCGCGGGCCATGAAAATATCTTCGAGCCCCAAGCCAATGGAGCGGAAGAAAATCGGTTTGTCGCCTGAAGGACTGGCACAGGATGCGGTTTGCAGCTCTGCAAGATCGCCACGGATGCTGTCAGCGGACCAGCCGGCTTCCGTTGCCAGCTTCATGTCACCGGCGGAGGCTGGAGTGGTTGCGCGATAATCGCAATAGACGTCGGCTTCAGAGAGAAATGCCGGGTCAACCTCATGTGCGTTGGCCACATTGGTGCTGATCGAGGTCACCAGTGTTGCGGGCGGGAGGTCGTTTGTGTTGAGGACAGGCGTGCCCGAAGAGGTGCAGAGCATGATCACATCGGCATCACGCGCTGCGGCTTCGGCGCTTTGGGCGCATTGCACGCGCGTGTCGAGAGCGTGCCAGTGTTGCTGAAGTTCCTGGTTCTCGTTCAGAGAGGGGGAGAAGACGTGAATGTCTGACCAGTTCCGCAAGGCTGCCGTATGGCGCAGGTGCGCTTGGGCCACTTTGCCCGACCCGATCATGGCCAGCTTTTTTGCATCCGATTTGGCAAGATGGTCGACCGCCAGAGCGGTGGTGCCCGCAGTGCGTTCTGTTGTCAGCTCGCCGGAGTCACACAGCAGGAGGGGTTGCCCGGTATCCATGGACATAAGAACGGTCCAAGCGGTGATCACCGGTTTGCCCGGTTGCACAAGATAGGGGGAAAGCTTGGCTCCAAAGAGGTTGGCACCGGTGCTGGCTCCCTGGTAGGTGATGAAATCCCCTTTGTCTTCGGGGAAAAGTGTCAGGGTTTGTGACGGTTGCACGGCCTGACCTTTGCCCAGCTCTGTAAAAAGTGCACGCATGGCACCAAGGGTGTCCACCTCGGGTAAAATTGACTGAACTGCAGCGGCATCCATGACCAAAGGGGTGGGGGAGGCGGTTGACATGTCTTTGTCTCCTGAACGGTTGGTCGCTTTTGAAGCTATATTGATTGGGCGGAGCGAAGGGATGGCTTGAACCAAATGCCTTTCGCAAATGTGCTTGGCGCTGCTTTATTCTGTGGGTTTCTTTGGGAACATTCGAAATATTGACCGGATGCATCGAAAATCTCGATGTTATGTCTCTAAGGGGGCCACCGCACCTGATTGTACAAGGTGATCTGTGAGCAATGGCTGTTCGCGTACCCGATTGATGAAGGATCGTAAGATGATGTTATGCTCAGCATTCTTGCGGTGGGCGAGATAGATTGGGGAAAAATACTGAAGCTCAGGTCCAGTTTTCAACGCAACGAGATTGGGGAGAGATGCACCGTAGTAATCTGGCAGAAACCCTACGAAGCGACCGCTGCGGATCAGAATGGCATGGGTTTCCATTTGATCTACCGTTGCCGAAGACGTGATGCTGCCATCGCTTGCATGGGCCGTTTTGCGTTTGTCTTTGCGAATGAAGGGGAAGCGTTGCAGTTCGCCGGGTGTAACAATCAATGAGTGCTGACTGAGCTCTTCGAAGCCGATGTGAGGCAGTTTCGTCAAGGGGTGGTGCGGCACCGCGTAGAGTGAGTGGCGTTCTTGAAAGAGGGGGATGTATTCAAGTCCAATACGTTTTTGCGGGAAGGGCCCAATAACAGCGTCCTGCTGCCCCTCTAGGATCTGGGCTTCCATGGTTGAGGGTGAGATGAGCGACAGGTCCACATGCGTGTCGGGCGCGCGTTCAGAAAAGCGTCCAAGCACATTGGGCAGCGGCCATGCCGTGTTGGCCAGCATCGCATCCATGATCCCAATGCGAAGCACGCCGCGCAGGTCACCTGAGATTGTCGCTGTTGCGTTTTGAAACCGGTCTGCTGCGGAGAAGAGATCTTCCAGCGCTGTCAGCAGCTTTTTACCCTCTGGGGTCACCGAAAAGCCGCTGCGCCCACGCTTGCACACCCTGAACCCAAGGCGCTTTTCCAGATCCGCCAATTGCGTCGACAGTGTGGATTGTGAGCAGTTCAGCGTTGCTTGGGCACCTGTGATCCCCCCCGCGTCCACGATGGCCTTAAAACTGCGCAGGAGTTTGAGATCAATGTCTTGTAGGCGTTTCATCTATGTTTCTCACCGGGGCTATTTGCATCGAAAAAGTAGATGTTACAGGCGTATTCCTCGACAAAAAAGATGAAATCAGTGCGCAAGGCGTGTCGCGCAGAAACCCACAAAAGCGCTCAAAAGTTGGAGACGGCCACTCGTATTTAGGGAGTAACTCAAAAATATACGGAGTTTTTGGTTGCATTGTTGGGTGGTTTTGTGGGTTATTGCCGGAAAATGACTGAATTTGGTTTTGGGTTCTATGGACGCTGGAAATTTTTCGCATCGGGAGCTGGAACTCCTCTCTGCTTTGCGCAACCTCGGAGGATCTGCACGTTCTTCCGAGTTAGCTAAGCACATGAATGTATCGGAAGAAACGATCCGTCGTGGCATTAAATCTCTGTCTAAGGCCGGTGCCTTGGAGCGCGTACACGGGGGGGCCTATCTGATTGGAGGGGTTGGGGATCCCAGCTACTTTCAGAGAATGGGGTTGTTTCAACAAGAGAAACGGCGCATTGCGAAACATGTGGCCAAGCAAGTTCGTGGGAATATGACCGTTTTTCTCGATGTTGGCTCGACCACGGCTTTTGTTGCAGAGCGGTTGCGCAAGCTGTCGGGGCTGACAATTGTCACAAACTCCATGGGGATTGCTCAGACACTGATGGGTACAAGCGACAACAGGGTGCATTTTTTGGGCGGTGAAATGCACAGCAAAGAGCGTGGTACTTTCGGGACGCAGACCGAAAAGCAGGCGCAGCGGTTTGTGTTTGACGTTGCTGTTCTGAGCGTGGACGGCCTTTCGGCAAAGCGTGGAGCGTCTTTTGCGAATGTGGCCGAAGCGACCTTGTCAGAAGTGGTGGCCGACTGCTCTGAGCGGGTCGTAATCGGTATGGATCATAACAAATTTGGCCTGAAGGCCCCGCATGTCGGGCTGTCGCCTAAGGCCATTCACAGTCTGATTGTGGATAAAAAGCCAGAAAAAGAAATGGCGCGTGCGCTGAAGTCTTGGGATGTGGCCCTTGTGGTTGTGCCCGATGAAAAAACGGATGGCGAAACGGATGCGTGTCTGGAGGACAAAGAGTGACAAACCTAGAAGAACTGGCCCAGCACGCGGCAACCATGGCAAAAACGATTGTGCCCACGGCGCTGTCGCATTTTCGCGGAGAGTTGGGTGTTGAATTTAAGTCCGATGAGAGCCCGGTGACACAAGCGGATAAAGCTGTGGAGGCGGATGTCAGAGCGTATCTTTCCAAGCATTTCCCGGAACACGGAATTTTCGGGGAAGAAGAGGGTATGGATCTCAAAGACAGTGCGCATCTTTGGGTGATTGATCCGATTGATGGGACGCGGTCGTTCCTTTCCGGAAATCCTTTGTTTGGGTTTCTGCTTGCGCATTTGATTGATGGGCGGGTGGAGATCGGGGTGATTGGTATGCCTGCGCTGGGGGAGGTCTTTATTGGTGTGCGGGGCACCGGTGCGCGGCTGAATGATGCGCCAGTCTCTGTGTCTGCACAGCGTGATCTGTCTAAAAGCGTTCTTTATGTGAATGAGGGTGACAAGATCTATCACAACCACCCGGAAGTTTTTGCGCGGTTGATGCAGGCAGGTCAGACGCGGCGCATGGCCTATGATTGCTATCCGCATGCGCTTTTGGCGATGGGGCATGTGGATGTGGTGGTTGACTATGATCTGCAACCTTATGACTACCTCGCGGTGTCCGCCGTCATCGAGGCCGCGGGTGGGATCATGACGGATTGGTCTGGCGCTCCTTTGACTCTGGAAAGTGATGGGCGCGTGGTTTCTGCTGCCACGCCTGAACTGCATGCACAGATTTTGAAAGTGTTGAACGACTGATGGAAATCTTGAGTTTTCTGCTGAGCCTGGCCGGTGCCACAATGCTCCTACTATTTGCCGTTCGTATGGTGCGTACGGGCATTGAGCGCAGTTTTGGGGCGTCATTTCAGAGGGTTATGACTGGCTCGCGCGGGCCTCTGGCGAATTCGTCTCTTGGTTTGGGGTTGGCGATGGTGCTGCAGAGTTCCGCAGCTGTCGCACTGTTGGCCACGGGGTTTATGGCGAGCGGATATCTGCAATTTCCCGCAGCCTTGGCGATTGTTTTGGGGGGAGATCTTGGATCTGCTTTGGTGATCCAGATCCTGTCTTTCCGCCTCGATTGGTTGGTGCCTCTGCTGCTTGCAGTGGGGGGATGGCTTTTTGTCAAAGTAGAAGAACGACGCTGGCGGCAGGCTGGGCGGATCCTAATGGGAGTTGCGTTCATCCTGATTTCGTTGCGCTTTTTGCGGGAAGCTATGGATCCGATACGGGACAGCGCTTTTTTGCCAGCGATTGCCGAGTATTTGGCGCGTGACTATGTGACTGCGTTCCTTGTTGGGGCAGCTTTGGCGTTTGTTATGCATTCCTCTGTGGCAGCTATTTTGATGTGTGTGACACTGGTTCAAATTGATGCCATTCCTTTCGCTGCGGGACTGTCGCTTGTCTTGGGGGCTAATCTGGGGTCTGCGTTTATCCCGGTCTGGCTGGCGCGTGGCATTGAGGGCGAGGCAAAGCTTTTGCCTTACACGAACTTGGTGCTACGCGGCGTTTGGGCTGTGATTTCTCTGTTTGTGGTTAATGTGTTGCTGCCAGAGGGCTTTTGGGGTGCCTCGCAATCTGGTCAGATGCTCGTTGTCGCGCATGTGACCTTCAACGCGGTTCTGGTTGTTTTGGCGATGCCTTTTGGCAAATTAATCGCGGCCACTGCTTTGCAATTCGCTCCGAAAAGGAAGACCGCCGCTGATTTCGTCGCTGATATTCGCCCGGGGTCAGCCTTGGACATTGAGAATGTTGGCACACCTGCTCAGGTGATTGCCAGCTTGAAGAAAGAGCTGCTGCGCATGTCAGAATTGGTGGAAGTGATGTTCCGACCAACACTTACGCTTTACCGAGATGGGGATCCTGAGCAGATCAAAGCGGTTCAGGAGATGGATCTTGAAGTGAACGCTTGCTTGCAGAACATTCGTGAATTTGTCGCCGTACTGCCGACCAAGAGCCTGGACAAAAGCAAGCAAAGGATGGCTCGCGATTTGATGGAATACGCCATCCGCCTGGAAACCGCTGGAGATGTCGTTGCAAAGCGCTTGTGTGTATTGGCTCAGGACCTGAATGAAGTGCACACCACGTTCTCAGATGATGGTTGGGCAGAGCTTACACGTATGCATGAAGCTATTCGCGCGAACCTCACGTTGGCGAGCAACACGCTTGTGTCCGATGATCTGGAAAGTGCACGTGTTTTGAGTTTGGAGAAAACCGAGATCAAACGCGCGGAGCGCAAGAGTCGAAAGCGGCATCTGAAGCGTCTACAGCTGGGGCAGGAAGACAGCTTTGCTACGTCGGACATTCATTTGGAAACACTGAGGGCTTTTCGCGAGTTCAACAGCCATATTTCCGCGATTGCTTACCCGCTGCTTTATAAACACGGTCAGTTGCTGGAGACCCGTTTGATTGAGGACATGCCGCCAGCCGAGGCTTGATAGGCCCTCTTGGGGCCTAAATGTCGGGCTGGTTGCTCGTGTACTCGACATTTCAAAATCCTGTGGTACGGAGGTCTTTGCCAGGAGACTCCTAGCCTCAACATACGGCGGTGCCTAAGTCCGGAAGATTGCGAAACCAGCCCTTTGGGGTGTGCCGTCTGAGGCGTATGTCCGCCTTATGTTGTTTTTCTTGAGCGAGGGAAGGCAGTATCATGTTTCAGACACCAAAAATGAATCGGCGCAATTTCTTGTGCGGGGCAGGTGCCTTGGCATTGGGGGGCTTGGCGGGTGTCAGTCAGATCCGAGCCAGTGCAGGGACGCCGCTGTCTTTTAGGACCCAAAAAACGGCCTATGCGATTGGGGAGCGCCCGGCGACAGAAGGGCTGTTCAGCTTCGCGGAAAACGCACCGCCTCCAGTTCTGCGCCTGAAACGCAATCAGGTGGCGCGGATTGATGTGACCAATGGATTGGAGGATTACACGAGCATCCATTGGCATGGGCTTAGGATTGCCAATGCAATGGATGGGGTGCCTTATTTGACCCAGTTTCCGATTGCTTCAGAAGAGACCTTTTCCTACGAATTTACGCCGCCAGACGCTGGCACGTTCTGGTATCATCCGCATTGCAACACGATGGAGCAGATGGCCTATGGGCTGACTGGCATTCTGATTGTGGAAGAGGATGAAGATCCTGGATTTGATGCGGATGTGCCGATCAATCTCAAAGACTTTCGCTTGGATGATGACGGCAGCTTGTTGCCGTATTTTACGGCGAGAGGCGCGGCGCGTGGTGGAACGTTAGGGACTGCGCGGACTGTGAATTGGCAGAGCGCACCTGAGTATGAGATCCCATCTGGAGGTTTGGTGCGGTTGCGCATTGTAAATACGGACCTCACGCGGGTCTATAAGGTGTTCCTGCCCAATACAGAGGGGCACATTATCGCTTGGAATGGCAATCCTCTGCGTGAAGGCATTGCTTGGCCGACCCAGGAGGCCCCCCTTTGGTTGGCACCTGGGGAGCGTGTTGATATTGCTCTGCGCGCGCCAGATGTGGCTGACGAGGTTGTGCAGGCACAAACCCTCATTGCGCGGCAAGCACAGCCCCTGTTTTCATTGCGGACCACTGGGGTCTCCAAGAAGCGCGATTTGGGAGAGTTGAAACCACTGGTTCCTGTGGAGGTGCGGGAGCCAGATCTCAGAACTGCCGAAACAAAGGACATCCTATTTGGTTGGTCGCCAGAGGGCACGGGCAGTAACAACGGTTTGTGTGGAGATTTCGGCTATACGTTTTGGTCCATAAACAGAAACCCATGGCCCGGGGATGCGATGAAGCGCAGTGGGCCGGTGGTCGAGCTCAAGCAAGGCGAGAGTTACATCCTGAAGCTCACCAACAAATCGCCAAATCTACATCCGATCCATTTGCATGGGCTCATTTTCCGCCCTCTCAGGTCTAACCGTAGGGCGCTTCCAAGCAACTGGACCGATACGATTTTGTTGTTGAAAGGTGAAGTGATTGAGGTCGCTCTCTTCGCGGATAATCCCGGAGACTGGGCATTTCATTGCCATGTCATTGAGCATCAGAAGTCGGGGTTGTCCGGCTATATCAGCGTTGTTTGAAACGCGTTTAGGTTACAGAGAGCAGACCGCCAAAAGAACGCGACCATGGCATATCATGCGGGTTGGGGGCAGCTGTGACGAGCCAAGAAAACAAGGCGCGCCGGCGCCTTGTACATTTGTCTTTCTGTCCCAATTCAGCGTTTACTGCGCAGCGTAATGCTGCGGTGTGTCCCAAGACGCAGGGAGGCGGTGCTTTGTTTGGAAGGAGATCGCATGTGATGCAGGCAGGCGGCAGGTAACAACAAAGTCGCCCTCTGCGTTAATCTGTGTTTCCATTTCGCCGCCGAGCGCGCTGCAGTTTGCGTGAAGTTCGCTCAGTTGCTCCACCCCGATGTTGAGGTAAGGGCCTAATAGTACATGTGTCATTGGTTTCCTTCCTGATGGATGTTTTTATGTGTCTTAGCTGAAGGCTTTGACGATGGCGGGCATCGAGAGGCGTTCTTCCAAAGCTTCGATACTCGCGGTTAAGAAGTGATCCCAGTTGTCGCGAATAGACAAAGCGCCGAGATTCAGCTCCGCGCGTACAGCGCGCTCTGCTTGTTGGGTCTCTGGACCGTATGTTCCGTCACATTCCAGTTCTTGGTCGAAGAGATAGCGCAGAGCATTTTGCAAAAACAAAGTACGGCTCTTGGAGTGTTTGCGAAATCCTATGGGATCACCGTTGTCAAAATGGATATGATCCTCAAATCTTTGATCGTAGCCATAGGTCAAAACGGTGCCAAAGGCGCGCCGTAGGTGGGCTTCGATGATCAGATATTCAAATCGCCGGGTGTTAAAGCTGTTTGCAACCCAAGTCTGACCGTCAGAAAAAACGAGGCCGTCCAAATCAAAGGCGCGCTTTCTTTCATGATAGCCAACGCCGCCACCTGAACGGGAGATGCCACCTGTGAGGATGGATGTCACCTCACCAACGCCCGCCGCAGCGAGGCTCAGGAACATCTCCTGAAATGCGCGGTCTGCCGCGACTGCAAATTTTGCATCGACATAAGGGCGTAGCGGGTACCCGGTGTGTCCATAATTGGAGTCAGGTTCGCGATCATATAGGATCGGAACACCTGCCAGAGCTTTGATGCGCTGAATTGGCATTTGGTCTTGTTTCCCGAAGAGGTTGCCTGGCGGATAAGCGTCAGGAGTAGGGTTCGAGGTCTCCATCCATGGAGAGCCTGAGTGGGGTGTCTATCGGCATGTAGTGCCCCTGCATAAGCCCGCATGCTGCGGATGGTGCAAAAGAGGCAGAGCTCAATAAACGCAAGATTGGTGCGGCACTTCCCCGCCCGCCTTTGCGATACTTCGGGAGAGGCCAGAGCATATCGATTTCCTCAATTGTGAGTCGCTTCTGCAACTTCGGTTCTTGAGTCAAATTAGAGATAGGTCGTGATGGCAGCGTGATTTTCCGCAAGAAAAAGCGCAGCATGTGTGGGGTGCACAAAAAAACGCCCGCTGTTAGGGAAGCGGGCGCAGGTACAGGGATTGATTGAAGGGGTTGCTTTACCGAGGCACTTTCGTGGCGCGCCCTTCTGGCACTACCCGCCCGGAGCCAATTTTTCTATCCACAACAGGGCATTTGAACCACCCGTCCTCAGCACGTTGACGCGTTGCTATGTTGGAGAGGAACCGATCAATCGAGATCGTTCCATACGGATCATGCTCCTTGTCCAGCCAAGCCTGCAAGATCACGCGTGTGGCCTGCGCGCTGGCGAAGCTGGTGCCTTGCATGGCAACGATTGACCCATCGCTTGCACCGTCGGCGAGAATGCCTAGATGGGCATACCCATCATCTGTTGGGAAGGCTGCGGTGGGTTGCGCGCGGCGATTTGCATTTGTCACCACACGTGGTCCAGTACTCGAGTAGGGCGCAGGACGACCGTCATTTGCGCGATATCCGGCAATGGTTGCGACAGCTTTGTTAGCCGAATAGCTATTCAGGCTGCCATGACGGCTTACCATATCTGCGGTGTCCAGATCCTTTGCTGGATCTGCGGACTGTGCCATTGTTCGGAACCCATAGCTGTAGGTGTCGCGGATCCGCCCATCGTCATTATAGGCTATGTATGTCGGATCAATGAGATAGGAGCTTCGTGGTTCGCTGGCACCCGGATGAGCGGCCTGATCCGTCTGGATCAGCAAGGATACAGTCACGGGGACACTTGTGGGGTTCTTGAGGTAAATGCGCCAGCGCCCGCTTGGTGGAGAGCTCCAAGTGTCGCTGCGGTAGCGATCTGGCGCAAGGCAGACCAGATACCGGAAACGCGTCATTGAACTGTCCGCAGTGTCGACACGTGCGCAGAAAATCTGCCCAAGGGGTTTGGCGGCGTTAGGCCCGCCTGCAAGCGTCTTGATTTGTGCGTCCATGCCCGCGGATGTACCTGATTGGGGCTGTCCTGGAGGGACAAGTTCAATTTCCAAGGGCGCGGTTGCTTGCGGCGCCGCGCTGGGCTGTTCGTTCCAGATCTCCAGAAAGTTGGAGGTGTCGTCATTTGGGGGGACCATCCAATCCAGATGCTTTTCTTCCCCCGGCTGAAGTATGACATGCGCGGCCGCGCGCTCAAGGTTTGAGTTTCCAGCTGCCAAGATTGCGTGAAAAGGCTCCGTACTGACCGCAGCATCCAGCGGCGGCACGTGATCCTGATCCAAGAGCTCGGCAACAAAGGGTTCTGCCGCATCTTTGGCACCCGCATGTTTCCCAATGGAAATATTGGTGACCAGAGGCAAAGGTTTGGACAATCCGGATTTCGCAGCAATGCGGGCATTCATTTCCAAAATCCAGCGCAACGCATAGATAAGGTAGAAATCCAGAAAAGTGCCACCTTCACCGAAGGCAAACTCTGGTGGCAGCGTCACCAAAAGGAAGCGCGTACGCTTGCTGAAGGTGCTTTGTAGTGGATCTTTGGCGTCTGCGCCGCCCACAAGGCCCATGACATGAG
The DNA here is from genome assembly GCF_001458175.1 of Shimia marina. Taxonomy (GTDB): domain Bacteria; phylum Pseudomonadota; class Alphaproteobacteria; order Rhodobacterales; family Rhodobacteraceae; genus Shimia; species Shimia marina. The sequence continues at coordinate 18,769 of NZ_CYPW01000024.1, forward strand.
CGCCATGTGTTGCCCGCGTTGCCAAGCCTCGCTCGCCTTCTGGCAAATGAAAGTTCACCAGACCAGTGGCGCGGTTGAAGCCGTCTTGATCCAAGGGGCGGGAGAGATCTTGATCAACGCTAAATGCTTGGAGGGTGGCATTGATGTCAGCTTCCATCAATTGAGCGCCAAAAGGCAAGAAGGGTTGTTTTGGCGTGCCTGTGGTATCTGTTGGTACGGGGGCGCCTTGAAGCCAATGCCCTAAGACCCGTGTCTGGCCGTTTTCAAGTCGGAAGCGGCTGTGCCCCATTGGGAGCCCAATATCGATGATACCTGCGAGAAGCGTGTCTGCAGGAACCGTTGGGCACTCAAAATCCTTCGCAGGTGGCAACCAAGTGGATTTGTCGCTGCGATTATTCCACCATTTTGCAAACTTCTGGTTGGTCAGGTACGCCGGGGCGCGGATTACGAAAGGCGTAGATGGGCCGGCGGTCGTTTCTTCGGGGGCTGCAAGCGTGGTTTCAGCATGATCTAAAGTGTGAAACTGGTTCACAGCGCGCGGGACAACCTGTCTCACAAATTTCGGTTTGGGGCCAAGGCGGCCTTTATGGACCTTACGAAACCACGCCACATAGGGCGTTTCAGCCCCTTGTGGATGATCTCTCCAATTATTCCAGCTGTACATGATCATACCTCCGGATCGGTGCCGTTTTGTGGGAAGGCGGAGTTTTCGTTCCACGCTTTTGTGGCTTTTCTCCACTGCTGTGCGAGGAAGGATGGTGGTGCGGCGAATGCCGTGCCGTCCGCCCCCACGATGGCGCGTTTGAGCGTATCCGTTGTGCAGTCTTCATTGGTGATCACAGTGCCGTCTGGATCCAGTTTCACAAAACTGTCCGAGCGGAAGTTGAACGCCTTTGGTGCAGTTTCTGTGGCGTAGGCGGCAATCGCTTCGCCGATGCTGCACCCCAAAGTCGCACCAGCCAAGGAATCTACTGGATAGTGTACACCAGCAACGGTGCGATTAACCGCGATGCGGTGGGCGAGTTGAAAGACTTGTTTGCCTTCGGCGATGCCTTGCTGCGCGCTCTGTCCGAACTCTAGGCGGTTAAGAACCGTTGCGATGGCAAAGGCCTCAGTCGCGTGACCGGAAGGATAAGCACTGTGGTCTGGCGTATCGATCACCGGTTGGACCTTGTCTGAAAATAGTGCGGGGCGGGGGGATTGCAGCAGGTGTTTGACCTGCATTTCCACCATGATGCACAGGCTTTGTGTCAGTGCAACCAGCTCTGCGGATCCTGCGAACGTTGGCAATCCAAGTGGGCGTACAGCCATGAACGCAGTTGTGATATCATCCGCTTGCAGCAAAATTTCCGTCAGGCGGTCCGCGCGCAAATCTGCATAGGCTCTGAGCCAGGTCATTTGTGCGCCAAACTCGGCCACAGTCGGTTTTGTCATTGTGCAAATCGTGTTGTTGGGGTGACCTACGCTCACTTTTCCGCTGACATCTATTGATACCGGGAAAAGGGGCATCAGTGCGCCCAGCATGACGGTCAGGCGTCGTTGCACGCTCAGGTAATCCAGTTTCGCAGCATCAGGTTTCCAATGTGCACCGACATTCAGATTGCCTTCTGGTGGGGCCCAGTAGTTGGCCAGCGCGTCATGCGTGCTGATGCGAGCAGCGGCCACTGCGCCCGGGCTCCCCCCGATACCACCACCGATGCCACCACCAATACCGCCGCCGATGCCACCCCCGATACCGCCGCCGATGCCACCACCAATACCGCCGCCGATGCCGCCACCAATACCACCGCCGATACCGCCACCAATACCACCGCCAAGAAGATTGCCACCATTGCTCATTGAAGTGCCCCTTTAAAAATCGTTTAAAATCCTGACCTCACCATCAAGATGGAACCCTCCCTCCGTCAATTCTTAATTGTGTGGTTCACGCTGCGCTCACAAATGGCATTCCAACGTTCATGGGTTTCGCGTAAGGTTTTCCGGCATCTCTGAAGTGGGTTTTGATTGGGTGAAACAGACGTTGGAATATACTGGCACGCTAACCCTGCAGTTGACGGGACCTTTCTCTGTTACCGACGAGAGTGGCGTGGATTTTACCCCTCGTAGTCGGAAAGCACAGGCGTTGTTGGCACTCATTGCCACCTCCACGAAGCTCAGACGTAGCCGTACGTGGCTTCAGGACAAGCTCTGGAGCCAAAATGATGCGGCGCAAGGCAGTGCAAACCTGCGCCAAACTCTGACGACGTTGCGCAAAACACTGGGGCCCTATGCTCATGTTTTAGAAGCGACACGTTTGGATGTCGCTTTGAGCCCTACGGCCGTTGAAATTGCTTGGAACAGCGCAGAAAATGACGTGCAGGGGGAATTTCTGGAAGGTCTCGATGTTTCTGACCCTGAGTTTGAAACTTGGCTTCGGGTCATGCGTGGCAAAGATAAAGTTGTCGAGCCGGTAAGATCCGTTGCCGCACCGAGCGGCACTCGATGGAAGGTTGTGTTGCAGCATGAGGGTGGCGGGGAACACGCCGCTTTGGTGCAAAGCTGTGTTGATATGGTTGCACGCGTACTGCGCGAGCAAGGTGAACTGGAAATTACGGAAGATCCCCGAGATGTCGGTGAGGACCGCTTGGTCAGTGTTTATGTCAACATGGTGCCGGGGCCAAAGGGGGTATCGTCGTTACGCCTTGTCGCGCAAGATTTACAACTCAACAGGCAGATTTGGGCCCAGACATGGTCTGGCAGCATCACAAACCCCTACGAGTTGCAGGATCTGGACCTTCTGGGCATGATTTTCCAGCTGCAATCTGAACTCAGCCGTTACATGGCGCAATCACGCAATTTGTTGGAGGGAGATGGCGCGTCCCCGCTCGTTTTGGGTGCTGCGATCCCGCGCATTTTTTCTTTTCAGCCTGAGGAATTGGATCAGGCTGCGTTGATGTTGTCGGATGCGATGGACAGTCGCAATGCAGCTCAATTTCTTGGCTGGCAGGCGCAGATTGCGGTTATCAATCTGATCGAACAATTCACGGATGCGCCTGAGGCCTGCGTCGAGCAGGGCAAGATGCTGGCGGCTAAGGCCATCGAGATGGACCCTATGAACTCAGTGGTGTTGTCCACTGCGGCAAACGCACAGGTGTTGCTTGACCGTGGGGATGCGTCTGCTGGTGGGGATTTGGCCAAATTGGCGGTGCAGGTTAATCCAGCCAATCCCTTGGCTTGGTGGGCGTATGCAAATGTGGCGATCTATGCGGGTAAGACCGATGAAGCCCTTAAAAGTGCGCGGGTGGCTTCCAGGCTTGCTGCGCGCACCCCTCTGCAATTTTGGTGTGATTTTCAATTGGGATTGGCTGCCTTTAAGGCTGGTGATTTTAATGCCGCGCGCCGCGCGCTTGAAACTTCCGCAAGTCTGGCTCCGCAGTTTCGCCCGCCGCGCCGTTATTTACTGGCAATCTATGCCAATGAAAAAGAATTCGACAAGGCAGCACGTGTGCTTGTGCAGTTAAAAAAGCTGGAGCCGGGGTTCTCGTTGGATCACTTTGTCAATGATCCCAACTATCCCATTAGTCTTGTGCGGAAGCGAAACATGCTGTCCTGGAACCAGTTCCAACACCTTAGTACTATTGGTTAGGATCAGGTTCTGTTTTCGACATCTCCTCTCTTGAACTTGGTTTGATCAATTTGCATTTTCGCGCGGTTGCGGCCATGTACGATGGCGCGCCGCCCAATAGCTGAGGAGCCAATGACGTCCATTCCCAACTCCCATTTGTCTTTGGATCCGCACGGCGCAGAGTTCGCCCGAGATCCTTATGCGATCTATGAAGCCATGCGCGCTTTGCGTGAGCCATTTTACTATGATGACATCGAGACTTGGATGTTGACGCGCATGGCGGATGTCGAAGCGGTGGCTCTGAATAAGACGATGCTGCGCAACAACGAGGAGTATATTTCTGAGCAGGCGCGTTTGGCGCAGCAGAAAGCGCTGAATTTTCACGATATGCCTCATCACGAACGCTTCGTGCAGATCAACCTTTTGGAAAGTGAAGGCGACACCCACGCCCGCTTGCGCAAGGTTGTTTTCCGGGAGTTCACGCCAGCAATGATTTCCCGGCAGAGAGCGGCCATTCAGGCCTATGTGGATCACTTGCTGGATCAGCTCTCAGATCACGAGGAAATTGATTTTGTCGGAGATTTTGCAGCGCATGTGCCAGGGCATATTATTGGCCGCGTGCTCGGGGTTCCTGATGAAGATTGCGATCAGTTGCGCCATTGGTCTGAAGAGGTTGTGCGCTTCTTTGATCCGGGACGGGATGATGCGGACAAAGCGCGGGCGGAGCAGGCGACCAAAGAGTTTTACGAATATCTGCTGACGCTTTTGACAGAACGGGAGAAAAAACCGCAGGAAGATCTGCTTTCACGCCTTGTAGAGCAACGCAATGCGGGCAATCTCAGTCAAGATGAGTTGATTTCAACGGCAATGTTGATCCTTATGGCCGGGCATGGTTCGACCATTGATGTATTGGGCAGCGGCATGCATGCTCTCTTGCGTTTCCCTGATCAGCATGTGCGTCTGTGCGAGGATCCAAGCCTCATGAAGACAGCCGTGCAGGAGATGTTCCGCTTTGAATCCCCGCTGCCCTTTTTCCACCGCTTTGCGACGGAAGAAACGGAAGTTGGGGGGAAGACTTTCCCAGCAGGTACGCGCTTTGGTTTGCTCTATGGCGCGGCAAACCGTGATCCGGAACGCTTTGAAAATGCAGATCAGTTTGATGTGGGGCGGGTGCCCAACAGGCATATGGCCTTTGGAGGCGGTGCCCATTTTTGCCTTGGCAACCATCTCGCACGTCTCGACATGGATGTGATTTTCACAACTCTGAATACGCGGTTTTCTCAGATTGCTCTGGCAGACCCATCACCTGAATACAAACGCGGCCTGTCCGTGCGCGGGCCGAAGGCTCTGCGTGTGGGCTGGACCCGTGCCTGAGGAGGGCAATACCCAATGGTTAAAGTGATTTTTATCGAGGCAAGTGGCAACCGTATTGAGGCGGAAGGCTCGGTTGGTGATAGCGTGATGCAGGTGGCGGTTGCGGCTGGGGTTGAAGCGATTTCTGCGGATTGCGGTGGTGCCTGTGCGTGCGGCACTTGCCATTGCGTAATGAGCGAAGACTGGTTTGCCCGTTTGCCAGCACCTCAGAGCGATGAGGTGGATATGCTGGAATTTGTGATTGATCCCCAAAAAAACAGCCGTCTGAGCTGTCAGGTGACGCTTTCTGATGCGATGGAGGGGATCGAAATTCAGGTGCCTGCCAGTCAGATCTAAGCAGCACTTGGCGTAGCGGCCCCTTTCAAGGGGCCGAAGCGCTTAACGTCATCCGCCTGTGTGGCTCATGTGGCGCGACATTTGGCCGTCAACTTTCTGACGGGAATAGTCAAAGTCATGGCCTTTCGGTTTGAGCGCAATTGCGGCACGGATCGCCTCTTCCAGAGCCGCGTCGCTTTCGCTGCCTCTGAGAGGTGCGCGCAGATCGGCCATGTCTTCTTGCCCAAGACACATAAAGAGCTGCCCGGTACAGGTCAGGCGGACACGGTTGCAACTCTCACAGAAATTATGGGTCATGGGCGTGATAAAGCCGATTTTTTGCCCCGTCTCTTCCAGACGTACATAGCGCGCTGGGCCGCCAGTGCGCTCTTCCAGATCCGTGAGCGTATAGCGCTCAGCAAGCCGTGCGCGCAGATCTTCAAGGGACCAGTACTGATCCAGACGATCTTCGTTGCCAAGATCGCCCATGGGCATAACTTCGATCCAGGTCATGTCCATGTCCCGCTCCGCGCACCATTCGGCCATGGTGAATAGCTCGTCCTCGTTAAAGCCCTTGAGGGCAACAGCGTTGATTTTGATCCGTAGGCCGGCTTTTTGGGCCGCATCAATGCCGCGCAATACCTGAGGCAGGCGGCCCCAGCGGGTGATGTCGGCAAATTTGTTTTCGTCGATTGTGTCCAGAGAGACATTCACACGGCGCACGCCACAATCGTATAGCTCATCTGCAAAGCGTTCGAGCTGGGACCCATTTGTGGTCAGCGTCAGCTCTTTGAGATCACCACTCTCCAAATGCCGGGTCATACCACGGAAGAAAGTCATGATATCGCGGCGCACAAGCGGCTCACCGCCGGTAATCCGCAGCTTTTGCACGCCGAGACGCACAAATGTTGAACACATACGGTCGAGTTCTTCGAGCGTCAGCAGCTCTTTCTTGGGCAGAAATGTCATGTTCTCCGCCATGCAATAGACGCAGCGGAAATCACATCTGTCTGTGACGGACACACGCAGGTAGGAAACGGCGCGATGGAAGGGATCAATCAAAGGAGCGGTCATAGCCCATAATTAGTGGGCACCACTGAACAGGACAAGGGCGGCTAAAGTTGTAGGGCGATAAGTTTGCTGTAGGGGCGAAAATAGGGACAAAATGTCCAGCCCATTGCGTATCATCGCCCTATTGATCAGGTAAGATGCCTAGACGCTTCTTTCACAGCAAAGGGTTTCATTTCAGCGCTATTTGCCGTGAGAAAAGCGCGGGTGCGGTCTGGATCATGTTTGGAAAGGTCACGCAGCCACCAGGCCACCGCCTTTTGGATGAACCAGTCCTGATCCTGCACATAGCGCGCCGCCCAGCCCAAAACGCGATCCCGAATTTCGAGATCGGCGGGTTTGGGGAAATTCTGTTTGGTCCATGGCAGGGTGATGACCAAAGCGGCGCGGCGCGTCCACATGTGATCTGACTGTGTCCAGCTTTCCACGGTGTCGATCCGGCTAGGATCCGCCAAAAGACGGCGCTGCCCCGCCATACAGGCGTGGTCGGCGATCGCCCAACTGTCAAAATTGGGAACCCAGTGGCAAATCAACTGCCACGCCAGGTCATCCGGACGCAACCGTGCCTGCGTCAGCATCTTGGCGGCGACAATGCGCGCCTCAAAAATATCGGTGTCCCAAAGGCTTTCTGCCAACGTGACTCGGTCTTCAACCGAGAAGGACTGACGCCATGTCTTGCTGATGTCATTCAGCGCAGGATTGGTAATGCCTAGAACCTGTCGCGTCTGCTTGTGGTACGTGGCCATCCCTTCGGCGCGTCCCGGCTCGATGTGGTCACGCAAAACAGAGAGCGCGTCATCCAATGAGATCATAGAGTGCTTACTCCACCGTCACAGACTTGGCGAGATTTCGAGGCTGGTCCACGTCGGTGCCTTTGGCGATAGCTGTGTAGTATGCCAGAAGCTGCGCAGGAACGGCATAGAGGATTGGCGACAGCACTGGAGAGACCTGCGGCATCTGGATCGTTTGCCAAGTGCCTTCCGCGCCTTCCTTCAAGCCAGCGCTATCTGTGATCAGCAGGACCTTACCAGCGCGTGCCATCACTTCTTGCATGTTTGAGATCGACTTATCAAACAGCTCATCATGCGGCGCCATTACAACAACCGGCACATGTTTGTCGATCAGCGCGATCGGGCCGTGTTTGAGCTCGCCGGAGGCATAGGCTTCGGCATGAATGTAGCTGATTTCTTTAAGTTTAAGCGCGCCTTCAAGGGCAAGGGGGAACATGCGTCCGCGCCCCAGAAAGAGAATGTCACGTGCTTCTGAGAGCTTCTGAGCCACATCTTTGATGTGCGCCTCAGCACCCATGGCCTGGTTGATCAGGCCGGGAATGCCGCGCAGATCGCTCAGATGTTGCGCAAGTGCATCCGCAGAGAGGGCGCCACGATCTTCCGCAGCTTTCAGGGCCAGCATCAACAACACGGTCAGCTGGCATGTGAAAGCTTTGGTTGAGGCCACGCCAATTTCGGCACCTGCCAGAATGGGGAGAGCCAGATCGCTTTCGCGTGCGATGGAGCTTTCAGGCACGTTTACAACGGAAACAATGCTGTCCGCCTTGCCCGCACAATAGCGCAGAGCTGCGAGCGTGTCGGCGGTCTCGCCAGATTGCGATACAAACAAGGCCACGGTGCCATCCGTGATGGGCGGTTCACGGTAACGGAACTCAGAGGCCACGTCGACTTCGACGGGGATGCCTGCGATTTGTTCAAACCAGTATTTTGCAGTCAAGCAGGCGTAGTAGGCGGTGCCGCAGGCCACCATCGTCAAGCGGTTGATTTTAGTGAAATCCAACCCGTTGCCCGGCATGTTGACGGATTTACCGTCTTTGGACAGATAATGATCAATGGCCTGACCAAGGACCATTGGCTGTTCGCCAATTTCTTTGGCCATGAAGTGCTTGTGATTGCCTTTGTCCACCATCGATTGATCTATATTGATGATCTTGGCCTCGCGGGTCACTTCTTGGCCAGCTTCGTCCCGGATCAAAAGGCTGCTGCGTGTCACAACCGCGCTGTCGCCTTCTTCAAGATAGGTGATCTCATTGGTCAGCGGCGCAAGGGCAATGGCGTCAGAGCCCACATACATTTCCCCGTCGCCATGTCCAATGGCCAGCGGTGATCCTTTGCGTGCAGCGACGATCAGATCGTCCTCGCCTTCAAACAGAAACGCCAGGGCAAAGGCACCCTCAAGGCGGGACAGTGTTTTTAGGGCTGCATCGACAGGGGCGAGACCTTCGCTGACATAGCTTTGTGCCAGAAGCGCCACTGTTTCTGTGTCCGTTTCTGTGACGAAGGAAAAGCCCTTTTGGGCCAGTTCTTCTCGCAGATCGCGGAAGTTTTCGATAATACCATTGTGGACAACAGCGACAGGTCCTGCGCGATGTGGATGGGCGTTGACCACTGTTGGCGCGCCGTGGGTGGCCCAACGGGTATGGCCGATCCCGGATTTGCCGCGCAGCGGGTCATGCACCAGCAGGTCAGACAAGTTGACCAGCTTGCCCACGGCACGGCGTCTATCCAGTGCGCCGTCGTGCACAGTCGCAATGCCAGCACTGTCGTAGCCGCGATATTCCAGCCGTTTTAGGGCTTCTACAAGGATTGGGGCAGCTTCATGTGATCCAAGAACACCTACGATTCCGCACATTATTTTGCCTCCGATACCAATTTTTGTTTCTTTTTCTTTAACAAGTCGAACAATTTTCGTGCAACGCCGTGTTTGTTCACCTGATCAGTACGCGCCAAAGCCAGAGCTGCTTCTGGCACATCTTTGGTGATGACAGAGCCAGAGCCTGTCATGGCTTCGTCCCCTACAGTTACCGGGGCCACCAGCATTGTGTTGGACCCGATGAAGGCCCGGTTCCCGATGGTGGTGTGGTGTTTCATCACGCCGTCATAGTTGCAGGTGATGGTGCCCGCGCCAATGTTGGTGCCATTGCCCAAAGTGGCGTCGCCGATATAGGACAGGTGGTTGACCTTGGTGCCAGCGCCAATCTGTGCATTTTTGATTTCCACAAAATTGCCAATGTGCGTGTCCTCAGCAAGTTCCGCGCCGGGGCGTAGGCGCGCATAGGGCCCGACGGTGGCCCCACGAGAGACGTGACAGCCCTCGAGGTGAGAAAACGCACGAATGCGCGTGCCGCTTTCAACGGTCACGTCCGGGCCAAAATACACATTTGGCTCGATCACAGTGTCGCGCCCGATCACCGTGTCAAAAGACAACATGACGGTTTCAGGTTGTTGCAGGGTCACGCCTAAATCGAGCAGAGTGTCACGGGCGCGTGCCTGAAAAATCGCTTCGGCCTGTGCAAGATGCGCCCGCGAGTTGATACCCATGGTTTCGGCTTCGTCGCAAGCCACAGCGGTTACGCTCAGGCCTTGCGCGCGGGCCAGTCCAACCACATCCGTGAGGTAATACTCTTCTTGCGCGTTATTGGTTTCAATGGCTGCGATCAGATCGAACAGTGTTTTGCCATCTGCAAGCATGACTCCGGAATTGCAGAAGCTGACGGCACGTTCGGCTTCTGAAGCGTCTGCAAACTCGACAATACGCTCCAGACTGTCGCCCTGCATGATCAGGCGACCATATTTGCCCGGATCGGCTGCTTCAAACCCGAGGACCACAACGGCATTCTCCGCCTTTGCCGCAATCATTTTTTCAAGCGTTTCAGAAGAGACAAAAGGCGTGTCGCCGAACAACACAATGACGTCTCCGTCAAAATCTGCAAGCGCATCACGGCACATGTCAACAGCATGGGCGGTGCCCTTCTGCTCTTCCTGCAGCACAACCTGCGCGTCCGGATCATAAGTGGCGACGGCGGATTGGACCGCGTCAAAACCATGACCTGCGACGACCAGGATCCGCTCAGGTGCAAGCGCTTGACCCGCCTGAAGGGCATGGATCAACATAGGGGCGTTGGCGACCGGGTGCAGAACCTTTGGAAGGTCTGAGTTCATCCGGGTGCCTTTGCCTGCGGCCAGGATGACAAGTGCGATGCTCATGTGTTTTCTCTTTGAATTTCGATTGTGCCCGTTTTATCGCAGTGCAGATAGGGTGCAAGGCTCTGAAGGATCAATTCAGGTTGCGCCCTGTAACAGCGGTGCGCGGGATATCGCGCAATAACCTAAGGAAATGCGCATGAAAACCGTGATTTTTGATCTCGATGGTACGCTGGCAGATACCAGCGGCGATCTGATTGCCGCTGCGAATGTATGTTTTCGCGATATGGGGCATGGAGATGTGCTCACGGTGGCGCGGGATGCGGGCGTGGCTCTGCGGGGGGGGCGGCGCATGTTGACAGAAGGGCTGACGCGATTGGGCTGCATGGATGAGGCGGTGGTCTCGCAATACTATCCCGTGCTGCTGGAAGCTTATGGCGGTGCCATCGCTGAGCACAGCTATCTCTATGATGGGGCTATGGATGCTGTGGATGCTCTGAAATCCGCGGGGTACGGCGTAGGAATTTGTACCAACAAACCGGAGGCTTTGGCGGATCAATTGCTGAAAGCATTGGGCGTAAGAGACGCGTTTGGCGCGCTTGTCGGAGCGGACACTTTGCCGGTGCGCAAACCGGATCCTGCACCGTTGATCCAAACGGTAAGACGCCTTGGGGGAGATCCAGCGGCCACCACATTGGTCGGTGACAGCGATACAGATCGCAACACCGCAAAAGCAGCAGGTGTGCCCAGTATTCTTGTCACCTTTGGCCCAAGTGGGGAGGATATGGCGGCGCTCGAGCCTGAGGTCTTGCTACATGACTATGCGCGCCTTCCTCAGGTTGTGGATCTTTTGCTCGGACCGGCGGGCGCTTGATTGCAGGGCAGCAAGCTTTGCCCTAATGCTTGAGCAACGACAAAGGGCGCAAACCAGATGAGTGACGTGTTTACCGGCAATTTTACGCAGCAAGAGTCGATTTCCGAAGAGGCCATCGAGGCGGCTGTTGCGGTGCTGCGCAGTGGGCGGTTGCATCGCTATAACCTCACCGAAGGGGAAGTGGGCGAAACGTCCTTGCTGGAGCGTGAGTTCGCCGCTTATGTCGGTGCAAAATATTGTCTTGCTGTGGCCTCTGGCGGCTATGCGATGGGCTGTGCCCTGCGTGCTATGGGGGTAGAGCCGGGTGACAAAGTGCTGACCAATGCCTTTACGCTGGCACCGGTACCTGGGGCCATCGCCAGTGTTGGTGCGGTGCCCGTGTTTGTTGGTGTGACCGAGGATCTGGTGATTGATCTGGAAGATCTCAAGGCCAAAGCGGATCAGGCCGATGTGCTCATGCTGTCTCACATGCGGGGGCATATCTGCGACATGGAGGCGCTTATGGCGCTGTGTGATGCGACGGGCGTGCGCGTGGTTGAAGATTGCGCGCATACCATGGGAGGGGCCTGGAAAAGCACCGCATCGGGGCGTTGGGGCAGAATGGCTTGCTATTCGACGCAAACCTACAAACATATGAACTCAGGCGAAGGTGGGCTATTGATCAGTGATGATCCGGAGCTCATGGCGCGGGCGACGATGTTGTCGGGCAGCTATATGCTTTATGGGCGCAATGGCGCAGTGCCAGAGGCAGAGGTGTTTGAGGCGGTGAAATATGACACGCCTAATGTGTCCGGCCGTATGGATCACCTGCGCGCCGCAATTTTGCGCCCACAGCTGCGCAATTTGGATCACCAAGTTGCTGCGTGGAATGTCCGGCATGACGTCATTCTACAGGAACTGCGCGGCACACCGGGCTTAACGGTTGTGGAGCGCGCAGAGCACGAACACTACGTGGGAAGCTCCATTCAGTTCCTCCTGTTGGATTGGACTGAGCATGACATCCACGAGGCTTTGGCGCGTTGCGCGGCGCGTGGTGTTGAGTTGAAATGGTTTGGTGGGGCGGAACCTGTGGCCTTCACCTCACGCTATGACAGCTGGCGGTATGCCCCGAGCGCGCCGATGCCGAAGACGGATCGGATCCTGAAGGGTATTGTAGATATGCGCATCCCTTTGACGTTTTCGGTCGAGGATTGTGCCTTTATTGCCCAGATTATTCGCGCAGAGGTTGGCGCGGTCTTTCAGGGACAAAAGGGAACAGTTTAAGCACAGTTTGAGTACGGGGGCTGATTGTGCATGGGCCTCAGGGTAGGTGGGGGCCAGCCCCCACACCCCCGGAGTATTTCCTGTCAGAAGAAGTGCTGGAACACCGCTGGTTTCAGAGGATGTCCAGCACAGCTTCGGGAGGGCGCCCGATGGCGGCTTTGTTGTTGTCCATCACGATCGGGCGTTCGATCAGTATCGGATTTTCTGCCATCGCTTTGAGCAATGTCTCTTCGCTGTCCGCTTTGGAAAGCCCCATTTCTTTGAAGCGAGCTTCTTTGGGGCGCATCATGTCGATGGCATTTCCTCCCAGCAAAGACAGAACCTTCTGAAGCTCTTGCAGATTGGGCGCATCTTCGAGGTAACGGCGCACGGTCACTGTGCCGTTTTCTTCCAGAAGGGCCAAGGTCTGGCGTGACTTGGAACAGCGCGGGTTGTGCCAGATGGTGATCATAGCCAGTCCTTTCGTTTGCTGCCAATCGCTTCAGACACGTTTGCAAACCCATCACGCGCGAGAAGGGCATCAAGATCGCGGACAATTTTTTCTGCCAAAGAAAAACCGCCATAGACCAGCGCGGTGTAAAGCTGCACTGCGGAGGCACCAGCACAGATTTTGGCATAGGCCTGCTCTGCGGAGCTGATGCCGCCAACACCGATCAGAGGCAGCTTGCCTGCGCTTATGTCGGAAAGACGGGCGAGCACTTTGGTGGATTTCTCAAACAAGGGGGCTCCGGAGAGGCCGCCGGCTTCGCCTTTGTGAGCGCTGGCCAGACCGTCGCGAGAGAGGGTGGTGTTGGTGGCGATGATGGCGTCCAGATTGGCCTCCAGAGCGACTTCTGCAATTTCGGAGATTTCTGCGTCACTGAGGTCTGGAGCAATTTTCAGGAAAATCGGGATTTTGCGGCTTAGGCTGTCTCTGGTTTCCATCACGCCTTTCAAGAGCGCAGCAAGCGCGGCCTTGCCTTGCAGATCGCGCAGCTTTTCGGTGTTGGGCGAGCTGACATTGACTGTCGCGAAGTCCAGATGTGTGCCACAATGGGCCAGTACGCGCGCAAAATCTTCGGCGCGGTTGTCACTGTCTTTATTCGCACCAAGGTTCAGACCAATGACGGCGTTTTGGGGGCGTTTTGCAAGACGAGCGCCAATGGTCTCCATGCCGTCATTGTTAAAGCCAAAGCGGTTAATAGCCGCATGATCTTCGGAAAGACGAAACAGGCGGGGCTTCGGATTGCCAGGCTGAGGGCGTGGTGTAGCGGCCCCGACCTCGACGAAGCCGAAGCCGGATTTCGCCAACCCATTGAGGGCGGTGGCGTTTTTGTCAAAACCGGCGGCCAAGCCCACAGGGTTGGGCAGCGACAGGCCTGCAACGGTTGTTTTCAGTCGGGAAGAGGTGATTTCGCCCGGCGCATTGGCAAGGCCCATTTCCAACGCCCGAATGGCGAGGCCATGGGAATGTTCAGGATCAATATTGCGCAGGGCTTTCATGCCCAAGCCTTCAAACATTTTTGCGAGACTCATGACAGACTTCCTTCGGGGAATTGGTGATGACCATCGATCAGGGGCAGCTCTTTGGCCCAGAGAACATCGCTGAGTTTGAGTGTGCGATAGAGATGCGGGAAGAGGGCGCCGCCACGTGAGACCTCCCATTTAAGCGCATCGCCAAGCGTGTCTGCATCCACAGCCAGAAGGGTGAGGTCAGCTTCGCTTGCAAAATGCTTTGCGGCTGTCTCAGCAGCCTGTTCAGCGGTGGAGAAATGCACGTAGCCATCAGCCACATCGATAGGCGCGCCGGCGGTTTGCCCGTCTTCGCGCAGGGCCGACCATTCGTCGGCGCGGAAAATCTTGAAGATCAGCATGGTCTTGCTCATGCAACGCGCGTCAGGCAAGGTCAAGCACAGTAAGGGGGTGTTAATGTTTTGACATCTGTTGCTTTGAAACTGCACGATATTGATTGACTTATAAAACCTGAAGGGATTCTCCATGTTTGCTCGTTTGATGACTGGGGCGGCTGCGCTGGCCGTGACCGCCGGAATGGCCGCTGCCGATTACACTCTGCACATCGTTCACATCAACGATTTGCACAGCCGCATCGAACCCATCAACAAATATGATTCCACCTGTAAAGCTGAGGACAATGCGGAAGGTAAGTGCTTTGGCGGTTATGCCCGTGTGGCGAGTAAAGTTGCCGAGCTGCGCAAAGACTTGGAAGGGCAGAACCTGCTCGTACTGGACGCGGGCGATCAGTATCAAGGCTCCTTGATGTACACGACCTATAAAGGGGACGTGGAAATCGAAATGATGGAAAAGATTGGCTTTGATGCCATGGCCGTGGGCAATCACGAATTTGACGACGGACCAGAAGGTTTGCTGAAGCTCGTGGAGGGTGTCTCTTTTCCGGTGATTTCTGGCAATATTGATGTCTCACAATCGGATGTTCTGGCTGGCAAAGTCGCCAACCATGTTGTGCTTGAAGTGGGCGGCGAGAAAGTGGCCATCATTTCTGCCTTGGCAACGGACACGGCGGAGACCTCGAGCCCTGGTGAGGCGGTGATTTTTGAAGATGAGATCGCAGCTCTGCAAGCGGATGTGGATGCACTGTCCGCGGAAGGTGTGACCAAGATTATCGCCCTGAACCATGTCGGTGTGAACAAGGACATGGCGATTGCGGCAGCGGTGTCTGGCATCGATGCTGTGGTTGGTGGGCATTCGCATACGGAGTTCTCCAACACCAAGGAGGGCGCGATGGCCTATCCCACCATGGTGGGCAATGTGCCGGTCGTGCAAGCTTATGCCTATTCGAAATATGTTGGGCATCTTACGCTGACATTTGATGACGCGGGCAATGTGACGGCGGCGACAGGCGACACTATCCTACTAGATGCATCGGTTGCCGAAGATGCAGATATCGTGGCGCGTGTGGCTGAGCTTGCGGGGCCGATTGAAGACATGAAATCGCGCGTTGTGGCTTCAACGGATGCGGCGATTGATGGTGATCGCGGTTCTTGTCGGGCTGGTGAGTGTGCGATGGGCAACCTGATCACGGATGCGATGCTGGACCGCGTCAAAGATCAAGGTATTGAAATCGCGATCCAAAACGGAGGCGGTATCCGCGCGTCTATCGATTCCGGTGAAGTGACAATGGGCGAAGTGCTGACCGTTCTTCCATTCCAGAACACGTTGTCCACGTTCCAAGTGAGCGGTGAAACCATTGTGGCTGCGCTGGAAAATGGTGTGAGCCAGATTGAAGATGGCGCAGGGCGTTTTCCGCAGGTCTCTGGCATGACCTATACGTTTGACGCAAGCGCGGAAGCGGGCAGCCGTATCAGTGACGTGATGGTCGCAGGCGCGCCAATTGACCCCGCCAAAGTCTATGGGGTCGTTTCAAACAACTATGTGCGCAACGGGGGCGACGGCTATAAAATGTTCCGCGATGCCATGAATGCCTACGATTATGGCCCGGACCTTGCAGATGTGACGGCGGAGTATCTGGCGGCCAATGGCGCGAAGGCTGCTGTGTTGGATGGGCGTATCTCCAAGAAGTAAGTATGGGGTTGCTTGACCTTTTGAGCCTTCGCCGGGACACTGGCGAAGGCTTTTTCGTTTGGGGGTTTTATGGATCATCCGCTGATCGACCTGATCAATCAGAAAATTCGCGAAGCCGAAGAGGCGGGAGCGTTCGACAATCTGGAAGGGGCGGGAAAGCCTTTGCCCAGAGAGGTGGACCCTGAGAATGCTTTGCTCAATCGCCTTGTGAGGGAAAGCGGCGCGGTGCCAGAGTTTGTTTCTCTGTCGCGAGAGCTTGCGCGGTTGCGGGCAGAGCTGCGCGAGACGGGGGATCGCACCAAGCGGCGCGTCATAATGAAAGAGATGTCGCTGATGGAGGCCAAAATAGAGGTGGCGCGAAGGGCGCATCGCTAATGTGTGGACGCTTTGCAATCACGCTGCCCAACGATGCAATGGCGCAGATGTTTGGGGCTATGCCCGCCAATGATCTCCCGGAGGTGCCCAACTATAACGTTTGTCCCACGACCAAAATTCATGTTGTTTTGGGTGGCTCAGATATCGGTCGCCGGTTGGTATCGATGCGGTGGGGATTCCTGCCCAGCTGGTATAAATCACCGAGCGATGGGCCTTTGTTGATAAATGCAAGAGGGGAAACGATTGCCGAGAAGCCAGCTTTCCGAAACGCGTGTCGCGCGCGCCGGTGTCTGATCCCTGTCTCCGGGTTTTATGAATGGACCAAAGATGCCGCAGGGGAGCGTTGGCCGTGGTTTATACACAGTCACGGCACTTTGGCGTTGGCGGGTGTTTGGCAGAGTTGGGGGCAGGGTGAGGAGCAGGTGAATACCTGTGCCGTGGTCACGACCGCCGCAAATGAGACCATGTCTGACATTCATCACCGCATGCCTGTGGTCATAGATGAAGAAGATTGGGGGCTTTGGCTGGGGGAGAAGGGCCATGGAGCCGCGACTTTGATGTCAGCAGCGCGAGAAGATCTGTTATCTTTTCATCGGGTTGACCGCGAAGTGAATTCCAATAGGGCTGCAGGGGCTGAGCTTATCGAGCCGATCAAGTGATCGGAAAGCGATTTTCAAGAAATCCGCAATAATCCTTCAGCTTCCTTGGGGACGCTTCGGAGTTGGCTGCGATGACGCTCTTGAGGATGATGGGACAACCATATTCGGAGAGTTTTGCATGTCCCGTGCTCCTTACTATGCCCCTCAGGGGGGGCTGCCACCTCAGACACAATTGCTGACAGATCGTGCGATGTTCACGGAGAGCTTTGCAGTCATTCCAAAGGGCACATTGACCGATATTGTGACGTCCAATCTGCCGTTTTGGACAGGTACGCGCGTCTGGGTCATCGCCCGGCCCATGAGCGGGTTTAGCGAGACGTTTTCGCACTACATTGTTGAACTCAGCGCAGGGGGCGGCAGCGATCGGCCCGAGTTGG
Source organism: Shimia marina (assembly GCF_001458175.1). Taxonomy (GTDB): domain Bacteria; phylum Pseudomonadota; class Alphaproteobacteria; order Rhodobacterales; family Rhodobacteraceae; genus Shimia; species Shimia marina. The sequence goes on from NZ_CYPW01000024.1 coordinate 36,153, forward strand.
AGCCTCTGGCGCAAGGCGTGCTGTTTGTGGTGGAAGGGCAGATCTCCCTGACCATTGACGGCAAGGAACATGATCTTGCAGAGGGCGGATACGCCTATTTGCCTGCCGGTTGCCATTGGCAGGTTACAAATGCCAGTGATATTGCCGCGAAGTTCCATTGGATACGTAAGAAATATCAGGCTGTTGACGGGCTTGAAGCGCCGGAGGCTTTCGTCACCAGTGATGCAGACACCCCCATCCGTTTCATGCCAGATACAGATGGTGCCTGGGGCACCACACGCTTTGTGGACCCAGACGATATCCGCCATGATATGCATGTGAATATCGTGACCTTTGAGCCCGGCGGGGTGATCCCATTTCTGGAAACGCATGTGATGGAGCATGGGCTCTATGTGCTTGACGGCAAGGCGGTTTATAAGTTGAACAGGGAATGGGTCGAAGTGGAAGCCGGGGATTACATGTGGTTGCGCGCCTTCTGTCCACAGGCGTGTTATGCCGGTGGTCCGGGCAAATTTCGCTATCTGCTGTACAAGGATGTAAATCGCCACATGCCGCTTTGATTTGCTCAAGCTGGTCTGGTTCCGTCGGGGCAGGGGGCTTTTGCGGCATGATCATCACAAATGATAGCGATAACATGTGTTTTCTGTGCTCTTTCGCGCCTGATTTGGGCTGGCCTTTGCCGATCAAAACCGATCAATTGGCCATTCAAGACGCATGGGACTCAGATCATGGCAGAGCGCAGGATCAAAATCTTTATCAACGGTTTTGGACGCATCGGGCGAACGGTCCTGCGCATTCTTGCTACGGGGCAACATCCTGAGTTTGAGATTGTTGGCATCAACGATATCGAGCCGTTGGAGACCTGCGCCTATCTTTTTGAATTCGATAGTGTTTTTGGTGCCTATGCGGGAGAGGTGGAGAGTGACGCGGGGAAACTGTATGTGGACGCGCTCTCCATTCCGTTTTACGCGGAACGTGACCTAAGCGCATTGGATCTCAGTGACGTTGACGTCGTGCTGGAATGCACGGGCATGGCGGGCGCGCGTGCGATTGCGGAGCGCGGGCTGAGTGCTGGGGCTTCTAAGGTATTGATTTCAGGTCCGTCTGACGAAGCGGATGAGACGATTGTGTTAGGTGCGAATGATCATTTTCTGACCGATCAGAGGATTGTCTCTAATGCCTCTTGCACCACCAATGCACTGGCGCCTTTGATGCGCGCTCTGGATGATAGCTTTGGGTTGATCAGCGGGCATATGACAACGGTGCATTGCTATACCGGCAGTCAGCCCACGGTGGATAAGCCACGGGGGGATCTGGCGCGCAGTCGGGCTGCGGCTCTGTCGATGGTGCCGACGACCACTTCGGCACAACGGATGATTGATAAGGTTCTGCCGGCCTTGAAAGGGCGCGTGGAAGCGCGTGCTATCCGTGTGCCGACGGCGAGTGTTTCGGCAATTGATCTGACGATTCAGACGGAAAAAGACGTTTCTGTTGAAGCTGTTAACCGCGTGCTAAAGGCCGCGGCTGACCGCGATGGAATTCTGGGCTGGACGCAAAAACCGCTGGTCTCTACCGACCTGCGGGCGCGTCCTGAATCCCTGATTGTGAGCGAGAGAGAGACCAGTGTTTCTGTGGGCGGGCTGCTGCGCGTCTTTGGCTGGTATGACAACGAATGGGGCTTTTCCAACCGCATGTTGGATATGGCCAAACGTATGGGGCGGCGGTGAGCCGAGCGAGGGGACTTGGAGAGATAGAATGACGAGCACTAAAGATCAGGATCGCGCGCGCGAGGCTGCGCTGAAATATCACGAGTTTCCCAAGCCAGGTAAGCTGGAAATCCGGGCGACCAAACCGATGGCGACAGGCCGTGACCTGAGCCGAGCTTACAGCCCCGGGGTCGCGGAAGCCTGTCTTGAAATTGAAAAGAACCCTGCGGATGCAACGCGTTACACGGCTAAGGGCAATCTCGTTGCGGTGATTTCCAACGGCACGGCTGTGCTGGGGCTTGGCGACATTGGCGCGCAGGCGTCCAAGCCGGTGATGGAAGGCAAAGCGGTTCTCTTTAAGAAGTTTGCTGGCATTGATTGCTTTGACATTGAGGTCAATGAATCTGATCCGGAGAAACTGGCGGATCTGGTATGCCGCTTGGAGCCGACGTTTGGGGCGATCAACCTTGAAGACATCAAGGCGCCGGATTGCTTTTTGGTCGAGCGTCTCTGCAAAGAACGTATGAACATTCCTGTGTTCCATGACGATCAGCACGGCACGGCGATTGTGGCGGCGGCAGCAGCCTATAACGCGTTGATTGTTGCCAAGAAAAACGTCGAAGACATCAAGGTTGTGGCGCTGGGCGCGGGGGCGGCGGGGATCGCTTGCCTGAAGATGCTGATGACCATGGGTGTGCAGCATGAAAACATCCTCATGCTGGACAGCAAAGGCGTGGTGCACAAGCAGCGTAACGACCTGACACCAGAGAAGGCGGAATTTGCGCAAGCTACTGAAAAGCGGACCACAATGGAGGCCATGGAGGGCGCAGACCTGTTCCTTGGTGTGTCCGGTCCGGGGCTTTTGACCAAAGAAATGGTCGAGCAGATGGCGGATGATCCGATCATCTTTGCGCTGGCGAACCCGACGCCTGAGATCATGCCAGAGGAGGCGCGTGCGGCGGCGCCGGGGGCTTTGATCGCCACAGGGCGGTCAGACTACCCAAATCAGGTGAACAACGTCCTGTGCTTCCCCTTCATCTTCCGGGGCGCGCTTGATGCCGGGGCGACAGAGATCAACGATGCGATGAAGCTGGCCTGTGTGGAAGCGATTGCCGGTCTGGCGCGCGAAACCACCAGTGCGGAAGTGGGGGCGGCCTATAAGGGGGAAACTCTCACATTTGGTCCTAACTATCTGATTCCAAAACCGTTTGACCCACGTCTCTTGCCGACAATTGCGGTGGCTGTGGCCAAGGCTGCGATTGACTCTGGTGTGGCGACCAAGGAGCTGGATCTGCATGCCTATGAAGACAAGCTTCAGGCGCAGGTGTTCCGCTCTTCGATGATCATGCGTCCGGTCTATGAGGCGGCGAGCATGTCGCGTCGCAAGATCGCTTTTGCAGAGGGCGAGGATGAGCGGGTGCTGCGCACGGCGCAGGCGATGCTGGAAGAAACCGTGGACACGCCCGTGTTGATCGGGCGTCCGGAAGTTGTAGCGCATCGTATTGAAAAGGCTGGACTAAAGATCAAACCCGGCGTGGATTTTGAACTGATCAACCCGGAAAATGATGCTCGGTATCGGGACTATTGGACCCACTATCATGCCAAGCTGCGGCGGCAGGGGGTGAGCCCGGACAGTGCGAAGGCGATCCTGCGTACAAACAATACGGCGATTGCCGCGATTGCGGTGGACCGGGGGGATGCGGACAGCATGATCTGCGGCACCTTTGGCGAATATCGCTGGCACCTGCGCTATGTGACGGAAGTGTTGGAAAACAAAAACTTGCACCCAATTGGGTCGCTGTCTCTGATCATTTTGGACAAGGGGCCGTTGTTCCTTGCGGACACGCATATTCACATTGAACCCAATGCGGAGCAGATTGCGGAGACCGTGATTGCGGCGGCGCGCCATGTGCGGCGGTTTGGGGTCGATCCGAAGATTGCCCTGTGTTCGGGAAGCCAGTTTGGCAACCTTGACAGCCACTCTGGCCGGGTGATGCGCGGGGCGCTGGATGTGCTGGATCAGAGTGAGCATGACTTTGAATATGAAGGAGAAATGCACACTGACGCGGCGCTGGATCCAGAGTTGCGCGAGCGTCTGTTCCCCGGTGGGCGTCTTAACGGAAAAGCCAATGTTCTGGTCTATTCCAACACCGATGCGGCGGGGGCGACCCGCAACATTCTGAAGTCGGTGGCCGATGGGCTCGAAGTGGGGCCGATCCTGATGGGGATGGGCAACCGGGCGCATATTGTGACGCCATCTATCACGGTGCGGGGCCTGCTGAACATTGCCGCGCTGGCGGGCACTGAGGTTTCCACCTACGGGTGACAAACGCAATATTTTAGAGTGCGCAACAGCCCCCGTTAACCTTGGTTTTCGGGGGCTGTTTTGCGTCGGTATCCCGTCGGTATTGCGGAGGTGCGATTTTCGGGCCGTTCAAAAGGTTAAGGTAGCGCACGGTCGGATGCGCAATGGAGGGTGCGGGCGCGGTCCGGCTTTGTCGGGGGATTGGGTTACAGGGGCCAAAACACCAGAATGGCGGGGATCGACACGGCGACCACCAAGATCTCCAGCGGCAGACCCATGCGCCAGTAGTCGCCAAAGCTGTAGCCGCCGGGGCCGAGGATCAGGGTGTTGTTCTTGTGGCCGATGGGCGTGAGGAAAGCCGAGGAGGCCGCCACGGCCACTGCCATCAGGAAGGGATCCGCAGAGACACCCATGGCCTGTGCCATCTGAATGCCGACCGGGGCGGCGACGATGGTGGTGGCGGTGTTGTTGAGCACATCAGAGAGCGTCATGGTCACCAGCATGAGCACCGTCAGCACGGCCCAGGCGGGCAGGCCCGCAGTGAGAGACACAAGGCTGTTGGCGATGAGGGCGGTGCCGCCCGAGCTGTCCAGCGCGGCCCCAAGTGGGATCATCGAGCCCAACAGGACGACCACGGGCCATTCGACGTGATCATAAAGTTCGGAGAGCGGCACGATCTTGGCGAGCACATAGGCCACCACCACCAGCCCGAGCGCGATGGGCAGATAGATCACCCCCAGAGAGGCGGCGGCGACTGCGCCAACAAAGAGCCCAATGGCGAGCCACATCTTGCTATTGGCGGTGACCACCAGACCGCGGTCGGCCAATGGCAGACAGCCGAGCCAGTCGGTCACATCCGGGCCGCGATCTTTGTGGACAAGGATCAGGAGGATGTCGCCCGGCTGCACCACGGTTTTGCGGATCTGACTGCGGATGCGGCGGCCTTCGCGGGAGATCCCCATCAGGAGCGCGCCCTGACGCCAGGCCAGACCAAGTGCTGCGGCGGTTTTGCCCGCGATGCGGGCGGTTTCCGGCACCACCACTTCGATGATGTCCAGACCGTCGCCTGCAGCTTTGAGCTGTTCTTCGCGTTTTGCGTCCGAGAAGTTCAATGACAGCGCAGCGCGAAATTCATCCAGCGCGTCGGGGCTTGCCTCAAGCACCAGCGCATCGCCTTCGCGCAGGATGTTGTTGCGGGCGGTGCCATACATGCGTTTACCGCCCCGCATCAGGCCGAGGATTTGCACATCGGCCTCTTCGGCCTGTGGGTCGAGCTCTGCCAGACGTTTGCCGATCAGTTTGCTGTCGGCGGGCACGGTGAGTTCGGCGATGTATTGGCCCAGATCAGAGACTTTTTGGCCTGCGTCGTCGCGATCTGGGATCAGACGCCAGCCGATGAGGGCCACAAACAGCAGTCCCGCGATGGCGGTGAGACCACCTACAGGGGCGAAATCAAACATCTTGAAGGGCGCACCAAGCGCGTCTTCGCGGATGGAGGCGATGATGATGTTGGGGGGCGTGCCGATCAGGGTAGCCATGCCGCCAAGGATGGTGGCAAAGGACAGGGGCATGAGCGATTTGGCGGGGCTGCGGCCTGCTTTGCGTGCGGTCTGGATATCCACCGGCATCAGCAGGGCGAGCGCTGCGACATTGTTCATGAAGGCGGAGAGCAGCGCGCCGATGGCGCCGATGATGGCGATGTGGCTGCCCAGTTTGCGCGCGCTGTCCACAAGCGTGCGGGTGATCAGAAACACCGCGCCGGAGCGCACCAGCCCTGCGGAGACAATCAGCACCAAGGCGACAATCAGCGTGGCCGGGTGGCCAAAGCCGGAAAAGGCCTCTTTGGTGGGGACCACGCCAAGCACAACGCCCAGAAGCAGGGCGGTAAACGCCACCAGATCATAGCGAAACCGTCCCCAGAGCAGCATGACAAAGACGCCGCCAAAGAGGGCAAAGAGAATGATCTGATCGGTGGTCATGAAAGCGGCCTGTCGCGAAAATTGTTTCGCAGAGTCAATCGCAGGGGCGCAGGAAACGCAAGCGACTTGCGGATTTTGGTCGCTCTGACGTATAGAGACCCCTGACATAGAAAGACTGCCAAGAGTAACCCGGAGGCGAACCATGGCCGGCCATAGTAAATGGGCAAACATTCAGCACCGCAAAGGGCGTCAGGACGCTGCGCGGTCCAAGCTGTTTTCCAAACTTTCCAAAGAGATCACCGTTGCCGCGAAAATGGGCGACCCGGATCCTGAAAAGAACCCGCGTCTGCGTCTGGCGGTGAAAGAAGCCAAGAGCCAGTCCGTGCCAAAAGATGTGATCGAACGCGCGATCAAGAAATCTGTGGCGGGTGAAGGCGACGAATACGAAGAAATCCGCTATGAGGGCTATGGCCCCAACGGTGTGGCCGTGATCGTGGAAACCATGACCGACAACCGCAACCGCACCGCCTCGACCGTGCGCTCCACCTTCACCAAGAACGGCGGCAATCTCGGCGAAACCGGCTCTGTGGGCTTTATGTTCGACCGTAAGGGCGAAGTGACCTATCCGGCCGCTGTTGGGGATGCGGACACGGTGTTTGAAGCGGCGATTGAAGCCGGTGCGGAAGATGTGGAAAGCTCTGAGGAAGGCCATGTGATCTGGTGTGAAGACACCGATCTGAACGAGGTCTCCACCGCGCTGGAAGCGGCACTGGGGGAATCTGACAGCACCAAACTGGTGTGGAAGCCGACCACCACGACTGAAATGGATCTGGTGAGCATGCAGAAGCTGATGAAGCTGATTGATGCGCTGGAAGATGACGATGATGTGCAGCGTGTGACCACCAACTTTGAAGCCTCTGACGAGGTGATGGAGCAGCTCTAAGCGCTGTGCTCCGAGATGTGTGAAAAGGCCCGTAGCGATATGCTGCGGGCCTTTTGCTTTGTAGAGATTCGTTAGAGATGATCAGTTGGCCGTGATCACACCGCAGGCGATACGCCCGCCGGAGCCGCCAATTGGCTGGGTGAAATGATCATCCGGGTTGGCGTGGATGACCAGCGTGGAGCCGTCTTCATCGAGCACTTTGCCTGCGCCCTGATCCAGCATCAGCAGGTTGGTGTAGAGTTCCACCTCAGCTGTGCCATCGGCGCCAACAATGAGGTTGGGCAGGTTGCCCGCATGGGGCCCATCCACGTGAAAGAACCCATGCGGCAGGTTGCCGGGCATGATGTGGCCATGCGCACCTTTGAAACTGTCCAGCGGCGCGCAGTTGCCGACCGCGTGAAAATGCATGCCGTGTTTGCCGGGAGGCAGCCCTTCCACCGAGAGCTGGATCAGAATACCGCGCGGGCCTTGCATGAAAGAGGCCGCGCCGATGGTCTCGCCGGCGTTGTTGATCAGGGAGCTGCTGGCGGAAGCGGTGATCTGTGGGGCGTCGCCTGCGTGCAGCAGAGAGGCGGGGACAAGCATGGCTGCGATGAGTGCCCCTGTGCGCAGAGAGGTGTTCAGAATGGTCATCAAAGCGTTCCTTCGCGTTTGGGTGTCAAGCTGACGGTGTCTGGGCGAGGTGGGCGGACCAAGCGCGGGATGTGTCCCCAAGGGCAAAGAGCGCAGGGGACGCAAGTGGCGCTGGCGAAGCTGGCCTCATGATACAAACGCGAGGGGGCCGGATTTTATGCAAATTTTTTACAAATTCGCTTGGATGTGCGCGCTGGTGGTGTGTGACCACTGATCAACTGCGGCGGAGAAGGACTGTTTTTGTACCAAGTTTCGCCGTAATTTGGGGCTAGTCCGTTCTCTGACGGTAACGAGAATTAAGTGTGTGAGGGGGACGGCCGTGCGGTTTGACCTTCTGGATGGGGTGCGGGGGCACCTGTTGTTCATGATGATGCTGGCCCATTTGGCGGCGCAACCGGGCATGAGCTATCTGATGGATGTGCACCATGCGCGGGTGTTTCAGATTTTGGATGCTGAGTTTCTGGTGGTGCTCTCCGGCCTGTTGGTGGGCATTCTCTACAGTCTCAAGTTTCAGGATCCGGGGCGTTTGGCGCAGTTCCTGAGGCAGCGGATTGGCAAGATTTACCGCTATTACCTGATCTCGGCGGGGCCGTTTCTGATCCTGTTGGTGCTGGAGGGGGCGGGCTTGGGGCCGTTGGCTTTTGGGTTGGGGGAGGTGCTGCTTATTCAGGATGGCGGCGCGTATTCGGATATTCTGCCGATCTATATCTACTGTTTTGCGCTGCTGTTTGTATTGAGCTTTGCGCTGCGATTTGTGCCGCAGGGGGCGCTGTTGCTGCCCTCTGGGCTGATCTATCTGGTGAGCCTGTTCAACTACGAAGGCGGTGTCTTTGGCTGGGGCGGCAAGTTTCTGGTGTTTGATATCGCCGCCTGGCAGTTTCTGTTTTTCATTTCCTATTACCTTGGCCTGCATTTTCGCCAGATTTTGGACTGGCTGAATGGGGTGTCGGCGGGAGCGTATCTGTTTTTGGTGCTGGGCACGGGCGTGCTGGCACTGGGGCAGCGCTGGGCGTTTTGGTATCCGGTGATTGGCAACCTGCCGGAGGGGGTGGCGGAGAATTGGTTCCGCATGCAGCTGCATCCGGTACATTTGTTGCGCACTCTGGCAGTGGCTGCGTTTTTCACGGTGGCGCTTGTGCGGGCGGTGCGGGGCACAGCGTGGCTCACGGCCGTGCTGCGGTGGTATTTTTCACTGCCGCTGCTGCGCTATTGCGGGGTTTGGGCGATCCAGATGTTCGTGGCGCATGTGTATATGATTGCCCTATTTGCCGCCTTGCTGCCGACATGGGACGCGGGGCAGAGCTTTGTCTGGGCTGTGCTGTTTCAAGGGGCCTATATGGTTCTGCCCTTTGGCATCCACTATGTGATGGCATGGCAGAGACGGCGGGCGGCGGCGCTCAGTTGAGATGCTGACGCGCAATCTGTTGTAGGGCCTTGCTCAAGGGGGCCAATGCAGGGGCCAGCAGGCGGCTGGATTGCCAGAACAGAGGCGTGTCAAAGGGGGTGTCGGGCAAGAGCGGCACCAAGGCCCCGCTGTTGAGATGCGGGCGCACCAAAGGTTCCGGGTTCATGCCCCAGCCCAACCCGAGCAGGGAGGCGTCCACAAACCCCGGTGCCGAGGGCAGGTGATGGCTGGGCGGCGTGGGGGTGATGCCAAGGGTTTGTTGCATCCATTGGTGTTGCAGGCGGTCTTTGGAACTGAAGATCAATACGGGGGCTTTGCTGATCGCCTCCGGGGTCACGCCATTGGCAAAATGCTGTTTGACAAAGGCTGGGCTGGCAGAGGCGATATAGCGCATGGCCCCAAGCGGGAGGCTGTCGCAGCCTGCAATGGGCGCTTCATGGGCGGTGACCGCTGCGACCACCTCGCCCCGGCGCAGCCAGTCGGCGGAAAAATCCTGATCATCGACAACCAGATCCACCAGCAGGTCGGGCACCTGCGCCACCGCTTTGAGAAAGAAGGTGGCAAGGCTGTCTGCGGTGACAGCGATGCGCAGGCGGGCGCTGCGCGGTGACAGGGCGGCAAGGTCGCGCGCCAGAGCGCCTTCCAACAGGCCAACCTGATCCAGATGGGCGGCAAGGCGGCGGCCGGTTTCCGTGCCCACGCAGGGGCTGCCGCGCAGCACCAGCGGCATGCCAATGCGTTCTTCAAGCGCCTTGAGACGTTGGGAAATTGCGGATTGGGTCACGCCGAGATCCTGCGCGGCAGCGTCGAAACTGCCGGTGCGCAGGATGGCCGCCAGCGCGGCGAGATGAGCGTAGTCAATCTGCATTAGAGTTCCTAATGTGAGTGAAGATCTTTTAATTTGAGTAATTTTGATCGCTATCTTAGTCAAGACGCACGAACAGGAGAGACAGATGGCAGAGATGAGTATTTTGGGACCAGCAATCGCAGGGTTTGCACTTGGGTTTTCGCTGATCATGGCGATTGGGGCGCAGAATGCCTTTGTGCTGCGCCAAGGGTTGCGCGGCGAATATGTGCTGCCTCTGGTGCTGACCTGCGCCATTTCTGATGCCATCCTGATCACCGCCGGGGTTGCAGGCTTTGGGGTTCTGATCGCGGCCAATCCGGCCTTGTTGGACTGGGTGCGCTATGCGGGGGCGGCTTTTCTAATTGTTTATGGGGCGATGAATTTTCGCGCGGCGCTGAAAGGTGGGGATGCCTTGCAGGATAAGGGCGGCACAGCAGGTAGCCTTGGTGCGGCGGTGACAACCTGCCTGCTGCTGACTTGGGCGAACCCGCATGTCTATCTCGACACGGTGGTGCTGCTTGGGGGGATTTCGGCACAATATAGCCCAACATGGGCCTTTGGGTTGGGCGCGGCCGTGGCGAGTTTTACCTTTTTCTTCATGCTGGGGTTCGGCGCGCAGCTGTTGCGGCCGCTGTTTACCAATCCGCGGGCCTGGCAGGTGTTGGACGTTGTGGTGGGGGCCACTATGTGGGCGATTGCCGCCAAGCTGATCTGGGGCATGTGAGGCGGCTGCACAGGATCTGTGCGCGCGTGCGGATTTGGGCGCATGGTGTTTTGGCGTAGGTTGAGGGCAGCCACAGCCCCAAGAGGAGATGCGCCATGAGTTGGAACCCCGCCCTTGACCCCACATTGCCTGATGCGACGGCCTTGGAGGCCATTGAGACCGTGATTGTGCCGCGCGCCCGTGATTTGGGGGGCTTTTCCGTGCGGCGCGCCTTGCCTGCGCCGAGGCGGCAGATGGTGGGGCCGTTTATCTTTTTTGATGCGGTTGGGCCAGTGGAGTTTCTGACCGGGCAGGGCATTGATGTGCGCCCCCATCCGCATATCGGTCTGGGGACGGTGACCTATCTCTATCGCGGCGAGTTTGAGCATCGCGACAGTTTGGGCACCCATCAGATGATTTATCCCGGTGAGGTGAACTGGATGGTGGCGGGACATGGCGTGACCCATTCAGAGCGCACCAGTGCTGCCACACGTGCCGCTCCGAGTTCGCTGTTTGGCATTCAGACATGGGTCGCGTTGCCGGAGGCGCGCGAAGATGATCCGGCGATGTTTGAGCATCATGGCAAAGAGGCGCTGCCGTTTCTTGAAGGCGAAGGCAAAGAGGTCCGGCTGATCCTTGGGGATGCCTGGGGGGCGCGTGCGCCGGTGACGATGCTGTCAGAGACGTTTTATGCGGATGTGACGCTTGCGCCGGAGGCCAAGTTGCCGATGCCAGACAACCATGAGGATCGCGCGCTTTATGTGGTTTCCGGTGCGGTGGAAATCGCCGGGGATGTGTTTGAAGCGGGGCAGATGATGGTGTTTCGTCCCGGCGATGCGATTACGGTCACCGCAGGACCGTTGGGTGCGCGGTTGATGGCGTTGGGCGGGGCCACAATGAACGGACCACGGTATATTTCATGGAACTTTGTGAGCTCCAGCAAAGAAAAAATCGAAGCCGCCAAGGCCGATTGGGCCGCAGGGGACTGGGCGCATGGGCGGTTTCAACTGCCACCGGGGGATGCGGAGGAGTTTATCCCGTTGCCATAGCCTTGTGTGGTTCGTGCGGTGTGTTGTGCGGTGTCTCGACCGTCAGCAGAGAGAGCGCCTCGCCGCAAAGGGTGATGTTGTTCTGAGAGCCTTGCACGGCGGCTTCGGTGTTGTCGCGAATGGATTTGATCTCAGAGACAATGCCGGAATAAAGCGGCAATTGCTGACGGGTTTCATCGCTGTTTGAGGCGATGTCGGCGACGAGACTGGTGATGGTGGCCTGAATGTTATGCGTCAGGCTGCGACAGGCCTCGCCGCGTGCGAGGCTCTGCTGGGCGGCTTTGGCCACATTGGCGACGGTGGTGGAGAGATCGGCCTGCGCGTCGGTGAGATCATCCATGCGCGACAGAATGCGGGTGATGTCTGCATCTGCCATATCGGCCAGCTCGCGCACTTCGCCTGCGATGATGGCAAAGCCGCGTCCCTTTTCGCCAGCGCGCGCCGCCTCGATGCCGGAATTGAGCGCCAGCAGGCGAATACGGTCAGCCAGGCCGCGAATGGCCTCAGAGGCATTGGCCACCTCGGCCAGGGTTGTTTCGATCTTCTGCACCGGTTCAGCGATATGGGTGATCTGTTGGGTGGCGTCAGAGGCGAGATCAAGGAAACCATCGACCTCGCGGGTGACCTCCTGCACGGCAGTGCCTACGTCAGAGGCGGTGGCCGCAGAGTGGCTGGCCCCGTCGCAAAGTGTGTCAAAGGTGGTGCCGAGGGTTTCGGCCTGATCAATCAGGTTTGAGATGAAGGTGACCCGTTCGCGCGACGTGCGGTTCACGTTGGTGGCATTGTCGCGGATCGTTTCAACGCGCGCTGTGGCGTCGGTGAGCCCGTCTGGATAGATCAGACGCTCTTCCACGACGGTTTGCACCATAGGCTCTGCGGGGGGCATCGCCTCTGAGGTAGCCGGCTCTTGTGGCGCGGGTGGTGTCTTGGGTTGTGCCAGATAGGTGGAGAGTGCGCTGACGCAGAAAGGGACCAGAGTGGTGAGGCCAGCGGCGAGCCAATCCAGCGGTGCGCCCTGCGCGATATCCGCACTCTGATTGATAAAGGTCAGCACAGGGCCTACGATGCTGGCCGCAATCAGGCCGCGCTTGAGAGATATGCGCAGGGCGGAGCGGGGCGGTTTGTGGTGTGTTGCTTGGGACATGCGCGGGGCCTGTTCATTTCACAAGGGTGTCTATTTGCTAACAAGAAGAGGCAAAAACTTGGTAAACAGCAAATCACCTTTGCGCGCGCAGAGGCTGCGGAAAACCATTGTAACAGCCTTTCTCAGGGCGATCTCGGGGGGAAGACCGTTAACCTGTTTCCTATCTCGACTTTCCTGGTGACGCATGTCTATGTGGCGTCATGACGGATGAAGCAGCTTCTTTCCCGCTGAAGGGGGTCTTTTGGATGCTTGTCACGGGGCTTTGCTTTGTGGCGGTGACAGCTTTGGTGAAGCTGGTGGGCACCCGATTGCCTGCGGCGGAAACCGCGTTTTTGCGCTATGCGCTGGGGGCTGTGTTTCTGATCCCGATGATCCGCCCGATTGTGCAGGCACGGCTGAGCCGACGACAGCTTGGGCTGTTTGGCCTGCGCGGCGTGTTGCACACCGGCGCGGTGGTGGCCTGGTTTTTTGCGATGACGCGGATTCCGATCGCGGAAGTGACGGCGATGAACTATCTCTCGCCGGTCTATGTGACGGTGGGGGCTGCGCTGTTTTTGGGAGAAAAATTGGCGTTTCGCAGGATTGCGGCGGTGATTGTCGCCCTGATCGGGGTGGCGATTATTCTAAGGCCCGGATTTCGGGAACTCAGCCCCGGGCATTTTGCCATGTTGTTCACGGCGCTGGGCTTTGCCGGGGGCTATCTGATTGCAAAGAAGCTGAGCGAGGAGGTGAGCCCTACTGTGGTTGTCGGCATGTTGTCTGTCACCGTCACCATCGGGCTTGCGCCGCTAGCGTTGTCGGTTTGGGTGGCACCCACCTTTGAAGAACTGGTGATCCTGTTTGCGGTGGCCTGCTTTGCCACGGCGGGCCACTATACGATGACGCTGGCGTTCAAGGCGGCGCTGGTGACTGTGACACAGCCGGTGAGCTTTTTGCAGATGGTCTGGGCGGTACTGCTGGGATGGCTGGCCTTTGGGGAGCAGCCGGATGTCTGGGTGTTGGTGGGCGCGCTGGTGATCATTGGAGCGATCAGCTTTATCACCTGGCGGGAAGCGGTGCTCAAGCGGCGCCAGATCACACCTTTGGTGGGGCAGACCAAACTCTGAGAGCGGACGGCGCGCTTCGGCAATCCGCGACATGCTTCGTGTCGCGTTTGCGATTGTGTTTGCGGCCCGTGCGGCCCTAGTGTTGCGGCAGACAGCGCAGAAAGAGGAGCCGCCATGACCCGTCCTAATATTCTCATTTTCATGGTGGATCAGCTCAATGGGACGCTGTTTCCCGATGGGCCGGCAGACTGGCTACATGCGCCGAACCTGAAAAAGCTGGCAGCGCGGTCTACCCGCTTTCAGAATGCCTATACCGCCAGCCCGCTGTGTGCGCCGGGGCGGGCGAGCTTTATGACCGGGCAACTGCCAAGTGACACGCGGGTCTATGACAATGCGGCGGAGTTTGCCTCCTCCATCCCGACCTATGCCCACCATCTGCGCCGGGCGGGCTATCAGACCTGCCTGTCCGGGAAGATGCATTTTGTCGGGCCAGACCAGCTGCATGGTTTTGAGGAGCGGCTGACCACGGATATTTATCCGCCGGATTTTGGCTGGACGCCGAATTATCGCAAACCGGGCGAGCGGATTGAGTGGTGGTATCACAATATGGGTAGCGTCACCGGCGCGGGTGTTGCGGAAATCTCCAACCAGATGGAATATGACGACGAGGTGGCCTACCACGCCACGCGCAAGGTCTATGATCTGGCGCGGGGGCATGACGCGCGGCCCTGGTGTTTGACTGTCAGTTTCACCCACCCGCATGATCCTTATGTGGCGCGCAAGAAATATTGGGATCTTTATGAGGATTGCGAACATCTGCTGCCGGAGGTGGGGCCGATCCCTTATGAGGAGCAGGATGCGCATTCCAAGCGCATCTTTGATGCCAATGACTGGCGCAGCTTTGACATCACCGAAGAAGATGTGCGCCGCTCCCGCCGGGCCTATTTTGCCAATATCAGCTATCTGGATGACAAGATTGGCGAGGTGATGGAGGCGTTGGAGGCGACCCGTCAGGAGGCCATCATCCTGTTCGTGAGTGATCACGGCGATATGCTGGGCGCGCGCGGGCTGTGGTTCAAGATGAGCTTTTATGAAGGCTCGAGCCGGGTGCCGATGATGGTGGCGGCGCCGCAGATGCAGCCGGGGCTGGTGACAACGCCAGTGAGCAATATCGACGTCTGCCCCACGCTGTGTGATCTGGCGGGGGTGAGTATGGAGGAGGTCATGCCCTGGACCACGGGGGAGAGCCTTGTGCATCTGGGGCAGGGCGGCACGCGAGACACGCCGGTGGCGATGGAATATGCGGCGGAGGCCTCTTATGCGCCGATGGTCTCGCTGCGCTATGGCAAGTGGAAATACAACCGCTGTGCGCTCGACCCCGATCAGCTGTTTGATCTGGACGCCGATCCGCATGAGCTGACCAATCTGGCCGAAGTGGCGGACCATCAGGGCACGGTGCAGACGTTGCGTGCCAAATCAGAGGCGCGCTGGGATCTGGCGGCGTTTGATGCGGCCGTGCGGGAAAGTCAGGCGCGGCGCTGGGTGGTTTATGAGGCGTTGCGGCAGGGGGGATATTACCCTTGGGATTATCAACCGCTGCAGCAAGCCTCTGAGCGCTACATGCGCAACCACATGGATCTGAATGTGGTGGAAGAAAACCAGCGGTTCCCGCGCGGAGAATAGCGCGACGGGCGACATCACCCAATCTTAAAGGGTTTGCGCTTAGGCTCCGACCGGCCTGTCAGAGGAGAGCGCAAAGATGGGGAAATTAGGTGTATGGATGATGTCAGCCATGGCCGCTTGGGCGGGTGGGGCTGAGGCGCAGATGGTGATAGACAGTGGTATGCAGAGCGGGACCTATGGTGAGCCGCTCGAAGATGTGGCGCTGTTGCAGGGCTGTGTGTTTGAACAGGAGGTGCCCAGCTGTGAGCTTGCCAGCAATGGGTTTACCTATTGGGTGAGCTGGGATGACCCGACGCCGGGATACATCCTTGAGGCCATGGGCGCGCTTTATGTGAGTGCACCACTTTGGATCCGCGCGGATATTGTCTCTATGGGGGATATGTCTGCGGAGATTGCGGTGCATGCGCTGCGCCATGATGCGGCGCTTGATCCCTTTGCTGAGATCCGGGCCAATTTGCAGGGCAGCTGGGTGTTTGATGCGGATCCGGCCTATACGTCACGTGTCTGGGGAGATCGGGTCACTGAGGAGATCAACGGGGATTTTTCTGCGGAGTATAGCATGCAGATTGCCGAGAGCTGTGAAGCGTCACAAGGGCAGGGGCCTGTGCTGATCGCCCATATGGATCCATGGAGCACGCCGCCCTGTATGATCCTTGAGGCAGTGACGCCACAAAAGCTGATCCTGCAGATGGCGGGCGGCGATGGCACGTTGTTTAAATACCGGCGTCCGTAGCGCGCTCAGGTTCTGAAAGAATGGATCAGCTGGCGAGGCCTGTTTGCAGATGACAGCCATGGTTTTCCAGCATGAGAGCCGCCACATCGCGGGCCTCGGCACGGGCCTGCGCCGGGTTAAGTGGCGTGTCAGACTGCGCCGCTTCCAGCCAGACACCATCCATGTAGCATTGCAGCGCTTCGCGGAGGGTCTCGCGCCGCTCTTCGGGCACAAGGGCGCGCAATTCGGCGCGGAAATGCGCATTCACGCGGGAGCGGTTGATGCGATGCAGGCGCTGCAGGCTTTGGGAATAAGGGGCGTTGGCCCAGAACTGCATCCAGAGCGAGCATTGCTCATTGGTGAAGAGCCGGTCTGAAAAGTTGGCATCCAGCACCGCAATCAACCGCTCATGTGGGGTTGTGGCGGTGGCGTAACGCTCCAGCATGGCGTCTTTGAGCAGGGACAGGAGACGGCGCATGGTCGCCTCCATCAGTTTTTCCTTGGAGCCAAAGTAATAGTTGATCGAGGCGGCGGAAGCGCCTGCCTCGGCAGCGATTTCCGCCATGGTCACAACGGCATAGCCACGTTTGTGCACCGCCGTGATGGTGGCGTTGATCAACTCTTCATGACGGATATCGCGGATACGTGTACGGCCCATGACGCCACTTTAACGTGCCCGGCGTCAGGAGCAATATCGTTGTTTCATGAAAAAAATGAAATGGTCATTTAAAAAATAATAAGCCAGTGCTAGTCTGCCTCTCAAATTGAGATTCCGTGCCTTGAGCGCGGGCGAAAAAAGGAACGCGCCATGCAATTGCAACCGACGGCCAGTCACTTCATCAACGGCGCCTATGTGGAAGACACCGCAGGGGCGCAAATTGACATCATCTACCCGGCCACAGGCGCGGTGATTGGCAAGGTGCATGCGGCGACGCCGGCGATTGTGGAGCAGGCTCTGGAAAGCGCCAAGGCGGGTCAGAAGATCTGGGCGGCGATGACGGGGCGGGAGCGTGGCCGCATCATGTCCCGTGCGGCGGCCATGATCATGGAGCGCAACCATGAGCTTTCCGTGCTTGAGACCTATGACACTGGCAAGCCTTATCAGGAGACCAGCGTCGCGGATGCCACCAGCGGGGCCGATGCGCTGGAATATTTCGGCGGTCTTGCGGGCAGCCTGACCGGGGAGCACATCCCGCTGGGCGAAGACTGGGTCTATACGGTGCGCGAGCCGCTGGGGGTTTGTGTGGGCATCGGGGCCTGGAATTACCCGACGCAGATTGCCTGCTGGAAAGGCGCGCCTGCGCTGGCCTGCGGCAATGCGATGGTGTTCAAACCTTCGGAAACCACACCGATGTGTGCCTTGAAAGTGGCGGAGATCCTGCATGAGGCCGGAGTGCCTGCCGGGGTCTACAATGTCATTCAGGGGATGGGAGACCTGGGGGCCGCGTTGGTCAATGATCCGCGTGTGGACAAGGTGAGCCTGACCGGATCTGTGCCCACCGGCAAAAAGGTCTATGCGGCGGCCGCCAGCCACATGAAACATGTGACCATGGAGCTTGGCGGGAAATCTCCGCTGATCATCTTTGACGATGCGGATGTGGAGAACGCCGTGGGCGGGGCCATTTTGGGCAATTTCTACAGCTCTGGTCAGATCTGCTCCAACGGCACACGGGTGTTTGTGCAAAAAGGCATCAAGGAAAAGTTCCTGGCGCGGTTGGCCGAACGTCTGGGCACGGCGGTGATTGGCGATCCGCTGGATGAGGCCACGAGCTTTGGACCGATGGTCTCTGAGCGTCAGATGAACATCGTGCTGGGCTATATGGACAAAGGTGTGGAAGAGGGCGCGCGGCTGGTGTGCGGCGGTAAACGTCTGGCGCGGGATGGGTTCTATCTTGAACCCACCGTCTTTGCGGATGTCACCGATGAGATGACCATTGCCCGTGAGGAGATTTTTGGCCCGATCATGTCGGTGCTGGATTTTGAGGACGAGGACGAGGTGATTGCCCGCGCCAATGACACGGAGTTTGGGCTTTCTGCTGGGGTGTTCACCGCCGATCTGTCGCGTGGTCATCGGGTGATTGGCAAGCTGGATGCAGGCAGCTGTTTCATCAACTCCTACAATGACGCGCCGGTGGAGGCCCCTTTTGGCGGGGTGAAAGCCTCCGGTGTGGGCCGCGAAAACAGCAAGGAAGCCATAAAGCACTACAGTCAGGTTAAGTCGGTCTATGTGCGCATGGGTGACGTGGAAGCGCCTTACTAACAACGCGCTTTTGCGGCGCTCCCGCCCACCCACACCGCACCGCCAAAGCGCGTTGGGGTTGGGTGCTGGCGGCTCTGTCAGAGAAAGAAGATCATGCAGGCAGATTATGTGATTGTGGGCGCCGGTTCGGCCGGCTGCGCGATGGCCTATCGGTTGAGTGAGGCCGGGAAGTCGGTTTTGGTGATTGAGCATGGCGGCACGGATGCCGGCCCGCTCATTCAGATGCCTGCGGCGCTGAGCTATCCGATGAATATGCGCCTGTATGATTGGGGCTATAAATCTCAGCCGGAGCCGCATCTGGGCGGGCGGCGTCTGGTGTGTCCGCGCGGCAAGGTGATCGGCGGCTCCAGCTCCATCAACGGCATGGTCTATGTGCGCGGCCATGCGGGGGATTATGACCATTGGGCCGAAAGTGGCGCGGATGGCTGGTCTTATGCGGATGTGCTGCCCTATTTCAAGCGGATGGAGACCTGGCACGAAAGTGGGCAGGGGGGAGACCCGGATTGGCGTGGGAATGGTGGCCCGCTGCACATCAGCCGCGGCCCGCGTAACAATCCGCTGCATGCGGCCTTTGTGGAGGCCGGACGTCAGGCTGGTTACCCTGTGACCGATGATTACAACGGCGAGCAGCAGGAGGGCTTTGGCCCGATGGAGATGACGGTCTACAAAGGCCGTCGCTGGTCTGCGGCAAATGCCTATCTCAAGCCCGCGCTCAAACGTCCCAACTGTACCCTGATCAAAGGGCTGGCCCGCAAGGTGGTGCTGGAAAACGGCCGTGCGGTGGGTGTGGAGATCGAACGCGGTGGCAAGGTGGAGGTGATCCGCGCCAACAGCGAGGTCATTCTGGCGGCAAGCTCGCTCAATTCGCCCAAGCTGCTCATGCTCTCAGGCATTGGGCCTGCGGCGCATCTGGCGGAACATGGCATTGAGGTGGTCGCAGATCGCAAAGGTGTGGGCCAGAACCTGCAGGATCACCTTGAGGTCTATATGCAGGTGGCCAGCAAACAGCCGATCACGCTGTACAAATACTGGAACCTCTTTGGCAAAGGTATGATTGGGGCACAGTGGCTCTTCACCAAGAAAGGGCTTGGGGCCTCCAACCAGTTTGAAAGCGCGGCGTTCATTCGTTCTCGTCCGGGCATTTCTTATCCGGATATCCAGTATCACTTCCTGCCGATTGCCGTGCGTTATGATGGGCAGGCAGCGGCCGAAGGGCATGGATTTCAGGCGCATGTGGGGCCGATGCGCTCGCCCTCACGGGGGGCGATCACGCTGGCCTCCAAAGATCCGAAAGCGGCCCCAAATATCTTCTTCAACTACATGTCCACTGAGCAGGACTGGGAAGATTTCCGCGCCTGTATCCGCCTGACACGTGAGATCTTTGCGCAGGAGGCCTTTGCGCCTTATGTCAAACATGAGATCCAACCGGGCGCGGATTTGCAAAGCGATGCGGAGATCGACAGCTTCATTCGCGAACATGCAGAGAGCGCCTATCACCCCTGTGGCACCTGTAAGATGGGGCGCGCGGATGACCCGATGGCGGTTGTGGACAGTGAATGTCGGGTGATTGGTGTTGAGGGCTTGCGGGTGGCGGACAGTTCGATCTTCCCGCGCATCACCAATGGCAACCTCAATGGGCCGTCGATCATGACCGGGGAAAAGGCCTCAGATCATATTCTGGGCCGTCGCCTGCCGTCATCGAACGCGGCTCCGTGGTTTCATCCGGAGTGGGAAAATGCGCAGCGGTGATGCGTCTTTTATTCGGCGGATTTGATCGGAGTCAAAGTGGCGGCAAAACAGAGCGGGATAGGGTGTGTTCAAGCAAGACAAAAGGAGCGAACACATGTCCCATACCCCGCATGAGCTGTCCGAAGAATTCCCTGAATTCGTTGAGAAAATGAGCGAGCTGAAAGTCAGCGATGCGCATTTTGCCAAGATGGCGGCAGAGTATCACGAACTGAACCGCAAGGTGCACAATGCGGAGACCAATGTGGCCCCGCGTGAGGAGCTGGCGGAAGTGGATCTGCGCAAGCGGCGTGGCGTTCTCAAAGATGAGATCTACGCCTATCTGAAAGCCAATTAAGGCTTAGGGCACGCGAAAAACACGCCGCCAAGGGGACACTTGGCGGCGTGAAGTTGCATTTTCAGGCAGGCGGGGCGCTCAGGCCTGAAAACACCGAGGGAAAGACCCGGTCAGAGACCCGGATGTCTTAAAACTTGAAGCGCACCCCAAAATTCACAGATGTGTTGGAGATGTCGTCAGAGACACTGGCCGTGGTGCCATTGGGCGCGGTGCGGGTGCCGGTGACGTCAAAGCTGCGGGCGTAGCGCACATCCCCAAAGAGCGACGTGGTGTCGTTGAGCGCATAAGAGGTGCCCGCGATCAGCTGTGCGGTGAAGGCTTCGTCATCGCCACGGATGGTGACGTTGTTGTTGGCACCATAGACCACGTTTTGATCAATAAAGCCCACGCCGATACCGCCGCCCACATAGGGGGTGAATTTGCTGTTGGTTTCAAAATCCACGATGGCATTGGCCATCAGGAAGGTCGAACTGATGTCGCCACCCGGGTTGGCTTCTGCCCCTGCGCCATTGCCGGAGAAGTCCACGGCGTCGATGTCGTTGGAGCGGTAGGAGAGTTCGATCTCACCGCGCAGGGAGGCACCGTTGCCGATGCTGCCAAAACCGCGCCCAACGGAGATGCCGAGGTTCAGGTCTTCGTCAAAGTCGGTGGCAACAGTATTCGGGTTGCCGCCGATGTTGCCTGCGAATGTGGCGTCATCGGCATAGGAATACCCAAGGAAGCCCTGCACGTACCAGTCTTCGGCAAAGGCAGGGGCGGCGAGGGCGGCGGAGGCGATGAGTGTGGCGCTGAGGAGGGTGTGTTTCATGAGGGATGGCCTTATGTGGTAGGTTGCGTTTAATGTTGTTCGCAACCCACCACGCGGGCCGAGCGATGTCATTTCACAAGGACAAAAGACATCGTGTGGCCCTGTCAGTGAATAAAAAAGGACAGACAGGCGTTATGATTTTAAGCTTTTGTTTTAATTGAATTTAATTTCTCGTGCGCCCGTCAGATGGGCTCACATCGCGCGCAGGGGGGCTTATCTGTTGCAAAAAACCTCACGCAAAGCGGAGCGGGTGTGAGCCTAGCCAACATCATAGGGCAGCACGTCACGGGTGTTTTCGTTGATGGTCAGGCGGCGTTCCAGTGGCGGTACGGAGCGTTGGTGGCAATGGGTGCGCTCGCAGATGCGGCAGGAGATGCCGATGGGTTCAAAGGCCTGTGGATTGTCCAGCTCCATATGGTCGGCATATACCAGAGCGTCAGCATGGCGGATTTCGCAGCCCAGAGCGATCGCATAGCGGCGCACAGGGGCGCCGAAATGGCCGCCTGATTTGGACACATCTCGCGCGAGAGAAATATAGCGGACACCGTCCGGGGTTTCGGCCAGTTGGCGCAGGAAGCGGCCCGGCGTTTCAAAGGCGCGGTGCACGTTCCAAAGCGGGCAGGCCCCGCCAAAGCGGGCAAATTGCAGGCGGGTGGCAGAGTGACGTTTGGTGATGGTGCCAGCCTGATCGACGCGCACAAAGAAGAAGGGGATCCCTTTGTTGCCGGGGCGTTGCAGGGTGGAGAGGCGGTGGGCGACCTGTTCGATGGAGGCCCCAAAGCGATTGGAGAGCAGCTCCAGATCATGACGGGTTTCCCGCGCCGCTTCCAGAAAGGTCATGTAAGGCATGAGCGCGGCGCCTGCGAAATAATTGGCGAGGCCAATTTTTGCGATGGCGCGCGCGGCATCAGATTGAAAGCGGGCGAAATCCAGTGTGGCTTCCAGGAGTTTGCCATGTTGCAGTAGAGCAACCTGCAGGAGGAGCTGAAAGGTCTGGGTTTCGGGCTGTGCATAGCGCGAGATCTGAAGGCGCTGGGTTTCGGCATCAAAGATGCGGAGTTGCTCGATGTCGGTGAAGGCCACGGCAATGCCCGTGTCATGCAGGCTGGCGACGGCGGCGGCGCGGATGCCGCCGTGGTCGATGGCCTGCTGGGCAAAGCGCTCGGCCGCATGATCGACCGCGTCAATGTAGTTGTCACAATAGTGGAAGAAGTCGCGCACCTCATCCCAGGGGCTGGCCTGCATCTGAACGTCCTGACGCCCCAGCGCTTCGTCCAGCGAGGCGAGCCGTTCATGGGTCTGGCGATAGGCGCGGTGGAGCTCCAGAAAGGCACGTGCCAGTGCCGGGGCATTGGAGGCGGTGAGCCGCAGATCCGCGAGCGGCGCGGAGGTGTCTGCCAAGACCGGATCGGCAAGGGCTTCGCGCATGTCAGAGACCAGACGCTCGCTGTCGCCGGTGCTAAGCTCTGTGACATCAAGGCCAAATTCCTGTGCCAAGGCGAGCACAACCGTGGTGGAGACCGGGCGGTTGTTGTTCTCCATCTGGTTCAGATAGGGCAGGGAGACCCCGAGCTTCTGGGCAAAGTCTTTTTGCGTCAGTGTCAGCCGCGTGCGGATTTCGCGCAGCTTGGCGCCTGCGTAGAGTTTCTGCGTGGGCATGGCTGTCCTCTCGGTTGCATAGCTGCAAAGATAGCTTTGCAAACTGCTGGAGGCCAGAGCAAGAATGCGGGCCGGTGCGTTACAGGCCCAGCATCTTCTCGCGGCGGATCACCATGGCAATGGCCGTGACCCCCAAAACGGAGGTGGCCAGCATCAGCCAGAGCAGGGGGAAGGCCCCGGTTTCGGTGGTGAGCAATGCGCCCGCCAGTGCGGAGAGGGCGGCACCGCCGCCAATCATGATGGCACCAGAGAGTCCCGCAGCTGTGCCAGCGAGATGAGGGCGCACGGACAGGGCGCCGGCGGTGGCATTGGGGATGGCGAGGCCATTGCCGATGCCCACAAATGTCATGAAACCAAAAAAGATTTCAGCGGAGCCAAGGCCTGCCGCAAAGATCGAGAGCGACGCGGCAATACCCAATCCGCAGATGGCGCAGCCGGTGAAGACCATGCGGTTTACGCCAAAGCGCGCGGAATAGCGGCCCGACAGGAAGTTGCCGATAAAATACCCCAAGGCTGGGGCGCCAAAGTAGACGCCCATTTTGGTTGCGCTCATGCCGAAAAATTCGGTGGCCACAAAGGGGGCACCGCCGAGGTAGGCAAAGAAGGCTCCGGAGGTGAAGCCATTGGCCAGGGAGTAGCCCCAGAAGCGCGGGGAGGTCAGGAGTTCGGGGTATTCCCGAAACTGTTGCGGCAGTGTGAGGCCGGATGAGGTTTTTGTTTCGCCCAGATCGCGGTAGGTGATCCAGAAGATGGCGAGCCCCAGTAAAAAGAGCATCCAGAAGCTGGCCTGCCAGCCAAAGGTCGCATCCAGCAAGCCGCCAAGCGCCGGGCCGATCATGGGCACCACGGTCATGCCCATGGTGACATAGCCGATCATGGAGGCGGCCTGATCTGTGGGCACCATATCGCGCACCACGGCGCGTGACAGCACCATGGCGACGACCACGGCGGCCTGTAGCATGCGGAAGGTCAGAAAGATGGCGGCATTGGGCGCGTAGATGCAGCCAAGCGTTGCCAATAGGAAAATCGCCATTCCGCTCAGAATGACCGGGCGGCGGCCAAATTTGTCAGAGATTGGGCCAACGACGATCTGAAGCACCGCATTCACAGCGAGATAGACTGCGATGGACAGCTGCATGACGCCATAGTCTGTGTCAAAGTAGGCCGTCATGGAGGGCAGGCTGGGCAGGAAAATATTCATGCACAACGCAGAGACCCCTGCCAGCAGGATCAATGTGAAGATATTTGGTGGCGACCGGCGGTCCAGAAACTGACCCCGTGGCGATGTTTGTGAGCTCATGGCGTAAGAGGTAGGAGGCGGCGGGCGGAATGTCCATCGACAAGATTAAACTGTGAAGTATTTGCTAATTTGCAATTCGCAGCCCCTTTATTCTGTTCGATTTGCAAATTTGCTTAATAAGTCTTTTGCCGAGTCGGTCTGGCCCCTATGATCATTTAAAATCCGCCTAATTCGGGGGCATTTGCGCCTTGGGTGGGGGAAGAGATCAACGAGAGATCATAGAGAGATCACGGGGAACCGCCATGAAAGACATTTTGGAACAGTTGGAAGAACGCCGCGAGATTGCCCGTTTGGGGGGTGGTCAGCGCCGCATTGACAGTCAGCACGCCAAGGGCAAGCTGACGGCGCGTGAGCGGATCGAGCTGTTGCTGGATGAAGGCAGCTTTGAAGAGTTTGACATGTTCAAAACACACCGCTGCACCGAATTCGGCATGGAGCAGGAAAAACCCGCAGGTGATGGTGTGATCACGGGCTGGGGCACGATCAATGGTCGTGTTGTTTATGTGTTCTCTCAGGACTTTACCGTGTTTGGCGGCTCTCTGTCTGAGACCCACGCCCAGAAGATCTGCAAAATTCAGGACATGGCGATCCAGAACGGCGCGCCCATCATTGGTCTGAATGACTCCGGCGGCGCACGTATTCAGGAGGGTGTGGACTCTCTGGCGGGTTATGCCGAAGTGTTCCAGCGCAACATCATGGCGTCCGGTGTGGTGCCGCAGATCTCTGTGATTATGGGGCCATGTGCCGGTGGTGCGGTCTACTCGCCCGCAATGACCGACTTCATCTTTATGGTGAAAGACAGCTCTTATATGTTTGTCACCGGCCCGGATGTTGTGAAGACCGTGACCAATGAGGTTGTCACCGCCGAGGAACTGGGCGGGGCGTCTACGCACACCAAGAAGTCTTCTGTGGCGGATGGGGCGTTTGAAAACGACGTGGAGGCGCTGGCCGAAGTGCGCCGTCTGGTGGACTTCCTGCCGCTCAACAACCGCGAAAAGCCGCCGGTGCGCCCGTTCTTTGATGAGCCGGGCCGGATTGAGAAAAGCCTCGACACGCTGATCCCTGAAAACCCGAACACGCCTTATGACATGAAAGAGCTGATCACCAAGGTGGCAGACGAAGGCGATTTCTACGAAATTCAGGAAGATTACGCCAAGAACATCATCACCGGTTTCATCCGTCTGGAAGGGCAGACTGTGGGTGTTGTGGCCAACCAGCCGATGGTGCTGGCGGGCTGTCTGGATATCGACAGCTCTCGCAAGGCGGCACGGTTCGTGCGCTTCTGTGATTGTTTTGAAATTCCGATCCTGACGCTTGTGGATGT
The DNA here is from genome assembly GCF_001458175.1 of Shimia marina. Taxonomy (GTDB): domain Bacteria; phylum Pseudomonadota; class Alphaproteobacteria; order Rhodobacterales; family Rhodobacteraceae; genus Shimia; species Shimia marina. Next base: position 61,682 of record NZ_CYPW01000024.1, read on the forward strand.
TCCGGGCTTCCTGCCGGGCACCTCACAAGAATATGGTGGCGTGATCAAACACGGTGCGAAGCTGCTGTTTGCCTATGGGGAAGCCACTGTTCCAAAGGTGACCGTGATCACCCGCAAAGCCTATGGTGGGGCCTATGACGTGATGGCGTCCAAACACCTGCGCGGTGATTTCAACTACGCTTGGCCCACGGCGGAGATTGCGGTGATGGGCGCGAAAGGCGCAACCGAGATCATTCACCGTGCGGATCTGGGCGATGCGGAGAAAATTGCGGCACACACCAAAGATTATGAAGACCGGTTTGCAACGCCATTTGTGGCGGCAGAGCGGGGCTTTATCGACGAGGTGATCATGCCGCAGAGCACACGCCGCCGTGTGAGCCGGGCTTTTGCGTCATTGCGCAACAAGAAGCTCGAAAACCCGTGGAAGAAGCACGACAACATTCCGCTGTAAAAAAATGCCGTCTAGCTCCTATCCCATAAGCTACGAGACCGAGAAGTACATTGCGGCCTCCATCGAGAACAATAAGTTTGCGATTGTTTTTGCTGGTGCTCCCTTCTTGTCAGTTTTCCTTTTCACATCGTTGAATGTGGATGGGTTGGAACTGGAGACTCTCGTTGCCTTGGCGATTGGAGCTAGCGGCCTCTTCTTGACGTTGGTTTATAGCATGTATCGCCTTGTAACCTTGCACCGATACCGTGCGCTCGTTTTGAGTGCTCTTGCTAGAGGGGAACGCGGGGAGATGGACATATCTCGTTCTCCTGCATGGCTAAGTGTGCTGCCGGGGGTAGCGCTTTTTATTGGCTATGGTTCATCTTTTTTCGCGCTCATTATCCAGTTGGTGCGGTCATGACCCAACTCCTCCAAGGCCAAACACTGACGATTTCCTATGCTGAGAGCTTGGGGTCATATGCCGCTGCGATTGTGATCGTATCTGGCGCGGCGTTGCCCGGATGAGCCGCAGCCGGTGGCATATCTTGCGTGAGGGCAATGCGCTTATCATGACGCGGCGGTTGCCGGTGCGTTGGGATGTGGTGGCGGAGACCACGCTGCCGGACGGTGGCCTGTTGCGGACAGCCCAGCAGGTGCGCCAGGACATGTGGCGGGCCTTGCAGGATCTGCGTGGCTTTGCGCCGATTGTCGAAGTGCGCCGATCTGGCGGGCTATTGCATCTGCGCGCCGGAGGCGCGGTGGATGGGAAGCTGGCCCAAGCCCATGTGGAAACGGTGATTTCTGAGCTTCTGAGCTGTTCAGATCGGCGGGCACGCTGGTGCCGTCATGCGCAACACAGAAAGGTTGTGGCATGATGATGCAGCCTGAAAATGCGCGGTTTGATCAAAAAACTCCTGCTGAGTGCACAATTTTTGGAGCTTTTACAAAAAATCTGTGCAAGCCTGCGACTCACGTTGCAGTTTCCGCCGCGTTAGGAGGGGCCCTTTCGGGCGCGGCCACGGCTGGGGTTTTGGAGGAGACCCCGGCCGTGCCCTCGGGCAACGAGATCCATCTTCAGGAAAAGCTTTTTGAAACCCGTGCCGATGGCACCCGTGTGGCGCGGTTCCGCTATGTCATGCCCCTCATGCGTCAGGGGATCGACTTTGCCGAGATTGAGGAAGACTTCTTTCACCTGTGCATCGGCGTCGCAGTGCCTTATTTGGCTGTTTCTGAAGAAACAGTCGATCAGGTGATCATATCCATGGCGGACAGAGAAACAGACTTTGGCGTGACAACACATCTCGCCAAGCAATATTTTGAAGCATTCAGCGTGCAAGATGGCACCTGCATCTGGGAGGGTTTCTGATGACACCACTAGATGTTGTCTCCGCATGCGCACCCGCAGAGCGCAATGCGACTTTGCAGTCACATCAGGTCAACTTGGGCCTGTATCTGTATCTTTTTGCAGAACAAACCCCTATCCTGCGCCCATGTCACAGTTCCGTGGCACAGAGGCAGGCAGGGTCAACGCGCCCTGCTTCACGTCAAAACAATGAGTGGAGAAACAGATGTCCAAGAGCATCAAGACATTCCTCGCGGTTGGCCTGGTGGCCGTGGTTGCCGCATGCGGTCAAAGCGCCCCAGTTGAAGAATACGTTGTGGTCGACCCAGAGCCGATCTCTTCTGAGCCAACCTACACCGGCAAATACAAGTAAGGCGCTTTGCCTCACTGGTTCTAAGACCGGCGGGCAGGCTTTGCGGCCTGTTCGCATTTCACACGGCGCAGCGCCCCTCCAAACCAACGAAGGAGGCGTGGCATGCTAAAGCACCGTGGCTTCCCCGGACGTCTTCCGGGCACAGATTTTCAATTCACCATTCGTCGTGCCAACCCCCGTGGGGTGACCGCGATCACGCGCCGTGAGCGGTTCAAGGATCGCAAGCCAGCGGATCGTCGGGCGGATATCGCCTTTATGCAGGCCCTGTGGGAGCATTTTGAAGATCAGCCTTTTGAGCGTGGCAATCTGGATGCCGGGCGGCTGAGCTGGCTTTTTGGGCGCGAAGTGATCGCAGCGGAAGAGGATTTTGATCCTGAAAGCTATGACGCGCTTCTGGTGATTGATGAAGCGGTGGCGCGGGCGTCCTTCCCGGATGCGTTCGAGGATTTCTGATGATGCACACGGGCGCATATCACATGGCGACCCCCATGGGCGTGGCCCCACCCGCAGAGAACTGCGGGCAGGGCCATGGCTTTGGTGTGTTGCGCTATGACCTGCGCCCGGCATCAGAAATTCAGTTGAACCGCCAGTTGAATGCGGTCGGCGTCAAACGTCTGTCCGGTGTTCACATCATCACGCTCCCCGATGAAGTATTCTGCGCTGAGTGTCAGATTGTCGGTGACTTTGTAGAACGCGTTGAGGTGGAGCGACTCCAACTCGGTGAAGGACAGGGCACCAGTGCTGGTGGCGAGGTCGTATTCCTCCCGTCCGTAGGCAATGCCCACGTTCCAGCGGTCTCCAATGTCCTGACGGAACTCCAGCGTGTAGCCGGTGACATCATTGGCGCGCCCACCAACAGCTGCGCTGCCACCCCCGTTCAGGATGGAGCCGAGCGCTTCGCCGTCCACATAGGTGGCCTGAAACAAGCCGCCTTCCCACGGACGTACGGCACCGGAGAGGGTGAAGCCGCTCTGGTCGATGTCAGTGTTGCCCACAAGGACACTGCCGGTGAGGGCCGCGACGCGCGCTGTGAAGAGATCGGTGTCATAAGACAGGGCCGAGGTGAAGGTCGGGTCATTGGACGCGGCGTTGTTTTCTTCGATCGAGGCGCTGAAGGTCAGGTTATCCCAGCTGTGGGTGTATCTGATCTGCGGGACGCGGGCGAAGGAGATGCCGACCGGGCCGGTGAATTCCACTGTGGTGGGGAACTGTCCAATAGGCATGAAGTTGGTCCAGTCCTGACCAATCAACCAGTGATCGCCAATTTGAACGCTGGCGTGGCGCAGGCGCAGTTCTGCGGTGCCGTTGGAGCCAAACAGGTCCAGTTCGAGGCGACCGGAGACCGTGCCGATGCCGGTTTCGGTGCTGGTGCGGAAGCCCAGTCGCGACTGGCGTGCGGTGGCGCCAAAGCTGCCATCGGTGGCATTGGTGGGTTCGCCAATGGCGCTGACGGAGGCAGAGTCGCCCTGGCGGAAGTCATTTTCATAGAAGAAGTCGGACTTCAGGTAGCCGTAGATGTCGACGCTGGTGCCCCCGACATTAAAGTCGCCGCTGCCTGTGCTGCGCGGTTCGCTGCCGGCCTCAAGAGCTTCTACGCGGGCGCGCAGAGCGTCCAGCTCGGCCTGCGCCCCTTGATCCTGTGCCTGCGCCAGAGTGCCTGTGGCAGCTATGGCCAAAGTGGCGACAGTCAAGAGGTGATGTCTGGTTATACTCATTTGGCGGGTCCTTTCCGTGACGTGCTACACCACATGGGTTTCACGGGTTTGCGCATTGACGAAATGACGTCACCGAGAGGGCGCGTGAGCCAAAACGCCCTGCTTTGTGATTGGGATGTGAAGCGGGGGTCTCGCGCGGGACTTACCTTGGGTAAGATGTTGGAATTCCACGCCACGTATCTGTTTGACCAAAGTGATCATCAGGGTCTTGAAACTGAACTTGTGTACCAATTGGTTCCTAATTTTCGCGGGTTTGTGACGGCCTGTGAGCACCATGCGGCGCAGATTGGTCTGCGTGCCGTCGGCGGGAAGTTGCCTTGGGTGGAACGGATTGGGCAAAATGCGGCCTATGGTGGCACCGCGTGGCAAATGCCGCTTTGGATTCAGCGTTTTGATGGCAGTATCAAATTTATGGGGCTGTGCTTTTTACCTCGCGGCCCCCGTAACAGTGTATTCCGTTACCCTTCCCCTGACGGGCGGTTCCTGTGTGTCCCTATGGAACCGTCCGATTTTTTCCTGAAGTCCCGTTTTGTTGTGGCTGAGGTCTGTGGTACGGAATGCGCGGTAGCAACAGCGGACAAGAGATCCGCGTCATCATCGGAAACAGGCACATGCGTATCAAAGCAACACTCATCGGACTTTTTGCTCTCTCAACTCTCGCCGCCTGCGGCGACACCTTTGGTGAGCAAGCGCTCATCGGTGCAGGTGCGGGCACCGCAACGGCCGCAGTCGTTGGCGGTAACCTCGCAGCGGGCGCCGTTGTCGGCAGCGCGGCCAATGTGGTCTACTGCAAAGAGTTCTCCGACAAATGCTAATCCTGTCGCGGCGCGCCCTCTGCATGCGGGCTTGCGTTGTGATCTGACCCCTCTGGCCGCAGCGCGTCCAGACCCGAAAACGAAGCCATCCCTCCGCACGTGCGGACGGGTGGCTTTTTTATTGCCAAACCAGACCGCGAAAGCGGCCTGACAAGACCAGAAGGACGAGACGATGTTCGATAAGATCCTGATTGCCAACCGGGGCGAGATTGCCTGTCGCGTGATCAAATCTGCCCGCAAGATGGGCATCAAGACGGTTGCGATTTACTCTGACGCCGACAAGCAGGCGCTGCATGTGCAAATGGCGGATGAAGCGGTGCATATTGGCCCGCCCCCAGCGAACCAATCCTACATCGTGATCGACAAAGTCATGGAGGCCATCAAGAAGACCGGCGCGCAGGCGGTGCATCCGGGCTATGGTTTCCTGTCTGAAAACGCGAAATTTGCCGAGGCGCTGGAAGCGGCTGGCGTGGCCTTCATCGGCCCGCCTAAAGGCGCCATCGAAGCCATGGGGGACAAGATCACCTCCAAAAAGATTGCACAGGACGCCAATGTGTCCACCGTGCCGGGCTATATGGGCCTGATTGAGGATGCGGATGAGGCCGTGAAGATCTCCAACGAGATCGGCTATCCGGTGATGATCAAAGCCTCCGCCGGCGGCGGTGGTAAAGGCATGCGGATTGCGTGGAACGATGAAGAAGCACGTGAGGGTTTCCAATCGTCCAAGAACGAAGCGGCCAACAGCTTTGGTGACGACCGTATCTTCATCGAGAAATTCGTGACCCAGCCGCGTCACATTGAAATTCAGGTGCTCTGTGATGCGCATGGCAACGGTGTGTATCTGGGCGAGCGTGAATGCTCGATCCAGCGCCGGAACCAGAAAGTTGTGGAAGAGGCACCAAGCCCGTTCCTTGATGAAGCCACCCGTAAGGCGATGGGTGAGCAATCTGTCGCGCTGGCGAAGGCGGTGGGCTATGCCTCTGCCGGGACCGTGGAGTTCATCGTGGATGGCGAGAAGAACTTCTACTTCCTTGAGATGAACACCCGTTTGCAGGTGGAACACCCTGTGACCGAGCTGATCACCGGAGTGGACCTTGTGGAGCAGATGATCCGCGTCGCCAATGGTGAGCCGCTGAGCATCACGCAGGACGATGTGAAGCTGCAGGGCTGGGCGATTGAGAACCGTCTCTATGCGGAAGATCCTTATCGCAACTTCCTGCCGTCCATTGGCCGTTTGACCCGTTACCGCCCACCAGCGGAAACCAAAGCCTATACCCCCGGTGTGCAACCCGGCGATGCTGGGGATGAAGTGGTGCGCAATGATACCGGCGTCTATGAAGGCGGCGAGATCAGCATGTATTATGATCCTATGATTGCCAAGCTCTGCACATGGGCGCCGACCCGTGACGCGGCGATTGAGGCGATGCGTGTGGCGCTGGACAGCTTCGAGGTGGAAGGCATCGGCCATAACCTGCCGTTCCTGTCGGCGGTGATGGATCACCCGATCTTCATCAAAGGCGATATGACCACTGCCTTTATCGAAGAACAGTATCCAGAGGGCTTTGAAGGCGCGGAGCTGCCAGAGGCGCAACTCAAGCGCGTGGCGGCTGCTGCGGCAGCGATGTACCGCGTGGCGGAGATCCGTCGCACCCGTGTGTCGGGCCGCATGGACAACCACGAGCGCCGTGTGGGCAAGAAATGGGTTGTGACCCTGCAGGGGCAGGAATTTGCCGTGAAGGTGAAGGCCGATAAGGATGGCTCTACCGTCAAGTTTGAGGATGGCAGCAAGCTGCGTGTGGCCTCTGACTGGACGCCGGGTGACCAGCTGGCAGAGGTCGATGTGGATGGTCGTCTGGTGCTGAAGGTTGGCAAAATCTCCGGTGGCTTCCGTCTGCGCACCCGTGGCGCGGATCTGAAGGTGCATGTGCGCACACCGCGTCAGGCCGAGCTTGCCAAGCTGATGCCAGAGAAGCTGCCGCCAGATACCTCCAAGATGCTGCTCTGCCCAATGCCGGGTCTGATCGTAAAGGTCGACGTGGAAGTTGGGGATGAGGTGCAGGAAGGTCAGGCGCTCTGCACGGTGGAAGCCATGAAGATGGAAAACATCCTGCGCGCCGAGAAGACCACTGTTGTGACCAAGATCAACGCAGCCGCGGGCGATAGCCTCGCCGTGGACGATGTGATCATGGAATTTGAGTGATCCTCTGATCACGACCAGACCCGGCGTACGCGCCGGGTCTGCGCCACGTGCTGTGGCGGAACAGTTTTAAGAAAGAAACAATGCGCGCCTCACTGACCCATATGACCCACGCTGTACTGTCAGCCCCATCCGGGAGGGGGCTGCGGGTCTGTGGTGCGTTTGATGGCGATGGCCTCAACGCTCAGGGCTGGCGTCGGTCGCGGATTTCCTGTTGGCGCAGTGGGTTTTTGTCGATGCTGGCGGAGATTTCGCGCACCGAATATGGGGCCGGTTTGCGCAGGTACACGACGCCGTCTTTGCCCATCAGCGCCAGCATGAAGCCACGTGGGCGTAGCTTTTTGCGCATGGCGGATTTGGCGGCGGGATCGGTGTCGGTGAGCACCACCACATCGCGTGTGCGCAGCGCATCGGGGAAGGCTTCGATCAGATCCATCTGTTGCACAAAGCGCGGATCGCGCTCTGTGTCGGCAAACACAAGCACAAGCCGGTTGCGCCAGAGATATTCATCTACGTCAACATTGAGACCAGATTGTATTAATTCGGACGTATTTTCCGGTGCTGCTGCGGCGGTCTCAGAGGCCGGGTTTGCCCCTGTATCGGGGGCGGTTTCGACGGTCTGCGCGATGCTGCCTGAAGCGGCGAGAAAGGCTGTCAGAACAAGGGGTAAGCGGTGTTTCATCATCTCTCCTGTTATGGCCAATATAAGCCCCTTGTCAGACAATACGATCCCCTTTGGCAAAGTGGGTCAAATTTTAACGTCGGTTAACAGCATCTCCATGGGTGTTAAGACATGATGGCGGCCTCTGCATATCCGGCCGCCCCTGCGGGTTTGGCCTTACGAAAGGTGCGCGCAGCCATGGACGTCATCCTACATGTCGGAAGCCATCTGTCTGGGGTTTCCACTCTCGCAAGCTATCTCAACCGCAATCGCAAGTTTCTGCGGTCGCGTGGGACGGCGGTCTGGACATCAGAGATCACCCGCAAAGGCCTGTTTGACGGGCTTACCCTGAAATCAGGTCTGGATGGTGTTGATCGGCGCCGTGCGCGTGGGGCAGGGCGGGTGCAATTGCGCTGTGCTTTGCTGGAGCGGGAGCGGGCCAAGGAGCTTCTGGTGCTGGATCCGGTGATGCTGGGCAGCATGGAGAACAATCTGGTCAGTGAGCGGCTCTACCCGGCGGCGGGGGAGCGCGTGGCGCGTATGGTGCATGCCTTTGGCGGGCGTGTGAAACGCGTCATTCTGGGCATTCGGGCGCTGGAAGACTATTGGGGCGGTGCCTTGGCGCATGGGCTGCAAAAGGGCGCGACCGTGCCTTGTGAGGCCACATTGGACCGTCTGGTCACCCAGCCGCGCAGTTGGCGCAAGGTGGTGATGGATGTGGCCTGTGCCGCGCCGGAGGCCGAAGTGCTGGTGGTGCCTTTTGAACGCTTGGGGCACCGGCCGCAGTCCATTTTGGGCTATGCGGTGGGGGGGCGCTTTGCTCCGCCGACCAACTTCCGCTTGAGCGGGCTTGCGCAGGTTCCGAAACTGCCGGAATTGCGCGATGTGCTCTGCGACCGCGGCGAAACCACGGATGTTTTGCCGCAGGGTATGGACCGCTGGCACCCCTTTGGGGGCTTGCAGGTCGACATTTTAAGAGAGATTTACGTTGAGGATCTGGCTTGGCTGCGTGCCGGGGCAGATGGTTTGGCGTATCTGATAGAAGACAGCGCGCCAGAACAGGCTGGCATGGCCAATCGGTTCGGCGCTTAGCAATACATGAGGATGACATCGATGACGGATACCAAGAAATGGGCCGAATTGGCGGAGAAAGAACTTCGTGGAAAGCCGCTGGACGATCTGAACTGGGACACGCTGGAAGGGATCAAGGTCAAGCCTCTCTATACGGCGGAAGACACGCAGGATCTGCCGCATGTGGGCACCATTCCGGGGTTTGCACCGTTCACACGGGGGGTGAAGGCGACCATGTATGCCGGGCGTCCCTGGACCATTCGTCAATATGCCGGCTTCTCCACTGCGGAAGAATCCAACGCCTTTTATCGCAAGAACCTTGCTGCCGGTCAGCAGGGTGTTTCGGTGGCCTTCGATCTGGCGACACACCGTGGCTATGACAGTGACCACGAACGTGTTGTGGGCGACGTGGGCAAGGCCGGTGTTGCGATCGACAGCGTTGAGGATATGAAAATCCTGTTTGATGGTATTCCGCTGGACAAGGTTTCTGTCTCAATGACCATGAACGGCGCGGTGATCCCGATCCTTGCGAGTTTCATCGTTGCGGGTGAGGAGCAGGGCCATGACAAGGCGCTGCTGGCTGGCACTATTCAGAATGACATTCTGAAAGAGTTCATGGTGCGCAACACCTATATCTATCCGCCAGAGCCGAGCATGCGGATCATTTCGGACATCATCGAATACACGTCGAATGAGATGCCGAAGTTCAACTCGATCTCGATCTCCGGCTACCACATGCAGGAAGCGGGCGCGAACCTCGTGCAGGAGCTGGCCTATACCATCGCGGATGGACGTGAATATGTGCGTGCGGCGATCAACGCCGGTATGGACGTGGACAAATTTGCCGGTCGTCTGTCGTTCTTCTTCGCCATCGGCATGAACTTCTTCATGGAGGCAGCAAAACTGCGTGCAGCGCGGACGCTGTGGTTCCGTGTCATGGAAGAGTTCGGGGCAAAATCCGAGCGCTCCAAAATGCTGCGCACCCACTGTCAGACCTCTGGTGTGTCTTTGCAGGAACAAGATCCCTATAACAACGTGATCCGCACCGCGTATGAGGCGATGTCAGCGGTGCTGGGCGGCACGCAGTCGTTGCACACCAACGCACTGGATGAAGCGATCGCGCTGCCGACCGAATTTTCGGCTCGTATCGCCCGGAACACCCAGATCATCCTGCAGGAAGAAACTGGTGTGACCAATGTGGTCGACCCGCTGGCAGGTTCTTACTACGTTGAAAGCCTGACCGAAGAGCTGATCGAAAAAGCCTGGGCGCTGATCCAGGAGGTTGAGGAGATGGGGGGCATGACCAAGGCTGTGGCCTCTGGCATGCCGAAACTGCGGATCGAGGAATCGGCGGCCAAACGTCAGGCGATGATCGACCGCGGTGAAGAGGTGATTGTGGGTGTGAACAAGCACCGCCTTGCCGAAGAAGACCCAATCGACATTTTGGATGTGGACAATGTGGCTGTACGCGAAAGCCAGATTGCCCGTCTGAAGCAGATCCGCGAAACACGGGATGAGGCGGCCTGCACAGCCGCATTGGAGGCACTGACCACAGGCGCCAAAGAAGGCGGCAACCTGCTGGCACTGGCGGTTGAAGCTGCCCGCGCCCGCGCAACGGTTGGGGAAATCAGCATGGCAATGGAGAAGGAATTCGGCCGTCACCGCGCCGAAGTGAAGACCCTCGCAGGCGTTTACGGCGCAGCCTATGAAGGCGACGAAGGCTTTGCCGCGATCCAGAAATCCATCGAAGACTTCGCCGAAGAGGAGGGCCGTCGCCCGCGTCTTCTGGTGGTGAAGATGGGACAGGATGGCCATGATCGTGGCGCCAAAGTGATCGCAACCGCCTTTGCCGACATTGGTTTTGATGTGGACGTTGGCCCGCTGTTCCAGACCCCTGCCGAGGCGGCGCAGGATGCGGTGGACAACGATGTGCATGTCGTCGGTATCTCGTCTCAGGCAGCGGGACACAAGACGCTGGCACCGCAGCTGATTGAGGCGCTCAAGGAGAAGGACGCGGAAGACATCATCGTGATCTGCGGTGGGGTGATCCCGCAACAGGATTACGACTTCCTCAAAGAGGCAGGTGTGAAGGCGATCTTTGGTCCGGGCACCAATATTCCAGAAGCGGCGCAGAATATTCTGCAACTGATCCGCGAAGCACGCAGCTGAGGCATCTTGTGGTAAGGCTGGGGGCTGTCTGCCCCCAGACCCCCGAGGGTATTTCGATCAAGAGGAAGGGGCGCGCAGGCGTCCCTTTTGCGTTGCGCCGCTGAAGGCTTTGCGGTTTGCTGCCAAAAAACAGGAGAGCGCAATGTTGCAACTGGATCATTTGGCCGTAGCTGGCGAAACGCTGGCAGAGGCGGTGGCGCATGTCGAGGCGGCGCTGGGTGTGGCGATGGGCCCCGGTGGGGAACATGCGCATTTTGGCACGCATAACCAGTTGATTGGCCTTTCAGACGGGCTCTATCTGGAAGCCATTGCGGTCAATCCAGCGGCGGAGGTTTTGCCCTATCGACGGTGGTTTGATCTGGATCGATTGTCTGGCGCGCCGCGCCTTGGCAATTGGATTTGTCGCAGTGATGATCTGGAGGCGGATTTGGCCCGGCTGGATGTGGAGGCTGGACGGCCTGTCGCGCTGACGCGGGGAGATCTGAAGTGGCGCATGGCGGTGCCTGAGAGTGGGGTGCTGCCCTTTGACAATTGTTTTCCGGCGCTGATGCAGTGGGATGTGGCGGTTACGCCGGCAGAGCTTCTTGCACCCTCTGGGGTGACATTGACGCGTCTGGAGGTGGCCCATCCGGAGGCGGACCATCTGCGCGCGGCTGTGGGGCTGGGCGATGCCCGCGTGGAATTTGTCACTGGCGCGCCAGCCCTGAGGGCCAGTTTTGACACGCCCCATGGCGTGCGGGTGCTGTGATGGATGTGAGGGTGGCCACGCCCGATGATGCCGAGGCCATTGCCGCCATTTGGAATGCAGAGATTCGCAGCGGTGTGAGCACCTTCACGACAGTGGAAAAAACGCCGCAAGATGTGGTGCGCGCCATAAAGGGCGCGGAAGTGTTTCTGGTGGCAGCGCAGGGCGCGGCTGTGCTTGGGTTTGGCACCTATGGGGCGTTTCGCGGTGGGCCCGGATATAGCGCCACGGTGGAGCATACGGTGTACCTGACGAAGGGCGCGCGGGGATGCGGGCTGGGGCGTCGGCTGATGGCGCGGCTGGAGACGGTGGCGCGGGTGCAGGGACATCATGTGATGGTGGCCGCGGTGGGGAGTGAAAACGCCGCAGGGGTTGCCTTTCACAAAGCGCTTGGTTTTCAGCAGGTTGGGCGCTTGGCGCAGGTGGGGCGCAAGTTTGATCGCTGGATGGATCTCATCTTGTTGCAAAAAATGCTGTGACGCAGCACTGGTCATTCTGGCGCGAGACGGTAATGTGAGCCCATGTCGATCTGGTCCCGTATATCTCAAGCGCTCTCTGCCCTCAGTCAGGGAGAGTCGCTCTCCACTGTTTTTGATCATCTGCGCGCGCCGCCGGAACGCTCTGTGGCTTTCACCATTGCGGTGATTGCGCTGGGTGCGAAGATGGCCAAGGCGGATGGTCTGGTAACACGCGATGAGGTGACGGCCTTTCGGGAGGTGTTTCAGATTGCGCCGCGCGATGAGGCCAATGCCGCCAAAGTCTTCAATATGGCGCGTCAGGATGTGGCCGGATTTGAGGAATATGCCAGCCGGATTGCCGGGATGTTTGGCGCGGTGCATGGGCGGCCTGATGACCTTATGGAAGGGTTGTTTCACATCGCGGTGGCGGATGGGGAGTATCATCCCAACGAAGATGCGTTTCTGACCCGTGTGGCGGAAATCCTTGGCATGCATGAGCTGTGTTTCAAAGCCATGCGGGCGCGGTTCGTGGCGGATGCGGAGCCGGATCCTTACCGGGTGTTGGGCGTGGAGCCTGACACGCCAATTGACGAGATACGCAAAGCCTGGCGGGCTTTGGTGCGAGAGACACACCCTGACAGCATGATTGCGCGCGGGGTGCCGGAAGAGGCGGTGAAACTGGCCGAAAAGCGCATGATCGATATCAACCGCGCCTGGGAACAGATCAACGAGGCGGCCTGAGCCATGCGGATTGCCACTTATAACGTGGAGTGGTTTTCCAGCCTGTTTGATGATGACAACGTGCTTTTGGAAGATACGGGGCCTTCTGGTCGCAAGGGGGTGAGCCGGGCGCAGCAGAGCGCGGCGCTGGGCCATGTGTTTGGCGCGCTCGATGCGGATGCCATCATGGTGGTCGAGGCCCCAGATCAGGGACGCAGGCGCGATACGGTTCTGGCGCTTGAGCATTTTGCCCGCCGCTTTGGCCTGCGCGCAAACCGTGCTCTGATAGGCTTTGCCAACAGCACGCAGCAGGAGATTGCCCTGCTGTATGACCCGGCGCGGCTGACCGTTGTGCATGACCCCGGTGGGGAGCCTTCTGGCCCGGACGGGGCCACGGGCGCGCCGAGGTTTGATGGTGTGCTGCGGATTGATCTGGATGTGGATGCCAAGGAAGATCATGTGGTGTTTTCCAAGCCACCGCTGGAGCTGTCCGTACAAACAGAGGCGGGGCGCAGGCTGCGCATGATTGGCGCGCATCTGAAATCCAAGGCACCACATGGCGCGCGCAGCCGGGATGATGTGATGCGGATTTCCATTGCCAACCGGCGCAAGCAACTGGCGCAGGCGATCTGGCTGCGGCGGCGCATTGAGGTGGCGCTGGCGGCGGGTGAGGATGTCATGCTGCTCGGTGATCTCAATGACGGTCCGGGGCTGGATGCGTTTGAAGATCTGTTTGGGCGCTCTTCTGTGGAAATTCTGATGGGCACCAATGGGGGGGCGCGCATGTATGACCCCCATGCGGAAGCGGCGTTGCGCCACAAACTTGCGGCCCAGCCCACCACCGCGCGGTTTCATATCGAGAATGAGGGGCGGTATCTGAACGCGTTGCTGGATTATGTGATGGTTTCTGACGGGCTGCGGTTGGCAAATCCACGCTGGCGCATTTGGCATCCGTTTGAGGATCAGGCATGTTGGCAGCAGGCGGATCTGAGGCAGGCGTTGTTGACGGCGTCAGATCATTTTCCGGTGGTTCTGGATATTGATATTTGATGTATGAGGATGCGGGAGGTGCCCCGATGCGACATTTGAGGATTCTGGCTCTGGTGGCGGCAGTTGCAATGCCGGTGACGGTGGCCACTGCACAGGAGAGTGCGGAGGGGCGCAGCCTTATGGAGGAGGGCATGCGCCTGTTCTTTGAGGGTTTACAGGAGGAAATGGCACCGACCCTGGAAGGGTTGCAGGGGCTGATGTTGGAGATCGGCCCGGAGTTGCAGAGCTTTATGGCAGAGATGGGCCCGAAACTTGGGGCGGTGATGTCCAAAGTGGACGACTGGAGCCAGTATCAGGCACCTGAGATTTTGCCCAATGGGGATATTATCATCCGCAAAAAGCCGGAGGAGCGCGCCCCTGAGGCACCACAGCAGGGGCCGCAAGACAGCCATACGGACAGCGACACCCCCGGCGTGGAGCTGTGAGCGGCGCTTAACCTTTGGAGCGTCAGTCTTTGACGCGCACAGAGGGGGTTGCGTTCAGCGCGGTTGCAAGGGCGTTGAAGCGGGCTTCGGCCACTTCCCCGTAAAGCGCACCGGTGGAGGTGGGCAGTTTCAGGTGCAGCTCAGCCTTTTTGGGGTGATAGCGGAGCGTGCCCATGTTGTCGCTGTCTTCCTGCCAGAGCATGGCGCCAAAGCGCATGGCCTTGCCGATGACCTCGGCATGATGGCGGTCTTTGTCGCTCAGCAAGGCGGCGAGTTCCTCAAAGCGGGTGCCCTCGGCCTTATTGCGGTAGCGGTGCAGCAGGGACAGGCCCAGAAACAGGCGCTCGCTGTGTTTGAGACCACCCAGATTGGCGCGGGTGGTGCTGTCAAACACGGTTTCGGCGCGGTAGTCTGGATGGGCGCGCCAGCTCACATCATGCAACAGGCAGGCGGCCTTGATCAGGCGCAGTTTCTCCGGGCGGGCGGATTTGAAGATTGGGAAGATGAACTTGTAGAGCGCCTTGCCAAAGCCCGGAATGCGGGCGTCTTTGGCCTCCATAAAGCGGCAGGCCTCAATCAGCGGGTCGCGCTCGCGGATGCGGTCTGACATCTGTTCATAAAGCACGCCTTCGCGGATGCCATACGAGCTGATGGCGATGTCATGGGGTTTGAAGCGGCGCAGCACGCCTTTGAGAACCTCAATGGCCAGAGGCACCAGTGCCATACGCGAGCCTGAAACGCCGCAGCGGGCGCGCAGCTCATCGGGATCCTGTTCCTGAATATAGCGGGCGGTGTCGCGCACGGAGGTGGCGGTCATGCGGTATTCATGCAGCACTTTGAGCGGGTAGTTCTGGCGCTCCATGTCGATGCGGGCAATGGCGCGCCAGCTGCCGCCAACCAGAAACAGGCGGTTTCTCTGGTTGCCCATCTGGGCATAGAGCTGATCCAGCGTTTCATTGATGAAGGCGCGGCGGCCTTTTTTGCCGCCTTTGACATCGCGCAATTTGAGCGGCCCCAGAGGGGAGGTCACCCTGCGGCCCACTTGACCGTCGTTGATTTCGGCAAGTTCCATGGAGGCGCCGCCGATGTCACAAATCAGGCCATAGGCGCCGGGCCAGCCGGTGAGCACGCCCTGTGCAGAGAGGCGGGCCTCTTCGGCACCGTCAATCACGTGGATGGTGACGTCGGTCTCTTGCTGCACCTGCGCGCAGAATTCCGGGCCATCGGAGGCTTCGCGCACGGCGGCGGTGGCCACGGCGGTCAGCTCATTGACCTGCATGGTGCGGGCAATCTGCGCAAAGCGGGCAATGGCGGCGAAGGCACGCTCGCGGCCCTTTGGGCTGAGCGTGCCGGTCTCGGCAATGCCCGCGCCAAGCGCACACATGATTTTTTCATTATAGAAATAGGCCGGGCTGCGGGCGGCGCCATCAAACACCACAAGGCGTACGGAGTTGGAGCCCACATCCACCACGCCGACACGCGACAGCGCCCGTGCATCTGGATCTTCGAAAATCGGGTGATCAAACAGGGCGTGATCCTGTTGGGGGAAATCGGGCATGTCTCGTCAGTCGTTGCCAAAAGGACGCGTGGGTGCACAGAAAGAGTGCGCCACGCCTCCTTTTGGGTCAATCACTTACTGAGGTCAATCGTCTGTGTGGGTGAGTTTGGGCACATCGGACGCGCCAGCAGATCCACGACCGGAGAGCGAAGGGTTTTCCATGAAGAACCGGTGGCAGTTGAAGGCAAAAGCCCCCTCTGGCACCGGGGTGCGCTCAAAGCTGCCATCGGGCTTCATGATCCAGCTCTGGGCCACATCGGCCATATTGGCCGCCATGACCTGTGACATGATCTGAGCTTTCACGGTGGCGTTTTTCACTTCCACAAGGGTTTCGACGCGGCGGTTGAGATTGCGGCCCATCCAATCTGCGGAGGACAAGAAGATCCGGGCTTTCTTGTTGGGCAGTTCCTGACCATTGGCAAAACAGACAAGGCGGGAATGTTCCAGAAAACGGCCGACGATGGATTTTACGCGGATGTTGTCGGACAAGCCTTCGATGCCGGGGCGCAGACAGCAGATGCCGCGCACCACCAGAGAGATTTTCACACCGGCCTGTGAGGCGGCATACAGGGCGTCAATCACCTCTGCATCCACCAGTGAGTTCATCTTGGCCCAGATGGCGGCAGGTTTGCCTGCGCGGGCGTTTTCCGCCTCCTGTCCGATCAGTTCAAGCAGGCGTGGTTTGAGCGTGATCGGAGAGATCGCGAGGTTGTCGAGTGTTTCCGGCTCCACATAGCCTGAGAGGTAGTTAAAGACCTTGTTGGCATCGCGCCCCAGATCCGCATCACAGGTGAACAGGCTGACATCGGTGTAAATCTTGGCGGTAATAGGATGGTAGTTGCCGGTGCCATAGTGGGTATAGATGACCAGTTGATCGCCTTCTCGGCGCACCACGGTGGAGATTTTGGCGTGGGTTTTCAGATCCAGAAAGCCGTAGACCACATGTGCGCCCGCGCGTTCCAGACGGCGGGATTGGCGAATATTGGCGGCTTCGTCAAAGCGGGCTTTCAGCTCTACCAGCGCGGTGACGGATTTGCCGTCTTCAGCGGCCTCACAGAGAGCCTCGACGATGGGGGATTTCTTGGATGTGCGGTAAAGCGTCTGTTTGATCGCCACCACATTGGGATCGCGCGCCGCCTGTTGCAGGAAGCGCACCACCATGTCGAAGGTCTCATAGGGGTGGTGCAGCAACATGTCTTTCTGACGGATGGCCGCAAACATGTCGCCGTCAAAATCCTGCACCCGCTCTGGTACCCGTGGTGTGAAAGACGGCCAAAGCAGATCCGGGCGGCTGTCGACCACCAGTTCCTTGAGGTCGGCGAGGCCGATCATGCCGTCGATATCCACCACTTCGTCGCCGGTGACCTCCAGCTCCTGCATGATGAGTTTTTTCAGCGCGCCGGGGGCATCGGCGGAAATTTTCAGGCGGACAACTTCGCCACGGCGCCGGCGTTTGAGCGCCACTTCGAATTCGCGCACGAGATCTTCGGCTTCGTCCTCAACCTCAAGATCGCTGTCGCGCAGGACGCGGAAGGCACAATGGCCTTTGGCTTTGTAGCCGGGGAACACGCTGTCCAGATGTACCAGAAGCAGTTCTTCGAGCGGAAGGGCGCGGATGATGCCCTGTGCGGCGGGCAGGAAGACAAAGCGGTCAATCTGATTTGGGATCGGCAGGAGCGCTTTGAGCGTGCGCTTGTCTTTCTTGCGCTCCAGCTGCAGGGCGAGCGAAAAGCCGGTGTTGGGGATGAAGGGGAAAGGGTGGGCCGGGTCGATGGCCAGTGGGGAGAGAATCGGAAACACCCGCGTCATGAAGACGTCGGCGAGAAAGGCGAGATCCTCCTCTGAGAGCGCAGTGCGATCCAGAATTTGAATGTTGTTGCCTTCAAGCTCCTCGCGAAGATTGTTGAAGATGCGCTGCTGATCCTGAAGCAGATGGCGGGCGTCGGCGTTGATCAGCACCAGCTGTTCGGCGGGGGAGAGCCCATCCTGCGCCGGGGTGGTGTTGCCTTCGCGGACAAGCTCACGCAGGCCCGCGACGCGCACGGTGTAAAACTCATCAAGGTTGGTGGCAGAGATCGACAGGAAGCGCAGGCGTTCCAGCAGGGGCACGCGGAGGTTTTCGCTTTCCTCCAGCACACGCCAGTTGAAGCCCAGCCAGCTGAGCTCGCGGTTGTGGAAACGGTCAGGGCCCGTGAAGTCGGCATCAGGCAGCGCAACGGCGGGCGGGAAGGTGGAGGTCAGAAAGTCAGCTTGAGTCATGGGGCTCTCATGCCATTGGCAGGTAACGAGAAGATGACTGTAGGCGGGTTTATCTGTGGGGTCCAGAGCAGGTGCAAGCGCCCGTGCCGCGCCAGAGGTGCCTGTTTGTTTTATGAGTTGTCCGGATTGCCCAGCAGTTGTTTGACCAGCGCTTTGGTGATCGGACGTTTCTGTGCCATGGAGAGGTGATCAAGCGCGGCCACCACATGAATGGTATCCACAAAGCTGCGGTTCATGTTCTTGGCAATATAGGTCAGCACATCTGGCGGCGGGGTCAGTTGCCGGTCGACAAACTGTTTTGCCATGACGGCCATCAGCAGAATGTCGTCAGGTTGTTCCAATGTGGCGATGGTGGTGCCTTGCACCCGTGACAGCAGATCCGGCAGAGTCAGACCCCATTGCAAAGGCGCACCCACGCCGGTGAGCAGCAGGGTTTTGCCTTCGGCGAGGATCATGTTGTGCAGGTGAAACAGCGCGGTCTGGGCATCGGGGTTGTCTGAGATCAGATGCACATCTTCCACGGCGACGGGCTTCTTGATCAGCGCGGGCACCACTTCTTTGGTCAGGCCGCTGGCGGTCACGATATGCGCATCGGCCATGGCCGCCCAGACATGGGTGAGGTGGGTTTTGCCTGCGCCCTGTGGCCCGGACAGCACCAGTTTGCCCCCGGCCCAGTTTGGCCAGAGGTCCACAAGACCAAGGGCCATGGCGTTGGCGGGGCTGACGTAGAAATCATCACGCCCGAGGGCTGCCCTTACGGGCAGGTCAAAATTTAGCTGTTCAGCCATGTGCTTTACGGGCGTCCTGCGCGCTTTTAGATCTCTGAGTCGCTCTCTTTTTCGCTGAGTCCGCGATAGAGCTTGGAGGACATGTATTGGCCGGTGACGAAACGTGCAAGCACACCGATGGCCGCAGCAACAGGAACCGCCACCAACATGCCGACAAATCCAAACAATGCGCCAAAGACGGAGAGGGCCAGCAGCAGCCAGACCGGATGCAGCCCAACGGATTTGCCCACCAGTTTGGGGGTGAGGATGTTGCCCTCAACCATTTGACCAATCATGAAAATCGCCGCCACGAGCCCGATATTGAACCATTCCCCCCAGAACTGAAACAGGGCAAGGCCAATGGCCAAAGCGCCGCCAATCAGGGCGCCGAGATAGGGAATGAAGGTGACAAGCCCGGCAATAAAACCAACCACCAGACCAAAATTCAGCCCCACCACCATGAGGGCAACCGCGTAATAGGTGCCCAGGATCAGGCAGACGGTGCCCATGCCACGCACAAAGGAGGCGAGGGTTTTGTCGATGTCAGCGGCCAGACGGCGAATGATTGGGGCATGATCTCGGGGCAGAAGCCGGTCGATTTCTGCAATCATGCGATCCCAGTCGAGCAGGAGGTAAAAGGCGACCACGGGGGCAATCACAAGCAACATCAGCACATTGAGCAGTGACATGGCCGAGCTGAGTGCCCCTTGAAGCACTTCTCCACCGCGTTCTTGGAGGAGTGTGCCAATTTGGTGCAGGGTCTGGCTCATCACCGAGTCTGGCTGTGTGAGGCTGGGGAAGCGCTCGGAGACAAATGTGCGCAGCTGTGCAAAGACTTCTGGCAGCGTGTCTACAAGCTCTGTGGCCTGGCTGATCAGCGACGGCACCACAGCGAGAATGCCAACCACAAAGATCAAGAGGCCCAGAACGGTGATCACAGCCGTTGAGGCAGCACGTGACAGGCCGCTGTCTTCGAGACGGTCGGCGAGCGGATCCAGAAAATAGGCAATGGCGCCCCCCAGAATGAAGGGCAAAAGCACATCCCCAAGCGCCCAGAGGATCAGGGCGAATACAACAATAAAAATACCCCAGAACTGAAACTGCTTATGGGCGGGTAGGGCCATGACTGCGGGCTCCGTCACATGAATGTCTGTTGCAAGTCATCGCCGAAGCGGCCTCAGGTTGCAAGTCATAGGGGGGAAGGCACGCGGGTAGCGGCCACTCTATGCACGGGTTTCGCAAAAACTGAGCAAATCGGCGCGAGTCAGAGGTTTGCTGAGGCAGTGGTCAAACCCGGCTTGCAAATAGGCCTGTTGCTGGTGCGGCATGGTGTTTCCAGTCACGGCGACCAGCGCCATTTTGCGGGGGCGCAGGCAGCGTTCCATTTCTGCGCGCAGGGTTTGAGCCACGTCCTCGCCGCTCATGCCGGGCATGTGGATATCGAGAAACAGCATGTCAAAATTGCCGTCCTGCGCTTTGGTCAGTGCCTCCGTGCCATCTTCCGCATGTGTTACTGAGGCGCCGAGTGTTTCCAGTTGCTTGCCCAGCACAAGGCGGTTTGACGCGCAATCATCGGCCACCAGCACTTTGGTGTGCGCGAGTGGTTTGCAGGGTGTTGGCAGGGGTTCCCCTTCGGTTGCGGAGGCGGGTGCCTTGGGCATGGGAAGGGTGACAGTGAAGGCGCTGCCAACGTCGGGCGTGCTTTTGGCTGTAATCGTGCCGGACATGATCTTCACGAGTTTCTGCACAATGGACAGGCCCAGCCCGGTCCCGCCCTTGCGGCGCGCGACAGAGATGTCTGCCTGTTGGTAGGGATTGAAGATCGTGGAGAGTTGAGAGGGGGTCATACCACAACCAGAGTCCAGCACGCTCACCTCAAGCAGATCGCCTTTGATGTCCAGGATGACTTCGACAAAGCCGTTTTCGGTGAACTTGAGGGCATTGGAAATCAGATTGGTGAGAATCTGCCGCAGCCGGAAGACATCGCCAAGGCGCAACTGCCTTTCGGCTTCGGGCGGGCAGGAAAAACTGAGGTCTACGGCCTTGGCCTCAGCGCTGGCACGGTAGAGCGTGAGCACATCTGACAGGGCCCTCTGGGGGGAGAAGGGCAACACTTCCAGTTGTAGATGCCCTGCGTCAATCTTGCTGATGTCGAGGGTGTCGTTGAGTATGCGGATCAGCCCTTTGGCGGAAGCTTCGACCGTCACCAGGAGCTCGGGCCAGTCATCGCTGTCGGGATTGTCTGTCAACTGTGTTGAGATGAGATCCACCGCGCCGATGATGCCATTGAGGGGCGTGCGGATTTCATGGGCGACATGGGCCAGAAAATCTTCTCGGGCGCGGGCGGCTGCGGTGGCCTGTTCCTCGGCCTGCTGCGCAAGGCGCGCGGCATTTTTCAGGGCGATCTGCTCATTGGCGCATATGGCGATCTGTTGCAGAACCTGATGGTCTTCAGGGGACCAGTTGCGCGGTTTGTCATCAATTACGCAAAGGGCGCCAATCGGGGTGCCATCTGGCAGATGGATGGGCATGCCCAGATAGGAGATCACATTGATGTCTTTGACCGCGCCATTGTAGCGCAGCACCGGGTGTTGGCGGGAATCATCAACAGAGAGCGGCGCATCTGTGGCGCGCACATATTGACAGAAAGAATGGCTCAGCGGGGTCTGTCGCGCGGCGGCGACTGTCTCCGGAAGGCCCAGATGGCTTTTGAAATACTGACGGTCGTGGCGCGGCTGAACAATACTGATCAACGCCACAGGGGCATCGACAACACGGCGGGCCAGAGAGGTCAGATTGTCAAAGGTTTGTTCGATGGGGGCGTCCACGAGACCGAGGTCGATCAGAAGCTGATCGTCGGCGGGCGCCACGCCAAGATCTGCGTGAGCTGATTGTTTCATTCTGTTACTCGCAACTGAGCGGTGACCGCTACTCTTTACAAAAAAGCGGCTTATGGGCGGAGATATGGGATATTTGACCCCTCAGTGCCGCATTCTGCAGCCGCTGGGGATATCTGAGCGCAAAAGCGTTAAGCCTTCCTAAATTTTTGATCAGGGCGGTTGGCGTTATGTGTCAGATTTTTAAGCAAATGATAGCGTTCTGATCTTGGCGAAGGGGCTGCCTGAGGCCGGGTTGCGCGGGGTGTGACGCGGTGCCGTGCTCTGCGGGAAGAGGGCGGAGGGCGCGTTCGTTTTGCGGGCTTGGCTTGCCACGCGCAGTTGATTGGGCTAGCCCATGGCGAAAGTCGATCCATGGTTGGTGGCCTTGCGGGCTTCTGACCCCATCCGAGAGAGTGAGTGCCGATGCGCCTGTCCCGCTATTTCTTGCCTGTGCTGAAGGAAACACCTGCTGATGCACAGATTGTCAGCCACCGTTTGATGCTGCGTGCCGGCATGATCAAACAATCCAGCGCAGGGATTTACTCCTGGTTGCCGCTGGGCTTCAAAGTGCTGCGCAAGATTGAGAATATCGTGCACGAAGAACAGATGCGGGCGGGCCATATTCCGATGCAGATGCCAACGCTGCAGTCTGCGGATCTGTGGAAGGAAAGCGGGCGTTATGATGCATACGGCGAAGAGATGCTGCGCATCAAAGACCGCCACGACCGC
Source organism: Shimia marina (assembly GCF_001458175.1). Taxonomy (GTDB): domain Bacteria; phylum Pseudomonadota; class Alphaproteobacteria; order Rhodobacterales; family Rhodobacteraceae; genus Shimia; species Shimia marina. The sequence continues at coordinate 84,045 of NZ_CYPW01000024.1, forward strand.
GACATGCTCTATACGCCAACTGCAGAAGAACTGATCACGGATATCTTCCGCTCCAATGTGAGCTCTTACAAAGATCTGCCGCTGACCATGTATCAGATCCAGTGGAAATTCCGCGATGAAATCCGCCCGCGTTTTGGCGTGATGCGTGGCCGCGAATTCTACATGAAAGATGGCTACAACTTTGACCTCACCAAAGAGGATGCGCTGCACGCCTATAACCGCCATCTGGTGAGCTATCTGCGCACCTATGAGCGCATGGGGCTTCAGGCGATCCCGATGCGTGCGGATGGGGGCCCGATTGGCGGCGATTATACCCATGAATTCCTCGTGCTGGCGGAAACCGGTGAATCTGAGGTCTTCTATGACAGCGCGGTGACCGATCTGACCTTTGGCGATCGTGAGATCGACTATGATAGCGTGGCGCAGTGTCAGGGTGTGCTGGAGGAATTCACCTCCAAATATGCGCGCACCGATGAGACCCATGATGAGGCGCTGTTCAACGAGATCCCGGAAGAGCGCCGCCGTGTGGCGCGTGGCATCGAGGTGGGGCAGATTTTCTATTTCGGCACCAAATACTCTGACGCGCTGGGCGCACAGGTGCAGACCACCGAAGGTGAGAAGGTCTCCGTGCACATGGGCAGCCATGGCATTGGCGTGAGCCGTCTGTTGGGTGCGATCATCGAAGCCAGCCATGACGACAAAGGCATCATCTGGCCAGAGGGTGTGACGCCATTCCATGCGGGTATCGTGAACCTCAAGCAGGGTGATGCAGAGGCCGATGCGGCCTGTGAGGCGATTGAAAAGGCGCTGGTCGCCGCTGGGCTTGAGCCGCTTTATGATGACCGTAAAGAGCGTGCGGGGGGCAAGTTTGCCACCATGGATCTGATTGGTCTGCCATGGCGCATCACCGTGGGGCCACGGGGCCTGAAGAATGGCGTCGTGGAGCTGACCAGCCGCCGCACTGGGGAAAGCGAGGAGCTGGCACCGGAAGCGGCGGTGGCCAAGTTGATCGAGATCTACGCCAACCACCGTGTGGTTGGGCTGTAAACTCCGCGAAAATGAGCGCCTTGCGGCGCGCTGATTTGAGAAAACCCCGCCTGTGGCGGGGGTTTTTTCCTCCGG
>NZ_CYPW01000024.1:85211-171919 GCF_001458175.1 Shimia marina
TGCCGGTCCCTTGACCCGGTGGGGAGCCGCTCCTAGGGTCGCGCCAAACAAGGTATGGAGCAGATATGGCTGGGCAGACGGCACCGTTTTCACGGTTTGAATGGATGATTGCCTGGCGCTATTTGCGCGCGCGGCGGGCCGAAGGTGGCGTGAGCGTGATGACTTGGATCAGCCTGATCGGCATTACGCTGGCGGTATTTGCCCTGATTGCCACTTTGGCCGTCAGGGCCGGGTTTCGCGCGGAATTTGTGGACACGATTTTGGGGGCCAATGCCCATGCCACAGTCTATCAGAGTGGGGAGATGTCCGACACGGGTCAGATCGACCGCACCATTCATGACTTTGACGCCATGGCGGCGCGACTGCGCAATGTTGAGGGGGTGACACGGGCCGCACCACTGGTGAAGGGGCAGGTCATGGCCAGCCTGCGCAGCCGCAATGCGGGCGTAGAGGTTTTTGGCATGCGCGCCGAAGATCTTGCAGAGCTGCCGCGGATTGCCGACCCGGAGACCAGCGATGGCGATTTGGCGCGCTATGACGGGGGCATTGCCATTGGCGCCGGGGTGGCGCGGGAGCTGGGGGCCCTTGTGGGGGATCGCATCAAGATCATTTCCCCCAATGGGGTGAAAACTGCTTTTGGCACCTCGCCACGTGTGAGCAGCTTTGAGGTGGTCTATATCTTCTCGGCGGGGCGCTATGACATTGATCGCACACGAGTTTACCTGCCGTTTGAGCAAGCGCAGCTGTTTTTTGAACGCGACGGTGTGGCAGACGAGATCGAAGTCATGGTGCAGGTGCCTGAAGAGGTGGACCAGATGGTGGTGCCTCTGATGCAGGCGGGTGGCGACCGGGCTTTGGTCTGGACCTGGAAGCAGGCCTCTGGCGGGTTTCTCAATGCATTGGAGGTGGAGGACAATGTGATGTTTGTGATCCTCTCCATTCTGGTGCTGATTGCCACCATGAACATTGTCTCCGGTCTGGTGATGCTGGTGAAAAACAAAGGGCGCGACATTGGTATTTTGCGCACCATGGGGCTGACAGAAGGCTCTGTGCTGCGGGTGTTTTTCATCTGTGGCGCTTTCACCGGTGTGATCGGCACGGCGATGGGGGTGCTGCTGGGCTGTCTGTTTGCGCTGTATATTGATCCGATTTTTGCCTTTGTGAATGTGCTGTTGGGCGGGGAAGCCTGGGATCCGTCGATCCGGGGGATCTACCATTTGCCAGCCAAACTGGCCTTTGGCGATGTGGTGAGCGCCGTGGCGCTGTCGCTTGGGCTGTCTTTTGTGGTTACGATTTTTCCGGCCCGGCGGGCGGCGCGGATGAACCCGGTGGAGGCGTTGCGCTATGAGTGAGACTGTGTTGCAGCTTAAGGGGGTCACGAAGCTCTATAACAAGGGGCTCGCCGGGGAAATTCAGGTGCTGCGTGGTGTGGATCTGCGGCTTAAGGCCGGGGAGATGGTAGCCCTTGTGGCCCCGTCAGGTGCCGGGAAATCCACGCTGTTGCACATTGCCGGGCTGCTGGATACGCCAGATGCGGGGACGGTGGAGATTGGCGGGCAGCAGCTCTCTGGCAAGTCTGATCGCCAGCGCACCAAGGCGCGGCGGCAAGACATCGGCTTTGTCTATCAGTTTCATCATTTGTTGCCGGAATTCAGCGCGGAAGAAAACATCGCGCTGCCGCAGATGGCCAATGGCGTCAGCCGAGGGGCGGCTGTGGCGCGGGGGCAGGCGCTTTTGGAGACCGTTGGGGTGGCGCATCGTGCCGGCCATCGGCCTGCGGAGCTGTCGGGCGGCGAGCAGCAGCGGGTGGCCTTTTGTCGGGCGCTGGCCAATGCGCCGCGCATCCTGCTGGCGGATGAGCCGACCGGCAATCTTGACCCCACCACCAGCGATCAGGTGTTTGATGCACTGATGACCTTGGTGCGGGAGACCGGGCTGGCGGCGTTGGTGGCCACACACAACATGGAACTGGCGGCGCGGATGGATCGGATCGTGAAGCTGGAAAACGGTGTGTTGGTGGCGGGATAAGCCGCGCCAACCGTCTCTTTGTGTCACCAGATGCGCGGGTCGTTCAGTGCCGCGACACAGCGACAGTCGCCTTTGAGGGGCGTGAAGGGCGCTTCTGTGAGGGATTGGCCGATCCAGCCATGCGGATAGCTGAGGGGCAGGGGGGCTTTGGCCACATCGGTGGTGATCGGCTGATAGCCGGTTTTGGCGTAAAATGCCGGGTCGCCGTAGGTGATCACGATCTCAACACCTGCCGTGCCAAGCGTCTGATGGGCCTGAGACAGCAGAGATTGCCCCAGCCCGCGGCCCTGATAGGCTGTCGCGATGGCCATGGGCGACAGGATGAAGACGCGGCGCGGATCCTTGGCATAGCGCAGGCGACTAAACAGCGCTGCGCCGATCACTGTGGCCCCTTCGGAGAGGGTAAAGGCATAGAAGTCGGCAGGCGCGGTGGTGGTGAGCAGGTTTTTACCACCGCAGCGACCAATGCGCCTTCTTCCGCTGTGTCAGAAACGGTGAAAGTCTCCGCGAAAAGGGCGATGAGGTCGGCGTGCTTGTGGGCGAACTTCGCTGAAAATTCCATATCTGAGGGCCTTTCTGTGGGAGGGGCGATCGGAGTTTGTCAGACGCTCATCGCCAGCACGCGGCTGATTTCGGTGAGGGAGCGGCCGGATTGGTTCATCCAGATGTTGAAGGCCTCCTGCACCTGTTTCATCGCGCCCTTGGAGGTGGGTTGTTTGTCTATGATGCCTTCGGCAATCAGGCGGGCCACCACATCGCGGGAGAGGATGAAGCTGTCTTTGCCCAAGAAGCGCAGCGCATATTGACCGGTGTTGCCACCGATGCGGGAGCCGCCCTTTTTCATGAACTCTAGTTGGCTGATGTAGTCCGTTGACGCCCAGCCGCCAAGCACGACACCTGCGCCGCCTTGGTCACGCAGGGATTGGATGAAGTGGGCGTTCTCAATCACGGTGCGGATTTTGGGTCCGTTGCGCACGATGGCGGTGTCGCTCATCAAGCGGTCCATGTCCTCATCATGCAGAAAGGCGCAGCGGTCCACATCAAAGCCGTGAAAGGCGGCTTCAAAGCCGTCCCATTTGTTTTCGATCACCTGCCAGTTGAAGCCTGCTTGGAAGACACCTTTGGTGAATTGCGCCAGCCAGCGGTCCTCGGGGATTTGCGCGAGTTCTTCGGCGGATTTGGGTTTGGTCAGTTGGGCTTCGAGCGCAGCGGTGCCGCCTTTGCGGTCTGCGGCGATGGCGAAGATCTCGTCGAAGGGGCGCATGGGGTGGTCCTTTGGGTTGTGGAGGGCTCGGTGCATAATTTTCTTTTGAAGCCAGCAACGTCAATTCAAATCACTGTTCGCCAAACAGAACCAGAATAGGCGAGTAGCTGGGAACTCGGGGCTTGTTGAAAGTTCGGATCGTAGATCAATTAGGGGTTGTTGTGCGGAGTCCTGGAAGAGTAGCTTTGACCTGACAAATGATGGACGCGCGCAATGGAACTTTTTGCAATCCCCGAATTCATATCTTCTGTGACACTTGAGGCTAGTAAAGTTGTTGCTGGTGCCTTGAGCGTAATCACTGCCAAACCTCAGAATTCGTTTTGGTCGGTCGTTAGAGACTTTCAAACCTTGATGGGCGGCGGTCTGGCGTTTTTTGGAGTGATCTTGATTATCATTTTCGGCAACAGAAGCTTGAGTAAACAGCTTAAAGACGCAGCAGATTCAGAGGTCACACGCGTCGAAAATGAACAAGTGTTGGATCGACAAAGACATGAAAGAGAGCTTGCTGCCAAAAGATCTGCAGTCGAAGGGGCCATTTTTGCGGAAATTCTTACGATTAGAGACTTTCTTAATGCCGAGCAAAATCAGGCGCGAAACTATCTGAATCCAGAGTGGCGTTTCATTCCGATTGAAGCACCAGGAGCAGAAGACAACATTAATCCAGAAGAGGATCTGAGTCTCCTCTTGCCAACAGCAACTTATAGATTTTCGATACCTGACAGAGACATTGTTTATCGCGGGTTGATCAAAAAAATCGGTGCCTTGGACCACAACACCGTGAAGCTGGTAATTGAAGCTTACGACCACTACTATTCATTTCGAAGTTGGCTGTTTGAAAACGACTGCTCACAGCAAGAATCTCAGAATTTGGTAGAGATCAGGCCAGAGGAAGTTAGGGTTCTTCTTGGCGAAATACAGACTACAATTGCGCAAATGAACAGCGTTTTTGCTAACTATAGTTCTGCGCACCAGTAGGCGATCATGGAACTTGATCTGGATAGCGTTCCGTTTGCTTGGTTTCGTTAGGTATGGGTTTATGTGCAGTGCGCACGAACCGAGGGGCTAGGAAGCGAACCGCACGCGTTTTTTAGGAGGCAAACCTCCGGTTTGACGGGGCGGTTCGGGCGTTTCCGATGCGGAGCATCGGCATTGAATGCACGGAAGTGAATTGTCTTGCTAAGAATGCAATGGCGTCACCGTCTTGGCTTTGCGCAACGCGAGGATACAGAACGCCACTCCTAAGATTTCAAAAGGCGCGATGAACCAAAGTTTCACAGTGACGGAATATTCACAAATCAGCGATTGCCAAGCTCCACTGTGTAGAAACACTGTCGTGTAGCATTGCGTAATCTCGCCCAACTCGGGAGCAGAAAAGATCAGAGCCAAACCGAACAGCACCAAAAGTAGTTTAGTAACCGTCATTCCCATCCAGTTCGCTGTTTTGCCTCACCTTTAGATGTTGGGGCGATCGAATGACGAAACAAGTCTTGATGTTCCCCCAAGCCCCCATCTTTACCTGCCCTTAACCCAAAAATCTTTAGGTGGCCTTGCAGCCCCTCAAACCCACCACTAAGACTCTCTTGGTAGGGTCCGACGGGCGGGCCGCAAAGCGATCAACAGGCAGGCGATATGAAAGACCCTTTTGAAACGTATATGAATACCCTTGTGCCCATGGTTGTCGAACAGACCAGCCGGGGCGAACGCGCGTATGATATTTTCTCGCGCCTGCTCAAAGAGCGCATCATCTTCCTCAACGGTCCGGTGCATGACGGCATGTCGAGCCTGATCGTGGCGCAGCTTCTGCATTTGGAGGCGGAAAACCCCTCCAAAGAGATCAGCATGTACATCAACAGCCCCGGCGGCGTGGTGACCTCTGGTCTGTCGATCTATGACACCATGCAGTACATCAAGCCGAAGGTCTCCACGCTGGTGATTGGTCAGGCGGCCTCCATGGGCTCTCTGCTGCTGACCGCCGGTGAAGCGGGCATGCGCTTCTCACTGCCAAACTCGCGCGTGATGGTGCACCAGCCGTCTGGGGGCTATCAGGGGCAGGCGACGGACATCATGATCCACGCCGAAGAGACGCTGAAGCTGAAAAAACGCCTCAACGAAATCTATGTGAAGCACACCGGCCGCACCTATGAAGAGGTGGAGAGCGGGCTTGAGCGCGACAACTTCATGAGCCCGGAAGAGGCCAAGGAGTGGGGTCTCATTGATGAGATCGTGGAAAATCGCGCCAAGGGTGACGACGCAGAAAGCTGACAATAAAGGCGCCCGGTCACGTGAGAGCGAGATCGGGCACTTTCGCATTGTGCCCACTTTCCGGCTGTCTTAAGCTGGCGGGAACGTGGGATGCCCCTTCCAAATGGGGGCAGACTTTTGGCCTGAAAGGTAAGACATGTCGAACACGTCCGGTGGTGACAGCAAGAACACTCTCTATTGTAGCTTCTGCGGCAAGAGCCAGCATGAGGTGCGCAAACTGATTGCGGGCCCCACCGTATTCATCTGTGATGAATGTGTTGAACTCTGCATGGACATCATCCGGGAAGAGACCAAAGCCAGCGGGCTGAAGTCTTCGGAAGGGGTGCCAACCCCGCGTGAAATCTGCGATGTGCTGGATGACTATGTGATTGGTCAAGCCATGGCCAAGCGGGTGCTCTCTGTGGCGGTGCACAACCACTACAAGCGCCTGAACCACTCTGAAAAGAGCGGTGACATTGAGCTGAGCAAATCCAACATTCTGCTGATTGGCCCCACGGGCTGCGGTAAGACCCTGCTGGCGCAGACGCTGGCGCGGATTCTGGATGTGCCCTTTACCATGGCGGATGCCACCACGCTGACCGAAGCGGGCTATGTGGGCGAAGATGTGGAGAACATCATCCTCAAACTGCTGCAGGCCTCTGAGTATAATGTGGAACGTGCGCAGCGCGGCATCGTCTATATTGACGAGGTCGATAAGATCACGCGCAAATCCGAGAACCCGTCGATCACCCGCGATGTGTCAGGCGAAGGGGTGCAGCAGGCGTTGCTGAAACTGATGGAAGGCACCGTGGCCTCCGTGCCGCCGCAGGGCGGGCGCAAGCATCCGCAGCAGGAATTCCTGCAGGTGGACACGACCAACATCCTGTTCATCTGTGGTGGGGCCTTTGCGGGTCTGGACCGCATCATCAAACAGCGCGGCAAGGGCAGCGCGATGGGCTTTGGCGCAGATGTGCGCGATGAAAGCGAAGCGGGTATTGGTGAGACCTTCAAAAACCTTGAGCCGGAAGATCTGCTCAAATTTGGTCTGATCCCTGAATTTGTTGGGCGTCTGCCGGTTCTGGCAACGCTGGAAGATCTGGATGAAGACGCGCTGGTGATCATTCTGACACAGCCTAAGAACGCGCTGGTGAAACAGTATCAGCGTCTGTTTGAGCTGGAAGACGTACAACTGACCTTCACCGAGGATGCGCTGAGTGCGATTGCTCGCCGCGCGATTGAACGCAAAACTGGTGCGCGCGGTCTGCGTTCCATCCTCGAAGAGATCCTGCTCGACACCATGTTTGAGCTGCCCGGTCAGGAGAGCGTGACCGAGGTTGTGGTGAATGAAGAAGCGGCCACCGGTCAAGCGGCCCCTCTGATGATCCACGGCGAAGGTGAGAAAGAGCCTGCTGAGGCGGGGTGATTTCTGGCGAATGTGCTGAGAAGATTTGGAAGGCGTCCCGATGGGACGCCTTTTTGTTTTGAGGCGCAATGGCGGCTATGCGGGACTTTGCTGCCGTTTCCGGAAACTGCTCCAATGTCTTCTGCCAGCCCAAAGGCGACATGGGCAAGTGACACGTCGTGGGGAGGCTTTGATAAGAACGAGTAGCCGGTTTGGGGCTGTTTGCACAGGTGAGGCCCGCATGGTTCCTCAGCGAACTCAGTCGTAATCTTGATGTTGCATTGCTTTGGTTCGCCTGTATGCGCCGCAGTTGGCCGCGAAGGGGCAATCGGGATACTCGGGTAACTCGAACCACTGGTGCGATTGGCAGATGCCGTTATCGAAGCTCAACGGTTCAGTCGGCACGATGCTTCGTATCAGCATCCTCCCGTGGGTCATACCACACATCAGCTGGACAGGGGTGTCGCCGAGCGTGGTAAGGAGACACTTAAAAACTTTTCCCAGAAACAGATTCACCGCGTCGAAGTTGCGGTTCATCGTCAAAAAGATGTCGTCGTATATAAGAGGCTTTTGATCCTTCTTCATGCCAAAGTGTGCGTAGCTGACGAGGCCCGTGTTGTCATCTAAACTGCAATGGCCGACATCAAGATGGGTGAGCTCGTCGCGCAAATACCGCAGTGGCAAATACCAGTCGGCTGCAGCAATCTCGTCAATGATTGGCTGAGGTAGACCGCTAATTTTGTCGGTCTTCGTAAAGAGATAGCTAGTGGAGTCCTTGAAGCCTCGAGTTGATGACGCAAACACTGCGCGCAGCACCTTTGCTGTACAATCTATGACCGAGTATAGTTCGACGATGAAAGCTTCAACGACTGCGGCTAGCTTGTGAGCGTGATTGGCAGTGGTGAAGCCTTTGCTGTTCAGCTCGCTGCGATCGACCTCAAGCGTCGAGCGCAGTTCCTCGGCAATACTCTTGAATATGTGGGCCTTCTTTAAATGAGCCGACACTCCCGAGAGTGCTCGGCTGTCGCACGCCGAGAAGGTATGGCTACCCATATGGAGTTTTGCAAAGCGATCCACCTGTCCCCAATTTTTGGGGGAAAACATCAACAGCGCCTTCGCTGCTTGGCGGTCATTTCCGATTGTCATAACAATTTTTACCTAATGTGAAAAACACTGCGCTACATAGCTTGGTCCGGACGCAGAACACGAGGCTACTCGAAATCAATTTAGTTTCAATGGCAGGTATTGGTGTTTTTGAAAATGTCGCGAATGGCAGATTTGATAAACCACAACGTCGAATCTTGGGATTGGAATGTCGGGCCGGTATCGGTCGATCGCGTGACTTTGCAAAGTCAGCTTCCTGCGCATTGCTGCCAATCGTGTCTAGTGCGTCATCCGTCACTTTGGGCTCTAACCGGCCATTCGCTGCAGATGCGGGTGCTGAGATTGCGACCACCGCGCACGAACCGAGGGGCTAGGAAGCGAAGCGCCCGCCCCGTGGGGGCGGTTCGGGCGCTGCCAAAGCTTGCTTTGGCACTGGCGTATAAGTCCGCGCACTCATCCGCCCACGCAAATGTGAGCGGGGGGCTGGTTGCCTTTGCGGGTGCGGCACCCAATATCGGGCGCGCTAACAAAGGACCACAAAAATGCCCAAAGCCGTACTCTATCGCATGGATTTGCCCAATTATACCTGTGGCTATGGCACCGCTGCGCGGGATCTGCTCAAGCGGGAGAAGTTTGAGATTGAGGAACATGTGCTGCGCACGCGGCGGGAGACCGATGCCTTCAAAGACAAGCATCACATCACCACCACACCGTTGATTTTTATCGATGGGGTGAAGATTGGTGGGTTTACTGATCTGAAGAAGCATCTGAACGCGCAGAAGCCGCAGAAAAAGCGGTTTTGGAAGCGCTGACAGCAGGTCGATTTGGGGGCGCATGGCGAGGGCCATTGACAGTCGCTGCGTGGCAGAGGATGTCTTCTGTGACCATAATTTCAGGAGGCTGTCATGTCTGTACGTCACATTTCCACCGGATCCCCCTTTGAAGAAAAAATCGGGTATTCCCGGGCGGTTGTGGCCGATGGCTGGGTCTTTGTCTCCGGCACCACGGGCTATGATTATGAGACCATGACATTGCCAGAAGATGTGGTGGATCAGTGCCGCAACACGCTTACGACCATCGGCAAAGCGCTTGAGGAGGCGGGCAGCAGCCTCGATGATGTGGTGCGGGTGACCTATATTCTGCCCGACGGCAGCGATTTTGAGAAATGCTGGCCGGTGACCAGCGAAGTCTTTGCCAAGGCCAAGCCAGCGGCGACCATGGTGATTGCACAGCTGATGGAAGAGGCGATGAAAATCGAGATTGAAGTGACCGCGCGCGTGTCGCGGTAAGATGTCCATGAGCGCCCATATCGCCACAGACCGTGCCGCCAACCGGCTTGGCAGCCTTTTTATGATTGCCGCCATGGCGGGGTTTGCTGTTGAGGATGCTTTTCTCAAGGCGGCGGCGCGGGATTTGCCAATTGCGCAGGTCATGGTGCTTTTTGGCGGTGGGGGCGCAATGGTTTTTGCCCTTTGGCTGCGTGCCAAGGGGCAGGCGCTGGCACCGAAAGCGGTGCTGTCGCGGCCGATGCAGGTGCGGGTGTTCTTTGAGGTCATCGGGCGGTTGTTTTTCACGCTGTCGCTGGCGCTGACACCTTTAAGTTCAACAACGGTGATCTTGCAGGCTACGCCGCTGGTGGTGGTGGCCTTTGCGGCGCTGGTGCTGGGCGAGCGGGTGGGCTGGCGGCGCTGGCTGGCGATTGTGATTGGACTTGCGGGCGTTGTGCTTGTGGTGCGTCCGGGGGGCGACAGTTTCTCTGTGATGTCTTTGCTGGCGGTGATTGGCATGCTGGGCTTTGCCGGGCGGGATCTGGCCAGTCGCGCGGCCCCGGCCAGCCTGAGCACGGCTGTTTTGGGGCTCTATGGCTTTCTGGCGATTGTTTTGGCCGGCGCGCTTTATGGGGGGCTGTGGGAGCGGCAGAGTTTTCACACGCCGCCACCGATGGCTTTGCTGGCGGTTCTGGCAGCCGTGGCCTGTGGTGTCTTTGCCTATAGCGCCTTGATGAAAGCGATGCGCACGGGTGAGGTTTCTGCGGTGACGCCGTTTCGCTACAGCCGCCTGCTGTTTGGCGTGGGGCTGGGGGTTGTGGTGTTTGGCGAGGCGCTTGATCGCATGATGATCTTGGGCAGTGTTTTGATTGTGATGTCCGGCTTTGTGATCCTGTGGCGGGGGCGGTCTGCACAGGGGTGAGGCGCAAATGCGCCTGCTATGCCAATTTGCGCGCAACTGTCTGTTTCGCGGACTGGACCTTTGGCCCTAAATCGGTCATATGAAGGGAGAATTTGCGGAGACACCCATGGGCATTCTGAGCACGATCAACAATGTTTTTACCTGGTGGAATGGCGCCACGCTGAACACCAAGCTGTTCACGGCCCGCAAAGGCGTGAAAGTTGGCGAAGATGCGGAGGGCAATGTCTATTACCGCACGGCCAATGATTCCAAGCGCTGGGTGATGTTCAACGGGGAGGCCGAGGCCAGCCGTGTGAGTGCAGATTGGCATGGGTGGCTGCATCGCACCTTTGATGAGGTGCCAAGCGAAAAGCCGCTGACCCACAAAGACTGGGAACTGCCCCATCAGGAAAACGTGACCGGCACGGCTTTGGCCTATGCGCCGGCAGGATCGATCCGTACGGCCAAGGCGCCTGCGGAGCGGTCTGACTATGAGGCGTGGAGCCCCGAGTAAGCCTCATGTCGGCCGTTCGTACAGAGACCATCGTCGGCGCTGCGGTTGTGGCCGCAGCTGTTGGCTTTTTGCTTTACAGTGCACAGTTTGCCAATGTCAGCCGCGAGGCCGGAGGCTATGGGCTGACCGCGTCGTTCCGCTCTGTTGAGGGGGTGAGCGTGGGCACGGATGTGCGCCTTGCCGGTGTTAAGATTGGCACGGTGACAGATATCACGCTGGACCCGCAGACATTTCGTGCGTTGACCACATTGAGCGTGGCGCAGGGTATTGCGCTGCCAGATGACAGTGCGGTGGTGATCTCATCAGAGGGCCTGTTGGGGGGGAACTTTGTTGAAATTCTTCCCGGCGGCTCGCCTTTCAACTTTGAAGCGGGGGATGAGATTGAGGATACACAGAGTTCTGTGAGCCTGATTTCTCTGTTGCTCAAGTTTGTCAGTGGCAGTGGGGATGAGTGACGTGATGCGTGTTGGCAGATTTATGGCCATTGGGGCGGCGCTTGCCCTGCCTGTGCTGGCCGCTGCACAGGATATTCAGATTGAAATGCTGGATATCGAACCCTTGAAATATGAGCCACTGGAGGTGCCTCTTGGGGAGGTTACCAGTGAAACAGTGGTCGCGGCCACTGTAGGCGAAGGCGCAATGCTGCGGGGGCTGGATAAGCTCACCGGGCAGGTTGTGGATTTTGAGCTGGCCAATGGCTACTCGGTGAATTTTGGCACGTTGCGCGTGGATATGGCGCAGTGTCGCCATCCGAGCGAGAACCCAGCCGGGGAGGCCTACGCGTTTCTGTCGGTCTATGAAGATCGCGGCGCAGGCAGCAATCTGTTTCAGGGGTGGATGATTGCCAGTTCGCCCGCGTTGAGCGCGCTGGATCATGCGCGTTATGACGTTTGGGTGTTGCGCTGTCAGCTGAGCGCTCAGGCGCAGGCAGAGAGCACCTCTGAGGGGGCGGGCAGCGACTGAGCCCGGATGTCTGCGCTTTGGCGCAGCGCCCATGTCAGCAGCTTTTGATAGTCGGCACGCGGAATTTCGATGGCCCCCAAAGAGGCGAGGTGATCGGTCAGGAACTGGGTGTCAAATAGGGTGAAGCCGCTGCGCCGCAGATGAGCGATCAGAAAGGCGAGCGCGATTTTTGAGCCATCTGTTTGTCGTGAAAACATGCTTTCGCCAAAAAACGCCGCGCCCAGCGTGACGCCATAAACCCCGCCGATCAGTTGGGATCCGTCCCAGACTTCCAGAGAATGTGCTTCGCCGCGCTCAAAGAGCGTGACGTAGAGGTCATAGATGGTGTCGTTGATCCAGGTCTCCTCCCGATCTGCGCAGGCGCGCAGCACCCCCTCAAAATCCGCGTTCAGCGTAATGCGAAAGCTACCGCGCTGGATGCGGCGGGCGAGGCTGCGGGAGATATGGAAGCCATCAAGGGGAAAGACACCGCGCCGGATGGGATCGACCCAGAAGATCTCGTCGGTGTCGCGGTTTTCGGACATGGGGAAGACCCCCATGCCATAGGCGCGCATCAGGAGGTCTGCGGTGACCTCAGTCATGATGCGCGCCCATGTGGGTTCAGCCCTCAACCAGGTTGGTTTCGAGCCATTTTTCCAGCCAGTGAATGTTATACTCACCGGTGTGGATGTCTTCTTCCTGAAGCAGCGCGTCAAACAGCGGTGTCGTGGTGTCGATACCGTCGATGATCAGCTCACCCAAGGCGCGGTTCAGACGTGCCAGTGCTTCGGCGCGGTCCCGTCCATGTACGATCAACTTGCCAATCAAGCTGTCGTAGTAGGGGGGGATGGAGTAGCCATCATAAAGCGCACTGTCCATACGTACGCCAAGTCCGCCGGGCGCATGGAAGGCTGTGATCTTGCCAGGCCGCGGGGCGAAATCCGGCAGCTTCTCAGCGTTGATGCGCACTTCGATCGCGTGGCCGTTGATGCTCAGATCGTCTTGACCAAAGGACATCGGCTGACCTGCGGCCACGAGGATTTGCTCGCGCACCAGATCCACACCAAAGATGGCCTCGGTCACCGGGTGTTCCACCTGAAGGCGGGTGTTCATTTCTATGAAATAGAACTCGCCATTCTCATAGAGGAACTCGATGGTGCCTGCGCCGATGTAGTTGATTTTCGCAACCGCATCCGCACAGATTTTACCGATGCGCGCACGCTCTTCGGGCGTGATGGAGGGGCCGGGGGCCTCTTCAAATACTTTCTGGTGACGACGCTGCAAAGAGCAGTCCCGCTCGCCCAGATGCACCGCATTGCCCTTGCCGTCGCCGAACACCTGAATTTCGATGTGACGCGGGGTGGTGAGGTATTTTTCGATATAGACCTCATCGTTGCCAAAGGCGGCTTTGCCTTCGGCACGGGCGGTCATGAAGGCGCTTTCCATGTCAGCGGCGGTCTGCGCCACTTTCATGCCACGCCCGCCGCCACCGGCGGTGGCTTTAATAATGACCGGATAGCCCATCTCTTCGCCAAGCTTTTTGGCCGCAGCAAGATCAGGCACGCCACCGTCAGAACCCGGCACGCAAGGCACGCCAAGTTTGATCATCGTGTCTTTGGCGGTGATCTTGTCGCCCATGACGCGAATGTGTTCCGCGGTTGGGCCGATAAACGTCAGATCATGATCTTCCACAATCTGTACGAAGTTGGCGTTTTCCGACAGGAAGCCATAGCCCGGATGGATTGCTTGCGCACCTGTGACTTCGCAGGCGGCAATGAGGGAGGCCATGTTCAGGTAGCTGTCGGTGCCCGGTGCAGGGCCGATGCAGATGGCTTCGTCCGCCATACGCACGTGCATCGCGTCGGCATCAGCGGTGGAATGTACCGCAACCGATTTGATGCCCATTTCGCGGCACGCACGGATCACGCGCAGGGCGATTTCTCCGCGGTTGGCGATCAGGATTTTGTCAAACATGATCGAATCCTTATTCGATGATCACCAGCGGTGCGCCGTATTCCACGGTGTCACCATCACCCACCAGAATGCGCTTCACAGTGCCCGCTTTGGGCGCCGGAATGTGGTTCATGGTTTTCATGGCTTCCACGATCAGAATGGTGTCTCCTTCAGAGACGGTCTGACCAACGCTCACAAAGGAAGCGGCGCCAGGCTCTGGCTGCAGGTAAATGGTGCCGACCATTGGGGAGGTCACAGCGCCCGGATGGCTGGCTGGATCGTCCTCAGAAGTGGCGGCTGGGGCTGGTGCTGCTGCTGGAGCCGCAGCAGGCGCAGCGACAGGGGCTGCAGCAGGTGCGGCAACGGCCATTGGAGCTGCAGCGGCGATCATCTGTGTCTGGCGGCTGACACGCACATTCAGGCTGTCGTCCTCGCCATATTCGCGCATCACTTCCAGTTCGGTCAGGTCGTTGTCACGCAGCAGCTCCGCCAGTGCTGCGATAAAGGCCACGTCAGAATCGTGATTTTTGTTGCTCATTTTCTGTTTCTATCCCCTGCGCGCCTTGCGCGGTTGAGTCTTATTGGTTTCCCCTGCGGCGCTTATAGAGAAAAAGCTGCCCCTAGGAAAGCTGAACTGGACTGTCAGATGGGGGGAAATATACCGGATTTCCAGCACTGTGTTGCCTAGAGTGGCATGCCGGAGAGTTTTGCCACCAGTTCCGCCAGTTTGCGGGCGCCAAACTTGCGCAGCAGGCGCGCGCGGTACTCTTCGACCGTGCGATAGGAGAGGTCCAGCTCTAAACCAATTTCCTTGGATGTCATGCCACGACAGGTGAGAATGGCGACTTCGCGTTCGCGCGGGGTCAGCTCAACAACGGGGCGATCTTCGGAGAGATCCGCAAAGGACCAGACACTTTTGTGAAAGGGGCTATCCGGGGATGTGGACTGGCCACGCACCCGGCACCAGAAAAGGCTGCCGTCAGCCCGGCACATGACGCGTTCGTCGCTGTAACGGCCGGTATCGCCCATGGCGGTATAGACCCGCTCGCCGAGCTTTATGAACTCTTCCGGCGTCGCGTAGAATTCCGCGATGGATTTATGGGTGCAAGAGGCCGCATCCACTTGAAACATTTCACCAAAACGGACGTTTGCCCGCTGAATGATGCGATTTTCCAAGATACAAAGCCCAACCGGGGCGTGATCAAATGCCAAAGCGTGCAGTTCCATGGTGCGCAGTGATGGCACAGCGGCGCCGAAAGGGGAAGGCGCAAAGACACTCCCGGCCACAAAGAGAAAGGGCTGAGCAGAGGGAGGGGCGCCCCACCGAGATGGAGCGCCGGGCAACGTTTGACGTTTTAGGAGCCAAGACCGCTGTTAAAACGATCTCGCGCTGCGCGACCGTTGTCACTGTTTTCGAAGCAGACCAGCAAATCATGCGTTGCCAGGGGCGCCTCATGGAAGGTGAGCGCATCTGCATGTTTTGCCAAGCGGGGCTCGGAGGCCAGCATGTGTTCAAAGACGTTACGGTCAATCACTGCCGCATCCATGCGGCCAGCTGCGACTTTTTCGACGTTGGAAGCATCGGTTGGGCCCGCATCTACCTTGAGGGATCCATCCGCCACCATAGCATCAAACCGGGTTTCATTGACGTAGCCTTGGACAACGCCAATTTTGTATTTGGCGAGATCCTCATGGGCGGACCAGTCAAAGGCGCTGTCTTTGCGATAGATGAAGCCGACCGGGCTGGTGCCAAACGAGGCTGAATAGATGCAGCGATCGCCGCCATTTTCCGCATCTGCGGAGGCATCATAGTATTCTGGATAGACGCCAAGCCAAGCAGGGTCTTTTGCGGCCAGATTGACAGCGCGATTCCATGGCAGCACTTCGGCGACAACCTCATCACCCGCAGCGGCAAAGGCGGCGGAAACCGCCTCGGTGCTGGTGCCTGAGGCATCAGCATTCACATAGGGTGGCCACTCCAGAGTGGTCAGTTGGACAGTTTCAGCCTGTGCGACAGCAGCGGTCAGAGCTGCGGCGGCGGCAAGAAAGCAGGTGGATTTCAGCATTTTGGTTCCAATATTGAAATGGGCAGTCTACTGGCGCTGAAATCACCACGAGACTCCTAATGTTTTCTTACTTTCTGCGCAGCCTGATGGGGGGAAGTGCGCCGAGTTTTAATGATGTTTTACCAGCTGCCAGCGACCGAGAGAGCGGCACAATTGTGGGATGTTTTGTTGCTGAGTGAGGCATGGTCGGGGCCAAAAAACTGATGGCGAGCAAGCCAACAGAGCGAACCGCACGCGCGCCGCGTTTTTCATCACCTATTGTATGGCGCTTTTGAAGGTCTGGGTCAGACGTTCATTGAGGGCGTGGTGAGAGCGATCAGAGCTGCCGTAATGCAGCATCGCAAAGGCCGCGATGTCATTGTATAGCACATGCACCTGACCTGCAGTATCTTCATATACGAGCAGCTTTTGGCAGAATGCGTCCAGGCCAATCGCGGGATGGGCGCGCATGGCAATGCCGCCGGGGGCGGGGCCACCAAACAAAAGCACGATGGCATTGGGCAAGGTGATCCCCTCTGAGTGAGCATCCTTGGTGAAATCAATCTCTGCAAACCACAGGGTGTCTTGCTGCGCCGTCACGACGTCGCGCAGGTTTTGGACGGTGGTTTCAAAATCATGCCTTGAGAAGAGGGATAGAATGCCGTGGTCTTTGGCCATTTGAGCGGTGGGAGCAGGCGCAGAAGGCAAGGTCACCTCGGACACAAGTGCCTCAAGAGTGGCGCTGAAGCGTGGCGCAAATTCTGCGCTGAGGCCATGACGGCGTTTGATAAAGACAAAATCGGTATAGATGAGGCGGGCCTCTCCCGATTGATCATAGGCCAAAACGCGGAAGGGCAGATCCAGCCCCGCGCGGATATTCTCTGCGAGGATCTGACTGTTGAGCTTTGCATCTGAGAGCAACACAACCCGCGCTGGGGGCATGGGTTGGCCGGCCTGTGTGGCAAGGCGGGCGTGATCAATATCTGCAATGACGTCAAGATGTGCGACCTGTGCCTTTTGCTTGAGCGTCAGGATGGCGTCATCAACCTTGTTTTGGGTCGTGGGTGCGGCGCACAAAACACCAGCAAACAAGCACAGGCAAGCCGTCGCAAGAGCAGCTCGTTGAGGTTTCATGGGGCACTTTGCTGGAGCGCGCGCCAGGCAAGGATCGCAAAACCGAGCTCTGCAAGCAAATAGAACAGGAGAAGAGGACTTGGCACACCGTCCACCACAAGGCTCAGCACGCGTCCAGCGGCCAATCCCCCCATGAACAGAACCATGACCCAGAGGGCCAAGCGTATCAGTTCGGGCGTGCGTGCCGCAATCAACCAGAAAGCGGCATTTGCCAGATAGAGCCCCATGATGGCGCGGAAAACATGGGTATGGTTGGTGCCCTGCACCTCAAAACCGAGAAGAAATTGTAGTGTCTGGGCAGGGCTGACGCCATAGGAGAGGGCGATGGGAAACAGGCCAACGGCCCCAAGTATCAAAACAACAGGTGCTCTCATGGTCGCACTCCCGACAGTGTGAAGCGTAAATTCACTTTCTACGGGTGTCAGGATCGCAGGAAATACCCTCTGGTGAAAGTGCTGTTTGACTGACCTGTGCGGAGCCATAGAAAAGCCCTGCCAGATCGGATCCGGCAGGGCTTGATGTTTTGAACAGCGATGTCACGCTTAGTTGACGATGGTGGCCTCGGTGGCCGCGCGCAGTTCTGCTTCGCTCACACCCTCTGCGCATTCGACGATTTTCAAGCCGCCTTCCACCACATCCAGCACGCCAAGGTTGGTGATGATACGATCCACCACCCCTTTGCCGGTGAGCGGCAGGGTGCATTCCTTTAGCACTTTGGATTGGCCGTGTTTGTTGGCATGATCCATCACCACCACCACGCGGCCCACACCGGCCACCAGATCCATCGCGCCGCCCATGCCTTTGACCAGCTTGCCGGGGATCATCCAGTTTGCCAGATCACCGTTTTCAGCCACTTCCATCGCGCCCAGAATGGCCATGGCGATTTTGCCACCGCGGATCATCGCAAAGCTTTGCGCGCTGTCAAAATAGGCGGTTTGGGGCAGTTCTGTGATGGTCTGCTTGCCGGCGTTGATCAGATCGGCGTCTTCCTCCCCTGCGATGGGGAACGGCCCCATACCGAGCATGCCGTTTTCCGACTGTAGCGTCACTTCGACACCTTCGGGGATGTAGTTGGACACCAGCGTCGGGATGCCGATGCCGAGGTTCACATACCAGCCGTCCTGCAGTTCCTGTGCGGCGCGTGCCGCCATTTGATTGCGATCCCAAGCCATGATTATGCCTCCTCCAGCTTAGCTGCGATACGTTCTTGTTCTGAAGCCATAATTTCGGCGGCCTCTAGATTCATCATAGCCGCAGCCAATTGTACGCTTAGCAGGGGGATTTCTCTAACCGTTGGCACAG
Organism: Shimia marina; assembly: GCF_001458175.1. Lineage (GTDB taxonomy): Bacteria > Pseudomonadota > Alphaproteobacteria > Rhodobacterales > Rhodobacteraceae > Shimia > Shimia marina. Next base: position 103,310 of record NZ_CYPW01000024.1, read on the forward strand.
AGAATTTTTTCTCAGCAAGAGTGTGTGCTAACTCTAAGTAACGTTCAGCGCGGGCTTCTATTTGGAGCGGCAGTTCATCATAGTATTTCTTGTCCACGATTATGCCTCCCGCACTGTGCGCTGTTCGATGCGTTTTTCGTGGTCGCCCTGAATGATGCGGTGCACATAGATGCCGGGCAGGTGGATCGCGTCCGGATCTAGCGAGCCGGTGGGCACGATTTCCTCAACCTCGGCGATGCAGATCTTGCCGCAGGTCGCCGCGGGCGCGTTGAAATTGCGGGCGGTTTTGCGGAACACGAGGTTGCCGGTTTCATCGGCTTTCCACGCCTTCACAATGGCCAGATCGGCAAAGATGCCCTCTTCCATGATGTAGTCTTCCATCGCGCCATCCGGCCCGGTGGGGAACTGTTTTTCCAGCTTGCCTTCGGCAATTACGGTGCCCACGCCGGTTTTGGTGAAAAAGCCCGGAATGCCTGCGCCACCGGCGCGCATGCGCTCGGCCAATGTGCCCTGTGGGTTGAACTCCAGTTCCAGCTCCCCGGAGAGATACTGGCGCATGAATTCCGCGTTTTCGCCCACATAGGAGCTGATCATTTTCTTGACCTGTTTGGTCTGCAGCAGGATGCCGATGCCAAAATCATCAACGCCCGCGTTGTTGGAGGCGAAGGTCAGATCCTTGACACCGCTGTCTTTGATGGCGTCCAGCAGAAGCTCGGGGATGCCGCAGAGGCCAAAGCCGCCGGAGGCAATGAACATGCCGTCACTCAGAACGCCCTCAAGCGCCTCAGTGGCATTTGCATATACCTTTTTCATGGATGTCTCTCTCCCTAGGGTCAGACGTGGGTCGGAAATTGGGAAGAGTTGTGCCGGGGTGCCCTGAGGGAGTCAACGTTTGCAGGGGGTGGGCGTATTACTACGGGAGCCTGAGCGATGTGTTGTGATCTGTTCAGGGGGGAGGGGCCAGCCCCTCTGGAGCGCGCTGCGCTCCATTCACCCCGGGATATTTAGGGCCAAGTGAAGCGCGCTCAGATGATGCGCACTTGGGTGCCCACCGGGCTGATTTCAAAGAGTTCCGCGATCATCTGGTTGTACAGGCCGATACATCCGTTGGAGCTGCGCCGCCCGATCTTGCGGGTGTCATGGGTGCCGTGGATCAGATAGGCAGGCCATTCCAGATACATGGCATGGCTGCCTAGCGGGTTGTCTGGGCCCGGAGCCATGTAGGTGAGGCTGGGGTCGCGTTCCAGCATGGAGGGCGTTGGTGTCCAGTCCGGGCCGACGCGTTTGCGCACGATTTTGGTGTAGCCGCGTTTGGTGAGCTCTTCGGACATGGGCACGGAGGTGGGGTAGACCCGATAATCGCTGCCATCGCCTGACCAGTAGTGCAGGGCGCGCGATGTGGTATCAGCGACAATTGTGGCCACGCCCAAGGCATCAAAATGATTGCGCCAGTCCTGACGGCTGAAACTTGAGATATTGCGGGCGGCGGTTTCCGGCGGTTCTGCTGGAGCAGGGGGCTCTGCTTCTTGGGCAAATGCGGTGCGGGCCTGAAGCAGCACCGCGGGGGCCGCGAGCAAAAACGATCGACGTGAGAAAGGAAGCTGAAACTTGGGGCGCTGGGACATGGGGAACTCCGGGGTACTGCTCTTTTGAACGTAAGCTGAGACAGGTGGCCGTCGGTGGCAATTCACAAGCGCTTGAGGCGTGCAGCAAAAAGGGGACCTGCGGTGCAGATCCCCTGAAAGTGGCCTTGAAAGTGGCAAGGTTTTGCTGATCAGCCGTCGGTTTTTTTCTTGGTGGCCGCTTTGGTTGTGGTCTTCTTGGCGGTTGTTTTTTTTGCGGCGGCTTTCTTGGGGGCGGCTTTCTTTTGGGTGGGCTTCTTCTTGCCGCCACCTTTTTCCGCAATCCACGCCACGGCCTGATCCATGGTCACATCTTTGACGTCGATCTCTTTGGGGATGGTGGCGTTGACTTTTTCCCATTTCACATAAGGGCCATAGCGCCCGTCCATGATATTGACCGGACCACCGGCCTCGGGATGTTCGCCCAGTTCACGCAGTGCCTTGGCGGCGGCGCGGCGGCCACGACCCGGATTGTTGCGCTTTTCTGTGATCATTTCGACCGCGCGGTTCATGCCGATTTCAAAGACATCCAGTGTTTCTTTGAGGTTGGCGTAGATGGGTTTTTCCTCATCCGGCAGCTGGTGCATGATGTAGGGGCCAAAACGGCCCAGATTGGAAGAGATCATGCCGCCCTCAGGATGCATGCCAATCTCACGTGGCAGGGTCAGCAGGGTGACCGCCTGTTCCAGAGTGATTTCATTTGGGCCCCAACCGGGCAGAAACTCTTTGCCCTGTTTGGGCAGGGAGGAGCGCGGCGGCTTTTTGTTGTCCGGGGTGACTTCACCGCGTTGCACGTAGGGGCCAAAGCGGCCGGATTTCAGGTGGATTTCATCACCTGCATCCTCACCCAGTACTTTTTCGTAGCCTTCCGCGCCTTCGCCGGAAATCGGGCGGGTGTAGTTGCATTCCGGGTAATTGCCACAGCCCACAAAGCCACCGGTGCGTGAGGTTTTCAGGTGCAGCTGGCCCGCGCCACATTTGGGGCAGACACGGGGGTCTGTGCCATCTTCGCGCGGTGGGTAGAGTTGTGGTGCGAGCGCATCATCCAAGATGTCGAGCACTTCGGAAATGCGCAGATCGCTGGTTTCGGCGATGGCAGCAGAGAAGTCTTTCCAGAAGCGGTTGAGCACGTTTTTATAATCGCGTTCACCTGCGGAGACGTCATCCAGCTCTTCTTCGAGGTTGGCGGTGAATTCATAGCCCACATATTTACGGAAGAAGTTCACCAGGAAGATGGTCACGATCCGGCCCTTCTCTTCTGGGAAGAGGCGGTTTTGCTCTTTACGGACGTATTCCCGATCCTGAATGGTGGTGATCACGGAGGCATAGGTGGAGGGGCGACCGATGCCGAGCTCTTCCATGCGTTTGACCAGGGTGGCCTCGGTGTAACGGGGCGGTGGCTGCGTAAAGTGCTGATCTGGCGTGACCGAGCGCTTGGCCATGGCCTCACCTTCCATGATCTGGGGCAAGCGCTTGTCGTCGTCATCCACCACCTGATCATCGCGGCCTTCTTCATAGACCCGCATAAAGCCGTCAAACAGGACAACCTGACCGGTGGCGCGCAGTTCCACCTGTTTGTCGGCGGAGGCGATGTCCACCGTCGTGCGTTCCATGCGGGCGCCAGCCATCTGACAGGCCAGTGTGCGCTTCCAAATCAGATCGTAAAGCTTGCGCTGATCCTCTTCGGAGACTTTCAGATCAGAGGGTTTGCGCATCATATCCGTTGGGCGGATACATTCGTGCGCTTCTTGGGCGTTTTTGGCTTTGTTTTTGTAGATGCGCGGCTCTTTAGGCACGTAATCGGCACCATAGAAGGCGGTAATGGCGTCGCGCGCGCCTTGCACGGCTTCGGGCGCCATGTCGATGCCGTCGGTCCGCATATAGGTGATATAGCCCGCTTCATAGAGACGTTGTGCCGCGTTCATGCAGTGGCGTGCACCCATGCCGAATTTGCGGCTGGCCTCCTGTTGGAGGGTGGAGGTCATGAACGGCGCGGAAGGATTTCGGGAGGCGGGTTTGGCCTCAACACGGGCCACGGAGAGATCACGGCTCTGAATGGCTTGCACGGCCAGTTCGGCGGCGGTGGAATTCTCCAGCGAGAATTTATCGAGTTTTTCGCCGCCCAAGACAGTGAGGCGGGCCTCAAACTCTTGCCCACGTGGTGTGGCCAGAAGGGATTTCACAGACCAGTATTCTCGCGGATTGAACGCGTCGATTTCGGCTTCGCGTTCTACAATCAGGCGCAGGCACACCGATTGCACGCGGCCAGCGGAACGTGCGCCGGGCAATTTGCGCCAGAGCACGGGCGACAGATTGAACCCGACAAGATAATCCAGCGCGCGCCGCGCCAGATAGGCATCCACCAGCGGTTGATCAATCTGGCGGGGGTTTTGCATGGCCTCGGTGACGGCGGCCTTGGTGATGGCGTTGAACACCACGCGAGAGACAGGTGTGTCTTTCTTGATTGCACGGCGTTTGCGCAGCGCTTCTTCGAGGTGCCAGCTGATGGCTTCGCCTTCACGATCGGGGTCGGTTGCGAGAATGAGCGCGTTGTCTTCTTTCAGAGCGTCGGCAATCGCTTTGACATGAGGGCGCGACTTGGTGTCGATTTCCCAGGTCATGTCAAAATCCTGCTCCGGATCGACCGAGCCGTTTTTGGCGGGCAGATCCCGAATGTGGCCGTAGGAGGCTAATACTGTGTAGTCCGAACCAAGGTATTTGTTGATTGTTTTGGCTTTGGCTGGGGATTCTACGACAACGACTGGCATTCATTTTCCTCTCGACTCGGCGCGAGCCTTATGGCGGCGAAAAATGTGGGGCGAAAGGGGGGATTGTCAATGCACGGCTGTTTTTACTTGCGGGATGATTTGTGAGTTTGGCCAAAATTGTACCGCTCGACTGCTTTAGAAACAGGCATATTGCCATGGAAGGAGACAGCGCTCTGCACCTAGTTTTTGCTGAGCAAACCGCCGGACATGCGGGTGATCGCGCCAGACATTTCGAGATCCAGCAATGCCGGGGTCAGTTTGGCGGGTACGGTGGCGAGATCGCGGCAAAGCTGATCCTCACTCAGCGGGGAGGGGCCCAGACGGTTGAGAATCTCACTGTGCAAAGCGGCGGTGTCTTGCAAGCTGCGTGCCGTAGCTGGCTGTTGCGCCTCTGAGCGGCTTGTGGCGCGTTCCGGTGACGGATCGGGCATGGCGGGGCGCAGAGCTTGCGCGGCATTCAGCACCTCAAGCACATCTTCTGCGTCCCGTACCAAAGGCGCGCCGTCGCGGATCAGAATATTGGCTCCTGCCGCGCGCGCATCAAAGGGGTGGCCCGGCACAGCGAGCACATCCCGCCCCTGATCCAACGCCATGCGCGCGGTCAGAAGGCTGCCGGATTTGGCGGCGGCCTCTACCACGATCACAGCGCGCACAAGACCGGAAATGATGCGATTGCGCGCGGGAAAATGGCGCGCGCGGGGCTCCATATTCGGTGGCTGTTCAGAAAGGCAGAGACCTTGCTTTGCGATGTTTTCGGCCAGAGACAGGTTCTGTGCCGGATAGGGGCGGCGTAATCCGCCTGCGTAGACTGCGATGGTGCCGGTGGCGAGCGTGGCCTCATGCGCGGCAGCGTCGATCCCTCTGGCCAGACCGGAGACAACGGTCAACCCCGCCGCGCCCAGATCGCTTGCAAGACGGCCGGCCATACGCAGGCCCAGCGAGGAGGCATTGCGCGCACCGATCACGGCCACGGAAGGTGTCGCCAAGAGCTCAGTGCGCCCAAGCGCCCAGAGCATCGGCGGGGCGTCGGGGGTTTGAGCCAGCAGCATGGGATATTCGGGATCGCCAAAAAAAATCGGCCGCGCTCCTGTGGCACGGCCGTCTTCCAGTTCTTTGGCTGCTATGTCTTGGGGGCATATCGTGTAGCGAGAGACGCCTGCTGCGCGGGCAATGTCAGGCAGCGCATCCAATGCGGCCTCTGCTGTGCCATGCTCTCGTATCAATCTGTGGTAGGTGATGGCCCCGACCCGTCGGGATCGCAAGAGGCGAAGCCGCAGTAATCGCGCTTCCTCCGTGGTGGGTGGGATTTGGGGGTGAGTGGAAGAAATTCGATCTTCGGTCATCCGCAACTCCGCCTGCTTGCAAGACAAGGATTAAGCCTTGAGTGGTTAACAGCGCGTAAATCAAATGCGAAAAATTTAGATCGCCCTCAAAAAAAAACATTCTGAACGGTTTCTTCTTCAAATTGCCCCGATCCGAAAATGCGGACCGGGGCCGTTTTTGCCGGGCGTTGACCTGTGATCAGGTGGCAGAGCCGCCCACCGTCAGACCCTCCATCAAAACAGTGGGCTGGCCGACGCCAACCGGCACCCATTGGCCGGCTTTGCCGCAGTTGCCCATGCCGGGGTCCAGCGCCATGTCGTTGCCAAGGCCTTTGATCTGCATCATCGCGGTGGCCCCATCGCCGATAAGCGTGGCGCCTTTGACCGGCGCGCCGACTTTGCCGTTTTCCACGCGGTAAGCCTCGGTACAGGAGAAGACAAATTTACCATTGGTGATGTCCACCTGACCGCCGCCAAAGCCCACGGCATAGATGCCATCCTTGAGCGAGGCGACCAGATCCGCGGGATCAGATGTGCCGCCTTCCATATAGGTATTGGTCATGCGGGGCATGGGCGCATGGGCGTAGCTTTCGCGGCGGCCGTTGCCGGTGGGGGCAACCCCCATAAGGCGCGCGTTCTGGCGATCCTGCATATAGCCCACAAGAATACCGTCTTCGATCAGCGTGGTCTTGCCTGACGGGGTGCCCTCGTCATCCACGGTGATGGAGCCGCGGCGATCCGGGATGGTGCCGTCATCAATAACGGTCACCCCTTTGGCGGCGACCTGCTGGCCGATCATGCCGGCAAATTTGGAGCTGCCTTTGCGGTTGAAATCCCCCTCAAGGCCGTGCCCAACAGCCTCATGCAGCAGAATTCCGGGCCAGCCGGGCCCAAGCACCACTTCCATGGGGCCTGCAGGCGCAGGGACCGCGTCCAAGTTCACAAGCGCGACACGCAGGGCCTCGCGGGTTTTGCCCTGCCAGTCTGCGGGATCGAGCAGCCCGTCGAGGCCAAGCCGTCCGCCGCCGCCTGCAGAGCCGCTTTCTCGGCGCCCGTTTTGTTCGACGATCACGGAGACATTGACCCGCGTCATGGGGCGAATGTCGGAAATGCGCGTGCCATCTGGACGCAGAATCACCACTTCCTGATGCGACGCGGCCAGCGTGGCAGAGACCTGCACAACGCGGGGATCGAGATCGCGGGCAAAACTGTCGATGTCGCGCAGGGTTTCAATCTTCACCGGAAAGTCGATGCCGCCAATTGGATCTGCATCGGTATAGAGGCGACGATTGGTGGGGGGAGGGGGCGCGGCCAGCGTGCCACCGCCGTCGCCAACCGCAAGGCGCGCGGTTTCTACGGCGCGTTTTATCGCCGTTTCACTGATTTCGGAAGCATGGGCGTATCCGGAGACCTCTCCGTTGACCGCACGCAGACCGAATCCTTCCGCTGCGTCATAGCTCGCTGTCTTCAAACGACCGTCATCAAACACCAAAGCTTCGGCGCTTCGGCGTTCAAAAAACAACTCGCCATCGTCTGCGCCCTGCGTCGCAGTGCGCAAATGTCGCAGGGCAGTGCCCTCATCGATATTGTTTTCAAAGGGTTGGAAGCGGTTTTCCGTCATATGCTGTCAGCCTCATAATTTGATCTAAATCAAAAAAGCGTCCGTTTGACGCAAGCTTCGATCTTTATCTGACGCAGAGAATATGGTTTTTAGGCGCGAAACAACAGCGGGATTCCGCCGTAGGGCAGATGGGATTCTGTGATTCCGACAAGAACAACCACGCAACCGAGTCAGGGTGACACATGCGAATTCTATCGACATTCCTGGGCCTTATGGCAGCCACTATCGCCGCGCCAGCCATCGCGCAGAGCGCCGAAACCATCGGCAAACCCGTTCCCAGTGGCATGGGATTTCAGCCTGCGGCCACTGAACTGGCGCGTCAGATCCATTCGCTGGACGGCCTGATCCTGGCGATCATCACTGCCATCGTGATTTTTGTGACCGCGCTGTTGGTGTACTGCATGGTGCGCTTCAACCGCCGTGTGAACCCAAACCCCTCTTCCTTCACCCACAACTCTCCGCTGGAGATCGCCTGGACCATCGGCCCGATTCTCGTGCTGGTGTTCATTGGGGCCTTCTCTCTGCCGGTGCTGTTCAACCAGCAGGAAATCCCAGAAGGTGAGATCCACATCAAGGTGACCGGCTACCAGTGGTACTGGGGCTATGAGTATACAGACCATGAGTTTGAGTTCGAAAGCTTCCTGCTGGGCAAAGAAGCTCTGGCTGAGAATGGATACAATGAAGATGAGTATCTGCTGGCGACCGACACCAAGGTTGTGGTGCCTGTTGGCAAAACCGTTGTGATGGATGTGACTGGTGCGGACGTGATCCACAGCTGGACCATTCCTTCCTTTGGCGTCAAGCAGGATGCTGTGCCTGGCCGTATCGCGCAGCTGTGGTTTGAAGCTGAGAAAGAAGGCATCTTCTTTGGTCAGTGTTCTGAACTCTGCGGCAAGGACCACGCCTATATGCCAATCACCGTCGAAGTTGTGTCTGAAGAGAAGTACAACGAGTGGCTGAAAGGCGCGATCGAGGAATACGCAGGCGACATGTCCACGCTGCCAAGCGTGCAGGTTGCATCTGCTGACTGATCCCTACCAAGGCGCGCGGCTGCCGCGCGCTTTATTTCCCTGAGGCCTCATCTGTAGGGTGTGCGCTTTGCGCGCACCTCACTCGGAGACAAGAATGAGCGACGCAAGCATCAATACGCAAGCCAAAGCCGCCCATGGCGATGCAGAGTTTGGCGATTATTTCGCCCTGCTGAAACCGAGGGTCATGTCGCTTGTGGTGTTCACCGCAGCGGTGGGCCTGTTGGCGGCACCGGGATCTGTGCATCCTTTTGTGGCCTTTTGCGCCATTCTGTTTATCGCCGTGGGTGGTGGTGCCTCCGGGGCGCTGAACATGTGGTATGATGCCGACATCGACCGGGTGATGGCGCGCACCAAGAAGCGCCCGATCCCGGCTGGCACGGTGTCTGAAGGCGAGGCTTTTGCCATTGGCATTGCGCTGTCTGGCTTCTCTGTCGTGATGCTTGGCCTTGCTGCGAACTGGGTTGCGGCCGCGCTATTGGCCTTCACGATCTTCTTTTACGTGGTGATCTACACCATGTGGCTGAAACGCTGGACGCCACAGAACATTGTGATTGGTGGTGCGGCGGGCGCTTTCCCTCCTATGATCGGTTGGGCGGTTGTGACCGGCGGCATTTCGATTGAAAGCTTGCTGATGTTTACACTGACCTTCATGTGGACGCCGCCACACTTCTGGGCGCTGTGTCTGTTCATGAAGTCCGATTACAAAGACGCGGGCGTGCCGATGCTGCATGTGACCCATGGGCGTCGTGTGACCCGCAACCATATTCTGGTGTACACACTGCTGCTCGCCGTTGTGGCGATTGGCATGGCTTTCACCGGGGTGGGCGGACCAATTTACCTGACCACGGCGCTGATCCTGAATGGTCTGTTTGTTGCCGGTGCCATTTCGATCTGGCGTCGGGATGAAGAGGTTTCTGAGGCCGACGGATACAAGCGGGAGAAAGCTTTCTTTGCGCTGTCGCTTCTCTATTTGTTCCTTCACTTTGGGGCGATCCTGGCGGAAGCCACGCTTGCGCCTTACGGCTACGGAGGCTGGTGATCATGAGCTTTCGCGAAGAACATGAACTGCACAAACGTCGCTTTGGTCGCAATCTTGGTGTTGCGCTGGTGCTGGTGAGCTTCATCGTTATCGTTTTTGGCCTCACCGTGGTGAAGGTGACTCGTGGTGATTATGAGCCTGAAAACGCGTCTATTCAGAGGGGGCAGTAAAGATGGACCCCAAGAAAAAGACGCTGTTGCAGACCGTTGGTGTGGTTGTTGTCATGGGCGCTCTGGCCTGGGCATCGGTGCCATTTTATGACTGGTTCTGTCGCGTGACAGGGTTTGGTGGCATCACCAACACGGCTGAAGTGGGCAGTGATGTCATTCTGGATCGCACGATCAAAGTGCGTTTCGACGCCTCAATCGAGCGTGGAATGCCGTGGGATTTCAAACCGGTGCAGCGTGAAATGGAAGTGCGTATCGGGGAAACTGGACTGGCTTTTTATGAGGCTTACAACCCCACCGATCGCCCCATCGCAGGCACTGCAAGCTACAATGTAGCGCCCTATGACGCCGGTGGGTTTTTCACAAAAATCGACTGCTTCTGCTTTGAGCAGCAGGTGCTTCAGCCCGGTGAGCGGGTGATGATGCCCGTTAGCTTTTATGTGGATCCGGAAATCGTCGAAGACCGCGACGCGAAATACATCAAGGTGATCACTTTGGGATACACCTTCTACGAAACAGACTTGCCCGAAGAACTGGCGTCCTTGACGACAGAGGGCGAGAGCAAGCAAAACTAAGGCATGCCTTCCAACGAGGGAACTGAAAATATGGCGCACGCTAAGAATCACGACTATCACATTTTGGCCCCCTCCTGGTGGCCCTTCCTCGCCTCCGTTGGCGGGTTTATCATGCTGTTTGGGGCCGTTGTCTGGATGGCTGGGGATCTTCCGATGTTCGGCGAGCGCATCGTGCTCAGCGGTCCATGGCCGTTCCTGATCGGCCTGGCAATGGTGCTTTATGTCATGTTCGGCTGGTGGGCTGACGTGATTGCAGAAAGCAAAGTGGGTGATCACACCCCTGTTGTTCAGATTGGCCTGCGGTATGGCTTCATTCTGTTCATCATTTCCGAAGTGATGTTCTTTGCCGCTTGGTTCTGGACCTTCTTCAAACACGCGATGTACCCCATGGGCCCACAAAGCCCCGCGGTGGATGGTGTATGGCCGCCCGCAGGGATTGAGACTTTTGATCCATGGCACCTGCCGCTGATCAACACGCTGATCCTGCTGTGCTCCGGCTGTGCGGCCACTTGGGCACACCACGCTCTGGCACATGAAGACAACCGCGAAGACATGAAGTGGGGCCTGATCATTTCCGTGGCTCTGGGCGTGATCTTCACCTTCTTCCAGGCCTATGAATACAGCCACGCGGCCTTTGGTTTTGCTGGCAACATCTACGGCGCGTCCTTCTTCATGGCGACCGGCTTCCACGGCTTCCACGTTGTTGTGGGTACGATCTTCCTGTTTGTCTGTCTGCTGCGCCTTCAGGCGGGGCATTTCACCAAGGAAAAGCACGTCGGGTTTGAGGCCGCGGCATGGTACTGGCACTTTGTGGATGTGGTCTGGCTGTTCCTCTTTGCAGCGATCTACGTCTGGGGCCAGTAAGGCCAACAGCAAAAGGTTGATCCTTTTGCGAGGATAGGATTAAAGCAATGCGCGGTGGGCCATTCCCACCGCGCATTTTTTCGTGAAAGGACCCCCACGTGCGCCGACTGATCCTGCCGCTTTTCTTTGGCATTCTGGGCACAGTCGTTCTGGTGTCGCTGGGCACCTGGCAGGTGCAGCGCCTGACATGGAAGCAGGGGGTGATTGCCGATATCGAAGCGCGGATTTCCGGTGTGCCTGTGGCCGTCCCTGCGGAACCGGACCCAGAGCAAGATCGCTATCGGCCCGTCTTTGCGACTGGCACCATCCTTGATGAGGAATTGCATTTTCTGGCCAGCACAAAAGAGGCCGGAGCGGTGTATCGCATAGTGGCGGCCTTTGAAACAGAGACCGGACGGCGCATCATGGCTGATCGGGGCTGGATCAAAACCGCCGACAAAGCGGCGGGTGGGCGCGCGCCTGTGACCACAACGATCACAGGCAATCTGCATTGGCCGGATGAACGTGACAGCTTTACGCCGCCCAATGACGCCGCTGGCAATATCTGGTTTGCGCGCGATGTCGCGGAAATGGCGGCAGCGCTTCAGACCGAACCAGTGCTTGTGATTGTGCGCGAAACCACCGAAGAGCCGAGGCTGGTGACGCCTTTGCCGCTGGATCAAGCCGCCATTCCCAACAATCACCTTGAATATGTCATCACCTGGTATGGGCTGGCGATTGTCTGGGTGGCGATGACCCTGTATTACCTGCGCCGGATGCGCAAAACCAAGAAGGCCTGAGAGACGTGAAATACATTTCGACCCGTGGAAATGCCCCGGAGCTGAGCTTTGAAGAGGCCATGTTGACCGGCCTTGCACGTGATGGCGGCCTCTATGTGCCTGAGACCATTCCGACGCTGAGCCGCGAAGAGATCGCCGCGCTGGCTGGTAAATCCTATGAAGAGGCGGCCTTTACGGTGATGCGGCCCTTTGTGGGGGATGCTTTCAGCGATGAGGAATTCAAGGGTATCATCGCGCGGGCCTATGCCAATTTCCGTCATGAGGCGCGCGCGCCCTTGGTACAATTGGCGCCAAATCACTATCTGCTTGAGCTGTTCCACGGCCCGACGCTGGCATTCAAGGACTTTGCGATGCAGCTGATTGGTCAGCTGTTTCAGTTTTCACTGGCGCGGCGCAATGAGCGTGTGACCATTGTTGGCGCAACTTCTGGCGACACGGGATCTGCGGCGATTGAAGCCTTCCGCGGTTTGGACAATGTGGATGTGTTTATCCTGTTCCCGCATGGGCGCGTGTCGCCCATTCAGCGCAAACAGATGACCACGCCCACGGACAGCAATGTGCATGCGCTGGCGCTGGATGGCGATTTTGACGATTGTCAGGCGCGTCTGAAGGACATGTTCAACGATTTTGAGTTCCGCGACGGCGTGAAGCTGGCCGGGGTGAATTCGATCAACTGGGCGCGCGTACTGGCGCAGGTGGTATACTACTTTACCTCCGCTGTGAGCCTTGGCGCGCCAGATCGCAAGGTGAGCTTCACCGTGCCAACCGGCAATTTTGGGGACATTTTTGCAGGCTATATTGCCAAAAAGATGGGCCTGCCGATTGAGCGTCTGGTGATTGCCACCAACCAAAATGACATCCTGCATCGTACCATGGAGAGCGGCGCCTACACCAAAGAGGGGGTGACCCCCTCGATCAGCCCGTCGATGGATATTCAGGTGAGCTCCAACTTTGAGCGGGCGCTGTTTGATGCCTATGGCCGCGATGGCGGGGCGGTGGCGCAGCTGATGGAAGAGCTGAAGGACGGGGCCTTTGCGATCAGTCAGGGCGCGATGGAGACGCTGCGTGATCATTTTGCAAGCGGTCGTGCCTCTGAGGAAGAAACCACGGCGACAATTGCCGGTGCGTTTACCTCTTGCGGAGAAGTGCTTTGCCCACACTCTGCGGTTGGCGTAAAGGTCGCAAATGCCTATCTGGGCGATGTGCCAATGGTGACACTGGCCACCGCGCATCCGGCGAAGTTCCCGGACGCTGTGGAAACCGCCATGGGCGCACGCCCGGCACTGCCGCCACATATGGCGGATATGATGGACAAAGATGAACGCGTCACCCGTGTGCCCAATGATCTTGGGGCGCTGGAAACGCTGATCAAGGAACGGATTGCACAACGTTGACAGTTCAACTTCACACCCTCTCCAATGGGTTTCGCATCGTAACAGAACATATGCCCGGGCTGGAAAGCGCCTCAATTGGCATCTGGGTGAGCGCGGGCGGGCGTCATGAACGCGCCCCACAGAATGGCATTGCCCATTTTCTGGAGCATATGGCCTTCAAAGGCACCAAACGGCGCAATGCACTTGAGATTGCGGAAACCATCGAGGATGTGGGGGGCTATATCAACGCCTATACCAGCCGCGAGGTGACCGCCTATTACGCGCGCGTGCTCAAGGATGATGTTGCGCTGGCGCTGGATGTGGTGGGAGACATTGTGCTGAACCCGATCTTTGATCCCAATGAGATCGAAGTGGAGCGGGGGGTGATCCTTCAGGAGATCGGTCAGGCGCTCGACACACCGGATGACGTGATTTTTGACTGGCTGCAGGAGCGTGCTTATCCCGATCAGCCGATGGGGCGCACCATTCTGGGCGAAGACGATCACGTGCGCAGTTTTGGGCGCGAAGATCTGTCACGCTTTGTCACGGAGCACTATCGCCCGGAACGGATGATCCTTGCTGCGGCAGGGGGCGTGGATCACGAGGAAATCGTGCGTTTGGCCGAAGAGATGTTTGGCCATCTGGAGCGTGGCCCGCTGATCGAGGTGGTGCCGGCGCAGTTTTCCGGGGGCGAATACCGCACCGAAAAAGCGCTGGAGCAGGCGCATTTTGCGATTGGGTTTGAAAGCCCGGATTATTGCAGTCCGGATATTTACACGGCGCAGATTTATTCCACCGCTCTGGGTGGGGGCATGTCGAGCCGCCTGTTTCAGGAAGTGCGCGAAAAGCGGGGGCTGTGCTATTCGATCTTTGCACAAACCGGTGCCTACGCGGATACGGGCATGACCACGATCTATGCGGGCACCTCTGGGGCGCAGATCGCGGAGCTGGCGGAAATCACCATTGATGAGCTCAAACGCGCGGCGGAAGACATGAACGCGATTGAGATCGCGCGGGCGCGCACGCAGATGAAGGCGGGGCTGCTCATGGGGCTGGAAAGCCCGTCAAGCCGGGCGGAACGGCTGGCGCGGATGCTGGCGATCTGGGGACATATCCCCAGCCTGCCAGAAACCGTCACGCGAATTGATGCGGTGTCAGATGAAGATGTGCGCCGCTTTGCCGAGCAGATGGCCAGCAAGGCCCGCAGCGCCATGGCGCTTTATGGGCCTGTGTCCGGCGCGCCTGCTCTTGAGGCGCTGGAAGAGAGGCGCGCGGCCTGATGCTTCTGACGCGCCGCAAGGTACGGATTGAAACCGACCGGCTGACGCTGCGGCCGCCCATTCACGCGGATTTTCGCGCCTGGGCGGAACTGCGCAGCGCCAGTGCAGGGTTTCTGGTGCCTTGGGAGCCGATTTGGGCGGCCACACATCTGAGCCGTAAGAGCTTCACCAACCGTGTCTACTGGGCGCAGCGGTCCATTGCGAATGACACGGCGGTGCCGCTGTTCATGGTGCGGCGTGAAGATGAGGCCTTGGTGGGCGCCATCACACTGGACAATATCCGCCGCGGCCCCGCACAGGCCGGGACGCTGGGCTATTGGGTTGGGCAGAAATTTGCGCGCAAAGGCTATATGAGTGAAGCCATTGAGGCGGTGGTGCATCATGCCTTCACGCGGCTGGATCTGAGCCGCATCGAGGCGGCCTGCCTGCCGGAAAACACCCCCAGCCGGGGTGTTTTGGAAAAGTCCGGCTTCAAGTACGAAGGCGTGGCGCAGAGCTATTTGCAGATCAATGGCCGCTGGCGCACCCATGTGCTTTATGCGGCTTTGCGCCATGATCGGCGCGGGCGCACTCTTGCCGGGCAGGCCTGACCCCTAGACGTTGACTTATATGCGGTCTAATCCTGCGGGTATGACTTTGACTGATGCCACTCCCGCTTTTGTTGATGCGCTTGCTGCGCAGTTGCCTGAGGATACGCTGCGCGCGCCAGAAGCCCGCTATCTGGAAGAGCCGCGCGGGCGCTACTTTGGGCAGGCGGGTGTCGTGGCCCTGCCGCGGAATGTGGAAGAGGTCTCCACAATCGTGGCGGCGTGTCACGTGGCGCATGTGCCCGTCGTGCCCTATGGCGGCGGCACAGGGCTTGTGGGTGGTCAGGTGAAGACCGAGGGGGCCGCGCCGGTCCTGCTGTCGTTGGAACGGATGAATGCGATCCGTGGAGTGTATCCTCTGGAAAATGTGCTGGTGGCGGAAGCCGGGGCCATTCTGGCGCAAGTGCAGGAGGCCGCAGAAGCGGCGGATCGGCTGTTCCCCTTGTCATTGGGTTCTGAAGGCTCCGCACGGATTGGGGGCAATCTGGCGACCAATGCGGGCGGTGTGAATGTGCTGCGCTATGGCAATGCGCGCGACCTCTGCCTAGGGCTTGAGGCGGTGTTGCCGACTGGGGAAATTTGGCACGGTCTGACGCGGCTGCGCAAAGACAACACAGGTTATGATCTGCGCAATCTGCTTGTGGGGGCGGAGGGCACGCTTGGGGTGATCACCGCAGCGGCGCTTAAGCTCTATGCCTGCCCGCGCGCACAGGGCGCAGCGATCATGGCCGTGCGAGATGTGGAGGCGGCTTTGTCGCTGCTGGCGCTGGCCCGAGATTTGATGGGCGAAACGGTGAGTGCCTTTGAACTCCTCAGCCAGCAGGGGTTTGCTTTTCTTCGGGAAACCCTGCCGCAGGTGCGTCTGCCTTTTGAAGAGGATCCGGAGTGGTCCGTGCTGGTGGATGTGGGCCTGCAGAGCGGCGCAGAGACCGCGCTTGAAGGGCTGTTTGAGGCCGCGCTGGAGGCCGGTCTGGTCACGGATGGGGTGATTGCGCAGAGTGCGGCACAGCGGGCGGATTTCTGGACCCTGCGGGAGAGCATCCCCATCGCCAACAAACATATCGGGTCCGTGGCCAGCCATGATATTTCGCTGCCGCTGGGAGCTTTGCCCGCTTTCATCGCAGAAGCTGGTGAAAAAATTCGGGCACAGGGGCCGTTTCGCATCAACTGCTTCGGGCATGTGGGCGATGGCAATCTGCATTTCAATGTCTTCCCGCCGCGGGGCGGGAACCGGCATGACTATGACGACATCCGCGCAGAGGTGAGCCGCAGCGTGCATGATCTGGTGAAAGCCTATGGCGGATCGTTCAGCGCAGAACATGGGGTGGGGCGGCTTAAGGTGGCAGATTTGCAGACCTATGGCGACCCAAGCCGCCTTGCGGCGATGCGCGCCATCAAGGCTGCGCTGGATCCACATGGGATCATGAATCCGGGTGCGGTGCTTTGACCACCGCACGCCGGTTTTTGCGCATTTGGGCTAAGCCATAGCTCCTAAGGTTGCCCCGAGGGGCAGCCTGTGTTCAGAGACCGTCGAATTCACAAAGCACGGAGACATCCATGCCCATGTCTTCGAGTTTCTTGCGACCGCCCAGTTCAGGCAGGTCGATGATGAAGGCGCAGCTGATGATTTCGCCGCCCAGACGCTCAATCAGCTTGATGCCTGCTTCTGCGGTGCCACCGGTGGCCAAGAGATCGTCCACCACCAACACCTGTTCGCCGGGCTGAATGGCATCATCGTGGATTTCCACAATCGCTTCGCCATATTCCAGTTTGTAGTCCTGAGAAATGGTGGTGCCGGGCAGTTTGCCCTTTTTGCGGATCGGCACAAAGCCGACGCTGAGCTGGTGGGCAATGGCACCGCCAAGGATGAACCCGCGCGCTTCCAGCCCGACAACCTTGTCGATGCGAATGCCTGCATAAGGGTGCAGCATCTGGTCAATGGCCATGCGGAAGCCACGTGGGTCTGCAAACAGCGTGGTGACATCGCGGAACATGATCCCTTCATGTGGGAAGTCCACAATGGTGCGGATGTAGTCTTTGACATTGGCGCTTTTGCGCTGTGTGCTTTTCAGCATCAGAAGTCCCCATGAAGCTGTGAATATCGTCATGGGTTTTGACCGATGCGCCCCCTCAGTGCAAGGCGCGAGTTGCTTAACGGCTCAGGCTGGTACGATAGCGTTTGAGCCGATACATGGTGTTGCTCAACCAGCGGGCATGGGGCTTATGCCAATCAAGGCGGTCGTTTACGAGAATGGTCTTGGCGGTGTGAATGTTCATTTTTATTTCCTTTCTGCAAATGCCTCTGATATTTTTGCCTAGACTGTGTATATAAAGTGTATATACGAATGAAAAAATCAAGACCTGATATGCAGTGGGGATTTGCATGGGACAGTTGGATCGCGCCGAAGACGCCAAGAAAGCCGCTGCAAAGGCGGAGGAGAAGTCCAGAAAGAAAGCGAAAAAGGACAGTCAGCTGGTGCTGCGTCTGGACAAGGACGAACGGGATGCTTTTGTTGAGCTGTGCAAGGAACTTGATACCAGCGCTGCACGCGAAATTCGCGGATTTATCCGTAAGTTCATGAAAAAAAACGGTTCCTGACAAGTCGTGGAACCTGACAGAGTGCTGTGCTTGAGGCCGCGCCGCTGGTTAGGCAGCGCGTTTGAGGGTTGCCGTCAAAATGCCCATGCCCATAAGAGTAACGCCGCCGCCCCGTGTGAGCCCACGCATCACTTTTGGGCTTGAGATGCGGCTGCGCATTTTGTCCGCCAAAAGCGCATAGGCCAGCGCGTTCAAGGCGGCCAAAGTGACAAAGGTGCTGATAAAAATGGCAAATTGCGGCAGCATTGGTGCCTGCGGTGACAGAAACTGCGGCACGAAGGCGATGAAAAACCCGATGCTTTTCGGATTGAGCGCGGTGACAGCCGCCGCATGCCCAAAGACGCCCCGGCCCGGCAGGTCTGACGCGCGGCTGATATCGGCGAGGCTGGCGTTGCCCGCGCTGCGCAGCATTTTATAGCCCAGCCACATCAGATAGGCGGCTCCAAGCCATTTGAGCACCATAAATGCCGTGGCCGATGCCAGTACAATTGCGCCCAGCCCCATCAAGGACGCGCTCATTGCGATGAGGTCTCCAAATGCCACGCCTGCTGCGGTGGCCACGGCCACTTTACGCCCCTGTGTCAGCGCATAACTCAGCACCAAAAGGATGGTCGGACCGGGGATCAACAGCAGGGCTGTGGAAGCGGCAACAAAAGTCAGCCAGAGATCAAAGGACATAGAAGGGCCTGTACAAAGTGAACAGCCCCATCAATCGCTCTATCGCGTTCAAGGTCAATAGGGTTGCGTCTATGCGTTTCGCGTCATGGCCGTGCCAGCCACTTTGGGGTCAGGTTCCCCAGAGGCGACAAAATACGGCGGCTATATTACGATGGTCCTTATTTTGTTGATTTTTGGAGATGAGTGATGAGATTTGTTATTCTCGTGTTAGGCATTTCGCTGGCCGTCGCGGCGAGCTCGGTTTGGGCTCAAAGCTGCCCGGATGGCATGTACAAATGCGGCGGCACGCTGTGCTGTCCGAAGTGAGGGCAGCATGCGTAAAATTTATCTTTGGTGCGGCGTGGGGGCGATTGGCGCTTATGCGATTGCTAGCCACTTATTCTTTGATGCAGATGAGCATGATCTGTTGCAGATCAAGCAGATGAATGCGGCGAGCGCGTTTCATCAACCTGATCCAGGAGATGTCTATGCCTTTCACAATGAGCATAAATCCTGGAGCGCGACCCCAGTGTGCGCCTTGCACGAGGCGCAGGCAGAAACTGCCTCTGATTTGGGCACGCTCAAGGGGGTGAACCATTGGGGGGGCGCGATCAATGCCGCTTTGGGTTCAATGAACAGCGCCACCAATGCATCGCTGTTTTCTGTTTTTCAGGTGCGCAATGCCGAGCGGAAGTGGACGTTTGAAAAATTTTTCCGATCGAGTGATTTGGAGACGCCAATTGACTTTAAATGTCTGGCGGACGCGAACCAGAAATCGACTGATCCCACATGGACGGTCTTTGTGGTCGATAGTGTTTATGAACCAACAGACCAAAATATGCAGCCCTTGGTGATGTTTAAGAAAGTTCCGGTCCAGCCGATCGATTGCGCGCCAAACTGTCCGGGCAATATGAGTCTTGCAGAAATCGTGCGCTCAAGTCGGGTGGCCAAAATCAAACACGAGTGGGAAATGGTTATGATCCATTAAAGCGCTCCGCCTCTTTGGTGGAGTGACGGCGCGCTGTTTATTGTGCTGACAGGCTTACAGCACACGTCCTGCCACGGCGTCCAGCTTGGCGACCATAGCAGGATCGCGTTTGTCCGGGGCGGTGAGAATGGCAAACTCAAGGGCCTTGTCACAGCCATGTGCGCACTCTGCGCGCGTGGCGCCCAAAAGGGCGGGCAGGCGGCCTACGAGATCGCGGGCTTTGCTGGCGTTGCCTGTGAGGGTGGCGATGATTTCGGTCACATCCACTTCGCCATGTTCGGGGTGCCAGCTGTCATAATCAGTGACCATTGCCACGGAGGCATAACAAAGCTCGGCTTCGCGGGCCAGTTTGGCCTCGGGCATATTGGTCATGCCGATCACATCTGCGCCCCAGCTTTCGCGATACATTTTGCTTTCCGCCAAGGTGGAGAATTGCGGGCCTTCCATGGCCAGATAGGTGCCGCCTTTGTGCACCTTGATGCCAGCCTCTGTGGCGGCGGTGAAACAGGCGTCTGACAGGCGCGGACAGGTGGGGTGTGCCACGCTGACATGGGCCACAAGCCCTGGCCCAAAGAAAGATTTTTCACGGGCAAACGTGCGATCAATAAACTGATCTACAATGACAAAATCGCCCGGCGCCATTTCCTCGCGAAAGCTGCCCGTGGCGGAGACAGAGATCACATCGGTCACGCCAAGGCGTTTGAGGGCGTCGATGTTGGCCCGGTAGGGCACGGAGCTTGGCGTATGCACATGGCCCCGCCCATGGCGCGGCAGAAAGGCCATTTTTACACCGTTGAGCGTGCCTGTGAGGATTTGGTCGGAGGGTGTGTCAAAGGGGCTTTCCACGCTCTGCCAGCGGGCGTCTTCAAGGCCGTCGATATCATAGATGCCGGAGCCGCCGATCACAGCAATCATCGTCTCTTTCAAGGCCTCAGTCATGGTTGTCTCCCAGTCGCATATGTTGGGTGAAGTCTTGGGGGGCTGCGTATGGAAATGCAAGGGAAAGGCGTGATGCGCAGAGGAGCGGAAGGCATATCGGGCGCGATCTGTCGCGAATTGTGCACCGCTGCCTGTTACGGCTGGCCCAGACCACGCTGCGCAAGCTGTGTGTTGTAGTCGGCATAGGCCTCTTCAAATCCGTTGAGGGACCAACTGAGGTCTTGCGACGTGCCATGGCTGTCACGGAAAGTGAAGCGAAATGCGCCCCCGGCCAGCATCTGCGCCAAAAGCGCCTCTGCGGCGGCATCTTCAAAGGTGCAGGAGGCCCCGGTGAGGCAGCCGAGCCGATTTGTGCGCCAGACAGAGACGCCGTCTCGCTCAATGCGGAAATTACCAGGAGCTGTGAACGTGCCAAACTCCATACCAAATTGCATGTCTGTGCCACCGTCTGCGCCGGATGTCAGAAAGAAAAACTGCGCTGCAAAATTGGGTTGCGGAGAAAAGACATCCACGCGCCGGATGTAGCAGCGTTGTGTCAGCTCTGCGC
Organism: Shimia marina; assembly: GCF_001458175.1. Taxonomy (GTDB): domain Bacteria; phylum Pseudomonadota; class Alphaproteobacteria; order Rhodobacterales; family Rhodobacteraceae; genus Shimia; species Shimia marina. The sequence goes on from NZ_CYPW01000024.1 coordinate 124,068, forward strand.
CTTCCTCCCGCTCATCGCAGATTGTGTTCCAGATGTTGTGGATTTCGTGATGTGTCACGCGCCAGTTGGAGGGGCGATCATTGCCCTCCTGATCCTGAGCGGCAAGGGGGGTGGCAAGCACCATCAGTGCGATCAGCCAGCGCATGGGCTTTGTCCTTTGATGTGGGCAACTCTGGGTATGTGGCAACCTGAGCGGGTGATTGTCTATTCACGTTCACGCAGTTTTTCGTGAAGGCGCGCCCGAGCTGCGGGGATTTGCCAAGCGCCGCTCGCGCGCGCAGAGCGGCCGCCGTTGCCCGACGATCTGGCGGTTGCGGGTATTTCTGGCGGGCCGGCCGGTGGGCGCAAACGACAGAACCCTTGTGTGACAAGGCGGTTGCGGGTAGGGACCAAGCAAAGCGAACTCATCCCCAAGACACGAAGGTAGCCCCAATGCGACGCGCGGCGCTGGCCATGCTGGCCAAGAATATTTCTCCCCCGAACCTGTCCATCATGCAGGATGAGGGGTTCACCCCTAGCCGGATCAAGACCGAGGTGCTTTCGGGCCTGACCGTGGCTCTGGCCTTGGTACCGGAGGCCGTGGCCTTTGCCTTTGTGGCGGGGGTTCACCCGCTGGTGGGGCTTTATGCGGCCTTTCTGGTGGGGTTGATCACGGCGCTGATTGGCGGTCGCCCGGGGATGATTTCCGGCGCCACCGGGGCTTTGGCCGTGGTGATGGTGGCCTTGGTGGCCGAACATGGCGTGGAGTATCTCTTTGCCACGGTGATCTTGATGGGCATCCTGCAGATCATTGCCGGGGTGCTGCATTGGGGGAAATTCATTCGCCTTGTGCCACATCCTGTGATGCTGGGCTTTGTGAATGGTCTGGCGATTGTGATTTTCCTTGCACAGCTGACGCAGTTCAAAGATCCCGCCAACCCTGACGCTTGGCTTGCCGGTCCGCAGCTCATCATGATGCTGGGCCTTGTGGCGCTGACCATGGCGATCATCTGGGGGCTGCCGAAACTGACCAAAGCCATTCCTGCGCCTTTGGCCGGGATCGGGATCACTGCGATCATTGTGATCGCGCTGGGCATCAATGTGCCGACTGTTGGTGATATGGCCTCGATCAAGGGGGGGCTGCCTAGCTTCCACATGCCGTTTGGCGAGGGGGAGGGGCTGTATCCGCCTGCCTTGCTTGCACCGTTCAACCTTGAGACGCTTTACATCATCCTGCCTTACGCGGTGATTTTGGCAGCGATTGGTCTGATCGAAAGCCTGCTGACCCTGAACCTTGTGGGAGAGATGACCGGCAAGCGCGGTGGCGCAAGTCAGGAATGTATCGCACAGGGCACAGCAAATGTGGTCACCGGCTTCTTTGGCGGCATGGGCGGTTGTGCGATGATTGGTCAGTCGATGATCAACGTGAAATCCGGTGGTCGCACACGGATCGCCGGTATTGCGGCGGCGCTGTTCTTGCTGGCCTTCATTGTGGTGGCAAGCCCGCTGATTGAACGCATTCCGCTGGCGGCGCTGGTGGGCGTGATGTTCATGGTGGTGATTGGCACCTTTGCCTGGAACAGCTTTCAGATCATGCGCAAGGTGCCCCGTATGGATGCCTTTGTGATCGTGCTGGTGACGGTTGTGACCGTGCTGGAAGATCTCGCCGTGGCCGTTGTTGTGGGGGTCATTGTTTCCGCGCTGGCCTACAGCTGGCAGAACGCGCGCCGTATTCACGCCAACACCCGTGAAAGCGCGTCTGATCCGGGCGCGAAGGTGTATGAAATCGAAGGGCCGCTGTTCTTTGGTTCTGCGGAAGGCTTCAGCGAGCTGTTTGAAGTGGACAGCGATCCTGATCATGTGATCGTGGATTTTGCCCGCTCCCGTGTGGTGGATCAATCTGCACTGCAGGCGATTGAAGCTGTGGCTGGCAAATACGAAGCGGCTGGCAAGCAAGTTGTGCTGCGCCACCTGAGCCGGGATTGCCACGAATTGCTGAGCAAAGCGGGCCACCTGATGGTGGATAGCGACGACGACCCTGAATATGAAATCGCCGTGGATTATTCGGTGCGCACGGGCGTGTTGAGTGGCGGTCACTGAGACGGCTTAAAAGATGCAAGCGGGGCTGGCCCACGGGCCAGCCCTTTTTTGTTATGCAGCTTGAGGCGTGTTGCCTGCTGCATTGCCCAGCGGATCGGGGCCATAGCGATTGTCACCCTGCGTGCCCGGCACAAACAGAATGGCAATGGCAAACAGAAGGCCGATGCCCGGAATGATGGTGATCAGGATCGCCCATCCGGTCCAGCCAAAATCGCGACAACGCTGGCTGCCCACAGCCCATGTGGCCACGACCAATGGTACGAACAGAAGCAGCAGAATGAGGCCCAGACCAGCGGTAGCAGTGGCCACACCGGCGGTGATACCGCTCAAAACGATGGTCACAACCACCATAAGCAATGAAAAAAGAATGTAGCTTTTACGGTTGCGACGACCGGAAAAGGAAAAGATATCTTGAAGGACAGGTTTGGACATATTTGCTCCTGATAGTTGAGTGCGGCGCGCATTAATGTCTTTCTTGTGGAAGTGCCAGCCCCAAAGTGGAGGGGAAGCATAAGAGGCTTTCAGGCTGCGGCCTGAAGAGAGGGAGCCGGCATGACTTTTGTTGCTATTTTGATTGGGCTTTTGCCCTCATTTTTGCTCGTGGGGCTCGGGGCGGTTTTGCGCCCAAGGCTGTCGCTGAATGCCTGGCAGGGATTGGACAAGCTCAACTTTGAGATTCTTTTTCCGGCACTTTTGTTTGTGGCGGCAAGCCAGATGCCTCTGGAGTTGAGCAAGGTGGTGGCGATTGCACCGATTGTGTGGCTTCTGTTGGGGGTCGGGCTTTGCATTGGCTATCTGGCGAGGCCATTTGGGCCAGTAGTTTTCAAAGATTTTGCCGCCGGCTGGCAGACTTCGTGGCGTTTCAATACGGCGCTGGCATTTATTGCCGTTGCCACAACTGCAAAGACAGGGGCGGGTGAGATGGCGGTGGTCGTGGGCATGGGCGTGCCGATGGCAAATGCGTTTGCCGTGATCGTTTTGAGCCGTGGTGAGCGCCTGGGTCTCTTTGGGACGTTGCGCAAAGTGGCCCTGAATCCTTTCTTACTGGCATCGTTGAGCGGCGTAGCCGTCGGTTTGTCTGGCCTGCGAATTCCGGCCCCGGTTCTGGCGCCGCTGGAGATGCTGTCGGCGGCGGCCATTCCAATCGCCCTGATTTCGGTGGGCGCGACGATGAACTGGGGGGCTTTGGCGCGGCTTGATTGGTTCAGCGGGCTTATTTGTGTCACCAAGCTTGTGGTGATGCCGGCATGTGCCGTCGCTGTGGCTCTGCTCTTGGGGCTGGAAGGCGGGATTGCGGCGGCTCTGGTGATCTGGGCCGCTTTGCCAACAGCCAGCGCAGCGCATGTTCTCGCTGCCGGATTTGGGGCAGACCGCGAACTGGCGGCGACGCTTGTGGCTCAAACCACCTTGCTGGGGGCGGTGAGCCTGACCCTGTGGATAACTCTGACTGAGGTTCTGTTTTAGTCGGGGCGCAGGGCTTGGAGCCTGTCGAGGTCGCCGGCCATGATGGCCGGAATGGCACGCTCGATGCGTTCCAGAGGCCAGTCCCACCACGCCAGCGAAAGCAGCCGGGCGATGGTGGCCTCGCCAAACCGTTTGCGTGTCAGGGTGCCGGGGTTGCCTGTGACGATGCCGTAAGGGGGCACCGTTCCGCGCACGACAGCCCCTGCGCCAATAATCGCGCCATGCCCGATCTGCGCGCCCGGCAACACCATGGCACCGTATCCAAGCCAGACATCATGACCAATCACCGTGTCACGTTTGTCTGGTTGATACCCCTCTGGCACGGTTTCGCCAAATATTGCAAAGGGGTAGCAGCTGAGTCCGTCCTGAGCGTGGTTGGCAGAGGCGGTGATAAAGCGCACCCCATGCGCGATTTGGCAGAACTTGCCGATCGTCAGGGTCTCTTGGCTGAAAGGAAAGAGATAGGGGGCAAGATGCTGCGCCCAGTCCTGAGGCGGGGCAAAGTCGGACGCATAGGTGTGATCGCCCACCACAAACCGCGGATGCGTCACCACTGCAGAGAGCAGCACTGTGCCATCATGGGCAGAGCCGTCTGGCAAAGTGATTGGGTACGCGGTTTGAGGGGGCGGTAGGGGCATGGTGAGGGCTTTGTGTCAATCGCCGGGGCGGGCGAGTGTGAAAGTGTTGTCCACCACGGCATAGTCTTTGTAGCCAAGGCGGCTCAGAGGGCGGAAGGTGGTGACGTCAAAAATGCCATCGACCAGACAGGTGTTGCGTATGTGGATGCCGGTGACTTCGCCAATGGCCATGAAGTTGTTTTCACCCAACAGTGGCACAATCTGTATCAGGCGGCATTCCAGAGAGGCTGGCGCAGCCACAAGGCGGGGGCAGTCGATGGTTTCACACTTTGCGGCCTCAAGGCCCGCCGCGGTGAACTCATCTTCGTCTTTACCCAACGCGCCGGACGACACATTCATGGCGTCGCGCAGGGCCTCTTCAACGATATTGATGCAGAACACGCCGGTGGCCCGGATGTTGGCGAGGCTGTCTTTGCCTTCGGCCTGATCGGGTTTTGCGCCGGTGGAGGCAAACATGACCTGCGGCGGGTTGTCCGCCAGTGCGTTGAAGAAAGAATATGGCGCCAGATTACGCTGGCCTTCTGCGTCCCTTGTGGAGACCCAGGCAATCGGGCGAGGGCTGACGATGGCTTTGAAAGGGTTGTGCGGCAGGCCGTGGCCATCTTTGGGCTGATAGAACATCAATCGGACTCCATATTGGTTTGCAGGGAGTCGTAGCGCCATGTTAGGGGCGAGGGAACCGCAAAAGGCACAATGGAAATATCGGGGGCGCGCAGGTGTTTACGCTTGCTGTGGAAACAGGCGAAGACTGGTGGGAAGTTGAGGCGCTTTATGACCTGTGTTTTGCACCGGGGCGTGAAGCGCTGAGTTCTTATCGTCTGCGTGATGGGGTAGACCCCGTTGCAGAGCTCTCTCTGGTGGCGCGGGATGGCGATGGCATTCTGGCTGGCGCCATTCGGTATTGGCCGGTTTTGATTGGATCGCAGACCGCCTTGTTGCTGGGGCCCGTCGCGGTGCACCCGACGCATCAGGGCGAAGGCCTTGGCGGGTTCTTGATTGAGGGCAGCCTGGAACGTGCGGCCCCATTGGGATGGGCGCGCGTGATGCTTGTCGGCGATGCCCCCTATTATCAACGTTTCGGTTTTGAGAAACTAGACGGCGTGATCATGCCGCCGCCTACCAATCCGGAGCGTGTGTTGGGGCGGGCATTGATTGAGGAGGCTTGGGCTGGGGTCTCAGGAGAGGTGGTTTCTGCGCGCAAGAGTTGAACGTCGCAGGTGAGACCCTACCTCTTACCCATGAAACCCATCGAGATTTTACCGGAACACCCGGCGCGCGATATTGATCTGAACACGGAACTTGATGCTCTGGCGCTGCGGTATCGCAACGCAAGCGGATTGGGCATGAAGGTGCTTGGCATTTTGGGCATGCCGGTCGGCGGCTTGTTGAAAACCTTGCCAGACGATGTGCAGAACGGTTTGGGCAGTGCCACGGAACTGGCGCTGACGCAGGCGGTGAAATGGGCCGATGGCAGCCGCGCTGTTGTGAAAGACCAGCCAGATTGGATCAATGCCTCCATCACCGCAGCGCTGGGCGCAGCAGGGGGGGCTGGCGGCGTGACCTCGTCCCTCGCGGAACTGCCGATCACCGTCACAGTGCTCTTGCGTGCTATTCAAGGTGTGGCTGTGCAATATGGATTTGATCCAAGCCATGACAGTGTGCGCTTTGACTGCGTTCAGGTGCTGGCGGCCAATGGGCCTTTTGAAGAGGATCGCGGCGCGGATTTGGCCATGTTGGAGCAGCGGGCCGGGCTGGCGGTGGGCGGTGCCAAGTGGATTTCGGCAGTGATTGTGCCGCGTTTGGCCCCGGTTCTGGGACAAAAACTGGCCGCGCAGATGGTACCGGTGATCGGCGCCGCAGCCGGGGCGGCCACCAATTTTGCCTATACAAGCTACTATCAAGACATCGCCCATGTGCATTTTGGGCTGCGCAAACTGGCGGTGGAGGTGGATGTGGATCATGCCACGCTTGCTGCCGATTTGGTGGCACGCTTGCGCAAGAAGTCCTAAAAAACTCCTAAAATTTGAATTGCATTTATGCAAATCCGTCTTTGCGTCACTGCTGCTGTGAGGCTCGCAAAAGTAGAGGTTGCCTCACTTAAGCGGAGAAAGCTGCGGATGATATTCTGCTGAAGTAAGGTTAATCGGTTCCGTAGTTTCCGCCATCGCAAGTGCCCGCTTTGGTTGCGGGTGTCCTGTTGCCTTGTTCAATCAGGGAGCTGCGCGATGGGACTTGGATTGATGGTATTTCTGCCAATGGTCGTGCTCATGGGCATCAGCATCGCACAGGAGGACGACGAGGAGGACACGCCCGCAGAAGACCCGGATGTTCGGGATGATCCCCCCGAAGGTGAAGAGGTCAGGCGCACAGGGCTCTTTGTGTCCGAAGACATGTTTGGCACAAATGCACCCTACACGGTGGCCACGGACCATGGTGCGCCTACGTCAACATTTGAGAGCGCTGTCGACGCGTTTGGGTTGGAAGAGTTTCGCTTTCCGTCCGGGCGAGCAGAAGACTCTGGTGTTGAGGGGGAAGACTGGCTGGATGTCACGGCATTGACCGAAGATGGTGCGTTGCGCCCTGAGCTGACGGATTTTCTGGAGGGTGTGGAAGGTGAGGTCACTTTGGTGATTTCCACCACGAACGCGGCGCTTGAGGACTATGGGGAAGGCTTGTCAGACTGGGCGGAGATGGTTCTCAACGAATATGGGGCAAAGATTGCAGCCTTTGAGATCGGCAATGAATATTGGGCGCGCATGGGGGAGACTGAATATGGGCAGCGCGCCAGTATTGCCGTAGGAGAACTTACGGAAGGGATCGCTGCGGCGCAGGCGGGATCGCCAGAAATTCTCGTGCAAATGGGATCGGTCTATGGGGAGTCCGAGTTTGGCTCAGATGTGGATGCGCGCGGTTTTGTGGATCGTGTGAATGCAGCCAACCACACCATCATTGACCAACTCAGCCCAGAGGCGATGGCGCATATTGATGGGGTGGTGGAGCATTACTATTGGGTGCGCGGTGCCACCTCATTTGATGATACGTCACGGGAATATCGCTATATCAATATTGATCTCGCCGTATGGGAGGATCGGTTTGACCATGAGTTGAGCTTTCATGTGACCGAATGGAACCTCAGAGCCAGCAATACGGCCTGCAACGGCTTGCTGGGCATGTCTGTCTTGGTGGAGATGGTGGAAAACATGGTTGAGCTTGGTGTGGATGCGGCGCATGTCTGGCCGATTGTTCACAACACTACGAATGACCTCGGTGGGCCGGCTGATGACGGCCATGTGGACACGGACACACAGGGGCGGGTGACTGAGACGCTGCGCGGGGCGGTGTTTGACCTGATGTCAGATGTCCTGCCCGGAATGGAATTGATTGAGGTCGACATCCCAGGGGCACCAGATGGATTTCAAGTGGCGGCGTTTGAGCGCAATGGGGAGTTTGTGTTTTTTCTGACCAACGCGTCATTGGAGCAGGTTGACCTTGATCTGGACCTCACGGCCATCATTCCAGAGATTGAGGTGGCCACTGGGGTTCAGATCGGAATGGATGCGCGCAGTTCTGACGGCACGCATTGGACGCCACGCCATGGGCGCATTGAGGCGGATTATGTCGAGATCAATGGCGCGCGGCACCACTACAACGAACATGATGTGCAGGCCGTTTACACAGATTATGCGTTTGCCGACGGCCGTGCGCAGGCGTCTCTGTTGCCGTTTGAGCTATTGATGATACAGGCCACAGCGGCCTAGAGAGCCATCAGCTGTTGCGCAGATACTCCATCACCGCCGGCCTGACAGATTGATCCCCGCGTTCGCGCGCCGCATGTATCACATCGCGCAGTTCTGAGAGGTTGACCCGCCGGATCAGGCTTTTGACCGGGCCAATGGAGGCGGGGCGCATGGAAAGGCTGCGCAGCCCCATAGCTGCGAGACAGACCGCCTCAATTGGGCGTCCTGCGTCTTCTCCGCAGAAACTCAGGGGGGTGCCCGTGTCGACACAGCGGTTCACAATGCCTTCCAGGAAGGTGAGGAAGCTGACGTTGAGCGTGTCATAGCGCCGGCGCACCCGCTCATTTTCGCGATCCGCGGCGAAGAAGAATTGCTTCAAATCGTTGCCGCCGATGGAGAGAAAATCCACCTCTTCATAAAATTTCTTGGGCGCGAAGCCCAATGAAGGGGTTTCCAGCATCGCCCCAACTTCGATTTCTGAGGGCAGCGGATGCCCGAGAATCTTTTCCCGCTCAATGGCCTTGTCCACTTCGGCCCGGGCGGCTGTGTATTCTTCATACTGTGCAATGAAGGGGAACATGATGGTGAGCGCGCGCCCATTGGCCGCACGCAGAAGCGCCTGCAACTGCATGCGCATCACACCGGGTTTGTCCAGTGCCACACGGACCGCGCGCCAGCCAAGCGCCGGATTGGGTTCATCCTGAGGCGCCATGTAGGGCAGCACTTTGTCAGAGCCGATGTCCAGCGTGCGAAACACCACGCGTTTATCCTCCGCGGCATCCATCACCCGGGCGTAGAGCTGTGCCAGTTCAGTCCGTTTTGGCATCTGGTTGCGGATCAGAAATTGCAGTTCCGTACGGAACAGACCTACGCCTTCCGCGCCAGAGGTGGACAGAGAGGGCAAATCCGCCATCAATCCGGCATTCATGTGCAGGTGGATGACTGTGCCATCCAAGCTTTCAGCCGCTTTGTCGCGGATCGAAGCGTAGCGCTCCTGTGCCTGTGCCGCCATGGCGATCTTATCCCTGAAGGCCGTGACCACGGTATCGTCCGGGCGCAGGTGCACGATGCCCTGATCCCCGTCGACCATGATGTGATCCCCGTTTAGAGCCTCGGTTGTGACTTTATCTGCGTGTATGACCAAAGGGATCGCAAGCGCGCGGGCCACGATGGCGGCGTGGCTGCCAACAGAGCCCTCTTCCAACACAATGCCCTTGAGTTTACGGCCATATTCCAGCAATTCGCCGGGGCCGATGTTACGCGCGATCAGAATAGGATCTGCGGGCATTTCCGCACCGGTCTCGGCCCCTTGTCCGGTCAGGATGCGCAAGAGGCGATTGGACAGATCGTCAAGATCATGCAGCCGCTCGCGCAGGTAGGAATCCGTGACCTGTTCCATACGCGCCCGCGCCGCAGACTGTTCCATTTCCACCGCAGCTTCCGCAGACAAGCCACGTGCGATGTCCTGTTCCATCCGGCGCATCCAGCCTTTGGAATTGGCAAACATCCGGTAGGCTTCCAGCACATCAAGCTGTTCTTTGTCACCACGCTGTGCGCCATCCAGCATTTTGTCCACACCCACGCGCAGTTCTTCTACCGCTTCGGTCAGGCGTGCCAGTTCCACATCCGGATCGTCTGCCACCGGATTGGTCACGACAACCCGAGGTTCATGCAGCCAAACGTGACCTTCCGAGGCGCCTTCCTGCCCTGATGTGCCCCGAAACATTTCAGATTGCTGATGCAGCGCGCTCATCGCGGCACCTTCGCCGACAAACGCCCCCAGTTCAGTCATTTCGGCCAGCACCATGGCGACCACTTCCAGCGCGTAGATCTCATCCTGAGAAAAGATCCGTTTGTCTTTGGATTGGACCACAAGCACGCCAAGATTGTCACCGAGCCGCTGTACCGGCACGCCGCAGAAGCTGGAGTAGATTTCCTCGCCGGTTTCCGGCATAAAGCGGAAGCCTTTGGCCGAGGGGGCATCATCCGTGTTGACGACTTTGGAGTTGCGCGCCACACGCCCCACAAGACCTTCGCCAACCCGCAGACGGGTCTGGTGAACCGCAGCTGCGTTCAGACCTTCGGTGGCGCAAAGTTCTAGGGTTTCATCGTCGCGAAACAGGTAAATCGAGCAGACTTCCGTGCCCATTGAGGTCGCAATAAGATGGGTGATTTTATCGAGCCGTTCCTGGCCTGCGCTGTCTTCGGCCAAAGCGTCTCTGAGCCGCCCGAGCAATTTGCGGCTTTCGGTCTGGGTGTCTTGCGCCATAAAAGCTGCGGTCCTCGGTTGTCTCTCCCTGCTGCGAATAGATCACACCCTGTGTAAAAGCAAAACGGTTTATGCGTGCTCACTTGGCGTTAATTTGCTGTACACGCGGAAATTTGCGTGTCTTTTGATCAATTTGGCGACCATGGGGGTCCGGAAGACCTGACCCATTTTGCAGCTAGGTGTGCGGGGCCTGCTTAGGGTTGTTTTTCGCGCTATCGGCTCACGTAAGTTTTTGTGGTGCTGTGCGGGCGCAAGACGATGCCTGTAAAAAAGCCCGCCAGAGGCGGGCTGATCTGTCGTAATCTGGGATGTGCTTACGCTTTTTCGAGTTCAAACGCATCGTGGAGGGCTTGCACCGCCAGTTCCAGATATTTGCGATCGACCAATACAGAGATTTTGATCTCCGAGGTGGTGATAACCTTGATGTTGATGCCTTCATCTGACAGCACTTTGAACATCTTGGCGGCAACGCCCGATTGGCTGCGCATTCCGATGCCCACAACGGAGACTTTGGCCACGTCTTCGTCGATCACCAGTTCTGCAAAGTTCAAGCCGCCGGAAGATTTCAGCTCTGCCAGCGCCTGATCTGCGCGCTTCACCTGATCGGTCGGCAGGGAGTAGGTCATGTCGGTGCGGCCATCTTCGGAGATGTTTTGCACGATCATGTCCACATTGACGCCCGCATCGGACAGGCAGCCAAAAATAATGGAGGCGATGCCGGGGCGGTCTGCCACAGACAGAAGGGTCATTTTGGCTTCGTCGCGGGAAAAGGCGACACCGGAGACGACGTTGGATTCCATGATTTCTTCCTCATCGCAGACCAAAGTGCCTGCCTCGTCAGATTGTTCTTCAAAAGAGCTCAGTACGCGCAGCTTAACCTTGTAGCGCATCGCCAGTTCAACGGAACGGGTCTGCAGGACTTTGGCGCCAAGGCTGGCCAGTTCCAGCATCTCTTCAAAAGCGATTTTTTCGAGCTTGCGGGCTTTTTGGCAGACGCGGGGGTCGGTTGTGTAGACCCCGTCCACATCGGTGTAGATGTCGCAACGTTCCGCATCAAAGGCGGCGGCAAAAGCAACGGCTGTGGTATCGGACCCACCGCGCCCCAGTGTGGTGATGCGGCCTTCTTCAGAAATGCCCTGAAACCCTGCTACGACGGCGACACGCATGCCTTCACCAAATTTGGCGTTGATGTTGTCGGTCGGAATTTCTTCAATACGTGCCTGGCTGTGGGCAGATGTGGTTTTGAGTGGCACCTGCCACCCCTGCCAGCTGCGTGCGGGCACGTCCATTTCCTGCAGTGTAAGCGCCATCAGACCCGCGGTGACGTTTTCCCCGGAGCTGACCACAGCGTCATATTCGCGTGCATCATAAAGCGGCGATGTCTCATCCACATAGCCGACCAGCTTATTGGTTTCACCAGACATGGCGGATACGATGACAATCACATCGTAGCCTTTGGCCACCTCAACGCCAACACGTTTGGCGGCGCGGCGGATGCGGTCAAGGTTGGCCACCGAAGTGCCGCCGAATTTCATCACAAGTACGGGCATGGCGCGTCCTTTGGTCGTAAGTCGCGGGCGGGTGTACGCCTTTGCCCTGAAATAAGCAAGGCAGATTGCATTCGACCCCTTCTGTGGCCCTGAAATGAAGAGGGGCCAGCCCCTCCGGTCCACATATGTGGACCTCCTCCCCGGGATATTTTGGGTCAAATGAAGCTTTGTCTGGATGGCTTGGCGCGAGGGCGGCAGGGGGCAATGGACGTGCCAGGTGCGGCGCGATCTGCGTCTTGGAGGTGTGGGATCAGTTGGTTTTTCGCCCAATATTGAAGGGCAGGGGGGCGACTGGCACGCCTTCGTCCAGGAGGGCTTTGGCGTCTTCCATTTTTGCCTCACCATAGATGGCGCGCTCTGGTGCGGTGCCTTCATGCATGGCGCGGGCCTCGCTGGCAAAATCTTTGCCGACATAGTCTGAGTTGGCCTCAACATGGGCGCGCAGATCTTTCAGGGCCTGTTCTTGGGGCGAGGTGGCTGTGGACAGTGGCCCGCCAGATTCTGCGGCGGTGGTGTCTGCTTTGGCGGCGCTGACATCCTGAGGTGGGGCGGCTGGCTTGACTGCGGCGGACCTTGCTGGTCGCACGCGTGGTGCCATCATGGCCTTCTGCACATCGGTGTCGCCACAAATTGCACAGACCACCATGCCGGCGGCTTTGAGCTTGTCAAACGCGGCAGCGGATTGAAACCAGCTGTCAAAGCGGTGGTCGTTTGAGCATTTAAGAGTGTAGTTGATCATCCGCTTGCGTCTGTGAGCCGTGATAAGAAAAAGGATGTCCCGGAGACCGTGGAAACATAGGTCCGTCGCGAGGTGGGATCAAGCAATCTCGGTGGCGTCTCGCAAAGCTGAGGTGTCTTGGCTTAGTGCAGAAGCTTCTTGTGATCGAAATTGCGCACCAACTCGGCCAATTCGGGGTTTCGGATCCGTTTGGCGGCTTTCTTGGGGGAGAGCCAGATCCGGTCGCGTTGTCCGGCTTCGGGGAAGTGAGCTGCGAGTTTGCGCACCTCAAGTGGAAACACCATTACGCGGATCTTCAGGCCAGTGCGAGGGCCACGCTCCTTGCGGTAGCGATATTTGCCCAGCCCGTGTTTATGGGCGTGGCCAATCACGCCCGCTTCTTCCCAAGCTTCCTGCGCCGCGGCTTTGTGCGGTTTGATGCCGGTCATGGGCCAGCCCTTGGGGAGGAGCCACTGTCGTGTGCCACGTGACGTGATCAGGAGAACCTGAACTTTGTTTTTCTTGATGCGATAGGGCAGGGCCGCAAACTGCATGTCCTTGCCCGCTTTTTCAGCTTTGCGGATCATGGCCGTTGTGGCGGATGGGGCAAGCAAGCCCATGGAAATTCTCCAGTGTCGTATCAAAGACAGTTTCACCCTAGCCATCGTTGCAAAGCAGGCCAAGGCTTCTCTTAACCTTAGCGGGTATTTCTTAACTTCGCGTTAGCCATGATTGCGTCGCGATCATGGTGTGGCGGTTGGTCGTGGCATTGGGCTGTCCTGAGGGGGTATGGGAAAGTTTGGGAACTTTTGCCTATTGGTGGGCGTCTCGCTGCGAATCGGGTGGGCGTACGTGGGAAATCTACTGATGTAGAGGTGTTCTGAGCTGTGTTTTGCAGCAGTCGTGGGTCTTGATGGGAAAAAGTTTGGGATTTTTTGGGATTTGCACATTTTTCGAAATATGACGTTTATTTTGTATTGCTTGTGCTATTTTGATCAACATATTGTGCTTTTGGGTTGAAATATTTTGTCCACATCTTGTTTTGGGGGGCTGTGGAAAACAAGATCTGGACTCTATATGGAAATTTGCCGCTTGATTTCCATGAATTCCCATGGCATCCCTAGTGACACGATGAGGACGGGAACAAACGAGGCGCTAAGACCTCAAATTCCAAGTCAGGTTTCATACAGGCACCCGCTTTCATCGAAAAAAAGAGATCCGGTGCGTGGGCGAGCAGAACATCCCCCCAGGTGGCACGCGCAACTGGACTACCCGCAAAAAGCGGGACGAGGGCGGCGGATTGATCAGTGGCAGCAGATCAATCCGCCGTTTCGCTTCCAGCCTCTCAAAAGGGGTTTGGACAACAGTGTTGAAAGGGCCATAGGCAGTGGCGCTCATGTTTCGCGGCGAGAGCCGTAACAAGGTGGATACGAAGGGACGGATGTCGATTCCGGCCAAGTTTCGCCGTGTGCTTGAAGCAGGAGACCCCGAGTGGAAAAGCGGTGCAAACCCGAACCTCGTGATTGTTTATGGTGGTAAGACCCGCGACTATCTGGAATGTTTCACGGTTGAGGCGATGAATGATGTGGTTGGTCGCATCATGAAAATGCCCCGGGGCAGCAAAAAGCGTCAGGCGCTTTCCAACCTTTATCTCACGCAGTCGATTGATGCGGCGGTGGATGAAACCGGGCGTGTGGTGCTGCCTAAAGAGCAGCGCGACAAGATTGGCCTGACGGATATGGCAGTTTTCGCTGGTAAGGGTGACACCTTTGAGATCTGGACCCCGGATGCCTATGACGCGATCAATGCGCTTGAGGCAGATGAGGATTTTGATCCGGATGTCGATCCGTCGATTTATCTGGATGGAGACGAGGGGTTCTGATTATGGCGACTTCTGACGACACCGCCAAACGCCCTCACATTCCGGTTTTGCTTGCGCCATTGCTGCGCGAAGTCGCGCCGGTGGCGGGGCGCTGGCTTGATGGCACTTTTGGCGCGGGGGGATACACCCGTGGCCTGATTGAGGCGGGCGCCAGCAAAGTCTACGGCGTTGATCGAGATCCCCTGGCTTTTGAAATGGCCGCCCCATGGGTGGGAGGCTATGGCGAGCAGATCGAACTGGTGGCCGGTGTTTTCTCCAAAATGGATGACTATGCGCAGGATCTGGACGGTGTGGTTCTGGATCTTGGCGTCAGCTCCATGCAGCTTGATCTGGCGGAGCGGGGCTTTTCTTTCATGAAAGATGGGCCGCTCGACATGCGGATGAGCCAGGATGGGCTGTCCGCAGCCGATCTTGTGAATGAGGCCGCCGAAGCGGATCTGGCGGATATCATCTACCAATATGGGGAGGAGCGTGCCAGCCGGCGGATTGCCAAGGCGATTGTACGCGAGCGCACTGCGGCGCCGATCACCACAACCCTGCGTCTGGCGGAGATCGTCGAGGGGTGTCTGCCGCGACCAAAACCGGGGCAAAGCCATCCCGCGACACGCAGCTTCCAAGCGCTGCGTATTGCGGTGAATGATGAATATGGCGAGCTGTTTCGCGGCTTGATGGCGGCGGAGCGCGCCTTGAAGCCCGGTGGGCTTTTGGCTGTTGTGACCTTTCATTCGGTCGAAGATCGCATGGTGAAACGCTTCTTGCAGAGCCGTGCTGGCAAGACAGGCAATGTGAATCGCTATGCGCCTGAGACGGAACAGGAAAAACCTGCTTTTGAACTGATCACGCGCAAGGCTGTTGGTCCGGATCCTGAGGAACTGGAGGACAACCCGCGTGCTCGCTCAGCCAAGCTGCGGGTGGCACGGCGCACGGATGCCCCTGCCGGTGACATTGCCGGGAAGGCGATTGGGATGCCCATGCTGAAAGGACATAAGTGATGCGAGGCCTGTTGTTTGTGTTGGCCGCGGGTATGGTGATTGCCTTGTCAGTCTGGGCCTATCAGGAAAATTATCGCACGCAGGCAATGATCGGGGAAACCGAACGCCTGCAGCGTGAAATTGGCGATGCGCGGGCGCGTCTGGCGGTGTTGCGGGCAGAATGGGCGTATCTCAACCGCCCGGATCGCCTGCGGGATTTGGCGGAAATCAACTATAATGATCTGCAGCTTCTGCCGCTGCGCCCGGATCAGTTTGGGCGCGTTGAGCAGGTCGCTTACCCAGCGGCCGATCCTGTCTTTGATGGGCCGATTACCTTTGAGAATGCAGTTGAGGTCTCAGCAGAGGAGCAACTGCCATGATCCGCAAGCCGCTGCGCCCTTTGGCTTCCATTCTGCATGCGCGCACTGCGGGCGAAAACCCAGACAGCATTGAGCGCGCCAACAAACGCGCTCGCCATGAGGACATGCGCAATAAATCGCGCGCGCGTGCCGAAGGGCGCCTCTTGATTATGGCGGTGCTCTTTACTGGGGCTTTTGTCACGGTGGGCGCGCGGATGGGCGTGGTGAGCATGTCCGAAGCGGTAGAACCGCGCACGAGCTATGCCGGTAGTCGCATTCAGGCCGAGCGGGCCGATATTGTGGATCGGCATGGGCGTATTCTGGCGACGAACCTTGAAACCCATGCGCTCTACGCGCAGCCCCATCACATGATCGACAAGGAGCGCGCCGCCAAAGAACTGGCGGTGATCTTCCCGGATCTGGATGAGGAACGCCTGATTAAAGACTTCACAGGAAAGCGAAAATTCCTCTGGATTAAGAAAAAGATCAGCCCAGAGCAGCAGCAGGCGGTGCATGACATCGGTGAGCCGGGGCTCTTGTTTGGGCGTCGGGAAATGCGCCTCTATCCCAATGGGCGGTTGGCCGCGCATATTCTGGGGGGCGCAAGCTTTGGCAAGGAAGACGTGCATGACGCCGAGCTGATCGGCGTGGCGGGCGTTGAAAGGTATTTCGATGATACCCTGCGTGATCCGGTCAATGGCGATAGAGCGCTGACGCTGTCGATTGACTTGACGGTGCAGGCCGCCGCAGAGCGCGTGCTGTTTGGCGGTATGAAGCTGATGAATGCCAAAGGTGCCAGCTCGGTGCTGATGGATGTGCACACCGGTGAGATCATTTCGATGGTCAGCCTGCCGGATTTTGATCCCAACAATCGCCCCCGCCCGCCGGTGCAGGGGCAGGCAGCGGATAGCCCGCTGTTCAACCGTGCGGTGCAGGGGCTGTATGAGCTGGGCTCCACCTTCAAGATTTTCACGGCGGCGCAGTCCATGGAGCTGGGGTTGGCCAATCCGGAAACAAAAATCGATACAGCCGGGCCGCTGCGGTGGGGGAAATTCCGCATTCGCGACTTCCGCAACTATGGCGCGCAGCTCACCCTGACCAAGGTGATTGTGAAATCGTCCAATATTGGCACCGCGCGTCTTGCACAGTTGATTGGCGCTGCGCGCCAACAGGAGTTCCTGCAGAGCCTCGGTTTCTTCAAGCCCACTCCGGTGGAGTTGGTTGAGGCGGGCGGGGCGCAGCCATTGTTGCCTAAGAACTGGTCTGAACTGTCCACCATGACCATTTCATACGGTCATGGCATGTCGGCAAGCCCGCTGCACCTGGCGGCAGGGTATGCGGCGATTGCAAATGGTGGCACACGGGTGACGCCCACGATTTTGAAGCAGACGGAGGCGGTCGTGGGGCCGCGCGTGATGACAGCGGCCAGTGCGGAGGCGTCCCGGTTGATGCTGCGTAAAGTGGTAAGCGAAGGCACCGCCTCCTTTGGTGAGGTGCCGGGCTACGCGGTGGGCGGCAAAACCGGCACGGCCGATAAGCCGCTGGAAAATGGGCGTGGGTATTATGAAGACAAGGTGATCGCCACATTTGCGGCGATGTTTCCCTCTCATGCGCCAAAATATGTGCTGATCCTGTCGCTGGATGAGCCTGTGGAAACCACAGGGGATGAGCCGCGCCGCACGGCGGGCTGGACAGCCGTCCCGGTTGCCGCAGAAATGATCGCGCGCGTGGCTCCGCTCTTGGGGTTGCGTCCGGAAGTTGAACCCGCGCCATTGGCTGATATAACGCTGACGTCAAACTAACCAAGCCGAATAAGGGCGGAACTCTCGATGGCAGCAGGCACAAAGAAGCTTTCAGATTTGGGCCTGACGGCCCTTGCGGGTGCTAATCCAGATATTACGGGTCTTGCCGTAGACAGCCGTGATGTGAAGGAGGGATTCCTCTTTGCGGCCCTGCCGGGCACCCGTGTGCATGGTGGCACATTTATTCAATTTGCTCTGCGTATGGGCGCTGCTGCCATTCTCACCGATGCAGCAGGCGCCAAAATCGCCGAGCAGGAGCTGGCGGCGAGCGATGCTGCACTGGTGATTGCAGAAGATCCCCGTCAGGCGCTCGCCTATACCTCTGCGCTCTTCTTTGGCGCGCAGCCGGGTATCATGGCGGCGGTGACTGGCACAAATGGCAAAACCTCCGTGGCAACCTTTCTGCGGATGATCTGGCAGTTGATGGGGCTGGAGGCGGTTAATCTTGGCACCACGGGGGTGGAAGGCGATTTTACCGCACCGCTCAATCATACCACGCCAGAGCCGATCACCCTGCATCGCACATTGGCGGCGGCGGCTGAGGCGGGGATTGGTTTTGGCGCGATGGAAGCCTCGTCGCATGGATTGGCGCAATGCCGTCTTGATGGTGTTCAGCTCAAAGCTGCAGGTTTCACCAATTTCACGCAGGACCATCTGGATTACCACGCAAGCTTTGAGGACTATTTCAATGCGAAAGCGGGGCTGTTTGCACGGGTGTTGCCCGAGGAAGGCACCGCAGTGATCAATATAGATGATCCGCGCGGGCTTGATATGGCGATGATCGCGGGCGGCCGTGGGCAGGGTGTGCTGACGGTGGGCAAGGGAGAGGCTGATCTGGCGCTTATGGCGCAGCGGTTTGATGCCACTGGCCAGGATATACGGTTCAGCTTTCGTGGCAAAGCCTATCAGGCGCGGCTCAACCTGCTGGGCGGTTTTCAGGCAGAGAATGTGCTGCTTGCCGCAGGCCTTGCCATTGCCTGTGGCGCAGAGCCGGAGCGGGTGTTTGAGGTGTTGGGCGACCTCAAGGGGGTGCGCGGGCGGATGCAGCTGGCCGCGACGCGCGCTAATGGTGCTGCGGTTTTTGTGGATTACGCCCATACGCCTGATGCAGTGGCCACTGCGTTGAAGGCCATGCGGCCCCATGTGATGGGCCGGTTGATTGTGATTGTGGGGGCGGGCGGCGACCGGGATGCGGCCAAACGCCCGTTGATGGGGCAGGCTGCGGCAGAAAATGCCGATGTGGTTTTTGTCACAGACGACAACCCACGCACCGAAGATCCGGCGCTGATCCGCGCGGCGGTGATGGGGGGCGCGCCCGGCGCAACCGAAGTTGGAGATCGTGCGGAGGCCATTCTGCGCGGCGTGGATGCACTTGGGCCGGGGGACACGCTGTTGATTGCTGGCAAAGGCCATGAAAGCGGGCAGATTATCGGCGAAGATGTGCTGCCTTTTGATGATTGTGAACAGGCCAGCGTTGCGGTCGCTGCGCTGGATGGGGGGCTGGCATGACACTTTGGACATCAGCAGAGGCCGCGCAGGCCACGGGTGGCTCTGCCACAACTGCCTGGGAATGTAGCGGCATTTCCATTGATACGCGCACGCTTCAGCCTGGTGATTTGTTTGTCGCCCTTAAAGCGGCGCGGGACGGGCATGATTTTGTGGCGCAAGCTCTAGAGCAGGGCGCAGCGGCGGCGCTGGTCTCCCGCGTGCCTGAGGGCGTGGCCGAGGATGCGCCACTCTTGCTGGTTGAGGATGTGCTGCGCGGGTTGGAAGCATTGGGCCGGGCCGGGCGGGCACGCACAGAGGCCCGTGTTGTGGCCGTGACGGGATCGGTTGGCAAAACCTCCACCAAAGAAATGCTGCGTGCCATGCTTACGGCGCAGGGTAAAACTCATGCTTCTGTGGCAAGCTACAACAATCATTGGGGGGTGCCGCTCACTTTGGCACGGATGCCGAAAGACAGCGACTTTGCGGTCATCGAAATTGGCATGAACCACCCCGGAGAGATTTCGCCGCTGGCACAGATGGCGCGCCCTCATGTGGCGCTGGTGACCACTGTGGCCGCCGTGCATCTGGAAGCTTTTGACGATGTGTCAGGCATCGCGCGGGAAAAGGCGGCGATTTTTGACGGGCTGGAGCCTGCGGGGGTGGCCATTGTCAACGCAGATGTGGACACCGCCGAGGTTTTGATGGCGCAGGCGGTGGCACGGAGTAAGAACATTGAGGGGCGTATCTGCTCTTTCGGAGAGCGGTCCACCGACTGGCAGCTGGAAGAGATCACGCTTCAGGGAAATGTCACCGTAGCGCGTGCTGTGCATGCTGATGCGCCTTTGCTGTTCAAAGTGCAAAGTGCGGGGCGTCACTTTGCCATGAACGCCCTTGGCGCGCTTGCTGCCGTTGAGGCGCTTGGCGCAGATCTGGCGCTGGCCGTCGCAGATCTGGGCCGCTGGAGCCCTTTCAAAGGGCGCGGAACGCGTGAGACGGTTGTACTGGATCCGGTGGAGACAGAGCGCAGCCTTGAGCTGATTGACGAAGCTTACAATGCCAACCCCACCAGTCTGGGGGCGGCGTTTGAGGTGCTGGCGGCGGCAGAGGTACACCACAATGTCGGGCGCATCGGACAGGGGCGGCGCATTGCCATTGTTGGCGATATGAAAGAGCTGGGCCCGCAAGAGGCGCAGATGCATGCGGATCTGGCCGCGCACTCCGCCATGGCAGATATCGACGTTGTGCATTGTATTGGCCCGCTGATGCAGCATTTGCATGCGGCCCTGCCAGAGAGCAAACGTGGAGAATGGCGCGCCACAAGTGCGGAGCTGGTGCCGGAGATACGGCGTTTGGTGGATGCTGGGGACGTGATCATGGCCAAAGGCAGCCTGTCGATGGCACTCGCCAAGGTGGTTGACGCCATCCGCAAACTGGGCCATCCCGCTCCGCAATCCAAGAATGAGGACGCGTAATGTTATTTTGGCTGACCGAGCTGTCGGACGGCGGTGATTTTTTCAATCTGTTCCGCTATATCACTTTCCGCGCTGGCGGCGCCTTCATGACGGCGCTGATCTTTGGCTTTCTGTTTGGCAAGCCCTTGATCAATGTGCTGCGCCGCAAACAGGGCAAAGGCCAACCCATTCGCGATGATGGCCCTGAAGGACATTTTGCCAAGGCGGGCACGCCCACCATGGGCGGGCTGCTGATTGTTGGCGCGCTGGTGACCTCGACATTGCTCTGGGCGCGCTGGGACAATGGCTTTGTCTGGCTCGTGCTGTTTGTGACCCTCTCTTACGGTTTGATCGGCTTTGCCGATGATTATGCGAAGGTGTCCAAACAGAACACCAAAGGCGTGTCCGGGAAAATCCGGCTGTTGCTGGGCTTTTTGATTGCCGGTGTGGCCGGGCTTTGGGCCACCTATCTGCAGCCGGATGTGTTGCAGCTTCAACTGGCGGTGCCGGTCTTCAAAGAAGTGCTGATCAATCTGAGCTGGGCCTATATTCCCTTTGCCATGTTTGTGGTGGTGGGCGCGGCCAATGCTGTGAACCTCACAGATGGTCTGGATGGGCTTGCGATTATGCCGGTGATGATTGCCGCAGGCGCGCTTGGGGTGATTGCCTATGCGGTGGGCCGCGTGGATTTCACGGAATATCTGGATGTACATTATGTGCCGGGCACCGGTGAGATCCTGATTTTTGTGGCGGGTCTCATCGGCGGCGGACTTGGGTTCCTGTGGTATAATGCTCCGCCTGCTGCGGTGTTTATGGGCGACACCGGCTCGCTGGCGCTTGGCGGCGCATTGGGGGCGATTGCGGTTTCCACCAAACATGAGCTGGTTCTGGGCATCATTGGCGGGCTGTTTGTTGTGGAGGCCCTGAGTGTGATCATTCAGGTGTTCTATTTCAAACGCACCGGCAAGCGGGTCTTCCTGATGGCACCGATCCACCACCACTATGAGAAAAAAGGCTGGTCAGAGCCGCAGATCGTGATCCGCTTCTGGATCATTGCAGTGATCCTCGCAATGATCGGTCTGGCAACCCTTAAGCTGCGCTAAGCCAAACCTGCGCCAGGTCTGTCGCGCGGAGTCAGGCGGTGCGGGCTCCCGCGCTTTTGAGACACAGGCAAGCCTGTGCACAAAACCTTGGGCCGAGCCCGTGCAAATGCACGGGCTCGGCCGCTTTTTGCGACTGGCGGTTGCTCGCCATACTCCCAAAGCTTTCGGACAAGTCCTTCTCTGTGCGCCACGTTTGAGGCTTGTTGCACCTCCCTCTCAGGACGACGTATTGCGGCGCGCGCCTCTTGTGTCGCCGCTATGGGAAAGGCACTGTGCGGCCAAGTTGAGTTGGGGGACAGGGCATGATTCCGGTACAGGGTTTTGAAGGCGCGAAGGTGGCTGTTTTGGGCCTGGGCCGTTCCGGTCTGGCGACCGCGCGGGCGTTGCGCGCCGGTGGCGCAGAGGCGCTGTGCTGGGATGACAACCCCAAAGCCCGTGATGTGGCGATGGCAGACGGGTTCCACTGCACAGATCTCCTCAAACAGAGGGCTTTTGAGGATGTGGCCAGTTTGATCGTGAGCCCCGGCATTCCGCATCTTTACCCCACGCCCAACCCGGTGGTGGCCGCCGCACTGGAAGCGGGCGTGCCTGTGGACAATGACATTGGGTTGTTCTTCCGCTCTTTTGCGAGCGGGGACTGGGCGCTGTTTGACACGCCCCCCAAGGTGGTCGCCGTGACCGGATCCAATGGGAAATCCACAACCTCTGCGCTGATCCACCATGTGCTGTCTGAGGCGGGGCGTCGCACGCAGCTGGCTGGCAATATCGGGCGCGGCGTGCTTGATCTGGATCCGGCAGAGGATGGCGATGTGATCGTGCTGGAACTGTCCAGCTATCAGACCGATCTGGCCCGCAGTCTGACGCCGGACATCGCTGTGTTCACCAACCTGAGCCCGGACCATCTCGATCGCCATGCGGGGATGGGGGGATATTTCGCCGCCAAGCGCCGCCTGTTTGCGGAGGGTGGCCCGGATCGCGCAATCATCGGCGTGGATGAAATCGAGGGGCGTTATCTTGCGGGGCAGCTTGCAGAAGGCGCGGTGGATGATCGTGTGATGCGTATTTCCACTGAGCGTAAACTTACCGGCGCGGGCTGGAATATCTTTGCGCGCAAAGGGTTTTTGAGTGAATACCGCAAAGGACGACAGGCTGGGGCGATTGATCTGCGTGCCATTAAGGGGCTGCCGGGCGCGCATAATCATCAAAATGCCTGCGCGGCCTATGCGGTTTGTCGTGCGCTTGGCTTGGCGCCAAGGGTGATTGAGGCTGGCTTTGCCTCTTTTGGTGGCTTGCCGCACCGCAGTCAGATCATCGCGGAAGCAGGGGGTGTGACCTATGTGAATGACAGCAAGGCAACCAATGTGGATGCCGCCAAAAAAGCTCTTGCGGCTTTCAAGAACATCCGCTGGATCTGTGGAGGCTTGGAGAAAGAGGGCGGGCTCACGGATTTGTTGGGCAGCACAGGGCAGGTGGTGAAAGCCTATGTGATCGGGCGGGAGGCGGCCAATTTCGCCATGCAGCTCAAAGGCGTTGAGGCGGAAGTCTGTACCACAATGGAGGAGGCCGTTGCGCAGGCCATGGCGCAGGCCGAGGAGGGGGATACCGTACTGCTGGCACCGGCGGCGGCCAGTTTTGACCAATATGACAGCTTTGAAAAACGCGGTGCGGATTTTGAGGCCTGCGTAAAACGTGGTCTTAAGGCGCGCGATACCTAGGCGCGTTTTGGCGCCATTTGACGCGTGTCAAAGCACGGCTGACATCTGTCTGACTATCGTTTCTAAGCAAGGGGATAGCCGCTAAATTGGAGCGCAACCTCTTGTTTGAAAGGATCTCAATCTTAGATTTGAGATGTAACGATAGAAGGATGTGACGATGCAAATTCAGGTGAATACCGACAACTTCATTCACGGCGATGCACGTGTGGTCGAAGTCGCTGAACTGGCGGTGAACGCCGATCTTGACCATCTTCGTGACCGTCTCACACGGGTGGAGGTGCATCTGAAGGATCAGAACGCGGACAAACACGGCCCTGATCACATTCGCTGTACCATGGAGGCCCGTCCGCGCGGAATGGATCCGCTCTCAGCTCATCATGATGCTGCGGATATTTCTGCGGCTTTGAAGGGCGCGGCCAAGAAATTGCGCAATCGGTTGTCCAGCGAATTTGGCAAGGCTGACAAGCACCATTGATCCCGAAATGCGAGAGGGCTGTCAGGCGCGTGATTGTGCAATCGCCTGTCCGGCAGCCCAGCCCGATGACCAGGCCCACTGGAAGTTGAAACCGCCCAGCCAGCCGGTGACATCCACCGCTTCGCCAATTGCATAGAGCCCTTTGACCGCCTTTGCTTCCATGGTCTTGGAAGAGAGCATATCCGTATCGATGCCGCCCAGCGTGACTTCGGCGGTGCGATAGCCTTCGGTGCCTGTGGGCACCATTTGCCAGTTTTGCAGCGCATCACAGAGGTGGCGCAAAGCGCTGTCTGACTGATCTGCCAGATTTCCGCTAAGATCCATCTGTTCTGTCAGATGATCCACCAGCCGCGCCGGCAGCAGGCTGGCCAGTTCGGTTGTGAGGTTGCGGCGGCCTTGGGCCTGACGTCGGGCGCGCAGGGTTTCAAAAGGATCGCTGTCGGGGAAAAGATTGATCGAGATCGGCTGGCTTTCGCGCCAGTAGGAGCTGATTTGCAGCATGACCGGACCAGAGAGGCCGCGATGGGTGAAGAGCATCGCCTCTTCAAAAGCCTTGCCATCGGCCGTGGCGCGCACGGGATGCGCCACGCCGGAGATGGGTTTGAAACGCGCGTCTGAGAAGGTGAAGGGCACAAGGCCTGCGCGGGTGTCTGTGACGGCAAGGCCAAACTGACGGGCGATATCATAGGCAAGGCCCGTGGCACCCATTTTGGGGATGGATTTTCCCCCGGTGGCCAGCACCAGATTGCGGGTTGTGAGCCTTTGTTGGCGACCTAGGCGTGTGAGTGTGACGCTGAAATCTGTGCCGTCATGGTCAACAGAATCTATGGTGGTGTCCAACCAGAGCGTTGCGCCCGCCTGTGCCATTTCGGACTGCAACATGGCGATGATGTCTTTGGCGCTGTTGTCACAGAAGAGCTGACCGAGGGTTTTCTCATGATAGGCAATGTCATGCCGGGCCATCAGATCGATGAAATCCCACTGGGTGTAACGGCTTAAGGCGGATTTGCAGAAATGCGGATTGGCCGAGAGGAAATTCTCAGGGCTGGCATAGAGATTGGTGAAGTTGCAGCGCCCACCGCCGGAAATGCGGATCTTCTCGCCCGGTGCTTTGGCGTGATCCAAAAGCAGCGTGCTGCCGCCGCTTTGCGTTGCGCACATCATGCCTGCGGCCCCGGCGCCGAGGATGACGGTGTCCCATGTGGTGTGTTCTGCCATGGGCGCGGGGTGCCTGACCGCGCGGCTCAGGTCAAGAGGGAAGCGTGTCTGATGTACGTGCCTGAAGTATGTGCTTTAAGTAAAAGGGGCTTTGCCCCGTCACAGCAGGCTGTGACTCCCCAGGATATTTGGGGTCAAATGAAGCGGGCGTGTTTTTGCTGATATGCGGGTGAGGGCAGGATCTCCGTGCTTTCCATAAGGACACATGGGTGTTACTCTTTGTGACAGACCCGGAAAACGGGCGTTTTGAGGCAGAGATCGGCGGATTTCGATGACAGAGATGGTTTATGGCGCGCTGCCCGTTCGGGCGCGTGAACCCGTGCTTCCCAAATGGTGGCAAACGCTGGACAAATGGACAATGACATCAATCCTGTTGTTGTTCTGTATCGGCCTGATGCTGGGCATGGCAGCGAGCCCGCCGCTCGCGGCGAAAAATGGCTTTGCGCCCTTCCACTAT
Source organism: Shimia marina (assembly GCF_001458175.1). Classification (GTDB taxonomy): domain Bacteria; phylum Pseudomonadota; class Alphaproteobacteria; order Rhodobacterales; family Rhodobacteraceae; genus Shimia; species Shimia marina. The sequence goes on from NZ_CYPW01000024.1 coordinate 149,444, forward strand.
GTACAAAAACAAGCGGTGTTTGGTGGCGCAGCCATGGTGGCCATGGTGCTGACCTCGATGATGTCGCCCACATTGGTGCGGCGGCTGGCGGTGATGGGGTTTGTGGCGACATTTGTTGCCCTTGCGCTGTTGCCCATATTTGGCACCGATTTTGGCAAAGGCGCGACGCGCTGGTATTCTCTGGGCTTTGCCTCTCTGCAACCATCGGAGTTTCTCAAGCCGGGCTTTGTGGTGGTTTCGGCCTGGCTGATGGCGGCCAATGAGGAAATCAACGGCCCGCCCGGACGGCGCTGGTCTTTCCTATTGATGATGACCATTGTGCTTATGTTGGCGATGCAGCCTGATTTTGGGCAGGCCTGCCTGATCCTCTTTGGCTGGAGCGTGATGTATTTTGTCTCTGGCGCGCCGATGATGCTGATTGGGGGCATCATGCTGTCGCTGGTGCCGATTGCCAGCTTTGCCTATAACAACTCTGAGCACTTTGCCCGCCGCATCGATGGCTTTTTGGACCGCTCGGTCGATCCCACCACCCAGATTGGCTATGCCACAGAGGCGATCCGCGAAGGCGGGCTGTTTGGCGTTGGCGTAGGTGAAGGGCAGGTGAAATGGTCGCTGCCGGATGCGCATACGGACTTCATCATTTCCGTGGCCGCCGAGGAATACGGGCTGATCTTGGTGTTTGCGATCATGTTCCTGTATGCAACCATTGTTCTGCGGTCGTTTTTCCGCCTGATGCGAGAGCGTGATCCTTTCATCCGCCTGGCAGGCACCGGTCTGGTGGCCATTTTTGGCGTTCAGGCGCTGGTGAATATGGGCGTGGCGGTGCGTTTGTTGCCGTCAAAAGGCATGACTTTGCCATTTGTCAGTTATGGTGGCTCCTCGCTGATCGCAGGGGGGATTGCAGTTGGCATGATTTTGGCGTTTACCCGCTCCCGCCCACAGGGTGAGATCAGTGATATTTTGCGGGGATAATCGCATATGGCCAAACAACCCCTTCTGGTGATTGCCGCAGGCGGCACAGGCGGACATATGTTCCCAGCCCAGGCGCTGGCCGAAGTGATGCTGCGCAAAGGCTGGCGGGTGAAGCTTTCCACCGATGCGCGCGGCGCGCGCTACACGGGCGGTTTTCCCCATACTGTGGAGATCGAACAGGTCAGCTCGGCCACCTTTGCCCGCGGTGGTAAACTTGCCAAGCTCGCAGTGCCGTTCAAAATTCTGGGCGGTGTTTTGGGGGCTGCTGTCAAAATGCGCCGCGAGCGCCCGGATGTGGTGGTTGGCTTTGGTGGCTATCCGACCATTCCGGCCATGGGCGCGGCCTGGCTTTTGAAATTGCCCCGCATGATCCATGAACAGAATGGCATTCTGGGGCGGGTGAATACGGTTTTTGCCAAACGTGTCGATGTGGTGGCCTGTGGCACCTGGCCAACTGCGCTGCCGGACGGTGTTGAAGGCACGCCTGTTGGCAACCCGGTGCGCAAATCGGTGATGGACCGGGCCGGGGCGGGATATATTGCACCGGGGGATTACCCGATGTCTGTGCTGGTCATCGGTGGCAGTCAGGGCGCGCGCATTCTCAGTGATGTGGTGCCCGCTGCGATTGCAGGACTGCCCCCTGAGATTTTGAAAAATTTGCGTGTGAGTCATCAGGCACGAGATGAGGATTTTGACCGGGTCACATCCTTCTATGCCCAAAATGGCATTGCCGCAGATGTGCAGCCGTTTTTCAACGACGTGCCGGCCCGGATGAGCGAGGCACAATTGGTGATCAGCCGCTCTGGGGCCAGTTCTGTCGCCGATGTGTCTGTCATTGGACGCCCTTCTATTCTGGTGCCCTTTGCCGCAGCGGCAGGAGATCATCAGACCGCCAATGCACGCGGCCTTGCCGAGGCGGGCGGAGCTATTGTTGTTCCTGAAAGCCTGCTGACGGCAGACAGTCTTTCCGAACAGATTACAACCATCCTGTCCAACCCGCAGGGCGCCACGCAAATGGCAACTGCGGCTTTGTCGGCAGGCAAGCCGGATGCCACAGAGACGCTTTTAGCGTTGGTAGAACAGCTGGCACAGAAGGACCACTAAGATGAACGCAGCAACCAAACTTCCCGGCGACGTGGGCGCCATCCACTTTGTCGGGATCGGTGGCATTGGCATGTCCGGCATTGCCGAAGTGCTGGTAAACCATGGCTATGCCGTGCAGGGCTCTGACCTGAAGAGCACCAAGATCACCCAGCGCCTCGCAGATATGGGCGCGACGGTGTTTGAAGGCCAACGCGCTGAAAATCTTGAAAATGCCGAAGTGGTGGTGATTTCCTCTGCCATCAAGCCGGGCAACCCGGAGCTTGATGAGGCCCGGCGTCGCGGTCTGCCAGTGGTGCGCCGCGCCGAAATGCTGGCCGAGTTGATGCGTCTGAAATCCAACATTGCCGTTGCTGGCACCCATGGCAAAACCACCACCACCACGATGGTGGCCGCGCTTCTGGATCATGGGCATTTTGATCCGACCGTGGTGAATGGCGGCATCATTCACGCCTATGGCTCCAACGCCCGTGTGGGCGACGGCGAGTGGATGGTTGTGGAAGCCGATGAAAGTGATGGGACATTCAACCGTCTGCCCGCGACCATTGCGATTGTCACCAATATTGACCCGGAACATATGGAGCATTGGGGCACGGAAGAGGCGCTGCATCAGGGCTTTTATGATTTTGTCTCCAATATTCCGTTTTACGGGCTGGCAGTTTGCTGCACCGATGATCCGGATGTACAGACATTGGTGGGCAAAATCACCGACCGCCGCGTGGTGACCTTTGGCTTTAATGCGCAAGCGGACGTGCGCGCGGTCAATCTGACCTACAAAGTCGGCGTGGCACATTTTGACATTGCGTTGCAGGCCGAGGGCAAGGTGATCGAAGGCTGCACCTTGCCGATGCCGGGCGATCACAATGTGTCCAATGCACTCTCTGCTGTGGCGATTGCGCGCCATCTCGGCATGAAGCTGGAGGAAATCCGCGCGGCGCTGGCCGCTTTTGGTGGGGTGAACCGGCGCTTCACCAAAGTGGGTGAAGTGATGGGCGGCGTGCCTGTGATTGACGACTATGGCCACCATCCGGTGGAAATTGCTGCCGTCTTAAAAGCCGCGCGTCAGGCTTTGGGGGACAGCGGTGGACGTGTGATTGCCGTGCACCAGCCGCACCGGTATTCGCGTCTGCATTCCCTGTTTGAAGACTTCTGTACTTGCTTCAACGAGGCTGATGTCGTGGGCATCGCGGATGTGTTTGCCGCCGGTGAAACCCCGATTGAAGGGGCGAGCCGTGATGACCTGATCAATGGGCTGGTGGCACATGGGCATCGCCACGCTGTGGCGATCACGCAAGAAGAGGATCTTGTGGCCATGGTGAAGGAAACGGCCAAACCCGGTGATATCGTGGTTTGCCTTGGGGCGGGGTCGATCTCTGCCTGGGCCAATGCCTTGCCGGGTCATCTGGGATAAAAGCGCAAGCCTCGCCATCAAGCGGGGCTTTCATTTTGCACCTGCCTGACAATAGACTGCGCATGTCTGAAACAATGAGAATGCCATCGTGAGTGTGTTGCTGATCCTTGCCTGTTTCTGGGTGCTGGCCGCCGCCACAGTGGCGATGCTGCCGATGAAGCGTCAGTTCGTGCCCGGTCTGGGCTTGCTTCTGGCAGCACCGGTTTTGATTGCCGGGGTCTTCTATGAGCATGGGTGGCTGTTTGGTGCGCTGGCTCTTTTGGGCTTTTTGTCTATGTTTCGGCGCCCCTTGCTGCATTTTGCGCGCAAAGCCTTTGCTCGACCACAGGACCCCCAAACGGAGGACAAGGCATGACCCTGTCATTGGCTGCTGCATTTTGCTGGCTTGTGGTGGCTAACCTGCGGGCGATGTTTCCCTCTAAAGACCATCACTGGCGGTTTGCCTATGGGATGATGGGCATTGGCGTGCCGATTCTGATGGGTGTTTTTGTTCAGAATGGGCTGTGGGTGGCGATGATCTGTCTCGCGATGGCGGCGTGGATAATGCGGTGGCCCGTGGTGTATCTCTGGCGCTGGATCAAAGGACGTTTTGTATGATCGCTGACTTTACGCTTGGTTTGAATGCGCTGGTTTGGTTTGCCATTCTGATCATGCCTTTTTACGGGCTGATCACAGGGTTTCGGCACCGTCGTGATCTTTTGCTGCGCGCCTGTTTGATCTTGCTCTGTCTGGTTGTGGCCTTGTTGACCATGGAGGTCACTCTGAGCGTGACAGAGCCTGTCACCGATGGCGCGGAGCATGCGGAGGCACGCGCTGTGCTGGCCAGCTATCGGATCTGGGTGGTGCTTGGCGCGGCGGGCGCTGTTGGTCTGGGCTGGGTGTTGCACCATTTGATCACCTCGCTCCGCAAAGCGCGCTGACCGGCTTGTTTGCCTGAACATGCTTCGCTATCGGTGCGGCGAAGTTGTTTGCGAATACATGAGGATCCCATGTCAGAGATGCCAAGCCCAAGGGGCAAACTTACCGCAGGCAAACCCCTGTCTGGATTGACATGGTTGCGCGTTGGGGGACCAGCGGATTTCCTGTTTCAGCCCGCAGATGTTGAGGATCTTGCCACGTTTTTGCGTGCGCTTCCGGCAGAGGTTGATGTTTTCCCAATGGGGGTTGGATCTAATCTTATCGTGCGCGATGGGGGGCTTCGCGCGGTGGTCCTGCGCATGGGGCGCGGGTTCAATCACATAGAAATTGAAGGCAACCGTGTGCGCGCTGGTGTTGCGGCATTGGATGCGCATGTGGCGCGTAAAGCCACGCAAGCGGGTGTGGATCTGACATTTTTGCGCACGATTCCCGGCGCGATCGGCGGGGCAGTGCGCATGAATGCGGGGTGTTACGGGCGCTATACGGCCGATGTTTTTGTGGAAGCCACTGCGGTCACAAGGGCGGGTGAGATCGTGACCCTCACAGCTGAGGATTTGAACTTTCAGTATCGTCAAACCGATTTGCCTGAAGGTTGGGTGATCGTGGAGGCGGTTTTTGAAGGGCCGAGTGGCGATCCTGACACGCTGGCCGCCCTGATGCAGGCACAGCTTGAAAAACGCGATGCCACACAGCCCACAAAAGAGCGCAGCGCGGGCAGCACATTTCGCAATCCAGCGGGGTTTTCGTCCACAGGTCAGGCAGATGATGTGCATGATTTGAAAGCCTGGAAGGTCATTGATGACGCAGGCATGCGCGGCGCGCGCATCGGTGGCGCGCAGATGAGCGAGATGCATTCCAATTTCCTGATCAATACGGGTGACGCAACTGCCGCAGATCTGGAAAATCTTGGCGAGGAAGTTCGAAAAAGGGTTTTCCAAAACAGCGGAATAGACCTACAGTGGGAAATCATGCGCGTCGGCGAACCGGCGCCGGAATGAGACTCGGCCAAGCATATTTAATCTGCTGTTAACCAAGAGCTGGGATCAACAAAACAATATGGGCGCAAAGCCCAAGACGCGGGCCTAAGGCCTGATTGAGCGCAGGGCACATGTGCCCATCCGAGCAGGCAAATCTTGCCTGATTTCAACAAAGCAGCCGAAGAGGGCTGTGAAAATGAGTCCGAAGGGCTCGCATAAGAACAGGGTCGCAAACGACCCGAGATATTGAGGCACAGTGGGTATGTCAGACAGGACAACCCGGACAGTGGCAGTGGTGATGGGTGGCCCTTCGGCAGAACGGGAAGTGTCACTCTCTACAGGGCGTGAATGCGCGGCTGCCCTTCGGGACGCAGGATTTCAGGTGGTTGAGCTTGATGCGGGCGCAGATTTGGTGGCGCGCCTGCTGGAGAGTGCGCCGGATGTGATTTTCAATGCACTGCACGGTCGTTGGGGCGAAGATGGCTGCGTGCAAGGCATCTTTGAATGGCTTCGCATTCCCTATACCCATTCTGGTGTTCTGGCCTCTGCTCTGGCCATGGACAAACAGCGCGCCAAGAACGTGTTCAAATCCGCTGGTCTTCCCGTGGTGGAAAGCGTGATCGCTGACAAGACAGAGGTGGCCGCACGCCACGTGCTCGTGCCCCCCTATGTAGTGAAACCCAACAACGAAGGCTCCTCGGTCGGAATTTATATTGTCAATGCCGGGGCGAATACCCCACCCCAGCTGGCAGAGACCATGCCGCAGGAGGTGATGGTGGAAACCTACGCCCCGGGTCGGGAGTTGACCACCACTGTGATGGGGGATCGTGCGCTTGGTGTCACGGACATCATCACAGACGGCTGGTATGACTATGAGGCAAAATACGCCGCAGGTGGCTCCCGTCATGAAATTCCCGCGCAGGTGCCGCAAGAGATCTATGACGCCTGCATGGAATACGCCGTGCGCGCGCATAGGGCCCTTGGGTGTCGTGGCGTGTCTCGCACCGATTTCCGTTGGGATGAGGCGCGTGGCCTTGATGGGTTGATCCTGTTGGAAACCAACACTCAGCCGGGCATGACGCCGACATCGCTGTCGCCAGAGCAGGCCGCCCATTGTGGCCTATCCTTTGCGGAGTTCTGCGCATGGATGGTGGAGGATGCCACATGCGATCGCTAGGTGCCGCGCCGCGCGACAATGCGCCGTCCCGCTGGGCTTACCGCTTTGAGCGGTTGATGCTCACGCCGCTGTTTCGGTTCTTTTTGCGCGTGATTGTGCCTTTTGGTGTTGTGGCAACGGCCACAACGATCTGGTTTGCCGATGCGCAGCGGCGCGAAGACCTCAATCTCGCCATCAATGATTTGCGGCGTGGTATTGCTGAACGCCCGGAATTCTCCGTGAGCGCTATGGCGATTGATGGGGCCTCTGAAGGGATCGCAGAGGAAATCAGAGAAATTCTGTCGTTGAGCTTCCCTGTGAGCCAGTTTGATCTCGATCTGGAAGGGCTGCGCGCACAGGTGATTGAGCTGCCTGCGATTGCAAGTGCCTCCTTGCGGGTGCGTCCGGGCGGCATTCTGCAGCTTAACATTTCTGAGCGCACGCCAGTTGCGGTATGGCGCACGCATGAAGGCCTCGCTCTGATTGACCCGGACGGGCACGTCACAGGGCCGGCGTTCTCGCGTCACGCGCATCCTGAGATGCCGCTGATCGCGGGGGAGGGGGCGGATCTGGCCGTTCGGGAAGCCCTACATCTTTTGGCTGCTGCGGAGCCGTTGAAAGCGCGGGTGATTGGCCTTGTGCGTGTCGGGGAGCGGCGCTGGGATGTGGTGCTGGACCGTGGACAGCGGATTTTGTTGCCCGAGCAGGGCGCCGTTGAGGCTTTGGATCGCGTTGTGGCATTGCACAGCGCAGAAGAGCTTCTGGAGCGGGATATTCAGGTGGTGGACATGCGCCTTGCGCGGCGTCCAACCATCCAACTTACTGAAAATGCGGTAGAAGACTGGTGGCGAACCAGCAAGACGACATTGGGGACAACGGGACAATGACAGAGCTGTATCAAAGCCAGCGCGCCATGCGGGCGATGCGCAAAGCGGCCATGCAACGGGGTGTGATTGCGGTGCTTGATGTGGGCACTTCCAAAATCGCCTGTTTGGTGCTGCGCTTTGACGGCACAGACCGTCTGGCCAGCGTTGAAGGCATCGGCTCCATGGCGGGCCAAAGTGGCTTCCGAGTGATCGGGGCCAATACGATCATGTCCCGTGGCGTGAAATTTGGTGAAATTGACACCATGCAGGAAACCGAGCGGGCCATCCGCACGGTGGTGCAGGCGGCTCAGAAAATGGCAAAAATCCGTGTGGATCACGTGATTGCCTGTTTTGCTGGCGCGGAGCCGCGTTCCTACGGTCTGGATGGTCAGATCGAAGTGGATGGTCAGGTGGTTGGCGAGCAGGACGTGGCGCGTGTCTTGGCCGCTTGCGATGTGCCTGACTACGGCTCTGACCGGGAAGTCCTGCATGCGCAACCGGTGAACTTTGCTCTGGATCATCGCTCGGGGCTGGGCGATCCGCGCGGGCAGGTGGGCAATGTTCTGACCACGGACATGCATATGCTGACGGTCGACAAAGTCGCCGTGCAAAACCTTGTACATTGCATCAAGCGCTGTGATCTGGAGCTCGCGGGCATCGCCTCTTCGGCCTATGTGTCTGGACTTTCTGCGCTGGTGGAGGATGAGCAGGAGCTGGGCGCGGCCTGTATCGATATGGGCGGCGGCGCAACCAGCCTGTCGATTTTCATGAAAAAGCACATGATCTTTGCCGATACCGTGCGCATGGGCGGAGATCATGTCACTGGTGACATCTCAATGGGGCTGCAAGTGCCCACGGCCACAGCGGAGCGGATCAAAACCTTCTACGGTGGCGTGATGGCAACCGGCATGGATGACCGTGAGATGATTGAGCTGTCTGGCGACACCGGCGACTGGGAGCACGATCGGCGCACGGTCAGCCGGGCGGAGCTTATTGGCATCATGCGTCCGCGTGTTGAGGAAATTCTTGAGGAAGTGCGCGCGCGCTTGGATGCGGCTGGGTTTGAACATCTCCCAAGTCAACAGATTGTGCTGACAGGTGGTGGCAGTCAGATTCCGGGGCTGGATGGGCTGGCAACAAAAATTCTGGGGCAACAAGTGCGTTTAGGCCGGCCCATGCGGGTTCATGGTTTGCCGCAGGCAGCGACCGGACCGGGCTTCGCCGCAACGGTCGGAATGTGTCTGTTCGCCACGCATCCACAGGATGAATGGTGGGACTTTGACTTGCCCGTGGATCGCTACACCAATCGCACCCTCGGGCGCGCCGTAAAGTGGTTTCGCGAAAATTGGTGAGAAAGCTCTCTAGGCGCGTTTTTCGGGGTGACCTTCTTTACCGGCTCGGTTAAGGTTTTGGTAACCGCGGTTAAAACGTGGACTCATCAGGCCGAGCAGTGGCCTTCGAACAAGAAAATCCCATATCGTGACGCCCTTGGTGTCTCGATTGGCTCTGTAGTGTTGTGCCAAGGGGCGCTTGTCCCGCCAAATGTGGCGGTTTCGGCAAGATGCCGCTAGTTTCTATGTTTTTGCCCTACATTTTGTGGCGAAATGTGCTTTTTGGGATGACGATTCCTGAAAGCCTGTTAATATTGCACATGAGTAGGCAGAAACTCGCCCGCATTGCGGGTTAGAAAAAACAGGCGGACAGTTCTATGACATTGAATCTGACGATGCCCGATGAGGGTGATCTGAAGCCCCGCATCACCGTATTTGGTGTTGGCGGTGCTGGTGGCAACGCGGTCAACAACATGATCGACAAAGAGCTTGAGGGTGTGGAGTTCGTTGTTGCGAACACCGACGCACAAGCTCTGCAGCAGAGTAAATCTGACAGCCGTGTTCAGCTAGGTGTCAAAGTCACTGAAGGTCTGGGGGCTGGCGCGCGCGCAACAGTAGGTGCCGCCGCTGCCGAAGAAAGCATCGAGCAGATTGTGGATCATCTGGCTGGGGCGCATATGTGCTTCATCACAGCGGGTATGGGCGGCGGTACCGGCACCGGTGCTGCGCCAATTATTGCACAGGCCGCGCGCGAACTCGGCGTGCTGACCGTAGGTGTTGTGACCAAGCCATTCCAATTCGAAGGCGCAAAACGTATGCGTCAGGCGGAAGAAGGCGTTGAGATGCTGCAGAAGATGGTCGACACGCTGATCATCATTCCAAACCAGAACCTGTTCCGTCTTGCCAACGAGAAAACCACCTTCACCGAAGCCTTCTCCATGGCGGATGATGTGCTGTATCAAGGTGTCAAAGGTGTGACCGACCTCATGGTGCGTCCGGGCCTGATCAACCTCGACTTCGCAGACGTGCGTGCTGTGATGGATGAGATGGGCAAGGCGATGATGGGCACCGGCGAGGCCGAAGGCGAAGATCGCGCCATTCAGGCGGCTGAGAAAGCCATTGCCAATCCGCTGCTGGATGAGATTTCTCTGCGCGGTGCGAAGGGTGTGCTGATCAACATCACCGGTGGCCACGACCTGACCCTGTTTGAACTGGACGAAGCGGCCAACCGCATTCGTGAAGAGGTGGACGCTGACGCCAACATCATCGTGGGCTCCACCATGGATGACAACCTTGACGGTGCGATGCGCGTGTCCGTTGTGGCGACGGGTATCGATGCCGCGGAAACCACATCTGCGATGCCACTGCCGCGCCGCTCTATGAAGGCCCCTTTGACGCAGGCACCTGTGGAAGAGGCGGCTCCGGCAGCGCCAGTTGCCGCTCCCGCGCCAGTGGCCGAAGAGGTTGCCCAACCCGCGTTGGCCGTGGATGAGCCCTCACTCTTCCCTCAGATGGATGCACAGCGCGCCGCTGCAGAAGAGCAGATGGAAGACATCTTTGAAGAGGTAGCTCCAGCGCCTGCGCCCGCAGCCCCGACCTTTGACGCCGTCTCGGCGGGGGCGGATGTGCCTCCTCCGGCGTATCGTCCGGCACCAACGCAGGCCGCTCAGCCTGAGATGTTTGAAGAAGACGAGCCACAGGATTTTGTTGCGCCCCAGCGCCCTGCGCCCGGCACACCAACGCCGCAGCTGATGCAGCGTTTGCAGGCTGCTGTGGAGAAGGCCCCTGCGGCACCGGCACGCCCTGCAGCCCCAGCGCCTGAACCTAAAGCAGAAGAGCGTCCGCGTTTTGGTATCAACTCGCTGATCAACAAGATGACCGGTCATGCAGCAGAGCAGCCCAATATGCGTGCAGCCCAGCCTGCGCCTGCGCCGCGTCATCAGCCAGCGGTTCAGTCCAATCAACCGGCGACGCAAGCGGATGAAGAGCAGGAACGTATTGAAATCCCAGCTTTTCTGCGCCGTCAGGCAAACTGATTTTTCAATAGATAAATGTGAGGAGGCCACCCTTTTGGGTGGCCTTTTTACGTTTGTTAACCGTGATTTAGGCGGAAATGCGCGGTGTTTTGCCGAACTGTTACAATCATGTTTCAGACCGTTGCAAAGCTTTATTTGAGATGACGGGCTGAACCCACTACCTCAATGATGCGGCCAAGGGTGTGCCGCGTCACCTTGGGGAAACTCGTGCAAGCCACATTAAAGTCATCAGCTCATTTTTCCGGTACTGGTCTTCATTCGGGCGCTCAGGTGCACATGGCTGTGCGACCGGCCTCTGCTGACTATGGTATCTGGTTTAAGCGCACGGATGTTTTGATCGGGGATGCCATGATCCCGGCGCGCTGGGATGTTGTTGAGCAAACTGCGCTCTGCACCCGTATCGTCAATGAGGCGGGCGTTTCGGTCTCCACCATTGAACATCTGATGGCTGCGCTCGCGGGCTGCGGCATTCATAATGCTTTGATCGAAATCGATGCCCCAGAAGTGCCTATTCTGGATGGCAGCGCGGCAGAGTTTGTGCAGGCTTTCTTGAAAGCGGGCATTGTGTCCCAAGCCATGCCCGTGTGGGCCGTTGAAGTTCTCAAGCCCGTGTCCGTTCAGCGTGGCGAAGCCATCGCAGAGCTGCATCCGGCTGCGGAAATGCGGATCGATTTCCACATCGACTTCGTTGATGAGGCCATTGGTCAGCAGACCAAAGAGCTTAACCTTGCCAATGGCAGTTTTGTCCGTGAGCTTTGTGACAGCCGCACGTTCTGCCGTCAGGCGGACGTGGATGCAATGCGTGCCAACGGTCTGGCGCTTGGCGGCAGCCCCGAGGAAAACGCGGTGGTGTTTGATGGCGCAAATGTGAAGGCGGCCGGTGGGCTGCGGCACGCGGATGAACCGGTGCGTCACAAGATGCTGGATGCCATGGGAGACCTCTACCTGGCCGGTGCACCCATGCTGGCGCATTACCGTGGTCATCGGGCCGGGCATTCTCTGACAAATGCTTTGCTGCGCGAGCTTTTTTCGGATCCCTCCAACTGGCGTCTTGTGCAATGCACCCCGCAACAGGCGGCGCGTCTTCCTGGGGCTGGTGTGCACATCGGCGAATTCCCGGCAGTTGCCTAACACCTGTGAGACAATTCCTGCCAAAGGCGTTTTGCCTCGGAAATTTCTGTGCTAACAGCTTGGGAAAGACGCGGGAGTTTCCCGTAGGGAGCAGAAGGTTGAGCACTATGGCAGGCATCGGAGCGCGCACCCGCCTTTTTGGATCGGTTCTGGCGTTGGCATTTGTTATCGCGTGTAGTGACAACGATGTGAGTGATGCCCGCAGCGGCACGCTGGACCTTGAGCAATTCACACCCGAGCAGATTTATGAGCGCGGGGAATTTGAGCTGGCGCGAGATCGTGGCACGGATGCGGCTTTCTTCTTTTCGGAAATTGAACGCCTTTATCCCTATTCGGAATTGTCCAAGCGTGCGCTGATCATGCAGGCGTTTTCCTATCATGCCGACAAGAGCTATCCTGAAAGCCGCGCGGCGGCTCAGCGCTATATTGATTTTTATCCGGCTGACGAAGACGCAGCTTATGCGCAGTATCTTCTGGCGCTGAGCTACTATGATCAGATTGATGAGGTCGGACGCGATCAGGGGCTGACCTTTCAGGCGCTTCAGGAGTTGCGCAAGGTCATCGAAATCTATCCGGAGAGTGAATATGCGCGCTCCGCGATTTTGAAATTCGATCTTGCCTTTGATCATCTTGCCTCCAAAGAAATGGAAATTGGACGGTATTATCTGCGTCGGGATCATTATGCGGCTGCCATCAGCCGATTCCGTGTTGTCGTGGAAGATTTTTCGACCACCACGCACACTGCAGAGGCATTGCACCGCTTGGTCGAAGCCTATCTGTCTTTGGGGCTTGTTTCTGAGGCGCAGACCGCAGCGGCTATTTTGGGGCACAATTTCCAAGCCACGGAATGGTATGAAGACAGCTACAAGCTGCTGCGTGAAAATGGTCTGGAAGCAAAGCCTGAAGGCAGTAGCTGGCTCAGCCAGGTGTACCGTCAGACCGTGCAGGGCCAATGGTTGTAAAGGGGGGCAGGGGGCTCCCTGTCGTGTGACCGAAGATGCTGCGCTCGCTTGATATTCGCGACATGCTTATCATCGACCATCTGGAACTTGCCTTCCAGCCGGGTCTAAACGTGCTGACCGGGGAAACCGGGGCGGGCAAATCTATTCTGCTGGACAGTCTGGGGTTTGTTCTGGGATGGCGTGGGCGCGCAGAGCTTGTGCGGGCCGGAGCAGAGCAGGGCGAAGTGATTGCCGAGTTCGATCTGCCAGAAGGCCATGCGGCGCACGCCATTTTGGAAGATGCGGGCCTGCCGGGGGGCGAGGAATTGATCTTGCGGCGTGTCAATCGCACCGACGGGCGCAAGACCGCATGGGTGAATGACCGCCGTGTGTCTGGCGAAGTATTGCGCCGCCTGTCGGAAACGTTGGTGGAATTGCACGGGCAACATGATGATCGCGGTCTGCTCAATCCCAAGGGGCACCGTGATCTGCTCGATATTTTTGCAGAGACCGCGGAGTTGCGCCGCAACACCCGGTCAAGCTGGGCAGCCGTCACAAGTGCGCGTAAGGCATTGGCTGCGGCAGAGGCTGCGCTGGCCGAAGCCAAGGACGAAGAAGAGTTCTTGCGGCACGCGGTGACAGAGCTCGATAAACTTGATCCGCAACCCAATGAAGAGGCAGACCTCGACACCCGGCGCCGCCTGATGCAGGGGGCGGAAAAAGTGCGCGAAGACGTAAGCCGCGCCCATGCGACCCTTGGCAATGGGGGCGCTGAGAGTGCCATGGGGGATGCTTTGCGCTGGTTGGATGGTGCGGCAGGTGAGACGGGCGGCGCGCTTGAAGCCCCGGTTGCGGCGCTGGAGCGGGCGCTTAATGAGCTTAGCGATGCCGTGGATGGGATTGAACGCTGTCTTGATGCCCTGCAGTTCAATCCACATGAACTGGAAGAAATCGAAGAGCGGCTCTTTGCCATTCGGGGTTTGGCGCGCAAACATGGGGTGATCCCGGACGAGCTTGGCCAATTTGCCAATGATCTACGAACCCGCCTCACCGCATTGGACGCGGGGGAGGGCAATATTGCCGAGTTGAAGGCCGCACTGAAGTCCGCCGAAGCCGAGTATGATCTGGCGGCCTCCGCCCTGACAAAGCTGCGCGCCAGCGCGGCGCAAGCGCTTGATGCCGCTGTCATGGCAGAACTCGCACCACTCAAAATGGAGCGCGCAGTGTTTCAGACACGGCTCAGCGCCGGGGAGCCAGGACCTGAGGGACGGGACGCTGTTGAATTTGTTGTGGCCACCAACCCGGGTGCTCCTGCCGGGCCTTTGGCCAAGATTGCCTCAGGCGGGGAACTGAGCCGTTTCCTTCTGGCTCTGAAAGTCTGTCTGACCAGTGATATCAGCGGTATGACCCTGATCTTTGATGAAATCGATCGCGGCGTGGGCGGGGCAACCGCCGATGCGGTGGGGCGTCGGTTGAAAGTTCTTGCCGAGGGCGGTCAGGTGCTTGTGGTGACGCATTCGCCACAGGTGGCGGCTTTGGGCGCGCATCATTGGCGCGTGGAGAAATCCGTGAAAAACGACCAGACCCTGAGCCGGGTTGTGCCTCTGGATCAGAAAGAGCGCGTCGATGAGGTGGCTCGGATGATTTCCGGTGACACCATCACAAAAGAAGCGCGCGCCGCCGCCAAGTCGCTTTTGACCTGATCGTCATCTGCACTTCTGGGCGCGAGGCGTGCTGTCTTGCACACGCTGCGCCACTTTGCTGTGAAACGCTCTGCTTACGCCTTTGCGCTACACCTAAAAACGGACTAGATCGAAGAAGATCACCCTTTGGTGCCCCACCCGGAGAAAATACACTCTCATGGCGAAGTCGGTTGGCTCATTTTTGGCGGAAAGCGCGCAAGACGCGGCCAACACCTGCCGAGGTGGCTGGAAGGTGCTGCTCAACAAAGGCCCCAGCCAGTTTCAGTTTTGGATCATTGCCCTGTGCATCGGGATTGCGGCGGGATTTGCGGCCCTGCTGTTTCGCAAGGGGATCCATTTTCTGCAATCCACGCTCTACGGCGCCGAAGACATCAATATGCTGCACAGCTTTGCCAACACGCTGCCTTGGTATTGGCTTTTGGTGATCCCGGCCGTTGGCGGTTTGCTCGTGGGCCTCATTCTGAACCGATTTACGCCGGATGGGCGCGTGCGTTCCGTCGCGGATGTGATTGAGGGGGCCGCGCTCTATGACGGGCGGGTGGAACGGAAAGCCGGGATCGCCTCTGCTTTTGCCTCTCTGATCACGCTCAGCTCTGGGGGCTCGACCGGGCGTGAGGGTCCTGTTGTGCATATGGCTGGCGTGATTGCCAGCTGGGTCAGTGACAAGATCCGCGCAGACGGCATCACCGGGCGCGATCTTCTGGGCTGTGCTGTGGCGGCGGCGGTGTCTGCCTCGTTTAATGCACCGATCGCGGGCGCGCTTTTTGCGCTTGAAGTGGTGCTGCGCCACTTTGCGGTCCATGCCTTTGCGCCCATTGTGATCGCCTCTGTGGCGGGAACCGTGATCAACCGGCTTGAGTTTGGAGATGTCACGGAATTCACCTTAAACACCGGCACAGCGCTGCAGTTTTATCATGAGCTTCCGGCCTTCCTGATCCTTGGTGGCCTCTGTGGCATGGTCGCTGTCGCGCTGATGTGGACGATCTTCTGGGCCGAGGATATGGCCAACCACTTGCAGGAAGATCTGCGCATCCCACGCTGGCTGCGCCCGGCAATCTCAGGGCTGCTGCTTGGCGCAATGGCGATCTGGTTCCCGCATATTATTGGTGTGGGGTATGAAACCACCTCCGCCGCACTCACAGGAAATCTGCTGCTCCATGAGGCGATGGTGTTTGCGGTTCTGAAGGTGATTGCCGTGTCAGTCACGATGGCCGGGCGCATGGGCGGCGGCGTGTTCTCTCCCGCGCTCATGGTCGGGGCTCTGACAGGGCTTGCCTTTGGCATGATCGCGACGGCCATTTTTCCAAATGTCTCAGGAACCACCACGCTCTATGCGCTTGCGGGGCTGGGGGCCGTTGCGGCGGCGGTTCTGGGCGCGCCAATCTCCACCACTTTGATCGTGTTTGAGATGACAGGAGACTGGCAAACCGGTCTCGCCGTGATGGTGGCCGTGTCGATTTCCACTGCGCTCAGTTCGCGCCTTGTGGATGGATCGTTCTTCCTGACGCAGCTGGAGCGCCGCAATGTGCATATTGCAGCGGGCCCGCAGGCCTACCTTTTGGCCATGTTTAATGTGACAAAGATCATGCGCCGTCCCGATCACCCCCGCGCTGCACAGGAAGACCTGTGTTGGGAGATGATCTCAGAAGGGCAGTATCTGGATCGCAATGCCACATTGGAAGGCGCGATGCCTCTGTTTGAGACCTTAAATGCGGCCTATCTGCCTGTGGTACGGCTTGGTAACGAGGGAGAGCCCCCCGTCCTGCTTGGGGCGGTCTTTCATGTGGATGCGCTGCGTGCCTATAACAAGGCGCTGGCGGAGACGGCCGCAGAGGAACATTCCTGAGCGGTTAATATTCGTAAAGCTCTACAGTCTCTGCCTTCATCTGGTAGGTCACATCAACCTCCGTGTCGCCATCCACCATAAAGAGCGATTGGCGCACGAGCTCCTCTTCAAGGGCCCCCGTGATCCAGATCGGCGTATAAAAGCCTTCTGCGGGAAAGCCATCTGGATAGCTGACACGGACGATCTGATTGGCCGGTGGGGGGGGCGTGTGAATACAGGCCCCCACGGTGGGCACCAGCAGGAACTCCACCGCCTTCTCCCCCTCCATTTCCAGTGGCAACAGGTAGCCGGGCAGGCGGATACTCTCGCCAATGATCTCAGGATTTGAGGCAGTGGATTCCGCCTGTAGCTGCGCCATAATCCGCAACCGTTCAGCAAATAGGAAATCCGCATCAATGCCTTCTGCGGTGAATTCCCCACGCATAACCTTGGCCTGTGTGGCGGCCTCTGTGTCGCCATCTTCCGTTGCGAGCATGTCCAGCCGCAACAATTGCGCCAGCCGGTCCATTTGCGCATTTGAGAGCGTTTCAAACGGATTTTCAATGGGTGTCGTGGGCCCAGACAGCTCGTCCCAGCCGATATTGCGCGTTTGCGCCAAGGCGGCTGTGCCGATCACCACAAGGCTCAAAACTCCGGCTGCGGGCATCAGAAACGAGGTCATTTGCATCCTAAAACTCATCTGTTGTTTCCGCATCAATGCTGTCAGAGCCGTGTGGTCAAACCATCCGCCAGCGTCATGCGGTACATGCGCCACGCTGGCAGAAGGCTGGCCAGCATGCCAAAACAAAATATCGCGATGAGCCGCTTTAAGTCGCCTTGTGCGAAAAAGTCCATCTGCATTCTAAAGCCGAACTGATCAAACACGATGGGATTGGCTGCCAATGTGGATGCCCACAAAAGGCACAGCCCCAAGACCAGCGCCAAGAGCGTCAGCAAAGCCGCCTCCAGCACGATCAGGCCGAACACATGCAGAGGCGTTGCCCCGACGGATCGCAAAATGGCAAATTCACGTCGCCGAGTTTCCAATGCGGCAGACAGCATCACGACCATGCCAATCATCCCCGCCAGCGCCACGGCTGCGGCCATCACGCGCAGGGCCTGCTCGGCGGTGCCGGTGATCGACCAAAGCTGCAAGAGCGCCACATTGGGCATAACCGCACTCAAGGCTTCTGTCTCGTAGGTTGCCAGATGACGCTGCACGGCCAAGACCGCGCTTCGATTTTGAAGCCCCACATAGACGCCGTTGAGTTGCTGAGGGACAAATGTAGGGGCTTCCTCATCGCCAGAGGCTTGCGCCGGAGTGTCTTGCCACTGCAACGTGGCTGCGGACGCTTCCCCCGCCGGTTTGTCCGTGCCCAAACGGGCCAACGGATCCGCCAGAAGAGGCGCGCGCGGGGCATGCAGGGCCTCAAAGCCTTCCAGCGACACAAACACCATGCGATCCACAGCTGTGCCTGTGGGGGCCAAAACGCCTGCAACGGTGAAGGGCGCGTCGTCATGCATGTCAAAGGCCACGGCCCCCACGCCATGGGCGTTCACGATTTTTGTGCCGACCTCATAGCCAAAACGTTTTTGCAGTTCCGCGCCAATGACAGCCTCATCTGGATCTGCAAAGGCGGCACCGCTGGCAAAGGTGAGCGGCTGTTTGTTGCTGTGTCGAAAATGCACAAAATAGCTTGCTTCGGTGCCGATCACAGGGTGGCCCCGGTGGTTGTCGCCCATCATCAGGGGAACGGCCCAGGCAACAGCTGGCAAACTGCGCAGCTCCTGCAGGCTGTGCCAGCTCATCCCGGATCCGGTGGAGCCCACTCCAAAGACCGTTGCCATCAGGATCTGAACGTCATTGCCCCTCGGTGCGACAATCAGATCGACGCCGGAAGCCGCATTGGCAAAGGACTGACGGGCACTGTCGCGCAGGCGTTCCACGCCGAGCATCAAGGCCACACTCAAAGCCAAGGCGCAGAGTGTCAGCGCGGCGATAAACCGGCGGTTCCACAGGCTTTGATAGGCAATCTTCAGCATCACTCCGCCTCGCGCTGAGGAAATTTGTTGATGTCAGACAGCTGTACAACGCGATCAAAATGCGGGGCCAGCGTTGTGTCATGGCTCACCATCAACAGGCTTGCGCCTGTTTTGGCAACCTGTGCCATCATGACATCGAGGAAGCTGTGTTTTGCAAGCTCGTCCAAAGCGCTGGTTGGTTCATCCGCCAAGATAAGTTCGGGCGCACCCATGAGCGCCCGTGCCACCGCAACACGCTGTTGTTGTCCGACGCTCAACTGGGCGCTTGAACACCTCTGCCAAAGCGGCTCTGGCAGCCCCAGTGCAGCCATCAGCCCCTGTGCAACCTGCTCTGCTGGTTTGTTGAGTTGCGCCTTGCGACGTTTTGAGAATTTGAGCGGCAGGCAGACATTTTCCTCTGCTGTCATCCATGGGATCAGATTGAACCCCTGAAAAATCATCCCGATGTGGTTTGCGCGAAATCTATCGCGGGCCTGTGGCGTGAGTGCGCCCATGTCCTGGCCCACAACCTTTACCGTGGACTTTGGCAGATCGACCACGCCTGAAATCGCGGACAGCAGGCTTGATTTGCCACTGCCACTTGGGCCTTGCAACAGGACGCGTTCGCCCGCCTCCAAAGAAAACACATCAATGTTGAGCACGGGCCGTGCTTGACCAGGCCATGCAAATGACAGGTTTTCAATGGAAACGCGCATCATACCAGAAACCGATACCTAGGAAGGAGCAAGGCCCCGCCAAGTCGAAGCCTGCGCAATTAGACGCGTTCAACGGTCACCAGATCAGAGGTGTGAAACGCCAGATGGTCCTTGATGCGCGCCACATCTGCGATGGGGTCTTCATAGCTCCAGGCAGAATCTTTGATGGTCTGGCTCTTGGTGACAATCGAAAAATAGGACGCATCCCCTTTGAGAGGGCAGTGGGTGCGCTTGTCGCTGTCATCAAGGAAAGCCGTGGCAATATCGCTGCGCGGAAAATAGATCACAGGGGCCATATCGCCCTCACTCAGTTCCAGAGCATTTGTGCTTTCGCCGAGAATCGCGCCGCCTGCGCGGACAACCCAATTGCCTTCAGCCTTGCGAATGGTGATTTTACTGCTCATTTTTGGTCCCCTTACCGTTGTGCGGCGTTGATATCCGCAGAGCGTGACACAAAAATGTCACCCGCTGCGGTGCACTTTGCGGCATCTTGTCCCGACGCGCCGTCATATCTAGAGGGCTGCGGTGGCTGCATCCAACCATAGTTTGTCTTCTGGCGCGAGTCGCTGCGACAAAACCTGACGACACGTCGCATGATAAGCGTTCAGCCAATCCCGCTCGTCTGGGCTCAACATGTCCACAACGATCATTTCACGCGCAATCGGAGCATATGTCAAAGTGCGGAACTGAAGCATGGCACGATGATCGTCGCCACCGGGCAAATCGGGGGCTTCTTCCACCACAATCAGGTTCTCCAGCCGAATCCCAAATGCGCCGGGGCGATAATATCCGGGCTCATTTGACAGGATCATGCCGGGCTCCAGCGGGGTGTCGCTGATCCGCGCAAGCCGCTGCGGGCCTTCATGCACACAGAGATAGGCCCCCACACCATGCCCCAGACCATGATCAAAATCCTGCCCGGCCATCCACAGAGGCAAGCGACCAATCGCTTCGATATGGCATCCAGCCACACCTTTGGGGAAGCGCATACGGGTCACGGCAATCATGCCCTGCAACACGCGGGTGAAGGCAACTTTGGCCTCGTCGCTCACATCACCCACAGACAAGGTGCGGGTGATGTCGGTTGTGCCATCGGCATATTGGCCACCACTGTCGAGCACCATGAGATCGCCCTCGGCCAGTGGACGATTGGTTTCTTCGGTCACGCGGTAGTGCATGATCGCCCCATTGGGGCCAGTGCCAGCGATGGTTTCAAAGCTGATGTCCAGCAGCGCATTGGTGGCGCGGCGGCATTCTTCCAGCTTTTTGACCACATCAATTTCGGTCAGGGCTGTTTTGTCCTGTGTCTCAAACCAGCTCAGAAAGCTTGTGACCGCGGCGCCATCTCGCAGATGGGCTTCGGCCATGCCGGCAATTTCAGCGGCATTCTTGCGCGCCTTGGGCATCACACAGGGGTCTTGCCCGTAAGACATCTGCGCATCACTTTTCGCAACGGCGGCCTGAACGGCGATCGGCGCGCTGGCTTTGTCCAGACGCACAACCCCGTCAAGCTGCGCGAGGTGGGAAATAAAGGCATCGGGGCTGTGTACGCGCACCGCGCCACCCAGATGTTCTTTCACCGCCTCCAGTTTGCTCTCGGCCATGAAAAGATCGACCGAAGCGTCGGCATTCAGAATGGCAAAGCCATGTGCCAGCGGATTGCGGGGAATGTCCGCGCCACGAATGTTGAGCAGCCATGCAATGCTGTCAGGCAGGGTAATCACTGCGCCCGTCTCGCCTTTGGCATGCAAATCAGCGGCCAGACGCGCCCGCTTGTCCCCATGTGCTTCACCCGCGACAGAGGTCGGATGGGCCTTGACCGGGGCCATTGGAGGGGCGGGCTGATCTTCCCAGATGGCATCCACGGGGTTGGCCATTGGAATAAATTCAATGCCGGTGCCGACAACAGCCTGCTGCAGGGCTTCAAGCTGTCCAATGGTGTAGAGCCAAGGGTCAAAGCCCACAGTGCCCGCACCAAGGTGTTTAACGATCCATGGGCCCGGCAAGACATCCGGCCAATCCACGGGGGTATAGCAGTCCGCAACCTGCTCTTTCACCTGTGTGCGATAGCGCCCGTCAACAAAGACGCCGGCCTTGTCTTGTAGTACCACACAGAAGCCCGCAGAGCCGGTGAAGCCCGTGAGCCAGGCCAGCCTGTCGTCACGTGGCGCAACATATTCTCCTTGATGGGCATCCGCGCGGGGCACCAGAAAACCATCAACCCCCGCTTCGCTCAGCTTGCTACGCAGGGCTTTCAGTCGCGCAGGCCCCTGTTCGGGGCGGGCGGTGACTTCAAAATCCTGAAACATCATAAATCTCCTCAAACGGGGAAAATATAGGGTCAAAGCGGGTGCGCCACTGAGCATGACAGGCCCGAAGTGATGATAACTCGGGTGTAGGTCGCACAGGCAAGAGGGGCTGGCCCCTCTCGCCGGTCAATGTCAGCCTGCCTTGCGCATGCCCATGACGCGCGCGCGTGCCCGCGGGTCGCTGTCAAACAGGGCCGCAAGCTGTTCGGTCATGGCGCCGGCCAATTGTTCCACATCCGTGATTGTGACCGCGCGGTCGTAGTAGCGTGTCACATCATGGCCAATACCGATGGCGAGCAGTTCCACCATCTTGCGCTTTTCCACCATGGCAATCACATCCCGCAGGTGCTTTTCCAGATAGTTGGCGGGGTTCACGGAAAGCGTGCTGTCATCCACCGGCGCGCCATCGGAAATCACCATCAGGATCTTGCGCTGTTCGGGCCGCATCATCATGCGGCGGTGCGCCCATTCCAGCGCCTCACCGTCGATGTTTTCTTTCAGAAGCCCTTCTTTCATCATCAGGCCAAGATTTGGCCGCACACGCCGCCAAGGGGCATCCGCCTGTTTGTAGATGATATGGCGCAGATCATTCAGACGTCCTGGCTGTTGCGGACGCCCGTCATTGAGCCATTTCTCGCGTGCAAGACCGCCTTTCCAGGCGCGTGTTGTAAAACCGAGGATTTCCACCTTCACGTTGCAGCGTTCCAGCGTGCGGGCCAGAACGTCGGCACAGATGGCCGCGATCGAAATCGGACGGCCACGCATGGAGCCTGAGTTGTCCAGCAGCAGGGTCACCACTGTGTCGCGGAATTCTGTGTCGTGTTCCATCTTGAAGCTTAATGGCGTGGTGGGGTTGGCCACCACCCGCGCCAGACGACCCGCATCCAGCGTGCCTTCCTCAAGATCAAACTCCCAACTGCGGTTCTGCTGGGCCTGAAGACGGCGTTGCAGGCGGTTGGCCAGACGGCTCACGGCCCCTTTCAGCGGTTCCAGTTGCTGGTCCAGATAGGCGCGCAGCCGTTCCAGCTCTACAGGTTCTGCCAGATCTTCAGCGGCAATTT
>NZ_CYPW01000024.1:172012-290719 GCF_001458175.1 Shimia marina
CGGACATCTCGTCGTCGGCCATGTCATCCATGGTGACCTGCGCTTCGGACATGTCCTGTTGCTCTTCCTGAGACTGCTCAGGATTGGCTTCGGTGTCCTCTTCTTCGCTTTGGTCTTCGCCGCTGCTATCGGGATCATCCTGTTCTTCGGATTCTGGCTCAGCGTCATCCTGTTGATCATCAAGATCGTCAGGATCATCCCCAAGCTGATCGCCATAGCCCAGATCATCAATGATCTGTCGGGCAAATTTCGCAAAGGCCTGTTGATCGTCGAGCAGACCTTGAAGGTCCCCCAAATGTTCTCCGGCGCTTTGCTCGATGTAGCCGCGCCAGAGGTCCATCACATTGGCAGCTGCTGGTGGCAGGTCGCGGCCTGTGGCCAGATGCCGGATCAGATAGCCTGCTGCCACCGCAAGGGGGGCCTGCTCTGTGGAGGTCATGTCCGCATAGCCACGGCCGGCGGCGTCGTGGCTGATCTTCACGTCAATGTTGGAGGCTGTACCGGGCATGTCACGCGCGCCCATGGCTTCGCAGCGCGCGGTTTCCATGGCCTCATAAAGATCGCGCGCAATGCCCTGTCCGGGCGCATAGCGCATGTGGGTTGCGTCATCGTGATACTTGCGCTGCAGCGCCAGCGCATCTGCCGTGCCCCGTGCCAAAAGCACCTCATCGCGGCTCATGCGGCGGCTCACCTGTGGCAGGCGCATTGCATCGCCAGAAACACCAGACGGGTCCACCGTGTAAGAGACCGACAATTCCGGATCGTTGGCCATCACTTTGGTGGCCTCAGCCAGGGCCTTCTTGAACGGATCAGCGGGGTTGTCGCTTGGTTTTTTCATGATCGCACCCAGTCCATAGAATGAGTTTCCCGCCCAAAGTGGTCTTTGTCCAGCCTTCCTTCATGAGAGGGCGGCGCCCGACCGCGGGCGGAAAACGAAGTGCCCGCCCATGGGGGCGGTCGGGCACTGCCCGGCGTTGCCGCCGGACAAGGCTGTTGTTTAACCCAAGCTCACGTTTGCAGCGCTTTCCGGCAGCTCTTCGTCAAAGCAGCGCTGGTAGAACTCTGCCACAGTCTGGCGTTCCAGCTCGTCACATTTGTTCAGGAAGCTCAGGCGGAAAGCATAGCCCACATTGCGGAAGATTTCCGCGTTGGCCGCCCAGTTGATCACGGTCCGTGGGCTCATCACGGTTGAGAGATCGCCGTTCATGAAAGCTGTCCGGGTCAGATCTGCCACAGTCACCATCTGGTTTACAATTTTGCGGCCTTCCGCGGTGTTGTAATGCGGCGCTTTGGACAGGATGATCGCGGCTTCGGCATCGTGGCTGAGGTAGTTCAGCGTCGCCACCAGAGACCAGCGGTCCATCTGCGCTTGGTTGATCTGCTGCGTGCCGTGATACAGCCCGGTGGTATCCCCGAGGCCCACGGTGTTGGCCGTGGCAAACAGGCGGAAATAGGGATTGGGCGTGATCACTTCGTTTTGGTCCAGCAGGGTCAGCTTGCCATCGGTTTCCAGAACCCGCTGAATGACAAACATCACGTCGGCGCGGCCTGCATCATATTCGTCAAACACAATGGCCGTCGGGTTGCGCAGGGCCCAAGGCAGAATGCCTTCGTGGAATTCTGTCACCTGTTTGCCATCGCGCAGTTTGATAGCGTCTTTCCCGATCAGGTCGATCCGGCTGATGTGGCTGTCCAGGTTGACGCGCACACAGGGCCAGTTCAGGCGCGCGGCCACCTGTTCGATGTGGGTCGATTTACCGGTGCCGTGATAGCCCTGAATCATCACCCGGCGGTTGTGACCAAAGCCAGCAAGGATGGCCAGCGTGGTTTCGGGGTCAAATTTATAGGTCGGGTCGATTTCCGGCACACGGTCGGTGCGCTCTTCAAAACCCTTGATTTTCATATCGCTGTCGATGCCAAACACATCACGCAGATCAATGTCTTCGGTGGGCTTTGCGTTGCTTTCCATAGTGCCGTTGGCCATGTCCATCGTCCTTCTACAAGCCGCGCGATGAGGGCGGCCCAAATCTACCGGCCTTTGGTGCATCAATTCCAAACAGATCACAAGCGAAACCACGCAAAAGACGCGGCGTTGTCGTCAAACGCCCACCCGCGCGCCTATGCGGGGGTATAGATTGAATTTCTGTGCCACCGGAGATGAGAGCGAAGGCGACGGATGGCCCCTTCATGTGTTTCAGACAGGCTTGGGGCATTTGCCAGGTCTCCCGAAGACCTGAGCGGGGGGCGATGTGCCCAGAAACATCGGGAGACCTGACCCTCCCGCAAAGGGGAGGGCCCCATCCGCGAGCTTGCGGTTTAAGCGGCAACCTCGCTTGAGGGTTCCGTAAAGCGATAGCCAAGCCCGTAGAGGGTCTGGATCGCGTTGAACTCTGGCGCAACGTCGCGCAGCTTGCGGCGAATGCGCTTCACCTGACTGTCAATGCTGCGGTCTGTAACGTCCGCATCGCCACCGTGGGCCTGATCCAGAATGGCCGCGCGGCTGAAAACATGTCCGGGACGTTGCGCGATGATCCACAGCACATTGAATTCCGAAGCGGTCAGCATCACGTCCTTGCCGTCCCAGGAGGCAAGATGTCTGAGCTTGTCGAGCCTCAGCAGACCGCGCTGCAAAACCTGTGTCGCGTCATCGGCCTCCAAGGAGACAAACCCCACGCGCAGCGCCGCAGCAACGCGGGCGGACATGACCTTTCTGGCAAAGGGTTTTGCCAGATAGTCGGATGCGCCCAGGCGCAGATACATGGCCTCTTCACTGTCGCTGCTTGTTGCGCTTGTGATCATCACGGGCACCCGAAAGCCGTCCCGTAAGCGGTCAAAGACGGCAAGACCGTCCATCTTGGCGAAGCGCGTTTCCATGATCACCAGATCTGGCATCTGACGCGCCACGTCAGGCAAGGCTGTGTCCGGATCTACATGTGTGCGGACCACATGTCCCTCCGCTTCCAACTGCAATTGCAAAAGGCTCAGACAGTCCCTGTCCGGATCGATTAGAATAATCCTGCTCACCGCCTTATGCCCTTTCGCTACATGGCGCGCGCACTTCTGTGAGCGGTTGCAGCATGGGCGATCTCTGGCGGAGCATCACGGTAAAAAAGCCAATTACAAAAACAAATCCAACCAGACTCATGTTGCCTCCAAATCCTATTCAAATGCGGTCCTGTGGAAGGCGGCATAATTGGTCGCGCGCCTTCGCAAAGGACATAGGGGCGCTGGTCAGTCCCGCCTTAGGGAAACGTGCCAAGGTTTTGAGGAAATTTGCCAAGTTGTTTGGCGTCAGGAGCGCGTGTGGCGTTGCTCGCCCGGAGAATGACCGGTCCATCGTTTAAATGCGGTCGCAAAGGAGCTGACATCAGAGTAGCCCAACATATAAGCAATTTCGCTTTGCGACAGGCTGTGGTCAGAGAGGTAGCGTTCGGCCAATGCGCGTCGTAAATTGGAGAGAATGGATTGATATGTCGTGCCGACGTCGCCCAGACGTCGTGCCAGCGTTCGGGCGCTCATGCCCAGATCTTTTGCGATGACGCCCACGGTGGCCTGCCCTTGGGCAATGCGATCGACAATGGCCTTTTCAACCTTCACCTGAATATCGGGGCGATCTTTGGGGCGATTGGCCAAAACCAGCTCACAGTGCCGCTGCAAGACCGCCTGTAATCCTGCGTCGGCAGTGCTTAGGGGCAGATCAAGGTCCGCTTGATGAAACACAATGCGATTGGCCGTATGCCCAAAGCTGACCGGACAGTGAAACAGACTTTGGACGTCACCGGCGCGCGCGCTGCGGAAATGCTCAAATTCGATCAGTTTGGGTTTCAACTGACGTGGCACCACAAGGTTGAGACCGCCGATGACCTGTGCTGTTTGAGCTTCAACGAAGCGGCTCAGGTTGATGCGCGGCGGCAAATTGTAGCTCCACATAAAGGCGCCGGTGATTTCCAATTGGCTTACGTCAAAATCAATCGGGTCCGAAAACACCTGTCTGTAGCGCGCGATGTTCAGCAGCATGTTTTTGACATCCATAGAGGAACGTCCGAGGTAGCCCACAAGGCCGAGCTGAACAAAACGTCTGTTCAGCCCCCAACGAATGCCGATGAGGTCATCACCGGTCAGCGCGGCGCCATTGTCAAAAACACGACCCAACTCTGCGATCGGGGCCATCGCCTCTGGTTCTGAAATCTCCGTCAGAGAAAGAAGGGTGCCTTGAAATACATCCGCCTGCTGATGGCCTTCGGCGATCAGATAAGAGGCAAAGTCGCGCACAATTGCGGCAAGATGTTTTGGACTGTCATGACCCATAGCGCAAAATGTGCTGATTTACCGTGTCAAATCAAGTGCGGCCTGTGCCGGAATACAAAAGCGCGCGGTCCACTCAAAACCGCGCGGCTTTATAAAACTGTCAGTCAGAAAGCCTCAGGGGCAATATTGCGCCCCTAAATCCGCGACATCACTTGAAGTTGCGGCTTTCTTTGATCTGGTCCCAGGCCCAGACCACCTCTTGAAGCTGATCTTCCTGGCTGCGATCACCACCGTTCATATCAGGGTGCAGCACTTTGATGAGCTTTTTATAAGCCTTGCGCACTTCTGCTTTGGTCCAGCTGTCCTTGGCTTCAAGGATTTCTATGGCCCGACGTTCCGTCGGTGGCAGGCGTTTGGAGGCCCCCCCGTTTTTACCTGGGTTCTGTGTGGCATTGCCCCCCAGAACCTGATGAGGATCTTCAATGCCCAGACGGGCCCATGCACGGGCTTCTGGATCGGTGAATTTTTTTGTCTCGCGCTCCCAGACTTTGTCTTTGGAGTTTTGCGCGTTCAACTCGGCTTCGGTCTTGCCGTCAAAGAAGTTCCACTTGAGGTTATATTCCCTCACATGGTCTTTGCAGAACCATTTGAACTCATCCAGCACATCCGGCGCGCGTGGCGCACGGTACTGGCCAGCCTCGGTACATCCGGGGTGTTCACATTCGCGCGTAGAGGTTTCTGACGCGCCTGTCATGCCACGGCGCCCGCGCGGGTTCTTCTTCTTCGCCGATTTCACCGACATATCAAAACCGAAGGGATCAGATTTTGTCATTCACGCACCTATTCGACTCGGAGCAGAGAGTTTACCCTAAAGCGCGCCAGATTGAAGAGGTCGGAGTCAGAAAAATGAGCGTTGCACAGGAAATTCACAAAAAGTTGGCAGAGGCCTTTTCCCCGGTGGAACTTGATGTGCAGGATGATAGCGCCAGCCATGCTGGACATGCAGGCGCGCCTTCAGGCGGGGAAAGCCATTTCAATGTGCGGATTCGTGCTAACGCCTTTGCGGGTCAGTCCCGGATTACACGGCACCGTGCCGTACATGCCGCGCTGGGCGCAGAAGTGCTGTCCCGTATCCATGCATTGGCTTTGGATATTGACACGCCCTAGCACTATGGTCGGTCCGACGGAGGGGATACGGACACCTCTGTTGCGGAGACCTCCTCAGACATTTCTTCATACTCGTCGTTTGCAGCAGGCGCATCTGCTTCTTGGTCCGAGACAGGCATGTCTGCCTCAGGGGTGACAACCGGTGGCGTAGCGGGCACAGCGCGTGATGTTGCGGGGATTCGCTCCGGGTGAAATACGGCAACCTCATCTGTTTTGTTGCGACGAAAGACCAACACGGAGCGATATGTGGTGGCGGATCCGGTGAGCCCGCTGCGTTCTTCGTTGGGCAATGTTTCGGCCCGAACAAACTCCCAGCCCTCCGCCGCCAGCATGTTCATCTGGTGTTCCAGCGCATGGGCAAACCGCCCATCGGGTCCTTTCACCCCCTTTGCTTTTAAGCCGCGGGTGGGGGAGGGGATCACTTTGTATTCAAATGTCATAACTCTTCGTCCAGACTTTAAAGCACCACGGCGTGTCATGCGCCATTTTCAAATATCGCTTGCGCAAATACGTTGGGTCGCCATTTTTATCCACGCAGTTTCTTTGGAAGCAGGCGCAATCGATCCGGGTACGCGGGTGTTTTTGCATCTTCCTTGAACATGGCCCAACTGGGGAATTTATCCTGCGGATCCCGTTTCTTGGAAAGCGCGGTGCGCATCACAGGCTGTTGTAACTCCTCCGCCAGCGCGTCGACGCTGATCTGCACCAGTGGCCATTTTTTGTGATAGTCATGGCCGGCAATCATACCACCGACTTTCACCTTGGCGAACCAGTCAAACATGGTCTTGCCGCGCTCTTCCCCGGTGTGTGCATAGCCATCGATGTACACAAAATCAAAATACTCATCCGGGAAAGCACTCAGGGCCTCGTCAAAGCTCATCCGCAAAAGCCAGTAAGGTTTGCCCATACCGACATTATGAAGGGCTTTTATGTATTCTTCGGTGTCATGATGATCGCCGTACAGATCCACCCCATAAAGCTCTTTGAACAAACCGGTTTCCATCAGGCGCTTGGAATACCAGCCCCCGGCCACGCCAAGTTCAATGCCAATCAGCCCGTCGCGCTCTAAGAAGCGCGGCAGTTCTTTGCGTTCTTGTATTATATCGATCAAATCCGCCATGCGTGGCACAGTCTCATGCGCGTGTCAGCGCGTCTAGTGGTTTGCGCAGCCCCATTGGGCGTCCCACCCTCTCTGGGCGCGGCAAGCCGCTATGGGTCTGAGCCATAATGTTAAATTGCGTTTGGATTTCTGCTGGCATGGCCGCCACCCGCGGACCGCTTTGATCAATGTGCAAGCCGATCCCTTCGCCGGTTGCGGCCAACCAGCCGTCCACATGGCGCAGTTCTTGATAGAAGTGAAAGCTCTTTGGGCCGTGATCCAGCAGTTGAAAGCTGGCTCGGACCTGATCACCCAAATGGAGTTCCCGAATGTAGCAGACGTGAAATTCCGCCGAAAATGTCGTGTGCCCCGTGCGGTCACGGTACTCTGGCCCCAAACCCAGTGGCGCATAGACTTGATCCACGCCGCGATCAAAAAGCACATTATAAAACGCCATGTTCAAATGCCCATTGTAGTCAAGCCATTGCGCTTCGACAGCCATGGGCTTGGATAAAAAAGGGGCGTCATAGGTCATTGGGCACTCCTGTTGGCCGCCCTTTTTTATGGCAATGCCGCTTTCTGAGTTCAAGAGAGATCCAGAGGGACAACGCTTGGAGTTACCTAGGGGAGCTTTGCTTAGCTGCGCCCCCACTACAGGGCGACCAAAGTCCAAAGGCGACGTGCTTGAGACTCACATAAAACTGCCGTAACTGCCTGAGTGCATTCGGAGTACTCATATGAAAACACTATTCTTTTCACCTTCCTCTGCCATATCGGTTGCCGCGATTTCGTTGGCAGCCTCTTGGGCGGCTCTGCCGGCGGCTGCACAGGACGAAGCCCCTGCACCAGAGGTCGTCGCGCTCACAGAGGCCTGCGATGCAGGCACCGCAGAAAGCTGCTATCAACTTGGGCACCTTTACTATGGTGGTGAGGGCGTTTCCTGGGATGAAACCAAAGCAGCGGAACTTTACGTAAAGGCCTGCGAGGCCGGGTTTGAGCCAAGCTGTGCAGACGCGGGATATATGTATGAACGCGCCCGCGGAGTGGAGGTGGATCTCACACGCGCCGCGCAATATTATGCTGTCGGTTGTGAGGCCGGTGAGACCTGGTCCTGTGTGTCGGTTGGGCGCATGCACGAGCTTGCGCGGGGTGTTGTTGCAGATGACGCGCAGGCGGCGCATTTTTATCAGCTGTCCTGTGATGGTGGTGATGCGGCTGGCTGTGCCTATCTGGGCGTGCTTCACGAGGAAGGACGCGGCGTCTCACAAGCCTATGATGTCGCGGCACAGCTCTACGACAGAGCCTGTTATGGCGACGGCATGTCTTATGCCTGCTCCAAACTGGGTTTTTTAACGGAAAAAGGACAGGGCGTTGCGCGGGACGACAGGCAGGCAGCCCTGTTGCATTCCTATGCCTGTGACAGCGAAGAATGGGCCAGTTGCCGCGCATTGGGTCTGATTTACGAGTATGGGGAGGCGGGGATCAAAAACGGTCGTCTTGCGCTCAGCATGTATATGCAGGCTTGCGAAGGGCGCTACGGGTTTGATGCGGAAAGCTGTGCCTTTGCCGGGATCCTGCTTGAAAATGGCGAAGTCACTGCGAAAGATACCAAACAGGCGGTCAAGTATTTTGAACGCAGCTGTGAAGCCGGCTCTGGGCTTGGGTGTGGTAAGCTCGGCAGCGCTTATGCGCTTGCCATCGGTGTAGAAGAAGACTTGGCCAAGTCGGCCCATTATTCGGAAATCGCTTGTGAGCGTGACAATACCGTTGGCTGCTACAATGCAGGATTGGCCTATGGTCTTGCGCGTGGCGTCGAAGAAGATCTGTCGCGCGCCTTCACTTACTTCCAGACCGCTTGTGACAAAGGGCATGTCTACGCTTGTACCAATCTGGGAGATGCTTATTCCAATGCGAAAGGCGTGGAGCGGGACCATCAAAAGGCCCATGTGCTGTATGAAAGCTCATGTGAAAAGGACGATGGGCTGGCCTGCAACAATCTGGCGTGGCTCTATCGGGATGCCGCAGGCGTGGTGCAGGACTATGCCAAAGCGCTGGATCTGTTTGTGCTGTCTTGTGACAAAGGCCATATTCGCGGCTGCTATGCCGCAGGGTATCAATACCTGTTTGGCGAAGGTATTGCCAAAGACAAAGACCAAGCTGAGGTCTACCTCACCCAAGCATGTGAAGCTGATGTTCAACACGCCTGCGACCTGCTGGATGAAGAGTTTGGCGGTTTCAAATTCAAAAAGAAAAAACGCTGATACAGGATCAGTGATTTTAAAAGGCCCGCAGGTTTGCTCCTGCGGGCCTTTTTACTTTTGGGGCGTGTGTGATTGTCCCGACGCGGCTAAGTTTACGGAGCGACTTCGAAGTGGTCTTCGCGCAGCAATGCGGTGCCATCTGGCTGCATCACCCAGAGTTCATTGGTGATAATCCCATGCGCTTTGTTCATACGCCACTGCGCGGACACCTGTGCGGCATTCAGTGACTGGTCCACAACTTGTGTTGTGGTCTGTGTATAGACGATATCGTCATAGCCATTTTCAATCAGGTTTTGCCAAAAGGCTTGAATGGCGTCGCGGCCTTCAAAGGTGCCAAAGGGCTTGGCGACCATGATGGCGTCTTCTTCATAAAGTGCGGCGGCCGCGGTTGCGTCTCCGGCATTGAACGCATCGCGCCAGGCGCGGCTGGCGGTGGCCACGGCTGTGCTTAGGGCAAATTCGTCTGCGGCACGGGTCTCCGCGTCTTGAGCAAAAGCAGGTGCTGCGATGCTCATCGTCAAAGCGCCCAGAAGCGAGAGGGTGGGGAGGAATTTCATCATGGTGCTCCAATCTTCATGTTCTGCGCCATGATCTAGATCGTTTGATTGGTGTGAAAAATAGGCATAGTATGAAGTATAAGTTCAGTTTTGGAGAACAATTGAATATGCTGTCGCCTCTGCCGATGTCCTTTCTTGCCATTGTCGAAGCGGGGTCAATCACTGGTGCGGCAGACGCTCTGGGGGTGGCAAAATCGGCGGTCAGTCAAAATCTCAAACATCTGGAAGACACACTCGGCGTCAAACTGGCCATCAGAACAACACGCCGTTTCACTCTGACTCCCGCTGGTGAGCGCTATTATCAGCGATGCAAAGATATTGTGGCTTTGTCACACAGCGCTCGCACAGAGATGGAGGCCTATGGCGCCACGCCCAAAGGGCCGTTTGTGATTACAGCGCCGCATGCGCTTATCGCGCCGGTTGTGGCGCCTGCACTGGCGCAGATGCTCAGGCGATTCTCGTCTCTGCAGCCGCGTGTGATCGCCGATGATGCCCGTCTGGATCTGGTGGCAGGAGGCATTGATCTGGCACTGACTGTTGGCGACCTGCCCGACAGCAGCCTGAAAGCGCAACGGGTGGGCGCCTTGTGCGATACTCTCTGTGTGGCTCCCGAATTGCTGGAAACCGGCCCATCGCCTTCAGCAGCAGAGTTTACGGACTGGATTCAGCAACTGCCTTATGTGGCTCATATGCGTGAGCCCGCCACTGTTACGTTTGCCTGCGACAGTGAGATAAGGGGCGATCTGCGATTTGTGCCCAACTTGCGCGGCAACACGGTCGACGCGGTTCTGGCCATGGCCAGAGAAGGGATGGGGGTGGCTTTGCTGCCGGATCTTGCGGTTGCCGAAGACCTTGCAGGAGGGAGGCTGGTCAGAGTGTGCTCTGCTCATAATCCCGCACCGGTTCCGATTTATGCGGTGCATGCTTATGACGCGTTGGTGCCGCTCTCTGTGCGCGAAGCAATTTTGGCGTTACGCCATCGGCTCTCTGAAAATGGGCCAACTTAGGCGGCGGTAAGGGCGCGGATGCCATGGGCCGTTGCAGGGGGCACGCTGTTGGGCTGTTAACGATTTAAAACGCAAAACGCGCCGGTTTTTACACCGACGCGTTATGGCTGCGATACCGACGCGATACCGACGCAGCGTTTAGCCGTTCAGTTTCTGCGCCACCAATTGGTTAACAGCCTTTGGGTTGGCCTTGCCGCCGGTGGCTTTCATCACCTGACCCACAAACCAGCCCGCCAGTTTCGGGTTCTGTTTCGCCTTTTCCACCTGCGCCGGATTGGCCGCGATGATCTCATCAAGAGCGGCTTCGATTGCGCCGGTGTCGGTCACCTGCTTGAGGCCTTTTTCTTCAACGATCTTAGCGGGATCGTCTTTGGTCTCGATGTGGATCTCAAGCACGTCTTTGGCGATCTTGGTGCTGATTTCGTCAGAGGCGACCATGGCAAGAATGGCGGCGTTGGCTTCAGGTGCGACCAGTTCTTGCGGGCGCACTTCGGCCTTATTGGCGCGGCCCAGCACTTCGTTGATCACCCAGTTTGCGGTCTTCTTGCCGTCACCTTTACCCACAGAGGCTTCAAAGTAGTCAGCCAGATCAACCTCAGCCGTCAGCACCGAAGCATCATATTCGGTCACGCCGTAGTCTTTGATAAAGCGTGACTTTTTCTGATCCGGCAGCTCTGGCAAGGTCTTGGCAATATCGTCCACCCAGCCTTGTTCGATCTCCAGTGGCAGCAGATCGGGATCCGGGAAGTAGCGATAATCATGCGCTTCTTCTTTGGAGCGCATGGAGCGGGTTTCGTTCTTGTCCGGATCATAGAGACGGGTCTCTTGATCGACGGTGCCACCAGCCTCAACAATCGCGATCTGACGACGGGCTTCATATTCGATCGCCGCCTGAATAAAGCGCATGGAGTTCATGTTCTTGATTTCGCAGCGGGTGCCGAGATGTGAGAAGTCCTGTGTTTCCATGTACTTCTCATACTGGCCCGGACGGCAGATGGAGACGTTCACGTCCGCACGCAGGTTGCCGTTCTGCATGTTGCCGTCACAGGTGCCCAGATAGCGCAGGATCTGACGCATCTTGGTGACATATGCGGCGGCCTCTTCTGGCCCACGAATGTCAGGGCGGCTCACGATTTCCATCAGCGCCACACCAGTGCGGTTCAGGTCCACGAAGGACATGTTTGGATCCATGTCGTGCACAGATTTGCCGGCATCCTGCTCCAAGTGGATGCGCTCAACACGCACCAAACGCGCCACACCGGGGCCCATATCCACAAGGATTTCGCCCTCGCCCACAATGGGTTCATAAAGCTGGGAAATCTGGTAGCCCTGCGGCAGATCCGGGTAGAAATAGTTCTTGCGGTCAAAGGCGGATTTCAGGTGAATCTCGGCATTCAGGCCAAGGCCTGTGCGCACTGCTTGCTCCACGCAGTATTCGTTGATGACAGGCAGCATGCCCGGCATGGCACTGTCCACGAAGGCTACGTTGGAGTTGGGTTCGGCACCAAAAGCGGTTGAGGCGCCGGAAAACAGCTTCGCATTGGAAGAAACCTGCGCGTGGACCTCCATGCCAATGACCAATTCCCAGTCATGTTTGGCACCCGCGATCACTTTGGGTTTGGGGGTCTCATATGTCAGGTCGAGCATCGCTCACGCTCCTTAGATATCTGGCTGATCTGCGTTCTAGGCCAGCCAGACATGAGGAGCAAGAGGTCAGTGGCCTATGGGTTCACCTGAGTGATGCCTTCGGGTGTGAAATAGACCGTTTGCCCAGCCTGAAGGCCGCTCATGAACGGCATGGCCACCGCTTGCAGCGCAATGTCGCGCCCTTTGGCTGAAAGGCGTTCTTTTGAGATCACACGAGAGGTGTTTTCAAAGCCGATTTCAGCATGGCCCCATATCAGGGGATGAATTTCGCGCAGGTGATCTCGAACCACCATTTCAAAGCCCTGACGTAATGCGGGAGGCAGATCTGCCCGCAGCCCATCAGCACTGTGTTGCGCACGAGCATGTTGCCAACATCGATAAAGATGTGCCGCCATGAGGTTGGCGGAATGTTGATCCCCGCTGCGCTGCAATGCGTCGGTGACCCCATCGACAAAATATTCTATTTCAAGGGTTTCCAACCCACGTGGGTCGACCAATAGGGCGTCAAACCACACCCAAGCATAGGCACCAGCGCCCCAGACATCATATGTTTGTGCGGCGATACGGCGGGCTTGCAGGTCCAGTTGCGGAAAGTCACCATACCAACGTGGCAACAGATAGTTGCCAAGCGCGCGCATGTGCCGAGGGTTGAATGGATCCAGCGCAATGAGCGATTCAAACTCGCGACACAGCGTGTTGAGAGGCTGGGCTTCGCCGGGCAAAAGCGCGCAGCGGGCCGCAGAGAGGGCTGGGGAGTGGCGTTCCTTTGGGCAAAATCTTTTCAGGATGTTTGTGGCACGCTCAAAGTGGGCCTCAAAAGCTTCTCTGTTGATTTCGCGCACATCTTCTTTGGCCGAGGCCCCGCGCCAAGCCCAGCCGACGTCAATATGCATATGCGCGACTACCAAAGCAATTGGGTAGCTGTCTGGGTGTTCCTCTAGCAGGTACTCCATGGCCTCGATGCCAGCGAAGAAATCGGCGTCCTTAGCAGGGCGTCCGTGGAGAAGGGCATGTTCTGCGGCGCGTACGACATCTGAGCGTGCGCCAAACAACATGAGTTCCGCCAGGGGTGTGCCCGTCGCAGTTGCGGCTCTGTTTTGATCATGGGTTCGGATCAGATCTTCGAGTTCTTCCCACCTTTCCTGACGCGCCAGAAACTGGCCGCGGTCACGCACCTGAGCACTTTCGATCTGATCGGGCGTTTCCGCGTTGATCGGAATTTGCAGACGACTGAGCAAATCACGGTAGGTTTTGTTTCCCTCCGAAGTCTGGCCTACGGAGATGCTAGAACTGGATTGAGAGAAAACTTTGCCGAGTTTGCGCAGTGCAGGAGGTGCGATTGCGCTCACAGCAGGCGCGTGCGGCCCCTTGGTGCGGTATCTGGAAAACAGCTTCATCTCGACTCCCGTCCTGTCACTCCAGCCATTCTGTTGGAGCTTTCAGGCTAAAAAAGGGCACCAAGTTGAAATCATGCGGTCACGATTGGGTCGATGCAGCCACAAATTGTGGTCAGATAATTTTCAGTCTCTCGTGCATCACAGGAATATCATGTGCTGCCATCGCCGCTTCAAAATCAGCGCGTGGAGGTAAAACATCTTGTGGAATCCGTACTTTTCCGCCATCGCCCATCTCTAGCGTCACGCGAAAAGCTACGTTCAAACGTGTGACGGTCTGCACCGCGCGGATGTTATGGAACGCAATGTTCGCCTCTTGTGTGACGTTTTTCCAATGCAGGCTGTCATCGTCGATAGAAAAATGCGTTACCGGGTTGAAGAGAACATCTACCAAAGACGGCACCGCAAGGAGAGATACAAGGAGGACAATGACCCAGTGCAGCCCTGCTACCAAAAGCGCCGAAATGCCGAATGCAAACAGGAGCACAACGGCAATACTCCGACGGTTGCGCCCGTAGGTTGTGTGTTGCAGTGCGCGGGTCATTGTCTTTCCTCAGATCTATGCATCAAGGATGCGCCCAACCATTTCTGATGTGTCCCGGCTGAGGTTGCTTTGAGTGGCGATGCGTTCCAGTTGTTCTTTTATGAGCGACTGGCGGTGGGCATCGTAGCGTTTCCAGGTTTGGAAGGCACTGCACATGCGCGCTGTCGTCTGTGGGTTCACCGGGTCCAGCTTGATCAGCCAATCTGCGAGAAGGGCATAGGCTGCGCCGCTTTGATGATGGAAACCGGCATGGTTCATGGCCAGAATACCCATGACAGAACGGAATCGATTGGGATTTTTCATTTCAAAATCAGCATGTTGGGTGAGGGTGCGGGCAACGGTTGCAGAGTCTGCAGGTTTGGCATGCATCACTTGCAGCGAGAACCATTTGTCCATGACCAAGCGGTCGGACTGCCACTGATCATAGAAGGCTTGTAGCGCGCTTGCGCCTTTGCCTGCGTCAATCAAGGCGCTGAGCGCAGCCAGCTGCAATGTCATATTGTCGGCATGTGCGTATTGCTGAGAGGCCGTTGCCCCTCCGTCGAGGCGCGTTACAAGCGCCAGCGCGGCATTGGCGAGGCTGCGTTTTCCGGCGGGGCCTGCTTCAGGGCTGAAGGGGCCTTCAACCTGATTTTTTGCGTAGAGATCTGGGAGCATATCCGCAAAAGCTCGCGCTTTGGCGTCGCGCAGCGCTTCGCTTGCGGTGTGAATCGCGGCAGGATCTGGGATTTGGCCCATTTTGTGGATAACCCCTGCCAGTTCGGATTGTGAGGGCTGCCCAAGCATCAGAGCGCGGTAAGCGGGATCCAGAGTCTCATCACACAGAAGGGCTTTTAGCCCATCAAGGTAGGCGGCGTTGTGTGGCGCTCCTTCTAAGATGGCGCCCAACAGGCTGTCTCGTGCAAGATCGCGCCCTGCCTCCCAGCGATTGAAGGGGTCTGTGTCATGGGCCAGCAAAAAGGCGCGTCTGGTATTGTCTATGTCTTGTTTCAGGATCACCGGTGCCGAAAATCCGCGGAGGACAGATGCGATTGGCCGGGTCGTATGCCCTTCAAATGAGAAACTTTGTTCGGCTTTGTTTAATTCCAGAGCCATTGTTGGTTGCACTTCTTCGCCATCAGTATTGAGCAGACCAATGGCAACAGGGATGACCTGAGGGTGTTTTTCATCCTGACCCGGCGTGGGTGCGCTCTTTTGGCTGAGATGCAGCGTGAAGGTCTCGCCGTTATATTCTTCGCGCACCGTCACTTCGGGTGTTCCAGACTGGGAATACCAGAGTTTGAACTGTGTGAGATCGCGACCAGTGGTGTCTTCGAAGGCTTTGATCCAGTCCTCAATCGTGCAGGCCTGACCATCATGACGCTCAAAATAGAGGTCCAGCGCCTTGGCATAGGCGGCGTCTCCTACGAGTGTTTTGAGCATGCCGATCACTTCGGCGCCCTTTTCGTAGATGGTTGCCGTGTAAAAGTTGTTGATTTCCTGAAAGCTTTCCGGCCGTACCGCATGAGAAAGAGGGCCTTGATCTTCAGGGAACTGACGTGCCCGCAGTGCGATCACATCATCGATCCGCTTGACCGGTTCTGAGCGCATGTCCGCCGTGAACTGCGCATCGCGAAACACTGTGAGTCCTTCTTTCAGGCAGAGCTGGAACCAATCGCGGCATGTGATCCGGTTGCCGGTCCAGTTGTGGAAGTACTCATGTGCAATGATCGCTTCGATCCGCTCAAAATTGCCGTCGGTTGCTGTTTCTGGAGAGGCGAGCACGCAGGAGCTGTTGAAGATGTTCAAGCCCTTGTTCTCCATCGCCCCCATATTGAAGTCATCCACAGCGACGATGTTGAATTCATCCAGATCATACTCACGCCCATAGACCTCTTCATCCCATGTCATGGATTTTTTCAGGGCTTCCATGCCAAAGGCGCATTTGCCCTCGTCTCCCGGACGCACCCAGATGGCCAGATCAACTTCAGTTCCAGACTTGGTTGTAAACTGGTCAGTATGCGCAATCAGGTTACCTGCCACGAGAGCGAAGAGATAAGCCGGTTTGGGCCAAGGATCTGACCAAGTGGCAAAGCCTTCGCCTTTGCTTACCCCGTTGCCGTTTGACAGCATGACAGGGGTATTGTCGGCGTCTGCCTCGATCCGGACATCAAAAACGGACATGACGTCCGGCCGGTCGGGGTAGAATGTGATTTTACGAAATCCCTCTGCCTCACATTGAGTGCAATACATGCCATTGGACATGTAGAGACCTTCAAGAGCTGTGTTGGCTTCAGGGTTGATTTCCACTTCGGCCTCCCAAGTGAAGGCTGTGTCGGGCACGTCTGCCTGCAAGCCGCCCTCTACGTATGAAGGGGAGATCTCCTGTCCGTCGATTTTGGCTGAGATGAGTTTAAGCTGTTCGCCGTGAAGGAAAAACATCTTGTCCGAGGTCGATGTATCGGGGGTGAACCGGATTTTGGAAAGCACGCGCGTGGCTGTGGGGTGTAACTTGAACGTCAGGTCCACATGCTCGACGATGTAACCAAAAGGTGTGTAATCCTTGAGATAGATCGTCTGCGGGGCGGCATCTTTCATCGGTCTCTCCATCCTGAATGCCCTATTGGTTTAAGATTTCCTGCGGCGCCTGCAAGGGCTTAAAGGATTGGATTGGAAAGCAAGAAGCTTGCGCTTAATTTATGAATATTTTTGAAAATCCCTTTGGTAAAAAAAGATAACCAATTTTGTTGCCTATCGGAAACTCATGCTCTAATTGAGAAATGTATCCAGTGGAAAGGGAGAGCCACAATGACTGATCGTGTTGCGCAAAACGGTTTGCAAATCGCACAGGAGCTCTATGACTTTGTTGTCAATCAGGCCCTTCCGGGGACTGGCGTGACGGAGGAGCAATTCTGGGCAGGACTGTCTGAGCTGGCGCATGATTTTGGTCCTAAAAATCGCGCATTTTTGGCAAAGCGGGAAGAGTTGCAGCAAAGAATTGATGGCTGGCATCTTTCGCGCAAAGGGCAGCCTCATGATGCTGCAGCCTATAAGGCCTTTTTGGAAGAGATTGGCTATCTGGTTCCAGAAGGCGAAGATTTTTCCATCGAGACAGCAAATGTGGATCCCGAGATTGCACAGCTTCCTGGGCCTCAACTGGTCGTACCTATTACGAATGCACGTTTTGCTCTGAACGCTGCGAATGCGCGCTGGGGCAGTCTTTATGATGCGCTTTATGGCACCGATGCCATGGGCGATTTGCCTACCGCTGGTGGATATGATGCGGCCCGTGGGGACCGCGTGATCGCTTGGGGCCGTGACTTCCTTGATAAAACGCTGCCTTTGGCCGACGGCTCTTGGCGCGATGTCAAAGGTCTCTCTGTTGAGAACGGTCAGATGGTCCCGGCGCTGAAAGTTGTTGACGCCTTCGTGGGGCACGCCGGAGAGGCGGCTAATCCTTCGCGAGTCTTCCTTAAAAACAATGGTTTGCACGTTGTCATCGAGGTGGACCGTGCGGGCAATATCGGGGCTTCTGACAAGGCCGGTATCAATGACATCACGCTGGAAAGCGCGCTTTCCACGATCATGGATTGCGAAGATTCCGTGGCCTGTGTGGATGCTGAGGACAAGGTGGTTGCCTATGGCAACTGGCTTGGGCTGATGCAGGGCAATCTCGCGGAAGAGGTGAGCAAAGGTGGCAAGACCTTCACACGTGTTTTGAATGAGGACGTCACATTTACAGCAGCGAGCGGTGCGGAAACTGTTCTGAAAGGCCGTTCCCTGATGCTGGTACGCAATGTTGGGCATCTTATGACCAACCCTGCGGTTCTTGATCGGGAGGGCAATGAAATCGGCGAAGGCTTGATGGATGCGCTGGTGACTGTGATGATTGCGATGCACGATCTGAACAAAGAGAGTGGAAACTCCGTTCATGGCTCGGTCTACATCGTGAAGCCAAAGATGCACGGCCCCGAAGAGGTGGCGTTCTCCAATGAGATCTTCACCAAGGTCGAGGATATTCTCGGCCTGCCGCGCAACACGGTGAAAATGGGGATCATGGATGAGGAGCGTCGCACGTCGGCCAACCTGAAAGAGTGTATTCGCGCGGCCAAATCCCGTGTGGCCTTTATCAATACGGGCTTCTTGGACCGCACTGGTGATGAGATTCACACCTCAATGGAGGCGGGTGCGTTCTTGCGTAAAGGTGAAATGAAAACAACGCCTTGGATTTTGTCTTATGAGGATCGCAACGTCGATATCGGCTTGGCGTGCGGGCTTCAGGGCAAGGCCCAGATTGGCAAAGGCATGTGGGCCATGCCAGATCTCATGGGCGCGATGCTGGATCAGAAAATCGGGCATCCGAAATCTGGTGCCAATTGTGCTTGGGTGCCGTCCCCGACCGCAGCGACATTGCATGCCACACACTACCATGAGGTAGATGTTCTGGCGCGGCAGGAAGAAATCAAAGCAGGCGGGGCGCGCGGCTCTCTTGATGATCTGCTGACGGTTCCGGTGATGGATGGGCAGAACCTGTCTGATGAAGAGATCGCTGCCGAAGTGGAAAACAACGCGCAGGGCATTTTGGGATATGTGGTCCGCTGGGTCGATCAGGGCGTAGGGTGCTCCAAAGTACCAGACATCAACGACGTTGGGCTGATGGAAGACCGCGCGACCTGCCGTATTTCCTCACAAGGTTTGGCCAACTGGCTGCATCAGGGCGTGGTCAGCGAGGCGCAAGTCATGGCGGCTATGCAGAAAATGGCGGCTGTTGTGGATCGTCAAAATGCCAATGATCCGCTCTATACGCCGATGGCGCCGGGCTTTGATGGGATTGCCTTCCAGGCCGCTTGTGATCTGGTGTTCAAGGGGCGGGTGCAACCGTCTGGTTATACGGAGCCTGTGCTGCATGCGCGGCGCTTGGAGCTGAAGGCACAAGCATAAATCTTGAGGTCAGAGCACGGCTCTGACCTTTCTTATTGGGAGAGAAAATGATGACGATTTCACTTCGCCGCGCGCGAACAATTATTCGTAAGGCCTTGGAAAAAGGCCGTGAAATGGAGTTCAAACCATTGTCTGTCGTGGTGCTTGACGCGGGCGGTCATGTGCAGGCATTTGAGCGTGAAGACGGCGCAGCTCCAGGGCGGTTTGCGATTGCGCATGGCAAAGCTTACGGCGCTGTGATGCTCGGGATGGCGGGCACTGCTCAGATGGCGCGGGCAGAACAGCAGGCCTACTTCATGGCGGCGGTGAATGGCGTTTACGGCGGGCAGGTTGTGCCCGTGCCCGGCGGCGTTTTGCTGCGGGACAAAAAAGGTGCCGTGATTGGCGCTGTGGGTGTGACAGGCGATACCTCCGATAATGACGCTGTTGCTGCAATGGCAGGCATTGAGGCTGTAGGGCTGACTGGCGAAGTGTGATTGGGCTTCCGCATTGACTGCACAGGTTCTATGTTAACCTGTGCAGTAGACGAACGAGGCTTCTTATGACGCGCCCTGTTGTTGGGATCATTGGCAATCAGTATCTGATCAACGACCAATATCCGGCTCATGCCGGCGGAACGATGAATTCCGAAGCGATTTCAGGCGTTTCTGGCTGCATGCCGCTTTTAATTCCGGCGGATCCGCGGTTTGTCTCCGTTGAGGAGTTGCTGGAAAAATGCGACGGCTTCCTGCTCACAGGGGGGCGTCCAAATGTACACCCGGAGGAATATGGCGAGCCGGAAACGCTGGCGCATGGGGAATTTGATCGTGCGCGGGATGCGATTGTCTTGCCATTGGTGCGGGCTTGTGTGGAAACTGGGCAGCCCTTTATGGGCATTTGCCGTGGCTTTCAGGAAGTGAATGTCGCCATGGGTGGCAGCCTCTACCCTGAGATCCGCGACCTGCCGGGACGGGATAATCACCGCATGCCACCTGATGGATCCCTCGAAGAAAAATTTGCTCTGCGCCATCTTGTAACCTTCTGTGAAGGGGGGCCTTTTCAGCGTTTGATGGGGGCACAGAAAGTCATGACCAATACCCTTCATGGACAGGGTATTAAGCGCGCTGGGCAGCGGGTGGTGATTGATGGTTATGCGCCCGATGAAACGCCGGAGGCGATTTACATCAAAGATGCGCCGGGTTTTACCATGTCGGTGCAGTGGCATCCGGAATGGGATGCGGCCAATGACCCGGTAAGCCGGCCTTTGTTTGAGGCGTTTGGCGAAGCCGTGCATGCTTGGGCGCAGGCGGGAGAAGCGCGACCTGTGCGCAAATCTGCTTAGGCGTTAACGGTTTTTGGGGGGCTGTTTTTGACGTCGGTATCGCGTCGGTATTCCAACGGTATTGCGTAGGTGGATTTCAGGAAATCTAAACCTTAATGCCTCGACACTTTGTCTGGCGCTGCCAAGGGGGTTTGCACCCTGTTGGCCATGTTTTCTGAATGGGCCGGTTGAGTGCCTGCCCTTAGGTAAATCCTAAGTAAAATTTGGCCCAATTTGCGGCTTCTCTTTTAGGGCGGACGCAACTTTTTTGCTGCAAAAGAGAGCAATCAAGATGCACTTATGGGGCCCCAAAATGCGAGAACAGCGACAACCTTTTATCGCGGATCCGGTCGGTGCCTGCGATACTTTTCGCCAAGAACAGATGCTTGAAGTGCTCAATCAGATGGAGCAGGGCATCGTCGTTTGGGACAGCGATCAAAACTGTCTGATGTTCAATGAGAGAATCTTTGTGGTGCTTGAGATCAGCCCAACGGATCTGTTTGTTGGCATGAAGCGCGAGATGTTTCTGGACAAAGCCGTGCAATGGGGCGTCATCACCGCGGGCAGCAAAGAAGAAGCGCAGGCGCGGTTCCAAACTGGGCAGCCCTTCAGCTTTGATCGCAGCTTGCCCTCAGGAAAAGTGATTTCCTCTTTTGCGCGGCCTTTGGGGCAGGGGGGGTATGTCGTGACGTTTACGGATGTCACCCAGTTTCGCAAAGATGCCGCAGATCTGGCCGTTGCCAAGAAGGCGGCGGAAAAGGCTGAGACAAAGGCGCTCAAGATGCTCGCAAAGGAGCAGGCATGGCGTGAAGAAGCCAAACTGCTGGGCGATCTGGATGAGTGGTTGCAGAGCTGCAAATCTCTTGCAGAGCTGTTTGAGGTGGTCACTCAGTTCATGACAAAGCTTTTGCCGGATACGGCGGGCGAGTTGTATCTCTATTCCAATTCCCGTGACGTGCTGGATGGGGCCTGCGTCTGGGGCGGAGGTGAAGTGCAGGAGCATATTGCGCCGGACAGTTGCTGGGCGCTGCGCCGCGGGCGCGGATACCGATATGAGGCCGGCGGGATCGGGCTGCAATGCAGTCACGTCAAAGATCATCCGCGCCAGCGTGAGGTGGAGCATACGCTCTGTGTGCCCATTGTGGCGCATGGCGATACCGTTGGTCTGATGCATGTGGTCTATCCAGAAAATGCTTCGGACGCAGAGGTCAGGCAGGGATATGAGTTTGCCTTACAATGTGGGGAACACATCAGCCTTGCGATTGCCAATGTGAAGCTGCGCGATGAGCTGCATGATCAAAGCACGCGTGATGCGCTGACCCGGCTTTACAACCGGCGCTATTTCCTTGAAGCGATGCGCACAGAGGCCAGCATGGCCGCGCGCAAGCGCAGCGATTTCTCATTGCTGTCTTTTGATGCGGATAAGTTCAAATCCTTCAATGACAATCACGGCCATGATGCCGGTGACATGGTGTTGCGGGCGATTGCCGACAAAATGCATGAGATGTTTTCTGATGGGGCCACGCCCTGCCGGTTCGGGGGCGAAGAGTTTTCCGTTCTCTTGCCGAATGTGACGGGCGCAGAGGCCTATGACGTCGCGGAAGAGCTGCGTCGGGCTGTGGAGGAAATCAAGATCCGTTATGGCTCAGGCGAATTGCCTCCGGTGACCATCTCCATCGGGGTTGCAAGCTTCAGTGACCATGGTCCGTTGTTACAGGACATCATTAACGCGGCGGATCGGGCGTTGTATCAGGCCAAGAAAGACGGGCGCAATTGTGTGCGTGCGGCTGACGCTGAGGCGCAATAAGACACTCTTGTAAGGGGAGGGATGCAACAGGCCTGACGCCGCTGCATCCCCTGTGCGTCACAATTCTCCGCCAGAAATCTGCACCATCTGTCCGCGTACGGAATCTGCCATGTCTGAACAGAGATACAGCGCCGCGTGGGCCACTTCTTCGGGGGTGATCAGCCTGCCATGGGGGTTTACGCCGACCATCATATGGCGCGCCTCTTCTTCGCTGCAGCCGGTGCGCTCCATAATGCTTTTGATGTTTT
The DNA here is from genome assembly GCF_001458175.1 of Shimia marina. Lineage (GTDB taxonomy): Bacteria > Pseudomonadota > Alphaproteobacteria > Rhodobacterales > Rhodobacteraceae > Shimia > Shimia marina. Next base: position 194,212 of record NZ_CYPW01000024.1, read on the forward strand.
GACTGATGATCGGCGTCTCCACATAGGCCGGGCAGAGGGAGTTGAAGGTGATCGGCTTATTGGCGAAATCCGCCGCCAGCGATTTGATCATGCCATTTACGGCGTGTTTGGAGGTGGAATAGGCCGGTGCGCCTTTCAGGCCGCGCAGCCCGGCGATGGAGGAAACGGCCATAACCCGGCCCCAGTCTGTCTGCGCCATGGATTTGAGGGATTCGCGGATGGTGAGGAAGACACCATCAATGTTGATCGCCATCATATGGCGCCAGAAGTCCATGTCGGTTTTGTGCAGGGCGCGGCCTTCGGCGATGCCAGCGTTGGCCACACAGATTTGAATCGGTCCCCGTGCCGCAACCGCCGCAGCGACTCCTTCCACAACGGAAGCCTCCTCAGCGACATCCATCGCCAGCGGATGCAGACCTTCGGTGGCGGCCTCTTCCAGTACGTTTAAACGCCGCCCGGTGATGGTCACTTGGGCGCCTTCTGCGGCGAGTGCTTTTGCGATGGCCAGGCCAATGCCTGTGCCGCCGCCGGTAACCAATGCGTGTTTGCCTTGCAATGACATGATCCAATCTCCCTGTGTGTCTTTGAAGACGACAGTATCGGGCCGGGGAGGGCAAACAAGGCCGCTGCTGCAAACCGCCGCACCGTCATTTTATGTGATGCGCCCAGAACAGCGGCATAGGGCGTGGACAGATTGTGTTGTTTTGGTTTCATTTTCTCTGAAACAGCAGACATTCTGTCCTTTTTGCCCTTTGAGGCAAATTGTGCCGTTGCGTCGTCTTAAAACATCGCTACACCGAATGAGGACGCGCCCTGCGTCGGACCTAGACGCACGAAGCGTCGCAAGCCAGTTGAGGAGCCTGTGCATGACCGAGACCGCAAGTCGGCGTTTTTTTGACGTGCCGCCGGTCTGGCTTGTGGCCGCGCTCCTTCTTGCTTGGATGCAGGTGCGACACTTTCCTATGGGATTGAGCTTTGGCCCTGTCTGGGCGGATCTGCTGGGTGGTCTGCTGGTCGGCGGCGGCGTGCTTTTGATGAGCCTTGCCGTGATGGAGATGCGCCGCCACCAGACAAGCTTTCACCCGCATCATGACAGCGCACGGCTGGTGCAAAGCGGGATCTTTTCGCGCAGCCGCAATCCGATCTATCTCGGGGATATGATGGTTTTGACGGGGCTCATTCTCTATTGGGATGCGGTTCTGTCTTTGCCATTGGTGCCGCTTTTCCTTTGGTTTCTTGAGCGTCGCTTTGTGATTCCTGAGGAGAACCGCCTGCGTCGGACGTTCCGGATGGACTATGCCCGATACTGTGAAAAGGTGCGCAGATGGGTGTGATGTCGCTACGTCCATATGACAAATGCCGTCTGTTTGCTTGTGCAGCATCACGGGTGGCGTTAAAACATTTTGCAAGTGCAGCGTGGTCTGCGTGAAACATTATTGCTCTGACACTGAAGGGGGATAAGAAAGGTGAAGATAGGTACACCAAAAGAGGTGTTTGACGGAGAGAACCGGGTTGCGATGACACCGGATTCCGCCAAGCAGCTCCAGAAGCTCGGCTATGCCTGTGCGATTGAAAGCGGTGCAGGGGCCGGTGCGGGGTTCTCGGATGCGGTTTATGAAGAAGCGGGTGTTGAGGTCATCAAGACCGCAGCGGCGCTTTGGAAAGAGGTCGACATCATCGCGAAGGTGCGTCAGCCCAATGAAACCGAGCTGAAGCGTTTGAGCAGCGACAAGACGCTGATCTCCTTCTTCAACCCGGCAGGGAATGAAGCGGGCATGGACGCGGCCAAGGCCAAGGGTGCCAATGTGATCGCCATGGAAATGGTGCCGCGTATTTCCCGTGCTCAGAAGATGGATGCGCTGTCCTCCATGGCCAATATCGCGGGCTATCGCGCGGTGATCGAGGCCGGTAACAACTTTGGACGTTTCTTCACCGGTCAGGTGACAGCGGCGGGCAAAGTGCCACCTGCGAAAGTGTTGATCGTAGGTGCTGGTGTGGCTGGTCTGGCCGCGATCGGGACTTCCACCTCGCTGGGGGCGATCACCTATGCCTTTGACGTGCGCCCCGAAGTGGCCGAACAGGTCGAATCCATGGGCGCCGAATTTGTCTATCTGGACTTTGAGGAAGAGCAGCAGGATGGCGCGGCTACCGGCGGCTATGCCTCTGTGCAGTCTGATGAATTCCGCGAAGCGCAGCTGGCGAAGTTCCGCGAGCTGGCACCAGAAGTGGATATCGTCATCACCACCGCGCTGATCCCGAACCGCGAAGCGCCGGAGCTTTGGACCAAAGACATGGTCGAAGCGATGAAGCCGGGTTCTGTGATTGTGGACCTCGCGGCGGAAAAGGGCGGCAACTGTAAGCTGACCGTGATGGATGAGAAGATTGTCACCGACAATGGCGTGACTATCATCGGCTACACCGACTTCCCATCCCGCATGGCGGCGCAGTCCTCCAGCCTTTATGCCACCAACATCCGCCACATGATGGCCGACCTGACCCCTGAGAAAGATGGTCAGATCAACCACGACATGGAAGATGATGTGATCCGTGGGGCAACGGTGACCTTTGAAGGTGAAATCACCTTCCCACCACCCCCTCCGAAGGTGCAGGCGATAGCGGCCAAACCCAAAGAAGTGGTGCCGGAGCTGACACCGGAAGAAAAGCGCGCAGCCGAAGTGGCGGCGTTCAAACAGCAGACCAAACAGCAGGTGATGCTGCTGGGCGGCGGCGGGGCCTTGATCCTGCTCTTGGGTCTGGTGGCGCCTGCGAGCTTCATGCAGCACTTCATCGTGTTTGTGCTGGCCTGTTTCGTGGGCTTCCAGGTGATCTGGGGCGTGGCGCACAGCCTACACACTCCGTTGATGGCGGTGACCAACGCGATCTCCTCGATCATCATTCTGGGGGCCGTGATGCAGATCGGGTCGGGGAGTTTCCTCGTGATCCTGCTGGCGGCGCTCTCTGTCTTCATGGCCGGGATCAATATCTTCGGCGGCTTCCTCGTGACACGGCGCATGCTTGCCATGTTCCAGAAATCCTAAGGAGTTAGAGGATCATGCTTGGATTTACTACTGCGGCATATGTGGTTGCCGCTGTCCTCTTCATCCTGTCGCTGGGCGGTCTGTCCGGTCAGGAAAGCGCAAAACGCGCCGTGTGGTACGGCATTGTCGGCATGGCGCTGGCGGTCTGTGCAACCCTGATTGGCCCCGGTGCGGGTCTGTGGTGGCTCTCTGTGCCGCTCATTATTGCCGGTGGCGCGATTGGATATCAGCTGGCCAGCAAGGTTGAGATGACCCAGATGCCAGAATTGGTGGCCGGCATGCACGCGCTGGTTGGTCTGGCGGCTGTGTTTGTGGGTTTCAACGCACACTTTGAACTGGCCAATGTTCTGGCGCTTAAGGGCGCAATTGTGACCCTGCTGCCAGAAGTGGCGGGCATTCTGTCCAGCCCCAAAGGCTTTGTCTGGCCTGCGGAACTGGCGCTTGTGGCAGAAACCAAAGCGCTGGTGGAAGAGTATAAGTCTCTGGAAGGCTTTGCTGCGCTGCTGGCCAAGAAAGATGCGGTTGAGATTGCCATCCTGCGGATCGAGGCGAGCCTCGGCATCTGGATTGGGGCGGTGACCTTTACCGGCTCCGTGATTGCCTATGGCAAGCTGTCCGGTCGTGTGACCTCTGCGGCGGAAAAACTGCCCGGTGGTCATATGCTGAACGCCGGTGCGGCTGCGCTCTCTCTTGTGTGCCTGATCTGGTACATGAACTCGGCGAGCCTGCTGCCCCTGTTGATCCTGACCATTGCGGCGCTCTTCATCGGCTACCACCTGATCATGGGCATCGGTGGCGCGGACATGCCAGTGGTTGTCTCCATGCTGAACAGCTATTCCGGCTGGGCGGCTGCGGCGATCGGTTTCTCTCTTGGCAACGACCTTCTGATCGTTGTGGGCGCGCTGGTTGGTTCCTCTGGTGCGATCCTGTCCTACATCATGTGTAAGGCGATGAACCGCTCCTTTGTGTCGGTGATCCTGGGCGGCTTTGGTGGCGCGTCTGGTCCGGCCATGGAAGTGGAAGGCGAGCAGATCGCGATTGAGGCTGACGGTGTGGCGGCAGCGCTGGATGATGCAGACAGCGTTGTGATCATCCCGGGCTACGGCATGGCGGTGGCACAGGCACAGCAGAATGTGGCGGAGCTGACCCGTCGTCTGCGCGCCAAAGGCAAGAACGTGCGCTTTGCGATCCACCCGGTTGCAGGCCGTCTGCCAGGCCACATGAACGTGCTGCTGGCCGAAGCCAAGGTGCCTTATGACATCGTGCTGGAGATGGATGAGATCAATGATGACTTCCCGGAAACGGATGTGGCCATTGTGATCGGTTCCAACGACATCGTGAACCCGGCAGCGCAAGAAGATCCGAACAGCCCGATTGCAGGCATGCCGGTTCTGGAGTGCTGGAAAGCGAAACAGGTGTTTGTCTCCAAACGGGGGCAGGGCACCGGGTATTCGGGCATCGAGAACCCGCTGTTCTTCAAGGAGAACACCCGGATGTTTTATGGCGATGCGAAGGCAAGCCTTGATAAGCTGCTGACGATGATCGACTGATCATTTCACGCAGGGATTTCAGGAAAGGCGCTCCGGTCGGGGCGCCTTTTCTTTTGGCGGATCTGCGGCGCGCCGTGGGAATCCTCCGGCGGGGATATTTGGAGAGTGAGAAAGCGGGAGGGGGGCGCAGGAAAGGCGTTTGATTTTCGGTAAAAACACGTTTTAGATGTAGTGATGCCGCAGATTGTGTGGCGCGTGTTGGGGGCATTGAATGACGATGAAGCGGTTTTGGCTGGCACTGTGTCTGGGGCTGGGAGCCTGTAGCATCCCGCCTGTGGATCCCACCTATATCAGTGACACCCCGGCGGATGCGGCCAGTTTTGCTCTGGCGCAGCGCGCGGTGCGGGCGTGTAGTGATTTGCACAGCCCCGATGCGGTGCAGCGGAAATTGACACAGGCAGGGTTTCAGGTGGTCGCAAAGGGAACGGCGTCAAGGGGGCGGGAACGGTTTGATGTTGTTGCGCCTGATGCGGATGTGATTGTCCATTTTAATGCGAGTAATTGTTTTGTTGGGCTGGTGGGCATGACGCCGGAGCAGTCCTATGAGCTGGCGCAGATCTGGGTGAAGGCCCATCAGGCCAAGCCGAATTCGGCATATGGCGATGGGTTGTCAGACCATGTTGTCGGGGCCTGGCGGCGCTTTTTTGAGGAGCCTGCTGCACAGGGCAAAGCGCCCTATCAGCATCGCATTTACATTGCCGCGTTTAAAACATGGCCCTATGGCCCCTATGATCCGTCCGGCAGTCTTGGCTATGCGATTGAGCCCTTCCCCAAAAAGCCGGGCGCGGCTGTCGAGCTGTCTCATCATGCGCAATGCAACGCGTCTGTATTGGACACAGTTGAGGGGGCGACCTGTTCGGGGTCGGCGTATCGCCCGCGCTGACGCGCAACGCATGCTGTATATTCTGAATTTTATGTCGCACAGCAGGAATGTATGCCGTGGTATTCAGTCAACATATTGAAAAATAACAAAAAGATTTACTTTTGGCAGCGCTTGGATCAGGTTGGCGACAACAGGAGAAGCCGATGTCGACGATCACAGACCACCCTTTGCGCTATAAATTGGCCAATGAGCTGCATGCGCGTCCCTTTCCTACGCTGCAGGCCCCATGCCGGGCGGTGTTTGTGGCCTGGCGCATTGCGCCCTCTGAGGTGGGGCAGGAGGGCAGCGCGCAGCGGGCACATTTGCTTGAGCTTCTGGATCGTTTTGGGGCACCCCATCCGCAACCGGGGGCCACGCATTTCACCTGCCAACTGGGGCGGGACACGCTCAAATGGGAGCAACATGCGGAGTTTGTGACCTACACAGTGTTTCTGCCGCAGGTCTCCGCGCGGGCGTTTGACCCAAGTGATCTGGATGTGTTGCCGGATGATTGGCTGGCTGCGGCCCCCGGGCGGCGGGTGACCTCGGCGATGATCCGGGTGGAAACCATGCCAGATGAGGCGGAGATGGTCGCACAGATCAACACATGGTTCATGCCGGAGGCCGTGGCGGCGAACTATGTGCTGGACCGTTCTTGTGTTGTTGCGACGGATTTCAGGATTGGCCAGAGTGGGCATCAGAACATGGCGGTGTTTGTGGCGCCGGGCACTGGCAAACGCCGTATTGGCCGGGTGGTGCAGCGCTTGTGTGAGATCGAGACATACAAGAGCATGTCGATGCTGGGGTATTTTCGTGTCAAGGAGATTGCGGGCACGCTGGGCGCGCTTGAGGCGGATGCCGGGCGTTTGATGGGGCATCTGCGCAGCGAAGACGGAGATGCCGCCGCCACCTTGCAGCGGCTCTTGGAGCTGTCAGGCGATGTGGAGCGGCTGATTGCAGAGACGTCGTTCCGCTTTGGTGCGACACATGCCTATGAGACCATCGTGCAGCAGCGCATCACTGTACTGCGCGAAGAGCGCTTTCAGGGGCGTCAGACCTTCAGTGAATTCATGACCCGCCGCTATGATCCGGCGATGCGGACAGTCAATCACAGCGAACGGCGTCTACAATCGCTGGCGGAGCGGATCGGGCGGGCGGCGCAGTTGTTGCGCACCAAGGTGGACGTATCGCGCTCTGCCCAAAATCAGGCGTTGCTTGAAAGCATGGACCGGCGTGCGGATCTGGCTCTGCGGCTTCAGGAAACGGTTGAAGGGCTGTCGGTGGTGGCAATCAGCTACTATGCGGTCTCGCTGGCAGGGTATGTGGCCTATCCGCTGGCGGCGCCATTGGGGATGAGCAAGGGGATGATGACGGCAGCGCTTACGCCGGTTGTGGTGGGGCTGGTCTGGTGGATGGTGCGGCGCATCAAGGCCAAGATGCACTGAGGGGAGATGTGCTTTGGCCTGATGGCGGACGTGGCCGCAAGGGAGGGTGGGCTTTCCGTTCCGAATCAAGAGCTTCTCTGCGGCACGGAAGGGCTTTGCGGGCTGTGATTTGTCGCCAAGTGTTCGAAGAAAGGCGTCAAATATCTGAGGAACCGGCAAATTTTTTGGGAATTGAGCGGATTTCCACCATATTGCGTGGGGAATTCGTTTCCGTCCTGCCGCTTTCTTCCTATAGTCAAGGAGATGCTTGCGACAAGACCTGCACGCCCTCAGGGAGATAGACACCGATGATCCGTTCGGAATTGATTCAGAAAATTGCAGACGAGAACCCACACCTGTATCAACGCGACGTTGAGCGCATCGTGAACACGATCTTTGATGAGATCACAGAAGCGATGAGCCGCGGCGATCGGGTGGAACTGCGTGGGTTTGGCGCATTCTCAGTCAAGCAACGGGATGCCCGCACAGGGCGTAACCCGCGCACGGGGGAATCGGTTGAAGTGGAAGAAAAACACGTGCCTTTCTTTAAGACGGGCAAGTTGTTGCGGGATCGACTGAACGGAAAGTAAGCCATGCGCTACATTCGCTATGCCTTTCTCGGCACCCTTGGTGTCGTTTTGATTTCGATTGCTTTGGCCAATCGGGATTTTGTCACGCTGACTTTGCTGCCTGCGGTGGCAGAGGATTGGTTTGGTGTGAACTACGTGATCGAGCTGCCGCTCTTCCTGGTGATCCTCGGCGCCATTGTGGCGGGTATTCTGATTGGCTTCTGCTGGGAATACCTGCGGGAGCATCGGATGCGCTCTGACAAATCCAAGGCGGAGAAAGAGCTGCATAAGACCAAGCGTGAAGTGCGTCGTCTGAAAGGCCGCGAGGCCGAGAAAAAAGACGAGGTTCTGGTGCTTCTGGACGAAGCCAGCTGACCACTGCTTTGAGGCTCCCGTCAGATAGGGGCAGATAGGGCATATCCCATGGATATTCGTGTAAAGATTTGCGGGCTCAAGGAGCCCGCGCATGTGGTTGCGGCAGCAGAGGCTGGGGCAGCTTATGTGGGCTTTGTGTTTTTTGAAAAATCCCCCCGTCACGTGAGTGTAGCACAGGCGCGTGATCTGGCGATTGAAGCCCCTGTTGGTGTGGCCAAAGTGGCGCTGACTGTGAATGCAGACGACGCGTTTCTGGATGATCTTGTGGCGCGGGTGCCGCTGGATATGCTGCAATTGCATGGTCAGGAAAGCCCCGAACGGGTGGCGGAGGTGCGCGCGCGCTATGGGTTGCCAGTGATGAAAGCGATTGGCATTGCCGATGCGCAAGATGTGGAAAAAATCGACATCTACGGGGCGGTTGCAGATCAACTGTTGGTGGATGCCAAACCACCGAAAAACGCTGATCTGCCGGGGGGCAATGGCTTGTCTTTTGACTGGCGTCTGGTCAACCGCAAATACTGGCCAAAGCCGTGGATGCTGGCCGGTGGGCTGACGGTCGATAATGTGGCTCAGGCCGTGAAAATGACCGGCGCACGCCAGCTCGATCTTTCCTCTGGGGTGGAAAGTGCGCCGGGTGTGAAGGATGTTGCGAAGATTAAAGACTTCATGCGGGCTGTAAAAGCCGCAATTTGAGGCCACATTGGTCCATGTCCCCATTGGCTGCGTAGAGGCTAGGGGGCGCAATGATGGCTGTTTGATCATCTGATTTTCCAAGACAGATTGGGGTGGCAAAACCTGCCGCGCGCCCCTAAGAACAATGCAAACACCGTGGGAGAGACCTTTATGTCCAACGATCTTTTCAACAGCTTCATGACCGGCCCTGATGAAAATGGCCGGTTCGGCGATTTTGGTGGGCGCTTTGTGAGCGAGACCTTGATGCCGCTGATCCTTGATCTGGAAGCGGAATACGAAAAGGCCAAGGATGATCCGACCTTCTGGGCGGAGATGGATGATCTGTGGAAACACTATGTGGGCCGCCCAAGCCCGCTGTATTTTGCGTCCCGCATCACCGAAGAGTTGGGTGGCGCGAAAATCTATTTGAAGCGTGACGAGCTGAACCACACCGGCGCGCATAAGGTGAACAACGTGCTGGGGCAGATTATTCTGGCGCGCCGCATGGGCAAAACCCGCATCATCGCAGAAACCGGCGCTGGTCAGCACGGTGTGGCGACGGCGACTGTTTGCGCGAAGTTTGGCCTTAAATGTGTGGTTTACATGGGCGCGCATGATGTGCAGCGTCAGGCGCCAAATGTGTTCCGCATGCGCCTTTTGGGCGCGGAAGTGGTGCCGGTGACCTCTGGTCGTGGCACGCTGAAGGATGCGATGAATGACGCGCTGCGCGACTGGGTGACCAATGTGCGCGATACCTTTTACTGCATCGGGACTGTGGCTGGCCCACACCCCTATCCGGCGATGGTGCGGGATTTCCAATCCATCATCGGCAAAGAGGTGCGCTGGCAGCTTGCCGAGCAGGAAGGCGAAGGTCGTTTGCCCGATACCGTGATTGCGGCCATTGGGGGTGGTTCCAACGCGATGGGCCTGTTCTATCCATTCCTTGATGACAAAGAGGTCAACATCATTGGTGTTGAGGCCGGTGGCCGTGGCGTGGATGAGAAGATGGAGCATTGCGCCTCCCTGACTGGCGGTCGCCCCGGCGTACTGCATGGCAACCGCACCTATCTGTTGCAGGATGACGATGGTCAGATCCTTGAGGGATATTCCATTTCTGCTGGTCTGGATTATCCGGGCATCGGGCCTGAGCACAGCTGGCTGCATGATACGAAGCGTGCGCAGTATGTTTCCATCACAGACAAAGAGGCGCTTGAGGCGTTCCAGTTCTCCTGTGCGATGGAGGGCATCATCCCGGCGCTGGAGCCCAGCCATGCGCTGGCCCATGTGATGAAAATCGCAGGCGATCTGCCCAAGGATCATATCATTGTGATGAACATGTGTGGCCGTGGCGACAAGGACGTGCAGACCGTAGCGCGTCATCTTGGCTTTGACATGTCAGACACCGAAGGCCGCAGCGCCGATTGAGCGATGTGATCTTTGAGTGCGAACAGAGCGTCCTTCGGGGCGCTCTTTTCTTTTGGGCAGGCACCTATCCTAAAGGGGGGAATTTTAGACTTTGTAACATCAATTGACGTTGGGGCAGAGTGTTAGCTTTGGGTCATCAACAGCCGCAGTCTGCGGGCGGTGGCACCATTCAGGAACAGAGGAGATGCAGATGACCGCGAAGATGAGAAAGCCAAAGGCGACGCGCATTCGACAGACCCTTTCTCAGGGGTGGGAGGAGATTGCAAAACGCGTTGTGGCCTCGATGCAGACGCAGGGCTACTGCGATGTTGAGTATGTCGTGTCCGATCAGGGTGTGAACATCTTGGCGCGTGCCTCAGGGCAGAGCACACGTCGGCACTATCTGACGGTCAGCGGTGAACGGGCCGGTCATGGTCGCGGTGGGGCAGATAAAAAGGCACCGCGGTTTGTGCTCTGAGTGCGCATAAACCTGAGTTTAAGCGCCTAAACCCAAGGGCCAAGCCCTCAAATGTAAACCGCTGGCCGATGGTGTTGCTGCATTGTGGCGCAGAGATGGGAGGAGCCGCACGCAAAACTGTGTGGGAAGACCAAAGGAGAACCCGATGAGCCGCATTCTTTTGACCTCCTCCGTGATCGCAATGGGATTGGGGGTACAGATGGACACAAGTGAATTGGCCGAGAAGATCAAAGCCTCCATGCTGGCACGCGGGTACATTGAGGTGCAGGTGGCGATTGAGGACGGCGGTTTGAAAATTGTGGGGCGCAAGTCCGGACAGCCTGAGGAGACTGTTTACCTTGCGGCGGCGGACCCGGTTCAGGAAATGCAGTTGGAGGAGGCTTGTAAATATGGTGACCACGCGGACAGCTCCAAGGCACATGAGCCACAAGAGCGCATTGTGCAGCGCGGCGAAACCTGCGCTGCGGATCCGGACGATGATGACGATGACCACAATGCAGCGGCGTAAAGAGATACTGAGAACAACGGGACGGGTGCCCCCCCCAGTGTGACTTGTGTTTTGCCATCCACTCACGGTTCAATTACATGATGGTAAATCACCGTTGTTTTCGGTGGGCCGGCGTTGGCCCCTCAACGCCGGCCTATTTAGAAAGTTGATATGAAACAGCAAACCTGGATTTTCGCTATTGGTGTGTCGCTTGCATTGGCCTCGGCTGGCGCGGGCTATGCTGAATCGCGTATTGAGGCCATTGCGCGACATCTTCGGGGGCAGGGATATTCCGATATTGAGATCAGCCGCACCTGGCTGGGACGCGCGCGGATCGAGGCGCAGCGCGGCACGGTGGAGCGTGAGATCATTGTGAATCCGCGGACGGGCGAAATTCTGCGGGATTATTGGGATGACGACGACGAGGATACCGTGCTTGGGGGGCAGGACCGGGATCGCGAGGAGCGGCGACCGGATCGTCCGGAAGTCATAGATGGCACAATGACGGATACCTTTGATGACCGCAGGCCTGATCATGATCCAGGGGGCTGGCATGAGGGCGGAGTCGTAGGGGACGTCGGTGTCGAAGATGTTCCAGACTATGATGACACCAGCGATCCCGGTGGCTGGGGCGGTGACAATGGCGGCTGGAACGACGGCGGTGGCTGGAGTGACGAAGGCACCGGAGGTGGCTGGGATGACAGCGACACCGGTGGCGGCTGGAATGATGGGCCTGATGACCATGGCGGAGGCCATGGTGGCGATCATAGCGAAAATCATGGCGGGGGGCACGGTGGTGACCGTGGCGGGGATCATGGCGGCTGGGATGGCGGCGGCACAGGCGGCGGGCACGGAGACCATTCACGTGACTATTGACGTCTTGCCTGTCTCTTGTGCGGGGCCGGAGGCGGATTTTTGAAGTCTCCCTGGGTACTTGTTGGGCTGCTGCTGTTGCAGAGTCTCTGCGCGATGTTCTTTCTGGCGGACATCGTTTTGACGCTTGTGGGCGTGCGCAGTGCGCCCGTGGCCTGGCATATTCGCGAATTGCTGGAAATCGGTGCCGCGCTGGGCCTTTTGCTGGGCGCGGGACTTGGCGCGATTGCCTGGCGTCAGGCGGTGCGCGCACGGGCGCGGGCGGAGGCCAGTCTGGCGCAGGTGCAATTGGCGTTTCGGGATCATATGGAGGCAAGTTTTGCCACATGGCAGTTGACTCCGGCGGAGCGGGATGTGGCGCTGTTTTCCATCAAGGGGCTGTCCATCCAAGAGATTGCGCAGCTGCGTCAGACCTCTGAGGGCACGGTGAAGGCGCAGTGCAATGCGATCTACCGCAAAGCGGGGGTCAGTGGGCGGGCGCAGCTGATGAGCCTGTTTCTGGACGATCTTCTGGCGGATGCGACGGGCGCGACATAACATTTGCCGGGCATAAAGCAGGGCGCCCCGGTGAGGCGCCCTTTGTGTTGTTTTTCCAACGATAGGTGCCCTTAGGCAAAGATAAAGTCGTTGTTTTCCAGCGAGAGCCACGGCAGCAGGCCAGAAGAGTCCACCACAAGGGTTTCATCTTCATAGGTGATGGTCACCTCGCCCCAGCCTGTGCGCCGCATGGAGAGTTCATCCGCTGACTGTACGCCCCATGCGGAGATGTCGATGAGATCCGTGCCTTCGTTGAAGTCCGTGATTTCGTCGCGGTCGCCATCACGCATAAACACAAAGACATCTTCGCCCCAGCCGCCTTCGAGCACATCGCTGCCGCTGCCATCGGTGAGCCTGTCGTCGCCCCATCCGCCTTCCAGACGGTCGTTGCCTGCGCCGCCCAGCAGCCTGTCATCGCCGCCACGACCAACGATCCAGTCATCACCGGTAAAGCCTTCGATGGTGTCGTCGTCATTGTTGCCGCGCAGACGGTCATCAAAATCGGAGCCAATGATATAGGCCCCATCGCCAAAGTGACCGGTGTTTGCGAGTGCCAGATCAATGTCTTCGACCCATGTGTCGCCGCGACGGGCATCAGACAGATCCGCCACGATGATCAGGCTGTCACGGGTCATTTCCTGATAGAACTCGGATTGGATCAGCTGCTGGAAGGCATTGAGATAGACATGGTCGAGGTGTGCAGTCCATGTGAGCAGGTTGATCACCTCGCCCCCGCCCGCAAAGGCTGCGGTGTCATAGAGATCGTTGAAGACCACAATATTGTCAGTGCTGAATTCGAAGTTGGTGTCATTGCCCAGCAGATTGGGCAGGCCATTGGCAATGGCGGCCCCAACGGGATCATTTTCAAAATCAAAGCTCAGAATTTCGGCACCATTGTCCAGAACGGAGCTGCCGTCTTCAGGCACATAATGCGTGGCCACGCCAATGTAGTTGGCATCCACAAAGAACCCATCAAGGAAGGTGTCGCTGTTTTCCGCCAGATTGGTGGTGGCGCCGCCACCCAGCGAGTGCCCGGTGATCAGAACGTCAGAGGCATCCAGCCCGTTGGCAATGGCCAGATCGCGCACAGCCTCCAGCACATCGGAGAAAGCATCAATGGTATAGTTGGGATTGCGTGTCAGAAATTCGAGATAATCGAGCGCATCGCCAACGGTATCGAGCACCACATTGTCCAGCGGTCCGGAGGTGCCACGAATGACAAACCCGATCTGGGTCATATTGCCGTTTTCGTCATATTGCGCGAGCACATCCGCCTGAGCGTTCTGCAACTGCGGCGTGCGGCCGTTGAAGGTGTGGAACGCGTCTGTGCGATCAGAGGGCAGACCAAGATCCTCTGCGGTCAGCACGGTCCAGCCCGCCGCTTCGACATCTGCGACGGCGGCATTGTTGCGCTCAACGGCATCGCCCCCCGTCAGAATACCCAAACCTGTTTCCACCAGGCTGAGCGCGATATAGCCATCCTCCTCATAGCGTTCGCGCTCTCCCTCAAAAAGCCCATGATAGGCATAGTTGATCAGGTCCAGTGAATCCTGCACCAAATGCTGGCCATCCTGGCCGCGGTACTCAAAAAGAGCCATGTTGTCCTCCCGTGAAAGCTCCTCAACTCCCGAGAGAAGGTTTTTTGACGTAACGGTATTCGGTCAACAGTAGGGCTTGGGGGTAGTTGCGTCACCCAAGGGCATGACTTTGCGTAAGTTCTTCTTATTCGCGTTTTCTGACTTTGGGTCACTATCGGTAGGCGTGTATTTTGCAGGGTTTGAACCCGCCACATGTACAAAGGCGCCACGGTGGGCGCCTTTGCGATCGGGTTCAAACTGGGTGTTTCAGCTTTCGTGCAGAACCGTTTCAAAGCCTTCGAAATTTGGCGGTCCAACAACGACGCCTTCGGTTTTGCTTTTGCCTGCGTTGCGATGGGCATCGCGGAATTGTTCGGACTTGGTCCAAGCCTCAAAGTCTTCCCGGCTGTCCCAGAGCACATGGCTGGAATAGAGCGTGTGATCTTCGTTTTGCGGGCCCTTCAAAAGTCGGAATTCGCGAAAGCCCTTGAGTTCTTTCAGACGGCTCTCACGTGATTTCCAGACCTCTTCAAAATCCGCCTCGCGGCCCGGCGCAATTTTGAACCGGTTCATGGCAATATAGCCCATGGGGTGCCTCACTATTGTTTTGGAGTGGATGGAACTGGCGCGGCATATGCGTTGGCTTGCTCGGGTGGCAGTTGATCCTGACCACGGGCAAAGGTCAATATATCAGTCCGGTCAGATCAGTCTTGGGCGTGTTGTCGCAGGATATGCAGCGGCACGATATCGACCGCACGCTGGTGGGTGGCATCCAGATTGACTTTGGGGGCGCAGCCTTCGTCATGCGCCTGCAGGAACCGTGCGGCGCAGAGGCACCATTGATCTCCGGGCTTGAGCCCAGCGAAGTTAAATTCCGGGCGCGGGGTGGACAGATCGTTGCCCACATATTTCGAATAGGCCAGAAACTCTGCCGTCATGACAGCGCAGACCGTGTGGCTGCCCTGATCCTCGGCACAGGTATTGCAGTGCCCATCACGAAAGAACCCGGTGAGGGGTTCCCGCGAGCAGGCTGTCAAGGCTGTGCCCAGCACATTGAGAGAGGGATCTTTTTGCACCATGGCGTGATCTTGGCATGATGGGGTGTGGGGGCGCAATGGCCGATCTGACAGGGCGAGATCTGTCTGGGTTTGGCAATTCCTGAATGATGGTTCAAAAAATTGTTGACCTGATCAGGCAATGCGGCAAAGCATGCCGCTTATGAAAACAATTACTGAACCCGCCCGCCAGATAGATGTGATCCATGAAACCGATGTGCTTGTTGTGGGCTCTGGCCCCGGCGGACTGTCTGCGGCACTTGCTGCGGCGCGTGCTGGCGTTGAGGTGACCCTCGTGGAGCGGTTTGGCTGCTTTGGCGGCAATATCACCGTGGTGGGTGTGGAGGGCATGCATTGGTATCGTCATGAACAGACGGTCGAAAGCATGGGCATTCCCAAGGAGTTTGAGGATGCCGCCAAGGAGGCCGGCGCGGCGGTGCCCGAAAGCCAGTCGCTGAGCTATGAGATTGACAGCGAAGGCTTCAAACTGGTGGCAGATCAGATGGTGCAGAAGGCCGGCATTCACCCGATGCTACACCGCGCCTTTGTGGCGCCGATCATGGAAGGCGATGAGATCAAAGGCATCATCACCGAGTCCAAGGCGGGGCGGGAGGCACTTTTGGCCAAAGTGGTGATCGACGCCACCGGGGATGCGGATGTGGCCCATCGTGCTGGCGCGCCGTGCCGGATGGCCCCGCGCGAAGATCTGATGGCGGCCTCGGTGATGTTCCACCTCGCGGGTGTTGACAAAAGCGCCTTCATGGAAGGCATCAAGGCCGATCCGCAGACCTATGCTGATTGGGGCGGCGGTGGGGAGTGGAACATCGAAACCTCCGGCAAAGAGGATCAGATGTTCTCCCCTTTCCTCTACAAACCCTTTGCGCAGGCCATCGAGGCCGGGCTGATCCCGCCCCATCTGAACACCATCGCAGGCACCTGGGGGGCGATGCATGACACAGGCGAGCTGACCTATATGAACCTCATTCATCTCGATGGGATTGACGGCACTGATCCGGACAGCCTCACTCAGGGTGAGATCGAAGGCCGCCGCCAGACCATGCTGGCGATTGAGGCGCTCAAACGTTTCCTGCCGGGCTGTGAGAATGCGCGCCTGAGAAACTTTGGCATGAGCCTTGGCATTCGCGACACCCGCAAGGTGGATACGGTCTATGCCATGGGCGAGCTGGATGTGCGCGAGCAGGGGCGGTTTGAGGACAGTATCGGGATTTTCCCTGAATTTATTGATGGCTATGGCATTCTCATTTTGCCAACCACCGGGCGTTATTTTGAAGTGCCCTATCGTAACCTGCTGCCCAAAGGCATAAAAAACCTGCTGATTTCGGGCCGTGCCACGGCGGGGCATAAGGTGGCGCATGCGGCCACCCGCAATATGGCCTGCTGCGCGGTGATCGGTCAGGGCGCGGGCGTGGCGGCGGCCTTGTCGGTGCAGCAGAACCGGGCGCTGGATGACTTGCCCATCAGTGACATTCAGGCGGAGTTGCTGCGGCAAGGCGCGCGGGTGCACTGAACCCTTCCTCTTGATGAAAATATCCGCGGGGGTCCGGGGGCAGCCAGCCCCCGCCTTTTTAGGCAATCAGCGCGCGGTTGCGGCGATTTCGCGAAACAGGGCGATATTGCCATCGGTCACACCGCCGTCCTTAAAACGGCGATCCGCTGAGTTCACGGCAATCACCACGCCTTCGGCACGGTTGATGTAGATGTATTGGCCATAGACCCCGATGCCAAAGAACTCGCCCGCGCGCGGGTCTTTGGGCATCCACCATTGGTAGCCATAGTGCAGCTTGCCCGCCGCTGTGTTGGCGCTGGGCACGGTGGCTGCGGCGAGCCAGTCGGCAGGCACCACTTGTGCGCCGTCATAGACGCCTTCTTGCAGGATCATCTGTCCAAAGCGGGCGTAGTCGCGTGTGCGGATGTTCAGCCCGCCGAGCACAAAGGCCACACCTTCGCCATCGGTGACATAATAGGGTGCGGCCTCATAGCCGAGTTTTGAGATGATCTTTTCGCCCAGAAGATCGGGGATGCTGCGGCCTGTGGCCCCGCGCAACACCATGCCAATCACATGGGTGTCGATGGAGACATATTGAAACTGTGTGCCCGGCGCGACGAAGCTTTCAGTCAGACCGGCGGCGAAGCCATCCAATGTGCCGCCAAGCGCCAGCACGCGCCCCATGCGATTGATGTCGGAATTGAAGTCGAGGTAATCTTCATCAAAGGTGACGCCAGACGACATCTGCAACACGTTTTTCACGGTCACGCCCTCATAGGCAGAGCCGGTCAATATCGGGGCGTATTGCGTGACCGGCGCATCAAGCTCGACCAGCCCCTCCGCCACAAGAATGCCGGTGAGCGAAGACAGGTAGGATTTGGCGACGGACCAGCTGATTTTGCGATCCTCCGCGCTGGTGCCCTGATGATAGCTTTCATGAACCACAGCCCCATCTTTGAGCACGACCATGCCGGTGACGGTGCGCTCTTGGACCCATGTGTCAAAACCCTCAGGCATGTCCATGGGCGCCGCGGCGGGCAGGGGGCTGGCCGGGGTGTCGCCTTTGTCAATCTCTGCGGTGAGGAACAGCGTGTCCATATTGGAGAAATTCGCGATGATTTTGTCTTCGGAGAAGAGCGAGTTGACGGCCAGAAGGCGGGTGATTTCTTCGCGCTTCACCGCATAGAGGCCCCCTGCCGCGAGGGCCAGCATCAACAGGATGCGGCCGAGCCATTTTCCAAAACTGCGCATATGATTGTTTCCTCTCCCCAAAACAACGCCCACAGTTGAGCATTTTGGCCCCCTGTGCGGCAATGCTGACGTAGGGTTAGAGGCGTGGGCCATGTGTTCAGGGGAGGCGCGCTGGTCCCTGCCATTTGATCCAGCGGCCATGGAAATCTGCGCGCCCCAAATGCCAGACTTGCGGGGCATCACCGGTCCACAGATGCAGCGTCACGGCAGCACCGGGCGTCTGGTCGTCTGCTTCATATGAGAGCCAGGCCAGGGGCGCGTCTGGGCTGGCTTTCTGGCCGAATTGCATCAGGATGTCCGTGCCTTGCCTTTGTTTTTCTGGCGGAAAATACTGCCAAGCCACGGTGGAATACACCATGTGCACCATGCCCGTCTCCGGCGTGCTGAGACGGGTTTGCAGCCAGTCAATGGCGTCACCGCCGTCGACCTGCGCGTCATGGACTGCGATGGCGGCGCGGGTGCGGGTCAGGCGCTCTGCCTGATCGGCCCAGAGGTAGGCCTGCAGGCGCAGGGCATGGTCGACCCTGTGACAGTCCAGTGGGTTAAGGTCGACCCCTCGGCGCTCGGCGACCTTCAGGGTGGCAGCCGGGGGCAGAGGGCCTTCCCAGTTTGGCGCAAGCTGGACGTCACTTTGCGGGCCATAGCCTTCGCCAACCGCCAGATGAAATTTCTCAAACATCAGATTGAGACCCGCAGAGGCCCCCAGTTCGGAGAGTTTCAAAGGCAAGTCAAAGCGCTCTGCCAGAAGCTGGGCAGCGGCGATCAGCACCGCGCTGCGGCGCACCTCATTGGTTTGTGGCGTGTTGCGGATCCAGTCGCAGAGAAAGACATCGTGCCGATGCAGCGCCGCAATGATTTCTGTTTTGAAAATGGCGTCAGAGGACGCATGTGGCGGGTAGACATTTGTCAGAGCGGGATCGGCGTTTTGGAGCACCAGCGCGTGCAGGCCGCTGGCAATGCGCAAAGGCAGGCTGTGCCCCTTGGGGCCAATATCGCCTGAAAAATCGGCGCATCTGGTCGCAAGCTCGGTGTCCGCGGGCCAATGTGCTGCCAGCAGACGCAGAAGCCGCCCCATAAATGGGCTGTCCAGCGCCTCACAGCTGTTGGCTTGGTCCAGAAAAGCTTGCGACAGGGTACTCATGAAAACTTATCCTTTAACTTTTGAAGCGCGCTGCGTGTGTCTGGCGCTGTGGTCGCTTTGTCTTCAGCGGCTGCCTTGGCGGTCTCCGGTTTTTTGGATGCCGTCTCCGCTTTAGGTTTGGGGCCTTTGGTGCCGGTTGAGGGGCGCGGCGGGTTCAGGCGCATGGCCACAGCGTTGGAAAATTTTGCGGTATCGCCTTCTGCCAGATGCGCGGCACCGTCGGAAATGCCCCGCAGCATATCATCCAGCCAGGTCTGATCCGCTTTGGCAAAATCATGCAGTACGTAGCGGCTCACCAGATCCTTGCGACCGGGATGGCCAATGCCCATACGCACCCGCCCGTAGTTTTCGCCGAGATGCTGATGAATGGAGCGCAGACCATTGTGGCCGGCGTGCCCCCCCGCCATTTTATATTTTAGTTTGCCCGGTGCGAGATCCAATTCGTCGTGGAAGACAACCACATCTTCCGGGGCCAGTTTGTAAAACCGCATGGCCTCGCCAACAGATTGGCCGGAGAGGTTCATGAAGGTTTCGGGTTTGAGAAGCAGGACTTTCTCGCGCCCCAGTCGCCCTTCGGTGATGGCGCCCTGAAACTTGCCTTTGAAAGGGGCAAAGCCGTGATCATCCGCGATCTGATCCATGGCCATGAAGCCGATGTTGTGACGGTTCTGCGCGTATTTTGAGCCCGGATTTCCAAGGCCAACGAAGAGTTTCATAAAGTCTGCCTGCTGTCATTTCTGCGCTGCAGTATAATCGTGGAGCAACCATCAGGCAAATCACTCCGTTTGGTCTTGGTGTGCGACCCTCTGTTGGAAAAACAGGGTTGGTTGGAAAAACAGGGTTGTGCGGAATTTCGCACAACTTTGGTGCAGCGCGTGCGGGAAATCGCACGCTGACAGTCTGCAAGGAAACGTGATTAAGATCTTTTGTGTGGTAAGCGTCTGTGAATACGTAATAAAATTTCAATTTTCAGGGGGAGTAAAGAATCTGTTGAGTGGTGGTTTTAGGGGCGTCACAGTTTCGTCATCAGGCATCGGAGGGTGCCGGAGGGACTTTGACTGTTTACCGGGAGGAAAAAATATGAAGTTCTTGACCACTGCTGCGACGGCGATGGCTCTGACTGTGACGGGCGCAAGCTTTGCTGCTGCGGCCTGTGACGATGGTGAGATCGTTGTTAAATTCAGCCATGTGACCAACACCGACAAGCACCCAAAGGGCATTGCGGCGTCGCTCTTGGAAAAGCGTGTTAACGAAGAGATGGACGGCAAGATGTGCATGGAGGTCTTCCCGAACTCCACGCTCTATAACGACAACAAAGTGTTGGAAGCGATGCTGCAGGGTGACGTGCAGCTGGCCGCGCCTTCGCTGTCCAAGTTTGAAAAATTCACCAAACAGTTCCGCCTGTTTGACCTGCCATTCATGTTCAAAGACATCGCGGCCGTGGATGCGTTCCAGGCCTCTGACAACGGTCAGGCCATGCTGGACAGCATGCAGCGTCGCGGTCTGCAAGGGCTGGGCTACTGGCACAATGGCATGAAGCAGATGTCTGCGAATGTGCCGCTGCTGGATCCGTCTGATGCGAACGGCCTGAAGTTCCGTGTGCAGTCCTCAGATGTGCTGGTTGCGCAGATGGAAGCCATGGGTGGCTCCCCGCAGAAGATGGCCTTCTCTGAAGTCTACGGCGCGCTGCAGCAGGGCGTTGTGGATGGTCAGGAAAACACCTGGTCCAACATCTACGGCAAGAAGTTCTTTGAGGTGCAGGACGGTGTCACAGAAACCAACCACGGCATTCTCGACTATCTGGTTGTGACCTCTGTTGACTGGCTGGACAGCCTGCCAGAAGACGTGCGCACTCAGTTCATCACCATCTTCCAGGAAGTGACCCACACCCGGAACCAGGAAGCGGAAGCTGTGAACCTGGCGGCGCGTCAGTCCATCGTTGATGCGGGTGGCACCATCCGTGAACTGACCCCAGAGCAACGTGCGGCATGGGTAGAAGCCATGAAGCCGGTCTGGGAAAAATTCACCGATGACGTTGGTCAAGACAACATTGATGCCGCGCAGGCGATCAACGCTGCGGGCTAAGTTTCAGGCTTAAAACCTGACCCAAAAATGAGCGGGCGGGCCGCCAATGGCCCGCCCGTTTTGCAACCAAAATCCACAAAAACACAAGCGGGACGCGGGACAATGCAAACCAAGCATAGCTTTGTGGACCGGATCGAAGAGACGCTGATTGCGTTTCTTCTGGGCAGCATGACATTGATCACCTTTGCCAATGTGATTGCCCGGTTCGGTTTCAACTCAAACATTCTCTGGGCGCTGGAGGCGACGGTCTTCCTTTTTGCCTGGCTGGTGCTTCTGGGCGCCTCTTATGCCGTCAAGAAACACAGCCATCTGGGCGTGGACGCGATCCTGAATATGGTGAGCCCGGCCACGGCGCGCGTGCTCGGCCTGATTGCGGCGGCGGCCTGTCTGGTCTTTTCGTTGCTGATGCTGAAGGGCGCCTATGATTACTGGGCCGTGTTTGCCGATCTGCCGCCCACGTCGGGCCGTTGGTTCCCAACCGGCTTTGATATGAAGGCGCGCAGCCAGTCTTTCTATGAGGTGCAGGATGTGCCGATGATTGGTGCCTTCGCCTTTCTCGAAGACCTGATCAACTATGGCGACGCATACGAAAAGCTGCCGAAAGTGGTGCCGTATATTGTGTTGCCGATTTCCATGCTGTTGCTGGTCTATCGCTTTGCGCAGGCTGCGGTGGCTGTCCTGAAAGGGGAAACCGACCGTCTGGTGGCCAGCCATGAGGTCGAAGATGAAATTGCAGAAGTGCGCGCACTTCAGGGGGAGCATGACTGATGGCTGTTGTTCTACTTTTTGCCATGGTGATTGGCCTCTTGCTGATCGGGGTGCCGATTGCGGTCTCCCTCGGTCTCAGCTCGATCCTGTTCCTGCTGCTTTTCGGCGATGCCACGCTGGCCTCTGTGGCGGGCACGCTGTTTGAAGCCTTTGAGGGGCATTTCACGCTTCTGGCGATCCCCTTCTTCATTCTGGCCAGTTCGTTCATGACCACGGGTGGCGTGGCGCGCCGCATCATCCGCTTCTCCATCGCCTGTGTGGGGCATCTGCCCGGCGGTCTGGCGATTGCGGGTGTGTTTGCCTGCATGATGTTTGCAGCACTTTCAGGCTCCTCTCCAGCAACGGTTGTGGCGATTGGCTCCATCGTGATCGCGGGTATGCGCCAAGTTGGCTACACCAAAGAATTTGCCGCCGGTGTGATCTGTAACGCAGGGACGCTGGGCATTCTGATCCCGCCCTCCATCGTGATGGTGGTTTATGCCGCAGCGGTGGAAGTCTCCGTGGGCCGAATGTTCCTTGCGGGTGTGATCCCGGGCCTTTTGGCAGGACTGATGCTGATGGTGACCATCTATGTGATGGCGAAGGTGAAAAACCTGCCCAAAGGCGAATGGAAGGGCTTTGGTGAGATTCTTTGGGCGAGCCTGAATGCCTCGGCTGGTCTCTTCCTGATTGTGATCATTCTGGGTGGTATCTACGGCGGTATTTTCACGCCAACGGAGGCTGCGGCAGTCGCATCTGTCTATGCTTTCTTTGTCGCGACTTTTGTATATCGGGACATGGGGCCACTGAAAGATGAGGCCAAGCCTCAGAGCCTTCTGGAATTTTTCAAGATGTTGCCGAAGTTCATTGGCCAAACGGTTGTCTACTTCGTGCCGTCATTTTTCCATGCGGACACGCGGCATGCTTTGTTTGAAGCGGGAAAGCTGACCGTCACGCTGCTGTTTGTGATCGCCAACGCGCTGATCCTGAAGCATGTTCTGACCGAACAGCAGGTGCCGCAGACCATCGCCAATGCGATGCTTTCGGCGGGGTTTGGCCCGGTGATGTTCCTGATTGTGGTCAATGTGATCCTGTTGATCGGTGGTCAGTTCATGGAGCCGTCAGGCCTTCTGGTGATCGTGGCGCCGCTGGTGTTCCCAATTGCGATTGAGCTGGGCATTGATCCGATCCATCTGGGCATCATCATGGTGGTGAACATGGAGATCGGGATGATCACACCGCCGGTGGGTCTCAACCTCTTTGTGACCTCCGGTGTGGCCGGGATGCCGATGATGGGCGTGGTGCGGGCGGCATTGCCGTTCCTTGCGGTGCTCTTCGTCTTCCTGATCATGATCACCTATATTCCGTGGATTTCCACTGTGCTGCCCAATGCGGTCATGGGGCCGGAGATCATCACCAATTAGGGGAGGTAAGCGGTGCGCTTCCGCGCGCTCTTATTCAGAAAAACGCAAGGCGACGCTCCGATCTCGGGGCGTCGCTTTTTGTTGTCTGTGTGTGCGGAAAGTTTTGCCTATAGCCGTTTGCGTTTGATCTGAAACGCCTGTTCGCTGCCTCTCCCTTTCGGTCGAACGCGAACAGCGATCCCTTTGCCTCATATAAAACGCAAACGGCTTTAGAAGCGGTTCAGTCAGGGGCTGGTCTGCCCTGAACGCGCCCGCCCCAAGTGTCAGGTGTGCATGGCCCGGCTCAAGGCTAGGCCGCTGTGCGGGCGCTTTGGTGCGCCCGAACCTGTGCTGCTCAAGTGGGGTCAGGCCGCGTCAAGAGCCGTGATGATGGCGCCAAAATCGGCCGCCTTCAGGCTGGCACCACCGACAAGCGCGCCGTCCACGTTGGAGACGGCAAAGATTTCTGCCGCATTGCCCGGCTTCACGGAGCCGCCATAGAGCAGCGGAAGCGCGTCGCCGATGGCGGTGCCAAAGCGCTCTGTCAGGGTTGTGCGCATGAAATCATGCACTTCGCCGATTTGCGCCAGCGTGGGCACTTTGCCTGTGCCAATGGCCCAGATTGGTTCATATGCGATCACAAGGTTCTCTGCGGTGACATCGTCGGGCAGGGAGCCTGCGAGCTGTGCGCCGATCACGGCGAGGGTGTTGCCCGCCTCACGTTCCTCAAGGCTTTCGCCAAGGCACACCACAGCGACAAGCCCTGCCTGCCACGCCGCGCGGGTTTTGGCCGCCACGTCTGCGTCCGTTTCGCCGTGGTCTTCACGACGTTCGGAATGCCCGAGGATCACATGGCTTGCCCCGGCATCTTTCAGCATGTCAGCGGAGATGTCCCCTGTGTGTGCGCCACTTTGAGAGGCGTGGCAATCCTGCCCGCCAACAAGCACGGCCTCGCCGGCGACATCTTTGGCACGCGACAGCAGCGTAGCAGGGGGGCAGATCAACACATCTGTGTTAGCGGCCTGTGGAACCTTGCCCAAAGCCTCAAGTTCTGACAGCGCCGCCGCGGTGCCGTTCATCTTCCAATTGCCTGCTGCCAGCTTACGTCGCATAAATTGCCCCTTCCGAAATCGCGATTTACGCGTCAGTCATGCGGGGCAAGGCGGCCTAGGTCAAGGCCGTCACGTCAGTTTTGGCGCGCCGTTTGCAGCAACCTGTTCAGTCAACTCATCCATGTCCTTAAACTTGATGGATTCGCCGCATCCGCAGGCATCTGCCACATTGGGGTTGTTGAATTTGAAACCGCTTTCCAGAAGCGAAGTTTCATAGTCAATTTCTGTGCCAAAGAGGAACATCTGGGCCATGGGCGCGATCATGACAATGGCGCCGTCCTGTTCCACCACCTCATCATGCGGGTCGCGGTCGGTCACGTAGTCCATGGTGTATTCCATGCCCGCGCAGCCGCCTTTCTTGACGCCGATCCGCAGACCGGCGTGGCCTTCTTTGGACATAAGGCGCGCGATCTGCTTGGCGGCAGTTGGCGTCATTGTCACAGCTTGTTTTCCGGGAATGCCAAACATCAGCTTTCCTTTCTAACGAATTGGAATATCACATGAAGCCCAATTCAAGCCGGGCTTCGTCGCTCATCATTTCCATGCCCCAAGGGGGGTGCCAGACCAGCGCCACTTCGACAGTGCGTACGCCGCCCACACCGGCCACAGCTTCCTGAACCCAGCCTGGCATTTCACCTGCCACAGGGCAACCCGGCGCTGTAAGGGTCATGATCACATTCACGTCGTTTTCCGCATTGATCTCGACCGTGTAGATCAGGCCAAGATCATAGATGTTTACCGGGATTTCCGGATCGTACACGCTGCGGCAGGCTTCAACAATCTGCTCGTGCAGGGGGTGATCAACACTGGAGGGCGCAATCAATGGGGTGCCTTCGACCGGTTCCACGGCGGGATCTGGAGCTTGAGTCATAGTCTGTCCTACAAAAATCCTGAGTTTTTCATATAGGAAAACTTGCCTGCCACGTCCAGAGGGGAGCGTGTGTGAATTCCGTCTGCGTTTGGGCGGTGTTTTGCGCTGACGCTGGCGGTCGGCGAGGCTCAGCGCAGCTGAGCCGGGCCCAACCCCGCACAAGCAGCCTTGGCTGCGCGGATGCGGGGGCGGGAGGGTGTCTTTGTGGGTCAGTCGTTGATGTCGTGATGAAATTTTTTGACCTGTCCGCCGGGAAGGGAGAACACACGCCGCAGCAACAGCCAGCTCGCGAGGCTGAGGACGGCAAAACCTAGGAGGATGACCGGTAGGGAGAGCGCCTGCAGCGGCGTCAACAGTGCGAGCCCCACAAGCGCTGCTCCGGCGGCAAAACCGAGAAAGATAAATCCCGGTGCAAGTACTTCCAGAATGGCGAGCACAAGCGCGAACGCGAGCCAGACCCACCAGACAACCAGATAATCCGTCATGCGTTATCCTTTCAGCAGTTTGAAGGCGTCACCAAAGGCTTCCAGCGCGGCGGCAGGCAGGACAATTGTCTGTTTGCCATCCCCATTGCCCAGTGCATTGAGCGCCTCAACCTGTTTTAGAGCCACTTGATATTGCGCCGCTTCCAGACCGTTTTCCTTGATGGCTTGTGCCACAACGCCGGTGGCATAGGCTTCTGCCTCAGCACCGATGCGACGGGCTTTGGCGGTTTGTTCGGCCGCATAGAGTTCGGCGTCCGCCTGAAGTTCCACAGCGCGTTTTTGGCCTTCGGCTTCTGTCACCTGTGCGCGGCGGGCGCGTTCGGCGTTGAGCTGTTGCAACATGGCGTCGCGGGTGGCCTGATCCAGATTCACATCCAGAATTTCAGCGCGCGTGACCTCGATCCCCCAATCATCCACGGCGGTTTCGACGCTGGATTGAATGGAGGCGATCAGATTGGCCCGGTTGGATTGCACTTCGTCCAGATCCATTTTGCCGATTTCGGCACGCACGATCCCGGCCACGGTGGTGGCAATGGCCCCATCCACGTCCCGGATGCGGTAAACGGTCTTTTCCGGCTCCAGAATGCGATAGAAAACCGATGTGTCGATCTGCACGAGCACGTTGTCTTTGGTGATGGCGTCCTGTGTGGCGTTGGGCAACTGGCGCTCCAGAATGGAGATCTGGTGACGCACCACATCCAGAAATGGCACCACAAAGTTGATGCCAGGGCCCAGCACCGAATGCAGGCGGCCAAAACGCTCCACCACATGTTTTTCGGATTGAGGCACAATGCGCACCCCTTTGAGGACCACGACAATCAGGAAGACCGCCGCCAGAAGGATCACGATGTTTTCGCTCAAAAGCCCCAGGATCAGGTCTTCGCTCATCTATATGCACTCCAGAAAATGGTTGTATTTCTATGGTTTGCAATATGGCGATTGGCGGGTGTTTTACAAGCTCTGCCTGAGCGCGTAGAGAGGGGGAAAATAGCCACAATCTTCCCGATCAAAAGGCGCATGATGTCTCAGAAGTTTTCCTTTTCGCTCAATGCCACCGACGGCAAGGCCCGCACCGGGGTGATTTCCACGCCGCGTGGCGATATTCGCACGCCGGCCTTTATGCCGGTGGGCACGGCGGCGACGGTGAAAGCAATGATGCCAGAAAGCGTGCGCGCCACGGGGGCGGATATCTTGTTGGGCAACACCTATCATCTGATGTTGCGGCCCACGGCAGAGCGGATTGATCGGCTGGGCGGTTTGCATAAGTTCATGAACTGGGAGCGGCCTATTCTGACGGACAGCGGGGGGTTTCAGGTGATGAGCCTTGCCGGGCTGCGCAAGCTGACCGAAGAGGGCGTGACGTTCAAAAGCCATATTGATGGCTCCAAACACGCGCTAACACCGGAACGCTCCATGGAGATCCAGAAGCTCTTGGGCAGTGATATTGTCATGTGTTTTGACGAATGTCCGGCCCTGCCTGCGGATCGGGACCGGATTGCAGAGAGCATGCGCCTGTCGATGCGTTGGGCGCAGCGGTCGCGTGACGCTTTCGGGGATCGCCCCGGGCATGCGCTCTTTGGTATTCAGCAGGGTGGTCTTGAGCAGGATTTCCGCGAAGAGAGTGCTGAGGCGCTTAAAGAGATCGGCTTTGACGGCTATGCGGTGGGCGGTCTTGCGGTTGGGGAAGGGCAGGAGGCCATGTTTGGCTGTCTGGATTACGCGCCGGATATGTTGCCTGTGGACAAGCCGCGCTATCTCATGGGGGTGGGTAAACCCTCTGACATTGTGGGCGCGGTCAAACGCGGCATCGACATGATGGATTGTGTGCTGCCCAGCCGCTCTGGCCGCACAGGGCAGGTGTTTACGCGCCGCGGGGTCGTGAACATCAAAAACGCGCGCCATGCGGATGACCCGCGGCCACTGGATGAGGCCTGCACCTGTCCGGCGTGTCAGAATTATTCCCGCGCCTATCTGCACCATGTGTTCCGCAGCAACGAGATGATCTCCGGCATGCTGCTCACCTGGCACAACCTGCATTACTTCCAGCAGATCATGCAGGAGATGCGGGATGCGATTGCCGCAGGTACGTTTGACGCTTGGGAAAAACAGTTCCAAGAGATGCAGGCTCAGGGCGATATCGAGCCGCTTTGAGCCATTTATGGAGTGTTTTTTGACCAAGGTGATACGTTTAGGAGTGCTGTTAAGTCTGTCCTGTCTGGTTTTGGCAGCCTGTCTTGGTGGGGGCACTCCTCAGAGCCCTCCGACCCAACCAGCGCCAGAGGTCTTGGCTGATCCGTTCTCCTTTTGGACCCGAGCAGGAAATGTGCCATTTCGCTTGAAAGATGGCAGTCGAGCGGGGAGCGTGGGCGTCTCGGTGCGGGCGACAGATGCGTCTAAAGACTTGAAACGCATTTACTATACCGTGGAACTTGATCACTACGGTGGCATTGCTGTGGCGCGGGAGAATAAAATTCTGCCAGCCTACTTGAGCGCAATCCCGGATTCTCTTGTGTCGCATGCGCACTACAATATTCTCATCGAAAGGGCGGATGAGAGTTTGCTTTTGTTGGCGACTGCAGTTTCCCAAGTGACAATCTGCGTTGATGGGCAAGTGCAGGTGGATGACCGTAATCGGCAACGAGCCTCTTTGAGCGCCGAACAATCTGCGCGCGTCGTTGAAGTGTCTGGTGGTAATTTGGATGCGATCCTAGGGCTAAGCAATGCGGAGCTTAAACGCGCCGGATATGGCGATTTGCTGTCTGAAGCCGAAGATATTCCCGTAATAAATTTCAGAAGATACCAAAAGGGCTACGTTGATATCTATCTGATGTGTCAGCTCGGGTGATTGAGATTGGCCGCTTTGGGGGCGACGTCTGCTGTGCAAACAGAATGCGAAGAAACCCAAAATATTTTGCCTTCTATCCCTTTTCCCGCCTTGTTCCTCACCTTCTGTAAAGGCATTGTGTGCTCCAACAAAGAAAACGCAGTTGAAAGCGGGTGCGCGTGCCCCCAAATCAATAAGCCGAGGAAACGGAAAGCGTCCGAGAGGTTGCCACATGTGGGACCTGTGTCGCTTTGCTAGAACAAGGAAAACTCATGCAAGAGCCCCTCAACACATCTTATCCTGTGCTGCCACTGCGCGATATTGTGGTCTTCCCACATATGATCGTGCCGCTGTTTGTGGGCCGGGAGAAATCGGTTCGCGCGCTGGAAGAGGTGATGGCCGATGACAAGCAGATTCTGCTGTCCAGCCAGATTGACCCTTCTGAGGACGATCCCAACATTGATGGCATCTATCGCACCGGTGTGCTCGCCAATGTGCTGCAGCTGCTGAAACTTCCTGATGGCACCGTGAAAGTGTTGGTGGAAGGCCAAAGCCGTGTGACCATTACCGATTTTCTGGAAAACGACGATTATTTCGAAGCGACCGCGGAACATCTTGAGGAGATGCCGGGGGATGCGGCCACCATTGAAGCGCTGTTGCGCACGGTTGGCGATGAGTTTGAGCGCTATTCCAAGGTCAAGAAAAACATCCCAGAAGAAGCTCTGAGTGCTGTTGAAGAAGCCAATGAACCCGCGCGTCTGGCCGATTTGGTGGCCGGTCATCTGGGCATTGAAGTCAACGAGAAGCAGGAGCTTCTGGAAACGCTGTCGGTGAGCGAGCGTCTGGAGAAGGTCTATGGTCTGATGCAGGGCGAGATGAGCGTTCTGCAGGTTGAGAAGAAGATCAAGACCCGGGTCAAAACTCAGATGGAGAAGACCCAGCGCGAATATTACCTGAATGAGCAGATGAAGGCCATTCAGAAGGAACTTGGCGACGGGGAAGAGGGCGAAGGCGAAATTGCCGAGCTCGAAGAAAAGATCTCCAAAACCAAGCTTTCCAAAGAAGCCAAGGAAAAGGCCGACGCAGAACTCAAAAAGCTCAAGAACATGAGCCCCATGAGCGCTGAGGCCACCGTGGTGCGCAACTATCTGGATTGGATGCTCTC
Source organism: Shimia marina (assembly GCF_001458175.1). GTDB lineage: Bacteria > Pseudomonadota > Alphaproteobacteria > Rhodobacterales > Rhodobacteraceae > Shimia > Shimia marina. Next base: position 223,704 of record NZ_CYPW01000024.1, read on the forward strand.
CATTCCATGGGGCAAGCGCGGCCGTGTGAAGAAAGATCTCAAAGGCGCGCAAGCGGTTCTGGATAAGGATCACTACGGTCTGGAGAAGGTGAAAGAACGCATTGTCGAGTATCTCGCGGTGCAGCAGCGTTCTTCCAAGCTCAAAGGGCCTATTCTGTGCCTTGTTGGCCCTCCGGGTGTGGGTAAAACCTCGCTGGGCAAATCTGTGGCCAAAGCGACCGGTCGTGAGTTCATCCGTATCAGTCTTGGCGGCGTGCGTGATGAAAGCGAAATCCGCGGCCACCGCCGGACGTATATTGGCTCCATGCCGGGTAAGATCATTCAGGCGCTGAAAAAGGCCAAAACCACCAATCCGCTGATCCTGCTCGATGAAATCGACAAGATGGGGCAGGACTTCCGCGGCGATCCGGCCTCTGCGATGCTCGAAGTGCTTGATCCGGAGCAGAACGGCAGCTTTGTGGATCACTACCTTGAGGTGGAATATGATCTCTCCAACGTGATGTTCCTGACCACGGCGAACTCCTACAACATGCCGGGGCCACTGCTTGACCGGATGGAGATCATTTCGCTGGCGGGTTACACCGAGGACGAAAAGCGCGAGATTGCACGTCAGCACCTGATCGACAAGCAGATCAAGAACCACGGCCTGAAAAAGGGCGAGTTCGAAGTCTCTGATGAGGCGCTGCAGGAGGTTATCCGCACCTACACCCGTGAAGCGGGCGTGCGGAACCTTGAGCGTGAACTGGCGAAACTGGCACGTAAGGCGGTGACCAAGATCGTCAAAGGCGAGGAAGACACTGTCGCGGTGACAGAGGATAACCTTGATGACTTCTTGGGTGTGAAGAAATACCGCTATGGTCTTGCCGAAGAAGAGCATCAGGTGGGGGTTGTCACCGGTCTGGCCTGGACCAGTGTGGGCGGCGACCTGCTGCATATCGAAGGTCTGAAACTGCCCGGTAAGGGCCGGATGAAGACCACCGGTAAGCTGGGCGATGTGATGAAAGAATCCATCGACGCGGCCAGCTCTTATGTGCGTTCCATCAGCCCGCAGATCGGCGTGAAGCCCACGGTCTTTGATAAGATCGACATCCACGTGCACGTGCCAGATGGCGCAACGCCCAAGGATGGTCCCTCTGCAGGTCTCGCTATGGTGACCTCGATTGTTTCTGTGTTGACCGGTATTCCGGTGCGCAAGGATATTGCGATGACCGGCGAGGTTTCCTTGCGCGGCAACGCGATGCCAATTGGCGGCCTTAAAGAAAAGCTTCTGGCGGCGCTGCGCGGTGGGATCAAAACGGTGCTGATCCCGCAGGACAATGAAAAGGATCTGGCGGATATTCCGGACAATGTGAAGGATGGTCTGGAGATCATCGCGGTCAAACACGTGTCTGAGGTGCTCAAGCTTGCCCTGATCGAAGAACCAGAAGCGATTGAGTGGGACGAGGCGGCCGAAGAGGCTGCGGCTGCGGCTCTGAAGAAAGAAGAGGGTGCTGGCGCAACCGCGCATTGAGCAGCCTGTTCAGCATGATTTAGAAAAGCGCGCCGGGTCTCTGGCGCGTTTTTTTGTGACTGATCGATTATTGCGTCTCGAGTCAAAATTTAGGAAAAATCCTAATGATTTTAGTCTTTAAGCCGGCAGAGCCCGTGTAGGTTTCATTAATCATATTCCGGCATCCAAGAGGGGTAACGACCATAGGAGCCAGAATGGAACCGCAAGAAAGACTGGGCCTTGCCCGGCTCACGAAAATGGCCTTTGACGGCGTGGATCTGATGCCGCTGCGGGCCGAACTCCTGACCAAAATGGAGCAGGGGGCCGAGGCCGATGGGATCTTCATGGACCTTTCGGTGATTGATCAGCTTTATGGCAATCAGGAAATGGGGTTGGCGTGGCAGGCAAAGGCGCTTGCGCGGCAGCGGATGTTCTCGACCAATCGGCGGGGCAAACTACAGCCAAAAGTTCTGGTGTTTGCAGAACCCAGCCATGTGGGTGGTAACACGCCGATTGAGTTCCTGCTGCAGTCCTCGGATTTTGAGATCATCACCTACTATCCTAAAATGGACAGTGAGAGAGATGAGCCGCTGCCGGAGCATGACGTGGCTTTCTGTGCTGTGCCAACAGACAGTGCACAGGCGGAAGCGTTTTTTGCCAAGGTGCGGCAGCTGACCCAAGCGACGGGGACGCAGGTGGTCAACCTGCCTGCTGGCCCTGTGGACCTTGAGCGTGACGCGTTGACAGAGATCTTCCCCTACGTGCGGGGGCTGAAGTTCCCCAAGACAGAACGCGTTGATCGGGACACATTGGTTGCGGCGGTGTGCAACGGGTTTGAAACGCAGGTCTTGGCGCAAGTTGGGAGCTATCCCTATATCATCCGGCCCGTGGGCTCACATGCCGGGGCAGGGCTTGCCAAAGTCGATACGCCCGAAGCACTTGTGCAGTATCTGGCGGGACAGGAGGCCCTGAACTTCTTTGTCTCCGAATATGTGGACTATGCGTCTTTTGATGGCACTTTCCGCAAGTATCGCATTGTCTTTGTGAACGGTCAGGCCTTCCCGTGCCATATGGCGATCGCGGATCAATGGGACCTTTGGTATCTCAATGCACAGATGGAGCAATCGGAGGCAAAACGCGCCGAGGAAGCTCATTTCATGGCGCGGTTTGAACGGGATTTTGCCAAACGGCACAAGGAGGCCTTTGAGGCTCTGATGTCAGGTGTTGGTCTTGATTACTTCGGGATTGATTGCGCGGAAGATCGGGATGGCAATCTGGTGGTGTTTGAGGCCGACAATGCGCTGATCGTGCATGACATGGATTCAGAGGCTGTATTTCCATACAAGGCCGCCCATATGCAGGAAATCTTTGCGGCGTTTGACAGCATGCTGCGGGCGCGCTCGCTCACGCATATTCGCGACATGGCACCGATGAGTGGGGCAGGGGGCCATGCGGGCATTGATGTGGCCGCAACGGCGCTCATGTAGGCGCACGCTGCTTTACGAAAAAAAGTGGGGGGCCAATGGGCCCCCCAGTTTCGCCATTCAGGCTCACTCTTGAATACCGCTCGATGTTTTTTGCCTGCGGCCTGAATGTCGTCGGAGCGAGCTCACCCGCTCCGTGTATCGCCACTGCCTAAGGTTAGGGACGGCAATGGGATATGTTCTTTTGTCTCGTCGGGGGCCGAAGCCCCCTACCCAGGTCCCCCCAGGATCGCTGTGTCGCCATGCTGGCCGTTAGGGGCCTTCTGCAAAGAGCAGATGCTCGGCGAAGTCATTTTGTGGCGTTGCCACAGGTGCGGCTTCCGACTCGTTACGCACCTTGCGCGCCCATGCACCGCTGATCACGATGCGACCGATGATGGCATTCTCCGGCGCGCTGTTGGTGTTGTCGGCGGGGCGCTGCATGCTGGTATTTTCGAGAGGAAGGCTTCTGCGCTTCTTCATGTTGCTCTCCTTAGCTGCAGCCTGAGGTCGCGCCACAGGTGTTGCATTTCATGCAGGTGCCATTGCGCACCAAAGTGTAGTTGCCGCAGTCGCCACAAGGGTCGCCCTCATAGCCCTGCATTTTTGCTTTGGCGCGCGCGTCCATGGGCGGTGCCATGGTGCTGACGGACGCGCTTGTTGCCACGTCTGAAAGAGTCGCGCCAGTGGTTTCCGGCACAAGTGTGTTCAAAGTTTTGACAGGATCGGCGGTTTCCGGCGCATTGCCTGCCCCCCCTTTCAAAACCACAAGTTCTTGTGGCAGACGCTTGCGCAGGTACCCGGTTGAGGAGATCTGCTTGAGCACCTCAAGCGAGCGGCTTGCCGTCGTTTCGGTGAGCTCCGCAACGTTGGAAACGCCTTCTTCCTCTCCACGTCCGAGATCGTCAAACGTGGTGCCTTCTGGCTTGATATGCGCAAGGTCGGTGCGGTCGAGGTAAGACACGGCCAATTCGCGGAAGATATAGTCGAGGATCGAGGTGGCGTTTTTGATGGAGTCGTTGCCCTGCACCATGCCTGCTGGCTCAAATTTGGTGAAGGTGAAGGCATCGACAAATTCTTCAAGCGGCACGCCATATTGCAGCCCGACAGAGACGGCGATGGCGAAGTTGTTCATCATGGCGCGGAAGCCTGCGCCTTCCTTGTGCATGTCGATGAAGATTTCGCCCAGCGAGCCATCAGAGTATTCGCCGGTCCGCAGGTAGACCTTATGGCCGCCAACAACGGCTTTCTGGGTGTAGCCCTTGCGGCGCTCTGGCATTTTTTCGCGGCCGCGCGCCACTTCTTTGATGACTACTTTCTCGACGATCTTTTCGGCGAGCACCTGCGCTTTTTCGTGCAGGGAGCCGGTTTCGAGCACGTCAGCAGCCTCGTCATCGTCCTCCACCAGCGCGGCGGCCAGAGGTTGCGACAGCTTGGAGCCGTCGCGATAGAGGGCATTGGCCTTGATGCCTAGGGACCATGAGTGCTCATAAGCCTGTTGGCAATCGGCAATCGTGGCGTCATTGGGCATGTTGATCGTTTTGGAGATCGCGCCGGAAATGAAGCTCTGTGCCGCGGCCATCATGGTGATGTGGCTGTCCACGGAGAGGTAGCGTTTGCCCTTTTTGCCGCAGGGGTTGGCGCAGTCAAAGATCGCGTAGTGCTCTTCTTTGAGGAAAGGCGCGCCTTCCAATGTCATGGTGCCGCAGACATGGTCGTTGGCGGCGTCTATGTCAGCTTTGGTGAAGCCGAGATGCCCCAGCAATTCAAAAGACGGGTCATTGAGCTTGTCGGCCGGGATGCCGAGAACGTTGGTGCAGAACTCTTCGCCCAGTGTCCACTGGTTGAACACAAAGCGGATGTCGAAAGCAGAGCCAAGCGCGGCTTCAATTTTCTCGATCTCATTGGAGGTGAACCCGTGGCCAATCAGTGAGGTGTGATTGATGCCGGGGGCGTTGCCGATGGAGCCGTGGCCGACGGCATAAGAGACGATTTCTTCGATCTGGGCGGAGGAATAGCCGAGTGTTTCCAGCGCAGCAGGTACGGAGCGGTTGATGATCTTGAAGTATCCGCCGCCAGCAAGCTTTTTGAACTTCACCAGCGCAAAGTCAGGCTCAATGCCGGTGGTGTCACAATCCATCACCAGACCAATGGTGCCGGTCGGGGCAATCACAGAGGTCTGCGCGTTGCGATAGCCGTTTTTCTCGCCCAGTGTCAGGGCTTCGTCCCAGCTTGATTTGGCCAGCTCGACCAGCATTTGATCCGGACAATTGGCGATGTCCAGCGCCACAGGTTTGACCGCGAGGCCTTCGTAACCGTCGGTTTTGCCATAGGCGGCCCGGCGGTGGTTTCGGATCACGCGCAGCATATGCTGGCTGTTGCGGGTGTAGCCCGCAAAGGTGCCGAGTTCTCCGGCCATTTCGGCGGAGGTGGCATAGGCCACGCCGGTCAGGATCGCCGTCAGTGCCCCGGTCAGAGCGCGGCCTTCCACGCTGTCATAGCTGTAGCCCATATTCATGAGCAGGCCGCCGATGTTGGCATAGCCCAGCCCCAAGGTGCGGAAATCATAGGAGCGTTGGGCAATCTCCTTGGAGGGGAATTGCGCCATGGTCACGGAGATTTCCAGCGTGACGGTCCAGAGCCGGGTGGCATGGATATAGTCATCTGCCTGAAATTGACCATCCTTGAGGAAGGTCAGCAGGTTCATGGAGGCCAGGTTGCAGGCGGTGTCATCCAGGAACATGTATTCAGAGCAGGGGTTGGAGCCGCGAATCTCACCGTCTTCGGGGCAGGTGTGCCATGCATTGACCGTGTCATGGTACTGGATGCCCGGATCTGCACAGGCCCAAGCGGCATGGCCCACATCTTCCCAGAGTTTGCGCGCCTTGATGGTTTTGGCAACCTGACCATCCGTGCGGCGGATCAACTCCCAGTCGTCGTCGTTTTCAACGGCTTTCAGGAAGGCGTCGGTGACACGGATGGAGTTGTTTGAGTTCTGTCCCGCAACAGACGCATAGGCTTCGCTGTCCCAGTCTGTATCATAGGTCGGGAATTCGATGCTGGCGTAGCCCTGTTTGGCGTAGTCCAGCACACGCTTCACATAAGTCTCTGGAATGGCGACTTTCTTTGCAGCGCGGATCGCGGATTTCAGAGCTGGGTTTGTGTGCGTATCATAGGCGTCATGCTCTGCACCGTCCCATGATTTGATGGCGTCAAAGATGCCGTTGAGCTTCTCTTCGTGCATTTTGGAGCCGGCCACGATGGAGGCGACCTTCTGCTCTTCTTTGACTTTCCAGTTGATGTATTCTTCGATGTCCGGGTGATCGGCGTCCACGATCACCATTTTGGCGGCCCGCCGTGTGGTGCCGCCGGATTTGATGGCCCCTGCGGCGCGGTCGCCGATTTTGAGAAAGCCCATCAGGCCCGAGGACTGGCCGCCGCCGGAGAGGGATTCGCCTTCTGCACGCAGAGAGGAGAAGTTTGTGCCGGTTCCAGAGCCATATTTGAACAGCCGCGCCTCGCGCACCCAGAGATCCATGATGCCACCGTCGCCCACCAGATCATCGGAAACGGATTGAATGAAGCAGGCGTGAGGTTGCGGGTGCTCGTAAGCAGACTTGGATTTGGTCAGCTTTCCGGTTTTGAAATCGACGTAGTGGTGCCCCTGACTTGGCCCATCAATGCCGTAGGCCCAATGGATGCCGGTATTGAACCACTGTGGGCTGTTTGGCGCGGCGCGTTGGGTGGCCAGCATGTAGCGCATTTCGTCAAAATAGGCGCGTGCGTCTTCTTCTGAAGAGAAATATCCGGCTTTCCAGCCCCAGTAGGTCCAGGCACCGGCAAGGCGGTCAAAGACCTGTTTTGAGGAGGTTTCACCACCCAGTGCAACATCGTCATTGGCTGGAACGGAACGCCACAGAAACTCAGGCACGCCCTTTTCGCGAATTGTGCGCAGTTTGGCGGGCACGCCGGCTTTGCGGAAGTATTTTTGGGCAATCACATCAGAGGCCACTTGGGACCAACTGGCTGGCACTTCGACGTTTTCGAGACGGAAGACGATGGTGCCATCCGGATTGCGAATTTCGGATTCTGTGGTCACAAAATTCAAATCGGCGTAGGCGTCTTGTCCTGTCTTGGTAAAACGTCTTTGAATTTTCATTCCACTGTCCCGTCCACAGTTCCAAACTTTTCAATTTTGTCCCTGTCGCACATTCTGTGCGGCCAGAAATGCGGCTCTCGAACGTTCTTATGTCGCTCTGCAAATATCAGAGCGGCGCGTCAGACAAGGGTGAACCGCGCGGCGAACACGTGAACCGTGCCTCCGAGTGAGAGCCTTGGGTGGCTTGTTGTGGTTTTGTCCCCGTCCGGCGAAAAGTCACTATATGTAGTGTTGATCGTCGGCTGCACCCACAAATTGGCGTAATCGGACATACAGGGTCAACGAATTTATTTACCGAAAATCAGGAATTTTTGTGTTGACCTAAAGCCTGAGCATGACGACTCGGGTCGTGATTCCGATTCCTCCACAGGTCGATTGGAGTGCCCATTTTTTGCCATAATTTATAACTGTCTGATCTTTATGTACTTCTGATCAGAGGTGGCCGTATCGCTCAGGTTTATCCACAAGATTTGGTAGGACAGCGCATATGGCTGTGGAAAATATTGCGGTAATCTTCTGTGAACCTTTTGCAACGCTATTAGATTCTCAATCCCATAAAAAAGGCCGCCTTTGGCGACCTTTATTAAATTAACTTTTTGAAAAGCCAATGATTTAAGCTGCGGTGTTTTTGTTCGCAGCTTTTCGCGGGCCTGATTTCGGCGGTTTGGCGTTGGTGTCAATGAACTCCAACACAAGAGGGCGGATGTTGTTGCGCCAGCTCTTGCCCGCAAAAATGCCGTAGTGGCCCGCGCCTGGTTCCACATGGCTCGCCTTTTTGCTGTCCGGAAGCCCCGTGCAAAGATCAAGAGCTGCGATGCACTGGCCCGGTGCGGTGATGTCATCTTTGGCGCCTTCCACGGTTTTCACAGCAACCGTGGTGATTTTGCCAATGTCGACTTTGCGTCCGGCCACCACAAATTCATTGTTGGCGATTTCGCCATTTTTGAAGATGCGTTCCACCGTGGAGAGGTAGAATTCGGCGGTCATGTCCATCACCGCGAGATATTCATCATAGAACCGGTTGTGCGCGTCGTGATCAGAAGCCTCACCACGGGTGACGCGCATGATCTGATCGGTGAATGCTTTGGAGTGGCGGTCTGCGTTCATCGACATAAAGGACGACAGTTGCAGCAGGCCGGGGTAAACCATGCGGCCAACGCCGGGATATTTGAAACCGACCCGCTGAATCATGGTCTGTTCAAGATGCCCCATGGTGACGCGATGGCCAAAATCCGTGACTTCGGTTGCGGCGGCATTGGGATCAATTGGTCCGCCGATCAATGTGAGCGAGCGCGGCTGCGCTTTGGGGTCTTCCTCGGCCAGATACGCGGTGGCGGCAAGGGTAAGTGGGGCAGGCTGGCAGATAGCAATCACATGTGTATCTGGGCCCATCGCCTTCATAAAGTCGACAAGATAGAGCGTATAGTCTTCGATATCGAATTTACCCTCGCTCACAGGGATGTCGCGTGCGTTATGCCAATCGGTGATATAGACCTCACAATCAGCGATCAGGCTTTTGACTGTGGAACGCAGCAGCGTGGCGTAGTGGCCAGACATTGGCGCAACCAGCAGCACTTTGCGCGTCATTGGCTTGCGCCCGGAGACTTCAAAGTGGATCAGATCCCCGAAAGCGCGTTCCACAACTGTATTGATATTGACGATGTGGTCTTTACCGTCTTCGCAGGTAAAGCTGTCGATGCCCCAGTCAGGCTTCACGATCATACGTTGAAAGGAACGTTCTGCGACTTCGCCCCATGCGGCCATCCATTGCAAAGCGGGATTGGGCATCATGGCCATGGCAGGGTATGATGCCATCGCGGTTGCGGTTGCACCCAGCCATTGGTTGGTGTTGCGCATCGTTTCCATCAAATCATACGTGGCCATGTATCGCATGGGCGTGTTCCTTACGTTAGGGTATCCACTCACTAATTTCCCGAGTACACTTAAGTGGGGATCGAATTTTTCATGCTGCGTAGCAGCGAGGATAGGGCGATTGAGTTAATATGACAACAAATGAGACGGAAGCGGGCGAAAAAACGGATCGTCTGAACGCCAATCTGGCAAGAGTTGAAGAGTTGTCATTGCGACTTGCTGACGTCATGGGGCGTCACAAACCTCTGAGAAATCAATTGAATGGACCGGAGCCTGAGGTTTTCCTGAATGCGGCCACTGCCTATTGGAAAGGCCTGATGCATGATCCCGGCAAAATGCTGGAAATGCAGCTCGATCTCTGGAGTAAATCCGTCAAAAGCTTTGTTGATGCGCAAAACCTGATGTTGAGAGGGCAATTTTCTGCGCCGCAGGATGACACGCCAACGGATCGGCGATTCTCTCATCCGCTGTGGCAGACGCACCCTTATTTCAACCTGCTGAAACAACAGTATATGCGCAACGCGCGGGCCATTGAGGCCGCAGTGGATGCACTGGAAGGCCTTGGGGGCAAAGACAAACAGCGCATTGAGTATTTTTCCCGCCAGATCATCGATATGATGGCGCCCACGAATTTTCTGGGCACCAATCCTGAGGTGTTGGAAAAGGCTGTAGCCACCGAAGGGCAAAGCCTTGTGGATGGTCTTGAAAACCTGATCGCCGATCTCGAAGCCAATGATGGTGAATTGCTGGTAAAATTGGCGGATGAGAGCGCTTTTGAAGTTGGGCGCAACATTGCAACCGCCCCCGGTAAAGTGGTCTTTCGCAACCGCATGTTTGAGCTGTTGCAGTTTTCACCAACCACGGAGACTGTGCATGAGATCCCGCTGGTGATCTTTCCTCCCTGGATCAATAAGTACTATATTCTCGACCTCAAAGAACAAAACAGCCTGATCCGGTGGTGTGTGGCGCAGGGATACACTGTTTTTGTGGTCAGTTGGGTCAATCCAGACCGCTCTTACGCGGATGTTGGATTGGATGACTATATTGAAGAGGGCTTCCTTGAGGCTATTGCGCAGGTGAAAGCCGTCTGTGATGTGCCGCAGGTGAATGCCGTTGGGTATTGTATCGCGGGCACCACCTTGCATCTGACGTTGTCATTGATGAAGCAGCGCGGCGATACATCTGTGAAATCAGCGACGTTCTTTACAACGCTGACGGATTTCTCTGATCAGGGGGAGTTCACCCCGTTTTTGCAGAACGATTTTATCGACGGCATCGACGAAGAAGTCGCGGAAGAAGGGATTCTGCGCTCTTTCATTATGCAGCGCACGTTCAGCTTTTTGCGGTCAAACGACCTGATTTATGGCCCTGCGATCAAGAGCTATATGATGGGAGAGGCACCGCCTGCCTTTGATCTTCTGTATTGGAACGGCGACGGTTCTGGCTTGCCGGGGAAAATGGCGCATCAGTATCTGAGAGAGCTCTGCCAAGATAATAAGTTTGTCGGCGAGGGGATTTCGCTGTGTGGCACCACGTTGAAAATCAGCGATGTGGATTTGCCGATCTGTGCGGTGACCTGTGAGACGGACCATATCGCGCGGTGGAAAGATTGCTTCCACGGTTTCCAGCAAACCAAGAGCCGCTCCAAGACCTTCATCGTGTCTCAATCCGGGCATATCGCGGGGATCGTCAATCCGCCGAGCAAGAAGAAATATGGTCACTATACCAATACCAAATCATCGGGCACCGCGGATGACTGGATGGAGGGGGCTACATTTCATGAAGGTTCCTGGTGGCCTCGGTGGGACACATGGCTGTCAAAAAAATCTGGTAAAAAGATAGAGGCTCGGGAGCCGGGGCAGGGGGCGCTTCCGGCACTATGCGACGCACCCGGCACTTACGTGATTGAAAAAGCCACTAAATAACAGAGGCTTGAAATTTTTTCTGCGGTGCAGCAAGAAAATTCTTGAAATGCCGCATCGCAGCAATCATATTGTTTTCAGAGACTAGAAACACAGCCCAATGTCTTCTGAACCCGGGCTGCCCTTTATTTAAGGAACTGGAACGATGACTAAAGCAGCACAAGACGTGACCGCGATGTTCAAAGACGTACTGGGCGCCTTCCCAGTTGACACTTCTGCATTTGAAGATGCTTTCAAAAACTCCGCAGCTCTGAATGAGAAGCTGACAGCGGTTGCGCTGGGCGCGGCTGAGAAATCTTCTGAGATCTCTTCCAAGTGGACCAAAGACACGCTGTCCAAGTTGAGCGACATGTCCAAAGCCAAGGAAGAGCCTGCCGACTACGCCAAAGCGATGACCGACTTTGCTTCTGCACAGGCTGAAGTCGCGGCGGAAAACATGGCGGCCTTTGCTGAGGTGGCAAAGAAAGTTCAGATGGAAACTGTAGAGCTGCTGATGTCTGCAGGCAAAGAAGTCACCGAAGAGGCGACTGCTGCTGTGAAAAAGGCCACCGATGAAGTGACCGCAGCGGCCAAAAAAGCCACGACCAAATAAGACGACGACGCAATTCTTGCGCTCCCTCTCCTCCCCGGAGCGCAGATTGCGGGGGCAGGCATCACGCCTGCCCTTTCTTTTTGTTCTGCGCTCGCATAGGCTTTTCTGCAGCGCATAAATAATGGGGAGACTGACGTGGCTGAAGACAATAAACCACTGCTCATCAAACGTTACGCCAGCCGGCGACTCTACAACACAGAGACCAGTGATTATGTTACGCTGGAAGACATCGCTGGTTTTATCCGGTCTGGCCGCGAGGTTCAGATTGTCGACTTGAAGAGTGGGGATGATCTCACACGGCAGTATCTTTTGCAGATCATTGCGGAGCATGAAAGCAGGGGAGAGAATGTCCTGCCGGTCAATGTGCTCAATGATCTTGTGAGGGCTTATACCACCCAAGCCACATCTATGGTGCCGCAGTTTTTGCAGACCTCTTTTGACATGCTCCGAGAGAGCCAGGAGAAGGTCATGGAAAGCATGGGCGGTGGCATGAAGATGCCCGGGCTGGAGGCGATGCAGGCGCAGCAGGAAGCCTTCATGAAAGCGATGACTGGCGGCATGGCATGGCCCGGAAGTTCGTCTCCTGCGGCTGAACCGGAGCGGGACGGTGGAGAGGCGGAAGATCTGGATGAGATCAAGAAGCAGCTTGCGGAGCTTCAGGATAAACTGTCAAAGTTGAAATGACACCCAGCACAGCCAATTCCGGCTGTGCTTTTGTTTGTGGCGCTTCCTGTGAAGTGCGCAGACCACACCGGGCAAGGGTCAGTCGTGTGAGGCGCTGTTTGCCCGTATCCTTCAAAGATCGGAGGTGCCGAGATGGCGAAAAAAGCGTCAACCAGCGCAACACGTAAATCCACGTCGAGCCGCGCAAAAACCAGTACAACCCGCACGCGCAGCACAGCAACGCGCAAAACCAGCGCGACTCTGCAAGGGCAGGCGGAGGAGCCGTTGGAGCAGACGCAGACGCCCGATGTGCCCGTAGCCGAGGCCGCGCTCCGTAAACGTGCGTTTATTGAGGCGGTGGTGCTGCGCTCAGGTGTGAAGAAGCGAGATGCAAAACCAGCTGTAGAAGCGGCGTTGGCCATTCTGGGGGAGACTCTTGAAAAGGGGCAGGAGCTTAATCTGCCGGAACTTGGGAAGGTGAAAATCCAGAATCAGAAATCGGTAGAGGGTGCACATGTCATAAACATGCGTCTGCGGCGAAAGTTGGCATCGGCCGAAGACGCAAATGCAGAAAGTGACACAGGGGGCCTTGCGGAGGCTGCGGAGTGAGGATAGAAGCCGCGTCACCGGGTGATTAGCTCAGTGGTAGAGCGCTTCGTTCACATCGAAGATGTCAGGAGTTCAAATCTCTTATCACCCACCATAATTCTAACGGGCGCTCCCTTAAGTGGTTGAGTGCCCGTTTCTTTTTCTGGTTTTGTTACGTTTTGCACAGTGTCTGTCGCCGGTATCCGCTGGGCGGCGGCGGGCGCTTTGGGGGCTGTGATCACAGTGTTTGAAATGTCTCACCCATGGCCCGCGGAAAACCGATGTGGGGACATGCCATAGGCCTCCCGGAACCGCTTGGAAAAGTTGCCCACGGATTCGTAGCCACAGGCTGTGGCCACTTCCACAACCGCCATATCGGTTTCCGCCAAGAGGATTCGTGCCTTTTGAAGGCGCAGCTCCTGCAGGAATCGCTTGGGGGTGGTATTGAGGTGCTGCTTAAACAGGCGCTCCATTTGGCGGCGGGAGACGCCCATGTCCCGCGTCACGCTGTCCAGATCGACGGTCTCTTCCAGGTTTTCTTCAAAATAGGAAATGATGCGCACGAGTTTGTCGTTGCGATTGCCAATCAGGGCCGCGGTGGAGCTTTGCTGCCTGTCTGTTTCAGACCGCTGAACAGTGTGCAGGCACATATTCAAGACGGCACGGGCCAATTGAGCCCCATGTCGGTCGTAAATCAGCTTGAGAAACAAATCCATGGGCGCCACGCCGCCGCCAGAGGTCATGATGCGATCATCAATGGCATAGAGCTGCTCCAGCGGAGAGAGATTCGGGAACTGCTCACGAAAGGGGGGGATGTTTTCCCAGTGCAGCGTGAAACTCCGCCCTTCAAGGATACCTGCCTTTGCCAATGTGTAAGCGCCGGTGCACAGACCGCCCACACGCCTGCCCACGCGCCATTGCAGCCGAATCCAATCCGCCATCCTTTGACTGGCTGCGCGCTCTGGCTGTACGCCGGAGCAGATAAACACCGCCGCGTTGGCAGGGGTTTCCCCCAGAGGGGAATCAATACCGATTTCAATGCCGTTGGAACAGCGGACGTTTTCTCCGGTCTCAGACATCGTCGCCCAGCTGTAGAGATTCTGCCCGGTCAGTTGGTTGGCGATGCGCAGAGTCTCTATCGCTGAAGTGAAGGCCAGCATCGACAGGTTGGGCTGCAAGGCAAAGATAATGGGGTCTGGCGTTGTTACAGCGTCCACAGGAACATGGGCGACGCCCTTGGGAATGATAGGATCTTGCATGAGACCTCCGAGCAGAAATCGAGCGCCAATTTAGGGGAGAATGCAGGGGATGCAAAGAAAGTTCAAAAATGGGGTTGCATGCCCCGGCCAGAGGGGCTAAATCCCCGCTCACCGGGTCGTTAGCTCAGTTGGTAGAGCGCTTCGTTTACACCGAAGATGTCGGGAGTTCGAGCCTCTCACGACCCACCATAAAACTTCTTGAAAACATCAAAGTTCTACCAACGCCAAGCGCTGTTTGCGAAGTGTTCTTCTGTTCGTTGAACCTGACGTTTAGGCCCAGAAACGGGGTGAAGTCCTTCAATTTTGTGGTGGCTGACACGTGGGCTGGTGCGTGCGCGCATGTGTTTGTGTGTGATGGCCAAATTACGTTGCCTGCGGGCTGATGTGCGAACAAAAAAGAGCGGCCAAAACAGCCGCTCTTTAAGGTCGTCGTTTCTAAAGATCAGATTAGCTTGCTGGTGCGCATACGAGAGCGCCGGAGTCGGTGGTGGTGAGGTCGTAGCCACCTGGGCAGCTGGCATTGCCTGCTTTGTCAAAAGACGGCTGCGCGTAAACTGGGGTCGGCTCTTCCTGTTGGGAGCAAGCAGCCAAAGCCAGACCAGCAACACACAGGGCAGCGTAAAGAGGTTTCATCAGGGTTCTTCCTTCAAAAAGCATATGATTCAAGTGAGCTCATCTAATCACAGAAATGTCATACTGCAAAGTAAACTCACTGCGGTTCAATCTCATGAAAATAAGGGCTCCACAAAGGCTTTGAAAAAATCTTCCATTTTCCTGCGGATATCCGCTTGACGCGCCTGAGCGCTCAGCATAAACCCCACCACACGCTGAGGGGCACACGCCAAACAGCGAGCAGCGAGCGGTTGTAGCTCAGTTGGTTAGAGTACCGGCCTGTCACGCCGGGGGTCGCGGGTTCGAGCCCCGTCAACCGCGCCACCGCTGCCAGCCCAGACCTTGGGCGCCTTAGGGTAAATGGTCATGCCGAAAGGCGAAGATATATGCGCGGTTGTAGCTCAGTTGGTTAGAGTACCGGCCTGTCACGCCGGGGGTCGCGGGTTCGAGCCCCGTCAACCGCGCCACTTCTTCCCCCCTCCTTGAAAGACTGATGGAAATGTTTCCCTTCGGGGCGACCTATTTTAATGCGCGTGTCGTACGGTAGAAAAACGCGCCCGAAGGCGCGTTTTGATTTTGCAGATCTTTCAGGGGGTTATCGCGTCAGGGCGTCTAAGATTCGTGCCCACGAGCGGGTGCCTTTGTGAAAGCTGTTCATGTCGTATTTTTCGTTGGGCGAGTGAATTTGATCGTCATCACATCCAAAGCCAATCAACATCGAATCCATGTTGAGCATATCTTTGAAGAAGCCTGCGATTGGGATTGAACCGCCGCAGCCGACATAGGCCGCAGGATCAGGCCACTCATCGCTGAGGGCGAGGCGGGCCTTCTCAAAGGCAGGATCGGTGATGGACATTTGGGACGCGGAGGAGCCCTTTTCCGTGCGATACTCGACGGTGAACCCCTCGGGCAGCGCGCTTTCCAGATAGGTGCGGAAGGCTGTTCGGATCTTGTCTGGATCCTGCTGACCGACCAAGCGGAAAGACAGTTTGGCGGAGGCTTGAGAGGGCAGGACGGTCTTAAACCCATCCCCGGTATATCCGCCCCAAACACCGTTTACATCGCAGGTTGGGCGCGCCCAGATTTGCTCCAGAGGCGTGCGGTCCTGCTCTCCTGCTGGTGCTTTAAGCCCCACATCGCCCAAATAGCTGGCATGATCAAAATTCAGACCCTGCCATTGCGCACGAATGTCTTCTGGCAACTCTTCGACGCCGTCATAGAAACCCGGCACTGTCACGGCACCGGTGTCATCATGCAGACCTGCGAGGATTTTCGACAGGATGCGGATCGGATTCATCGCAATGCCGCCATACATGCCGGAATGCAGATCGCGGCTTGGCCCTGTGATAGTGAAATCTTCAGCGAGCAATCCGCGCAGCATGGTGGTGATTGCGGGCACTTTGCTCTGAAACAATCCGGTGTCGCAGATCAGGGCAATATCGCAGCTGAGTTCTTCGGCGTTTTCCTGGAGGAAAGGAACGAGGCTGGGGGAGCCTGATTCTTCTTCGCCTTCAAAGAGGAATGTGATCTTGCAGGGCAGGGCGCCATGTTCTGCTTTCCAGGCGCGGCAGGCTTCCACAAAGGTCATCAGTTGGCCTTTGTCATCAGAGGAGCCGCGACCACGGATGACTTTACCCGCAGCGGTGTCTTCCAGTGCCGGATCAAACGGATCGCGGTCCCACAGCTCCAGCGGGTCAACTGGCTGTACGTCATAGTGGCCATAAAACAGGATATGAGGCACGTCGTCTGCTGGGCCATCCACGTGACCAACCACCATTGGATGACCTGTGGTGAGGCGTTTTTCTGCTGCGATTCCGATGCTTTGTAGTTCCTGAACAAGCCAGTCCGCCGCAGCTTCGACATCTTTGTCAAAAGCGGGGTCTGTCGAAATCGATTTGATCCGCATCAGATCAAAGAGACGCTCAACGGCGTCTGGCATATTCTGATCAATGCGGGTGAGTACGGAATCGAGCGACATAAGGTCTCCTTTGGGTGCGACGATTTGCGGGAACCGTAACACTGACATTTGAAGTGTCCAGACTCGTGCTTTTCGGTATTGATCGATATCAATGTAGGACGGACTGACCATTTGGTAGCCATTGCCCAACGCGCAACAGAAGACTAAAAGAGCTCGGATACTTTTTGAAAGTGTCGCGACGCCAGGTCGCTCAGACCGGGAAGAAGGAAAGCCACTGTGGACTATACTGCAAAGCTAGATGACGCACTCGATCGTTTGCACGAAGAGGGGCGCTACCGGACGTTTATCGACATTGAGCGCACGCAGGGGCACTTTCCACACGCAACTTGGACCCGTCCTGACGGCACGCAGCGCCCCATTACGGTTTGGTGTGGCAATGACTATCTTGGCATGGGGCAGCATCCGGTTGTTCTGGAAGCCATGCATGAAGCTGTGGATGCGACCGGTGCAGGGTCTGGTGGAACGCGGAATATCTCGGGGACGACCATTTATCATAAGCGGCTTGAGGCGGAGTTGGCGGATCTGCATGGGAAAGAATCAGCCCTGCTTTTCACCAGCGCCTATATCGCAAATGATGCAACTTTAAGTACTTTGCCAAAACTCTTCCCCGGATTGATCATCTATTCGGATGCGCTCAACCACGCCTCTATGATTGAAGGCGTGCGCCGCAATGGTGGGGCAAAGCGCATTTTCAAGCACAATGATGTGGCCCATCTGCGCAGCCTGCTTGAGGCGGATGATCCGGCGGCACCGAAACTGATTGCCTTTGAATCTGTATACTCCATGGATGGTGATTTCGGGCCGATTGAAGAGATCTGCGATCTGGCGGATGAATTTGGTGCGCTGACCTATATTGATGAGGTGCATGCGGTGGGCATGTATGGCCCGCGCGGTGGTGGCGTGACAGAGCGTGATAACCTCGCGCACCGCATTGACATCATCAACGGCACCTTGGCCAAAGCCTATGGTGTGATGGGGGGCTATATCGCCGCATCTGAGAAAATGTGTGATGCTGTAAGGTCTTATGCGCCCGGCTTCATCTTTACAACCTCCTTGCCGCCAGCGGTTGCGGCCGGTGCGGCGGCCTCTGTTGCGCATCTGAAAACCGATCAGGCCCTGCGCGAACGTCATCAGACACAGGCGCAAATTCTGAAACTGCGACTGAAGGGGCTTGGCCTGCCGATCATTGATCATGGCAGCCATATCGTGCCGGTGATTGTCGGAAATCCAGTGCACACCAAAGTGCTTTCGGACCATCTTCTGGAAGATTACGGCATCTATGTTCAGCCGATCAATTTCCCGACAGTCCCACGCGGCACAGAGCGTCTGCGCTTCACGCCGTCGCCAGTTCACGGACCTCGTGAGATGGACGCACTTGTGAAGGCAATTGATGCGCTGTGGAGCCATTGTGCGCTGAATCGTGCCGATCTGGCGGGCTAGCTCTCGTTAAGGTTATCGAATCCCCTAGATATGGTATAGTTCTCCCTAACAAGGACTGGTTCGAATCGGGGATGACGAAGAACCGGCAGGGCGACATGGGGCAAGTGAGATGATCGGGCGCAAATCCAAGCGCGATACCATTGAGGTAGATGAAGGCCCGAAAGGGTATGATGACTTCACCATAAGTCTCGGCGATATGATGCGCGGTGAACGCGCCACCCTTGGCAAATCTCTATTGGATGTGCAGCGTGAATTGCGCATCCGTGCGAGCTACGTCTCTGCCATTGAAAACTGTGATCCCTCCGCCTTTGAAACCCCCGGATTCATCGCAGGCTATGTGCGGTCTTACGCCCGTTATCTGGGCATGGACCCGGATCTGGCTTTTGAGATCTTCTGTAAAGAGAGCGGTTTCAGCACGGCTCACGGCATGTCCGCCGAAGCGTCTGGAACGCGCAAGACCGAGCGGGTCGCGCCGGTGGCAAGCAACGCCGATCCATTTTCATCGGCCAATGCGCCGTTCACCCCCATTCAGGAATCCCTGTTGTCGCGCATTGAGATGCGGGCGGTTGGATCCTCGCTTGTGCTTGTGGCACTGATCGGGGCGATTGGGTATGGCGGCTGGTCTGTTCTCAATGAAATTCAACGTGTTACCCTTGCTCCTGTAGATCAGACACCGGTTGTCTTGAGTGATCTGGATCCGGTTGAAAGCGCCACCACACGCGCTGATGACACAGAGAGCGAAGCCGTTGCTGTGACCGCAGCAGGGGCGGGCCTTTTTGCCCCTGCGGAGGCGCTTGATCGTCTGTATCGTCCGCAGGCGCTGGACGTGCCTGTGCTGGTGGCGCGCGATGCTCCGATCTCCCAACTGAACCCGGACAACATTGGTGTTTTCACGCCGCAGATTCCTGACGTTGTGGCGCTGGCCCCGACAGAGGATAAGCTGCCGGTGCCCAAAGTCGTAGAAGATGACGCGCCTGAGTTGGTTGTCATGGCAGTGCGTCCGGCCTGGGTGCGCGTGCGCGCGGCTGATGGCTCGGTCTTGCTTGAGAAAATCCTTGATGCGGGTGAGGAATACGTCCTGCCTGCGACGGAAGAGGTGCCGACCCTGCGGGCGGGCATGTCCGGCTCTGTCTATTTCAAGGTGAATGGCGAGCTGTATGGGCCGGCGGGTGAGGGGACGAGCACCGTGAGAGATCTGGCGCTGGCCAGTGACATGGTGAAAGAGAATTTTGCTGTCGCCAACCTTGATGATGATCCGGAGCTGGCACGCATTGTCGCGCTTGCGGCGGCGGCATCGGTGGTCACGGCGGAAGAGTGATCTAACTTCCAGTCTGGACAATGGCTTGTGGTCGCCTTTCTATCCTGTAGGGGAGGCCTCTTGCGTTGTTGCGTGTTGAGCTGCCGAGGCGCTTGACACAAAAAAACGATGCGCAGCTGTCTCTGGGGTAATGATCTCAGATGGGCCAAATTTCACATCTTTATGGCGTCTGTAATCCGTCGGTATTGCGGAGGTGCAAAATCACGGCTCTTGCGGGTTATCGCAACGTACGTTGCGCGCGCCAACCCCAACAAAAAGACCGCGGCAGTGTTGGTGCCGCGGTCTGGGTTTACTGTGTCTGCATGGCGGAGAGGTTACCCGCGCTTTTCTTCCACGATGGCGCGCATGCCTTCCAGCGGGAGGTAGCCCCGCAGCATTTCATCTTCCATCACGAAAGATGGCGTGCCGGTGATGCCCATATCAAGGGCGAGCGCGCGCGTGGTGCGGATTTCCGTGGTCACCTCATGGCTGTTCATATGGGCGAGTAGCGCTTCGGCATCAAAGCCAAGGCCCTTGGACAGTTTGGTCAGGGACTTTGCCGTGACATCGCCACGCATTTTGATCAGGGCGTCATGTGCGAGTTTATAGGACTCCGCCCCCAAGAGCTGTTTGACTGCGATGGCGTAGCGCGCGCTTTGCTCAGACGCTTCGCCCAAAATAGGGTATTCTTTGACGATGAAGCGGATGTTGCCATCTGTTTCGATCAGCTCGGCCACCTCATCATGGGCTTTGCGACAATAGCCGCAGCGATAGTCGATGAACTCCACCAAGGTGATGTCCCCATCCGGGTTGCCGCCTTCCCAGCTGTAACCATCGTTAAAGAGGCGGTCTTTGTTGTCGGCCACAAGCGCGAGATCGTTGTTGGCCTGTTGTGCTTCACGGCGCTGTTCCAGAATGGCGACGGCTTCCATGATCACTTCGGGGTTGTCCAGAAGATAGGCCCGCACCTCGTCGCGAAAGGCGCTGCGCTCATCCGCTGACAGGCTGTCGATGTCAAAGGCGAGGGCGGAGGTGGTGGTGAGGGACAGGACCAGGGCGGCCGGGGCGAAGAAACGCATTATGGGGAACTCCATCATTTTCTCTTTTGAACGCGCTCTGCAGCGCTGACAATGTCTGCGGCCCGGCGCGCGGCGCTGGACCCTTTGGGAAGGCGCGCAAGGGCGCGCCGGGCGTGGATGTCGGCATCGTTGAGCCGGTTGGCCAGCGCATAGCGCTCTGCCGTCGCCAGAGAGGCGAGGCCGTGCTGACCGGTTTGTGCATAGGCGGAGCCAAGATCACGCAGCACCTTGGCATCCCGGAAATCCAGAGAGCGCGCCTTTTCCAGATAGGTGAGCGCCTCTTTGGGGCGGTTGACCGTCAGAAGTGCCCGGCCCAGACCGCCCAGAATGAGCGCGTTGCGTGGCGCCAGATCTGCGGAGGTGCGATAGGCTTTCACCGCGTTTTGAAACTGACGGTTTTCCAGCAGGATCTGCCCTTTGAGTTCATAATAGTAGGCATCCTTGGGGCGCAGCGCGAGGGCCTGATTGATGTGGGAGAGCGCCTTGGCGGCGTTTTGCTGGCGGTGGTAGGCCACCGAAAGGCGCATGTGCCGGATGTCTTCGGTTGTGCTCTCATCGGCGCGCTGGAACGTCCATTTGGTGGGCCGCAGGAAGGCCGTTGCCTTGGAGCGTGCCCGATCATACCAGTAATCCAGTTCCGGCTGTTTGCGGGATTTTCCCCCATAGGCGGTTACGAAGCCCTGCATGGCGCGCAGGCGGTCACGGGTGAGCGGGTGGCTGCGCATGTAGGGATCCTGACGGGAGACATTGAGCAGCTCCTGTCCGGCGAAGATTTGCTGCACCTGCACGGCGCCGATCGGATCAATGCCGGCGGCGGCCATGTAGCGCACGGAGGATTGGTCTGCGGAGGCCTCTTCGGCGCGGGTATGGGCGAGAAATTGCCGCAGGGCAGAATTTTGCGTGCCAAGGGCCACCGCGGCCCCCACGTCACCGCGCCCTGAGGCGGCGGCGGCGGCCAGAGCAAGGGCCAGACCGAGGCCGGAGGCGCTGCGGGCCGAATCAAGATTGGCCATGCGGCGGGTGATGTGCCCATTGGCGATATGGGCGGCTTCGTGGGCGATCACGGATTGCAGCATTTCCGGTGAGGTCATGCGCATGAGCATGCCGGTGTTGATGAAAATATGGCTGTGATCGACCACAAAAGCGTTCAGCCTTTCGTCGTTGACCAGCAGTATTTTAACGCTGTCTCCAAGGCCCGCGGCGTTTAGAATGGGCGCGGCCATCTTGCGCAGGGCATGTTCGATATCGGGGTCACGGGCCAGCGGCACAGCGCTGGCAAAAGGGGCGGAGAGAAACAGAACAAGCGCCGTCAGCAAAGCGACGGCGCGGGCGTGAAAACGGGTGATTGACGGCGCTGCCATTTCGCGGTGAAACCTCATGGTCGACACTAGGGAGCAATTTGATGCGGAACTCAAGACGTGGGGCGGTTGATCCCTTCATTGTGATGGATGTGATGGAAGCGGCGCGCCAGGCGGAAGAGGCGGGGCGTCACATCATCCATATGGAGGTGGGGCAGCCCGGCACGGCGGCACCGGAAGCCGCGCGCAAAGCGCTCACGGAGGCGATGACGCAGGATGCCATGGGCTACACGGTGGCGCTGGGATTGCCAGCGCTGCGGGCGCGGATCGCGCAGCTCTATGGGGAGTGGTACAATGTGGACCTTGATCCGGCGCGGGTGATTGTCACGCCGGGCTCATCAGGGGCGTTTCTGCTGGCGTTTTCGGCGCTGTTTGATGCCGGGGAACGCGTGGCGA
Source organism: Shimia marina (assembly GCF_001458175.1). GTDB lineage: Bacteria > Pseudomonadota > Alphaproteobacteria > Rhodobacterales > Rhodobacteraceae > Shimia > Shimia marina. Next base: position 245,871 of record NZ_CYPW01000024.1, read on the forward strand.
TTGGGGCACCGGGATATCCGAGCTATCGTCAGATTCTGAAGGCTCTGAGCCTGCAGCCGCTGGATGTGCAGACCGCGCCGCAAAACCGCTTGCAACCGGTGCCTGAGGATCTGCGGGCGCTGGATTTTGAAGGGCTGATGGTGGCCTCACCGGCCAATCCGACCGGCACGATGCTCAACAAGGATGCCATGGGCGCGCTGATTGATCTGTGCCGCGACAAAGAGGCCGCCTTTATCAGCGATGAGATTTACCATGGCATCGAATATGAAGCCAAAGCTGTCACGGCGCTTGAGCTTACCGATGAGTGTTATGTGATCAACAGTTTCTCCAAATATTTCAGCATGACCGGCTGGCGTGTGGGATGGATGGTGGTGCCCGAAGATCACGTGCGCAAGGTGGAGCGGCTGGCACAGAACATGTTCATCTGTGCCCCCCATGCCAGTCAGGTGGCGGCTCTTGCGGCGATGGATTGCCATGACGAGCTGGAGGCGAATATGGCGGTGTATCGCGCCAATCGCACCCTGATGGCGGAAGGGCTGCCCAAGGCGGGTTTCACCAAATTTGCGCCGCCGGATGGGGCGTTTTATTTCTATGTCGATGTGCGTGATTTCACCAATGACAGCCGGACCTTTGCGCGAGAGATCCTGGAAGAGGCGGGCGTGGCGGTGACGCCGGGGCTCGATTTTGACCCGGTGCGGGGCCATCAGACTCTGCGGTTCTCCTATGCGCGCAGCACGCAGGACATGGAGGATGGTCTCGCAAGGTTGCAAAAGTTCATGGCGGCGCGCGGCTTTGTCTGAGGCTTGGGGATAAAAAGAAAGAGAGGGGCCAGCCCCTCCGGCACAGCGGTGCTGTGCCTCCTCCCCGGGATATTTGGGTCAAGAGGAAGCCCTGGGGCGTGGCGGCGCGTGCCGGGGTGATGTAGGCTGGGCAAAAAGCAGGTGAGGCAGCAGGATGCGCAGGGATTTTTTGGCAGGTGTGGTGGCGCTCTGGGCGGCGTGTGGCGCTGTTTTGGGGGCGGAGCAGGCCATTGCGCAACAGTTGGGGGCGCAACAGACAGGGGGGCAACAGGGCGGCGCGCAGCAGGATGCGGCGTTTTCGGCTCTCGCGCGGGTGGAGATCGCCGACAGCGGTCTGTCTGAAGGCTGGCGCGGGGCGGCACAGCTGCGTCTGGCCTTGTCGCAGGGGGTGCCCTGGCGGGTGTTCACGCTGGATGCGCCACGTCGGGTTGTACTGGACTTTCGCGAAGTGGACTGGGGCGCGCTGACGGCAGCGGATCTTGGTGCGGCAGAGGGCATTTCTGCGGTGCGTTTTGGCACCTATCGCCCGGGCTGGAGCCGTATGGTGCTTGATCTGGAAGCAGCCATGACAGTGGAGGCGGCGGAGATGGCCATTGATGAGGGGCGGGGGACGGCGGTTTTGTCGCTCACCCTTGCGCCCGGCAATGCGGCTGATTTTGCCGCCGCTGCGGGCGCGCCTTATGATCCGCGTTGGGATTTGCCCGCGCCTGCGGTGGCGGCGCCAGAAGAAAAGACCGATTGGGCCGCCACCGTGGTGGTGATTGATCCGGGCCATGGCGGTATTGACCCCGGTGCGGAACGGGGCACGGTACAGGAAAAAGACCTGATGCTGTCTTTTGCTCGGGAGCTGCGAGATGTGCTGCGCCGGACCGGAGGGTTTGAGGTCGTTTTGACACGGGATGCGGATGTGTTTGTTTCGCTGGAGGGCCGCGTGGCGATTGCGCACCAGCATCAGGCGGATGTGTTTATCTCGCTGCATGCGGACAGTGTGAGCCAGGGCAATGCCAAAGGTGCAACCTTCTATACGCTGTCAGAGGAGGCCAGCGATGCGGCCTCGGCCCTGCTGGCGGAGCGCCATGATCGAGCGGATATCATTTCGGGTGTGGATCTGTCTGGAGCCGATGATGAGGTGACCGATGTGCTTTTGGATCTGGCGCGTATGGAAACGGAGCCGCGCACCTTCAAGCTGGCGCAGTCTCTGGTGGGGGGATTGAAAGACAGCACAGTCAGATTGAACAGCAAGCCTCTGAGAGAAGGGGCTTTTTCCGTTTTGAAGGCGGCGGATGTGCCCTCTGTTCTTGTGGAGCTTGGGTTTATGTCTTCCAAGCAGGATCTGGCCAATCTCAAAGATCCCGGTTGGCGGGCGGCCATGGCGGCGGGGCTGCGTGATGGGCTTGTGGCCTGGGTTGCGGAAGATAAGGCCACGCGGGCTTTGGTGCGCCAGTGACGCGTGGCATTTTCCTCAAGTTGCAAAGGCGTAGTGCCCGCTAGAAGTCGTCAGGGAGGCTGTCAGGATCCAGCCATCTTGCAATGTTGTCATGCAGTGGCCAGAGGGATGGCGCTGCGCAAGCTGGCTCTTGCGCGTCATTTGGGGTGAAGAAACACCATTCTTCTTCATCACAATGCCAGCATCCCAGTTTTTCACCTTCTATGGTCAAAACATCGCCTGACAGTTCTTTCGTGTGGTAGTTGAGCATAAGTATATTCAGGCGAAGCTGCGCGCCGTCGCTCATCCGCGCGGAAATACGCGCAAACATCTCCTGTGCGTCAGGCAGACTTTTCGATGTATAAGATCCCGCGTCAAAACCATTGTATTTCACGACCACACAGATGGTGCCGTCTTCTGCATTGGAGACCATGTCACAGGTCAAACCGGATTTGGGATATTTCTCATTTAGCATTATTTTTCTCCATTTGGTTGAAAGTGATGATTTTGAATCTCCCTTTCAAGACCTCGGAGCGCGGCGCAAATTCGCCTGCTGTCTCAGAGAGGTGTTTTGACCCCGCCAAGGCCACTCTGTATAGAGGAGCTTTGAGATGCGACTTCAGAAGGCCTCCAGCGTGATACGATTCATTCTCTCGTTCTTTGGGACCATTTTCACCTTTGTGACCATGGGGCTTGCCGTGGTGGCGCTTTCTATTGGGGCGGTGTTCTGGATCTATGGTCAGGAACTGCCCAGCCATGAAAGCCTTGCGCAGTATAAGCCGCCCACGATCAGCCGGATCTACTCGGGTGAGGGCCATATCATTGATGAATTTGCCAAAGAGCGGCGTCTGTTTGTGCCGGCGGATGAAATTCCGGATCTGGTGAAAGAGGCGTTCATCTCGGCGGAAGACAAGAATTTCTATTATCACTCGGGCTTTGATGCGCGCGGGATTGCGGCGGCGGCGGTGGAAGCGGTGCAGTCGCGTGGGGAAAGCGTGCGCGGGGCATCGACCATCACCCAGCAGGTGATGAAGAACTTCCTGCTCTCTGGGGATCGAAAAATTGAGCGTAAGATCAAAGAGATCATCCTTGCGACACGGGTGGAGGACACACTGAGCAAGGAGCAGATCCTGGAGCTGTATCTCAACGAGATTTTCCTTGGTCAGAACTCTTACGGTGTGGCGGCGGCGGCGCAGACCTATTTCAACAAGACCTTGGAACAGCTTGCTCCACATGAGGCGGCCACGCTGGCCTCCATGCCAAAAGCGCCCGGGCGCTTCCATCCGGTGCGCAACAAAGAGCGGGTGCTGGCGCGGCGTAACTTTGTGCTCAAGGAAATGGCGGAGAACGGCTATATCACGCAGGCGACCTATGAGGCGGAAAAAGAGCTGCCTTTGGCGTCGGTGCAGAATGGCGATTATGACAGTTTCAAATCCACCCTGCCGACGCGCGATTATTTCACCGATGAAATCCGCCGCCAGCTGAGCCGCGATTTTGGGGAAGATGAGTTTTTCAGCGGCGGAATGACCGTGCGCTCCACCGAAGATCCGGAGATGCAGGATGTGGCGGCGCGGGCCTTGCGCCGTGCGCTTGAGACATATGACCGTTCGCGCGGTGTATGGCGCGGCACCGGTGAGGTGATTGCGGCGGAGGCTCTGACGGATGAGGTGCGCTGGCGTGCCGCTCTGGCGGATGTGGCCATTCCGAGAGATGTGGATCTTGAGGGGCATTGGTATCCGGCGGTTGTGCTGCAGGTGGGCAGCAATGACGCGCGGATCGGGATTGAAGGCGTTGAGGAGGATGCCGATGGGCATTGGATCACGCCAAAGGATGTGACCTGGGCGCGCAAGCGGCGCGAGGATGGCTCGCTGGCACGGAAGGCGCGTGTGGCGGGGGATCTTGTCTCGGTTGGGGATGTGGTGCTGGTACGTGCCATCACCAATGACGACAGTGGCGATTTTGTGCGCTGGTCCCTGCGGCAGGTGCCGGAGGTGCAGGGCGGCTTTATGGCGATGGACGTGAACAACGGCCGTGTGATCGCCATGCAGGGCGGCTTTAGCTATCAGGATACGGTGTTCAACCGCGCGACACAGGCTAAACGCCAGCCGGGGTCAAGCTTCAAACCCTTCGTTTATGCCTCCGCACTGGACAGTGGCTATAGCCCGGCGACCATCGTGATTGACGCCCCGATTGAGATCAACACGCCCCAAGGTGTGTGGCGCCCTAAGAACTCGACCAATAAATTCTACGGGCCGACGCCGTTGCGGACCGGGATTGAGCAGAGCCGGAACCTGATGACCATCCGTCTGGCGCAGGAGGTCGGCATGGAGACCGTGGCGCGCTATGCGGAGCGTTTTGGGGTCTATGACAGTATGGGCGCGTTTCTGGCGAACTCGCTGGGTGCGGATGAGACCACGCTTTATCAAATCGTGGCGGCCTATGCGATGTTTGCCAATGGCGGGGAGCGCGTGGAGCCCACGCTGGTGGACCGGGTGCAGGACCGCTATGGCAAGACCATCTATCGCCATGATCAGCGTGATTGTACCGATTGTCTGGACCCGAGCATTCCAGAAAGCCGTGGCCCGCGCATTGTGACCAACCGCGAGCGGGTGATGGATGCCATCACCGCCTATCAGCTGACCTCGATGATGGAGGGGGTTGTGACACGCGGGACAGCCAGCAAGCAGATCAACCTGCCTGTGCCTGTGGCCGGAAAAACCGGCACCACCAATGAAGCCAAAGACGTCTGGTTTGTCGGCTTCACCTCCAACATTGTCGCCGGGTGTTACATCGGCCATGACCGTCCGCGCCCGCTGGGGCGGGGTACCTATGGTGGCACCACCTGCGGCCCTGTGTTTCAGGAATTCATGGAAGAGGCTGTGAAGAAATACGGCGGCGGCAAGTTCCGCGTGCCTCCGGGCGGGCGCTTTATCAAGATTGACCGTTTCACGGGGGCCCGTCTGGACAATGATGCCAGCGGCTCCAATGTGGTGGCGGAGTATTTCCGGGATGGGGAAGAGCCCGTGTTTGGCGTGGCCTTTGACGGTGGCTTTGCCATGGGCTCCAACCTGCCGCTGGTGGAAGAGGTCGCCAAATCCCGAGGGCGGGAGGTCACGACCTCATCGGGCGGCACCGGGATTGTCGGACCAAAGGCAGACTTCGGGACGGTCAGCTCGGGCGGGCTTTATTGATTGGTTCAAGGCAGCTCTGTTGCGGAGCCACGTTAAGCGCGTGATCTGATCGCCAATCTGGCGCGACACTGAAACCCTGCGTTCTTATTCGGGCGCAGGGTTTTCCTTTGTGGTGTGCCGGAGTTGCAAACGATGTCCTTAGAAGTTTGCAACGGGGCTTTTTTCAAAGCAGTGTGCAATTGATTGGCACTAAATTTTATATCGAAGTGAGAAGTGAGAAGTGAGAAGTGAGAAGTGAGAAGTGAGAAGTGAGAAGTGAGAAGTGCGAAGTGCGAGTAAGCAATGAGTATTTGGCAGGAAAAGGCGTCTGAGTTAGACGAATTGTATTCTCAAGAACCGGAAATTGCGAGGCGACAGCTCAAAAACCAGGTGCAATTGTTGGTTTTGGAAGGGACGGATCATCGGTTTTTCCCGATCCGGCGGTTGGCGGATGGAATGCAGGGCATGCCTATGAACAGCGCGAGGAGTGAGGCAGCGGAGATTATCCGCTACAGAAGCCAACTCGAAGCAGACGGTTTTGTTGCCGTACGACAAGACAGTAAGAGACATGACGCGTTGATGGGGACGTTGTGCGAATTGTTAGGGGAGCAGTTTGCCACCAAGCCGTCACTGTCAAAAAAGACATTTTGGATAAAGGCTGAGACACTCAGAGATGAAGTAGTATTGGCATTCCAGGCGTACGATGAATATGGAACTCCAGAGGGTTTTCGCGATGCGAAAAAGTGGTTTGTTCTTCATCCAGAGACATTCAGGTATTATCCAGCAAAGATAATCTGGGGTCTTACGACCGATGAGAAAGGGCGTGACTTCACCGCGCATCAGGCGCGTGATGCGTTGAGAAAACTTGACTTTCAGTGCGTTGATCGTAGTCGGGATGAGGTTCCTGCCTCGTCGGAGTCTGGGAAGTTTTATGAGGGAGCTGAAACCCTAGCAGTACAGTCTTTACGAGAGCGCAATACAGCGGCGCGCGTGCGGTGTATTGCGTACCATCGGCATATGAACAATGGAAAGCTTGCTTGTGCGGTGTGCGGTTTTGACTTCACAGAAGTTTATGGGGAGCTTGGTGAAGGTTTCATTAATGTTCACCATCTGCACCCGATGTCGGAAGCCAAATCGGAACGTCAAGTTGTACCTGAAAAGGACTTGGTGCCAGTTTGCCCTAACTGCCATGCCATGATCCACCGAGGGGGGATGACCAGAACACTAGATGACATGCGTGAGATCGTGAAAAAAGGGCGCATCGCGTAAATTTGTGCGATTGGTATATGCCTTTGGTTTCAAACCATAAGAAAAAAGCTCCCGCACCATGGCGGGAGCTTTTTGGTTTGTTGCACTGTTGCGCAAGGATCAGGGGGTGATCTGTTGGCGTAGGGCGCTGTTTTGGCTGGGCATGACGCCGTGGGTGTGGCCGCTGCCGTTTTCAAAGCTCACGTAGCTTTTGCTGCCGTAATAGCCAAGGAAGCGCATTTGTGCGGCGGCGTCCTCAAGATCATCGGCGGAGATGTAGAGCGTCATCTGGCCATTGTTTTCCTTTTCCAGCCAGACGCGGGCGGCCCCGTCTTGCGCATGGGGGAAAGCATGCCCTTTTTTGGCGGTATAAAAGGCATCGACCTGTGCCGTGGTACCAAAAATCAGATCGATGTCATGTGGGCGCTCTGGGCTCCAGTCGAGGGTGACTGTCAGGGTGTCCTCCAGAATGGCGCGGGTCTGTGCAGCGTCTTCGGCGTCTGGAGCGGCAAGGGCGGCGTTAAAGCCGCTACCGGCGAAGGCGTTGTCCAGCGTGGGGCTGAGTTCATCCTGAGCGGGCCAGCGGGCGAGTTCAAAATCCGGATCCACATGCACATGCAGCGGCGTGTCTGTCAGTGGCAGGGCGTAGCTCTGCGTGTTTTCTGACAGGCGCAGGGTGTGGGTGTCACGGCCCTTGGTGGTTTCCACCACCACAGGCACCAGCATGTCATAGACGGGACCTTCCTGTGACAGGGTGAGGTTCAGGCTGGCATCTTCGCTGATGTGCACATCGCGCAGATGCAGGCGCGGCAGGCTGGCGCGGGTGAGCCACTGCGCAAAGAAGGGGCTCAGATCACGTGCGCTTGCGGTTTCAAAGGCGGTTTGCAGCTCTGCCCAACTGGCTTCTTTGTGGATGTTGTCCTGATAGAACTGACGCAGGCCCGTATAAAACATCTCCGTGCCAAGCTCGCTGCGCAGCATGTGAAACACCAGAGCCGCCTTGCCGTAGCCTTCGCCCTGACCGCCGCTTTGATGGCTGGCGGAGCGGAAGGCGGTGAGCGGTTTCATGTCTTCCGGGGCGATCAGGGCCAATTGGCGCAGCCAATCCATGCGCATCTGGCGGGCCACATCGGCGCCTTTGTCCTCTGCCAGACCGTAGTCTGCCATGAAGGTGGTGAGCCCTTCGGACCAATTGCCCGCGTCATAATCCACCCGCACGGCATTGCCCCACCAGCTGTGCAGGATTTCATGGGCGAGGGAGCGCTCGCTCATATAGTCATGTGGCAGGATGGAGCGGCCCACATAGGTGAGACCGGCAAAGCCAAGCCCCACAGGAATCGGCGCGGAGACCACGGAGAAGGCCGCATAGGGGTAGGGGCCGATCTGAGCTTCGAAGCGGTCGATGTAGTGCCCGCTGGCGCGCAGGTAGATGTCTGACAGACCCGCCTCTTCGGCGTGAAAATAGGTGCGCAGGCTGATGGGGGCGTTCTGACCCTGATGGGGGCGTTCCTGAAGCTGGTAGCGGCCTGCAAAAATGCCAAGGGATGTGGCTGGGCCAGAGAATGTAAAGCGCAGGTGGCGCTGATCCTCCTCGATGCGGTCTTCCAGAATGGTGCCGGTCACCGCAACCTGATCTGTGGCGGGCACGGTGATGGTGATGTCATGGGGGCCGTTCTCTGTGCCATCTGCGGGCTGTGGGAGCCAGCCGCCGCCGGTGAGATAGCTTGCCTCCTCAGACCAGCCGTTGATCCGGGTGGGGGACTGGAGTGCGGGCAGTTGGCCGCTGAAATGCGCGCCCTCGTCGGTGAGCCAGTCCGCAGTTGGCGCGCCTGTCTGTTCAGAGGTGATCACTATGGCGCCGGTGGCGGTGTCCAGCGTGATCTGCGCAGTATTTGGTTCGGCGGAGGGTGCGCCGGCAAAGGCGATGAACAGCGCTGTGGAAAAACTCAGGGAGGGGCGGAGGCTGCGGGGCATGTGGATCTCCTACGTGTCGCAGGTGTCGAAGGAAAAAGTGGCGCATCTCGCGATGCGCCACCTGATATGTGTGAAGCTCTGGATTAGAAGGTCAAGTTTGTCCCAACCCAGACGGTGCGGCCGCGCACCCATGGGCTGGTGTCGCTTGAGGTCCCGGAGGGCATGCGGTCAAACAGGTTGTTGACCTGCACATCCAGCATCAGGTCGTTGCCGTTGCCAACCTCTGCCACCTTGAAAGACGCGTTCAGATTAAACAGCACATATTTCTTGAATCTGTGATCTTTGTACTCTGAATAAAGTGGGCCGTTTGGATCAGGCCGCGTCACGCCATCATAGAGGACACCGCTGTATGCATCGGTGAAATCCGCTACGAGACCGAGGCTCATACCGCCATCAAACCATTGAGACCGGATTTCCGCAGTTGCGCGGAAGGGTTGATCCAGATTGCCAAGGTTTTCGTCCCATGCGCTGCGGTTGTAGGCTTGGCCGTTGTACCAAACATCGCGGCTTTCTTGACTTGGGGTTGCGAAGTATGTGCCGCCAACACGGTTGCTGTCAGACCAAGTGAGCGAGGTATAGATGCCCAGATTGTTCAGATGCGGAATGTTGGTTGGTTGCCAGGTTTTCTGATATTCAAGCACCAAGGACTTGTAGTCACTTTCGCCGCCATTGGTCAGGGTCGGTGATGTCGAAGTGCCTTCATTGGTAAACAGATCCTTGCCTTTACGTTGCAGTGCGCGCACACGCCAGAAGCCATTTGTAAAGCGATCCTTGATGCCGAGCGCGACGGAGAGTTCATCGTTGTAAGGCGTGTCAAGGCCACGACCACTATAGGAGGTTTCTCCACCGTTGAAGGTTTCGTTCCAAGGCAGCGTTGGGTCGCCAAACCGCAGGCCCATGCGGGTTCTTGGCAAGGCGTCCTGCACTGCGTAGGCGAGATAATTGTCGTCATAGTACCGGTTGGCACCAACAGTCAGAGAGAAGCCATCCGAAGGCGCCCATGTTGCGCTCAGACGTGGGGCAATGTCGACATTCTCAAGGACGTCATTGTAATCCATGCGCAGGCCGCCGCGCAGGAAGAAATCCCCAAAAGTCTGATCGATTTCGGCATAAGCACCGACCTTGGACGCCGTCACATCCAGATTGTAGGCATCAATGGTCTGGCGTGCCCAGAAGTATTGCTCAGCTGTACAGCTCGGGTCGCCGGGATTGCAGTTGCCTGCGGTGTTTGCAAATGTGCTGGTATAGTACTCCACAGCTTCACCACGCCGGTTCACGTCGTAGTACTCAAGCTCAATCCCTGATTTGAACGTGCCGTTGCCCACTTCACCTGACACTTTTGCATCCAAGCCAATGCGATTGTCTTGGAAGTACTTGCTGCCGGTGCCGCCGGTCTGGCACATTTGTACACCGCCTCCGGCGACTGGATCGCAACCTTCTATGCCAGCGGAGAGGTCATTGCCGTTTCGATCCATGCCGATCCAGTTGAATTGCTGATTTTCGTCCTGCGTGTTTGCAATTTCATTGCGTTGCAGGTTTACGCCCAGATCCAGTGTGGCGTTGCGCATGAACCAGAGGTTTCCGATATCCCTCTCATAGCCCACTTCGCCCAGAAGTGCCTGGTTCTGGATATCCAGTTTCACATCACGCGTGTTTTCCAGATTCCAGTCCTGATCATAGTCCGTATAGTTCAGCGATCCTGTCAGCCGATCACCATTGTCGAGCTCATGTGTCAGGGCAAAGCGATAAAAATCGCTGCGGCTTTTGGAGTCGACCACTTCTGAGCCAAACTGCGGTGCGCGTTGCTTTTCAGCCGTTGCTCGCTGCGTGGAGTAACCAAACATGACGGCGGTGTTTTCAGAAACCGGGGTTGAGTAATCCAGTGAGAAATTCTGTTTGGTCCACTTGGGCTTTGCCCGATTATTGGGGTTCTCTTTGTCCTCTGTACCCAAGGAGTATTTCGCAAAATCATCACTTTGGAAGGAGTAGCTGAGTGCACCGCGCGCTTCTTCGAGGTCTGGTTTGCGCAGTTTATAGTTTACAGAGCCACCAAGGAAGCCGCCGTATTCTGCGGAAACATTGGAGTCCATCACCTCAACCTGTTCCACCATACTGGAAGGAACGTACTGTGTTTGGGAATGCCCTCCGTAAAAACCCAGCAAGTCGGGAACAACGCTTTCATCACCCTGAGTGGAAGGGCTTGCCGGTGTGACAACAGAGTTGATCCCGATCCCGTCGATCATGATGTTGTTCTCATTGACGCGTGCGCCCGAGATGGAAATTTCCTGCGGCTGGAGGTCAAGCACGTCATCGGTACCTTCGCCGACGTCGTCATTGACTTCACCATCTTCGTTCACATCAGAACGGTAGTGGACGTTGGGCAGACCGACGAGGGCGCTGTTGGCGTCTTGACCGTTGCCGCGCAGCAGGATTGAGTCTTGACCCAGAGTGGACGTGCCTGAGTTGGCAGGATCGTCTTCGTCGATGGTGTTGCTGGCGATGCCGCCGTCATCGGTGCCCTCACCAGAGGTCTGGCCCTCGGCCTCCTCTGTGGGAACGCCCACCACGATGTCATCAAGATCGGTTGCACTTTGCGCCATGGCAAAAGGCGCAGCAAAGGGCGCAGCCACAAGCATCGTGCTTGTGAACAGCAGCGCCCGAACAGAGGAATGCCGCATGAGGCCCACCCTTCGGAGTCGTTTTGAGAATGTGTTTTGATGTGGGCTAGCTCAGGTTCCTGTTGCGGAACTTTGGCATCGCTAACATGCCATGTGTCAGCCTTTTTCTGAGTCTACAAGAGGGAATGAGCGATTTTCCACTCATTCACGGGTTGTTCTTGGATTCGTGACTTGACAGTTGAGGTGCTTGAGACGAGTAGATCGACGCTTCGCCCGCCGTGCCACCCCTATGTGCACATGCCAGCCGCCTGACCTCGTGTGATCTTTGTGAGACAGCGGGGGTTGGTTTTTTTGGCGGCCTTGATCTCAGACCGCTTTTGTCTCCTTGAAGCGGGGTTAGATCGTTGAAAACAATTCAATTTACCTTGTGTCTGTGCCTTGCCATGGGGGTGCTGTTGATGGGGTTTGTTGTGCGTTTTCAGGGCGCGCCACAATCCTCCGGGGCGACGGGGCAGGCTGTTATGTCGCTCGCGGCGTCCTCAAAGGCGGTCAAGGCGATGGTGCAGAGTTGGGAGGCCCCTCCATCGGTGGCCGCCGCCGTTGTACAGCGTTTGAAGGCTGTGGAAGCTACGCCACTCGCTCTAGAGTTGCCAAGCCGGGCTCTGCGAGCGCAGGTAAAGCTGGTGGTGCCAGAGCAGACCAAGCTTGACATGCAGCCGGATCAGTTTTCCCCTCCGGAGATGGTGACGCAGCCACATGAGCCGCCGCCGGATGTGAAACCAGCCGCCGTGGCCTCTGTCAGTCACAGCAGCACCGCCACGGCTGTTCCGCAGCAGCAATCCGTGAGTGCGGCGACGCGGCAAAAGCAGCAGGCCAAGGGAAATGCGAAAGGCAGTTCCGCCGGGAAAACGGGGCGACAGTCTGTTTCATCCAGCAACAGTGCAGCGCAGGTTAGCCCAGAAAAACTCTGGGGGGCGGCGGTGCGTCAAATGGTGGAGCGCAACAAGCGGTATCCGGCCAAGGCCCGGGGCCAGACTGGACGTGTGCGGGTGCAGATCACGCTGGCAGCGAATGGGCGGTTGCGCCGGGTTGTGGTTGTGACGTCCTCGGGGGTGCGTGCGCTGGATCGGGCGGCGATTGCAGCGGTGCGCCATTCCAAGCGGTATCCCAAGGCACCTGAAGGGTTTGGCCGCGCGCAGCACAGCTTCAACCTGACCATTAGTTTTGCACAGAAATAGCGCCGTCTGGCGCGGCCAGAATACGGGCGGCTTCGCTTTGCAGCACGTCGGCGAGCACATCGCTGCCCGGGCGTGGTTGCGGCAGGTTTGGCTGTACAAGGGCGAGCGCGCGGCTGGCGGCGGGATCATTGATCAGATGCAGGCGCACATCGGTGCCTCGGCGCCGTTCGGTGGCGGCATAGATGGACGGGAGAATGGCCACGCCCGCACCGGTGGCTGCCATCAGGCGAATGGCGTCCAGACTGGTGCCCTCATACTCATCGGATACCCGCCCGCCAGCGCTGGCAGCGAGGCCCGCCACAATGTGTGACAGCCGATGACCGGACCCCAGTGTGAGCAGGGTCTGGCCTGACAGCGCGTTGAGCGGCAGGGTGCCCTGCGGACTGCGCAACGGGTGATCAAGCGCCAGCGCGGCCCAGAGCTGTTCGGTAAACAGATGGGTGGACTGGGCACCGGGATGGTCCTCGGGGGTGGAGATGATCATATCGAGCCGACCGCTGCGCAGACCTTCATCAAGATCACGGGTACTCTCTTCGCGTACAATCAGGCGGAAGTGGGGGTGCTCACGGTGGAGCCGTTGTACCACGCCGGGCAGAAGATAGGGGCCGATGGACGGCAAAACCCCCAGACGCAGGCGGCCCTGAAAGATCCCGCCGCCTTGAGCTGCGGCGCGCAAGTCTTTGTGTTCATGTAGGATTTGTCGAGCACGTCTGACCACATCCTCGCCCACGGGGGTTATTTTGGCACCGCTGCGCCCGCGTTGAAACAGCGGCGCGCCCAGATCCGCCTCAACCTCTGAGAGTTGAGCGGAAAGGCTGGGTTGGCTGACGTTGAGCTGGGCGGCGGCCAGACCGATCTGGCCGGTGTCCGCCACGGCAACGATGTATTCCAATTGGCGCAAGGTGGGGCGCATGCATAGCCTCAAACTATGAAAAACAGAGGTATCATATATTTGAATCTATGTATGTGGCAACAGATATAGCGGCCCACAGACCAAAAGATCCGCGCCACAGCTGGCCAGGGATCAGCACCGTCAGAAGGGACAGCTATGGAACTCTCAATCGCCGCTCTGGCGAGCAATCTGCTCGCGCCGACCATTTTGTTTTTTGTGCTCGGATTGGTGGCTGCCATCGCGCGCAGTGACCTGTCGATCCCTGAGGGGGCGGCGAAGTTCATGTCGATCTACCTATTGATGGCGATTGGGTTCAAAGGCGGGGCGGCGGTGGCCAAAAGCGGGGTGGATGGGCATCTGCTGTCTGCACTGGGGGCGGGGGTGGTGCTGTCGTTTGTGTTGCCCTTTGTGGCCTATGGGCTGCTGCGGGTGATGACCCGGCTGGATGGGCTCAATGCGGCGGCGGTGGCTGGGCACTACGGCTCTATTTCCATTGTGACCTTTGTCACCGCTGTGAACCTGCTGGAGGCGCGTGGGGTGGCCTCAGAAGGCTATATGGTGGCCGTGGCGGCGGCGATGGAGGTGCCTGCGATCATGTCCGCGCTCTGGCTGGCGGCGCGCAAGAGCGGGCAGGTGGTGATGGGCGGCGCGTTGCTGCGCCACATCCTTGGCAATGGTTCTATTGTGCTGCTGTTGGGCGCCTTTGCGATTGGCGCCGTCACGGGGGAAAAGGGGCTCAATGATCTGCATCCCTTTATTGTGGTGCCGTTCACTGGCGTGCTGGCGCTGTTCCTGCTGGATATGGGGCTGTCTGCGGGCAAGAGCCTGTTGGCAAACCGCAAAGATATCTCTGGCGGGGTGCTGATCTTTGGATGTGTGATGCCGCTGGTCGGGAGCCTGTTTGGATTGGCGGCGGCCAAGCTTGTGGGGCTGTCGGACGGGGGCAGCTTCCTGATGATGGTGTTGAGCGCCTCGGCCTCATATATCGCGGTGCCGGCGGCGATGCGGCTGGCGCTGCCACAGGCCAAATCGGGCATTTACCTGTCTCTGGCGCTGGGCGTGACGTTTCCTTTCAACCTGACACTGGGGATGCCGATCTACTATGCGCTGGCGACCCTGTTGTGACGCGAAAAGGCCCCATCATGCGGATGGGGCCTTGTTTCTCTGTGATTGAGGTGGCCTATCCGGCTTTCTTCGTCAGCGGCTCTGCAGCGGTGGTGTCGCTGTCTTTCGCGGTGTCGGGCGCATCCTGATCGCGCGCGTCAGGCAAGGCCCAAAGTTCACCGGGGGCTTCGCCATTTTCCAGAGTATCTGACAGCACAACCCGGTTCCGACCAAGCGCTTTGGCCTGATAGAGCGCGTCATCCGCGCTGCGCAGGAGCATCTGAGGCAGGGTGCCATGCTCCGGGAAGATCGCAAGACCGACGGAAATGGTCACGCGCGGCAGGGTTTTCTCACCGTAGCGCACCTTGATGTTTTCCACAGCGCTGCGCAGACCTTCGGCCCGCTCCTGTGCGGTCTCGCGGTCACAATTGGGCAGGATCACGGTGAATTCCTCACCACCGGGACGGCAGGCCACCTCGTCACCATCACAATCCTGTTGCAGCACCGAGCCCACGGCGCGCAGCACCATGTCACCGGCATCATGGCCATGGGTGTCGTTGAATTTCTTGAAGTGGTCCACATCAATGGCGATCACCGAGAAGGGATCTGTGCTGCGCTGGCTGTCATTGATGGCTTTGCGCAGGGTTTCTGTCATATGGCGACGGTTGAACAGGCCGGTGAGCGGGTCACGCACAGATTGGTCATGCAGTTCGTCGCGCATGCGCACATTGGCGATCGCCATGGAAATCTGTTCAGAGCACATCTGCGCCAGATCGCGGTTGGCATGAAAGATCTCCGCATCTTTGCTTTTGGCGCGTAGGTGCAGCAGGCCGACGGTTTCGCCATGCGCCAGAATGGGGAAGCAGAAGTAAGGGT
The DNA here is from genome assembly GCF_001458175.1 of Shimia marina. Lineage (GTDB taxonomy): Bacteria > Pseudomonadota > Alphaproteobacteria > Rhodobacterales > Rhodobacteraceae > Shimia > Shimia marina. The sequence goes on from NZ_CYPW01000024.1 coordinate 261,217, forward strand.
GGTCATTGTGCGGCTCGGCGTGAGAACAGGTGAAGTTGATTTCACTGTCGCCGTATTCATAGGTGCGACCGCGGCGCAGGCCCCAGCATTCATCCGGGTGGATGTGATCTTTGTGATTGCCGCCATTCCAGCTGGCCCAGCCATCCAGCACATCGCGGGAGTTGGAATAGACGTAGATGCTGCCCTCGCTGTCAGGCAGGAGGTGGGTCATGAAGCGTTTGACCATGTCAAACAGCTCATCCAGAGAGCGGCTGGATTGCAGCCATTCGTTCAGCTCGCCCAGCAGTTTGACATTGCGGGCAAGTTTGAGCTGTTCGTTGAGGAGATCCTTCTCTTTGGCGCTGCGGCGGGTGAGGGCGCGGTACTGTCTGCGGTTTGAGCGAAACAACAGCACAGCCACCACGCCGACGGTGGCAATGGCCAATGCGGTGAGTGCAAACAGCAGGACGCGCACGCGCAGCAGGAAGGTTTTGCGCACGTCGGTGATGTCGGTATAAAATTCCATCGCGCCAATGACCGCGCCGCCCGAAATTACCGGTTCGAAGATTTCCGCAACCTCATGCGTGGAGACATCCTCAGACAATGCATGCAGGACCAGACCGTCAATTTCGGAGGCTGGTTTTTGCTCGCGGTGGTAAGATGTGATGCCGTTTTGCAGGGCTTCTTTGGGGAAGTGTTCGATATCGAGATAGCCGATGTCCTCTGGCCGGGTGGACCAGATTACCGTGCCTGAGGAGTTGTAGAGCTTGAAGCGATAGACATCGGAGGCTTCAGGCAGCAATTGCAGATAGGAAATATCCTCTGATGTCAGCCCGCCTGCGATGAATGAGTTGTCAGGATCTTCCAGATGGAGGATCACGCGGCGGTGCCAGAGCTCTGAGTGTTTGCGAATGTCAGACTCCATCAACCGTTCCACAATCGGGAGGGAGATCTGCAGCACGCCGAAGATGGCAACAGCCAGCCCGGAGAGGCCGAATAAGAGAGTGAAAGTGAGTTTGGCGAACCTGCGCATGGGAGGAATCCTAGACTGAAGATCACCTTCGATTTTCGCAACAAAGGTTAAGGGATTGGTAAAATCCCTTTTGGCTTTCCCTCGACAATTTGTGGTAAAACGCGCGTGGATTTGCCCTTGCCACAGCCAGAAGTTGACTGGATCGGCACAAGGGCTTTTGCGAGCCATCTTGCCCCCTTTGCGGCTCTGCGCTATCACCCTGATCTGAACCTCATAAAAGGCCAAGACCCATGCGCGCAGAAGCTCAAAACACTGTCACAGAGATCGAGAAATCCCTGACCCTTTTGCGCCAGCGTATGGATTGGGAAACTGCTGCCTATCGTCTGGAAGAGTTCAATGCGCGGGTTGAAGACCCGGATCTCTGGAATGATGCAGAGGGCGCGCAAAAGTTAATGCGGGAACGCCAGCTTCTGGTGGATTCCATGGACACAGTGAAATCCATCGAGACCGAGTTGAACGACAATGTCGAGCTGATCGAATTGGGCGAGATGGAAGAGGATGATGAGGTTGTCGCTGAGGCCGAGGCCGCGCTGAAGGCGTTGGCGGAAAAGGCCGCAGAGAAAGAGCTTGAAGCGCTGCTGGATGGCGAGGCGGATGGCAATGACACCTTCCTTGAGATCAACTCCGGTGCGGGCGGCACGGAGAGCTGTGACTGGGCCTCGATGCTGGCGCGGATGTATGTGCGCTGGGCTGAGAAAAAAGGCTATAAGGTCGAGTTGCAGTCGGAGACTGCCGGTGAAGAAGCGGGTATCAAATCAGCGGCTTATAAGATTTCTGGCCACAATGCCTATGGTTGGTTGAAGTCAGAGAGCGGCGTGCACCGTCTGGTGCGGATTTCGCCCTATGACAGCGCCGCCAAGCGTCACACCTCCTTCAGCTCTGTCTGGGTCTATCCTGTGGTTGATGACAATATTGAGATTGAGGTGAACCCGGCCGATATCAGAATTGACACTTACCGTTCCTCCGGGGCTGGTGGTCAGCACGTGAACACCACCGACTCTGCGGTGCGGATCACCCACAATCCTACGGGCATTGTGGTGACCAGTTCGGAGAAGTCGCAGCACCAGAACCGTGATATTGCCATGAAAGCGTTGAAATCGCGGCTCTATCAAATGGAGCTGGATCGGCGCAATGCGGATATCAACGCGGCCCATGAAGCCAAAGGGGATGCGGGCTGGGGCAACCAGATCCGCTCTTACGTGTTGCAGCCCTATCAGATGGTCAAAGATCTGCGTACCAGCCATGAAACCAGTGACACCAAAGGTGTGTTGGATGGCGATCTGGATGGGTTTATGGCGGCAACGCTGGCCATGGATGTGGCAGGTATGAGTCGTGCTGACGCGCAGGCGGATGAATGATCAGATGTCGCAATCAGAGGGTGAGCCTCTGAACAGGTTGCGGGATGTTTTGCACCAGATTGGGTGATCAGGATCCAAGGTGAAGATGTGAAGGCGTGCGCTAAAAAGGTGCGCCTTTTTCCTTTGTGACTTGCCCTGAGCGGAGCTTCGTGCTGCGATTGCTGCTGAGGGGAGAAGCGGATGAGCGCGTTTTTGGATTGGGATGCTGCGGTGCTTGTCGCCGCGCTCAGGGAAGGGCGGCTGACGGCAGAAGCGGTGATGGCGGCAACGCTGGATCGTATTACCGCGCGCAATGAGGCGGTCAACGCGATTGTGGATGTGCGTGACCCTTCGGCGTTGATTGCAGAGGCGCGCGCGGCGGATGCGGTGCCCTATGACGCGCGCGGTGCGCTGCATGGTCTGCCCATGGCGATCAAAGCACTGGCCCATGTCAAAGGCACGCGCAACACCGAGGGCAGCCCGCTTTATGCCGATCGCATTTCAGAGGGAGACAGTGTCTTCGTGGCCCAGTTGCGGGCGGCGGGCGCGATCTTCATTGGCAAGACCAATGTGCCGGAGTTTGGGCTTGGCTCGCACAGCTACAACCCTGTGCATGGGGTGACGGTAAACCCTTATGACAGCAGGCGGACGGCTGGGGGCAGCTCGGGTGGCGCCGGTGCGGCGCTGGCGCTGGGCATGGTGGCCTTGGCGGATGGCAGCGATATGATGGGCAGTCTGCGCAATCCGGCGGGATGGAACAATGTCTATGGGTTCCGGCCAAGTTGGGGCGTGGTGCCGCGTGAGCCGGGGGCGGAAAGCTTCTGGCAGCAGCTCTCCACCATTGGTCCCATGGCGCGCAGCCCAAGAGATTGTGCCCTGCTGCTGTCGGTGATGGCGCAAGATCACCCTGCTGTGCCCTTCAATATGCCAGAGCAGGACTGGGACATTGGCGATCAGGGGGATATGTCTGGCGCGCGCATTGGCTGGCTGAAGGACTGGGGCGGGGCGATGCCGATGGAAGCAGGGATCGTGACCCTCTGCGAAGCGGGGCTTGCTGAAATGGCGGCGCTGGGTGCGGAGGTGTCAGAGCTTCCGGCGCCATTTGATGCAGAAGAGATGTTTGAGAGCTGGAGCGTGTTGCGTGCCTTTGCGCTCGCAGGGGAGCTGGCACCGCTTTATCTGGACACGCGTAAACGCGACCGCCTGAAACCTGCGGCACAATGGGAGATCCAGCGCGGCCTTGATTTGAGCGCACTGGCGCTGCATCGCGCCACAAAAACACGCTCGGCATGGTTCGCACGAGCGGCGGCTCTGTTTGAGGAATATGATGTGCTGGCCCTTCCCGTGGCACAGGTGTTTCCTTTCCACGCAGACTGGGACTGGCCGCGCGAGATCGCCGGGGTGGCCATGGACAGCTATCATCGCTGGATGCAGGTCATGGTGCCTGCGAGCCTTCTGGGATTGCCTGCGATCAGCCTGCCGGTGGGGTTTGATCCGCGCGGATTGCCCATGGGCATTCAGTTGATCGGTGCCAAGGGGCAGGACAGGCGGGTGCTGGAAATCGCGCAAGCCTATCATGTTGCAACCCAGTGGCCGCAAAGACGCCCTCCGGTTGCGTCTGATGGTTGATTTTACCGTCCAAAGCCGCTTTGATCCTCTCTGAGGAGACATAACTGGGAGGAGCCGTCTTGGAGGAGACAGCACAAGCAACCGCGGATCGTGCAGCAGGCGCGCCGCAGGCAGCGGAAAACGAGCTGGAGCATGGTGTGCCTCCGCTGGGTGCTGTCACAACGGCCATGCTGGGCAAGGCCCTGCGCCGCGGGATCCGCGATTTTACACGCAAGCCGATCTATGGCCTCGGCTTTGCGTTGTTCTATGTGCTGGGAGGCTGGGCGATGACATGGCTGACGGTGGCCAGTGGGCAGAGCTACTGGTTGACGTTTGCGGCCATCGGCTTTCCTCTGATTGGACCATTTGCAGCCGTGGGGCTCTATGAGGTGTCACATCGGCTGGAGCAGGGGCAGGCGATGGATTGGCCGGACATTGCGGGCGTGGTGTTGCGCCAGAGCAAACGGCAACTCCCATCGATCTGCGCGGTGATCATCATCGTGTTTCTGTTCTGGTTCTTTCTGGCGCATATGATCTTTGCGCTGTTTCTGGGCCTGTCAACGATGACCAATGTGTCCAGCTCCATGGAGGTCTATCTGTCGGCCAATGGGCTGATGATGCTGAGCTTTGGATCTGTGGTGGGATTTCTCTTTGCGCTGCTGCTGTATATGATCACGGTGCTGTCTCTGCCGTTGCTGCTTGATCGTGAGGTGGATTTTGTGACCGCCATGATCACCAGTTTCCAATGCGTACAGCAGAATTTTCTCGTTATGATGCTTTGGGCTGCGGTGATTTCTGTGAGCACATTTGCAGCGATGTTGCCAGGTTTTCTGGGGCTGTTTGTGGTGTTGCCTGTGCTCGGCCACGCGAGCTGGCATCTATATGCACAGGTGAAGGCGGCAGGGAGTCCTGCGGATTGAGGCGTGTTCAGGTGAACGGTTTGTCGAGCTGTAGATAGTTGGCGTGAAATTTCGGCAAACCCTCCACCGTGGTATATCCGGTTTGACGCGCGGCTTTCATGACGTCAGCAAAGGGGCAGTTCAGATGCTCATAGACAACCTGTGTCACGCGGCGGCCTGACATGGTGGCACGCGTCGGCAGTGCGGTGTAGCCAAGCCAGTAGCTGTTGTGAAAAGTGGCTGCACGGCTGAGGTAATTGAACGTGGTGGCGGCATTGCTGCGATGGGCGACGGTAAAAGAGACCCCGTCATCTTGTGGCGACACCACGCCTCTGAATTCACGCAGTTGGCTTTGTAGGGGCAACCCCTGCGCCCGCATGGCGCTGCGTGGTTCAAAACCGCGTACAAACACATAGCAATCCTGTCGAAACACATGGATCATACCAACGAGCAGTTGGTCGGGTTCAATGAAGCTTTTGCGGGAGAAGCGATAGAACCCCGATGGGAAAATCTCCTCTGGCAGGCTGCGTGAGCGCAGACCGAGGAATTCATAGAGATAGGGATGATTATATACGCCTGGCTTTTCCAGAACGCTGGATATCGGCTCCAGAAGGATGCGGGCATCGACGTCAAAGAAAGCACAGATCTGAGCCAAAACATCAGGTCGTGGAAAACTGTCGCCGGACAGATAGCGATTAAATTGCGTGCGATTGATGCCAAGATCGCGGCACAGGCTGGCGACAGAGCGATAGGGGGCGGCCAGTTCACGCAGATTGCGACCAAACATCTTGCGCAACTCCAGAGGAGGAGAGCTTAGACTGGTTGGGCCTTCTGGGTCTTGCATAGTGCATGCCTGTGTTTGGGGGTGCAATTTACGGTGTTCTGGAGGATATCGGGATCGAATTGCAACTATTGAAGATGTTTTTTGATAAAAAAATGATGCCAACTAGCGTCATAATGCTCCTAGGTTGACACAAAATGCAACCTGTGGTGCAACCCAATAAGGAGTTCGAAAACGTTCTCAATTTCGGGGACGACAGAGTTGCGTGTTTTTAAGCGACATAGCATGGGGCATTTAACAACTGGGGAGAAAACATGTTTGGTGTGGTACTTTGGAGTGATCCAGAGCGCTGCAAAGCCGTAATTTGGTGTGAAGATCATCGTGACCTTGCCTATTTTGATGGGGCCAAGGAGGGTGTGATGGATCATGGACCCAATGAAGAGACCGCCTCTGTGGCGCTTGGGGTTGGGGATATGCTTTTGTTTGATGTGTGTGTGACTGAACAGCGGCGAACGGCGTATAATCTTCAACGTGTGGCGGTGGCTGCGGCAGAAGATTTGGTAAACAAATGCAGTTTGAGGGACACAAGCTGCGCATGACACAGGGGAAAGGCACAAATGTCGTTCCTCTGGCCCAAGGAACAGTTCAGAGCCGCCAGCAGTGAAATGACGGCCTTTGAACGGGTTGTGAACGATCTGCGGTGCTTTGAAATATTTATGCTGTTTTGGTGGAGAAGCCCCGAAACGGAAAAGCACAAAAAAACGGGAGGCCATGAGCCTCCCGTTTGCGTTTTGACTATAGATAATTTCGCGTTGAAATCGCCTCTGGTCGGTTACTCTGCGCCACGTGAGAGTGCGGCAACCCCGGTGCGCGCCACTTCTACCAGACCAAGCGGGCGCATCAGCTCTGCGAAGGCGTCGATTTTTTCCGGCGCGCCGGTGAGTTCAAACACGAAGCTTTCCAGCGTGCTGTCCACCGCATTGGCGCGGAAGATGTCCGCAAGGCGCAGCGCCTCCACGCGTTTGTCCCCAGATCCCGTAACCTTGAAGAGCGCGAGTTCACGCTCAACCGCAGGGCCTTCGACGGTCAGGTCATGCACATCATGCACCGGCACGATGCGGCCCAGTTGCGCCTTGATCTGTTCAATCACCTGCGGGGTGCCGGTGGTCACAATGGTGATGCGCGACAGTTTACCGGTGTGATCCACCTCGGCCACGGTGAGACTTTCGATATTGTAGCCACGGCCCGAGAACAGGCCAATCACCCGCGCCAGCACGCCCGGTTCATTGTCGACCAGAACTGCCAGCGTGTGGGTCTCAATCTCATCTGAGAAATTCGGACGTAGGTTATAGGCGGAGTGGCTCGTGGAGCCTTTTTTGATTTTTAGAGCAGCCATGATCTTTCTCCTTACACCAGAACCGCGCCGCCGGCCTCGATCGCGCCCTGCGTGCTGGCTTCGCCCAGAAGCATTTCATTATGCGGCTTGCCTGATGGGATCATCGGGAAGCAGTTTTCATGTTTCTCAACCAGACAGTCAAAGATCACCGGGCCATCGTAGTTGATCATTTCCATGATCGCCTCGTCCAGATCATCCGGGTCAGAACAGATAATGCCCTTGGCGCCGAAGGCTTCGGCGAGCTTCACAAAATCAGGCAGCGCCTCAGACCAGCTGTGGCTGTAGCGTTCGCCGTGCAGCAGCTCCTGCCACTGGCGCACCATGCCGAGGCGTTCGTTGTTGAGGATGAACTGTTTCACCGGCAGGCGGAACTGCACTGCGGTGCCCATTTCCTGCATGTTCATCAACCAGCTTGCCTCACCCGCCACGTTGATCACGAGGCTGTCGGGATGGGCGACCTGCACACCGATGGAGGCCGGGGTGCCGTAGCCCATGGTGCCGAGCCCACCGGAGGTCATCCAGCGGTTTGGATCTTCAAAGCCGAGGTACTGCGCCGCCCACATCTGGTGCTGGCCCACTTCGGTGGTGATGTAGCGGTCATGCTCTTTGGTCAGCGCTTCAAGCCGTGCCAGTGCGTACTGCGGCTTGATGGTTTTGCCTTCCTGCGTGTATTTCAGGCATTCGACCTTGCGCCAGTCGCTGATCTGCTCCTGCCACTTGGCAATCGCCTCGCGGTTCACAGCGCGGCCACGGGCCTTCCAGACTTTCAGAATGTCGGTCAACACGCTTTCCACATCGCCCACAATCGGGATGTCCGCCTTGATCACCTTATTGATCGAGGAGGGGTCAATGTCGATATGCACCTTGGTAGAGCCCGGCGAGAAGGCCGAAATCAGACCGGTGATGCGGTCATCAAAGCGCGCGCCGATGTTGATCATCAGATCACAGTCATGCATCGCCATATTGGCTTCATAAAGGCCATGCATGCCCAGCATGCCAAGCCAGTTTTCGCCCGATGCCGGATAGGCGCCCAAACCCATCAGGGTGGAGGTGATCGGAATGCCGGTGGCATCGACCAGTTCCCGCAGCAGTTTGGAGGCTTTGGGGCCGGAGTTGATCACGCCGCCGCCGGTATAAAACACCGGGCGTTCGGCTTTCTCCAGCGCTTCCACCAGCTCGTTGATCGCGGTGATGTCGCCTTTGGTTTCCGGCTCATAGATCGAGGTGTCCGATTTCTCTGGCGCGGTATAGGTGCCAGAGGCGAATTGCACATCCTTTGGAATGTCGATCAACACAGGGCCCGGGCGGCCGGAGCGCGCCACATGGAAGGCCTGATGCAGGGTTTCGCTCAGGGTGTCGGTCTCTTTGGCGAGCCAGTTGTGTTTGGTGCAGGGGCGGGTGATGCCCACGGTGTCCGCTTCCTGAAAGGCATCCGAGCCGATCATGAAGGTTGGCACCTGTCCGGTGAGCACCACTAGCGGGATCGAATCCAGCAACGCGTCCGTCAAGCCGGTCACCGCGTTTGTGGCGCCGGGGCCGGATGTCACCAGCGCCACGCCCACTTTGCCGGTGGAGCGGGCGTAGCCTTCGGCCGCATGCACCGCACCCTGCTCATGACGTACGAGGATGTGACGGATGTCATTTTGCTGAAAAATCTCATCGTAAATCGGTAGGACGGCGCCTCCGGGATAGCCAAAGACTGTGTCCACACCCTGATCCTTCAGGGCTTGAACCACCATTTTTGCTCCGGTCATCTGACGTGTCATCATTCTCTCCGTTACCGACGACATATTTTACTGCCACAAAAAAGCCCCCGCTTGTGGGCGAGGGCGCATGGGGTACCGTTATGGTGTCCGTTACCGGCCCATGCGCCTATTTCCAACAATGACGACTAGCCTCTGCATCGTCTGGATCCTTTAATGTGTTCGAAGCGGACCTTATGGGCGCTGCGGCGCGGCGTCAACCGCGAAAAGCTCCGAAAGCTGATGTTTTGGGGTGAAAATCTTTGCGATTGTTGCGTCACGAGGGGGCTTTGGGGAAATTTGATGAAAAATCACGGTCCCATGGTGACTGATTCAGAGTGTGTGGCTCTGGCCCGCGTGACTGTGTCGCTGCCGCGCGCGCCATTGCGCGCGCCGGGCGCAAGGCTTTGATGGGCACAGCTCTGCTGTGTCGCAAAGGCGCGTGAGCACTTTGCTTTGGATTTCAAAGAGGGTCTGAAGGCGCGGGAGCTGCGCTTAGAGGCGCACGCCGGTGCCCTGCAGCACGCCGTGTTCCATAGCGTAGCGGGTCAGCCCGGCGGTGGAGGAAATGCCGAGTTTGCGTTTGATGTTCTTGCGGTGGGTTTCTACCGTACGCACGGAGATATCGAGATCGATGGCGACCTGTTTGTTGGACTTCCCCTGCGCCAGTTCCAGCAGAACGGTTTGTTCCCGGCTTGTGAGCGGTTCGCGCTCTGAGGTTTTTGACGGAGCCAGAGAGCCTTGCGCCCCGGTGCAGAGATAGCGCTCGCCGCGCATCACCGCGTCAATGGCGGTTTTGATTTCCTCGGTGGGCACATCCTTGAGCACATAGCCCATGGCGCCATGGCTCAGCGCGGTTGAGATATACTCGGGGCTGTCGTGCATCGACAGGATCAGAACCCGCAGATCCGGGTCCCGTTCCAAAAGCATCTCTGTGGCCGTCAGTCCACCGATTTCAGGCATGTTGAGATCCATCAAAACCACGTCGGGGCGCAGTTTTGGCAATTGATCAACCGCTTCGCGCCCATTGCTCAACGTGCCGACCACAGCGATTCCCTCATAGCTTTCCAGAATGGATTCGATGCCTTCCGCGACCATGGGGTGGTCATCGACGATCACAACTTTCACAGCACTATCAGGGGTATGCTCTGGCAGCTCATCTGGGGCGTGGTCGGTCATGCGCGCGCCTTTCTGGTATTGTCGGAGCCCTCAGTCTGGGGCGTCAGGATGTGACTTAGCGGCACTTCTGCCACAATTACGGTGCCAGAGCGAGATGAGAAGATGCGCAGCGTGCCTTCCAGCTGTTCCACACGTTCCTGCATGTTGCGCAATCCAAGGCCCCCCAGCGAGGCGCGCTCACTTTCCTGAGGCAGGCCGCAGCCATTGTCGGCAATGCGCAATGTGGCGCCTTTCTTATGCCCGCGCACATCCATGGTCACGGCGGTGGCGCCCGCATGACGTTCGATATTGGTGAGCGCTTCCTGAGCGATCCGGTAGAGGGCAATTTTTGCGTCCTGATCGAGCCGGTTGCGGAACACTACGGTGTTGAAATCCACGGAAATGGCCGTGCGTGTGGAGAAGTCATCAGTCAGCGCCTTAAGCGCCGGACCCAGCCCCAGATCATCCAAGACGCCGGGCCGCAGATCGCGGGAGATGCGGCGCACTTCCTGAATGGCCCCGGAAAGGTGGCCGATGCCTTTCTCCAGCGACTCCAGCCCGCGGTCGTCCCCGGATTTCAGTCGGCGCCGCGCGCTGTCCAGCGCATAGCGAACGCCGACCAGCAATTGGGAAATGCCGTCATGCAGTTCGCGCGCCACACGCCCGCGCTCTTCTTCCTGAGCGTCAAACACGCGTTGTGTCAGCGCCTTGAGCTTGGCGTCGGCCAGGCGGCGCTCGCGCACGGTGATGACAAAGCCGGAAAAGAACACCAAGAGCAGCGCGGCCACGGTGATGATCAGGATATAAAGCGAGGTGCGCTGTACGCGCTCTTCCACATCCGCACGGGCGGCGGCCACGCTGTCGAGCACGTCGTCAATGAAGATGCCGGTGCCCACAACCCATTGCCAGTCCTGAAGGCCGACCACATATGTGACCATGCGGGCGGTTTCCAGCGTGGAGGGCTTGGCCCAGTCAAAGCTGTGATAGCCGCCTCCGGTGCGGGCGATTTCGATCAGGGGATCAATGATCTCTGTGCCATTGAGATCGGTCATGCCCCGCCAGTTCTTGCCAATCAGATAGGTCTGGCGCGGGCTGACCAGATTGTTGCCGTCATAATCAAACACAAAGAAATAACCATCCTGCCCATAAAGCATAGAGGAGAGGATCTGCGTGACCGCAAGCTTGGCCTCTTCATCATCGGGGGCGGCGCGGCCGTAGATATTCACGAAAGCGGTGCGGGCGATGGAGATATAGTTCTGAAGCTCGGCTTTCTTGGCTTCGATCAATTGGGTTTCCAGCGCGCGGATTTCGCGTTCGGCCAATTGGCGCGATTGATTGGCCACCAGCCAAGAAATCGCTGCCACAGCCAAAAGCAGGGGCAGGGTGGCCAGCAAAAAGAGTTTCTGGCCATAGGAGGGTCGCAAACGGGTCAGCAAAGAGCGCATATTTGATTCGTTACGGAAGTTTTACCGCGAATCAAAGGAGAGATTCGCAATTTTTGGCGCTACCAATCCGGCGGGTGGCAAGTTTCAAAGCCAAATTGGTTCGACTTTTTTGCCATTTGATCGCTTTCTACGCGGTAGTGGGTATTTCTTCTACGTAGGGTCAGAGCTAGGCTCGCGCCACTTCAACGATCCGCCCGGAGTCTCTTTGCAGGTGTCGGGCTGAACAATTTCTGGGAGGAAAACCTATATGGATCGTCGTTCTTTTCTGAAAACTTCTGCTCTGGGCGGTACCGCAGCCGCAGCCACCACTCTGGCCGCACCGGCATATGCAACCGGCAAGCGTACCCTGACCATGGTGACCTCTTGGGGTCGTGGTCTGGCTGGCGTGTTTGACGCGGCTCAGTATGCAGCAGACACCATCACTGCGATGTCCGGTGGTGACCTGACCGTGGAAATCAAAGCCGCTGGCGAACTGGTTGGCGCGTTTGAAGTGTTTGACGCTGTGACTGCAGGTCAGGCTGACATGTATCACGCGGCTGACTACTACTTCGTAAGCCAGCACCCAGGTTACGCTTATTTCACCGCCGTGCCTTTCGGCATGACAGCGCAGGAACTGGTGAACTGGTACTACCACGGTGAAGGCGCGGCTCTGCATGATGAGCTGGGCGAAATCTTCGGTCTGAAATCCTTCCTCGCAGGTAACACCGGTGCGCAGGCAGGTGGCTGGTTCTCCAAAGAGATCAATGGCCCTGAAGACTTCCAGGGTCTGAAATTCCGTATGCCAGGTCTGGGTGGTCAGGCGCTGGGCAAAATGGGTGCCTCCGTTCAGAACCTTCCAGGTTCCGAGGTGTATCAGGCGCTGGCATCTGGTGCGATCGACGGCACCGAGTGGATCGGCCCATGGGCGGATGAAAAAGCTGGTTTCCAGGAAATCACCAAGTTCTACTACACCGCAGGCTTCCACGAGCCAGGCGCGGGTCTGTCGCTGGCGACCAACCGCGAAGTCTATGACAGCCTGTCTCCGGCACACCAGAAGATCATCGAAACCGCAGCAGCTGCCGCGCACCAGTGGAACCTTGCACAGTTCCTCAACAACAACGGTGCCGCGCTTCAGCGTCTGCAGGCCGGTGGCGTGAAAACTCTGGAATTCCCAGACAGCGTTTGGGACGCAATGGGTGGCGCAGCCAAGGAAACTCTGGACGGCTACATGGATGACGAGCTCTTCGCCAAGATCCGTGCCTCCGTTGAGACCTCCATGCGTGCCTCCTCCGGCTGGCTGGTGAAATCTGAAGGCGTCTACCGCGCGCAGCGCGACCGCGTTCTGGGCTAAGGCCTGACAAGCAAGACAAAACGGCCCCCCGGAACTCTCCGGGGGGCCTTTTGCAAAACCGGACAGTTGGTCGTGGGAGCGCGCTGTCTGACCACTCAAACAATAAGGGGATGAGGGGCAATGCTGGACGGTCTGGTCTGGTTCTTTTCCAACATCGGCCAAGCTTTTGTGAATGCGGGCTACGCGCTTTTGCATCCGGGCATGTGGCTGAGCTGGATTGGCGGCCTTGAGACCACCGAAGACAAACAGGCGCTGATGCGGTTTGTCTATTATGGTGGCTCGGTCGAATTTTTCTTTGCGGTGTTTACACTCTTCCTGATCGTGACGGCGATCGGGATGTGGCGCACCAATATCATGTGGGGCTGCGTGCGCGTGCTGGAAGGCTTTGCCAACACCGTGGGCCGCTTTTTTGCCTGGGCAGGCCTGCTGATGGTGTTACAGCAGATCGTGATCGTTTTCATGCAGCGGATCTTTACCGTGGCGGAAATTTCACTGATCTGGAATGTCGATTTCCTGACCGCGGATGTGAGCTGGTGGGCGGAAGAGCTCAAGCTTTATAACGCCATGATCGTTTGTCTTTGTGCCACCTACACTTTTGTGCAGGGCGGTCACGTGCGGGTGGATCTGATCTATTCCGGCATCAGCCACCGCGCCAAGCGGGTGATTGACATGGTTGGATCTCTGATCTTCATGATGCCTGTGGCTGTGCTGACATGGATGTATGGCTGGTACTTCATGTGGCGCCATCTGGTGACGCCAAAAGTCTCCGCTTCCGACAAGCTGGAATTGTTGCTCAAAAAGGCGCGTATTCTTAAGTGGAACGTAGAAACCATTGGTTTCTCTCCCAACGGCTTTAACGCGTATTTCCTCTTCAAAGTGCTTCTGGTGGCCTTTGCCGCCATGGTCTTCCTGCAGGCGATTGCCTTCTTCTACCGCTCCTACCTGGAGTTCAAAGAAGGTGCCGGCAGTGCAGGCAAGTACCTCGACCGCGATACGCTGGGCGAGGGCGAAGAAGCCTATGAAGGCACACACTGAGTATAGGGGCAGAACCAATGCTATTTGGACTTGATGGGGTCGAGATCGGCCTGATTATCGTCTTTCTCTGCCTCTTTGGGGGCATTCTCTCCGGCTTTCCGGTGGCCTTTGCCATCGGTGGGGCAGGGGTGATCTCTTTTGCGATCATCGCCGCGCTGGACAGCGCCGGCATTCTTATTCACCAGGCCATTGATACCGGCTCGGCCATGTATGCCGATCTGATCGCGCAGGGTGTGAAACCCGACAAAATATCGATCTTCCGATATCCGGACCTCCCCACCGAAGCCTATCCTGTTTTTGCAGGCGGCTGGGAGCAGGCGCTGAACCGCAACATCAGTTTTGTGGTCAACCGTATGAACGAGCGTGTGCTTGCGGGACAATCCATCGAAACGCTGCTGGCGGTTGTGATGTTTGTTCTGATGGGGATCACGCTGGAACGCTCCAAGATCGCAAACGATCTGCTGACCACCATGGCGCGCGTCTTTGGCCCGCTGCCCGGCGGTCTGGCGGTCTCGGTTGTGGTTGTGGGGGCTTTCCTTGCAGCCTCTACCGGCATCGTGGGGGCAACCGTTGTGACCATGGGGCTGCTGTCGCTGCCCACCATGCTCAAGAATGGCTATAACCCAAAGCTGGCGACCGGTGTGATTGCGGCCTCCGGCACATTGGGGCAGATCATTCCGCCCTCCATTGTGATCGTGCTTCTGGGCACGCTGGCGGGGGATCTCTACTCTGCAGCGCAGGAAGACCGCGCACAGGTTGCCGGATGTTCGGATGCACTGACCTATCTGGGTGAGCCTGCGGTGGTGTCCGTTGGCACCTTGTTCCAGGCGGCGCTGATCCCCGGCATCATGCTGGCGGTGCTTTATGGGCTGTATGCCTTTGGCTATGCGCTGTTTAACCCGAAAGAAGCCCCAGCGGTGGAGTTTGGGGAGAGCACAGGTGAGGTAATCACCCGTGGCGAAGGTCTCACATGGTTCCTTGGCGTGCCTGCGGCACTGATCGCGGGTGTGATCCTGCTGGGACAGGTCAATGTGATTGGCTCTCAGAACGTGATTGTGGACAGCTTCTCGGATGCGGGTAAAACCGCAAGCCTGCGCACCAATGTGAGTGCCGAATGTCAGGCCTCCATGATTGACCTGCATGGTCAACTTGCCTGGGACACCGCGGTTGCGGAGCAGGCGGAGATCGATGCGGCAGGTGGTGTGGCGGAAGCGCGTGCACTGACCGAAGAAGAACGCGCCACACAACGTGTCGAGAAGATCGCGGCGGCAGCGCCGATCGGCTCTGGCATTGCGATTGGCTTCTTGCTGCTGGCACTGGTTTTGACCACAGCACGGGGTGTTTCTCCGAGCGCGGACAGCCGTCCTCTGCTGATTGGCGGGGCGGGTGTTCTGCTGGCGCTGGGTGTGGACATTGCATTGATCTCGCCGGTAACCACGCCGGGCTGGACGCTGATCTTTGTGGCACTGCCTCTGGCGATGACCCTGTATGGGGTGCGCTATGCGGCGGGTCTGCTGAGCAAAAATGATCTGCTGCGTGTGGTGTTCCCGCCGCTTGTGCTGATCATTGCGGTGCTTGGGTCCATTTTGGGTGGCATCACCAACCCGACGCCGGCTGCGGCGCTGGGCGCGGGTGGGGCCATCATGCTGGCGGCCTATCGCAAGCTGAAGGATCAGGAGAAATCTGGCGCAATCATCATCTGGTCCACTTTTGCCGTGATCATCATGATCCTGGTCGGGGTGAACTTTGATCTGCGGGTGAACCAGACCGATGTGGCCACAGAGAACCTGATTGCATTCTTCGTTGCAAAGGGCGCCTATCTCTTTGCGATGTTTGGTCTGCTCTATGGGTGCTGGGTGCTGTTCCGCGGCAAGGTGCTGTCTCCGATTGTGCGGGAAACGGCCAAGGTGACCTCCATGGTCTTCACCATTCTGATCGGCTCGCAGCTGCTCAATCTGGTGGTGATCAGCTTTGGCGGGGAGCATTATATCCAGCAGTTCCTGAAGTCCTTTGACAATGAGCTCAAAGTCTTCCTGATCGTGATGGTGGTGCTGTTTGTGATGGGCTTTGTGCTCGACTTCCTGGAGATCATCTACATCGTGATCCCGATTGTCGGCCCCGTGATCTATGGCTCTTATTTCGATCCGAAATGGGTGACCATCATGATTGCTGTGAACCTGCAGACCTCCTTCCTGACGCCGCCCTTTGGCTTCGCGCTGTTCTATCTGCGCGGCGTGGCGCCCAAGGAAGTCACGACGGGGCACATCTACAAGGGCATTATCCCCTTTGTGCTCATTCAGGTGCTGGGGCTTGCGATCCTCTGGTTCTTCCCATCGATCGTGACCATCCTGCCTGCGCTGATCGGGAACTGATCACCGCGCAACAGACATAAAGAAACGGGGGCCTTTGGGCCCCCGTTTTGCGTTCTGCGGACATATGCGGCGGGATCAGTAACGCGCGGCGCGGTTTATGGCGACTGTGCCCATAACATGATCGGTCAGCCCCTGTTTGCGTGCCGAGGTGAGCATCAGCACGATGGAAATGATTTGCAGGATCGGGAACATGACAGAGACGCGATAGCCCAATGTATGCAAAAACGCAGCGCCCAGATCAAACCGCGCGCCATCGGATTGGCGCATTTCAATCGACATCAGCCGCATGCCCCATGTGGCCGACCCTGTGGTCAGGGTGACCACGCGATAGGCAAACCCAAAAACAAGCACCAGCCCGCCAAAAAACAACAGACCTGTGAAGGCGGTAAACGGCAGAACCAAAACGCAGAGCACAAAGACCAGCGCGCTGTCGGTGACCCAGGCGAGAGCGCGCTTGAAGGTCACATCCTGATAAAACTCAGATTGGGTGTCAGGATCAGGCAGCGCATAGCTGCGTCGATCTGTGGTGGCTTGGGTCATTGGGGTCTTTCTTGAAATATGTGCAGAGCAGGCAGGCGGAGAAAAACGGTGCAGAAGGGGCTCCTGCACCGCGTTTGCATTTAAGAGAGATCAGGCCTCTTCGGTTTCGCGGCGCGCATCAGCGGCCTTGTGCGCACGCTCATCCATAAACTGATCAAACTCTGCTTTGTCTTTGGCGGCGCGCAGGCGTTCGAGAAAGTCCTCAAAGCTCTTCTGCTCGTCTTCCAGACGGCGCAGGGTCTCATCACGGTAGCTGTCAAAGGCGCTGTTGCCGGTGGAGGTCATCACATGCATGCGGCGCGAACAGCCACGGCTGCGGGAAGATTTTTTGAACATATCTTTGCTCCAGATCATGTAGAAAAGCAGGGCCAGTCCGACGGGCCAGAAGAACACAAAGCCAAGCACCATGGCAGCGATCCAGGCGCCTTTGCCTTTGCTGTCGAGCCAGGCCTCGCACTTGCCAAACCAGCTCAGGTGCTGTGTGTCGGCGTTATGGGCGGTTGCGGCAGGGGTCATGGGGGTCTCCGAGATTATGTGTCTGTGTGCGGTGTGAGGCTATATGTAAATCGCTTTCACATTATCTAAATTGGCACCGGTCGGTGAGAATGCAAGCATGAATGTGAATTCTTTTTACATTTTGACGTTAGCCTGTTGATAAAAATTATTATTTTACTCTGTATTATTGCTGCATTGGGCCGGATTTCGGCGCAGGCTGCGGTTTTTATACGCCGTCCCCTGCGCCGCTGGCGCGTAAAATTTCAGTTCTGCTGTGCTCAAAGTGGATTTGCGTTTTTGTCAAAAGCAGGGAACTGTGCGGCCATGATACACGAGAAAGATATGAAATCTCGACTTGTTGCGCTGGAAACTCAGGTCTGGGAGGCCTTGGTGCGTGGCGACAGCGCAGCCGATGGTGCCCTGTTGACCGATGATTTTCTGGGGGTTTATCCCGACGGTTTCGCCGGAAAAGAGGCCCATACCGGGCAAGTGTCAGATGGCCCCAGCTTTGCAGCTTATGACCTGAGTGATCTGCATCTGCGTCAGATTTCAGAGCGTGCCGGGCTTTTAAGTTACAGGGCGGCCTATCAAAGGGTCGATTCAGAGGTCTGGGAGGTCATGTTGATCACCTCGCTCTGGGAACTGCGGGAGGGGCAATGGCGCAACAGCTTCAGTCAGGACACGCCACTGCGCAAATAGTCGCTGCCGCGCTTCATTTGGCCAAAAATATCCCGGGGGTGAATTGGCGCAGCCAAGAGGGGGCTGGCCCCCTTCACCCCCGGGCGGCTTGCCCGCCCTGCGGCAGCGCAGCGGATTGACCTCGCCTGACGCGCTCTGCAAAGTCCGCCCATGTCTTTTGAGTCGCATATCACCCGCCTGCCACATGCCTATGATCCTGCCCTTGGGGCCGAAGCGCTGGAGGCTGTGCCCGGCCTATCAGGCGATCTGGCCAAGCTGATTTATGGGGTGGGGGGCTCCAGCCCCTATCTGAAGAGTCTGATCCATAAAGAGGCGACATGGCTGCCTGAGGCCTTGCAGGATGCGGATGCCGCATTGGCCGCTTTGATGGCAGAGCTGCGGGCCGGGGCACCGGATCAGCGGCCCACCGCCTTACGTGCGGCCAAGCGCAGGGTGGCACTGTTGACGGCGCTGGCAGATGTGGCTGGGGTTTGGAGCTTGGAAAAGGTCACCGGGACCTTGACGGATTTTGCCGACCTAGCCAGCCAGCTGGCGCTGGAGGCCACCATTGGTGCGGAAATCCGGCGCAAGAAACTGCCGGGGGCCACCGAAGATGATATCCCCACAGCGGGGGGGATGGTCTCTATTGCCATGGGCAAAATGGGCGCGCATGAGCTGAACTACAGTTCTGATATTGATCTGATCTGCCTGTTTGACGAAACCCGCTTTGATCCGGATGACTATCACGATGCCCGCGCCAGTTTCATCCGGGCCACACGCAAGATGGCCGCGATGCTCAACGACATCACCGGCGATGGTTATGTGTTTCGCACCGATCTGCGGCTGCGGCCTGATCCGGCGGTCACACCGGTCTGTATCGCCATGGAAACTGCGGAGCGCTATTATGAAAGTCTGGGGCGCACCTGGGAGCGGGCGGCCTATATCAAGGCGCGGCCTTCTGCGGGGGATCTGGCGGCAGGGCAGCGGTTTCTCACCACGTTGACGCCTTTTGTTTGGCGCAAACATCTGGATTTCGCGGCCATTCAGGACGCCCATGACATGCGGCTGCGCATTCGGGAGCACAAGGGCCTTGGCGGCGCGCTGGAGCTGGATGGGCACGACATGAAGCTTGGGCGCGGCGGCATTCGGGAAATCGAGTTTTTCACCCAGACCCGTCAGTTGATTGCGGGAGGACGGGATCCTTATCTGCGGGATCGTCACACAGTGCCGGGCCTGCGCAAGCTGGCGGCGCGCGGCTGGGTGCCTGAAGAAGTGGCTGAGGGGCTGGCGGATCACTACCGCTTTCATCGCGAGGTGGAGCACCGGATACAAATGGTGGGGGATGCGCAGACGCACCGTTTGCCCAAAGGGGCGGAAGGCTGGGGGCGCATTGCCGGCCTGATGGGGCGCGATGTGGCGGACATCCAAAACGAGCTGCGCCGCCGCATCGGCGAAGTGCATGAGATGACCGAAGGCTTTTTTGCGCCAGATGCCGCCTGTGCTGCGGATGCGGGGGAGGTTGCGCCGCATGCCTTTGATGAGCGCATTCTTGAGCGCTGGCAGACCTATCCGGCTCTGCGCAGCCCGCGGGCCGTGGAAATCTTCAAACGTGTACGCCCGGAGATGCTGCGGCGGCTGGCGCAGACGGCGCGGCCGGATGAGGCGCTTTTGGCGCTGGATGGCTTCCTGCGTGGTCTGCCCGCCGGGGTGCAGCTGTTTTCCCTGTTTGAAGCCAATCCGCAACTGATTGATCTTTTGGTGGATATTGTTGGTACGGCACCAGCGCTGGCCCAGCATCTGTCGCGCAACTCGGGCGTGTTTGATGCAGTGATTGGGGGCAGTTTCTTCACCGGCTGGCCCGGTGTGAACGCCCTGACGGAAGACCTGACAGAGCGGCTGGCGCGGGAGAGCGATTATGAGCATCAGCTTGACGGCGCGCGGCGCTGGGCCAAGGAATGGCAGTTCCGCATTGGCGTGCATCATCTGCGGGGGCTGATTGGTGCGGAGGAGGCCGGGCGGCAATATGCGGATCTGGCGGATGCGGTGCTGGCCGGGTTGTGGCAGCCGGTGGCGGATCATTTTGCTCAAAAGCACGGGCCGATGCCGGGGCGCGGGGCCATGGTGCTTGGCATGGGGTCTCTTGGGGCGCAGCGTTTGAATGCGACCTCGGATCTGGATCTGATTGTGATTTATGATGCGGATGGTGTGGAGGCCTCTGAAGGTCGGCGGCCTCTGGCGGCGCGGCCTTATTATGCACGGTTCACACAGGCCTTGGTGACGGCGATCAGCGCGCCTATGGCACAGGGGCGGCTCTATGAGGTGGACATGCGCCTGCGCCCTTCGGGCACACAGGGGCCGGTTGCCACCTCCTTGCCCTCCTTTAAGAACTATCAGGAGAACGAGGCCTGGACCTGGGAGCATCTTGCGCTGACGCGGGCGCGCCCTGTGACCGGGGCACCGGCGTTGATGGCAGAGGTTGAAGCCTTTCGCCAAGAGGTGCTCAAAGCGGAAACTGGCACTGGCACTGAGGCTGGTGCGGGTACGGGGGCTGCGTGCGTGGGTGCCGATGTGGCAGAGATGCGGGGGCGGATTGCGGCGGCGAAGGCTCCGGATGGGCCTTGGGATGCCAAGATTGGCGCTGGGCGGCTTCAAGACATCGAACTGCTCAGTCAGACAGCCGCGCTTCTTGCGGGCAGCCCGCGCCGCACAGTGACGCAGGGATTGCAGGCAGGTGTCGCAATTGGGTGGCTGAGCGCCGCTGAGTCCTCAGACCTTGCTACCACCTATCGGCTTTGTTGGCAGGTACAGCTGGCCTCCAAACTTCTGTCTGGCCAAACCATTGATCCGGACAGTATTGGGGAAGGTGGCCGCGCCTTCTTGCTGCGTGAGACTGGGGCGCAGGATATGGAGGCGTTGATGGCACATCTGCAGACGTCCTGCAGCACGGCGGCCAAGCTGATTGAAGATGCGCTCGCGCGGTGCGATGCGCTGCCCACTGGGGAGGTATAATATGGACCTGTCGCACTGCGATCCCAAAGGATTGATACACGAAAGCTATCGCATCGAAGGCATCACTGCGGCGGAGTGCCGTTCCATTTTTCTGGATTGGGCTTTGTCGGTGCCGGAGGGGATCGACAGTCGGGATGCGATTGAGGTACTTTTGTCAGCATTCGCTGCACAGGCACCTGACCATCCCATGACACAGGTCCTGCAAGACGGCCGCGTAAAGATGGCGAACCCTCGCCGTCGTGGCGGCTGGCGCAGCCGTCCAAGAGATTGAAAATCAAATAACTTAAATGACCTAAACCCAGCCAATTAAACGCCAGGCATTTGGTCCTAAGCCGCAAGTGTTTTGGGAGTAACTTGATGTCTCAAGCGCGTTGCGACGTGTTTGAGTAAAACTTTAACAATTCCCCCGAATGGTCCCTCAGCTGTCGCAATCCCGCCCCATTTCGTCAGCATTGTGACGATGGAACTAACAGAGACCCAAACGGTCTGAGGAGTGGGAAATGACTTTAGTACGTGTGATCGCAGCGATGGTTTTGGGGCTGGGTGTGAGCGCTTGTGCCTCGGTCGAAACCGCGAGCCGGAACCTGCCCTATGAGGCCGCGCCCAGCGGGCTTGTGGCGCCGGCGCCGTCCTATCAGTTGGCCGGTTTTGACGTTTCTGTACCCAAGACACTCGTGGTGTCGGAATCCAATATGTATTACCCGGGGGGCGATATCGTCTGGCGCGGTGAAGCCTATGGCAATCGTCATGAGCAGGTGCAGGCGATCTTTGAAGAGAGCCTGCGTCTAGGGGCGGGGCCTCTGGATGGGATCAAACCGGTCAAAGTAGAGATCGAAGTGGCCCGCTTTCACGCTTTGACCGAAAAAACGCGCTACACCGTGGGCGGTGTGCACTCCATCAGCTTTACCATGACCATTATCGACCCTGATACCGGCGTGGTCCTGCGCGGCCCCAAGCCGATCAAGGCGAGTCTTGTGGGCTATGGCGGGCAGAAGGCCGTAGTGGCGGAATCCCGTGGTCTGACACAGAAGTACCGTATCACACAGCATCTGGCACGGGTCGTGCGCGAAGAGCTGACCAAAGCGGAGGGCTTTGTGGCCCCTGAGCGCGGCGTCACGCAATCTATTCGCCCGTTGGAGCCGATTGGCACGCAGCTGACATCCCCATCCCCAGCCGCATCCTCGGTGGCCGCACAGGGCTGAACGCGGCCCAAGAGAGAGGAGCGTGAGGCGCCAACAGGGCTTTTCACACCTCAAAGAACACAGTAGGAGGGCGGCATGTCTATGCCGTCCTCTTTTGCGTCTGAACGCCCCGTCGTACGTCTGAAACCCAAAGCCAATGCTCGTGCCATCCGGCATGGGTTTCCTTGGGTCTATGACAATGAGCTGGTCACCGATCGGCGCACCAAAGCGCTGGCGCCGGGCACCATTGCGGTGCTGGAAGATGACAAGCGTGACCCCATGGGGCTTGTGGCCACCAACAGCCACAGCAAGATTTTCTGTCGGATGCTGGAGCGCGATTTGGACGCGCAGATCGATCAGGCCTGGTTTGAGGCGAAGTTTGCCCGCGCGCTTGCGATGCGGGAGCGGCTCTATCCCAGCCCGTTTTACCGCCTGATCCATGCTGAGGCTGATGGTCTGCCCGGTGTGGTGGTGGATCGTTTTGGCGAGGTTTGCGTGGTGCAACCCAATGCCGCCTGGGCGGATACGTTGATTGAACCGCTAGTTGCGGCGCTGGTTGCGGTGACCGGGGTGTCCTGTGTGATTATGAACGGCAGCGGGCGTGCGCGCAGTCTGGAAGGGCTGGAGGAGCGCATGGAGGTCATGGTCGGGCAGGCCCCGGCAGGCCCCGTGCCGGTGAAAATGAATGGGGCCACCTATATGGCCGACCTGACCGGAGGGCAGAAGACCGGGCTGTTTTATGATCAGCGACCCAACCATGCGTTTGCGGCACAGCTTTGCAAGGATGCAAAGGTTTTGGATGTATTCTCCCATGTGGGCGGGTTTTCTCTGGCCGCTCTGGCCGGTGGTGCAGCCCATGCCACCGCGGTGGATGGCTCTACGGCGGCGCTGGAACTGGCGCAGGCGGGGGCTGCGGCGGCGGGCGTGGAGGCGCGTTTTGACACGCGTAAGGGCGATGCCTTTGAGGTTTTGACAGCGCTTCAGGAAGAAGGGGCGCAGTTTGATGTGGTGATTTGTGATCCGCCAGCCTTTGCGCCCTCCAAAGCGGCGCTGGAAAAAGGATTGCGGGCCTATGAGCGCGTGGCACGTCTGGCTGCGCCGCTGGTGGCAGAGGGGGGCTATCTGGGTTTGTGTTCCTGTTCACATGCCGCAGATGTGGCGCGCTTTCGAGGCGCAAGCCTGCGCGGGATTGGCCGGGCCGGGCGGCATGCGCAGCTTTTGCACACCGGCTTTGCGGGGGCGGACCACCCTTTGATGCCGCAGCTTGCGGAAAGTGGTTATCTGAAATCTCTGTTCTTCCGTCTGTGAGCCTGATGTGAAACGTCTTCTGCTGGACACCTGCGTGCTTTATCCGACCGTGATGCGGGAGGTGCTGTTGGGGGTGGCGGCGACAGGAGCGTTTGAGCCGCAATGGTCGGTCCGGATCTTGGAGGAGTGGGCACGGGCCGCGCGCAAGATTGGCCCCACAGGAGAGCCGCAGGCACGCCGTGAGATCGCGCTTCTGACGGCGGCCTGGCCCAAGGCGGCAATCACCTGGAAGCCCTCGCTTGAGGCGCGTCTTGTTCTGCCTGACCCGCATGATGCGCATGTGCTGGCGGCGGCCATTGCGGGCTCCAGCGATGCGATTGTCACGGTCAACGCGAAAGATTTTCCACGTCAGACTTTGGCCGAAGAAGGGCTTTTGCGGCTTGCGCCCGATGAGTTGTTGCGCGGGTGTTGGGCCGAGGATCCGGACGGGGTGGCACAGGTCTGTGAGGCGGTGCGACTGGAGGCGGAGCGGCTCAGCGGGGCCACATGGGGGATGCGCGCGCTGCTGAAGAAAGCACGCCTGCCCAAACTGGCCAAGGCAGTGAGTGCTGCGGGGTAACCTCGGAGAGGGCGCGTGCAGCGCAGGCGTGCGATGAGGAGGGGCTTTGCCCCGTCACAGCAGGCTGTGCTCCCCAGGATATTTTTCTCAAGAGGAAGGCTCAGGGTGTGGGGATGCCCCAGTCCGATTCGAGTTTTTCGATGGCTTTGATGCGCTCTTCGGTTTTGGGGTGGCTGAGCAGCCAGGCGGGGGTGGTGGCGCCGTGGGCACCTGTGAGATGGGCCAGCTTGTCAAAGAGGCTTTTCTGCGCAGAGGTGCCAATGCCTGATTTGACCAGCAGGGCGGCGGCATAAGCATCTGCTTCAAATTCATCTGCGCGCGAAAGCCGTGCCATCAGCAGAGATAGTGCGGCCCCTGATAGCAGCGCGCCAAGGCCGGGCAGGAAACGGTTGAGTACCATGGCCAGCGCTGTGCGTAGGGCGTTTTGCCCAGAAAAATCAATCATGCGGCGGCGGGCATGGCCCAAGGCAACATGGCCGAGCTCATGGGCAATGACGCTGGCCATTTCCTCGGCGGTGACATCGCCTGCGCGATATTTTTGATAAAAGCCGCGGGTGAGGTAGATTTTGCCATCGGGCGCGGCGAGGCCATTCACCGGCTCGATCTCATAGATGTGTACGCGGATGCGGGGCAAATCGAGCGCCTTGGCCATGCGCGCGATCAGCGGCGCAAGCTGGGGATCTGCCAGTTCCGATGACTTTGCAGCCAGCTCTTTATTGGTACGCCATGCGGAAAACCTGAAGGTCAAAATCCCCATGACAAGGGCCAGCAAAATGGGCGTCAGTTTGATCATGGGAGAGATATGGGCCTCAGGGCGGTGCGGTGCAAGCTATGTGAAGCGGCAGGTGGTCTCTACGTCACATGCTGTGGGATGTTGACGCTGTTTGAAACGGCTGCCTAGGGTGGGGGCATGAAGGATATAAAAACAACGTGTGAGTGTGGGCGGACGCACATCAAATTGCATGCGGCGCCGCGTGTGCGATTTCGCTGCCATTGTACAAAATGCCAGGCTGTGTATGGCGCGCACTATGCGGATGCTTTGCTGTTTCGTCGAGGACAGGTGCGGGCGGAAGAGCCCGACAGTTTGAAGTGGATCAAGACCATGCGGCCGTCGCCTCTCTCGCGTGGGGTGTGTCGGCATTGTGATCAGCCGATGTTGGGCCTCCTGTTTGGGGTGTTCAATATTGTGCCCTCGGACAGGCTTTCTGATCTGGCACTGCCGCCGGTGTCTTGTGACATCTACTATGGCACGCGGGTGCGCGATCTGGCGGATAATATCCCAAAACATCTCGGTGCGGTGGCCAGCTATGTGGGGCTGACACTGCCAGTGATGCAGGTTTTGGCTCTGCCGGGGAAGCGATTGCCGCAGAATTGAGCAGGCATGAAGGCGGAGCGGCGTGCCGAAGGCTGTTAGCGGGTCAGCTCACGCATGCCACGTTCCAGCCCCTCTAGCGTCATGGGCACCATGCGGTCCTCAAAGATTTCGCGGATCATGCTGATGGAATGGGTGTATTGCCAGTGGGTTTCTGGCACCGGGTTGATCCAGAGATTTGAGCCCCACTGATCCTGCGCGCGTTCCAACCAGACCTGCCCGGCTTCCTGATTCCAATGTTCATTGGCCCCGCCGGGATAGGCGATTTCATAGGGCGACATGGAGGCGTCACCCACAAAGATGCATTTGTAATCCGGCCCATAGGTGCGCAGGACTTCATGGGTAGGTGTCTGATCGTTCCAGCGGCGCTGATTGTTGCGCCACACGCCTTCATAGAGGCAGTTGTGGAAGTAGTAGTATTCCAGATGTTTGAACTCGGCACGGGCGGCGGAGAACAGCTCTTCCACCACTTTGATATGCGGATCCATCGAGCCGCCCACATCCAGAAACAGCAGCACTTTTACTGCGTTGTGACGTTCGGGGCGGGTTTTGACATCCAGATAGCCATGTTCGGCGGTGGCGCGGATGGTGTTGTCCAGATCGAGCTCTTCGGAGGCCCCTTCGCGGGCCCAGCGGCGCAAGCGTTTGAGCGCCACTTTGATGTTGCGGGTACCCAATTCAACCGTGTCGTCAAAATTGCGGAACTCGCGTTTGTCCCAGACTTTCACGGCGCGTTGATGGCGGCTTTCTTTCTGGCCGATGCGCACGCCTTCGGGGTTGTAGCCATAGGCACCAAAGGGGCTGGTTCCGGCGGTGCCGATCCATTTATTGCCGCCCTGATGGCGGCCTTCCTGCTCTTTGAGGCGCTCCTGCAGGGTTTCCATGAGCTTGTCAAAGCCGCCCATGGCCTCAATCTCGGCCATTTCTTCCGCGCTGAGATGTTTTTCGGCCATCTTGCGCAGCCATTCCTCGGGAATGTCCACAGCCTCCAGAACATCCTGTGCGGAAATCTCTGCAAGACCATCGAAGGTCATGGCAAAGGCGCGGTCGAATTTGTCGATGTTGCGCTCGTCCTTCACCATGATGGTGCGCGCCAGATAGTAGAAGCTTTCCACATCATAGGTGGCGAGGCCAGCGCGCAGCCCTTCAAGAAAACCTAAGAATTCGCGTAGCGACACAGGCACACGGGCGGCTCGCAGGTTTTCAAAGAAGGGTAGAAACATCTTGGATCACACAGACATACGATGGACGAAGAGGGTGACGAACAGGCCCAGCATAGCAAAAATCATCGCGTAGACGACGGCGTATTGCAGGATGTCGAGCCTTTTGCCGCCACGTTTTGCAGCGAGAGCGCCGCCGAGAATTGCGCCAATCAGGGCGCCAAAAATCACAAACATCGTCTCTTATGATCTCCCTTTGATCGGGCTGAGCGAGGCGATTTCGCGCAGTTTTGCGCGTACGGCCCAGTCCGGGCCAAAGCCGTATCTTGCCCAGCCAAGACTGTCCAGCCGCAGTTGACCTGCCTCTTCCAGCTTGCCCTCCATCTCCAGCGCTTCGGCTTTCAAGAGCATGAGCGTGGAGAGCAGGGCGGCGTTTTCAAATTGTGCGGCTTTGGGTAATTGCGGAGAGAGAATGTTCAGGGCTTCGCGGCTTTGGCCTGCGCTGATGGCATAGGCGGCCAATTGGGTGGAGACATAGGCGCGATGAGGGCCGAAGGGGTCTGCGGTGCGATAAACGCGGTCGGCTTCGGCGAAGTGAAAGAAGGCTTGGGACAGATCCTGTCCCTGAATCAGACGCCCCAGCGCATAGTGGGAAAACCCGAGGCGGTGATCTCGCCAGCCTTCTTTCTGGGCAATCTTTAGTGCCTCTTGCGCTGCGAGACGGCGGCCGATCTGTGAGGTGCCGGGGCCGAGCGCGGTTTGCACCGCTTCAATCCAGCTGCGCGGCGTTGCAGGGAGCGGGTTGGAGGACAGCCGTTCGCCACGCGGGTTGATGCGCGCCAGGATCGCGGGCAGGCGTTGCGCCACTTCGGCGCGGGTCATGCCATTGGTTAGGCTTGGATCGTAATAGGCCCGCAGCACCAGCATATCAAAGCCTGTGAGCACCGCATGAATGTTGTCGTCATTAAAAACGCTGTCAGGCAGGCGGTAGAGATCGTTGAGCGGGCCAAGAGCCTGTGCCAATTCTTCATGAAGGCAATCGCGGGTTTCTTGCGGGCTGGCATCATTCGGCAGAAAGATCGCAATCTTGCGCCGGTTCTCCAGAAGTGCCCAATTGGCGGCACCGCTGCGCCGTGCGCCGCGATATTGGTTTAACGCGGAAATATTGGGTACCACAAAGCAGGCGGCCTGTGGCAGGGCCTTGCGGATGTCTTTGCGAGAGACCGCCTGAATGGTGATATTGGCCGTTGCGGAGGTGGTCTGTGTAATGTTGATCCGCGCCTCAGTGCGCAGCCGCGTCAGGAGCGCGCGCAGGTCACTCATCATGCCCGCAGGCGGTGTGCCGGTGACGCGCAGGGTGATGGGGCCTTCAAAGCGGGTCATACGCGCCAGTTTTCGGCCACTTTCCAGTTCAAAGGAGAGATCGAGAAAATCGCGGGCGATGTCGCGGTTGGAGCGGCCCGGCGGCAGGGGGCGGGGTGTGGAGAAGGCTTTGACCGGCGGCAGGGTGACCTCAGAGACAGCCGCACGGGTGGTGGACCCACCCTCCCATGCAGGGGCGCAGGCGGAGACCAGAAAAACAAATGGCAATAAGAAACGAAACATCAGGGCCTTTGATACCGAATGAAAGGGGTCAGTTTTCCGACGCGATCATAAAGGGTGCGTGCGGTTTGGTTAAAATCCTGTGTCAGCCAATAGACCGATGGCGCGTCATTTGCGTCGGCGGCGGCATAGACGGCTTCGATGAGTTTGCGCCCCACACCCGTGCCGCGCACGGCGGGGTCGGCAAAGAGATCCTGAAGGTAGCAGACGTTTTCAACTTTCCATGCGTGGCGGTGGAAAAGGAAATGGGTCAGACCAACCAATGTGCCGTCCTGTTCAGCAACAAGGCAGGAGAAATCCTGCGGATCTTCGCCCAGAAGCCGCGCAAAAGTGCTTGCGTAGACCTCTTCCGGCACGGTGGTCTCATAAAACGTCAGATAGGCGGTCCAGAGGTGACGCCATTGTGCTTCGTCGGTGGCTTTGAGGGGGCGAATGCGCGGTATGGCGGCTGTCATCGTCTGTCCTGTCTGTGCCTGCGCGCCAAGCGGCGCTGGCTGTTAGCCTAGCATGCCTGAGAACTGGGGCAAGAATGCGGTGGTCGTCGACAGAAATCGCGGCCCTCGATCAAGAAACAAGTCTCTGAGGGCCGGTTACAAACTCACCGACCCGAGCGGGCCATGAAGGCCAGACGCTCAAACAGATGCACATCCTGTTCGTTCTTCAACAAGGCACCATGCAGTTTGGGCAGGGCGTTGGCGCCATCTCGCTTGAGATCCTCAGAACTCAGGTCTTCGGCCAGAAGAAGCTTCAGCCAGTCAATCACCTCGGAAGTGGAAGGCTTCTTTTTCAGGCCAGCGGTTTCGCGGATCTCAAAGAATTGTGTGAGAGCTGTGGTTAGCAGGGCGTCTTTGATGCCCGGATGGTGTACAGCCACGATTTTTTTCAGGGTCTCCATATCCGGGAAGCGGATGTAGTGGAAAAAGCAGCGCCGCAGGAAGGCGTCTGGCAGTTCTTTTTCGTTGTTGGAGGTGATGATGATGATCGGGCGATGTTTGGCCGTGACGGTCTCGCCGGTTTCATAAACGTGGAAGGCCATCTTATCGAGTTCTTGCAACAGGTCGTTGGGGAATTCGATATCGGCCTTGTCGATTTCGTCAATCAGCAGCACGACTTTCTCGTCACGGTCAAAAGCTTCCCAGAGTTTGCCGCGCTTGATGTAGTTGGAGATGTCATGCACGCGCTCATCGCCCAGTTGGCTGTCACGCAGGCGAGATACAGCGTCATATTCATAGAGGCCCTGCTGTGCTTTGGTGGTGGATTTCACGTTCCATTCGATCATTTTGAGGCCCAATCCCTGAGCCACCTGCAGGGCCAGTTCAGTTTTGCCTGTACCGGGCTCGCCCTTGACCAGAAGGGGACGCTCTAGCGCAACTGCAGCGTTTACGGCTACGGTCAGGTCATCTGTCGCTACGTAATCTTTGGTGCCAGTAAACTGCATGGAAATTCTCCGCCGGTTCCTCAATTTCAGCGCGACCCTATCCTGA
>NZ_CYPW01000024.1:290864-305578 GCF_001458175.1 Shimia marina
GAATTGAATAGCTCGAAGGACGTGAGCCACGGTGAGGGAGCAGAAATGAAAGCCGAAACTTTCCTGCCCGACGATTATCGTCCCGCAGAAGATGAACCGTTCATGAATGACCGGCAAATCGAGTACTTCCGTCGCAAACTGCTGCACTGGAAGGAAGAACTTCTGGCTGGCAGCCGTGACACAATCGAAGGTCTGCAAGACAGCACACGGAATATTCCGGATGTCGCAGACCGTGCAAGCGAAGAGACCGACCGCGCGCTAGAGTTGCGCACCCGGGATCGCCAGCGCAAATTGGTGCTCAAGATCGACAGCGCGCTGCGCCGTATTGATGAAGGTGAATATGGCTATTGTGAGGTGACCGGGGAGCCGATTTCGCTTAAGCGTCTGGATGCGCGTCCGATTGCGACCATGAGCCTTGAAGCGCAGGAGCGCCATGAGCGTCGTGAAAAAGTGCACCGTGATGATTGAGCTGTGACGTTTGTCACGGCTCTTTTTTTACTTTGCTTAAAAAAATACCAATGCCGGGGCTTTTGCCTCGGCGTTTTTTTGTAGATACCGCTGGCATGGATTTGACGGGACAGAAGGTCTGCGTGATTGGCGCGGGCATTGGCGGGCTCACCGCGGCGCTGGCGCTGAGGCAGCGTGGCGCGCAGGTCTGTGTTTTGGAGCAGGCGGAGGCGATTACGGAAGTGGGCGCCGGGCTTCAGATCAGCCCCAATGGGGGGGCGGTTTTGCGGGCGCTGGGCCTAGAGGCTGAGGTGGCACGGCGCGCTGTCAAGGCGCAGGCTGTGGAGTTGCGTGACTATGCGGCGGGGGCGATGGTGTCGCATCTGGATCTGTCGTTGCTGAAAGATCAGGCACCTTATCTGTTTTTACATCGTGCAGACCTGATTGACTGTTTGGCTGCCGCAGTGCGCGCCTCTGGTGTGCGCGTGCTTTTGCTGCAGAAGGTGGACAGCATTGTGCCAGCGGGCGAGGGGCATGCGCGCCCGCGTGTGGTGATAGCCAATGGCTCAGAGATGAAGGCCGATCTGGTGATTGGGGCGGATGGTCTGCATTCGCGTCTGCGGACTGCCCTCAATGGGACCGTGGCGCCGTTTTTCACCCGGCAGGTGGCCTGGCGGGCGACCGTGCCCAATACGATTGATCATCCGAATGTCGCGCGGGTGCATATGGGGCCACGGCGTCATGTTGTGAGCTATCCGCTGCGCGCGGGCGCTTTGATCAATATTGTCGCGGTTCAGGAACAGGTCGGTTGGGCCGAAGAAGGCTGGCACATTCCGGACGACCCCGACAATCTGCGGGCGGTTTTTGCCGATTTTGGTGGCACAGTGACGCCCATGTTGGCGGAGGTGAAGGATGTGCGGCGCTGGGGGCTGTTTCGTCATCCTGTTGCGCCGGTCTGGCAGGGGGGGCACTGCGCGCTGCTTGGTGACGCGGCCCACCCGACGCTGCCGTTCATGGCGCAAGGCGCGGTGATGGCGATGGAAGACGCCTGGGTGCTTGTGGATGCGCTCAGTAGGGCGGAGACAGTCGCAGCCGGTCTGGCGAGCTATCAAGGCCGTCGCGAGGCGCGGGTGAAACGGGTTGTGGACACGGCCAGCAAAAACGCCTGGAAGTACCACCTGTCCAACCCAGTGCTGCGCCGCGCTGCGCATATGGGGTTGCGCATGGCCTCGTCAGTGGCGCCGGAGCGTATGATGGGGCAGTTTGACTGGATCTATCGTCATGATGTCACGCAGGGCTGAAGCCTGCGGTGTTGGCGCAGTGGTGCGTGTCCACGGCCCTCTGGTCAGGGAGTGGTGGTTCTCCCGCCAGCCTGGTGACGCAGTAGGCTGCTGACAGGCTGTTGGGCGTGGCGCAAAGCATGCGCTTTGCGAGGCGTGTCTCACCTAGTGTGATGTACGGTGCCAATACGGGACGGGATAGAGGTGGTGGCGCTCATCTACGAAGAAATTAGTAATTTCTCTGTGGAGAGGTCTTGTTCATGATTGCGGTAACAGTTTCAGCGGCGTAGGGTGCGCGTCAAACATACGCAGGGAGGCCGTCATGACACATATTCTTGCCATCGATCAGGGCACCACATCCAGCCGCGCCATCGTTTTTGATGGGGATATTCGCCCCATTGCCAGCGCGCAGTTGGAGTTTGAACAGCATTTTCCGAATTCAGGCTGGGTGGAGCATGATCCGGCGGACATCTGGGTCACCACGGTGGAGACCTGTTCGGGTGCGCTGGCACGGGCGAAGATTGCAGCCAAGGATGTGGATGCGATTGGCATCACCAATCAGCGTGAGACCACTTTGGTGTGGAACCGCCATACCGGTGAGCCTGTGCACAATGCGATTGTCTGGCAGGACCGGCGCACAGCTGAGATCTGTGATGCACTGAAAGCGGCGGGTCATGCAGAGCTTGTGCAATCCATCACCGGCCTGCTTCTGGATCCCTATTTTTCGGGCACCAAGGTCAAATGGATCCTCGATCATGTGGAGGGCGCGCGCGCAGCGGCAGATGCAGGGGATCTGCTGTTTGGCACAGTGGACTGCTATCTGATCTGGAAGCTCACCGGCGGTAAGGTGCATGCCACCGATGCCACCAACGCGGCCCGCACCCTTATTTACGACATTCACAAAGGCCAATGGAGCCCGGACATCTGTGCCTTGCTGGGCATTCCCATGGCGATGCTGCCAGAGGTCAAGGATTGTGCCGCAGACTTTGGTGCGACGGACCCGGATATTTTTGGCGCGGCGATCCCGATCCGGGGTGTGGCCGGGGATCAGCAGGCGGCCACCATCGGGCAGGCCTGTTTTGAGGCGGGCATGTTGAAATCGACCTATGGCACCGGGTGTTTTGCGCTTTTGAACACGGGGGACACGCCGGTGACCTCGCATAATCGCTTGCTGACCACCATTGCCTATCAGCTGGATGGCAAGCCCACCTATGCGCTGGAAGGGGCCATTTTCATTGCTGGCGCGGTTGTGCAGTGGCTGCGCGATGGGTTGGGCATCATCGAAGGCGCAGCAGAAACGGCGGCCTTGGCGGATGCGGCCGATCCGGCACAGGAGCTGATTTTGGTACCTGCCTTCACCGGGCTGGGGGCTCCCTATTGGAACCCGCAGGCGCGTGGTGCCGTGTTTGGGCTGACGCGGGGATCAGGCCCGAAGGAGTTCTCCCGTGCGGCACTGGAAAGCGTGGGCTTTCAGACCCGCGATCTGCTGGATGCGATGCAGGCGGATTATGCCGGCACAGGGGATACGGTTCTGCGCGTGGATGGGGGCATGAGTGCCTCGGACTGGGCGATGCAGTTTCTGTCAGACATTCTGGGCGCGCCGGTGGATCGGCCTGTGGTGGCCGAAAGCACAGCCAAGGGCGCGGCCTGGCTGGCTGGGATGCAGATTGGTGTTTATCCGGATATGGCGGGCTTTGCTGCAACCTGGGAAAAAGAATGCCAGTTTGTGCCCCAGCGGGATGACGGCTGGCGGGAAAGCCGCTATGCGGGCTGGAAGAAAGCCATTGACGCTACGCTCTCCATGACAGAGTGAGGCGCATTCATAAAATCGGAGCGCTCCATGTCAGAAAACTGTTGCCTGTGTGGGGCGCCTGACGCGCATTTGGGGACTGTTGCGCCGCGTGATGTGCAGGTGGCGCTCTGTGCGACTTGCAATAAAGCCGTGGCAGAAGGGCCAGAGGATGGGCCGCATTGGCAATGTCTGCACGAAGCCATCTGGAGCACCGAGCCTGCCGAACAGGTGCTGGCATGGCGCTTGCTGAAGGCCTTGCCTGAAGCGCCATGGGCACGCGACCTTCTGGACATGGCCTATCTGGAGCCTGAGGTGCTGGCCTGGGCGGAAGCGGGGGATCTTGAGGCCGCTGAGGTTGTGCACCGCGACAGCAATGGTGCCAAGCTGGCGGCGGGCGATACGGTGGTGCTGATCAAGGATCTGCCGGTCAAAGGCGCGGGGTTTACCGCCAAACGGGGCACGGCCGTGCGCAATATCTCTTTGGTGATGGACAATGAGGCCCATATCGAAGGGCGTGTGGAAGGGCAGCGTATTGTGATCCTGACCAAGTTTGTCAAAAAGAGCTGAGGGCCTCAAAGGGCTCGGCTTGGGTTGGCGATGTGCTGTCTTGACGTGGGTGTACAAATCATGAACATTTGTGGGGCGCGCTCTTGGAAAGGACATCGAGATGCCCCTCACTCTGGAAATAGACTACGTTGAATTTTACAGCGCCGAGCTGGAAGCCACCGAAGATTTTTTCGGCAAGGCCTTCTCCTGGGAGTTTGTGAAATACGGCCCGGATTACCGCGACATTCAGAACGCAGGCATCGGCGGCGGGATTGAGCGCAGTGGCCCGAAGGCCCCTTTGATTGTGCTGAAAACAGATGACCTGCCTGCAGCGTATCAACAGGTCTCTGACGCAGGTGCAGAGATCACAAAAGAGATTTTTGAGTTTCCCGGTGGCACGCGTTTTGAGTTTCGTGAGCCGGGCGGCACAGATATGGCGGTCTGGTGCCCTGCTTGAACACTCTCAGAAGGGGGGGGTCAGACCTCCATGGGGATCGTCACAGGCCCATCATTGATAAGCGACACTTTCATGTCCGCCCCAAATGAACCGGTTTCCACCGGGATGAGCGCACCAAGCTGTTGTGCGAAGAGTTCATAGAGCCGTTTGCCGTCGTCCGGTGGGGCAGCTGTGGAAAAGCCGGGGCGGTTGCCGCTGCGGGTGTCTGCGCTCAGTGTGAACTGGCTGATCACCAGAGCGCTGCCGCCCACGTCGATCACTGATCGGTTCATTTTGCCGTTTTCATCCTGAAAGATCCGGCATTTGGCGACTTTCTGGGCGAGTTTTTGCGCCTGCGCTTCGGTGTCCCCCTGCATGGCACAGACCAGCACCATCAGACCGGGGCCGCATTGCCCGATGACCGTGCCGTCCACGCGTACCTGCGCTTCGCTTACTCGTTGTATTACGGCCCGCATTGCGCCCTCCTTTTGGGCGCACCCTGCGCCAGAGGGCCGCCAATCTCAAGCCCCGTTTGCGTCCGCAGATCCTCTTCAATCGGCACAGCTGTGCTGTGACGTGGGCGCAGCCCGCAGGCTCAGCCTAGGCTGAGCCACCGAGATGACACTACTTGCGCGGGCCGTTCATAATGATGCAGGTGGTGGAACCGGTGGCGTAGAGTTTGCCATCTTCCACGCCGCGGATCTCGCCATTGGCGATGCCAGTTGAGCGACCGGCATGTTGCACTTTGCCGATTGCGTGCACCGTCATGCCGGGCGGGATGGAGCGGAGGATGTTTATTTTATATTCGAGCGTTGTGTAAATCTGGCCTGCGGCAAGCGTGGTCTGCACCGCGCAGGCCATGCAGCTGTCCAGAACCGTGCCGTACCAGCCGCCATGGACGGTGCGAATGGGGTTGAGCACATCAAACTGTGGCGTACCCTCAAATGTGACGCTGCCATGCTCTGCATGGATGGGCACAAACCCCATGGTTTTGCCAATTGGTGCGCCGGGCAGGTCACCGTTGATGATCGCCTGCATAAACGCAAGGCCGCTCATGGAGAGGATGGTGTCAAATGTTGCCAGATCCTCTAGCGATTGCGCGAAGTGGTGCTGTGTCATGGGGGGCTCCTTTAACAAGTGAAATAGAGCCGCATATCCCATGACACTGCAAGGGGAGGGAGCGTGTTTTACGCCACGTTTTGCAGGCGCACCGATGGGGTCACACCAAGCGCGTGGCAGACATCACGGGTCAGTTCCGGGCGATTGAGCGTGTAAAAGTGCAGCGCATCGACGCCTTCGTCCATCAGGTCAGAGCACAACTCTGTGCAGACTGCGGTGGCCAGAAGGTCCTCACGCCCGTCGCGTTCGGCCTTTTCAAAGGCATTGATCAGCCAGTTGGGCACGGAGGTGCCGCAGCGGGCGGCGAAATTGCGCACACCTTTCCAATTCTCAATCGGCAGGATGCCGGGCAAAATAGGGGCGGTGATGCCAGCGGCGGCACAGGCGTCGCGGAATCGCAGGAAGGTCTCTGCCTCAAAGAAAAACTGCGTGATGGCTTCGCTGGCACCGGCCTCAATCTTGCGCTTGAGCCAGTCGACATTGGCGGCCATGTCTGCGGCCTCTGGGTGGACCTCGGGGTAGGCGCCCACGCGGATCGTGAATTTGTCCGTATCTGCCAGAGCAGAGATCAGCTCAAGCGAATTGGCAAATCCTTCTGGATGTGGAGCAAATCTGGAGCTGCCTTTGGGGGGATCCCCCCGCAATGCGACAATTTCTGACACGCCGGCCTGCGCAAAGTCTTCGGCAATTTGCAGGGTTTCTGCCTTGGAGGCGTCCACGCAGGTCAGATGGGCGGCCACATTGAGGCCGGAAGATTTGTGCAACGTGGCCACGGCTTCGCGTGTGAGATCGCGCGTTGTGCCGCCAGCGCCATAGGTCACGGAGACAAAGCGTGGATCAAGTGGCGCAAGGGTTTGCACGGTGTCCCACAGCCGAAAGGAGGCTTCCAAAGACTGCGGCGGAAAGAATTCAAAAGAAACTTGAGGCGTGGTCATGATCGGCATCCTGTAACTTGCGGTTGCCCTCATGTCTCACGCGTGGCATCTTTACGCAAATTCATAATACTCAAGAAGGTCATGAGTCTCATATGAAGATGCACATTGAGTTTCGTCATCTGCGTACGGTGCGCGCCATTCATGAATGTGGCGGTCTGGCTCGTGCTGCCGAGCAGTTGAACATCACACAATCGGCTTTGTCCCATCAGGTCAAAGGGTTGGAAGAGCAGGCCGGTGTCGAGCTGTTTGTGCGCCGCTCCAAGCCGATGAAGCTTTCAGCGGCGGGGTTGCGTCTGTTGCGACTGGCCAATCAGGTTTTGCCGGAGGTGGAAAAGCTTGAGGCGGAGTTCAATGGGTTGCGCGATGGGCGCTCCGGGCGCTTGCATATCGCGATTGAATGCCACGCCTGCTTTGAGTGGCTTTTTCCGGTACTGGAACAGTTTCGCAAGAACTGGCCGGATGTAGATGTGGACATTCGCCCCGGGTTGGCCTTTGACGCGATGCCCGCTTTGCAAAAAGAAGAGGTGGATCTGGTTGTCAGCTCGGACCCGGAAAACCTGCCCGGGGTGTCTTTCAGCCATCTGTTTGACTATGCGCCGGTCTTTGTGGCCTCCGCACAGCATCCGCTTGCGCAGAAGTCTTTTGTGGATGCCGAAGATTTTCGTGGCGAGACGCTGATCACCTATCCGGTGGAGCGGTCCCGGCTGGATGTGTTTTCGCAATTGTTGACGCCAGCC
Organism: Shimia marina; assembly: GCF_001458175.1. Taxonomy (GTDB): domain Bacteria; phylum Pseudomonadota; class Alphaproteobacteria; order Rhodobacterales; family Rhodobacteraceae; genus Shimia; species Shimia marina. The sequence goes on from NZ_CYPW01000024.1 coordinate 298,157, forward strand.
AAGGTGGAGCCGGGTGCTGTGCGGCAGGCGGAATTGACGGCAGTTATTCTGTTGCTTGTGGCGTCCAACCGTGGGGTCTCTGTGCTGCCGGATTGGGTGGTGCGGGAAGTGAAATATTCCTCTGACTATGTCACGCGGCCGCTCACCGCGGATGGGCTGACCCGTCAGCTTTTTGCAGCGACCCGCGATGAGGATCTGGATAAGCCTTACATGCAGGACCTGATTGCGCTGGCTGGTAAGGAAGCCCGTCGGCTGCAATCCGCTTAATCTTTTTTGTGAGCCATTTGTGAAGATTCTCCCCCTAGTGTTTCCGAACGCCAGCCTCCATGTGCTGGCGGCACGTCGAAACTTCTAGGGGGTGGGGATCTCTCTGTCAGTACAGCACACTGCTGTTCCGAAGCGGGACCTCAAAGGTACCTATGCGAACCACATTCAATGCCATTTCGATAGGTCAATTGGCCGACATTGATACCAATGAGGGCAATTTCACGGCAGAGAACGCCTCCGCGTTGGTTGGGATGACATTTGGCGGCCCTGGCGCCGCCCTGGTGAATGACTTTGTTGAAGTTTCCGCAGTTGGCAATGTGGGCGGGTTCTACAATATGAACAACAGCCCGAATGATCAGTTCCGTGTGGATGGCGGTGCGGCGCAGACCTTTGATGGCACCTCGGTTTACAGTGCGACCGTTACATTTGTGGATGGCACCACCGGCACCTATTCAGCCGTCGTGTTTCAGGATGTGAACGGCAATGCCTATCTCGCGCCGGAGTTTTCGGACAATGCGGATCAGAGGCTTCTGAATTCAAAGCCCATTCAGTCGGTTTCCCTCGATCGTCTGTTGGGCAATCAGTTTTCCGGTCTGAACGCGGCGCGGGAAGAGTGGGATTTTGTGCCGTGTTTTGTCAAAGGGACGCGCATCATCACTCAGGGGGGGGAAATTGCGGTCGAAGATCTCGTGCCCGGTGACATGGTTCTGACGATGGACCATGGGTTCCGCCCTTTGCGGTGGATTGGCCAACGGACTGTGTCGGGCACCGGCGCTTTGGCGCCTGTGCGGTTTGAGGCGGGGGCCTTGGGCAATGATGTGCCGCTCATGGTGTCCCCGCATCATCGCATGATGCTCAGCGGCTGGCGTGTTGAAATGCATTTTGGGGAGATAGAGGCGCTGGTGCCTGCCATCAGCCTGGTTAATGGAGAGACCATCCGGCAAATTTCCGGTGGCGATGTCACCTATGTGCATCTGCTGTTTGATTGCCACGAAATCATCTATGGCGGCGGTATTCCCAGCGAGAGCTTCCTGCCTGGTGAACAGGGGCTGAACAGCATGACAGAGGCGGTGCAGAAAGAAATCTATGATCTGTTTCCGGAACTGGTCAGCGAAGGTTTGCACAGCTATGGAGACGAGGCGCGCCCGTCTTTGAAGGTGCAGGAAGCCCGGCTTCTGGCAGGCTGACATCTGACGTCATCATCACATATTTTGAATTTCGAACGGTTTTACCTCGTACGTTCGAATGCTTGACCGCCGCTTCCATGATCATTTGGCGCGGCGGTCAAACTTTTAGGTTCAGCAAGGGTGCTGAAACATCCATATGGCCTGAGACTAGATCAGCTTGACGATCTGTTTGCCTTTATTGCCGCCGCTTAGAAGGGCGCGGAAGGCTGCCGGAGCGTTCTCCAAGCCCTCAGCGATATCCTCGGTATAGGCAATTTTGCCGGCCGCCAATTGCGGGGCGACTTCGCGCAGGAAATCGCCATAGCGGTCAAAGTGGTTGGAGATAATAAACCCGTTTACAGAGAGGAAATTGACCAGAATGGTGCGCCACAGGCGTGGTCCGGTCAGCGCTTCCATCGCGGCATCCGCGCCCAGACCTCCGGCGTTGTACCAGGCAATCATGCCGCAAAGGGGGATACGCCCATGCGGATTCATCATCGGCAACACCGCATCAAGAACTTTGCCGCCAACATTTTCAAAGTAGATGTCGATCCCATCCGGGCAGACCTCTTTGAGGGCGTGGCGCAGATCGCGTGCGGTTTCATGGGCGCGGTGATCAATGCAGGCGTCAAACCCGTAAGTTTCTGTTGCGGTTTTGCATTTCTCTGCGCCGCCGGCGATTCCGACCACGCGCAGACCATGCAGTTTGGCGAGCTGCCCAACCATCGAGCCAACAGGCCCATTGGCCGCTGCCACAACCAAAGTTTCGCCAGCTTTGGGCTTGCCGTATTCCATAAGGCCAAACCAGCCGGTGAAGCCGGGCATGCCCAAAACGCCAAGCGCGGTTGTGATGGGGGCAAGCGCGGCATCCAGCTTCTGAATATCCTGCCCCTTTGCCACCCCATGCGTGGCCCAGCCGAACATGCCAAAGACAAAATCACCGGATGCAAATTTAGGATGATTGGACGCAATGACTTCTCCGACGGCGCCGCCTTCCATGGTGCCGCCAATGGGAACTGGTGCTGCGTAGGATTTGGCATCATCCATGCGTCCGCGCATGTAAGGATCAAGGGACATATAGTGGGTGCGTACCAAGACCTCATTGGGGCCGATCTCTGGTAAGTCGTCAGTTTCCAAGCGAAAGTTTTCGTCCTGAGGCATGCCTGTGGGGCGGCTTGCCAAAACCATTCGCTGCATCTTCTCAGTCATACTCATATCCTCCAACCCTTTGATGAGAGCTTGGCGGGCGGGGGATAGGCTGGCAAGGCTGTGGGGTTTTTTGCGTGGTTTTGTGACGCCGCGTTTCACAAGCCGTGTGAGAAGCCCTATAAGGCCTTGGCAAAAAGGGATTACGAGCGTATACGCGCGCTCTGAGCCAAAAGGAGCCGTGCCATGCCGGGCAGCGCAAATCTGAATATCATGATGAAGGCCGCTCGCAAAGCGGGCCGGTCACTGGTCAAGGACTTCCGGGAAGTTGAAAACCTTCAGGTGTCGATGAAGGGGGCGGGGGATTTTGTCAGCCGTGCCGACATCGCAGCAGAGAAAATCCTGAAAGAAGAACTGCTTGGCGCGCGTCCAACCTATGGCTGGATTGCCGAAGAGGGTGGCGAAATCGAGGGTAAAGACCCAACCCGTCGCTGGATCGTGGATCCGCTGGATGGTACCACCAACTTCCTGCATGGTTTGCCGCATTGGGCGATTTCCATCGCGCTGGAGCACAAGGGGGAAATCGTTGCCGGTGTTGTTTTTGACGCTGCCAAGGATGAAATGTTTTATGCCGAACGTGGCGAAGGTGCATGGCTGAACGACAGTCTGCGTCTGCGTGTGTCAGGCCGTCACCGCATGATTGAGTCGATTTTTGCCACTGGGCTGCCATTTGGCGGCCGTGCGGATCTGCCGGAAACCCTGCAGGATCTTGCGCGTCTGTTGCCCGCCACGGCGGGTGTGCGCCGCTTTGGATCTGCGGCGCTGGATTTGGCCTATGTGGCGGCAGGTCGCTATGAGGGATACTGGGAGCGTAACCTGAAATCCTGGGATGTGGCGGCTGGGCTGTTGATTGCGAAAGAGGCAGGCGCGCTGGTTGAGCCGATTGATCCTGATGGGGATCTTCTGGAAGACGGCAATGTGCTTGTGGCCAATGAGCCGATTTTCTCAACTTTTGCGAAAGTTGTGCGCAACGGGTGACGTTTCAGCGCCGATAAAGGCGCTTGCCTCCTGTGAGATTGAGAAACCTGGCCCTATGTGGTCAGGTTTTTCTGTCTGAAGGGTGGTTGATCCCGTCAACCCAGCCAAAGGGTGCATAGTCTGCTGGGTTCACGCCCTCCAATGCGCCGATGTTGACGCCATAGACGTTTGGATTGGAGCGCCTTTGATGATGGGTGTAGATGCCGCAATTGCGGCAAAAATAGTGTTTGGCCGTGCCTGATCCCCAGGTGTAGAGTGTCAGGCTTTCATGGCCTTTGACGATGGTGAGATCGTCCAGCGCCACGTCGACATTTGGAACGGCGCGGCGGCGGCAGAAGGAACAATCACACATGCGTGCTTTGCTGGGGTGTTCGGACAGCTGCACGCTCAGTTCCACGGAGCCACAGTGGCAGGTCAGTTTCTGGGTCATCTGCGTCTCCTTACGCGGGGGATGGAGCTTTGGGACAGGCGGTATTTTGCTTCAGGGTGTGGCGGGTGGCCATGGGTTTCCTGCCAATAATGCGCACCACCACGGCGCAGCCAGACCGGCAGGGTGAGCAGCGCGCCAAAGACAAAGCCGCCTGCATGAGCCCAATGTGCCACGCCGCCGGCCTCCGGATTTGACAGGAGGCCGTTGAACAGTTGTAGGCCAAACCAAAGCCCGAGCATGATCCAGGCAGGGACCGTGAATATTCGGAAGATGATGATCAGGAACAGGAAGATGTCGACGCGCGCTTTGGGAAAGAGCAGCAGATAGCCCCCCATAACTCCGGCGATGGCACCGGAGGCACCGACCATGGGGATCAGACTGTCAGGGTTTGCCGCGATCTGTGCGACGTCTGCGCCCAGACCAGAGAGCAGATAGAAGACGAGAAAGCCAAGATGGCCCATCTCATCTTCGAGGTTGTCGCCAAAGATCCACAGGAACAGCATATTGCCCGCCAGATGCATCCATCCGCCATGCAGGAACATGGAGGTGAACAGCCCATGCAGGCGCCGCCCCTCTGTCACTTCGGCAGGCAGCAGCGCCCAGTCCTGAAAGAACAGTGTCAACCTGTAATCATCGCCCATAATGGGCTGATAACTCAGGAAGATCAGGATGTTCAGCGCAATGAGCGCATAAACAACATAGGGGGTGCGGCCTGACGGGTTGTGATCTCTGATCGGAAACATGCCGCCAAGCTGGGCTTATTTGCCGGGGAGGTCAACCGGCACCGCTGAGAAGGGCTGCGTTCCCACCTGCGGCTGTTGTATCGACACACACATGGCGCTCTCCTACCACGCGCGCGGCGTCTGGCAGGCCGGTGATGACCGGCAAGATCGGCCCGCTGCGTTCTGCCAGCGCTTGCTCATAGCTGCGCGCGGTTGCCGCATCGCCCCACCAGAGCAGGCCGCTAAACCCGTTCAATGTGGTCAGAGCCTCCGCCGCCAGAGCGCCGCTTGCCACCACCGCGCGTCCGCCAAGCGCGGTGACTTTGGCGGCTTGATCTGCAGCAGCGTCCGCGCCGGGCCCCATGCAGAGCACGGGCGGGCGGGCATAGGTGGTGAGACGGTTGGACTCGCCGGTTGGTCCGGGCAGGGTGAGCGTGCTCTGCGCCACGGGTTGCGCCGTTGCCTGATCAATCTGTGTTTGCAGATGTTGGGCCGCGATCTCTGTGTCCCATGTGCCGCCCAATTGCGGGGTGACTTTGGCAAAGCGGGGCAGATAGTGTGGCCCGCCCGCCTTTGGACCGGTGCCGGACAGACCTTCGCCCCCAAAGGGCTGGGAGCCTACGATGGCCCCGATCTGGTTGCGGTTGATGTAGATGTTGCCCGCCGCGATGCGATCAGAGACATGTTGCACCCGGTCGTCGATGCGGGTTTGCAAACCAAAGGTCAGCCCATAGCCGGTGGCATTGATGGCGTCGATGACGGCATCCAGCTCGCTGGCCTTGAAGGTGGCCACATGCAGAACCGGGCCGAAGATCTCGCGCTCCAGATCGGCGATGCCATTCACCTTGATCAGGGTCGGGGCAATGAAGGTGCCGGTTTGCGGCGTGGGCATCTGATACAGCACGCGTTCTTCGGATTGGGCCACGGCGATATGATCGGCGATGGTGGTTTGCGCGGCGACATCAATCACCGGGCCACTGTCGGTAGAGAGGCTCCAGGGATCCCCAAGCGTAAGCTCTTTCATCGCGCCTTTCAGCATGTCGAGCAGATTGTCGGCGATGTCTTCCTGGACATAGAGGCAGCGCAGGGCCGAGCAGCGTTGCCCGGCAGATTGGAAGGCGCTTTCCACAATTGCGGTCACAGCCTGCTCTGGCAGGGCGGTGGAATCCACGATCATGGCATTCAGGCCGCCGGTCTCCGCAATAAAGGGCGCGCCGGGCGTGAGATTGTCAGCCATGGTTTTGCGAATGCGCTGTGCGGTTGCTGTAGAGCCTGTGAAGGCCACGCCGTTCACACGCGCATCAGAGGTGAGTGCGGCCCCAACAAGCGCACCAGAGCCGGGCAGGAGCTGCAGTGCGGAGGCAGGCACGCCCGCTTCATGAAGCAGTTGTACCGCGCGGAAGGCGATCAGCGGTGTTTGATCCGCCGGTTTGGCGAGCACCGCGTTTCCAGCCGCCAGAGCGGCAGAGATTTGTCCGGTGAAGATGGCCAGCGGGAAGTTCCACGGGGAAATACAGGTGAACAGGCCCGCCGGTGGGGTTTGCGGCGCATTGGCCCCATAGTAACGCAGGAAATCCACCGCTTCGCGCAATTCGGCGACCGCATCATTGGGCGTTTTGCCTGCTTCGCGTGCCAGAAGGGCAAACAGCTCGCCAAAGTTGGCTTCATAGAGGTCAGCGGCCTTGTTCAGGATTTCACAGCGCTCTGCAGGTGCAGCTGCCCAAGGCGTTGCGGATGACAGCGCGGTTTCCACATCAGCTGCGCTGGCATGGGTCACGGTGCCGGGGCTGTCGGTGGGCAGGAAGGGGTTGGTCACCGCGATCGGGGCTTCGGGCGCGGTGGTGCCTGCCAGAAGGGGGCCGGCTGTCCATGTGGCGTTGCGGAACCGTGCGCGGGCCACTTTGATGGTGGCCAGCGTGGGCTGATCTGTGAGGTCGAACCCTTTGGAATTGACGCGCTCTGGCTGGAACAGGTCGGGGCCCGTGGTGAGGCTGGCCTGCGCGGCGTTGACGGTTTCAAAGGGATCGCTGGCCACTTCGGCGGCGGGCACGTCTTCATCCACGATCTGGTTCACAAAGGAGCTGTTGGCACCGTTTTCCAGCAGGCGACGGACGAGATAGGCCAGCAGATCTCGGTGGGCTCCCACTGGGGCGTAGATGCGGCAACGGGTGTTTTCGCCTGTCAGCACCAGATCATGCAACGCTTCGCCCATGCCATGCAGACGTTGGAATTCAAAGGCGGTTTTGTCCTCTGCCATATGCAGGATTGCGGCGACGGTGTGGGCGTTGTGGGTAGCAAACTGTGGGTAGATGCGATCGGTCATGCCCAGCAGTTTGCGCGCGTTGGCAATATAGGAGACATCGGTCGCCGCCTTGGAGGTGAAAACCGGGAAATCCTCCAACCCCTCCACCTGTGCGCGTTTGATTTCTGTGTCCCAATAGGCGCCTTTCACCAAGCGGACCATGATCTTGCGGTCAAGTGTCTGGGACAGTTCGTAGAGGTAATCCAGCGTGGCCCCTGCACGTTTGCCGTAGGCCTGGACCACCACGCCAAAGCCTTCCCAGCCTGCCAAAGCGGGCTCGGCCAGCACCGTGGCAATCACATCCATGGAAAGCGCAAGCCGATCGGCTTCTTCGGCGTCAATGTTGAGCCC
>NZ_CYPW01000024.1:305733-326031 GCF_001458175.1 Shimia marina
CGGGTGCAGCGCGGAGAGTTTCACAGAGATGCCGGGGTTGGCGCGGATGTCTTCGTGGGTGCAGGCGGTGGCAATGGCGGTGATGGCCCGCGAATAGGCCAGATGGTAGCGCATTGCGTCGGCATCTGTTTTGGCCGCTTCGCCCAGCATGTCGTAGGAGTAGGTGTAGCCCTTTTCCTCCATATCTGAGGCGCGTTTCATGGCGGAGGTGATGGTTTCTCCGAGCACGAACTGGCGGCCCATTTCTTTCATGGCGCGCCCAACTGCGGTGCGGATCACGGGCTCACCGAGGCGCTTGACGGCGCCGCGCAGCGTGCCGATCAGGCCGGCATTGCTTTCATCCATCACTTTGCCGGTGAGCATCAAGGCCCATGTTGAGGCGTTCACAAGAGAAGAAGAGGATTGACCAAGGTGTTTGCCCCAATCTGAGGGGGCGACCTTATCTTCGATCAGCGCGTCGATGGTTTCGGCATCTGGGACCCGCAACAGCGCCTCTGCCAGACACATGAGCGCGACACCCTCGTTGGTGGAGAGGCCATATTCGGCAAGAAAGACTTCCATCATGCCGGGCTTTGTTTCGGAGCGGATTTTCGTGACCAGCTCTGCGCCGGATGCGCCAATCATCTTGCGGTCTTGTTCACTCAGATCGGCACTTTGGATCAACTGCTCCAGCAGGGTCTCTTCGTTGCAATAGGTTGTGGTGTCGATCAGACCGCGCGCGTTTGTCATTTTTCTCTCCAGGTTTTTTGTTAATATATCTCGTTTGATTTGGTCTAATTGACTGAATTAAGGGATTTGATTATGCGTTTTGATGTAAATTGGGGTGTTTTGATATGCAAAGTGACAAAATTCAGCTGGATGCCTTTGATCGCGCGATTCTGGAGGTGCTGGCCAGAGACGGGCGCATTTCCATGACGGATCTGGCGCAGGAAATTGGCCTGTCCAAAACCCCAACACAGGCGCGGTTGCGCCGGATGGAGCGGGAAGGGGTGATCATGGGGTATCGCGCCTTGCTGGATCCGATCCGTTTGGGCATGGATCATGTGGCCTTTGTGGAGGTGAAACTCTCTGAAACCCGTGAGAAAGCATTGCGCGCTTTCAACGCCGCTGTTGCACAGGTGCCGGAAATTGAGCAGGCGCATATGATTGCCAGTCACTTTGACTATTTGCTGAAGGTTCGCACCACCAGCATGTCGGCATACCGCCATGTTCTGGGAGAGAAGATTTCCGCGCTGCCCTATGTGGCGAGCACCTCCACTTATGTGGCGATGGAAGCGGTCAAGGAGACCGGCCTCGCAGAGATGTGACTTGGTGATCTGCGCAGGGTCGTGCCAGCCTGCGGTATGCGTATCCTGTTTGCCCTTCTTCTGAGTGCTGGATCGGCCGCGGCCTCCAGCTGTCCACAACCGCCGGATCACTCCGAGGCGCTTGACCATTTGTTTGACCGCATTCAACGCGCGCCGGATCCTGCCACGGCACAGATCATTTCAAATGACATGTGGGGCTATTGGACCGATGCGCCTGACGATGCAGCGCAGGAAATTTTGAACCGGGGTATGCGCAAGCGGGCCGGCTGGGATTTGCTTGGGGCGCAGAAGGATTTTGATGCGCTTGTGGCCTATTGCCCGGACTACGCCGAAGGCTACAATCAACGTGCTTTTGTGAATTTCCTTGCGCAGGATTTTGAGGCGGCTTTGCCAGATCTTCAACGCGCCTTGGAACTTTCGCCGCGTCATGTTGGGGCGCATTCCGGTCTGGCGTTGACCTTGATTGGGTTGGGGCGTGAGGCCGCAGCGCAGGATGCACTGGCAGCCGCTCTGGAGCTCAATCCCTGGTTGCCGGAGCGCAGTTTGTACAAATCGGCCGCGCCGAAATCCGCACCAGGTGAAGAGCTTTAATCTTCGTCACTTTACACCAGACACGGAACAGCTATTGTCGCGCCGCTGACTAAAGTCAGCGTGTAGGTTGCCCGCGTGGTGGAATGGTAGACACAGGAGACTTAAAATCTCTAGGCCGTATAGGCCGTGCCGGTTCGAGTCCGGCCGCGGGTACCAAAATTCAGCGAATTTCACTTTAAAAATAAGAGATTTTGGCTCTTGTGGTGGAATTTTACCCCTCAATTAGCCCCTCATTTGCATTGCTTCGGCGTCTCGAGGGTGGGCCAGACGGTGACATAAGGATTTTGATCATTCTCATGGCGGGGCAGCATCAACCCACGACAAGCGTCCAGCCCACTAGATTCGAGATGGCTCAGTCAATACATTTGCGGATCTCGCGCGCCTTCGGTCAGGCAGTCCGGATCACTTCGGCGCCGGTGGCCATTCCTTCGGGCGCCCGCCTTCTATAATCCAGCCGATCACCTTCGCTGCGGTGGGTGGAACCTGCCGGTGCGTCGGCTTGTCAGGGTCCATCAGCCATCGCCGCACTGTCACGGGTGACGTTCCGATGATCTCGGCCAGCTTCTCGGCAGTGATGCCCAGACGGTCGAGCGCATCTCGCAGTTCGTCGGTTGTCATTGCCTTGGCCATTAATTGATCCCCTGAGTGGTCGCGCTCATGTATTTGCACAGACGGATGAGCGCCGGCAACTTAGGTTGGCAATTTTTCTCGCATCATTGGTCAGATGTATCGACGCCAAGGGCCGTGAGCCTCCTTGAAGCTGCTTTCACCAATCCAAGCATGAATAAGCGACGTCAGGCTTCCAAACCTCTGGCCATTTGCGAGTTGTTGGAGTGGCCCGAGCCAATCTGATCCGATGGCTCGGGCAGGTATTTCAGATCAGGAGCAGGGCACCTCCGGCCAAACCCAGTGTCGCAAGGATCAAGGCGAGGGCTTGCATGATCCACAGGGTCAATTCCATGCTGTGAAATGCGCTGTCTACTTCCCGTTGGGTCAATTCAGGCTACCTCGCCACGGGCCGATAGAGCGGAAAGCAGCTCGCCGGTGTCGTTGGCCGCTGTTCCGCATGCGGTCCAGAGGTTTTCGACTTCGATAGGGGAGATCTCGGCACTACGGCGCCGTGTGAAATCAACTCCAGAAATGCTTTCGATTATGCGCTCGGCTTCATGGGTCGCGGCCATGTCCCCAAAGGCCCAGACGCTTGTTTCGCCTTCCTCATGGTCCCCTGCGGGGCGGTGAAAAACTGTCAGGAAGGCCCAAGGTGTCGCGGGGTGCGTGATTTGTAGGTCGGTCATTTTTGTCTCCATGGGTTACGCAGGCTGAGTTGTCAGCACTTGCTCAAAAATACGTAACCAATGGTTACTTAGTTTTCAAGGGGTGAAATTTATCTAAGTTATTTATTTTATTATGCTTTATCCGTATTTGGGCTTATTTGGTATTGTGATGTCTACGGCGAGGGGCAGAGGGGCGGCCTGCGACCGATCCACCTTAACAGTGCGGTTGTCGATAAAGGCTTGATTGACTTGGATGCGGAAATCAGGACTGACCCAGCCAGCATATTCAACCGCAAGGATTTCGTGCGCAAAGGTGCCGCCGTTGCGACCCTCTGTGGAAACGGTACAAATCTGTCCAGTTTGAGATTCAATCTCTGCAATCAGACTTTTAGTCTTTGCGCTCCGCAACCATTTTGAAGGTGCATCCTTGTCCTGCCTTCCGCTGGCACGGTGCAGGGCATTCATATTGAAACGCCCTTGATCGTCTGTGGTGATTTCAATGCCAGCAATGACAGGCAGCTTTGATGTGCTTGTCCACATCGGACACAGAGAGTTGCGTCAAGATTTGAGGGCTATTCAGGGGCGGCTTTCCTCGTCTGGCTCGGAGGGCCGTACAATCAGCTTGCGTCTCATCTCAGGGGCGATGTGAGCTACAATGCCGCTTGTCTCTAGCAGAGGGGAGACAGCAGCGTGTCAGCGGCGACTAACACAGAGCTTTCGTCCGGCAACCATCTAAACACGTATGCGGTTCAAGGCCATCATTGCCCGGGTGGCACTCGCCTGCTATGGGGACTGAGCCGCGGGCCGTGTTTAACCTGCATCTTCATCAGGTACTTTTCCGCAGGCCACACATCGGGCCGCTATCCGCTGCTCTTCGGCCAGGTGATCCGCTGTGGCCTCTGGGGCTGCGATCATGGTCTGTATTTGCAATCCACGCGACCGAGGCCAGATCAGCTGAACGCGGCGTGATGCTAAGGAAGGCGATGTAACACTTTTGGGGGCGTCAGGCTGGCCTGCGGGAGCCGCAACAGGCCATCCTCTGCTTTCATACACCCGAGCCAATCCAGCGAGGGATGCGATAGGGTGCCGCTTGAGGAAGGCAGAGCGTGTTGTCATCCACTTCTGGCGAGGAATCGCCGCATACTGCGCAGACCCCCATGAACTACCACCTTAGAGTGGGAGATTGCCGATAGGACTGGATAACATCCGCCGCAGCGCGGTCACTGTGGGATCTCTTCAGTCTCAAGGGGATTTAGGCGCTAGGCGCAATCATCACCCGCTCTCTACCTTTGCGAGGCGATGACAGGGGACGCAAAGGGCAGGGGTAGTAAGACCCCACCCCGGGGGTGCGTAAAACGAGACCCATCCCCCCCCATCGACCCCGCGCGTAGTAGGGGAGGTATTGGATAGCCCCCCGACGCGCTGGAGCGAGCAATTTTGCAGAAAAAAGCTTGGTCTAGGTGGTGCTGGTTCGGTGCTTCTATCGAGCGTTTTCAAGCACTCGGTTTTTCTATGTTGCTCTCAGTGATGATGCGCCGCCTGCAGTCCCCAAACTTTTCGGTCGATGATTTTTGACCGCGAGGTGAGAGAAATGTTGCAATTTACTGATGTTCATTTTTGCGAGCTTCTCCCTCAAATTGAGATGAAGTGTGCTTTTTTGCGTGGCGCATGCTAACGTACCGACACGACCCCACGCACCTACGCGCGCACCATCCCCAGCACCGTTGACAGCACAGATGCAGACACGAGTGCATGCACGAATGGCAACGCATTGAAGCAGCCAGTCAAACAAGGAAAAACCGATCATGGCACCACGCAGAAAAATCCAGAGGGACAAGGCTGGACAAACCAAGCGCACACAGCGTCAGCGGATGGCCGAATATGGTCTGCAGGAAGTGACTGTGTATGTCCCAAAGGATGAGGCCGAAGGATTGCGCAGCCGGTCGAGTAAGCTCGTGGCAGCCGCTCGCGCCAAGTCAGTGCCGGACAGCATGAATAAAGAGGATGCGAAAGCTATCGAAGCCCTTTGCAGCAAGGATTATTCGCAATTCAAGCTGACTAAAACATCTGGTTCGGATGAACCCCAGAATGATCGGAACGCCCCCAATACGACCATAGGGCAAACATAAGCGCCCAAACACCGCAGATCCAGCCGTCGCGGTTGAACAATGTGGTCCCGGCGAGCGCCACAGGCGCCCCAACTGTTGCTCCTGCGCCGACGCGCTCGCCACCAAGTCCGGTGCAGCCAAAGACCGCCCTCAACGGCGCTCTCCAAGAGCCTCAACGGCTGCCGGTAAGGAGGTTACCTACTGATGATGAAATGACTGCAATGCTCGCAAAAGCAAACGGCCTAATGCGTGCACCGACAGGATAACCGTTATTATCGCTGCCAACACTTCATCACACCGGGTTACGAGACACGCAGTGCTTTCGTCCGCGATGATGAGTTTCAATGAAAAATGCAGGGAAAGGGGAAGGGTGTTGGTAGATCCACAAACACCCCTCTGTCGGATCTTTTGGGAAAAGTCAGATGACGAGTGTTTCTGATCGAGCAAGGCAACACCAGGTGCCGCGTAAGAAGCGGCGCAAATCTACTGAAAAATGGGGTTGTTGCGGCGAGGTTTGTCAGACCGGACTTTAGCCTCGGTTGCATGGTTGCAAGTAAGACGAGTGTCCATTTTTCAGGCAAAACGGAATTTGGTTTCGTAGCTTTCAGAGACGGATATCAGCCCAAAGCGGAAGTTGCACACCATCAGTTATAGAGCTTGGCCTTCACTCTAATTTTCCTCTAAACTTCGGAGATTTGTTGGGTTTGGTACTCTATCACCTAACCTTGGATCGCCCGTCTTTGGACTTTTCGGGCTTTTCTCAAAATGCTGGGCTGGCTGCGCTATGGGAGTTATGCAAGTTGATCGGTACGTTGTAACCGTTTCCCCGTCTCGACCAGGATACTCTCGCGCTTCTCCTGTAAACAGGGGGCGGCTCAAGTGCCGCAGTCGCAGATGAAATGCCCGTCATTTCACAGCTTGACCAGCTATATTCCATCAAGAATGACCGAAAATTGAAGAGAGTTAGGCAGGATGTCGGCCATTGATAATGCCGTTTACCTAGTTGGTTTTGCTGGACAGAGTTCAATGGTCTGGAAAATCCAATTTTTATATTTTCGCCAAAACTTGAGCGCCTTCTTCCCATCCATTGTGGCGATCCGCTTATCATCAAAATCTGCCCACTCCGCGATTGGGTGGCGCTCGCATCCGATCTCCAAAATATCAGTTGTGTAGGTGATCGGCCAATCTTCAATCTGGATACATTTGATCCAATCATTGATCCCTGAGACACTGGTGAGCTTGGTCCCATGAAGAGTAGCGCCAGAGAAGTTTGCCTCAATAATTCGCGCTTCAGTCAGCGCGGCATCGGTCAGGTTAGCCTTGGTTAAATTGGCCCTATTCAGCCTGATTGCAGTCATGTCGGCGTCAGTTAAATCGGCTTGTGTCAAGTCGGCGCAGTATAGGTCAGCGTTGCTAAGCCTCGCATCAGAGAGGTCTGCCTCGGTGAGATTGGCTTTGAACAGATCAGCCCAGCTGAGATCGGCCTCCATGAGGAGCGCACCGGTGAGGTTGGCCCATTGAAGGTTTGCTTTGGAAAGGTCGACCTCAGACAAGCAGGCGTTCGACAGGTCGGCCTCGGCAAGATCAGTCTCGATCAGGGTCGCGTCGGATAAATTTGTGTGAGACAAGATGGCATTAGATAGATCTGCTGCGTATAGATCTACGCGGGAGAGGTCTGCCTCAGATAGATCCATGCCTGACAGATTTGCCCCAGACAAATTTGTACCGCTTAAGTCGACTCCTGCTTCCAAAGCCATTTTGACGGCACGACCTAATTGGGTAGCGTGACTAGCATCGCCATTGCAGTCGATTTCCATTGTAACTCGGGTGAGGCCTGAGTGTCGATTTATGATGTCTACTTTGATCATTTTGTTATCCTGAAACCTATGTACCCCATCGAACCGGAGCCGACATTCATATCACTCGGGCTCTCTCAATTTCGGCCAACGGTGGCCAACCGGCAGTCATAGCCAACCTCAAAGGTGAAGACGCTACCTGAGAGACTGAGGAGCCAAGGAACTGATTAATGCAGGCAGGGTTTCACCAACATCCAGACCGTCGTCTGTGCGCAACCCAAGTCTTGCGGCGCGTTGAACAGTTTCCATATAGTTACGGGTTGCCAGCTTCATACGTAGGCTCAGCATGTGGTTCTCGACTGTCTTGGGGTTGTCGAGTCCGGTTATGTGCGGGGTTTTCGTGAATCGTAGCCCCTTCGCTTGCAGTTACAGCACTTGCCGGTCCATTTCGCTCAACGCCACCTGGTTGACAGCCTCTTCGGACCTGACCGCGCAGATGTAAGCGATTTGGCAGAGCTTGGATCATAGTTCGCTCGCGTCCAAAGCGGGCCTCATGTGTCGCGATGTCAACGAGCGGAAAAAAGGCCGAAAATCCCTTGAATGCCAGTGGTCTTCTGCGGAAAAAACGACACCCGAAGACACAAAATTACGTACCTCGCCAACTGCCTTTGCAAAATTTGAGGGCAGTTCGTCTTCATCAAGCAAGCGATAGAAATTGGATTGCCGGATCGGCTTGGTCGTGAGGGGCCCCATCAACATACCGTAGTCATCTAACGCATAGTCTTCGAGTTGATAGATGTACCATTCATCGGGCAGGCCCTTGCGCTTGGACCGATGGTTGTTGTGGATTGCGCGTACGGGCCGCGTATCTAGAAATTGGCCATGGCTCACGCCGTAATAGCCATACTCAGCCTCCATGCAGCCGGCAAAGACTTTGTACCTTGCGTCTAATGCTGGGGCTCTGGTGATCTGGATCATAACGTTAGCTGGGGCGAACATCGTTTTGTCTTGGGTATGCCTGTAGGTGAAATATTAGGTTTATAATTCAATATCTTAAATGGAGCTCTTGTGGCATTCAATTATGAAGGAGGCCGTCACCACGTAAGAGTTCAAAAGTACCACGCTACAGACCACCTAACAGGAACTGCCCGTAAAATCCCGCGCTACTGCATGCAAGCATAGGTCTTGCTCAGACCGCAATATGGAGAAATATCCAAGTGTTTGTCACTGGGCTCAGTTGCTATCTATGCTTCTCAGAACAACAAACGGGCAAACGACTATGAAATTCACGACCATTTTTGCAGCCATCGCGCTAGCGCTATCCGCGCCTGTCTCTGCTGAGGGAGCCAAAGGCACCCAAAAGCAAAGTGCGCCTGCATCCGCTGCTGGCACCCAAGAACGGGGTGCAACCGTTGGCCGCGGAACCCGGAATACAGCAAGCACAACAAGAAATAAGACTCCGCTTCTGTAACCCATGCTTTGCTGCGCAATTTATGCGCCAGCAGGTGCGATTTCTTTACCTCGTATGCATCCGTCGGGCGTTATCTGCGCACAAAGCACTATTTTGAACGTGTGACTTAATCACCTGGCTTCGGCTTGCCCCAGACCGAGCAGCAGGCACCCATATTACAGACATTATTGAATATCTGAGCCTTGCCATATGAAAATCAGCCTAAATAAGCCAGATTGCTTGATCTTGAAAGGCACAACGCGCGTTATTTCGACCGTACTGTGCATGATCCTTATTATTATCTTTGGCATCAGCCTGTTTGCCGCCTTTACAGGCTACACTGTCGGCTGGGGTGTCGCTGCTGGAGGCGTGATCGTAGGTGGGGGGATCTTGTGGTTGGTCTATCACAAGACAGAGGTGGTGTTTGATCGCCCCAGTAACCTGCTGACAGTGCGCAAGACCATGCTGCACGGAACCTGCGAAGAAACCATCCCGCTCGACGATGTCAGGCAGGCCGATGTGGATCTGAAACGGAATGAGCGCAGCAACAACCGGCTGCACGCCAGCTACACCTACCGGCTGTGCGTAGTGACGGGCGCAACCCAGAACCGGTATCGCGTTGCGTTGTCCCATGGCTATACCACAAGCAAGCGACATCTCCTGACGGCGCAGA
Source organism: Shimia marina (assembly GCF_001458175.1). GTDB lineage: Bacteria > Pseudomonadota > Alphaproteobacteria > Rhodobacterales > Rhodobacteraceae > Shimia > Shimia marina. Next base: position 314,933 of record NZ_CYPW01000024.1, read on the forward strand.
AAATCAACGATTGGCTCGGGGCACCTGATGCGCCAATCGCTGCTGGGCCCAGTATGGCAGATATATCCGAGATCATAAGCGCCTTGGGATTTGGCAAAGCTAAATAAATTTGGATTAAGAAATCGAAGGCCTAAATCGTGTCTCAGTTTACAGAAACAACCCAAGTTGGCCTTTTTACTAGGTTGAAAAACGCCATCAAAGGCATCGGGCTTGGGATCAGCTTTATTGGTATTGCAGTCTATTTTTTGTTTTGGAACGAGGGCAATGCCGTACGTACAGCACGGGCGTTGGCCGAAGGTGCCAATCGGGTTGTCTCAGTAGATCACACGGTCGTAGATCCGCAGAACGAAGGTCAACTTCTGCACATAAATGGCTCGCTTGCTCTGGCGGCACCGCTGGCTGATGCGGCGCTTGGGGTTGTTGCGCCAGCACAAACTGTGCGCCTTGAACGCAAGGTGGAACAATTTGCATGGATCGAGGACAAGCAAACCAAGACAAAAACACAATTAGGCGGTGGTCAAGAGAAGACCACGCAATACACCTATCGTCAGGATTGGACGGATACGCCTGCAAGCGGTGCGGAGTTTCGGGTTCCTGAGGGGCACATGAACCCGCCTATGCCAGTTACATCAACAGTGATCCGACAGCCAGAAGGCAGAATTGGTGCCTTTCGCGTCGATGATGAGATTTCAGATATCGGCGGTGCGGTACCCATGCTGTTGAACGCACATCAAGTAGAGGAGGTCGCGCGCGCCTTGTCGTTGGAGCAACCAGCCAAACTGGTGGCGGGGCAAGTGGTTTTTGGTGCAGACGTCGTTTCTCCTCAGCTAGGGGATATCCGGGTAAGCTATCACGCCTCTGACATCCAAGAGGCAAGCGTTGTCGGTGTCCAGCACTACGATAAGCTGGTGCCCTATACTTCAGAAAATGGGCGCAAGATCTATCTGGTCGAAGAGGGCATGAGGACTGCGGATGAAATGTTCCAGACCGCTGTGTCCAATAATACGTTCAAAACGTGGATGTTGCGCCTTGGCCTAACGATTTTGTTGTTCTTGGGTTTTAAGGCGCTGTTTGGCGTGGTGGATGTGATTGCCGGCATTTTGCCGTTTCTGGGCTGGATCACAGCCTCTGTCACCTCGTTGATCAGTCTCGCCCTCACGCTGGTTGTTGGCGGCGCAACAATGGCGATTGCCTGGTTCTACTTCCGTCCACTTCTGGCGCTTTTCATCATTGCAGTCGCTTTGGCTGGCGGCGCGGCGAGCGCCTATTGGCTGCGAAAGTCGGCGCCGGGTACGGCCGAACAAACCTGAATAGATAAAATGGACATTGGAGTGTGACATAAAATGAAACAGATTTGCCTTTCGATTGCGATTATATTCAGCGCCGGGGCGTTGCAGGCCGGACAATTCTGCGAACTGGACGGAACTGAGATGTTCTCTTGCACGTTGAAGGGAGGCACGCGCGGTATCGAGCTGTGCAATGCCGTTTGGGCCGATGGTGCAAAGGCTGCCTATGGGTTCTTCAAATCCAACGGAACCGTTGAAAAAGAGATCCTGCAGGACATGGCCACACTCACCGCGATGCCATGGAACGGCATGGGCAACTTCATGAATGAATCTGTGACCTTTGATGGTGGCGGCGGCTACGCTTATGAGGTTTGGTGGGGCACCGAACGCGCGGCAGGCGCGACGGAAATGGGCGGGATCAATGTGCTGAAAGATGGCGCATTGATTGCCGATATTCCTTGTGATGAGGGCAGCGTAACCAGCGACCTGACCTCCCTCATCGAACTGATCGAAGCGGCGCAATGACGGGTGTTCCAAAACACCGCTTCACGTTCTCTGCGACTGCTGCGTTGGCGCTGACCGTTTGGGGCAGCGCCGTCATGGCGCAATCCGTTTGTGGTGGCGACGTGGTGTTCCAATGCGCAACAGACAATGCCGATGTCCGCGAACAGATCACAGTTTGTGCGCAAGATCAGCATTATGCGCTGACACGCCATGCGTTGTCCTCTGGTGAGATGTATTACGATACCCCCTTGATCGCGGATGCCAATACCACCTGGTTTCGCTGGGCCGAAGACGAACAAGCGCAGGTGGAAATCGGGTTCTGGAGCATAGATTTGGCCGAACCGGTGACCCTGCATGTTGACCTGCCGTGGGATGATAGGAATGAAACCGTTGCTGATACGGGCGATTTCAACATGTGGCTGCAATCCCCACACTGGCGGGCCAGTGTGGATCAAACCCTGTGTGCCTCTGATACGATTTACGCCGCGCCAGAGGGGCTGTGGTGGGCCCAGAGCGCCCGCGGTCCTATTGGCACATTCTTTTCGCAAGATGACATCACCCCCCGCGTAGACACGGTGGGAAGGGCACGGGTGACTGATGGGGGTACCACCCCAGAAGGTGTGCCTGTCTATGCGTCATCGCGCCCATCGGCCGCGACACCTGTCTGGTGGATGCTGCAGCCTGGCGAAACCATTGATATCCTTGATCGCGCAGGTGATTTCATGGCTGTTGCGATCCCAACCAACGGGCTGACGGGATGTTTCTTGCGTCCCGAAGATCTGGGGAAACCCTACACAGGCCCCTGCGCTACGGGATGGGTCGATCGCGCCCATCTGCAGCAAATTCAATAAAGCACAAACAGGCGCGCGCGCCGCTTTACTGTGCTTTGGTCACAGAGCCACCGCACCGCTGCCTATGGAGATGATAGATGAGAACGTTTTTCTTAACCGCAGCACTGATCTGCACAGCCGGCACGGCCAGCGCCCTATGCGAGGATGCGTGGTACTTGCGGAACTTGGCCTTTGACAGGGCAGGGTATTGCTTTGGCTCCAGCTTAGGCAAATCGGTATTTAGCGCAGACTGCTCGACGAAATCTCCCCGCCTGACGGACTGGGATCAACGCATGGTCAGCGCGCATAAAAAACTGGAAGCCCGCTACAGCTGCAAGATTAACACGAAAGACCGCCGCTTGGCCGCATCCTTGATCGGCAAGCTGGAGGACGTCGATCTGTTGCCGACGCTTTCAGAATTTGAATCCTCCTGTGTTGGATACACCGGTGCCCCTGTCACCATGACCAGCGGCATTGGCATGCGTGACAGCTATCCGACAGGCATCATCGCAAGTGGCGAGACGGTGCATTTCCGGTTCGAGCCATGGGGCGGGTTTGAATTTGTCGAGACAGACAGCGGCGCGGGCTGGGTGCCCGAAGGGTCAATCACCCCCAATACATGCGAGGTGTTTGCTGGATGACCCGAGCTATGCGTTCATCGCTGTTGTGTGTCTTGGCACTGGTGCCTGTCATTGCTCACGCGGACTGCCTGCCTCCTGAAACCCCAGCCCTGTCTTGCACTTTGTCTAACGGGGGACAGCTTGCACTGTGCTGGACCCCGCAGCAGGCCCGTTTGGCGTATGACAAAGCGCCGGGCGGCCCCGCTGAAGTCGTCGTTCCCTTGGGGGACGTGACAGGCCTTACTTCAAGCGACTGGGCGTCATCGACACTCATCAGTGTGGGGGGGAGCTATGAAGTGTACCTGTCTGGGCAGATAGCAGGCTTGAACCTGATCTGGGACGGTGGAGGCTCTACGTCTTACACCTGCGCAACTGGTTCAGTGAACGGGTCGCTGGCGGAGCTCAACGAAGCGGCCATTTATGCCCCAAGCTCAAAGGAAGATTAAACGTGCGATCGTTTCTGACAGTATTCGGGGCCAGTCTGCTGTGCTCCGCCGGTGTGGTTCAAGCCTTTTGCGACGACATTTTGGCGACACAGGTACTATGCCTCACCGAAGACGCGGATGAAATCAAAGTCTGCGTCAGCGCGCATCCTGAAACAGAAAGCCCTGTGCTGGAGCTTCATGTGACGCCTCAGATTTCGGATGGTCCGATCTATCAGCTGGCGGCGGATGTGCCCTTTGGCATGATGCCCGGCACGGGTGGTTTTCCCTGGGACACATATGAGTTTTCCTTTCTGCATGAAGGTGGCCGGGCTGTTTTGAGTGTGAAAACCCCAATCGGCAGCATCGATACTGCGGACGCAGAGATCTGGCTGGATCTGTTTGGACGTGGCACCGCGCCGAACCGCACCCTCACCTGCATGCAGCCCGCCCTCAGTGCGGAGCTTGAAAGCCTGCTGGCGTTGCGCCGCGTATCGATGAATGCGATGCGCACTGGCCCAAGCGTCGACAGCGCTGCCTTCTACCAGCCCAGCACCCCGATCGTCGGGGCAACGCCCTATGGCAGCTATGACTGCCGTGAGGTGGCTGGTGTTCTTAGCAACGAAGGCACCGAAAATGGGCAGATCGCGCTGTATGCAGCGCCATCAGAAGGTGCTGCCATCCTTGGCTATGCGTTTCCATCCGATCTCGGCTCTGCGTTCGAGTGTGTCAACGAAGCTGGCTATGCAGGCATCATCTGGATCGATCCCGATAAGGGCGACGGCAAAGGGGGCTACCTGTCCGAACAGGACTATGAGGCGCGTTTGGTTGCCTGTGCCATGGCATCCGATGATTGGCCGCCCAACATGGCCTATTGGGGCAACTGTTCCAGCGCATGGGTCAAACAAAGCAACATTGCCGGTTTTGGAGAGTGACACAGATGAAACACGTTGCATGTGCCGCGGCTTTGACAATCTACGCCGTGCCGGCATTTGCCGACTGCGGATCTCACGACACGCAAATCTTCTATTGCGATACTGAAAACGCGTCTCGCGTTCAGGTTTGCCTGCGCGATGAAACGGTTCAGTTCCTTGGCGGGCCAGACCTGTCCAAGCCTGTCTATGACATCTCCATGCCCGTTCGTTTCATGCCTTATCTTTCCAGCGGCATTGCACAATCCGAAGATCATTTCAGCTATATCCGTTTTTATGAAGGCAAGCGGGTTTTCACTGTGGGCGTAGATCGGGATCTGGAGTTTGCCTCGGTGGCGCTGGGGTTGGCGCATGACTTCCTGCCCTCAAACGAAGAGGCGTGCAATCCGGACACGATCGTTGATCAATTCCAGAAACTGGATCTAATCGCGCGCAGTATGGGCCGTGTCTCTCCGGTCATATCTGTGCCTAAGGTTGCATCAGGTTGTGGGGCGATCCATGCCCTGCGTCCTGCGGAGTGGATGGATGACAAAGAGGTCAGCCCAATCCACCTGAGGCCAGATCAGATCACCACAGAGGTCGTACCGATTGATCAAAAGGTGCGCGTCTGTGGTGCGCCGGTCGATGGGTGGCAGGGGGTGCGTTTTCAGTCCTATGGGTTTGAGTGCGACCTGAACGCACCGGATGCGATTGGCGCTGTGTGCAGTTCCGGCTTTGTGCGTCTGACGCAACTCTCAGAAGGCTCCGACGCCGCGCCAGAGCCCACCCGCCCACAGGCGCTTGCCTGTCAGGCTGGGGGCTTTCGGTTTGTCATGGTGCGTGCCGACAATGGATCAGTTGCAATCGAAAACGAGCAGTTGCGCCTGACCCTCCCCGAAGGATCGGGGCCCCAGACCACCACCGATACCGGGTCGGCACAGATCATGCGCTTGAATGCCAAGCTGACCCTATCACTGTCTTACGAAACGCTCAAACTTGATGTGTCCCACAGTGAACAGGGCCAGCAGTCCGGCATCTGCGTCCCCGTAGATCTGAACGACGTGTCTAAATGATCTGAAATGTACCTTTGCCACGGGCGGCCCCGTGACAGGGCTTTTTCCATCCAACCTTAAGGAATTACGGGATGATCTTTCATCGAGCTCTTGCGGCAACCGTCGCAGTTACTGTGTCATATGGATCGGCCTTCGCCACAGATCTGGCAACTATCAGCACCGCAAATTTCACCCAATCCGTCAAACAAATTCGCTCAGCCTTTGAAGCGCAGGGCTATCAGTGTGAACGTTTAGCCATCATGGATCCCGATGATGGCAAAGTTGATGAAACCGGCTGCGCGATTTGGAAGGAAGAGTTTTTCTTTTCCGGGCAAGATAAGCGCCAAATGTGGAACATGCGCTATCAGAAAGACCATGAGATGCTGATCGTCGTGTTCGATGCTCAGCCAGATAAGGACCGCGTGTTGATGATTGGTCAGGCGAGTTTTTTCGAAGAGGCTGCCGTCGCGATCTCTTCTTCGGATTTTTTGCAGGACAAGCTCTCTGTTCTTTCAGGCACGACACCAACATTTGGCACCTTCGATGCCTCTGAGGACGAACTAGATCTATGCCTGCTGATGACGGAGGAGGCGATGGTACTAGCGCCCGCAGATCTGCCTGATTTTGCTTTAGAAGAAACTCAGAGCTTTTTGGGCTCGCAGGTAAGCCCGGCAGCCATTCTATGTGAACGCTGGATGAGCCAGGAACGCGACACGGTTGTGGAGTTTGTGCAATCCGACGCCGGACCGACATATGCGCGCAAGATCGAGTATTACGCCAAGGACGGAAAAGCGCAGCAGTACATGGATATGTTGTGGGATGTTCAGGCGGTTGCGAACTGGACCCAAGGAACCGAGCACTCCGAAGGCAATTAACTGAGACCTGCTCATGGGCCTCGAGTTGTCTGATCGATGGCGAGTTAGACAGCGTTGCTATTTCAGATGTCATGATCATAACCTGAAGGCCGCAGGTTCAAATCCTGCTTCCCCAACGGAAAACCCCATTTAACGCAAGTTACTAAGACACTGTCTGGCGGTTGTGGTCGTATGCGGGCCACTGCCGTGGAGGTGCTGTGCAGGCAATCGAAACGGCAATCAGAGGGTGGCAATGGAGCAGAGAAGGGCCGCTTATGCTCACGCATACGACACGTTAGAGCCTGAAAAAAGAGGCTGTTCTGGCGCGGATAAGTGTATCTACCTCGCTGGCACGATTATGGCGAAACTGCCTCCAACGGCGCTTACAAGCAGGACCCTCTATAAGTAAAAATTGACGCTTGATTGTGAGCTTTGCGATTTTTCACTCTGTCTTGCCTCTCTCAGGAGGCCCAGCGATGAAGCCTTCGCAATTGCCTCTGAATCCGTTTTTGCGCCCAGTGCTTTGCGGACACGCATTAAGTGGTTGTCGACAGTCTTAGGATTATTGCGTTCAATTTTATGCAAGATCTCTTTTACCCGTAATCCACGAGCCTTGAGATTTAAAACGGTAAGGTTCAAATCGCTTAAGCGGCGTTGCGCGCGCACTTCGTTATCCCACCGACACATCCGGTGAAACAATACTGAGATTGTTTCGATGTGTCGCCGATTGTTGCCATAACGCAGGTCGTGCTTGCCGCTGTCGCCATCGGGGTCATACAACCCAATCACACCGTGCACACCATTGGCTTGGACAGGTATCACAACGCCGGATTGGACATAATCCTGCACCGCGATGGCAACCTCTGCAAAAGCTGGCGGCATGTCACCTTCGGACGCCATTTTATAAAACTGTGTTTGGAGGAGGGGCGTATTTGACCGCGCGGCAAACAAGAGGGCAGGGTCTCGTTGAGCGAACCCTTTCTTTTGATAGTGTAGGCGCCATTCGACTGGTAGCCCATGGCGTTTGGCGACAAACCCGTCGACAATTTGTCTCTGTGAGCCCGTGTCCAAATAGATCCCATAGTTGACTGCACCGTACTGAAATTCGTCTGCCATGAAACGGGCAAATAGGCTGAATTTTTCTTCTAGAGTGATTTGTGCCTCAAGGTCTGCCAGGAAATCTAGCAAGTCGTGCATGGTTGTCCTTGTCACTTGTTATTTTACGATCCAGACGAAAACAAAAAGAACTTTTTAAACGCTGAACAGTTCGTCATTTCTTTAGGGGGTAAGAGCAGCGGTCAAAAGGTTGACCCTGCGTCATGAGTGCGGTGTGCTTGACGTCAGAAGTCTCGCCATACGAACCCGGCAGTGATTTCTTTTTTACGGAAGTACGCAAGATTTGACCGGGTGTTTGCGTAGCTTACATTAAGAGATATTGATCTTGAAACCGGCAAGGAAAGCTGGATTGCGGACTGTTCTTCGCGGCGCTTCAGTCCAAGGAATGTTCCTCCATCAGCAACGGAATACCGTAATGTTGCCGTCACAGGGCGTTTGAAAATGGGTCGCGTGATTGCTGTATAGATCGAGTGGTCTGGTGCAAATCCGGTTGAGCGAAGGGTCGAGGCTGCGCCAAGCTCAAAAGTCATGTTTTGAGTATTTGTTTTGTATGCTCCGAGGATTTGGTCGTAGTCGGCGTCGGTTGTTGCGTTTCGAGAGAAGCCCATCTGTAGCGCGGATGGAAAGCGCCCCGTATCCAGAACGCGACCAAGTGTGACACGCGCACTTCGGCTTTCTGTTTCCGATAGCTCTGTACGGAACTGCCCAGCCGTCAGGCAGGCTTCACCGTAGGTCCATTTTGGTGAATCGTAATGATAGCAAGCATTTGCAATGAGTTCACTACTGGCAATATCATGGGAAATCGCCTGCTCATATCGTGCCGCAACTGCGCCAGAGAGGCGATGCCCTTTGGCAAGAAAGTATTGCCCTCTGACGCCGACGGACAAGCCAGCTTCAAATCCTGCGACTGCGCGGTCTTGTTCAAGAACGGTGAAGGTAACTCCGTTGATATCTACCCGTGTGTGCGGAACGCCACCGTTTAGGTTTGAATCATATCCGAAGACGGGGAGGATATTCGTCTGGATGCTGCCGGAGGGTTTGGTGTCTAACTGGCCATAGAGTGCGAGCGCGGACGGTGAAAGCGAGATTGGATGGCCTGCACGTGCCAATTTAAAGGCATGAAAGGTGCGCAGCCGCTCATCGGCAAAAGATGGACCTGACAGTCCCCAAAGGGCTGCGCATAAGATAAGTTTTTTCATGACGAGAAATCGGGTTTGCCTGCAATGAACGGGACCAGATGAGGTCCCGCTCTTCAGCTTGGGTGTATGAACCAAGTTAGTTGGTATTCAGACCAGCGACGAAGCCAATGTTAGCTTCAAACGGTTGGCCGCCGTCCGTATGCGCCACGCCGGACAGCAGTTGCGGAGCCGCATTCACGCCGTTGTTGAAACTGGCGCCGGGTCCTGAAAGGTGCATGACCGTCTCGCCAGTGGCCGAGGTTGCATTTGCGCCTGTGGTGTTAAAAGTGACAGCGCCGGTAACCTGCTGAGTTGCAGCATTGTAGGTCAGCGTGTTGGCTCCGGCCTGTTCATCGATCAGGCGGGCATTTTGATCTGGGTAATAGGCGACCAGGTCCGCCTGACCGGTTTGACTATTGACCACTACATTCACGGCACCCTGTTCGTAGGCGTTGCCATCTACCTCACCGTTCCACTGCCCAAAATACCCAACAGAGCCAACAACAGAAGTTGTCGATGCGCCCGAACTTGCCGTTTCAATGGCGATCAGATTATCGTTTGGGTCATACAGACGGTAGGTTTCAGCAAAGCCTTGAGGCCCGGCACGCACAAGGTCACGCGTGACGCTATACCCTGCAGCGGCAGTCTGAGCGTTGCCTTGGTTTACTATTCTCGTGCTGCTGAATTGAGTGGCCCCATTGGTGTCAATGATGTCGACGCCATCCTCTAAACCCACAAGAATTTGGTTGGAGGATCTGTCGGTGGTGCCAGCCAGGTAAGTCGCGCGTGGGTTATCGAAGGCCGGATCTTTGGTGACAACCGTTCCCGTCGCGGTCGCGGCCCTGGTAAAGCCTGCAGAGCTTGGGGAGGCGCTACCGGAAGAATTGCTGGATCCACAAGCTGCAACCAATGGAAGAATGGATAGAATTACGAGTTTTTTCATGTTTCCTCTCAAATCGAGCGCGCAAAAGAGCCCGTGCTTCCCCAGCTCAAGTGACAGGAAGCAAGTTTGTGTTACCAAACACGTCACCTTTCCTCATGGAGTGCATAAGGAATGACGGCGCGATTGCGTTAATTCACGCAACGCGGCGAGCCCGCGCTGGCGCTGCAGGAAATTGCAAATGCTTGGGATTCGCGAAACATGGTGAAATCACCACCCGAACTGAGAATGCCCTGATACGAGCATGCTTTGTTGTTGGGCAAAGTTGCGGGGCTATTGACGCAATGCATAGTCTACGGGGGCGTTGTCGCTTCGTACTTTCCGGAGCTAAAATAACCTCTCCCATTCATTATTGCAGATTTCTTGTTCTTGTTTTGCTCAGGTTTGCATTGTTGTTTGAAGCTTTCGGCCCCTCATAATTTCATCTGGTATATGGATGCAGCCTTCGCAATGCGCTCTGTGATTGGTTGGGGATGCTTGGCTGCTAATCTTTCAAACGCCCCAACGTACGTTTCCATAAAACGTTGCAAAGGTCAGCTTCGATCCCCAACCAGCCGTTGAAGTCATGCCTGAGTGCTGCACCCGCACCAGACCGCCCGCAGCCCAAACACGACATTGGTTCAGCACGTGCTTCAGTGGCCCGGCAAAAGGTTGGGCGGATACCATACCTTCTCTGCGGGAGCGACCCTAGTGCTTCGTCCTGGCCTAAGCGGCCATTCAAGCGCCATCAGACCGGTGGTCTTACGCTGCGTTGCCGTCGATCGTCAGCAATGAGCAGGGAAGTGACATTTGCAAAATCGCGGGGGTATGGCTCTAGGGCGGGAGGCATATGCTGCACGCGCACCGGGGAAGCTGCCCTTCACTGTAGTTCCAGTCGCCAGACATATTAGAGCGGGACCCGTGTGGACCTTGCGATCGTTCTGTGTATATGCAAGCTTCAGTTGCCTCTGCTTATCGCATTCATATTCTTCGGGTGCATTGCTTGAAAAATCCTTAGTTCATAAGCCGGGCGGTTCACGCCCGAACAGATCTCCGAGGGCATTTCTGCCGCGTAGGCGAACGCTCGGCGTTTGCTTGAGGATGCTAGGCTCCTGCTAGAGGCTGGTAGATTCCCATCTGCGACTGCATTGGCCATCCTTTCTATGGAAGAACGAGGGAAGGCAATCATCCTCAAGCGCCTAGCCATTGTGAGTGAACCTGACGATTTGAAGGCGGCTTGGCGAGACTATCGTAATCATAGGTCCAAGAATGCCGGTTGGATTATCCCTGAACTCGTGAGGCAAGGTGCAAGAACTGACCTGCTCCCCTTAGAGTCCGCGGTTTTCAGTAAGCTCTGTTCAGGTTTTGGTCCTCTTTTGACCGTTGGTGATACTCCCACGGGGTGAG
>NZ_CYPW01000025.1:0-33854 GCF_001458175.1 Shimia marina
AGGCGCAATCGAGGGCGAGGTAGATGTCTTCGCCCAGTTTGTAGCCAGCTTTTTCAACGGAGGTTTTGATAAAGTCCAGCGCCACGCGGGTGCTTTCAAGTGCCGGGGCAAAGCCACCCTCATCGCCGATACCGGTGTTGTAACCAGCAGCAGACAGCTCTTTCTTCAGTACATGGAAGACTTCGGCGCCCATGCGGATGGCTTCGCGAATGTTCGCTGCGCTCACCGGCATGATCATGAATTCTTGGATGTCGATCGGGTTGTCGGCATGCTCGCCGCCGTTGATGATGTTCATCATTGGCACCGGCAGAACGCGCGCGGAGGTGCCGCCCACATAGCGGAACAGCGGCTGCGCGGTGTGATCTGCGGCGGCTTTGGCAGCGGCGAGGGACACGCCGAGGATGGCATTTGCACCCAGACGGCCTTTGTTTTCTGTGCCGTCCAGTTCGATCATGGCGCTGTCAATGGCGACCTGCTCGGTCACATCCATGCCCACGAGCGCTTCGGCGATTTCGCCATTCACGGCGTTGACAGCCTCAAGCACACCTTTGCCCAGGTAGCGGGATGCGTCGCCATCGCGCTTTTCAACGGCTTCATGCGCGCCGGTGGAGGCGCCAGACGGCACAGCGGCACGGCCCATGGTGCCGTCTTCGAGGATCACGTCGACTTCAACAGTTGGATTGCCGCGGCTGTCGAGGATTTCGCGGGCGAAAATGTCAATGATTGTGCTCATCTTGGAGGGGTCCCTGATATGACGAAATGAGTTGGTCGCAGCTATAGCAGGGTGGGGTCAAAAGTAAACGCTATTTGATAGCGCTAACGGCGCTTTTTTCAAAGGTTAGGGCTAACACTTACAAGTTTTTTCAATAGCTTCCTCTTGACCCAAATATCCCGGGGTGAATGGGGCAGCTTGCTGCGCCAGAGGGGCTGGCCCCTGCCTGATTTTGAAGCAGGGCCCAGAGCCTAGAGTGGACGGATCTTGAGATTGGTGATCCGGTTGGCCTCGCGCCCGGTCACTTCAAAGCGGAAGCCGTGGAAGGAAAACACCTGTCCGACGGTTGGGATCATCTGTGCCTCATGGATCACCAGACCGGCGATGGTATTGGCTTCCTCATCGGGCAGGGTCCAATCGGTGGCGCGGTTGAGATCGCGGATCGTCATGGCCCCTTCGATCAGGAATTGCCCGTCTTCGGATTTGCGGATCAGCTGATCGCTGCCGCCGTCAAACTCATCTGTGATTTCGCCGACGATCTCTTCGAGGATATCCTCCAGCGTGATCAGCCCCTGCAGGGAGCCATATTCATCCACCACCAGGGCAAAATGGGCGTGGCGGCGCAGGAACTCGCGCATCTGATCGTCAAGCGAAGTGGTTTCCGGCACAAAATAGGGTTCTTTGGCGACCTCATCGAGCACGATGTCGGTCATGCGGTCGGCGGTGGAGTTGCCCGCCTCGCGCACGCGGCGATACATGGCGCGGAACAAATCCTTGGCATGGACCACACCGATGATGTTTTCCGGCTCATCCTTAAACACAGGCAGGCGGGTGTGTTTGCTTTCCAGACATTGATTGAGGATCTCACCGGGGGAATTGTCGGCGTTGATCATCTCAATGCCGGAGCGATGCAGCATGATTTCTTCGACGGTGCGGTCAGAGAGATCCAATGCGCCAAGGATGCGATCGCGATCTTCTTTTTCCACGATGCCTTCGGAATGGCCCAGTTGGATGGCTCCGGCGATCTCTTCACGCACGGCAAGCACTTGACTGTCCGGATCCGTCTCTACGCCAAAGAGACGCAGCACCGCACGCACGAGTACTCGCACGGCCGAGACCATGGGCGAAAAGATCGTCACAATCAGCCCGATGGGACGGGCGGCGGCAGAGGCGGCATCTTCGGGACGGGTGATGGCATAGGTCTTGGGCAGCACTTCGGCAAAGATCAGCACCAAGAGCGTCATCACCAAGGTTGCCAGCGCCACGCCGCTTTCGCCAAAGGCGCGGGTGAACAACGCGGTGGCCAGAGAGGTTGCGAGAATGTTCACAAGGTTGTTGCCCAGCAGAACAGAGCCAATCAGGCGTTCACTGTCTTCCGTGATGTCAAGCGCGCGCTGAGCCCCCCGATTGCCTTTGTCGGCCTGCGCGCGCAGCTTGCCGCGAGAGGCCGCGGTCAGGGCCGTTTCTGAACCTGAGAAAAAGGCGGACATCATCAGCAGAAACAGGATCACACCGCCGGTGATCATAAAAGCGGTGTCAAAGGTTGCGGGGGTCACGGGCGCCATAGGGTCCTCTTTTGCATGGGTAAATCTGTTATGGGCGTGGTGTGATGGGGGATCAAGGGGTGGGGTGTGCAAACGGAGCGTTTCTGTTGCATTTGCGATGACCCCGATGTGACTGGTCTTGGGACCTCACAGAGGTTAGGCAGATTGAGCTGTATCGGTCTGGCCAGTTTGCAAGGGGGCACGCGTCATGAGGTTTCAGGATCTGGGAGAGCTGCCGGGAACGGTGCTTTTGTTTGGTGGGCCTTATTCCAACCTGCAGGCGACTGAGGCGCTTTTGGCGCAGGCAAATGGGCTTGGCCTTGCGCGGGACCATCTGATCTGCACGGGTGATATTGTGGCCTATTGCGCGCAGCCTGCGCAGACCGTCGCCCTGCTGCGCGACAGTGGCGTCTCTGTGGTGGCGGGCAATTGTGAAATTCAACTGGGAGCGCATGCGCTGGACTGTGGCTGTGGGTTTGACGAGGGCACCGCCTGTGACCTGCTGTCGGTGAAGTGGTATGCCCATGCCAATGCCCGGGTCGATGATGAGGCGCGGCGCTGGATGGCGCAGTTGCCGCAGATTTTGGTGTTTACGCAGGCGGGAAAACGTGTGGCGGTGATCCACGGCGGTGTGACGGATGTGGCGCGGTTTATCTGGAAAACTTCACCTGAGGTGGTTTTTGAAGAAGAAATTGCGGCGCTGCGCGCGGTGGTTGGTGCGGTGGATGTGGTTGTGGCCGGGCATTCCGGCATATGTTTTTCACGTCAGATTGGTGGGGTGCAGTGGGTCAATGCCGGTGTCATTGGCATGCCGCCCCATGATGGGAAACAGGCAACGCGATATGCGCTGATGACCGAGGGCACCGTGTCTTTCTGTGATTTGACCTATGATGTGGCTGCTGCGGTTTCAGACATGCAACAGGCGGGGCTGACGCAGGGCTATCATCTGGGGCTGCGTGATGGGTATTGGCCGTCAGAAGACGTTTTGCCAGAGGAACTGCGGGTGCCGTTGGCAGATCGCCGCTCTCCTGCTCAGGAGGGTTTCCCGGAAGTTTTGGCCAGCGGGTGATGGCTGGTCACCAGATCGCGCAGGCGTTCGTCCAGAACATGCGTGTAAATCTCTGTTGTGGCCAGATCCGCATGCCCCAGAAGGGTTTGGATCACCCGAAGGTCCGCGCCATTGGCCAGAAGATGGGTGGCAAAAGCGTGTCGCAACGTGTGTGGTGTCACTTTCGCCGGGCTGACACCTCCGGCGACGGCAAGTTCTTTGATGAGCGCGTAAAAACGGTGACGGGTGATGTGGCCCTGCTTGCTGCGTGTTGGGAACAGAAATTTTGAGGCAGGTTTGCCTTTGCTGCGCGCATTGGCCTCCGCTTCGTCTCGGCTGATCAGCCAGGCGGCGAGGGCGTCTCTTGCTGGCGGGGACAAGGGAACCATACGTTCTTTGCTGCCCTTGCCCATCACCAGCAGCATTTGAGGATCGCCGCGGGCGGCGGACACGGGCAGGCTGACCAGTTCTGTGACGCGCATACCAGTGGCATAGAGCAGTTCCATCAGGCAGGTGTTGCGCAGCCGGTCGCTTTCGGCGCGGCCTTGCGTGCGTGCGGCGTTCAGCAGCGCATCGACATCTTTGACCTCAAGTGTCTTGGGCAGACGTTTGGCGCGGCCGGGGCCTTTGATTTGAATGGCGGGATTTTCGCTGCGCCAGCCTTCTTCAAACGCAAAGCGGTAAAGCTGTTTGATGGCAGAGAGTCGCCTTGCGCGGGTCGCTTGCGCCAGCCCCTGCGCCTCACAGAAGATCAGATAGTCTTCGATATTTTCGCGCGCCACAGTCTCAAAGGAGAGGCCGCGGGCTTTGCCCCAGTCATTAAAGTCCCGCAGGTCGCGGGCGTAGGCCTCTTGTGTGTTGGTGGATGCACCCAGTTCGGCGGCCTGTGCTTCCAGAAAGGTGACGATCCACTGAACGTTTTTCATGAGATCAGCCGCGGGTGTCCAGAAGCGCCACCTGAAGCGCGGCGCGACGGGCGGTATCCTCGAGGCCAACGGCGCGGAAGGTGGCCAGTGCCTCCGTCAGAGCCACGAGATTGCCTGCGGCACCGTCATCCATCAGCGACATGGCGGTCAGGATGCCTTCGCCCAATTGACCGCGTGCGAGCATGGTGGAGATTTCCTGCGGCACCCCCGCGCCATGGAAGGCATCAGCAATGGCGCGGTGCAGCGGATCTGTCGGGGTGCGGGCCGGGCTGCCCAGTGCGAGCCCTGAGAGGAAATCGCGCGGCCCCATGCGCGCGGCTTTTTCATAGTCTGAGGACAGCAGCGCAATGTCGCGGGCCAGGCGGGCGGTCACCCCCTGAAGCGGCAACTCCAGCAGAAGCGGCCCATAGAGGCGGGCAAAAGGCACTTCGAGATGAACCTGCTGCATCGCGGCCCAGGCCATCGGTAGCGCATCAGCCACCTGACGGGTGTCTTTGGCTGTGAGGGCCGCATCAAAGGCTTGCAGGGCGGCGACACGATCCCAGATCATGCCTGACGCGGCGGGTTTGCGATCAGAATAGATGCCCAGCAGGCGATTTTCATGCAGAGCCGAGGTGCGCGCGAGGCGCTCGGCGGCGTCCAGCTGTGCCTTCCAGCCGGCGGTGTCACGCAGATCAGCATGGGCAAAGGCACGCGGCAGGCCATTTGTGCTCTGGCTTTCGCCAATGGCTTCGTAAAGGCGGAACTTCAGCGGGGTGACAGGCCCGGCGGCCACCAAAAGCGGCTCGCCTTCAAAGAGTTCCGGATCCAGAAAACGCAGCAGGAGCGCGTCCAGTTCTTCGGAGATCAGATCCAGCGCCTTGGCCGTGTCCAGCGTGAGCGCGGCGGCGCGCCAATCGCCTGCGCGTGCCGTGCAGAAAATGCGCGCGGCGTAATCCGGGGCCAGATGGGGCGCTTTGACCAAGGCGTCACAGGCGCGGTTTTCCTCGCCCATGAGCAATGTCACATCAAACCAGCGCGCAAACAGCGCAGGCGTTGTGGCGCCTGCGCGTTCCAGCAAAGCGGCGGCCTGCTCCAATGCACCCATTTCCACAAGCTTATCGATGCGTGCTAGCAAAAGCTCATCATCCTGCCCCCCGCTGCGAGGGGCGTCGGCTTCGGCGAGCAGAAGGGTGTACAGCAGGGCCTGCATTGCAGGCAGAACATCCGGGCGCTGATGGGCGACAAGGGCGCTGAGATCTGTGGCGTCTGACAGGGACCAGAGGGTCGGAGGCAGGCCGGTGACATTTGCAGGCAGCAGGCCAACGGCCTCATTGCCCTTGTCATCCAGTGCGGAGACGGAAATGTCGGGCGTGGCCACGCCTTCGGACACAGGCACTTCGCCAGAGGGCAGGCCGATGTCCAGCGTGACTGTGGGAGTGGGGTTCAGCCAGTCGATGGCGGAAAGCGGGGCGTCCTGCGCCCAAAGCGGACTGGCCGTCATCATAAGCAGGGCACTGGCCCGCAACACCCGTGACATTTATTCGCCCTGAAGTTCGACAGGCACCCGGACTTCGCTTTGTGGGGCAGAGAAATCGGCGCCGAAAATCGGGCCGAGATAGGCGTAAGCCACCAATGCCACCGCAGCGAGAAGCAACAGAACCAGTAAGGCGCGGAAAAGTTTGCCCATGAATACCCTCGATTTCCTGCTCGTTTTTTTCAACTTATAACTGGCCTTTTGGCCAAGATCACGTCATTCAATGCCAAAATCTAACTTTTGAGCAAGGCTTGGCCGATTGCGGGCGTTTCATGAGCTATAACCTGAAGAAAACCGTTGTGCTGGTCGGCATGATGGGCGCGGGCAAGACGGCGGTGGGCCGGGCTTTGGCTGCAAAACTGGATGTTCCTTTCATCGACAGCGATGCGGAGATTGAAAAAGCGGCCAATATGAGCATCGCTGAAATCTTTGCGCGCGATGGGGAACCGTTTTTTCGCCAGAAAGAAAGCCAGGTGATTGCCCGGCTGTTGGAGGACGAGCGCTGTATCCTGTCCACGGGCGGTGGTGCCTATCTTGCAGAAGGCAACCGGGCTGTGATTTCGGAGCGTGGCGTGGCTGTTTGGCTTGATGCGGATGTGGATCTGCTTTGGTCTCGTGTGAAGCACAAGGACACGCGCCCGCTGTTGCGCACGGATAATCCACGCCAGACGCTGGAAGAGATTTTTGCGGCGCGGGTGCCACTTTACAGTCAGGCGGATTTGCCCGTGCCTGCGGAGGCGGGGCTGTCGATTGAAGAGATGGCAGATCGTGTTGCACACGCGCTTTTGGAGCGCCGCGCGGATGTTTTGGAAGAAAAGGGTTAAGACGATGATGGAAACCGTGCATGTTGGCCTGAAGGGGCGCGAGTATGACATCCACATCGGCCCGGGGCTTCTGGCGCAATCTGGGGCTTTGATTGGCCCGATGCTGAAGCGCAAACAGCTCTGTGTGGTGACCGATGAAAATGTCGCCGCATTGCATCTGGAGACGCTGCGGGCCGGGCTGGCTTCGGAAGGGATCGGCATGGAAGCGCTTGTGCTGCCTGCCGGCGAAAGCACCAAGAGCTGGCGGTATCTGGAGCAGACCGTTGAGTGGCTTCTGGCGCAGCGTGTGGAACGCAGTGACCTTGTTGTGGCGCTGGGCGGTGGCGTGATTGGCGATCTCACCGGCTTCGCGGCGGCGGTTTTGCGGCGCGGCGTAGGCTTTGTGCAGATCCCAACCAGCCTGTTGGCGCAGGTGGACAGCTCCGTTGGGGGCAAGACCGGGATCAACAGCCCTTTGGGCAAGAACCTTGTTGGTGCCTTTCATCAGCCGCGTCTTGTGCTGGCAGATATTGATGTGTTGGGCACGCTCACACCGCGCGATTTTCTCGCGGGTTATGGTGAGGTGGTGAAATACGGCATGTTGGGGGATGCGGGTTTCTTTGAGTGGCTTGAGGCGCAGGGGCCAAAGCTGGCGGCGGGAGATGAGGCCGCGCGGATTGCGGCCGTCAAACGCTCCTGTGAGATGAAGGCCGAGATCGTGATGCGCGATGAAACCGAGCAGGGCGATCGCGCGCTTTTGAATCTTGGGCATACCTTCTGCCATGCGCTGGAAGCGGCGACGGGATATGGCGACCGCCTCTTGCATGGCGAAGGCGTGGCGATTGGCTGTGCGCTTGCCTTTGAGGTGTCGATGCGATTGGGGCTCTGTGCGCAGGAGGCTCCCAGCCGGGTGCGGGCGCATCTGCGTGACATGGGTATGAAAGTGGATCTCAAAGACATCGAGGGGGATTTGCCGGATGCAGATGCACTTCTCGATCTGATGGGACAGGACAAGAAGGTTGTCGATGGGCAGCTGCGCTTCATTCTGGCGCGGGGCATTGGCGAGGCTTTTGTGACCGCCGATGTGCCACGCGATGTGGTGCGCCAGTTGCTTGAGGAAGAGCTGGCGGCGCGGTGACGGTTACGCTGGCGTTGTGATATCACGCTAAAGTTGCGGGCGCGGCAATCGGTCCTATGACAGGATTGTGAAAAGCGGACAGGGTCCTTTCCGGAAGAATAACGGAAGGACCACCGCTTATGTCATCATACTTGAAAGAGACGCCAACCCGTGACGGATTTTTTGGCGACTATGGCGGCGCGCAATTGCCGCCGGTGCTGGAGCCACATTTCAAGGCGATTGCTGAAGCCTATGATAAGATTTCAAAATCCGCAGATTACATTCGTGATTTGCGCTATATCCGCAAACACTTTCAGGGGCGTCCGACGCCTGTTTCTCATCTGAAAAACCTGTCTGAAATCTGTGGCGGAGCACAGATTTATGCCAAGCGGGAAGATCTGAACCACACCGGTGCGCATAAGCTCAATCACTGTATGGCAGAGGGTCTTTTGGCCAAGCATATGGGCAAGACCAAGCTCATGGCAGAGACCGGCGCGGGGCAGCATGGTGTGGCGCTTGCGACGGCGGCGGCCTATTTCGGGCTGGAGTGCGAGATCCACATGGGGGAGATCGACATTGCCAAGGAAGCGCCCAATGTCACCCGCATGAAACTTCTGGGCGCCGAAGTTGTGCCGGTGGGTTTTGGCGGACGGTCACTTAAGGAAGCTGTGGACAGCGCATTTGAAAGCTATGTGCCCCAGGCCGATACGGCGCTGTTTGCGATTGGGTCTGTGGTGGGGCCGCATCCTTTCCCCAAAATGGTACGTGATTTTCAGCATATTGTTGGCATCGAGGCACGCGAACAGTTTTTGGAAATGACAGGCGATTTGCCTGATATGGTGGCGGCCTGTGTCGGTGGCGGATCCAACGCCATGGGCATGTTTGCCGGGTTTATTGATGATGCGGATGTGGCGCTTTACGGGGTGGAGCCGATGGGCACCTCGTCCAAGCTTGGCGAGCATGCTGCCACCATCACCTTTGGCGAAGATGGGGACATCCATGGGTTCCGCACGATGTTGTTGAAGGATGAGGCGGGGGAACCTGCGCCGGTGCATACGGTGGCGTCAGGGCTGGACTATCCAGGCGTGGGCCCGGAGCATGCCCATCTTTATCGCACCGGACGGGCCAATTACACGGCAGCCAATGACAAAGAGGCGCTTGATGCCTTTTACAAGCTGAGCCGCCATGAGGGCATTATCCCGGCGCTTGAAAGCGCGCATGCGGTGGCTTTTGCCATGCGTGAAGCCGCCAGCAATCCGGGCAAGTCCATCCTGATCAACCTGTCTGGGCGGGGTGACAAAGACATTGATTATGTCACGGAAACCTACGGGTTCAGCGTCGATAGCTGAGACAGTTAAAGTGCGTGTTTGCGGCGTCCAAGAGATCTCTTGGGCGCCGTTTTTCTATTTGGCAGCGATCTGCACCAGATTGAGACACATGCGCGTGGCGCTGGCCATGTCTTGGACAGATATCCATTCCAGCGGGCCGTGGATTTCCATCATGCCAGTATAGAGATTGGGGCAGGGCACGCCCAGTTCAGTGAGGCGGGAGCCATCGGTGCCGCCACGGATGGGCACGGATTTTGGATCAAAGCCTTCGGTGCGGATGGCTTCGCGTGCCAGTTCGACCGGGGTCATGTCGTTTTCCAGCCAATAGCGCATGTTGCGGTATTGTTTGGTGATGTCGCAGGTGACTTTGGAGCCGGGAAAATCGGCTTCGGCTTTGGCGCAGGCGGCTTTGAGGCGCGTGGTCTGTTCCGCCAGATCCTCCATCTCAAACGCGCGCAGGATGAAACGCAGGGTGGTCTCGCTGCTGCCGCCTTCTTGCGCATAGACATGGGTGAAGCTTTCACGACCGGAAGTGGTTTCCGGTGTGGTGCCGCTCTCATCGAGGTCTGAGATGATTTGCGCGGCCACATGCAGTGCGTTGGTCAGCTTGTCCTTGGCATAGCCGGGGTGCGCGGAGGTGCCGGTGATTGTCACCACTGCGCCATCGGCGGAGAAGGTTTCATATTCCATCGTGCCACGTGGGCCGCCATCCAGCGTGTAGGCAAAATCAACGCCAAAATCGGCAGGAAGGTCTGCGTGCACGCCGCGCCCGATTTCCTCATCCGGCGTGAAGGCAAGCCGAATTTTACCGTGTTTGAGGCCCGGCGTCGTGAGCAGATGTTCGGCCAGTGTCATGATGATGGCGATGCCGGCTTTGTCATCCGCCCCCAGAAGCGTGCGCCCGGATGCGGTGATGATGTCTTCGCCCTCTTTGCCGCTCAGATAGGCGGAGGTCTGTGGGGAAAGAATGAGGTCTGCGTTGTCTGGATAGGTGATATCGGTGCCGTCCCAGTTGCGGATCACGCGTGGTTTGACGTCGGTGGCGTTGAACTGCGGGGCGGTGTCCATATGGGCGCAAAAGCCAATTGTGGGCGCGGCGGGAACCGTGGCAGGCACCGTTGCCAGAACGGCACCATAGGGCGTGAGCTTCACATCAACTGCGCCAATTTTATTAAGTTCTTCAATAAGATGTTTGGCAACGTTTAACTGAATCTCGGTGGAGGGGGAGGTGGCGGAATGCTCGTCACTCTGACTGTCGATGGCACAATAGGCGGTCAGACGGTGTTCCAGAACACGGTCAAAACTGGGCGCGTCAAGGTTAGGGGCGTCAAAACTTGGGGTGTCGGCCACGGGAGGTCCTCACTTGTTCATTTGTTCAGGAAACATATGGGACGGGAGTGGTTTGTGTAAGGCCCTCAGAGCGATGCCGCCAAAATAAAAGGGCCGGCATGTGCCGACCCTTTTTGAATTTATCAGTGAGCGATCAGAACGGGATTTCGTCGTCCATGTCGCGGCTGGGGGCGCCACCGCCCTGATTGCCGCCACCGAAGCCGCCACCGCTGCCACCTTGATCATAGCCGCCGCCGTAGCCGCCGCCCTGATCGTAGCCGCCGCCACCGCCACCGCCACCAAAGCCGCCGCCACCGCCGCCTTCGCCACCGGAGCGGCCATCCAACATGGTCAGAACGCCATCAAACCCTTGTAGCACCACTTCGGTGGAGTAGCGATCCTGACCGGATTGGTCCTGCCATTTGCGGGTTTGCAGCTTGCCTTCCACATAGACTTTGGAGCCTTTGCGCAGATATTGCTCGGCGATCCGCACAAGTCCTTCCTGAAAAATCGCAACGGTGTGCCATTCAGTGCGCTCCCGGCGCTCGCCGGTGTTGCGGTCTTTCCAGGTTTCAGATGTAGCGATGCGCAGGTTGCAGACCTTGCCACCGTTCTGGAAGGAGCGCACCTCGGGGTCACGCCCCAGATTGCCAATGAGAATTACTTTGTTCACCGATCCGGCCATACGCCTTGTCTCCCGCGGATTCTTTTCGTCGATTTGGAGCACCATACACCACCGCAACGAGGGAATGGGAAGCGGATTTTTGTAGGAAACTACATTCATCCAGATCTGTTTGGGCCATTGGCTTGTGCAGGATTTTGCCCATGACCTGACGGAGGCGTTGCTGTGGTCTGGAAAATTTGCTGTGATTTGATATAGAAGCGTCAAAAGTAGGGTGGAGCAGCCACATATGGTGGGCAGGGTACTGGCAGTTTTAATTGGCGTGGCTGTGGCAGGTGGTCTGGCGAGTGGGCCGGTGTCGGCGCAGTCGGTGTCGACCAAATCGCAGGCGCGGCTGTTTAAAAATCAGACCAAAGTGCTGGATGGACGCGCAGCGGAACAATATCGCAACTCTGTGCGTTTGAAGCCGCGGCCGGTTTACACGCCTTCAAAATGGGGCGATGGCAGTTACAACGGCAAATACAAAGGGCCCTATCTCGCCATGGCGCGTGAGGCGGCGCTTTTGCATGGAATTCCGGTGGACCTGTTCCTTAAGCTTGTGCAGCAGGAGAGCAATTGGAATGCCTCCGCCAAATCACACGCAGGTGCGCTTGGGCTGGCGCAGCTGATGCCGGGGACGGCACGGGCGTTGCGTGTGGATCCATTGGATCCGCGCCAGAATCTTGAAGGTGGCGCGCGTTATCTCAAGCAGCAGTATCTGAAATTTGGTAGCTGGCGGTTGGCTTTGGCGGCCTATAACGCGGGCCCCGGTGCGGTTGAAAAATATGGTGGTGTGCCGCCTTATAAAGAGACCCGCAATTATGTGCGGATCATCATGGGCGGCTGACGTCAGGGGCTGTGCATGGCTTTGCGGATCTGGCTGGGGGAGGCGCCAAAGTGTTTCTGACAAAACCGTGTGAAGTAGGCCGCGCTGCCAAATCCCAGTGATGTGGCAATTTTCTTGATCGGCCAGTTCCCCGCGCGCAGCAGGCTGTGGGCGCGATGTTGCACCACCTGAGACAGCATTTCCGCCGCCGTGATGCCCGCGCTTTGTCGGCAGGCGCGTGTGAGATGTGTTGGGGTGATGTCCAGTTGTTCCGCATACCAGGCCATTGGGTGCCCCTTGGCGAAGTCCTTGGCAAGACAATCACAGAACCGGCGCACGATACGGTCGGCGGCCCGCTCTTTGGGGGCTGGGCCTGCGGCATCGATGCTGCGGCGCAGGGCCACCGACATTAGGCGTGCCTGTGCTGTCAAGGCTTCGGCCATGAAGGGCCTCTGCTCCTCCAGCTCTCGGCGCAGAGCGTCAAGTGTTGCGGTCAGTTCAGCTTGGCTTTTGCTGTCTTGCAGGCGCAGGTGTTGGGGCTGTGAGGGCAAAGGCACATGGCCGTCATCAGGAATGAGCGTGGCCAGCCCCTGCACCTGAAGGCCCAGTTCAAAAGCAAGCAGTTTGCCAGCGGGCACAAAAACCGCGTTATGCGCCCCAAATCCGCGCCGCTGCCCATGCAGGAGCAACCGTCCCTGACCGCGCGTTGTCCACAGGAACAGGTGGTGATCGCGCAGGTGCAGTTTTTCCAGCACCCAAGGCGCGCCTTGGGTCAGCTGTGCCAGCGTCATGACCCGTATTTGTGAGGATGGTTGGGGTGCCTCTATGGGCGAGGAGGATTGCGTGCCATGCGGCGTGGAAAAGGATGGCGGCGTGTCAAATCCGGCCTGTGGTCGCGCCATGAATGACGGGATATGTAAATTTCGGTCACGCATTTGGCGGGGATTTATTCAAAAATGTCTGAACAAATCAATACTGCTATTTTTGAGCTGGAAGGTGTCAAGACGGAGCGTAGCTATGCCAATTGCGCATTTTTGAGCGAAACCACGTGCGCTGACGTTTGGCGAACTGACGGGTGGCAATCGTGGCGCGTTCCTGTGCCTCTTCCAGAGAGAGCGTGCCGCGCAGATGGGCAATCAATTCGGGTGCGCCAATTGCCTTGGCGGAGAGGTGGTTCGGATCATAGGTCGCAAGATTGGCCTCTGCTTCCGCGAGCGCGCCCTCTTTCAGCATCAGATCAAACCGTTTTGCGATGCGGGTGTTGAGCCAGTCTTTGGGCACGTCAAACACAATCGGCATGGTGTCTGACAGCGCCAGACGGGGCGGCGGCGTGTCATCCTGCCACTCGGCGAGAGGGCGTCCTGTGGCCTGCAAGACTTCCCATGCGCGTTGCACCCGCATGGGGTTTTGGCAATCAATACGCGCGGCGGTTTTGGCATCCAGCTCATTGAGCAGGGCTTTGTAGCCTTCCTCGGCCACACGGGCATTGGCTGCTTCGCGCAGTGCTGGTGGTGTAGGCGGGATGTCGGCCAGCCCCTGCGTCAGCGCCGTGAAGTAGAGACCGGTGCCACCCACGATGATCGGGCGCGTGCCGCTTTGCAGGAAAGGCTCAACGTCGCGCAGCCAGTGCCCCACGGAGTAGTCCTCATCACCGGGGATATGGCCGTAGAGGTGATGCGGCGCGCGGGCCTCGTCTTCGGCAGGGGGGCGGGCGGTGAGCACACGCCAGTTGTCAAATACCTGAATCGCATCGGCATTCAGGATCACCCCGCCATGTTCTTCTGCGATGCGCAGGGCGAGTGCGCTTTTGCCGCTGGCCGTGGGGCCTGCGATCAGGACCGGCTGATCCGGAGCGATATGCGGCAAGGCTGTCATGGGGGAATTTCCGATTTCTGCGTGTTTGTTGCGCCGGGGGCAACTCTCGCATTGAACCTGCGGGCGTTTTCCGACATTTTGCGCGCAATCCTAAAACGATGCGCAGATGGAGTGCAACATGAGCGACGATGCCGTCCCCGCCGAGGCCACCTTTAACCGTGTGATGCTCAAGATTTCGGGGGAGGCGTTGATGGGAGATCAGGGATTCGGCCTGCATCCGCCCACCATTGAACGCATCGCCAAAGAGGTGCAAACCGTCCATGATATGGGCGTGGAAATCTGTATGGTGATCGGGGGCGGCAACGTCTTTCGCGGCCTTTCCGGGGCGGCGCAGGGGATGGAGCGCACCACCGCAGACTATATGGGCATGCTGGCCACTGTGATGAATGCGCTGGCGATGCAGAGCGCGCTGGAAGGTCTGGGCGTGTTCACCCGAGTGATCAGCGCGATCCGCATGGATGAGGTGGCTGAGCCTTATATCCGTCGTCGCGCGGTGCGTCACCTTGAGAAAAAACGCGTCTGTATCTTTGCCGCCGGCACCGGCAACCCTTATTTCACAACGGATACGGCGGCCACGTTGCGCGCCAATGAGATGGCCTGTGAGGCGATCTTTATGGGTAAGAACGGTGTGGATGGCATCTATGACAAAGACCCGGCAGAGCATGATGATGCGGTGCGCTTTGATGAGATCACCTATGATGAGGTGCTGGCCAAGCGTCTGAAGGTGATGGATGCCAGTGCGATTGCTCTGGCGCGGGACAACAACCTGCCTCTGATTGTCTTCCCATTGGATGAGCCCGGTGGTTTCAAAGGCATTCTGGCGGGGCGGGGCACCTATACCAAAGTGCGCTGAGCGGGCGTCATCAGATTTTATGCAAAACGGAGGGCTGGGCCCTCCGTTTTTTGTTGTGGGTGTCGGGATCAGTTCTGTGCGGCGGCTGCGACCGGGAAGTCTTCGAGGGTGGCACGGCCATAGGCGAGGCGGTAGGCCAGAGCCACGCCCCCTGCGCCGCCGAGGATGTTGCCTGCGAGAACGGGCATGATATTGTGCAAAAACCCCTCTGTGGTCAGCTCTGCCCCTGAAAGTGCGCCTGCTGGAATCAGGTAGAGATTGGCAATGGAGTGTTCCAGACCGATGGCGACGAAGGCTGTGACGGGCCAGACAATGGAGAGGATCATCCCCATTGCTGAGCGTGCAGAGACGGCAAGCCAAACGGCCAGACATACAAGGGCATTGCACAGGATGCCGCGACAGAAAGCCTCCAGCGGGGAGAGGGAGAGTTTGCCGCTTGTGATGGCGGCAGCGCGGGCGCCGTGTGCGCCCTCATAAAGACCGGCCCCATAGACAAGCGCGAGCATGGCGAAACAGCCAAGCGCGTTGCCAAGCAGGACGACGGCCCAGTTGCGCAACAGCGCGCGTGAGGAGATTCGTCCATCCACATAGGCCATCACAATCATGGTGTTGCCGGTGAAAAGTTCTGCGCCTCCGACCACACAAAGGATGAGGCCCAGCGAGAAGGCCACGCCGCCCATGAGTTTCAGTCCGCCATGCAGATCAGCGAAACCGGAAGTGGTCTGTGTGTAAAATAAGGCGCCGAGAGAGATGAAGACACCGCCCAAAATGGACAGTGTGATGAGCGGGATAAGAGGCATTTCGGCCTTGGCAATGCCGGAAAGCCGAATGAGGCGGGTGATCTCTGCGGGTTTGTGGGCATCAAGCCCGGTGGGAATGAATTGGCTCATGGTGTGTCCTGACACGTGGATTTTGCTAAAACCTACAAAAATAGTCAGAATATTGTCGATTGGAGAAACGACATTTTGCGCGCCATTTGCGCAGCCGCGCGGGCTCAGATGTGTTGGGCGGCAATTGGGCGGGTAGGGGCAGTAAGCCTTCACCGCAGCGGCGCGGTGCTATACAATTTGTGAACAATAGCCTATGAGCTTTGTGACCAGAACATGAGAGACTGAAAGAGCAGCAATGTCTGAAGATTTTGAACTCGATACCGATGACCTGAACCGCCGCATGGAAGGCGCGATGGGGGCCCTCAAGACCGAATTCGCCTCGCTGCGCACGGGCCGGGCTTCGGCCACGATGCTGGAGCCGGTGATGGTGGACGCTTATGGCTCCAAGACACCGATCAATCAGGTGGGCACCGTGAACGTGCCGGAACCACGCATGGTGACCGTGAACGTCTGGGACAAGTCGCTGGTGAATGCGGTTGAGAAGGCGATCATGAATTCCGGTCTGGGCATCAACCCACAGACCAACGGCACCATCGTGATGCTGCCGATTCCAGAGCTGAACGAAGAACGTCGCACCGAGCTGGCCCGTGTTGCCGCGCAATATGCGGAACATGCCCGCGTGGCGATCCGCAATGTCCGTCGTGATGGTATGGATCAGATCAAGAAAGCCAAAAACGACGGCATGTCCGAAGATGATCAGAAGCTGTGGGAAGGCGAAGTTCAGGAGATGACCGACACGTTTATCAAGAACGTGGACAGCGCACTGGAAAACAAACAGTCCGAAATTATGCAGGTCTGAGGATATGGCCGAGGATATTCCCGCGACTGGCCCGAGGCATGTGGCCATTATCATGGATGGCAATGGCCGCTGGGCCCAGGCACGCGGGCGTCCGCGGCTGTTTGGACACCACGCAGGAGCCAAGCGCGTCAAAGAGATTGTGCGCGCTTGTCGCCCTCTTGGGGTCGAGTATTTGACCATTTTTGGGTTCTCTACCGAGAACTGGAAACGCACACAGGCGGAAGTGGCCGGGCTTATGAGCCTGTTTCGTCAGTATATTCGCAAGGAAGCACGGGCTCTGAAAGCCGAAGGTGTGCGGGTGCGGTTCATTGGGGATCGTCCGGGGCTGGACGCGAAGCTGCGCGCGCTGATGGACGAGCTGGAAGAGCTGACCAAGGAAAATACAGGTGTGAATCTGACCATCGCGCTGAACTATGGTGGGCGTGATGAGGTGGCACGGGCCACCCAGCGTCTGGCGCAGGATGTGGCGGCGGGCCAACTGAAGCCTGAGGATGTGAACGAGGAGACGCTGCCGAAATATCTGGACACCTGTGTGTTGCCAGACCCTGATCTGGTGGTACGCACCAGCGGTGAGGCGCGGATCTCCAACTTCCTGCTGTGGCAGTCGGCCTATGCGGAATATGAATTTATCGACACGCTCTGGCCTGACTTTTCCAAGGAAGAGTTCCGCAAGCTTGTGGATGCCTATTCGCGACGGGATCGCCGGTTTGGAGCGGTAAGCGCGTGAGCGGGGCACAGGAGAAGACGGCAGGACGCTGGGGGGATCTGCCGGCGCGGATGGCCTCGGCGGTTGTCATGCTTTTGGTGGGTGGCGTGGCCATCTGGCAGGGCGGCGTGTTGTTTCACGAACTGGTGGTGCTGATCTGTGGCGTCATGGTCTGGGAATTGACCAGAATGATGAATGGCGGCGAGATGCGCGGCGCGGTTCTAATGGGGGTGATCGCCAGCGGCGCCATGTTTGCCACCCATTTCCTGCCCGGAACGGCGCTTGCGCCTGTTCTGGCCGCTGTGGGGTTTGCAGGGGCGAGCCAGATCAAGAAAGATCGTTTGATTTATGGCGCTTACGCCATTGGATTGATGTTTGCCTGCTATGGGCTGATCGTGTTGCGAGACGTGCGCGGTGCCTATTGGCTGATATGGCTGGTGTCTGTGGTGGTGGCGACGGATGTGGCCGGTTACTTTGCGGGGCGCATTCTGGGCGGCCCGAAATTCTGGCCCAAAGTCAGCCCGAAGAAGACGTGGTCTGGCACCATTGCAGGCTGGGTGGCTGCGGCTTTGGTGGGCATGGCGTTTGGCGGCACTGCACTAATTGTGATCAGCATATTGACCTCCTTTGCGTCCCAGATGGGAGATGCGGCGGAAAGCGCGATCAAGCGCCGGACTGGCATCAAGGACAGCTCCAATCTGATCCCCGGCCATGGCGGTTTGCTGGATCGGTTTGACGCTATGATGGGCGCGGCTCTGTTGGTTTTGCTGATGGGCGCAGTGCTGGGCCTGCCCGCAACCTGACCTTGTGGTCAGCCTTTTGGGCTGGCCGTATTTTCTCATCACATCGCCTTAAGTTCGCCGAAATGCGCCTTGATACGGGATGCAAAACCGACCATGTCGGCCAGAGAAATGGCTGAGTGTGGCGGCTGTTGAGAGCGAGAAAGTGGCATAGCGCCCCAGAAAGAGGACGTAGAGTTTGGATATTTCGACGCTGATTCCGAGTTTCGGAAATGGGGCCTTCACGGTGCTTTGGTTTGTGGTGGCCCTGTCGATCATCGTGGCCATTCACGAGTATGGCCACTACATCGTTGGTCGCTGGTGCGGCATCGGGGCGGATGTATTTAGCATTGGCTTTGGACCTGTGCTGTGGTCGCGCGTCGATAAACGCGGCACACGTTGGCAGATCGCGGCTATTCCGATGGGCGGGTTTGTCAAATTCAAAGGGGATGCCAACGCGGCCTCCGGCAAGGACGGCGCGGCGATGGCTGCGATGGATGAAAGCGAATTGCGCCACACCATGCATGGCGCCCCTCTCTGGGCGCGCTCCGCAACGGTGGCGGCGGGTCCCGTTTTCAACTTTATCCTGTCTATCCTCATTTTCTCAGCGGTTATGATGACCAACGGTCAGGTTGGCGAAAAGCTGATTGTGGGAGAGGTTTGGGACATGCCCAATGCGCCCTATGAGTTGCGCGAAGGGGATGTGGTGCAGGCGATTGAGGGCACGGCTTTGCCGTCGTTTGACGATCCAGAGGCCTTTGATGCGTTTAGCACTGATCTCCCCAAGGCAGACCCGTTGATCTACACGGTGCAGCGCGGTGGCGATGTGATTGAAGTGACAGGGCCGTATCTTTATCCTGCGCTTGTAAAATCCCTCGCACCGCGGTCTGCGGCCTATAATGCGGGCCTTGAGTCGGGGGATGTGTTCACAGCCATAGACGGGCAGCCGATTGTCGCCTTTTCTCAGCTCAAAGATGTGGTTGAAGGCGGCGATGGCAAAACGGTTGCATTGACGGTCTATCGAGATGGGGAAACACAGCAGTTTGATCTGACACCGCGTCGTGTAGATGAGCCCAACAATGAAGGTGGCTTTGTCACCAATTGGCGGATTGGCATTCTGGGCGGTATTGCCTTTGAGCCCGCCACCGAGACGCTGGGTTTTGGTGAGGCGGTACATGCCGGTGCGCGCCAGACCCTTCGGATTATGGAGGGGTCGCTAAGTGGTCTTTATCACATTGTCACCGGGGGCATCAGCAGCTGCAACCTGTCTGGTCCTGTTGGCATTGCGCAAACCTCCGCCGCGATGGCGAGTCAGGGAACCGAAAATTTCATCTGGTTCATTGCGGTGCTGTCGACAGCGATTGGTCTTTTGAACCTGTTCCCGATCCCCATGCTGGATGGGGGGCATCTGGTGTTCTACAGCTATGAGGCTGTGACTGGTCGTGCGCCCTCTGATCGTGTGTTGCAGGTTCTGATGACCATTGGTTTGGTGATTGTTTTGGGCATGATGCTCTTTGGTCTGACCAACGATCTTTTCTGCCCCTAAGAGAGAGGTGGGCGCGCTTTGTGACCGCGCGCCCAAATTTCGCCCAATTCGGTCGGTAAACTCCTTGCTAATGCGTAAAGAGACGAGGCTTTTGCCATGCACACGATCGAAGATGGATATCGCGCTTTGGGGCTTTTGATTGACCTCAATTGGGAGCGTTTGTTTTTCCCATCCGCGATTGTGGTTGGGCTTATGCTGGGCGCCTATATCAGCAGCTGGCTTGTGTAAGGCCGCGCGAGGCCTCTGTAGAAGACGCACCTATCTCCCACCATATCCTGTGGCGACCTTCGCAAAGTGCCGCAATACTTTGGGCATCCTTCCAGTTGGCGAAGTCTTGCGTTTCTCACGCAAAGCTCTTTTGACAATGTGAAGCATTCCCGTTAGTCACGTTCCAACAGGGATGTACTGCGGAGTTTGGGAATGACCAAACAATCTAGCGCTTTGGTGATCACCAAAGACGGAAGTGAGGTGCGTAAACTGCGCCTCCTGACTGGTTTTTTTGTTGTAATTTTTGGCGTGTTCGTGGCTCTGCCAGGCCTGGCTCAGACCTATAATTTCAACAGCATTCAAGTGGATGGCAACCAGCGTATCGATTCTACGGCCATTGTGAACTACGCGGGGATTGCGCGTGGCACACCTGTCACGGCAGGGCAGGTGAATGCAGCTTATCAGCGGGTTCTGGACAGCGGGTTGTTTGAGGAAGTCGAAGTTCAGCCACGTGGCAATACGTTGGTGATCAAAGTGGTTGAGTACCCGACGATCAACCGCATCAGCTTTGAAGGCAACCGTCGCCTAAAAGATGAGAACCTGACACAATTGCTGGAATCCCAGTCCCGTCGTGTTCTCAATCCGGCGACAGCAGAGCGCGATGCCGCGCGGATTACGCAGGCCTACGCGGAGTCTGGGCGTCTGGCAGCACGCGTGACGCCGCGAGTTATTCGTCGCAGCGATAACCGGGCTGATCTGGTCTTTGAGGTGTTCGAAGGTGACATCGTCGAAATTGAACGGATTGGTTTTGTCGGCAACCAGAATTTCAGCGATACTCGTTTGCGGCGCGTGTTGAATACGAAGCAAGCAGGCCTGTTGCGCAACTTCTTCCAGCAGGACACGTTTGTGAATGACCGTATCGAGTTTGATAAACAGGTTCTGCGCGATTTTTATCTTTCTCGTGGCTACGTAGACTTTCGTACACTCAGTGTGAACGCAGAATTGGCGCGCGAGCGCGATGGTTACTTTGTGACCTTCAACATCGAAGAGGGGCAGCAGTTTAAGTTTGGCGAAATCACAGCATCAAGCGATATAGATGGTGTGGAAACGGCTCTGTTTCTCGAAGCGCTCAGTTTGAAGCCTGGCGTGACATATTCCCCGACTGTGATTGAAAACTCTATTTCCCGCATGGAGCGTCTGGCACTCAAGCAGGGTCATGATTTCCTGCGTGTTGACCCGCGGATCACCCGCAATGACCGGGATCTGACCCTGGATGTAGATTTCGCGATAACCAAAGGCCCGAAGATCTTTGTCGAGCGTATTGATGTTGAGGGCAACACAACGACGCTTGATAAGGTGATTCGCCATCAGTTCCGCATTGTGGAAGGGGATCCGTTCAACCCACGTGAAATTCGCGAAAGTGCAGAACGCATTCGTGCGCTTGGCTTCTTTGCCGGTGCCGAGGTCAATGCACGCGAGGGCAGCACGCCAAGTCAGGTGATTGTGGACGTGGATGTCGAAGAGCAACCCACGGGGTCCTTGGCGCTTGGTGGTACATTCTCGACCAATGATGGTCTGGGACTCGCCGTTCAATTCCGAGAGTCGAACTTCTTGGGACGGGGGCAGTCTTTGGGGCTTTCGTTCTCTACCTCAACAGATATCAGAGACTATAGCTTCTCCTTCAATGAGCCTGCATTCCTGGGGCGCAACCTTTCTGCGGGTTTCCGGATTGAGTATCAGGATCTTGATCCGAGTGAGGCTCGCTTCACGAACTCTGTTGCGAATTTTGAACCGTCCATTGGCTTCCAGCTGGGTGAACATTCCAGCCTGCGTTTGCGTTATACTTTGGCACGTTCTGAAATCGAAGTGAGCGACGCAAATGCGGTTGCTGGATCTATCATTGATGCGGAAGCTGCACGTGGCAGAATTCTCAAAAGCTCCGTGGGATATACCTATCGCTATGATACACGACGTTCCGGGCTGGACCCGACACGCGGATATCTGTTCGAGTTCGGTCAGGACTTTGGTGGACTAGGCGGGGACTATACCTTTGTTAAAACTAACGCCCGTGCGGTTGCAGAGGCACGTGTCTGGCACGAAGAAGTCACCCTGCGCGCGACTTTGGAAGGCGGAGCGTTGCATTCCCCAAACAATGATAGCCGCATTGATGATCGTTTCATCGTAACGAGCAGAAACATCCGTGGTTTTGAGCCGTTTGGTGTGGGACCGCGTGAAATTCAGCCTGGTGTTCAGGATGATGCTTTGGGTGGTAATTATTTCGCGGTGGCCCGTTTTGAGGCCGAGTTCCCTTTGGGGCTTCCAGAAGAATTGGGTATTACAGGCGGTTTGTTTTATGATGTGGGCTCGCTCTGGGGGCTCGATCAAACATCGGCAAATGTGCTCTACGATGAATTCTCATTGCGCCACGTGATTGGGGCGTCGATCTTCTGGGACACGCCGATTGGGCCCTTGCGGTTCAACTTTACCCGAGCGTTGCAGAAAGAAGAGTTTGATCGTGAACAGACTTTTGACTTCACCATCAGCGCGCAATTTTAAGTAAAGATGCGCGCGGTTCTGGCAGCTTGTCTTATGTCGGCGGCGCTGTTTACGGCGCCGCTGTCTCATGCCCAGGGGGCAAGTGAGGCGGCTTCGGGGCTGCCTCAGTCTGAAATTTTGGTTGTCGACAGTGAACAGCTGTTTGCGCAGTCCTCTTTTGGGCAACGTGTGGCGCAGGAACTGGCAGCAGAAGAATCGGTCTTGCTGGCAGAGAACCGGCAGATTCAGGCCAAGTTGACTGAGGAAGAACGCGTTCTGACTGAACAGCGTGCGACGATGGATGCGAAGGCTTTTCGCGCGATTGCGGAAGCCTTTGATGCGCGGGTTGTGCAAATCCGCAACCAGCAGGATGCAAAATCCGTCAACATTGAACAGAAGCGCAAGCGTGAAGAAGACGCATTTGTACGTGCCGCAAGCCCGATTTTGACCGCATTGATGCAGGAGGCAGGCGCCAGCATTGTGATGGAGCGTCGTGCCGTGTTGATGTTTGATCCGGCCGTAGACATTACCCCCTTTGCCATTGAGCGTCTCAACCTTGTGTTGGGCGATGGCGCTGTGGCGCCGGCTGAGGAGCAGGCAGATCAGTAAGAGAGCGGTTTCTCACTTCTTTTGAGATCAGTTCTTGGATCCGCGACCTTGGTTTCTGTCCCCGCGGATAGGTGGGCCGTGCTTGCCCCCAGCCGCGTGTATTGTTAGGGCTATTGCAAACAAGACAAAGGCAGCAGGAGCGCATCATGTCCGAAGATCTGAAAAGTGCTGATATTGATCTGATTCAACGTATCATTCCGCATCGGTATCCGTTCCTGTTGGTTGATAAAGTTGTTGATATTGACGGCTATGCCTCCGCAACCGGCATCAAAAACGTCACGATGAACGAGCCCCATTTTCAGGGGCACTTCCCCAAGAAGCCGATCATGCCCGGCGTGACCATTGTCGAAGCCATGGCGCAGACTTCGGCTGTTATGGTGGGGGTTGCCCTTGATATGGCAGACAAAGAGCTGCTGGTGTATTTCATGGGCATCGACAAGTGCAAATTCCGCCGCATGGTGGTTCCTGGTGATGTGCTGGAAATGAAGGTCACAACCACGCGCGGCAAACCAGGTGGCAAGGTCTGGAAGTTCTCCGGTCTTGCCACCGTTGAGGGTGATGTTGCCTGTGAAGTGGACTTCACGGCCATGATGGATCTGCCTAAGGAGTAAGGCGTATGGCAATTTCTCCAAACGCGCAGGTGCATGCTTCTGCTGTGGTCGAAGAGGGCGCACAGATTGCCGATGATTGCATCATCGGCCCGTTTTGTGTTGTAGGCCCCAATGTTGTGCTGCACCGTGGTGTCCAGCTTAAGAGCCATGTGGTGGTGAGCGGTCACACGGAAATCGGCGCTGAGACCGAGGTGTTCAGTTTTTCCGTGATTGGCGAAGTGCCACAGGATCTGAAGTTTGGTGGTGAAGACAGCCAGCTGGTGATCGGTGAGCGCAACCGCATTCGTGAGCATGTCACCATGAACACGGGCACAGAAGGCGGCGGTGGTGTCACGCGGGTGGGCAATGATGGGTTGTTCATGGCGGGCTGTCACATCGCCCATGATGCGCAGATTGGTGATCGGGTGATTGTGGTGAACTCTGCCGCCGTGGCTGGGCACTGTGTGATTGAGGATGACGTGATCATCGGCGGACTGTGCGGTATTCACCAATGGGTGCGTATTGGTCGCGGTGCGATCATTGGGGCCGTCAGCATGGTGACAAATGACGTCATTCCCTATGGTCTGGTGCAAGGGCCGCGTGGCGAGCTTGATGGGCTTAACCTTGTTGGTCTGAAGCGCCGTGGGGTGCCAAGGGCAGATATCTCTGAATTGCGGGCGGCGTTTCAGACGCTGGCGCAGGGGGAAGGTGCCTTTCAGGAGCGTGCCAAACGCCTTGGCGAGGAAAGTGACAGCACATATGTGCAGGAAATGGTCGCTTTCATCTCCGGTCACACGGATCGGTCTTTCCTGACCCCACGCTGAGACGGAGCGAAACGGCTGATATGAGCAGACTAGCAATCCTATGTGGCGGCGGTCAGTTGCCTGTGGCGCTCTGTGCGGCGCATCCTGATGCTTTGCGGATCGGGCTTGAGGGGGTTGACCATGATGTTGTCGGACCCGTTGAGACCCACAGTATTGAGAAGCTCGGGGGGCTGTTTGAGGCGTTGAAATCACAGGGGGTGACGCGCCTTGTGATGGCGGGCGGGCTTGGACGTCCGGCGCTGAACCCTGCCAATTTTGATGCGGGGATGATGGCGATTGCGCCACGTTTGCTGCCTGCGCTGCAGGAGGGCGATGATGCGTTGCTGCGGTTGGTCATTGCGATTTTTGAAGAGCAGGGCATTGCCGTTGTCGGTGCGCATGAGCTTTTGGAAGGGCTTTGTGCCCAAGAAGGGCTGATTGCGGGGCCAGAACCGAGCGCACAGGCGCTTACGGATGCCAGCAAGGCCGCCGATATTCTTTTGGCGCTTTCGCCTCTGGATCTGGGGCAGGGGGCCGTTGTCGCGGCGGGGCTTTGTCTTGGGATTGAGACATTGCAAGGCACGGATGCCTTGCTGCGGTTTGTCTCTGAGACGCCAGAGGCATTGCGCCGCGACAAAGGTGTGTTTCTGAAGGCTCCGAAACGTGGGCAGGATCTGCGCGTGGACATGCCTGCGATTGGGCCAAACACGGTTTATGCGGCGGCCAAAGCCGGGGTGGCGGGCATTGTGGTCTCTGCCAATCGGGTGATGATTCTTGAACGCGATAAAACCTTGGCAGCCTTGCAAGAAACCGGACTGTTCCTGCTGGGGCGGGTGATCTGATGAAAGTGTTTCTGGTCGCAGGCGAGATGTCGGGCGACCGGCTTGGCGGCGCGCTGATGGAGGGACTGCGTCAGCTCCTCCCTAACGTGGAATTTGTGGGCGTTGGTGGCCCGCTGATGGCGCAGCAGGGGCTTGAAAGCCTGTTCCCCATGGACGAATTGAGCGTCATGGGCATTGCCGAGGTGCTGCCAAAATACCGGCATCTGCTGCGGCGCATGCATGAAACGGTGGAGGCTGTGCTGGCCTGGCAACCGGATGTGCTGATCACGATTGACAGTCCTGATTTCTGTTTGCGTGTGGCGCGGGAGGTGCGGGCCAAGGCCGACATTCGCGCGGTGCATTACGTGGCCCCGTCGGTTTGGGCCTGGCGTCCCAAGCGGGCAGAGAAGATGGCAAAGTCTGTGGATCAGGTTTTGGCGCTTTTGCCTTTTGAACCGCCTTATATGGAGGCGGTTGGCCTGCGCTGTGATTTTGTGGGCCACCCTGTGGTGACTGAACCTGTGGCCACAAGCGATCAGATGCAGGCGTTTCGCGCAGAATTGGGTATTGGAGATGCGCCTTTGCTGGTGGCTTTGCCGGGATCGCGCCGGGGCGAGGTGTCACGGCTGACGCCAGCGTTTGGCGAGGTGGTCGCACGATTGAAGCAGGATGTGCCTGATTTACAGGTGGTTTTGCCGGCTGCTGCCCCCGTGGCCGATTTGGTGAAGGAAACAGTTGCCGCGTGGGCGCATGCGCCCATTGTTCTGGATCCGCGTGATCTGGATGTGGATGCGGGGATGGCCCGCAAGCGGGCGGCCTTTGCCGCGGCAGATGTGGCGCTTGCAGCGTCGGGCACCGTGTCGCTGGAACTGGCGGCCTGTGACACGCCGATGGTGGTGGCCTATGACATGAGCTGGTTAAGCTGGCAGATCATGAGCCGTATGGCGTTGATTGATACGGTGACGCTGGTCAATCTGGTGTCAGAGACGCGCACCGTGGAAGAGTATCTGGGGCCTGCGTTCAAGGCAGAGGACATTGCCCCCGCGCTGTTGCGTGTGTTGCAAAGCCCAGAGTCGCAGCGTGCGGCGATGACGCTGACCATGCAGCGGCTTGGGCGCGGCCATGAAGCGCCGGGCCTGCGGGCCGCACGGGCGGTGTTGGATGGGTTGAAGGCATGATCGACTGGATCGGGCTGGCGATTTCGGCAACGCTGGCTCATGTGGCGACCAATCTGGACAATCTGGTCATTCTGGTCGGCGTGATCCTGACCATCGAGCGCCTCCGGGCGATCACTGGATATCTTGCTGCGCAATGCCTTGTCTTGAGCGCTGCATATGTGGTGGCGGAAGGGTTGGAGATCGGGTTTGCAAGCTATGTAGGATTTCTTGGTGTGATCCCCATGGCAGTTGGTGGTCTGGCGCTGGTGAGGCGGCAAAAGTCGGCATCGCTTGCGGATGTCCCGACGACGGAGCCCGCGCAAAGGCAGATGGTTGCGATTTCCCTGCTGTTTTTGAGTGTGTCGTTTGACACATTTGCCGTATTCACCCCGTTGCTTGCGGATTCGCGACAAGCGTTCACCATCCCGATTTTGGCCGGAGCGGCGCTTTCAGCTCTGATGATTGCTGTTTGTGGGGCGATGCTTGCCCGCCTCGCACCGGAACGTGCGCGCCGCATGGGGCGGCTTGAATGGTTCGCCCCATACGTAATGATCGCGGTGGGGTTCTATATTGTGTTGAACACCACCACCGACGCGCTTTAATAGCCGCGCCAGATCCAGCCGCCTCCAAAGATGCGGGAGCTGTCGGTGTCATAGAACACACATGCCTGACCTGGTGACACGCCTTCTTCCGGGGTCAGCAGCTCTACTTCGGCCGTGTCTGGGCCAAGGGGGCGAATGATGGCGTCACGTGGGGGGCGTGTGGAGCGCACTTTCACGGCCACATGCCATTCTTCCCGGCTGTCAAATGGCTCATCCCCAAGCCAGTTGATTTCGCGCACCGGGATTTTGCGCGTGGCGAGCATTTCTTTGGGACCGACGATGACCTGTTTCTTGTCCACGTCGAGCTTGACCACATAGAGCGGTTGAGACAGGCCGCCGATGCCAAGACCCCGTCGTTGGCCGATGGTGTAGTGAATCACCCCATTGTGGGTGCCACGCACGATGCCTTCATGGTCGACGATTTCACCCGGATCTGCCGCGCCGGGGCGCAGTTTTTCGATCACGCTGGCGTAGTCCCCGTTGGGGACAAAGCAGATATCCTGACTGTCGGGCTTGTCTGCCACGGCCAATCCATACTCTGCGGCCAGTGCGCGGGTGGCCTCTTTGTTGGGCAGATGGCCCAGAGGGAATCGCAGATAATCGAGCTGTTCCGGAGTTGTTGAAAACAGAAAGTAGCTCTGATCCCGGCGTGCATCGGCGGCGGAATGCAACTCGGCCCCCTTATCGCCAACCTTGCGCTGAATGTAGTGGCCGGTGGCCATGCAATCAGCATCCAGATCTTTGGCCGTCTCCAGAAGATCCTTGAATTTCACGCGCTCATTGCAGCGGATACAGGGCACAGGCGTGGCCCCACCCAGATAGCTGTCGGCGAATTCATCAATCACTGCATCCTGAAAAATATTTTCATAATCAAGGACGTAGTGCGGAAATCCCTTTTCTTCTGCGACCCGGCGGGCATCGTGAATGTCGATCCCCGCACAGCAGGCCCCTTTTTTGGCCAGCGCAGCGCCATGATCATACAGCTGGAGCGTCACGCCAACCACATCATAGCCTTCATCCGCAAGTTTGGCCGCGACAACGGAGCTGTCCACGCCGCCGGACATGGCCACAACCACGCGGGTTTCGGATGGGGGCTTGGCAAAACCAAGCGAATTGAGCGGCGTGTCGCTGTCAAGCGCCATGGTGAGTCTCTCCGGATCAGAAGTCGTCGAGAATATAGGAAAATCTTAGATACTCTCAAGAGGCGCTTTAGGGCCTCGTTAAGTCCCATAGAGGAAAATTTTCTCATTCATGAGGACGAACTGCATGTTTTTGAAAAAAGTCGAAGGACCAAGGTGTGTTACGCTGTCTGATGGACAGGTGATGACCCGTGCCGATCTGCCGCCTGCCAATACCAAACGCTGGGTGGCCTCACGTAAGGCTGCGGTTGTGCGTGGTGTAGCCTATGGGTTGATCACTCAGCGCGAAGCCCTTGAAACCTATAGCCTTAGCGAAGACGAATTCAACGAATGGGTGACTGCGGTTTCCACCCACGGTCAGGAGGCATTGAAGGCGACGGCTGTTCAGAAATTCCGGCAAACGTGATTTTTCTTATTAACCTTCCTAAATTGGTAACGGCGCGTTAACCTTTATTCGTTAAGGTTAATACCTGAAACCTCCCAGAAGTAAGGAAGTCGACATGAGAGTGCTGCTGGTCGAAGACGATCCAACAACATCAAAAAGCATCGAAATGATGCTGACACATGCCAACCTCAATGTGTACGCTACGGATCTTGGCGAAGAAGGCATCGACCTTGCAAAGCTTTATGATTACGATTTGATCCTCTTGGATCTGGGCCTGCCGGACATGACGGGCCATGAAGTGCTGCGCCAGTTGCGCACATCTCGGATCGATACGCCGATCCTTATTCTGTCTGGGGCAGATGACACCGAAAGCAAGCTGAAAGGCTTTGGCTATGGTGCGGATGACTATCTGACCAAACCGTTCCACCGCGAAGAGCTGGTGGCGCGGATACATGCGATCATCCGCCGTTCCAAAGGCCATTCGCAATCTGTGATCAAAACCGGGCGGATTTCGGTCAATCTGGATGCCAAAACCGTTGAGGTGGAAGGCAAGCCTGTGCATCTGACCGGCAAAGAATATCAGATGCTGGAGCTTTTGAGCCTGCGCAAGGGGACGACCCTGACCAAAGAGATGTTCCTGAACCATCTCTATGGTGGCATGGATGAGCCAGAGCTGAAGATCATTGACGTGTTTATCTGCAAGCTGCGCAAAAAGCTGAGCGAAGCCACAGCGGGTGAAAACTACATCGAGACCGTTTGGGGCCGTGGCTATGTGCTGCGCGATCCGGAGCCGACCACGGCAACGGATGATCCCGTGGCGATGCGCGCCTGAAACCGCGCGGCGGCTCTGGACGTCACCTTCTGTCACCCCTATCACTTGGGAGGGTAAGATAGGGAGACGACCGTGACAGACGAGATCGCCGTCACAGAAATGACTTTGCAACAGGCGCGCGAGGAATTGGCGCGCCTTTCTGCTGTGCTGAGCGAGGCGAATCGCGACTATCATGGTGCCGATGCGCCCAAGCTTTCAGATGCAGATTATGACCAGCTGAAACGACGTAATAGCGAGATCGAAAGCCGGTTTCCTGAGCTGAAACGCGCAGATAGCCCCAGCGAACAAGTGGGCGCGGCCCCGGCGGAGGGCTTTGGCAAGATCACCCATGAAGTGGCGATGTTGAGCCTTGGCAACGCGTTTGAGGATCAGGATGTTGCCGATTTTGATGAGCGCATCTGCAAATACCTCGGCGTGGGGAAAGGCACGGTTTCCTATACTGCGGAACCTAAGATTGATGGGCTAAGTCTTTCTATTCGTTATGAAAATGGAGAAATGGTCTATGCGGCCACGCGCGGTGACGGGGCCACGGGAGAAGACGTGACCGCCAATGCGCGCACCATTGCGGATATCCCCCAGCATATAGAGAATGCCCCTGCGGTGCTTGAGGTGCGGGGCGAAGTCTATATGAGCCACGCCGATTTTGAGGCGCTCAATGCCCGAATCATTGCGGAAAACGCGAAGCTGGAAGCGGCGGGCAAGAAACCACGGACAGTGTTTGCTAACCCGCGCAATGCGGCTGCGGGCAGTTTGCGCCAACTGGATGCGCAGATCACCAGAGAACGCCCGCTAAAATTCTTTGCCTATGCCTGGGGAGCTTTGTCAGAGCCCTTGGCGCAGACACAGATGGAGGCGATTTCACGGCTGCAGGGCTTTGGCTTTGTGATCAATGATTTCACTAAGGTTTGCGCCTCTCCAGCTGAGCTGATTGCGAAGTATCGGCTGATTGAAGCGCGGCGCGCGACACTGGGGTATGACATTGATGGCGTGGTCTATAAGGTCAACGATCTGGCGTTGCAGGGGCGGCTTGGGTTTCGCTCCACCACGCCGCGTTGGGCCGTGGCGCATAAATTTCCGGCAGAGCTGGCCTGGACCCGCCTTGAGGCGATCGACATTCAGGTCGGGCGTACTGGCGCTCTGAGCCCGGTGGCACGGCTTGCGCCGGTGACGGTGGGCGGCGTGGTCGTTTCCAATGCGACGCTGCACAATGAAGATTACATTGCCGGTCGTGACAGCAAAGGTGCGGATATTCGCGATGGCAAAGACATTCGCGCGGGTGATTGGGTGCAGGTCTACCGCGCGGGGGATGTGATCCCCAAAGTGGCGGATGTGGATCTGTCCAAACGGCCAGATGGCGCGCAGCCTTATGTGTTTCCTGATCTTTGCCCAGTCTGTGGATCTGCCGCCGTGCGCGAAGAAGGCGACGCCGTGCGCTATTGTACAGGCGGGATGATTTGCGCCGCTCAAGCAACTGAAAAATTGAAACATTTTGTGGCGCGCAAGGCCTTTGATATTGACGGTCTGGGTGCAAAACAGATTGAGATGTTCTATGAAGATCCGGATCTTACGATCAAGGAGCCTGCGGATATTTTCACGTTGGAGCGCCGCGATGGTGCCAATCTCAACAAGCTGAAGAACCGGAAAGGCTGGGGTGATCAGAGCGCCGCCAATCTGTTTGCAGCGATCAACGACAAACGCAAAATCGGCTTTGCGCGCGCGCTGTTCAGTCTTGGCATTCGCCACATTGGAGAGAGTGCGGCGAAGGATCTGGCGTTGCATTTTCTCACTTGGGAGAAGCTGGTTGAGGCGGCGGATAAGGCCCGTCCTGCGGCGCTTGCTCATCGTGCGGCAGATGCCGCAGAGGAGCGTGAGCGCATTGCGGCGCAGCAAGCAGGGCGTCGCGCCAAGATCAAGGAAAGCCGCGGGGCGGCCATGGCGACATGTGATGTTGATGTGGTGGCCAAGAGCGTTTGGAATGATCTGACCGGGATTGATGGCATTGGCGCGGCGGTGGCGCTGTCGCTGACGGATGCCTTTGCCAACGCTGATGAGCGCGCGGCGATTGCGCGTTTGATGAATGAGCTTGAGATCATTCCGCCAGAAGCGCCCAGTCAGGCGAGCCCGGTTGCGGGTAAGACGGTGGTCTTTACCGGGAAGCTCGTGAAAATGACGCGTGATGAAGCTAAGGTGCGTGCCGAGGGGCTGGGGGCCAAAGTGTCTGGATCTGTTTCCAAGAAAACCGATCTTCTGGTGGCAGGCCCCGGTGCAGGCAGCAAGGCGACCAAGGCCGCAGAGCTGGGCATTGAGACGCTTGATGAAGACGGCTGGCTGGCGTTGATTGAGGGGCTATGAGCGGACGGCCGGAAATTCTGTTTCCGCTGTTTGCGGATGTGACCAAACTGGAGGGGGTTGGGCCAAAAACGGCGCAGCACCTTGAGCAGATCGATGTGAAGAAACCGCGCGATTTGCTGTTTTTGCTGCCCTATTCCGGGATCGACCGCGCGCCAAAGCTGTCAGTGCAGGAGGCGGAGCTGCCCGGAGTGGTGACGGTTCAGGTGCTGGTGGGGGCACATCGCCCGCCGCGCAATCGCGGTGGTGCCTATCGGATCACGGTGCAGGACACGCAGACCTCGTTTCAGATCGTGTTCTTTCACGCGCGGGGGGACTATCTCAAAAAGATCCTGCCGGAAGGATCGCGGCGTGTGGTCTCTGGCAAGGTTGAATTGTTTGATGGCGTCGCTCAGATGGTGCACCCGGAATATATGGTGGCCCCAGATGAGGCGGAGGAGATCCCAGCGTTTGAACCGGTCTATCCGCTGACACATGGGGTCTCTCAGAAGACCATGGTAAAGGCGGTGCGCTCTGCATTGGACCGTGCGCCGGAGCTTGAGGAATGGATCGATCCTTCCCAGAAAGATCAGGCCAAATGGCCGTCTTGGGCGGCGGCCATGGCCGCGGTGCATATGCCCCAAAGCATGGAAGAGGTCTCTCCCAATAGTGCCGCGCGGGAGC
The DNA here is from genome assembly GCF_001458175.1 of Shimia marina. Classification (GTDB taxonomy): domain Bacteria; phylum Pseudomonadota; class Alphaproteobacteria; order Rhodobacterales; family Rhodobacteraceae; genus Shimia; species Shimia marina. The sequence goes on from NZ_CYPW01000025.1 coordinate 31,951, forward strand.
GTTTGGCCTATGATGAGTTTCTGGCGCATCAGATCACCCTCGCATTGGCACGCAGCCAGCTGCAGAAGGCCAAGGGTGTGATTTCGCAGCAGACAGGTCGGTTGCAAGCCAAGGTGCGTGCATCTTTGCCCTATGCGCCAACGGGAGCGCAGGAACGGGCGATTGAGGCGATTGCGGCGGATATGGCGCTCTCCACGCGCATGAATCGCCTGTTGCAGGGCGATGTGGGCGCGGGCAAGACGCTGGTGGCCTTTATGGCGTTGCTTGTGGCGGTGGAAGCGGGCGGGCAGGGGGTGATGATGGCCCCGACCGAAATTCTGGCACGCCAGCATATGGAGGGCTTGCAGCCTTTGGCAGAGAGCGCCGGTGTGGTGCTGGAAATCCTGACAGGGCGCGACAAGGGTAAGGAGCGCCGGGCCAAGCTGGCCGCGCTGGCGCGGGGGGATATTCATATTCTCGTGGGCACCCACGCGGTGTTTCAGGAGGATGTGCAGTTTGCCGATTTGAGGCTGGCCATCATTGATGAACAACACCGCTTTGGGGTGCGTCAAAGGCTGGAGCTGGGCAAGAAAGGGGAGGGCGCGGATGTGCTGGTGATGACCGCCACGCCGATCCCGCGCAGCCTCGCGCTTGCCCAATATGGGGATATGGATGTCTCGGTGCTGGATGAGAAGCCGCCCGGACGTCAGCCGATCACGACCGCGCTGGTCTCCACCGCGCGCATCGATGAGGTGGTGGCGCATCTGCGCAAGGCCGTTGCAGAGGGCAAGCAGGCCTATTGGGTCTGCCCTCTGGTCGAGGAAAGCGAGCGGGTCGATTATACGGCGGCTGATGTGCGCTTTAAGGCGCTGCGCGCGGAGCTTGGCGAAGGCGTGGTGGGGCTGGTGCATGGCCAGATGCCACCTGAAGAAAAAGACGCGGCCATGGCGGATTTTCAGGCCGGAAAGACACAGGTGCTTGTGGCGACCACGGTGATTGAGGTGGGCGTGAATGTGCCCAATGCCACGATCATGGTGATTGAGCGGGCCGAAGTGTTTGGGCTGGCGCAGTTGCACCAATTGCGCGGGCGTGTGGGGCGTGGCTCGGAAGCTTCAACATGCCTGTTGATGTATCAGGCACCGCTGAATGACAGCGGGGAGAAGCGGCTTAAGGTGCTGCGGGAAAGCGAAGATGGTTTCGTGATTGCAGAGACCGATTTGCAGATGCGCGGTGCCGGGGATCTGATTGGCACGGCACAATCTGGTCTGCCGCGGTTTCGCATTGCGGATGTGGAAACGCAGGCGGGGCTGATGGCGATTGCGCAAAGTGATGCGCGCAAACTCTTGCATGATGATCCAACACTGGAGAGCCCGCGCGGCAAGGCGGCGCGTGTTCTGCTTTGGCTTATGGAACAGGATCAGGCGATCCGTTTGATTACAGTGGGTTAAGTCGCTTCGTTCCTTTTTGTTCTCAAATGTTCTCATAAAGTTCTTTACTCGAATCGGCGCATGTGAGAACAAAGTGGCAACAAAGGTGAGCTAGGGAGACGCCCCATGATGCAGCAGATCAAACAAGTTGTCCGCAATTCCGGTGATACGCTTTGGCAGGATGCTGTTGGGGGGATCGCTCTTTTTGTGATGTTGATTTTGGCACTGCATGTGCCGGGCTTTGTGTAGGGCGCCTATACAAGCATTTGAGGAATGCCTCTATCACATGTGTTTGTGCCGCGTTGTTCGCGCATCTGTCCCCATTTGATGCGTCCTGACTGACACTGCCTGTTCATAGTCCTTGAGGGGGTCTGCCTTCCCCCGCTGTTGAATGGCGTGGGTCCCACGCAATTACATGTGACCTTGCCGCCGCCTCCCCTTTGGGAGTGCGGCGGTTTTTTTTATTTGCCTCCGGTGTTGGCACAAAAAACGCGCCGG
>NZ_CYPW01000025.1:34011-56840 GCF_001458175.1 Shimia marina
CGTGACGGTTTTTATAATCCCGCGCCGGGCGCAGAACTTCCAGTGCTTCAAAGGGGGCAGGGGGCGTTGGCCCGTCTTCCTTCAGCATGGCTTTGAGCGCGTCGCGTGCCGCGCAAATTTCCTCTTTGGAGCGGCCAATGGCATTGGCCCCCACCACAGAGGCCGCTGCCTGTCCCAAAGCGCAGGCTTTCACATCCTGTCCAAACTGTGCAATCACACCATCTTTGAGAGCAATGTCCACGGTGACTGTGCTGCCACAGAGGGGAGAGCGTTTCTTGACGCTGGCATCCGGGGTGGGCAGACGATCCGTATGCGGGATTGCAGCTGCGAGCTGCAAGATCTGGCCAGAGTAGAGCTTGATCAGGTCGGTTTCGCCGGACATGGAGGTTTCCTTTGTTGCTGCTTTTGTAGATAGAGAGGAAAATACCGGATGCAAAGAGGGACGATGGTATGGGCTTTGATGCAAAAGCGCTGAAATATAATGATGCGGGGCTGATCCCGGCCATTGCGCAGGACAGCGAGAGTGGCGAAGTTCTGATGATGGCCTGGATGAATGTCGAGGCGGTGGAGCGTACCTTGGAAACCAAGCGCGTGACCTATTGGAGCCGGTCGCGTCAGTCTTTCTGGATCAAGGGGGAGACCTCCGGGCATGTGCAGGAACTGGTCGATTTCCGCTATGATTGTGATCAGGATTGTATTCTGGTTCTGATCAAACAGGTGGGGGCGGCCTGTCACACCAATCGGCGCACCTGTTTTTACACAGCGGTGCGCGATGGGGAAAATGTCGAGCTTATGGCTCCGATGGCGGATTAAAGCCCGACCATGGCGCGGATATCGGCAGGGCTGGCGCCCTCTGCGCGATATTTGGCAATCGCGCGGGCGTCGTCGCGTTTTGCAAGACGTTTGCCTGCGGCATCGCGGATCAAATCATGGTGATGGTAGTGCGGCGTCGGCAGCTTGAGCAGGGCCTGTAACAGCACATGAATGGCGGTGGCCTCAAAGAGGTCTGCGCCGCGAATGACATGACTGACCTGTGTGGCAGCATCATCAAGCACCACCGAGAGATGATAGGATGCGGCCATATTGCGTCGCGATAGGACGACATCTCCGACGCGTGTCATGAGGATCTCTGTGTTGAGGGTATGGTCGCCAGCGTAGAGCGGGCCGCTCTCTGTGAAGGTCAGCGGCAAGGCGATTGTACAGGCTTTTTCCATATTGAGGCGCGTGCAGGTGGCGTCTTGCGCCATATGGTTGGCGTAACGGCAGGTGCCCGGATAGACGCGGCCATCTGGGCCAAATTGCGGCACGCCTTCCTGCGGGGCATTTGCCGCAGCTTCGATGTCGCGCCTTGTGCAAATACACTCATAGGTCAGCCCCATATCGCGGAGCTGATCCAGAGTGGCGCGATAGGCGTCAAAATGGGCGGATTGTTTGCGCACCGCGCCATCCCAGGTGATCCCGAGCCAGTGCAGATCCTCATAGATCTGCTCTTCCCATCCAGCGCGTGCGCGAGACTGGTCCAGATCATCAATCCTCAGTAGAAACTGGCCAGCTGCGTCACGTGCCATGTCATGCGCCAGAAGGGCAGAATAGGCATGCCCGAGGTGCAGAGGGCCAGTTGGAGAGGGCGCAAAGCGCGTGATGAATGTCACGTTGGTCAATCGCTTTTAAGTTTGCGCCACCCTAAGGTGAAGTGCGTTAGGCGTCCACCTTGGTCTGAGCATCCAGCCATGCCTGCCAGTCGGATTTGGCGCGGTCTGTGTAGGCTTTGTAGCGGTCTTTACGCCCGCGACGACCGCCTTTGAGCCCATCAACCGGCTGGAACAGCCCGAAGTTCACATTCATGGGCTGGAAGGTTTTGGCTTCGGCCCCTCCGGTGATGTGATGCACAAGTGCGCCCATGGCGGTGTTTTGTGGGGCAGTCTCCAGCGCGGTCCCCAAGATCTCAGCGGCGGCAAGGCGGCCCGCCAGCAGCCCCATGGCAGCACTCTCTACATAGCCTTCAACACCGGTGACTTGCCCAGCAAAACGAATATTGGGGCGCGATTTCAGGCGCATCTGATCGTCTAGAAGCGTGGGGGAATTGATGAAGGTGTTGCGGTGAATGCCGCCAAGGCGGGCAAAGGAGGCATTTTCCAGACCCGGGATCATTTTGAACACTTCGGACTGGGCACCATATTTCATCTTGGTCTGAAAACCAACGATATTATAAAGCGTTCCCAAAGCGTTATCGCGACGAAGTTGTACCACTGCATAGGGTTTGTCATCGGGTTTATGGACGTTGGTGAGCCCCACCGGTTTCATTGGACCAAAGCGCAGGGTTTCGCGGCCACGTTCGGCCATCACCTCAATTGGCAGACAGCCATCAAAATAGCCCGCAGTCTCGCCTTCGTGGAATTCTGTTTTGTCGGCTGCCAGCAGCGCGTCGATGAAGGCCTCATATTGGTCCTTTGTCATCGGGCAGTTGAGGTAGGCTTTGCGCTCTTCTTCGGTCTCGCCTTTATCATAGCGCGATTGCAGCCAGGCCACATCCATATCGATGCTCTCGGCATAGACAATCGGGGCGATGGCATCAAAAAACGCCAGACGGTCCGCACCGGTTTCGGCCTGAATGGCCGCGCCCAGAGACGTGGAGGTCAGCGGGCCGGTGGCGATGATCCAGTGGCCGTCGCTGGGCAGTTCGGTGATCTCGCCGTATTCAACCGTGACATTGGGGTGCGCCATCAGCGCTTCTGTCACAGACTCGGCAAATGGATCACGGTCCACCGCCAGTGCGCCCCCAGCGGGAAGACGGTGTTCATCGGCTTTGGCCATGATCAGCCCGTCCGCTGCGCGCATTTCCCAATGCAGCAGGCCCACGGCGTTTTGCTCATCATCGTCAGAGCGGAAGGAGTTGGAACAGACCATCTCCGCCAGATGCCCGGTGCGATGGGCAAAGGTTTCCACCTTTGGGCGCATCTCGTGGATCACCACCTGAACGCCCATGTTCGCGGCCTGCCATGCGGCCTCGGAGCCGGCCATACCGCCGCCAATGATATGCAATGTCTGTGTCATGCAGGCGGACATAGGCGAGGGGCTGCGGTTTGGGAAGGGGGGAAGCGTGCTCTATTGGTCCCAAGTGGGGGTTTCTTTGTTGAGAAAGGCGGCAATGCCTGCTTCGGTTTCGCGCCAAAGCATGTTTTCGACCATCACGTCGCCAGTGTAGTCATATGCCTCGGCCAGAGGTTTCTGGAGCTGCTCATAAAAGGCTTCTTTGCCAATTTTGACCGCCAGCCCCAGTTTGGAGGCCACGGTTTCTGCAAGTGCTGTGGTGGTGGTGGCGAGATCTGCTTCGGGGACCACGCGGTTGATCAGCCCCAGTGCTTCGGCGCGCTCCGCGGTGATGAACTGGCCAGTGGTGAGCATTTCCATGGCATGTTTGCGGCCAATGTTGCGGCTGAGCGCCACCATGGGCGTGGAGCAGAAGAGGCCGATGTTCACACCATTCACGCCAAAGCGGGTGCCCTCAGCGGCCACGGCCATATCGCAGGTGGCCACCAGTTGACAGCCCGCCGCCGTGGCAATGCCATGCACCTGGGCAATCACGGGCTGTGGCAGTTTTTGAATGCTTTGCATCATCGTGGCGCAGCGGGTGAACAGATCTTTGAAATAGGCTTTGCCCTCGTCTTCGTTCTGACGCCCTGCGGTCATCTGTTTGAGGTCATGACCGGCGCAGAAGGCTTTGCCCGTGCCAGACAGCACCACGGCGCGCACCGTATTATCTTGCGCGATCTCCGCCAGGGCCGATTGAAGCGCAGCCAGCATTTCATCAGACAGAGCATTGAGCCGCTCCGGCGCATTCATTGTGAGATGTGCCACTGCATTTGTGTCGCGACGTTCCAAAATTGTCATCTTGCCCTCCCTAAGTAATGCCGCAACGTTAGCGGGAGAGGAGAGGGAGGAAAAGCATGCAAGCAGTTATGAGCGCGGAGGAAATGAACGCGTTTCTGGATGACGTGTTTCCGCAGGTGAAAGGCGCCTTTGTTGTTGAGCATCTGGATGGGGTCAACACGGTGATGCGGATGCGGATTTCCGAGCAGCATTTGCGCCCCGGCGGGACGGTATCGGGGCCCACAATGTTCACGCTGGCGGATGTTGCAGCCTATGTTGCGACATTGGCCTGCATTGGGCGCGAAGCCCTGACGGTGACCACCAACTGTTCATTGGATTTTATGCGTAAGCCGGTTTCGGGCCGTGATTTGATCGCCAAAGCCACGCTTTTGAAGCTGGGGCGGAACCTGTCCGTGAGCCATATTCTGATTTATTCGGAGGGCGAGGACATGCCGGTGGCGCGCGCGAATATGACCTACGCGATCCCGCCCAAGTCATGAAGATTCTACGCTGGTGTCTGTTGGTCGTGATGCTTGCGGGTGCCAGCCGGTTTTTGCATTTGAGCAGGGGGGCCGCTGGATCCTGTTGGCGGCACCCCGGTTTGGGTGTTTGATCACGGATATCACGCGGGGCTTGTTATACCCAGAGAGGGATTGGAACGGTTTGGTGAGGGATTGGCCGAGGCGTGGTTGGTACAATTTCCAGATGCGGACTGGTTTGAGTTCGGTTGGGGGGATGCAGGATTTTATTTCGAAGTTCCGACGTTTGACGATGTGACTCTCTCGATAGGAGCGCGGGCTTTATTGATGCCTTCGCCGAGCGTTTTGCATATCGCAACGGGGCGGGGTTCCCCTGTGGAGGTCTTTGCGGCTTCAGATCATGTGGCGCTGAAGCTGTCTGACCAAGCGCTGTCAGACGTGTTGAAATTTGTGGAGCGTTCTGCGGTGTCGCCAGACCAACTGGTGCCGGTGCTGTATGGCGTCAGCGCATTCTATGACGGGCGTGGGAAGTATCATCTGTTTCAAACCTGCAATTCCTGGGTGTCGCAGGTGCTGCGGGCTGGCGGGCTTGCCTCTGCGCCGGGGCCTTCGGTGATCAGTGGCGGTTTGTTATGGGATCTTCAGCGACGTTATGGCCGCACGTAAAAAGGGGTCGGGAAAATCCCGACCCAGTGGAAGAGGCAAAAACTGACGGGGATCAGATTTGCCACATCTTTTTGCGGGCTTCAGCGCGCGCTTCTGAGAGCGTCATGCCAATATCTTGCAACTGAGCAGCGTCGAGTCTGGAGAGTTCGCGGCGTGTACGGCTGCGTTGATCCCATAGTGTGACCGTTGCCGCAAAAGACAGTGCCAGACGTGCAGCAACCGGAAGACGGTTGGTGGCGGCGTGCAGGGACAGGCTTTCAAGATGTGCTGTGGTCATTGTCATGGTCATCTCCAATATTGTATTGATACAATCCTCAAGTTTGTTACAGTGCCTGTGTAGCTTTGGGTGGATACAATTGCGAGGAAAACATTGTGACTGGTACAATATGGCCGCCAGATTTTGAAAATTGTACTGATCCAAAATATCTAGTGTTGGTACAATCTCTGCGCTGTGCTGTCCGAAGCGGTCATTTGGCTGTTGGAGAGAAGCTGCCGCCTGTGCGGGATTTGGCCTGGCAGTTGGGCATCACACCGGGAACTGTTGCCCGTGCTTACAAGTTGGCAGTGGAAGAAGGGCTGCTTGAAACAACGGTGGGGCGCGGCACCTTTGTGGCGGATGGGCGTCTGGAACCCATGCTAGGCCCAGAGCCTCTTGTCACCCTGTCACAGAGCGAAGATGTCGATTTGCGCGCGGTGCGTGTGCCGGACGTGGGGCAGGACAAGGCCATTCATGGTGCCATGGCGCGGGTTCTGGCCGCGGAGCCCTCTTATTTGCTGTGCCCGGATTCGGTGACCGATTTGGTGGCGCGGCAGGCTGTGGTGAATTGGATCGGCCATGACATCGCCGCGCGACTTTCCATAGATGATGTGGTTCTGACCCTTGGTGCGCAGAATGCCTCTATGATTGCAATGCAGTGCTGTTTGCATGGCTCTTCTCCGGTTGTGTTGACGGAGGAGGTGACCTTTCCGGGGGTGCGACATGCCTGTCGGTTGCTGCGCGCGGATGTGATTGGCGTGGGGATTGATCAGGATGGTTTGCGTCCTGATCGCCTGGAGGAGGCTTTGCGGCGGCATGGCGCGCAGGTTCTGGTGACCTCTGCGCAGGCCCACAGTCCAACAACCGTTCATACGCCTTTGGCGCGTCGGCAGGAGATTGCCGAACTTGCCCGGCGCTACAACCTGCAAATCATTGAGGATGATTGCTACGGTTTGAATGCCTCTGAAACACCTTCGTATCGGATGTTGTGCCCGGATCGCGCTTGGTATCTGGGATCACTCACGAAAGCGGTCTCCTCTGCCTTGCGGTTTGGGTTTTTGGTGCCACCGGAAGGGCGCGCGCAGATGGCGCGACATGTGATGCAATCCAACTGTTATGGCGTGCCACAGCCGATGCTTGATATCTGTGCGGAATTGATTTTGAGCGGCGAAGCCGCCGCCATCCGTCAGAAGGTGATTGCCGCCATCGAAAAACGTGTGCGTGTCGCGGTCAACATCTTGGGAAGCTGGGATATCCGCTGGCGTCGCGATGTGCCTTTTATCTGGCTTAAGCTGCCTCAGGGCTGGCGGGGCTCAACCTTTGTGCGCGCTTGCGATGCGCGTGGGATACGGATCAAGTCCGCTGATGAGTATGCTTTGCCCGACGGGCAGGCGCCCAATGCCGTGCGTATTGCGCTCGCACCTGAGTTGCCTGTCGCGGATTTGCAGGCCGCGCTTGAGATTGTGTCTGAGTTGCTCGCGAAACCGCCGCTGTGGAATGAAAATTAATGGGGTAATATAATACCTATTTTGTAATGCATTGTTTTTGATGGCTTTATTTGATTTTTCGACGCTTGACGCTGTGTGTGGCTGCTTTATAACCCGGCCATCGCATTTTGATGCGTCAGCCATTGGCGCATCTGTCAACCAATCATGGAAGACCTGACATGAAAACCTTCTCTGCTACTCCGGCAGACATCGAGAAGAAATGGATCATCATCGACGCCGAAGGCGTGGTGCTGGGCCGTCTCGCTTCGATCGTCGCCATGCGCCTGCGCGGCAAGCACAAGGCATCCTTCACTCCGCACATGGACATGGGTGACAACGTCATCGTGATCAACGCGGACAAAATTCAGCTGACCGGTAAGAAGCGCTCTGACAAGACCTACTACTGGCACACTGGCCACCCAGGCGGCATCAAGTCCCGTACTGCTGAGCAGATCCTGGAAGGCGAGCACCCAGAGCGTGTTGTGACCAAAGCGGTTCAGCGCATGCTGCCTGGCAACCGTCTGTCCCGCAAGCAGATGACCAACCTGCGCGTTTACGCTGGTGCTGAGCATCCGCATGAAGCACAGGCCCCTGAAGTGCTGGACGTGAAGTCCATGAACAGCAAGAACACCCGGAGCTAACCCATGGCTGATCAAATCAACTCGCTTGAAGAGCTGAACGCCGTAGCCGGTGAAGAAGCTGTTGTAGAAGTTGCGGCTCCTCGTGAGCCAGTGCGCGACGAACTGGGCCGCTCCTATGCGACCGGTAAACGTAAAGACGCTGTTGCCCGCGTATGGATCAAGCCGGGTTCCGGCAAGGTCATCGTGAACGGCAAAGACCAGGACAAGTATTTTGCACGTCCGGTTCTGCAGCTGATCCTGCGCCAGCCTTTCCAGGTTGCCGGCGTAGAAGGCGAATTCGACGTCTATGCCACCGTGAAAGGTGGCGGTCTGACCGGTCAGGCCGGTGCGGTGAAGCACGGTATTTCTAAAGCTCTGCAGCTTTATGAACCCTCCCTGCGCGCACCTCTGAAAGCCGCTGGCTTCCTGACACGCGACAGCCGCGTTGTGGAACGTAAGAAATACGGTAAGCGCAAAGCGCGTCGTTCGTTCCAGTTCTCCAAGCGTTAATCGCTGGACAACATATCAAAAAGAAAGGGCTCGCAGATTTGCGGGCCCTTTCTTTTTGCAAATATAGCGCTGTGACCTGTGTGCGCTGAGAGGTGTCATCGAGATTTGGAGAGTTGGTGTTAGATGGCGATTAGGTGCCTGCGTCCGATGCGGCTTGTGTTCCCAATGTGCGCGCCTAGTATAACCAGCGACCGACAGCAGGGGCTGAACTCCTATTTTGGAAAAATAGATGATCACAGAGTTTATTAAGAAGTTTGCCTTTCGGCACACAAATTTTGGTGCGCCCAAGTATTCATACAATATTGAGCCGGAGCAATTGGCGGAAATCATTTCCAGCATTGTGGCCTTGAGTAAGCGGGGGCACCGCCTCAATCTTCTTGAGATCGGCGTCGCCCGAGGTATGACAACACGCTTCATTGCCGAGCATATCGAGAAAAACAGGCTCGATGTTGCCTTCTATTGCTTGGACACGTTTTCCTCCTTCACGGCAGAAGACGTGGATTACGAAATCCAAAACCGCGGTAAATCCAGAGGGGAGCTTGCCGGGTTTTCCTACAATGATTTTGAAACCTGGAAGCGCAACTTCTCTGACTATGACTTTGTCAAAGCGATACAATGTGATGTGGCGGATTTTGACTTTGCTGAAATCGATGGCGGCATCGACTTTGTTTTCTTGGATGTCGACCTCTATCAGCCCACATTAAAAGCTTTGCGGAATATGCGGGGTTATCTCAACGCAGGGGCCATTATTCTTGTGGATGACGTTGCCGACAACAACAGCTGGGATGGTGCGTTCGAAGCCTTCTTTGAATTTGTGAAGGAAGAGGGGATTGATCATGAGGTTGTTGGCAACAGATGTGGCAAGATCATCTGGCAGGGGTGATGAAAGAGAAAAGGGGCGCGAGGACGCCCCTTTGCGTGGCCTTCTGGTGACGATCAGCTGTTGGCCAGACCTTCCGCCTCAACCTGTTCCCAGATCGCATCCCAGACTTTTTGCATACGGCTCTTGTGCTTCACCGCTTTGGCGGCTTCGTAGTTGCCCATCATACCTTCGCCCTGAACGATGATCAGGCCGGCCATGCCCATGCTGACGTGGGGTGTGCATTTGTAGCCGTAAAACCCCGGAGTGGTGAGCGTGACTTCAAAATCTTTGCTGATCTTGCTTTTCCACGCCTCGGCGCCCTCTGGCAGCATGCCTTCTAGGGTTTGTGTATTGTGGCCCTTGTCGACGGAGACGAAGCGGACGGTATCGCCGGGTTGCACAACCTGAATCAGAGGTTTGAAGATCATGCGACGCTTTTTGTCGTCGGGATCCTTGTTGAGCATTTCAATGTCGAGGGTTGCCTGACCCAAAGAGGGCTGAGCAAGCAAAAGTGCGACTCCGGCGAGGATCACTTCGCGGCGGTTCAGTTTGAGTGTCATTTTATGGTTCTCAGATACAACTCACGCATTCAAAAACATGCGCTTTCCGGTTTCCGGCTGTCCACAGATGCGCAAACATAAGCAGTTGGCTCCTGCCGCCTTGGATAGGCAAGCAGCGCGGAGGCATCAACTTGCAAAATGCGCCAGAGGTCGCGTCAAATCGCCACCACCCTTAGGCGCTTGCACTACAGGCAGCGAGCTTGCGGATCACATATCTGAACTCAGACGTAAAATCCGATCCGGGTAGTCTTTGGGGAAATGCCATACTGCTGAGTCTGGCGTGCGTTCCAAGCCACGTTTGGCAGGCGGCGAGCCTTTGAGCAGAGAGAGGAAAATGTCGCTGCTTGTCCAAGGGGATGAGCGGAAATACCAATGGCCATTGCCAAGCGCGGCACCCGGTGCGTCGGTCACATCAATCAGGCTGACCTTCGGGACGTCAATCAAGCGATGCTCAAGCGCGCGCGACTCTTCGCTGTTGTCGCCGATCTGTCCAAGGCGGTGGCGCCCAAAAACAAGACGCGACATGCCCAATGCGGAATCGCTGCTCGACATGTAAATGGAGAGATGATCCATGATATCCAGCAGCCCGTCCCCGATCGCTTCGGCAAAATAGGTGCGGTCCAGATCGCTGCCTACCAGGATCACCTGACCCAATTTGGCGTTGGACGGATTAGATTTATGTTTGAGGGCCAATTGATATGTGGCCTCAAATGCCAAGCGCGAACCGGCGCTATATCCAATCAGATGAATGCGACGCACATCCGTTTCCTGGGCCAGGAATTCGATCAAAACACGTAGGTTTTTGCGTGTGGCATTGGCCGTTTCCAGATCTTTGAAATAAGCCGTACGGCGCGGTGTTGCGGCCCAGTTGTAGCTGATGAAGGCCCCTTTGTAGCCCAGAAAGTGCTGCAACTCCTGTGAGATCAGCGTGGGATATTCGAAATCCACGTTGTAGCCATGCACATAGATCACCGCATCCTGACCGCCGGAGGCAGCCAATTGGCGATTGATGCTGTCCCGAAAGTCACGATGTACCCGTGCGAGCGTGTCCGCAGGGGGCGGCGTGATCAAGGGATTGGGCGAGGTGACGGGCAGTGGCCCGAGTTCCTCAACGGCCGTCACGCTCAAGGTGCGCTCAATCTCGCGGTTCTCTGCCAGCGTGATGTCTTTGAACTCTGCCCAACTTTTGATGCGAGGGGTCATATTGACGGTCGCCACGCCCACCCTCAGCAGATGGCCGCGTCGATTGGCATAGAAGTCGCTGGCATCATCCGGCGTCGCAGGGGCGCGATCTGTGGCATAAAAAAGGGTGGTATGCCCGATCAGTTCCTTTTCGCCATGGCCATGGAAAGGATCCAGCGCGCCGCTTGTGAAAGCGACTGGCGAGGGCATCAAGGTCACTTCATTATATTGGTTCTCTCCACAGGCGATGAGCCCAAGGTAGAGTGTAAAAATGAGCGCGACACGGGGTTTCATGACTATTTGTCCGCATCAATCAGGCCAAGACCACGCAGATAGACACCGATGCCACTTTCAAGCAGGTCTTCTGGGGCGAAGGGGCTTTGGGTGCCGGGGGAGTTGCGAGCATAGAGCTCTACAACGCCGTGGCTCATGGCCCAGACATGGGCAGAGAACATGCTCGCCGGAGGGCGTTTTTCGGGGGGGATGTGCTTGGACAGTTCCGCAGCGGCGTGTTCCATAACGCCACGCGCGCGGGTTGCCACAGCGGCCAGTTCTGGTGTGCGGTTGACAGAAATGCCGCTTTCAAACATCGCGATGTAGTGGCCGGGGTATTTGCGGGCAAAGGCGAGATAGGCACGTCCGGTGGCTTCAAAAGAGGCCAGGGCCGATGGTTGGCCTTTGTCAAAGGCAAACTGCATGAGATCTGCAAAGATTTCATAGCCTTGGCGCGCTGCTTCTGCGATGAGATCTTCGCGCCCCTCAAAGTGGCGATAGACCGCCGCTGGGGTCACCCCTGCGGTTTTGGCAGCCTCAGACAGGGTAAAGCCCGTGGGGCCTTTGGCCTCAATCAGGCTCAGAGCCGCCTCTACCAGCGCCTGACGCAGGTTGCCGTGATGATAGCCACGTTTAGGCATTCCAGATATCCGGTCCGCCGCAGATCAAGGGATCAATCTCGCCCAGTGCGACGGTATCTTTGCCGTCGTAGGGCAGGGCCTGTAGCACAGTGCGAATGGCACTCAGACGCGCGCGTCGTTTGTCGTCAGAGCGGATCACGGTCCAGGGGGCGAGCGCGCTGTGGCTGCGGGTCAGCGTTTCGTCGATGGCTTGTGTGTAGGCATCCCAGCGTTTGAGGCCTTCGACGTCAATCCAGCTCAGCTTCCACTGTTTGAGCGGATCTTTTTCGCGGGCCAGAAAACGACGCAACTGTTCGGCGCGGCCAACGTTGAGCCAGAATTTGAAGAGATAGACGCCATCGTTCACAAGTGCCTGTTCAAATCCGGGCACCTGTCGGAAAAACCGCTCTCTGTCTGCGTCTTCGGTGAAGCCAAAAACCTGTTCCACAACACCGCGATTGTACCAGCTGCGATCATAGAAAACGATCTCTCCGCCAGAGGGGAGGTGATTGATATAGCGTTGAAAGTACCATTGGCTCTGTTCGGCGTCTGTTGGCTTTGACAGGGCGACCACGCGGGCACCGCGCGGATTGAGGTTTTCGCGAAACCGCTTGATGGTGCCGCCTTTGCCAGCGGCGTCACGGCCTTCAAACACCATAGCGATGCGTGCGCCACTTTCCTTGGCCCAGTGCTGCATCTTGACCAATTCGATTTGCAGGGCTTCAAGCGCAGCTTCATAGGCTTTGCGTTCTAGCCGATCCTTGTGAGGGTAGTTGTCTGACAGGATGTCCTTCTTGCCCGCATCCATGATGGCAGTGCGGATCTCTTTGGGCGCGTCTTCATCAAAATAGCGGCTGATGGCACCGTCAAATGGCAAGCCCATGAAACATCTCCCTTTTCCCCACTATGGGCTGCAGCGGATGGTGATGCAATGCGCGGTGTTAACTTACGTTACATCGCATCCCTGAGAGGGCGTCAGGCGCGCAGGTCGGTGATTTCGTGGCCAATGCGAGACATGTCAAACGGCGTGGTTTGATAGATCTCAGAAATCCAGTTGCCATAAAGCAGATGTGCATGGCTGCGCCAGCGGTTCTGCGGAGGGTTGGCCGGGTTGTTGTCCGGGTAATAATTATCCGGCACGTTGATTGGCGTGCCTTCGGCCAAATCGCGGTCGTATTCCTGTTTCAATGTGTCACTGTCGTATTCGAAGTGATTGAAAATAAACAGATCCCGCGTCTTTGGATTTTCTACAAGACAGGGGCCGACCTCTTCGCTGTGCAGGAGGGTGCGCAGCTCAGGGCGGGTGTCTATCTCGTCTTGGCGAATTTCTGTCCAGCGGCTCACCGGAATCACACAGTCATCAGAAAAGCCGCGCAGGAAAGGCGAGGCGTGGGCGAGGTTCTGGTGTCGGAAACAGCCAAATGCCTTGTGATCAAGGATATGTTTCTGCACGCCATGGAAGTAGTTGATCATGGCCATGCCACCCCAGCAGACCCCAAAAGTGGAGTGCACATGCGTGCGGGTCCAGTCAAAGACTTCGCAGAGCTCATCCCAATAGGTGACCTCTTCAAAGGGCATATGCTCAATGGGAGCGCCGGTGATGATCAGCCCGTCAAATTTTTCTCCGCTGGCCTTAATATCCTGAAAAGGCCGGTAGAATTCAGCCATATGTTCTGCGGCTGTGTTGCGGGTTTTGTGCTCTGTCATGCGAATGAGCGAGAGCTCAAGCTGCAACGGAGTGGCACCGATCAGACGGGCGAATTGATTTTCCGTCTGGATCTTCTTGGGCATCAGATTGAGCAGACCAATCCGCATGGGGCGGATGTCCTGACGCGCGGCTTGATCCGCGGCCATGACCATGACGCCTTCGTGCTTGAGCACGTCAAAGGCGGGCAGGTCGGCGGGGATCTTGATAGGCATGTCAGTCTCTCTGGTGTTTTATGGTAGGGGCCATAGTTAGGCGGCTGAGGCGTGATCCTCAAGGGCCGTTGCGATCACGTCGATGACATCTGAGGCGGAGGCAACGGCGGCAACACGTTCGGCGGGCAGCGTCAGACCCCATTTTGCCATGGCTTCATAGCGCGGTTGGCGGTGGGCAAGGGCGCGGGCATAGGTCCAGCGCACAAAGGTGTCCGGATCGACCGAGCTTTCGACATGGCCGGTTTCACCAAGATAGTCTGACCATGCTTGTATCAGAAATTCCGGCTGATAATACATAGGCTTAGGAGCTCGATCAAAACGACGCACCAGCTCTTCTGTATGGGCGTCAGAGCCTTTCAGCCAGACCATCAGGGTATTCTGTGACAGCATGGTGAGCACAGGATCCTCTGGGTCTGAGGGATCCACCACCTCACAGATGGACCCGCCGGTATCGCAGACAAAATGGTCATAGCCATAAAGGGTCTGCGCACGGTCAATAAAGGGTTTGGTATCCATCAATGCGGCAATCTCTGCAGTGCGATGCTGCTCTTGGCGCTGCATGTAATCGGCAAAGGCCAGGCCACCCTGTTCGGGGTTGCCGGGCTTGCCGAGATAGGTGGAGAGCGGGGCGAGATTGTTGAAGGTGATGTTGGAGGCGATGTAGATCGAATCCGACATGAGAAGGTCGCGCAAAAAGGGAACTTTCATGGCCTCGCGCTTGGCGTTATCGGCGATGTATTCGCCCATGTAGCGGGTGCCAATGCGGTAGTCTATAGAGTAGTGAAACCATGCGCCGCTGTCACGTAACGCATTGGAAATATGAGTTTTCCCAAGACCGGACATTCCAAAAAGCAACAGTTTTTTCTGGCTGGCGTCCCGCCATTCCTGCGCCGATGTGTAGATCATGGCTGTGTCCCTTTGTCTTGTGGTCCCGGTGGTAAAGCGCGGGGGCGGAGGGGTCAAATGCAATTGCGCAACGGCGGCGTTAACCAAAAAAATCCGTGTCGGTATTGCGTCGGTATCCCGGCGGTAAGGCGTCGGTGCAAAATTAGGAGCGGATGAAACCTATGTGCGGCGTGCGCGGGCCGTTGCCCTGCGCGGTGTGGGGGCTGTGCAGTGGGGGCCAGCCCCCACACCCCCGGGATATTTGTATCAAGAGGAAGCAGGCGACATGCAAAAGGCGCGGTGTGAGTGCCGCGCCTTTTGGGAGAATGGTGTATTGGATCAGACCAGCCGTGAGTTGTCTTTGGCGGCGCGCACAAAATCGCGGAACAGCGGGTGCGGATCAAACGGCTTGGATTTGAGTTCCGGGTGGAACTGCACGCCGATGAACCATGGGTGATCTTCCCACTCCACAATTTCGGGCAGGCGGCCATCGGGGCTCATACCGGAGAAGCGCAGACCGCAGGCTTCAAGCTGTTCACGGTATTTGATGTCGACCTCATAGCGGTGACGGTGACGCTCTTCGATGGCGGCGCTGCCGTAGACTTCGGCCACTTTGGAGCCTTCGGTCAGGGCTGCGTCATAGGCGCCAAGGCGCATGGTGCCGCCTTTGGCATCCGTCGCCTTGCGGGTGACCTTGGCGTTGCCCTGCACCCATTCCTTGAGGTGATAGACCACCGGCTCAAAGCGGGTTTCGCCAGCTTCGTGATCAAACTCTTCGGAGCCCGCATCGGTGATGCCGGCTTTGTTGCGGGCCGCTTCGATCACGGCCATTTGCATGCCCAGACAGATGCCGAGGTAAGGGATCTTATGCTCACGCGCATATTGCGCCGCTTTGATTTTGCCTTCGGTGCCGCGCTCGCCAAAGCCGCCGGGCACCAGAATGGCGTCATAGCCTTCCAGATGTGGTGCGGCATCGCCTTTGTCAAAGACTTCGGCATCGACCCAGCTGACCGTCACTTTGACACGGTTGGCCATGCCGCCGTGGGTCAGCGCCTCTTTGATGGATTTATAGGCGTCTTCAAGCTGGGTGTATTTGCCAACGATGGCCACATTGACCTTGCCGTCGGTGTTGTGGATACGGTCGTTCACATCTTCCCAGACCGACAGATCCGGGCGCGGGGCCGGGGCGATGCCAAAGGCATCGAGAACCGCCTGGTCAAGACCTTCGCGATGGTAAGCCAGCGGGGCTTCATAGATGGATTTCAGATCATAGGCGGCCACAACATGTTCTTTGCGCACGTTGCAGAACAGAGCGATTTTCTGACGCTCTTTTTCCGGGATCGGCTGCTCAGAGCGGCAGACCAGAATGTCGGGTGCGATGCCGATGGATTGCAGCTCTTTGACAGAGTGCTGGGTCGGTTTGGTCTTGAGCTCACCGGAAGCCGCCAGATAAGGCAGCAGGGTGAGGTGCATGAAGATCACATCGCCACGAGGTTTGTCATGGGCGAACTGGCGGATGGCTTCAAAGAAGGGCAGACCTTCGATGTCGCCCACGGTGCCGCCGATTTCGCAGAGCATGAAGTCGACCTCATCGTCGCCCACATGCAGGAAGTCTTTGATTTCATTTGTGACATGGGGCACGACCTGAATGGTTTTGCCCAGATAGTCGCCGCGGCGCTCTTTCTCCAGCACGTTGGAATAGATGCGGCCGGAAGAGACTGAATCGGTCATGCGGGCGGGCACGCCGGTGAAGCGCTCATAGTGGCCCAGATCCAGATCGGTTTCCGCGCCATCATCGGTGACGAAGACTTCGCCATGTTCAAAAGGCGACATGGTGCCCGGATCGACGTTCAGGTAAGGATCGAGCTTGCGCAGTCGGACAGTGTAGCCACGTGCCTGTAGCAAGGCTCCCAATGCCGCTGAAGCAAGACCTTTGCCCAGCGAAGAAACAACCCCACCCGTGATGAAAATGTAGCGAGCCATGCCTCTGGCGTCCCCCGTGATTGTGGACCCTCGTGTCGAAGGTGTGTGTCGATGTAGCAGCGCCCGGGCCCTTGGAAATGGTCCCAAATTTGACCCAGCATCACGGGACTTAAGTCATATAGGATTCGCAGCAAAAAGGCAACCAGACCGCAAGATGCTGTTGCGGGTGATTGTCATGCCTCAAGCTGTGGTGGATGCCCGGTTTGGGCAAAAAACAAGTGGCCCCGGAAGGGCCACTTTGATCTGCGATGAACGCGTTTATCAGTCTGCGCGTGGCACCAGAGGGGCGTTGTCACCCTCAGATGGGGGCAGCAGAGAGTCGCCTGCGCCCGGCAGAGTTGGGGCGGTTTCTTCTGCCGCAGGGGCGGTGGTGCCGAGGCGATCAAAGACCGAGCTGGAAGAAGAGTTTTTGGCCGCAATCACGGTCAGCGCGATAGAAGTACAGATGAAGGCCGCTGCCAAAATCCATGTCACGCGGGTCAGCGCGCTTGCGGCTGCACGACCGGAGACGGCACCGCCGCCGCCACCCATGCCAAGGCCACCGCCCTCAGAACGCTGCATCAGAACGACGCCAATCAGCGCCAGAGCAAGAAGAAGATGGATGATGAGGACAACGTTTTCCATTGGGACCTGTAAAGCGAGCGTTCGGATTTGTTAGCGGCGTATGTAGGCAAGTTTGGCGCGGGGGGCAAGGTGGTTTCGTGAAGTTGGCCGGCTCTGGCGCTTTCGGGGGAGATCTGGCGCGATGAGGGCGACGTTTTGGTGATAGACGGGTATGGAGGCTTCTGGCAGGGTTGCCCCATGCCACATGATCACGACCACCCGCATTCACATTTGCCCTCCGACCCTGCTTTGCGGGTGAAGGCACTGGAAACATTGTTGACGGACAAAGGCTTGGTGGATCCGGCCGCCCTAGATGAGATCATTGATCTCTATCAGAACAAGATTGGTCCCCAGAATGGTGCCAAGGTGGTGGCCAAGATGTGGGCGGACCCGGAGTTTCATGCGGTGATGCTGCGCGATCCGATGCCGGTGTTGCGCGATATGGGGCTTTATGGGCGGCAGGGGGAGCATATGGTGTTTGTGGAGAACACCGAGGAGACCCACAATATGGTCGTTTGTACCCTGTGCAGCTGTTACCCGTGGCCGCTTTTGGGTATTCCACCGGGCTGGTACAAGTCCGATGCCTATCGCGCACGGGCCGTGCGGGAGCCGCGCAAGGTGCTGGAAGAGTTTGGCCTGACTTTGCCAGAGGGCCAGAGGGTGCGGGTGTGGGACAGCACGGCGGAGGTGCGCTATCTGGTGGTGCCGCAGCGGCCTGCGGGCACGGAAGGCCTGAGCGAGGCGGCGCTGGCAGCGCTGATCACACGCGACAGTATGATTGGCACCGCGCTGGCGAAGGATGCGCAGACATGAGCCGGATCCATGATATGGGTGGTCGTCTGGGCACGGGGGTGGTGGACCCGACGGATGGCTATGATTTTGCAGAGGCCAAGGACTGGCACAAACGGGCGCTCGCATTGAATGTGGCCTGCGGCTTTTTGGGGCAGTGGAACATTGATGCGTCGCGCCATGCGCGGGAACTGCTGCGCCCGGAGGATTACATGCGGTATTCCTATTATGAAAAATGGATGGGCGGCCTTGCGGACTTGATGGTGGCGCGTGGCGTTTTGACGGAGGCGGAGCTAGCGAGCGGGCAGGCGGATGGGATTTCGCCTGTGGCGGAGCGGGCGGCGAAGCCCGGCGCGGTCACGGAGGCTTTGATGAATGGCAGCCCTTATACGCGCGAGGCCGCTGCGCCGCAGTTTGCGGTGGGTGCAAAAGTGCAGACCCGGCGGCCTGCGCGCAATGTGAAGGTGCCGGGCGGGCACACACGCCTGCCAGACTATGCCAGCGGGGCCAAAGGCGAGGTGATCTTGCAGCATGGCGCACATGTGTTTCCCGACAGCAACGCGCATTTTCAGGGGGAGGCGGCAGAGCCGCTTTATGCGGTGCGGTTTTCAGCGCAGGACCTGTGGGGGGCGGAGGCGGATCCGCGTGATGAGGTCGTGCTGGATCTGTGGGAGAGTTATCTGGAGCCAGCAGAATGACGTGGTGTGGCGACAGGCCGGATCCCGCCTTTGAGGCCCCTTGGCATGCGCAGGTCTTCGCGCTGACGGTGGCGTTGAATGAGGCAGGGCATTTTGAGTGGGCGGATTGGGCTGCGCGGTTTGGTACCACACTGAAAGCGCATGGCCTGACCAAGGAGCTTGATGGCGGGGAGGATTACTTCAACGCTTGGCTGGAGACTCTGGAAGCGCTGCTGATTGAGATGAAATTGGCCGAAGCAACCGTTTTGACCCACATGAAAAAGGCGTGGACAGAGGCCTATTTGTCCACGCCGCATGGTCAGCCGGTGAAGCTGTCTCACTGAGTTTGCTTAGGGCTGCGATGCGCCATAGGCGCCGATATGGGTAACCGTTGAGCCAGAGACACTGAAGGTGCCGCCCACTTCTTCGGCGTTGGGGCCAAAAAAGTTGCCTTGAGTGCTGCCCGTACCGCTACCGGATGTCAGGTTGGCATTAAAGCCAGAGTCCGTGATCGTTCCTGTGCCGTTGAAGTCGAGTGAACTTAAACGGCTGGTGCCGCCGTCGATCAAATTTGTTGCCAGTGTGTTGTTGCTTGAGATGGCGACAGTGTTGAAGTCTGTGGTGGAGAGCGTCACGTCAAACTCTGTTCCATAAAGATCCCCGTCACCCACAGTGGCCATGCCCACGCCCTTGCCGTTGTAGGTTGCAGTGCCAGATGTCGGTACGTCTGCTGCGGCTGTTCGTGACCCGTAAGATCCGGCTGCGACAGATCCGCGTGTGTTGGTGTCACCATCGAGCCAGGTGCCGTAGCTGGTGTGATCCAGCCCTGCGGTTTCCGGGTTGGCGAATATTGCAACGGATCTATCGCTGCTGCTGCTCAAAACTGCAATGTGTTGGCTGACACTGCTTGTGCCATCATCGCGCGTGTCGATGTTGAAGCCAGAGCTTCCGGCCGTTGCGCGCGTGGCGACTTGCTCACCGTTTCTAAAGGTCGCGGTAAGCGTGCTGTCTGTTGGCCGACTTGGATCTTCAAAAGTCAAACGCCCGGTCACTGTATTGCGGCGATAGTTCATCGTGACGGCTTCTCCCTGAAGCGCAACGCTTCCGCTGTCGGGAAGGTCGCTGATCTCAGTGAAAGGAGTTGCGTCCGAACTTGAACCGCCACCACCGCATGCAGAAAGCGCGGTTGCGCAAAGCAAGGCCGCGATCGTGAATTTATATTTCATTGTACTGTCGTTTTCAGAATTTGATCGTGAATGAGTTGGTGTTGCGGGTGCATTCTCTGTGGATGCAAAAAAGGCTGTTTCTGCCTTGCTAGGAGTGCTTCACTCTATTTTACATCGCAGCTTGCACGTGTGATTTACTACTTTTTAACTCACCTTAAAAGTGTGGTTTATCACCAGTTTTGGTCTGAAAAACCTTGCCATGTACATGCGGGAGACCAGCCCTGTGAGGGGAGCAGACGGGAAATTCCCGTCCTGCGTCACAAATTTGAGAAGTTTGCGGTTTCACCGTTCGCACAACATCGCTAAAAGGGCGCGGGTTTGAACTCTCTGCAAAGGACCGGATATGGCCAATGTTGTTGTTGTAGGCGCTCAGTGGGGCGATGAGGGAAAAGGCAAGATCGTTGACTGGCTCAGCGAACGTGCCGATGTCATCGCACGGTTCCAAGGGGGACATAACGCTGGCCACACTCTGGTGATCGACGGGAAAGTCTACAAGCTGCATGCGCTGCCTTCTGGCGTTGTGCGCGGTGGCAAGCTGTCGGTGATTGGCAATGGTGTGGTGCTGGATCCATGGCACCTGATCAAAGAAATTGCGACTGTGCGTGAGCAGGGTGTCGAAATTTCGCCGAAAACGCTGATGATTGCGGAGAACACGCCGCTGATCATGCCGTTCCACGGCGAATTGGACCGTGCGCGCGAAGAAGCGGCCTCCAAAGGCACCAAGATTGGCACCACCGGGCGTGGCATTGGCCCAGCCTATGAGGACAAAGTGGGCCGCCGTGCGATCCGTGTGGCAGACTTGGCTGACGAAGCGACGCTGGAAGCGCGTGTGGACCGTGCATTGCAGCACCACGATCCGCTGCGTAAAGGTCTGGGCGTGGAGCCGATTGACCGCGACGCGCTGATTGTCAAACTCAAAGAGATTGCAAAAGAAATCCTGCCCTATGCGGCACCTGTCTGGAAAGTGCTGAATGAGAAGCGCAAAGCGGGCAAGCGGATCCTGTTTGAAGGCGCTCAGGGCGCGCTTCTGGACATTGATTTTGGCACCTATCCGTTTGTGACCTCTTCCAATGTGATCGCGGGCCAAGCCGCCACTGGCGTCGGCATCGGCCCGGGCTCCATCGATTATGTGTTGGGCATTGTGAAAGCTTACACCACCCGTGTGGGTGAAGGCCCGTTCCCAACCGAGCTTCTGAAAGAAGACGGCACTCCGGACGCGGATGGCGAGCGTCTAGGCACCCGTGGCCATGAATTTGGCACCACCACGGGCCGTCAGCGCCGCTGTGGCTGGTTTGATGCCGCTCTGGTGCGTCAGACCTGTGCGACTTCTGGTATCAAAGGCATCTGCCTGACCAAACTGGACGTTCTGGACGGCTTTGAAACGCTGAAAATCTGTGTGGGCTATGATCTGGATGGCGAAACGCTGGACTATCTGCCCACAGCGGCGGATCAGCAGGCACGTTGCACGCCGATCTATGAAGAGATGCCAGGCTGGAGCGAGACCACAGAAGGCGCGCGCAGCTGGAACGATTTGCCGGCCAATGCGATCAAATATGTCAAACGCGTGGAAGAGCTGATTGACTGTCCGGTGGCGCTTCTGTCCACCAGCCCGGAGCGCGAAGACACCATTCTTGTGACCGATCCGTTTGCGGATTGATCTCGTAATCTCCCAAAACAGGAGAGGCTGATATGGCATTGAGTTACAAAGCACGTCGCCGGGTCGCATTGCTGGTGCTGGTTGTGGGGCTGCCGATCTACATTCTGGTGGCAACGGTGCTTGCGACAACTATAGCGCCGAATTCCTTTTTGGGCACTTTGGCGCTTTATGTGGGGTTGGGCATTGTCTGGATCATGCCGTTTAAATCGGTGTTCAAAGGCATCGGGCAGGCGGATCCAGATGCGGATCCAGTGCGCTTTGATGACGATCCGCAATAGGCTGAAATCAAATAAAATAATGAAACGGCGGCATCTCATGTGCCGCCGTTTTGCGTTGATTTGCCCCATTGTCAGGCGCCGAGAGATTGGGCAGTCTCTGATCCATTGGAGGAACAGGTTTTGGCAGAACTCCCCGCGCGTGCGCCGTTTTCTTATCGGGATGACCCGGCAGTGCCTGCATTTGAGGACAGCGGGCCGGTGACCGTGATGGATGGGGACTGCGCGTTGTGCAGTTTTGGGGCCCGTATGATTGCACGGTTCGATCATGCGGAACGATTCAAAATCTGCCCGGCGCAAACCGCGCTGGGCACCGCGCTGTTGGGGCATTATGACCTGTCGCCTGATGATCCTGAAAGCTGGCTTTTGCTCTATGATGGGCAGGCTTATGCCTCTCTGGATGCGATGATCCGCGCCGGAGCTCTTGTGGGTGGGATTGGGCATGCGCTTTGGCCCTTGCGGGGCTTGCCGGGGCCCGCTCAGGACTGGATCTATCGCCGGATAGCGCGCAATCGCTATCGGTTGTTTGGGCGATCTGACATGTGTGCGTTGCCGGATGAAAAACTGAAGGCGCGGCTTTTGCTCAAGTGACTGTGGAAAGAAAAAGCCCGGTCGCGGGGACCGGGCTTTAGAGATGAGATATGGTGCGAAGGTCAGCCGACCTCGCGATCCTCTGGCTTGAAGTTGATGGAGGCATTTGCGGTGAAACGCCCGCCTTCGAGCTTTTCAATCTTCTTCTCGCGCAGCAGTTGACCAAAGCTGCGCAGGCCCATTTCGCGGGTGAATTGGGGAATATTCACTTCGCGGGACATGCGCATCAGCATGGGGCGTGAAAACTGCTTGAGGCCTTCGACATAGGTCAGATAGGCGGCGGCCGCCTCGATGCTTTCGGGCAGCTGGGTGGCTCCGATGCTGGCCGCGTATTTGGAAAATCCGCTCAATGTGGCATTTGAAGAGCTGACCGGGGCAGCGGGCCGCGCGATTTGTGCGCGGTCCAATTGGTCAGAGGACACGCGGCGCGGACGAACAGGGACGCGACGCGGGGCCTTTTGCGGCTCTTCAGCCGACGATTGAGCGGATTGTTCCGGGGCGGCAGCCTCAGGTGTGTCGACGCGTTGCGACGGCACGAGTGTCAACGGAGCGGCGGCAGGCTTGTCAGCTCTTTCGGCGTCTGCGCCTTTGCCGCCGGGCACAGCCCGCACAACGCTGGCCAGATCATCGCGGTAGGCGATGGTGTCATCCTTGCTCTTACCAGTTTTGCCTGCGCGCTTTTCGGCACGGGTTGCCGCAACAGCGGCGCGCAAATGTGCGATGGCACTGCGGCGTCCTTTGCCAGCAGGCTCTTCCATTTCCGTGTCTGCCTTGGCCATGAGGCGGGACAGATCCGGTTCGGGGCGGGCGGTGGCTTTTGACGCGGCGGGGGCTTGTG
>NZ_CYPW01000025.1:56983-60479 GCF_001458175.1 Shimia marina
ATCTTCCGGGGTCAGGCTGCTGGCGTCTGCGGAAGGCGCGGGCTGATCTGTTGGCTCGGTCTCGACAGCTTCGGCTTCGAGCGTGCCTGCGGCCACGGCCTCTTCAAAATCCGCCTTTTTCATGCGCACAACACGGGCGCGCAACGGGCGGACTTTGGGTTTGACCGGGGTGATCACGTCGGAGGCTTCCTGAGGGGCAACGTCAGTATCTTCGTGCGTTTCCGCCAGATCGTCAGATGCCTGAGAAGGGGCCTCTGTCAGGGACAGGTCTTCGGTGCGCAGTTCTGGCTGACCATCCTCGCTGGAGAGTGTGTCTTCGGGCGTGGTTTCCACGCGTGCCACAACAGCGCGGATACGTTCCAGCTTGGCGGCAATCGAGTTTTCTTCATACTCGGGGGCGTCGTCTTCCCAATCCAGAGCTGTTTCTGCAACGTCTTCTTCCGCAACGGGGCTGGGTTCTGCAAAAGGATCTTCGCCGTCTTCAATGGTGTCTTCGAGCACCAAAAGATCAGAGGGAACGGCTGCATCATCGCTGGCCAGTTGGTCGTCACTCAGGGCGTCGACAGCAGAAACTGCGGCGGCGATGCTGTCCAGATCAAGGGCAACGTCTGGCGCCTCTGACATGGCATTCTCGGGGGCTGGGCTGGCGTCCACCTCGGCAACAGGCGCGTCCTCGGCAACGCTATCCTCAGCGACTGCTGCCAGAACGCTGTCGGCGATGCCCATGTCTGTATCAAGCTCAGCCTCAAGTGCGGCGTCGAGGGTCGCCTCACTCAGAGAGGTTTCCTCCTCAGTGGGGGCCTCTTCAAGCACTGCTTCGGGCATGTCGGCTTCGGACAGGTCGGTGACAGGCAGTTCAGCGGCGGGCGCGTCCTCGATGGTGGCCTCGGCGATCTCTGCGGTGATGTCCTCAGCGATATCCTGTGCAGGGGCCTCTGGAGTTTCTGCCAGTTCGTCAGTCAGTTCGTCAGTCAGTTCGTCTGTGTCGAGCGTATCTGCCTGTTGTTCTGCGCTCTGAGTGTCCTGAGGCGTTTCAGAAGGTGCGTCTTGCGTCACAGAGGTTGTTGCGGCTTCTGCTTCAGGCTGAGGCGCCGTGACAACGGGGGGGGCGCTATGTGTTTGCACGGGGCTTGACGCAGCAGAGGCTTGAGAGGCAGGGGCTTGAACGGCATCGGCTTGCGGGCTGGCTTGCGCACCTGATTCAGGGTCGGATGCGCTGAGCACAATGGCACCATGATCCAGACGGGCGCTGACGCGGCGCGCGATTTCCTTTTCGGCGATACGGGCCAGCATTTCGGCATCGGGCGTCGGAGGTTCCGCGCCAAAGTAACGGTCGTCTGCGGCCAGATCCCGGAAATACTCCGCGATCGCTTTCATGGTATCAAACGATTCCTCAAACCCTTCAAGGGTGCAGGAGAACGTCCCGTAAGAAACCGTAAGCACTTTGTTATTCGTAACCATCTTCTGAAGG
The DNA here is from genome assembly GCF_001458175.1 of Shimia marina. Lineage (GTDB taxonomy): Bacteria > Pseudomonadota > Alphaproteobacteria > Rhodobacterales > Rhodobacteraceae > Shimia > Shimia marina. The sequence continues at coordinate 58,455 of NZ_CYPW01000025.1, forward strand.
TCCTTTGCACTACTCAACGATCAAACTACCACTAGAGGAAAGACGAAACGTGACCGATTCTGTGATGATCAGCGTATCATTTCTGGGCGAAAATGTGGCGGGCGGCTCTGGAGCGGGGGAAAACCGGAAGTTATGACGGCGATTGTTCACTGTTTGGAACCAATCACGGTGGTCGGCGCGGGACCGTTGAACCGAGAGGCCTTTGACATGGCGACGGCCCTGGCACCGCGGATTGTGGCGGCAGATGGTGGCGCGCAGCATTGTCTGGACATGGGGCATGCACCAGAGCGGGTGATCGGTGATATGGATTCTCTGCCGGTGTCCCTACGGGCGCAATTGACCCCGGATCAGCTGTGTCCCGTGGCGGAGCAGGAGACCACGGATTTTGACAAGGTGCTGCGCTATGTGCAGGCCCCTTTGGTGCTTGGGGTTGGGTTTTCGGGCGGACGGCTGGATCATGAGCTGGCCTGTTTCAGCACCCTTCTGCGCCATCCCGGGCAACGGGTGATCTTAATCGGGGCAGAAGATATTGTCTGTCTGGCCCCGCCGCGTTTGCAGCTGGACCTTACCAAAGGCACGCGGGTGTCGCTGTTTCCTATGGTGCCTGTTGTTGGGCAGTCCAGCGGCTTGCAATGGCCCATTGATGATATTGCGTTTGCACCAGATGGGATGATCGGCACGTCCAATGCCGCACTGGGGCCGGTGACGCTGCGCTTTGAGGCCCCGGGCATGTTGTTGATCCTGCCACGCGCCTGGCTCGCTGCGCTGGTCAGGCAGCTTCTGGAGACGCCTGAAGGATGGCCCGCTCTCTGAGGATCACATAGAGCCCTGCGGCCATGGTGATGACAATGCCTGCCGTCGCCATAAGATTGGGCCACTCCCCAAAAATCATCCAGCCCACAACGGCGGCGAGCGGGATTTCAACATATTGGATGGAGGCCAAAGTGGTTGAGGGGGCGTAGCGCAGGGACCATGTCATGAACAGGTGGCCGATTGTGCCGATGACGCCAATCAGAAGCAACAAACCCCAAGTGCTCGGATCTGGCAGGTTTGTCGAAAGTTCTTCAAGGCCAAGTTCCGTGCCAATCGCCAGGGCGGGCAATAGCAGCAGGCTTGCAATCACGCCACTGCTGGCTTGCAGAGTGATTGGGTCCACCTCCTTGGCGATCTGGCGGGTGACCAGCATAAAAAGGGCAAAGATGACAGCCACGATGACCGGCAAGATAGCGGGCAGGCCCACAGCCAGAAAACTGGGTTGAATGATCAGAAGGGTGCCCAGAAACCCGACAACGCAGGCCATGAGCCGCCGCATGCCAACTTCTTCGCCCAAGATGTAATGGCCCAGAAGCAGCATGATGAAAGGCATGACAAAGGCGATGGCAATGGCATCGGCCAAGGGTAGGTGCCGCAGCGCAATGAACATGCAGCCAATGCCACCGATATGCAGCAATGTGCGCCAGAGCACGAGCCACAACACGCGCGGTGGCATCCGCCAGTCCCGATCTGTCAAGGTGACAATTGGGATCAGGATCAGCGCCTGAAGACCAAACCGCACCAGAAGCAACTGCCCCACGGGGAGAACATCAGACAGCAGTTTGGCTGTGGCATCGCCAAGCGGTGCCAACAGACAGAAGCACAGCATCAGAAAGATGCCGAGAAGAGGACGGTCCGCGTGTTTCATGTGACAATCGTAGGTTGCGCTGAATGATGGTTCAATTCAGGTTTGCCTGAGGTTAACCCTGCGTCAGTATTTTCGTGCGTGGCCTTGATTGCGCGCAAAAAAAAGGGCCAGCGCAAGGCTGGCCCGACAGGGAGTGATCCCGGGTGGTTTGACGCCACCCGAGTTCGGGGAACAGTCAGCGATTCATACGGTTTTCGATGAGATCATCGACGACGGTTGGATCTGCGAGTGTGGATGTGTCGCCGAGGGCGGCGTAGTCGTTTTCGGCGATTTTGCGCAGGATGCGGCGCATGATTTTGCCGGAGCGGGTTTTGGGCAGGCCCGGTGCCCATTGGATCAGATCC
>NZ_CYPW01000026.1 GCF_001458175.1 Shimia marina
GACAGCTTCCTCATCAACTACCGTCACGCCATCCAACTCAAGACGGTCATGAAAGCTGCATGTAAGCTTGAGACGGGCTGTATCGTAGCGCTCTCAAATAACTATCAGGGCTTAGATGAGATGGAGCGGGACCGCCCAGAGTTGCTGGAAGACTATATCGAAGTCCGCCATCGGGATCGCTGCTCTGAATATAGTATCCGTCAGAGATTGTTCGGAGAGAGAGTTTCTTATCTTCGTTCTTTGGGTTTGGGAGGATGATCATGCAAGGTGGGGAAGCTTCCGGGCTTCTCCGCATCTCTTCCCTGCGCCATCATTACTTATCCCTATCGC
>NZ_CYPW01000027.1:0-42225 GCF_001458175.1 Shimia marina
CTTTGGGTTTGGGAGGATGATCATGCAAGGTGGGGAAGCTTCCGGGCTTCTCCGCATCTCTTCCCTGCGCCATCATTACTTATCCCTATCGCTGTCCTTGCTGACTATACTCAGACGGAGCCGAAAGCGGGGGCATTTTTAGGGGCACTTTTGACGCTAGCAAAGCCGCTGAGGCCAATAAACACTGATGTCTGGATTGATGGCTGGGGTGGTAGGATTCGAACCTACGGTGCGCGGTACCAAAAACCGGTGCCTTACCACTTGGCTACACCCCAACTGTGGGGCGGTGTTTACTCAGAGGGGGCGGGAGGCGCAAGACCTGAAATGCATTTTTGGGCGAAAAAAATTGTAGTAAATTGCAGAAAATTTTGCGGAGCTTTTTAACGTCTCGCGAACCCCTGATTTTTAAGACCCTGCGTCATTTCCTGGGTCAGATCGTGGACAATGGTGGAGGGGACACGACATGTTGGGGCGAGGATTTTGAGAGGAGAAGAGCGATGTTCCTGGGAATGCGGCCGGAAAATGAGGCGCTCTTGGCGCAAGTCAAGGAGATGATCCGCGAAGAGGTGATGCCTCTGGAAGACGCCTATCACGCGGAGATCGGCAAAGGGGATCGCTGGGCCTATACAGAGCGGCAGGCAGAGATCCTGGAAGGGCTCAAAGCCGAGGCCAAAGATCGCGGTTTGTGGAACTTCTGGCTGACGGATTCTGACAAAGGCTTCGGGCTCTCTACGGTGGAATATGCATTCTTTGCGGAAGAGATGGGCAAGACCCCTCTGGGCGCGGAGGTGTTCAACTGTTCTGCGCCGGACACTGGCAATATGGAGGTGTTTGAGCGCTACGGCACAGAGGTGATGAAGGCGCAGTGGCTCGCGCCTTTGCTCAAGGGTGAGATCCGCTCTGCCTATCTGATGACCGAGCCGGATGTGGCCAGCTCAGACGCCACCAATGTCTCCATGTCCTGTGTACGGGATGGCGATGACTACGTGCTAAATGGCGAAAAATACTGGGCTTCTGGGGCGGGGGATCCGCGCTGCAAAGTCTATATCGTCATGGTGAAAACCGGGGATGACTCGCTTCCGGTGCACAAGCGGCAATCCATGATCGTGGTGCCAGCGGGCACCGAGGGTATCGAGGTTTTGCGCCCGATGATGGTCTATGGTCAGGATGATGCGCCCCATGGGCATATGCACATCAAATTCACCAATGTGCGCGTCCCTGCAGAGAATATCCTGCTGGGAGAGGGCCGGGGCTTTGAGATCGCACAGGGGCGGCTTGGGCCGGGGCGCATTCACCATTGCATGCGCGCGATTGGTCAGGCGGAGATTGCGCTTGAGCACATGTGCAGGCGGGCGCTGGATCGCGAAGCCTTCGGCAAAAAACTCGCGCATTTGGGGGCAAACTATGATATCATTGCTCAGTGCCGGATGGAGATTGAGCAGGCGCGTCTGCTGTGTCTGAAGACCGCATGGATGATGGATCAGGGCGATGCCCGCGCCGCCGCCCCATGGATCAGTCAGATCAAAGTGGTGGCGCCGAATGTGGCGTTGAAAGTGATTGATGAAGCGGTGCAGATGTTTGGCGGCACCGGTGTGTCGCAGGACACGCCCTTGGCAACAGCATGGACGCATATGCGTACGTTGCGTTTGGCAGATGGCCCTGACGCGGTGCATCGCCGTCAGGTGGCGCGCACAGAGCTGCGGAAATATACGCAGGAAAAGGTCTGAAAATTCACGTCGGTATCGCGTCTGTATTCCGTCTGTAACGCGGCGGTGCGATTTTCAGGGCCGCGACTCGGTGAGTCGCGGCCCATTTCTGTTGCATTGAGGACGGGCGCAACAGCGTGCGCTGGCGGAGCGGTTGGTTAAGTTTGAGCTGCATCATGGACTGAGCTGTAGCTGGAGAAAAATTTGGTAATTGTGTCTTCCTGCCTCACAAGACATTGATGCTGTGACTTCCCGACACTGCCCGCACCGAAGGTTCGGACAGGTTATGAGGTTAAATTTCGGTAGGTAGTTCTCTTGCGTCATTTTCTGCGAGCTGTTTGGCAAGTTCCTTTCGCTTTGCCAAAGTTTCATAAAACTCTTGAGCTTCAATATTAGTGTGAAACTCAGCATTAGGGGCCAAACGCTGAACAGCTTCTTTGACCTCCGATAGCGTTACTCGAAAGAACTCTTTGCGCATATTCGCAGCATTAATCCTTTGTTCGGCAAACTCACTGTGCAACGCAGCCTCAAGCGCAGGGGCTTCTTCGGAATAAATCATGGCATGAGTGTCAAACAAAAACGGCACGGATGCATCGCCCAGCTCGCGCACTCGGTCCGACGGGTCTAACCGTCTTGTAAGACCAATCTTTATAACATTTTCCCCAAATGAGCCGATATTCGAAATAACATAGACGAACCCGCTCTTGGTCTTTTCCGCCATGGCTTGTGCCCGTTCAGTTTTTGCATGTGCTTCGATCAAAAGTTGTTCCAACTCTTCGACTTTAGCTTGATGGGCTGCTGATGTGACAACGCCTAGTTCAGCCCGCGCTTTTTCTAAGAGTTGTTGGTAACGCTCTTCTTCTTTCTGTGCTGCCTTAGTTTCTTGAAGTAGGCGTTTTTCTTCTCTCTGTAGTCGGGAGACCTCTGCGCGTTCATCGCGTTCAATTTTCAATTGCTCTCTGTATTCGTGAGTAAGACGAAGTTCCCTTAATTTGGCTTGTAAGTAGTTATTCGAAATAATGACGTTGTTAGATGCATTTAGTTTGTCTATTGCATCACGTGCGCGAATTATCCGCTTCTCCATTGCTTGCACGTTGTTCCAGCGTGTATTTGCAATGGCGGCCTCGCATTCATTGTTAAAAGCCCGCAAGGTAATGCGAACAGCGCGATTTATCATTGTCTCGCCTTTCTTCACACTGCCATCCACGGTCCACACTTTGGTACCAAAAACCGCCGTTTTTCTCTTAACCATGTCTTTTTGGCTATCGCGGACCCCTTTAATCGCGTTCTTGAATGCCTCGCTATCCCCAAAGTCAAAATGAGGTTCGTAGACACCCAATTCAGCCAATGCCAACCTTTCATCGAATATGGCGAGTTCGCTTTTCAAGCGATCGTATGTGGATCGTTTTTGTTTATAATCTTCACGCAGCTTCCGAATATTTTCTTGTTCTGCAAGAGCTTCGCCATTGAGTGTTAATACCCTAGACTTGGCTTCATCAACTTGGCTTTGGCCAAGAGCGTTGAGCCTTTCTACTTCAGCCTCTAGGTCAATTATGGAAGCGTATCGCTCCAAAGCTCTGCTGTGCTCGGTTTGAACCGCATGAGCTTTTCGTTCTGCCTCAGCCTGTACTTCGGCTAATCGTGTCTCTAAGTCTTCTTTTATTTTGGCAATATCTTGCTCTGCTTTGTGGGTTATCTCTCGTTTTTTCTGCTTGGCGCGGCGTAATCGAAAATAGAAGAGCGAGGAGAGTAGCGCTAGCGTCAAAATCAATATGGCAAATGCAATGGGCATAAAAATCTGTATGTTTTCCATTGTCACATAGAAGCATGCATGCATGCGGTGATGCAATCGTAGATGGTTTATGAGAGCCTTCGTGCTCTTATAGTGCTCGCAATTGACCTTTTAGTTGAGCGTTTGATGAGAAATGCCACACGCAGGAACAGAGAGACAGGCGCTTCGCTGCCAAAGCTTTGCTTTGGCATTGGCAGAGAGGCCTAAAAAGCGGGCTGAGAAAAGGGGCTAAATGTGTGATTCCGCAGCAATCGCGAGACCATCGGCCACGGCTGTAAAGACCTCGGCCACTTTGTGATCTGCGCTCGGAAAGAGGGCTTTGGCGGTGTCTTGCACCACCGACAGGAGGCTTGAGCCCCCGACATAGATCACCTGTGTGATGTCTTCGGGCGCGGTTTGGGTTTCGGTGAGGATGCCTTGCATCGCGCTGTGCAGCTTCTGCGCGTGATCCGCAAGGATCAGGGGCAGGGCCTCGGGGGGCAGGGGGGCCTGTAGGCCCGGCTCAATGAGGGTGAGGCCGATTTGGGGATCGGTTTTTTGTAGACTGGCGGCGACTTTGCCTGCCTCAACGGCAAAGGCGATGTCATGGCCCAGCTCATCGCGCAGAGTGGTGACCAGACGTGCGATCAGATCCGGCGCTTCGGCCTGACGGTGCATGTCTTCGACGGCGCGCCGGGTTTGCGCGGTGTAGAGGAAGGGGATTTTCTCCCAAGTGGCCAGATCATTGAAGATGGCATTGGGCGCGGTGTGCGTGCCTTTGCCCAATTGGTTGCGCAGCTCTGTGCCGCGCCCAAAGAGCGGCATGACGCGGTCAATGCTGATGGCGCGGTCAAAGTCGGTGCCGCCGATGCGCACGCCGTGGTTTGCCAGCGTGGTGATGCCGCTGTCGTGGCTGCGAAACAGGGTGAAGTCGGAGGTGCCGCCGCCGATATCCACAATCAGGCCCAGTGCGCCGGGCTGATTGAGCGCACCATTGGCGATGGCGGCGGCTTCGGGTTCGGCCATGAAGGCAACCTCGGAAAACCCTGCGGCCAGATAGCAGGCGCGCAGATCCTCTTCGGCCTGTTGTTCACGCGGATCATTGGCACCGTGAAACACCACCGGGCGGCCGGAGAGGGCGCGGCTGAAGGTCTGGCCGGTCTGAGCTTCGGCCTGTTGTTTGATGTGGCGCAGGAAGCGGGCGATGATGTCGACAAAGGTGACACGGGTGTTCAGGATCTGGCGCTTTTCATGCATGAGCGTGGTGCCCAAGACGCGTTTGAGTGCGCGCATGAAGCGGCCCTCGGCCCCATCCAGAAGCGCCTGATTGGCTGGGGTGCCCAGTAGGGTGGCGCGGGTGTCAAAATCAAAGAAGAAGGTGGTGGGCAGGGTGGTTTCGCCGGACGCAAAGCGGATGAGGTGAGGTTTGCCATCCACCGCAACGCCGGCGGCGGAGTTGGAGGTGCCAAAGTCGATGCCCAAAGTGTGGGATTTGGTGCTCATGGTCTGCTCTCCGCGCCTTAAGGAAAAGCGCGGGTTTTAGGGAGGGGGCTGGGGCCTGTCAAGGCACAGAAAAAGGGCAGCCGGTGGGCTGCCCTTTGGGAGACTGTTTATGTTCGGCGCTACGCCCGTTCGTGAGACGCGGCTCACCCTTGCAGGCTGCGCACTTCCAGATCGCCTTCTTCACGCGCTTTCATGGCGCGGGCTGCGGCGTGGGAGGCGGCCGCAGTGGTGTAGTAGGGGATCTTGTCAAACAGCGCGACGGAGCGGATTTCGCGGCTGTCGTTGACCGCCTGTGCGCCCTCGGTGGTGTTCATCACCAGAGAGATGTCGCCATCTTTGAGGTGATCCACGATGTTTGGACGGCCCTCATAGACTTTGTTGACCTTGGTGCAGTCCACGCCTTTTTCGGTCAGCCAAGATGCTGTGCCGGAGGTTGCGACCACGGTGAAGCCCATGCCGATCAGGATGTTGGCGGCATCCACCATCATGTCTGTCTTGTCTTCGTCTTTGACGGAGATGAAGGCCTTGCCGGAGGTTGGCAGCTCCATGCCTGCGCCCATCTGTGCCTTGAGGAAGGCGCGGGCAAAGCTGCGATCCCAGCCCATGACTTCACCGGTGGAGCGCATTTCTGGCCCCAGGATGGTGTCCACACCCGGGAAGCGGGCGAAAGGCAGAACGGCCTCTTTCACGGAGAACCATGGCATGTTGGGGTCTGCCAGTGTCATCTGATCGGCAATCGGTTGATCTTTGGTGGCGTCCAGTTCCACGTAGGGCGCGCGTTTGGGGAAGTCTGCCAGTTTCTCACCGGCCATGACACGTGCGGCGATGGAGGCAATCGCGCTGTCGGTGGATTTGGCCACAAACGGCACGGTGCGGGAGGCGCGTGGGTTTACCTCGATGAGGTAGATGTCCCCGTCTTTCACGGCGAACTGCACATTCATCAGGCCAACGACGTTTAGGGCCAGCGCAAGGGCGCGGGTCTGACGCTCGATTTCCGCGATGGTCTCTTTGTCCAGCGAGTAGGGCGGCAGAGAGCAGGCGGAGTCGCCAGAGTGCACGCCGGCTTCTTCGATGTGCTGCATGATGCCAGAGATGTGTACGTCGGTGCCGTCACAAAGCGCATCCACATCGAGTTCGGTGGCACCAGACAGGTAGCTGTCCAGCAGCACCGGGCTGTCGCCAGAGACCACAACGGCTTCAGCGATGTAGCGCTCCAACTGGCCCATGTCGCGCACGATTTCCATCGCACGGCCACCCAGCACGTAGGAGGGGCGGATCACCAGCGGGAAGCCGATGGTTTCTGCGATTTTCAGCGCTTCTGCATCGGTGGAGGCGATGCCGTTATTTGGCTGTTTCAGCTCCAGCTTGTTGACCAGCGCCTGGAACCGCTCGCGGTCTTCGGCAAGGTCGATGGCGTCTGGCGTGGTGCCGAGGATCGGGATGCCTTCTTCCTCAAGCGCATTGGCCAGTTTCAGCGGAGTTTGGCCGCCAAACTGAACGATCACACCATGCAGCGTGCCGTTTTCCTGCTCCACACGCAGGATTTCCATCACGTGCTCAAAGGTGAGCGGCTCAAAATACAGACGGTCAGAGGTGTCATAGTCGGTGGACACGGTCTCCGGGTTGCAGTTGATCATGATGGTTTCATAGCCCTGCTCGGTCAGCGCGTAGCACGCATGACAGCAGCAGTAGTCAAACTCGATGCCCTGACCGATGCGGTTTGGACCACCGCCAAGGATCACAACCTTCTTACGCTCAGACGGGCGCGCCTCGCATTCCACTTCGCCCATCATTGGGGTTTCGTAGGTGGAGTACATGTAAGGGGTTTGCGCCTCAAACTCGGCGGCGCAGGTGTCGATGCGTTTGAACACGGCGGTCACGCCGAGGTTCTGACGGGCGCGGCGCACGTTGTCTTCGTCGCGACCGGACAGTGCGGCAAGGCGGGCATCGGTGAAGCCCAGCATTTTGAGCGCGCGCAGCTCTTTTTCGGTAACCGGCAGGCCATTTTTGCGCACATCTGCTTCGGCTTCGACGATCTCGCGGATGCGGTCAAGGAACCAAGGGTCAAACATGGTGACGCCGTGGATTTCCTCATTGGTGAGGCCGTGGCGCATCGCCTGTGCAATGGTGCGCAGGCGGTCAGGGGTTTGCAGGCTGATCGCTTTGATCACGGCGGCTTTGTCGTCCGCTTCTTCCCATGGGCCAACATTGAGGCCGGGAATGGTGACCTCGTCAAAGCCGGTCAGGCCACTTTCCATGGAGGCCAGCGCCTTTTGCATGGATTCGTGAATGGTGCGGCCAATGGACATGGCTTCGCCCACGGATTTCATCGCCGTGGTCAGGTAAGGCTCAGAGCCCGGGAATTTCTCAAAGGCGAATTTCGGGATCTTGGTGACAACATAGTCGATGGTTGGCTCAAAGGACGCAGGCGTCACTTTGGTGATGTCGTTGTCCAGCTCATCGAGCGTGTAGCCGATAGCCAGTTTGGCCGCGATTTTTGCAATCGGGAAACCGGTGGCTTTGGACGCCAGCGCAGAGGAGCGTGACACGCGTGGGTTCATTTCGATCACAACCATACGGCCATCGGCGGGGTTTACGGCCCATTGCACGTTGGAGCCGCCGGTTTCCACACCGATCTCACGCAGAACGTTGATCGAGTGGTTGCGCATGATCTGATATTCTTTGTCCGTCAGGGTGAGCGCAGGGGCCACGGTGATGGAGTCGCCGGTATGCACGCCCATTGGATCGACGTTTTCGATGGCGCAGACGATGATGGCGTTGTCCGCTTTGTCGCGCACCACTTCCATCTCGTATTCTTTCCAGCCCAGCAGGCTTTCGTCCACGAGGATCTGGTTCACCGGGGAGGCATCCATGCCGGTGCGGCAGAAATGGATGTAGTCTTCTTTGTTGTACGCCACACCGCCGCCTGTGCCGCCCAATGTGAAGGCGGGGCGGATGATGGCAGGCAGGCCGATGTCATCCAGGGCCTCTAGCGCCTGCGCGATGCCTGCGTCCAGATCAGCAGAGCCGTCTTCTTTCTTGGGCGCGGTCACGATGGTGGCGCGTGGGTTTTCGATGTCAAGACGGTCCATGGCTTCGCGGAAGAGTTTGCGGTCTTCGGCCATTTCGATTGCGTCACGTTTGGCGCCGATCATTTCCACGCCGAATTTATCCAGAACGCCCATCTCTTCCAGCGCCAGCGAGGTGTTCAGACCGGTCTGACCACCCATGGTGGGCAGCAGCGCATCGGGGCGTTCTTTTTCGATGATCTTGGCGACGGTTTCTGGCGTGATTGGCTCGATGTAGGTCGCGTCGGCGAGGCCCGGGTCGGTCATGATGGTCGCCGGGTTGGAGTTCACCAGGATGACGCGGTAGCCTTCCTCGCGCAGGGCTTTACAGGCCTGTGCACCGGAATAGTCAAATTCACAGGCTTGGCCGATCACAATGGGGCCAGCCCCGATGATCATGATCGAGGAGATGTCGGTTCTTTTGGGCATGGTGGACCTCGGGCTTGAATGGCGACGGGCAGCAGTCGCCGAATGCGCAAATTGTCGTGGGTTATACGCATCGGGGAACAAGGCGCAAGGGGGATCGGGAAAATGTATTGATCTGTCGGTTTTGACCCCTGTTATCTGCTAAGATGCGACGTATATGGGCGGGAGAACGAAACGCCGATCAGGAGAGCCGGGTGCAGATTCGCTTTGATAGGGGACCGAATGGGGATGCGGCGCTGTTTTCAGCGCCAGAGCATGTGATTTCGGTGACGGACCCAAAAGAGGTGCCGCTGGCCTTTGATGTGCTGTCACAGGCGCAGGAGGCGGGCTTTTGGCTTGCGGGCTATGCCAGTTATGAGCTGGGCTATGTGCTGGAGCCGCGTCTGCGGCGGATGTTGCCCAAATCCCGGCGATTGCCGCTGATGCAGTTTGGGGTTTTCAAGGCACCGCAAGCCGCAGCTGCACTGCCTGCGCCGGAGGGATTTGAACTTGAAGCGTTTGAGCCGCGCTGGAGCGGCGCCACCTATCGGAGCGCTTTTGACCGTGTGCATGACTATATCGGCGCAGGGGATATCTATCAGGCCAACCTGACCTTTCCGATGGATGCGCAGATCGAAGGCGATCCGGAAGCGCTCTATGCGGCGCTGGTGGCGCGCCAGCCGGTGGGGCATGGGGCGCTGGTGCAGCAAGAGGGGTTGCCGACGCTGCTGTCGCGGTCGCCTGAGCTGTTTTTCCGCACGGATGCGCAGGGGCGCATTGAAACGCGCCCGATGAAGGGCACGCAGCCGCGCAGCGAGGATGCGGTGGAAGATGCGCGGCGGCGGGATTGGCTGGTCAACGATGAGAAGAACCGGGCCGAAAACCTGATGATTGTGGATCTTTTGCGCAATGATATCAGTCGCGTTGCGCAGCCGGGCTCTGTGCATGTGCCCAAGCTGTTTGAGATCGAAAGCTATGCGACCGTGCATCAGATGACCTCCACGGTGGCGGCGCAGCTCAAGGATGGCGTCACGCTGAGCGATATCTTGCAGGCGCTGTTTCCCTGTGGGTCCATCACCGGGGCGCCCAAGCTGCGCGCGATGCAGATCCTGCGCGATCTGGAGCCCTGGCCGCGTGACATCTACTGTGGCACCATTGGCTGGGCCGCACCGGATGGGCGCAGCGATTTCAATGTGGCGATCCGCACCCTGATGGTGGAGGCCGGGCGGGCTGTGTTGAATGTGGGCGGCGGTGTTGTCTGGGACAGCACGGCACCAAGTGAATATGAGGAAGCCCTATGGAAAGCCCGCTTTGCCAGAGCGTTCCAGCCGGAACCCGTCTGATTGAGACCTTTCGCTATGAGCCGGGGGAGGCGGTGGCACGTCTGACGCTGCATCTGGCGCGGCTTGAAAAATCAGCCAAAGCGCTGGGTTTTGTGTTTTCAGAAGCCGCTGTGATGCGCGCTGTGGCTGCATTGCGGAGCGAGACCCCGTTGCGCTGTCGTTTGACGCTTGAAGCGGCGGGGGACGTGGAAATCACCACTGCGGAAATGCCTGTCGCAGCCCCAAAGCCCTGGGTGTGCCGGATCTCGGATGTGCGGCTGTCGTCGCATGATATGTTTTTGCAGCATAAGACCACGCGGCGTGCGATCTATGATGAAGCGCGTGCCGATTTGCCAGAGGGTGTTCAGGAGTGGCTGTTTCTGAATGAGCACGGCGAATTGTGTGAGGGCACGATCACCAATGTGGTTTTGACCATGCCGGATGGGCGGCGGCTCACGCCAGCGGTGGCGTCTGGCTGTTTGCCGGGGGTCTATCGTCAAAGCCTGCTCAATGCGGGGGTGGTGCGCGAGGCTGTGCTGACGGTGGCGGATTTGGTGGCGGCGGAGCGTGTGCATCTGACAAACGCGCTGCGCGGAGAGATTTTGGCTGTGCTTGAGGAAGCGCCCTTGCGCTGACGTGGCGCTTTTTGCGGTCAGGCGTGCGCAGTTCTCTTGACTTTGGCCGCCCAAAAAGGTGTATCGGCGCGACCAATGTTTTTCACCCTGAAAGAGGGGCCGCACATGCACGCCTATCGCAGCCATACCTGCGCCGACCTGAACAAATCCAACGTGGGCGACACCGTCCGCCTGTCTGGCTGGGTGCACCGCATCCGCGATCACGGCGGCATTCTGTTTGTCGACCTGCGCGACCATTTTGGCATCACGCAGGTGCTGTGTGATCCGGACAGCCCGGTTTTCTCCGAAATGGAGAAGGTGCGCAGCGAGTGGTGTATCCGCATTGATGGCAACGTCAAAGCGCGTGACGCGGATCTGATCAACGACAAGATCCCGACCGGCGAAATTGAAGTGTTCGTGCGGGATCTGGAAATCCTCGGCGCAGCAGATGAGCTGCCGCTGATGGTGTTTGGCGATCAGGAATACCCCGAAGAAACCCGTCTGAAGTACCGTTTCCTTGATCTGCGTCGTCAGCAGATGCAGGAGAATATGGTGCTGCGCTCTGATGTTGTGTCCTCCATGCGCAAGCGCATGTGGGACAAGGGCTTCCGCGAGTATCAGACGCCGATCATCACGGCATCGAGCCCAGAAGGTGCGCGCGACTTCCTCGTGCCGTCGCGCATTCACCCCGGCAAATTCTATGCGCTGCCACAGGCCCCTCAGCAGTTCAAACAGCTGATGATGGTTGCGGGCTTTGACAAATACTTCCAGATCGCGCCGTGCTTCCGTGACGAAGATCCGCGCGCTGACCGTTCCCCGACCGATTTCTACCAGCTCGACATGGAGATGTCTTTTGTAGAGCAGCAGGACGTCTTTGACACCATCGCGCCTGTGTTGGCGGGTGTGTTTGAAGAGTTCGGCGGTGGCCGCAAGGTAGACGCACCAGAGAGCTGGCCGCAGATCCCTTATGCGGAAGCGGCGCTGAAATATGGTTCTGACAAGCCTGACCTGCGCAACCCGATTGAGATGCAGGTTGTGAGCGAGCACTTCGCAGGCTCCGGCTTTGCGATCTTTGCCAAACTGCTGGAGCAGGAAGGCACCGAAGTGCGCGCCATTCCGGCACCAACTGGGGGTGGCCGCAAGTTCTGTGACCGCATGAATAAATTTGCCCAAGGCGAAGGCCTGCCGGGCATGGGCTACATCTTCTGGCGCGACAAAACCGCAGACAGCGTGGCGCAGGAACTGGGTATTTCGGTGAAAGAGGCACAGGCCAAGCTGAAGTCCGGCGAAGTGGAAGGTGGCATGGAAGCCGCTGGCCCGCTGGCCAAGAACATCGGCCCTGAGCGCACTGAGGCGATCCGCCAGCAGCTGGGTCTGGGCGTGGGTGATGCGGCCTTCTTCCTTGGCGGTAAACCCAAAGCCTTTGAAAAGATCGCAGGGCGTGCGCGTGATGTGATTGGCAAAGAGCTGGGTCTGATCGACGAGAACCGCTTTGCTTTTGCTTGGATCGTGGACTTCCCGATCTATGAAGCAGATGAAGAAAGCGGCAAGATCGACTTTGAACACAATCCCTTCTCCATGCCGCAGGGCGGTCTTGAGGCATTGAACGGCGATCCGCTGGCTGTGAAAGGCTATCAGTACGATCTGGCGTGTAACGGCTATGAACTGGTTTCTGGTGCGATCCGGAACCACCAGCCTGAGATCATGCTGAAAGCATTTGAGATTGCTGGTTATGGCGAAGAGGAAGTGAAAGAGCGCTTTGGCGCGCTTTACAAAGCCTTCTCCTATGGTGCACCGCCCCACGGTGGCTGTGCGGCTGGTGTGGACCGCATCGTGATGCTGCTGGCCGATCAGCAGAACATCCGCGAAGTGATGATGTTCCCGATGAACCAGCGCGCTGAAGACCTGATGATGAACGCACCTAATGATCCTTCCAGCGATCAGCTGATGGAGCTGGGGCTGCGGGTGATCCCGCAGGAGTAACTGGCAGCGCCGCGTGAATTTAAGGGCCGCTTTCGCGAGAAAGTGGCCCTTTTTCTGTGCAATTTTCGCCGAAGGCTGGCAGGTTGTTGCCTGTCCGAAAGTATTTGGGCCTGTGTGAGCGCACAGGTTACAATGCGCATTATATGCTGAAGCAGGCGTCTCATTTCAGCGGCGCGTCCGTCGGCTGCCGTCTGTTTTTTGTGAAGGTTTGAACCATGAGCTTTGATCGCGGGTTGGCACAAACACGGTTTGGCTATGGCCGGTCGCCTGAGGTGGCGGGGCCTGAGACTGTCGCGCAGATGATGGCTCAGCTGCGTGGGCCGGATGTGGCGGCGGAGCAGTTTGCAATCCCGAAAGATGACGTGTTTTACGAGCGGATTTCAGAACTGTTTGCGCATCGGCAGGCCGTGCGGCAGGCGCAAAAAGGCAGTGACGATCGGGAAAAGCGCGATGTGTTGTTTCAGAAAAATCGCAAGCGGGCGCATGGCCAAATTCTGGGTTTCATGATGACAGAGCTGCAGCGTCGCGTCTGGACACAGGATGCGTTGCGGGAGCGGTTGGTGGCGTTTTGGGCAGATCATTTTTCTGCGCCGGGCAAGAATATTTATTACCGCTATCTCGCAGTGTCGCATGTGGAACATGCCATTCGCCCACATGTGACAGGCCGATTTGAGGATCTGTTGATTGCGGCTGTTACCCATCCGCAGATGTTGGTGTACCTGAATCAGGACGTGTCTATTGGGCCCAACAGCCGTACGGCGCGATACCGGAAAGGCAAACGCCCTGCAGGTCTGAATGAAAATCTGGCGCGTGAAATTCTTGAGTTGCACAGTCTGGGCGTCACAGGGGATTACACGCAGGCGGATGTACGGCAACTGGCCGAATTGCTGACCGGACTCACAACGGGCGTGGGCAAGCCTGCACGTTTCTTGGACAAGCGTGCAGAGCCGGGCGCGGAAGAGGTGCTGGGCAAGACATATGGCGGGAGACGTGCGGGGTTAGATGACATTCATGCGGTGCTGCGCGATTTGGCGCGCCATCCCGACACGGCTGGGTATATTGCTTGGAAACTTGCCCGTCATTTTGTCAGTGACGTGCCAGATGCGGAGCTGATCGCCAGTCTGCAGCGACGCTATCTGGAGACGGATGGGGATCTTGCCGAGGTGACGCAGGCTTTGCTGGAACATCCCGCAGCCTGGGCTCCGCTGAAAGACGGGCAGGGGAATTTTAAGCGGCCTGAGCTGTTTGTGTCTTCGGCCTTGCGGGCTTTGGCGGTGCCTGAGGCGCGGATGAAGGCGGCCAAGCCGGCAGAGATTATGCGGCTGGTCATGCATCCGCTGAGATTTATGGGGCAGCCGTGGCGCACGCCTTTGGGGCCGGACGGCTTTGAGGAGGCAGATGCCTATTGGCTTTCGGCACAGGGACTTGGCGCGCGGCTGCAATGGGCGCTGGCAGCGCCTGCGGCGGTGATGACGCGGTTGCCTGATCCGCGCGACTTTGTGCAAACAGCGCTCGGGCCAGAGGCTCCAGCTGCGGTGCGTTTCGCGGCCAAGGCGGCAGAAAACCGGCAGGAAGGCGTGGCGCTCGTTTTGATGTCGCCAGCGTTTCAGCGGATTTGAGGGGAGAGTGAAACATGAATGATACGGTGTTTAATCGGCGCAGTTTCCTCTCCTCCGGTCTTCTGGCGGGATGCTCGATCGCCGCAAGCCCTTTGGTGACGCCGGTGAGTTTTGCCGCCACGCGGGGAGAGAACCGGCTGGTGGTGATCATTCTGCGCGGGGGGATGGACGGGTTGGATTTCTTGCGGCCTCCGAATTCGGAGATGATGACGCGGCTGCGCCCAACCTTGTCGCAGGCTGCGCCGTCAGAGATGATGCTGGCGGAAGGGTTTACGCTACATCCCGGCTGTGCGCCGCTCTATGAGCTGTGGCAGGCAGGGGAGCTGGACATTGTGCAGGCGGTTTCAACACCCTATCGGCATAAGCGCAGCCATTTTGACGGTCAGGACCTTCTGGAAGCGGGAACGGCGACTTTGGGCGGCGCGGGGGAGAGCGATGGCTGGCTCAATCGCATGTTGCAGCATATGCCCGGTGGTGAAATGGTCACCGCCTATGCGATCGGGGCAGATCCTATGTTGTTGAGCCGCGGGGCAGCGGAGGTGGAAAGCTGGTCACCGGATGTGAATTTTGTTCTGTCCAGTCAGGGCGCGCGGCTGATGCAGTTGACCATGGAGCGTGATCCGGAAATGGCACGTAGTCTGGCGCAGGCCTTTGCGCTGGCCTCTGATGCACCTGGCGGTGGCGTCATTGAGGTTGATGATTCAGAGGTGATGGGCGATTTCGACGAGATGATGGCCGCTCAGATGACAGCCAAGGGAAAGAGTGCAGGGAGTGCACATCAACGGGTGGCCTCCTTTGCGGCGGCGCAGTTGCGAGAAGAGGCGCGGGTGGCCTGTTTTTCACTTGGCGGGTTTGACACCCATGCGCGGCAGGCCAAGACGCTGCAACGGCCTCTGGAGCGGCTGAGTGATAGTCTTTTGACGTTGAAAAGCGAACTGGGTGCGGAGGTCTGGGGCAAGACCACGGTTCTGGCGATGACGGAATTCGGGCGCACGGTGGCGGAGAATGGCTCCAAGGGCACGGATCACGGCACCGGTGGCAGTATGATTCTGGCCGGGGGCGCGTTGCGGGGTGGGCGGTTGCTTGGGCAATGGCCGGGCTTGGCAGAGGAAGATCTGTTTGAGCGTCGCGATCTGATGCCCACGGATGATGTGCGCCGCTATGCAGGCTGGGCGATCCGGGAGAGTTTTGGTCTGAGCCGACAGGCTTTGGAAACGGCGGTGTTTCCGGGGATGTCCCTTGGGGACAGCCCGGCGCTATTGTCATGAAATGAAAAGGGTCTTGGCGCAGGCTGGGGGCTGTGTCACTACTTCGACAAACGAAGGAATGACCCTATGAAAGAGCCAAGGCCGCTGGGCTTTGCTGTCCCGAATTGGCAAGCGCCCCCTCGACCGTCGGGAGATATCCTAGATGGCCGGTATGTGCGGTTGGAACCGCTCAATGCAGAGGCGCATGCCGCTTTGTTGTTTCGAGCCTATCAGGATGCGGATTGGGTATGGGACTACATGCCTTATGGGCCGTTTCATTCCGCGGCGCAGTACCATCGCTGGGTGCGCGAGACCGTCGCAAACCCTGATCATTTCTTTTACGTGATCTTTGACAAAACCAAAGGTCGCTTTGCAGGGGTGGCCTCGTTTCTCCGGATTGCGCCTGAGGCGGGCTCGATCGAGGTGGGCAATATCAACTTTGCGCCGGTGCTGCAGGGCACGCCTGCGGCCACGGAGGCCATGTTTCTGATGATGCAATGGGCTTTTGAGGCGGGATATCGACGTTATGAATGGAAATGTGATGCGCTCAATGCCCCGTCGCGTCGGGCGGCGCAGCGTCTTGGTTTCAGCTATGAGGGCGTGTTTCGTCAGGCACTGGTCTACAAAGGGCGCAATCGGGATACGGCGTGGTTTGCCGTGATTGACAAAGACTGGCCGGCTTTGAGGAGCGCTTTTGATGTCTGGCTGTCGCCCGGCAACTTTGATGATGCGGGGCAGCAGCGGGAGCGGCTGAGTGATATGACCCAGCTTGTTCGGGTTGCCAGCGATCCCAAGCAGGGATGAAAGACACGGGATTTCTTAAAGTGTGATCAAGGCCCGCAGGTGGTGAGGGCCTGTTGATGTTCTTGGTTGCGACGCTGCGGATCAGACTGCTGCGGTGGCGTCCAGCCGATCCTGAATGAGCGTCTGGAGATGCGCCACGTCTGGCTGCGCCTGCTGACCGGCTTTGCGCGCTGTTTCGACCGCCTGTGCGGCTTGCAGGAGGGGCGTGTCGTTTGCGCTGCGGGCGAGGCCCCCGAGGAACTGTGCCACATAGTCTACGAGATCTGTATCGTCGGCCTTAAGCGTGTCTGCAGCATGCAGGAGGTCATCGCGCAGGGCCACAGGATCAGGCTGAACGGCTTCATTGTCAGCCACACGTGCAATTGTGGGCCGATAGGCATCCGTCAGGCGCGACAGGATCGCTTGTTGAAAGGCGGAAAGGCTGCCGTAAGGTTTGGCAATGAAGCCGTCCGCACCAGCCGCCAGAGCGCTGTCTTCGGCAAAATCATCGCCGGAGGTGCCGATGATCAATTCCACCCTTGGTGTGGCTTCGGCCAGCTCTGCAATCAGCTCTGCGCCAGAGCCATCCGGCAGGCCCATGTCGACAATCGCGACGGTGGGCAAATAGGTTTTCAAATGTTTGCGTGCGGAGGTCAGACAGTCTGCGCGTCTGATCCGGGCACCTGAGCGGACGCACATCAGGCGCAGCGCATCAGATGAAAAACGGCTGTCTTCGACCACAAGAACCGTCATGCCAAGCAGCGGGCGCGCGGCGGAGGGGGTGGTCAGCGATGAGAAAGGCGAGTGGTCGTTCATGTCTGAGATCCTCGGGAAGCGAAAAACTGATACCGAAACGTGCGCATAGGCTAGTCGGAGGTTGCCTAACGAAGGGTTAAGGGCAGACGCGACGCCCTGTCGCTTGCACAGGGGCGTTGCAGCTTTCATAAGGGCAGGCGAGCGGGACTACAGCGACCTTCGGAGGAGAATGAGATGATTGGACGATTGAACCACGTGGCCATTGCCGTGCCAGATCTGGAAGCCGCAAGCGCCCAGTATCGCGATGCGCTTGGCGCGAAGGTTGGCCCACCGCAGGATGAGCCGGATCACGGTGTGACCGTTGTCTTCATCGAGCTGCCAAACACCAAGATTGAGTTGCTTTACCCATTGGGAGAAGACAGCCCGATCAATGGGTTCCTTGAGAAGAACCCCTCAGGTGGCATTCACCACGTGTGTTATGAAGTGGATGACATTCTGGCGGCGCGTGACCATCTGAAAGCCACAGGCGCACGGGTTCTGGGCAGTGGGGAGCCAAAAATCGGCGCCCATGGCAAGCCCGTGCTTTTCCTCCACCCAAAAGACTTCAACGGATGTCTTGTGGAGCTTGAGCAGGTCTGAGATCTGCGAAGCTGTGTAACAGCTTCAGCGGGCGGCGACGCCCGTTGTCATTTTTTAGGAGCGCGCCATGACCATCACTTCTGCCCTCGTTTTATATGCGGTTCTCTGGTTCATGACTTTTCTCATCGTCATTCCGATTCGTCTTGAGACGCAAGGAGATCTGGGAGAGGTTGTGCCCGGCACGCATGCGGGCGCGCCGGAAAATCACCATCTGAAAACCAAAGCCAAAATCACCACGCTTGCGGCGGCGGTGATGTGGGTTGGCCTTTATTTCATCATCACATCCGGTGTGATTTCCATTCGCGACTTTGACTGGTTCAATCGGATGGGTGATGCCCCTGCGACGGCTCCAGTTGATGGTACAGATGGGTAAAGGTGGCCGCGCCCAGAATTGGGATCACCAAGTTCAGCAACGGGACTGACAGCGGCATGGCCATCAAGGTGCCAGCCAGCCAGATGGTGCCCATGTGTTTCTTGCGCAGCTTTTTGGCTTCGGCACGCCCGACACGGCGCATGGCGACCAGTTGGAAATATTCGCGCCCCAGCAGAAAGCCATTCAAGCCCCAGAAGATGAAAAGCGCGAAGGGCGTGAAGATCACATAGAGCAAGAGCGCAAAGATATTGGCCGCGATCAGCACGCCAAGAAAATTGACCGAGTCTTTTAAACCTTCGGAAAATCCGACGCTTGGCACGTCAGATAGATGCGGATAATGGCGATCTTCTACTGCGTCGGCCACCTCATCCAGAAACATTGATGTGATGGCAGAGGCGACGGGCACCATCAGAAAGATGGATAGAAAGATCATCAGCAGCATTGAGGCGAAGGTGAAGACATCTCCAACCCAAGAAATGTTGCCCACCAGCTCTTGTACTGTCTGGCCTGCGCCAATCCAGTTCAGAAACATCAAGAAAATTGTGTAAACGGCGATCAATAAAACAAAAGTCAGGCCAATACCCTTGAACAAGACCCGCCGGAAACGCGGGTCTCCGACTTGAGACAGTGTTTTGCCGAAAGAGGTGATTGCTAGGCTGAGAGCCATGTCACTTTGGACTCCATATTAGGGCGTGGGCGTTCTGGCGGCGTGGCTTTTTCTGTGCCGATGTGAATGAAACCCGCAACACGCTCACGCGGGCTGAGATCCAGGCCGGTTTCGACAAAGCTGCGGTCGTGGCTTGCCCAGCCGGAAAGCCAATTCGCGCCCCATCCGGCGGCCAGTGCGGCGTTCAGGAGTTGCAGGCAGACGCAGGCGGCAGAATAGCTTTGCTCAATGTCAGGAATTTTCTCGCTGAGCACTGGTGCCTCGATCACGGCGACGACCAACTCAGCATTGGCAAACTGATCCTGTGCCTTGCTGATCTGCTCAGGTTCCAGACCCAAGTCTTCTCCACGCTTTGCGGCCAAAGCGCCAAGCCGGATCAAGGCTGGTTTTTCCAGAACGATCAGACGCCATGGTTCCAGCTTGCCATGATCGGGGCTGCGCAGAGCGGCCTGTAGCAAAGGAGCCAGCTCCTCACGTGTGGGGGCAGGTGTGGTTAGTGTCTTTGCTGGGCGTGAGCGGCGGCTCAGCAGAAAGTCCAGCGCAGCAGTGTTGGCTTGAGGCATGTGATCTTCCCTCAGAGGTTGTTTCGTATGTGGCGTGGCGCGGGTGGGTTTCAACCGGGCGGGCTGGCAAAAGTTTTGGCCATCTCATCGACCAATGTGGCAAAAAATGCTTCGACGCGGGCATTTGGCTGGCGTTTGGCGAGGGCGGCGGCCATTGGGTCTTCGGCGCGGATATCGGAGCTTGCGAGCTCCTCAATGACCGCATGGCCACAAAATGGCACGTAGGCTTCAGAATAGCCGCCCTCGTGTACCAAAACCAGCTTTCCGTCACAGAGGTTCTCAGCGGCGCGCATGATCTGTTTGGTCATTTGGCGGAAAGTGTCGGCGGAGGCGAGCATGCGGGAGAGCGGATCAAAGGCGCTTGCATCAAAGCCACAGGCGACAATGATCATGTCCGGCTGATAGGCTTTTAGAGCTGGCAGCACGATCTGTTCCATGGCGTAGAGATATGTGTTGTGTCCTGCACCGGGGGGCAGGGGAATGTTGATATTGGCCCCAAGGCCGGCATCGCGCCCTCGATCTGTGATGTCGCCGCTATCCAGAGGATAATTGTGCTCCTGATGCATGGAGATGGTCAGCACGTCGTCGCGGTCATAAAATATCGCTTCCGTGCCGTTGCCATGGTGCACATCCCAATCCAGCACCACCACTTTTTGTAGCAGTCCCTGTGCTTTGGCCTCTTCGATGGCGATTGCGATGTTGGCCAAGAGGCAGAACCCATTCGGCCAGTCCGGAAGGCAATGATGCCCTGGGGGGCGGGAGAGGGCGTAGGCGTTTTGCAGATCACCCGTAGCGACGGCGCGCACGGCTTCGGTGGCCAGCCCTGCGGAAAGCGCGGCGATTTCATAGCCGCCTTTGCCAAAAGGTGTGCGCAGGCCGATTTCACCGCCGCCCGCGTCGGAGACGGATTTGAATTTTTCCAGAAAATCAGAAGGGTGCACTCTAGCCAGCATCGCATCGGTTGCCGCAGGGGCAGAGCGTAGGTGCAGTTCGGCGCTTAACCCTGTGACATCCATCAGGTTTTTAAGGCGTCGCTTGGTTTCAGGGCTCTCGGGCAGGCCGCCAGCGGCGAGAGGCTGCACCAAATCGCCAACGGGCAATGTCAGCGCGTAGTTGCCACCGCTGTGCCAGAAGCATTTCTCATCAAAAAAGAAGCCGGTGCCTTGCGCCATTATTTCTCTCTCCCACTGTGCTGCGAGGGCTACCCTATGCGTTGAGATTGTGGAATGTAAATCGCCGTTACAGGAGGGATAGGCACATGGGTGCTGAAATCGAGCCGCCTATGGCTGTTGGGGCAGAAATCGCTGTACGTGTTACACCGAAGGCGTCGCGCAACCGGATCATGCAGGACGGCGATGTCCTGCGAGTCTATGTCACGACCGTTCCTGAAAATGGAAAGGCCAATGTGGCTGTGCAAAAGCTGTTGGCCAAGCATCTGGGTCTTGCAAAATCGCGGCTCACCCTGATCCGCGGAGCGACATCCCGCGACAAGGTGTTTCGCATTGACGGACCGTGAAGTTGTGGGTCAGCTTGGCTCTCTTTTGAGCATGTAAACCCCCTCGGGCAGATCCAAGGCCGCGGCAAGATCCTGCACCTGCGTGTTGGACAGGGTGATTTTCTGCATTCGGTCTGTGCGGGCGTCATATTGTTCGATTGTGACGCAGTCTTCGAACATGTGGATCACCACATCTTCGCCCAAGGGAGCCGTTCCCTCGTCAACGAGTGTCACAACGGTGGAGTCAAATTCGTGCTCGATGCTGAACATAAGCTCAGCCTAACGCATGGGGGCAAAGGTGCAAGCTTTTCCCACTGGCGTCTTTTGGGCAGGGGGCCTAAATTCAACCGAAACGTCACTGTTTTGCGCAGCGACGGTGCGACAGGAGGGTTTCATGGTCCATTCAAACCGCAATCGAGCGATTGGCGCTTTGGTTTTTGCTGGGCTGGTGTTGCAAGCCTGTGTTTCGACCACAACATCTCCGTCTCCTCAGCCGGGCCCACAGGCTGCGCCACAGCCGAAGGTTGAAAAAATCAGCTACAGTCAGGCGGTGTCGCGTCTGGCGCCGATCAAGGCGCGGATGGAGCCTATTGTGGAGCGCGAATGCAAAGCACGCACAACCAGTGGCACCAATTGTGACTATCTGATTTCGGTGGACAAAGAAGAGACCAAGATCGCCAATGCCTATCAAACATTGGATAAAAACGGTCGCCCGTTGATCATTTTCACCGCGCCCCTGATCGCCGAAACACGTAACGCGCATGAATTGGCCTTTGTCATGGGGCATGAAGCGGCACATCACATTGGTGGCCATATTGCGCGCCAGCAGACCAACGCCAGCTTCGGTGCGCTGGCGGGAGGCTTGCTGATTGCGGCGGCGGGGGGCGATGCGAGCTCTGTGCAGGCTGCGATGGATCTTGGTGCCACAGTTGGTGCGCGCTCCTATTCCAAGCAACATGAGTTGGAAGCGGACAGTTTGGGCACGGTTTTGACCCATAAATCCGGTTATGACCCGCTTATCGGCGTGAATTTCTTTGAGCGCACGCCGGATCCAGGCAACCAGTTTTTGGGCACACACCCGCCCAACAGCGCGCGGATCAGTGTTGTGAGACAAACGGCTGCGGGGCTTTAGGCAGGTGTTGCAACTGACCAATGTGGTGACAGACCGCGGCAGCAAATACGCGGTGTCCGGTGGGGCTGTTACAGATCGCAAGGCTGTGGATAAGTTCCTCAAGGAGCTTAAGCGCAATAAGAAATTTGCCAAAGCGACCCACAACACCTGGGCAGCTTTGCTGAGCGATGGCACCCCTTTGAAGGGGGATGACGGTGAAAGCGGTGCGGGACTTGTGATCTTGCGCATGCTGGAGCGTGAAGAGCTGAGCGATCATATCGTTGTTGTGACGCGCTGGTATGGTGGCGTGAAGCTTGGCGGAGACCGGTTTCGTCGGGTTCAGGACTGTGTGCGTGCTTATTTTGATACCCTGAAATAAAGTCATTATTTCAATCGGTTGGACGGGTTTTTGTATCGATTAATTCTGTGTAAATTTTCGATTCCTATCAATGGATTGGGGTGTATTGAGTCGATTTATGTTCCGGTTTTCAACGACTTAAGCGCTCCAGTGGATCGATTGAAAATCCCTTAAAACATGAGGTGTGGAAAGCGCGGTCCTCGTCTGTTGATGCAAGTCAAGGGCGGCGCCTGCGCGCTTTGATAGGCTTGGGTCATCGTGATCGGGAGAGATCGGCATGACCACGCCTGTACCGCAGAGAGAAAAGATGCGCCGCCACACGGCGCTGTTTGATGATATGGCGCATCGTGTGGGTGTAGATCTTCAAGACAGTGCCATATCCGGTGCGCTTACAATGGATGAGATTTCTCATGCAGTTGCGCGCTGTTGTGGATGTGATGCCCCGCAGCACTGCGCCGGGCTTTTACGTCGAGAGGTGCCGATGGAGCGCCCCCCGAACTACTGCCGCAACGGTGATTTATTGATGCGGCTCAAAGGTGACACGTAAAGGCTGTGGCACAAGTCGTTGATTTTATGAGTGGAAAGCGTATTTATGAAACCTCTTGGAGATCGGAATAAACACTTCTGGCTGGCGCAGCGCATGGCGAAGCTGACGCAGACGGATCTTGTGGCTGCTATGGAGAGGTCTGAGCTGTCGCAGGCGGATTGGGCCGCCATGGTGGAGCAGTGTCGCAGCTGTGCCTGGGGAGAAGGTTGCCAAAAATGGCTGGGCCGCCATGCGCTTGAGGGACCCGAACACGAAGACATCGCGCCGAGCGCCTGTGTGAACCGGACGCGATTTGACAGATTAAAAAAAGCGCTGGAGGCGCATGGATAATGGGAACGGTTGTGCCGTTGGGCGACCCGCAGGTGCATTTCTGGCTTACGAGAAGCGTGGCGCGCGCTGTCGGGGTCTCACTGAGCGAAGCGATGGCCGAGAATACACTGAGCGCGCAGGGCTATGCGGAAATGATCACGCGGTGTCGCACCTGCCCATTTGTGGACCAGTGTCAGCATTGGTTGGGAACTCCCTCTGCGCGTCAAGAGGGGGCTCCAGAGTTCTGTATGCACAAGTCGCTGTTTGACGGTTTGCGCAATTCTCACTGAGAGAGTGTTTTATCTGCTTTGCGCTGTCTTCTGAGGTGAAAGACGTAAAGCGTTGGGGCGAGAAGATAATCATAGATCAGAATGGCCCCATGCCGAATGCCCGGCACGCTCACAAGGCGCGCGAGCCAGCGGTATCTTGGCATCTCCTGCCATAGGACAATGAAGGCAGGAATGCCATCATAAAGCGTGCCATCCTGCACCACATGCAGGCGCTTTGCCGCTATGTCTGCATCAAGGCCCCATGTTGAGAGGGCTTCTGTGTTCAGGTCATCAAAGCCAAGTGTGATGCCGTTGTCTTCGCTGTAACTGCGATAGTGGCAGATTTCGGCATTACAGACAGGGCAGTCTGCGTTGTAAAGAATGCGTGTTTCCTGAGGCATTGCGCCGTCTCCTTGAGAGTGACGGCGCAGCTTTGGCGCAAGTGGTTATTGCGCCTTCAAAGACGCCGTCCCCAAAGATCGTAGTCACCGGCTTCATCAACTTCAACGGACACAATGTCGCCCACCTTGAGCCCATCGGTGTTTTCATCGATGAACAGGTTGCCATCAATTTCCGGTGCGTCTGCTTTGGTGCGACATGTGGCGATGCCGTCCGCGTCAATGTCATCAACGAGCACCTCCATGGTCTGGCCGACTTTTGCCGCAAGTTTGGCCTCAGAGATCGCCTGAGCTTTCTCCATAAAGCGTTCCCAGCGCTCCTGTTTGACCTCAGCAGGCACATGATCGGGCAGATCATTGGAGCGCGCACCATCGACATTTTCGTATTGGAAGCAGCCCACACGATCGAGTTGGGCTTCGTCCATCCAATCCAGAAGATGCTGGAACTCTTCTTCGGTTTCACCGGGGTAGCCGACGATGAAGGTGGAGCGCAGGGTGATGTCCTGGCAGATGTCGCGCCATGCGGCGATTTCTGTCAGCGTTTTGGACGTATGGGCAGGACGCGCCATGCGTTTGAGCGTATCGGGGTGGCTGTGTTGGAACGGGATATCCAAATAGGGCAGGATCAGACCGTCCGCCATCAGTGGGATCAGCTCGCGCACATGCGGGTAGGGGTAGACGTAGTGCAGGCGCACCCAGGCGTTAAACTGGCCCAGCTCGCGGGCCAGCTCGGTGATGTGGCTGCGCACCTCACGATCTTTCCATGGGTGCGTGGAGTATTTGCGATCCAGCCCATAGGCAGAGGTGTCCTGAGATATCACCAAGAGTTCGCGCACGCCATTGTCCACCAGCTTTTCCGCTTCGCGCAGGATCGCATGAACTGGGCGCGAGGCCAGTTTGCCGCGCATGTCCGGAATGATGCAGAATTTGCATTTGTGATTACAGCCTTCAGAGATCTTCAGATAGCTGTAGTGGCGCGGTGTCAGGGAAACATTCTTGGCGGGCAGCAGATCGATGAAAGGATCAGGGCTGGGAGGCACGGCGCCATGTACGGCGTCCAGCACCTGCTCATATTGATGCGGGCCGGTCACGGCGAGGACTTTGGGGTGTGTACCGGTGATGTATTCAGGCTCCGCGCCCAGACATCCCGTGACAATCACCTTCCCGTTTTCCTGAATGGCTTCGCCAATCGCCTCAAGGCTTTCTGCCTTTGCGCTGTCCAGAAATCCACAGGTGTTCACGATCACCGCATCGGCCCCGGAATAGTCGGGGGAAATGCCATAGCCCTCTGCACGCAGGCGCGTGAGGATACGCTCGCTGTCCACCAAGGCTTTGGGACAGCCGAGGGACACCATGCCGATGGTCGGCTGGCCGGGGCGAAGATCGCTGGCGCGGGCATCCTGATGAATGCGGGCATTTGCCAAGTCGGGGCGGAGTTCTGGCGGATTGCTGGACATGGCGCCCATATAGGCGAGCGCGCGCAGTTTGGCAAAGGGGATCGCGGCGCTTTGGGATTTCTTGTGCGTAAGGGGGCTGGCACCCCGGTCGGGGTGATTGCCAGTCGGCTTTTACAGGCATAGGCTCTCTCTGAGCAGAAAAGGAGATCCGTGATGAAGCTGATCCGTGGATTGATTGGGGCGTTTGTTGTTTTGCTGATTGGCGCTGTTGTGCTTGTCGTGGCGCTGCCGGGGGAAAAACTTGCCAAATTGGCCGCAGATCAGGTGAAAGCGCAGACTGGTCGGGAGCTGAGCTTTGGTGGCCCGGTTGGGATCAGTTGGTATCCGGTCTTGGGGATCAGCGCCGAAGATGTGCAATTTGCCAATGCGCCGTGGTCGGATCTGGGACCGATGTTTTCTGCGAAAAAAGCGGTGATTGGCGTGGATGTCATGGCTGCGCTGAGCGGGGCGGTGCGGATCAAGAACATCGAGCTGGACGCGCCGGATGTGCTTTTGCAGAAAAACGCGGAAGGTGCCGTTAATTGGACCCTGAGCGGTGTCTCTGCGGATGCGCCGGCCCCTTCACCAGATGCAGAGAGCACCGAGAGTGGCGGGGTTGCGTTACAGGACTTTGCGCTGGAGCGTTTTGTGATGAAAGATGCGCGGGTGCGTTATCTGGAGCACGGCGGCACACGTCATGAATTTTCCGGCCTGTCCATGCAGATGCGCTGGCCGTCGCATGACAAAGCGGCAGATGTGACGCTACAGGCCGCGCCTTTTGGTCGTGCGATTGAAATGGAGGCCTCTGTCGCGGCGCCGTTGGATTTGCTGCGGGGGCAGCTGTCTTCGGTGGCGATCACCCTGACCTCTGCTGGAGGCAGTGCGGGGTTTGACGGGCGGTTCGGCCTGACACCAGAAGCCAGCGGGCAATTGCGCCTCGCGGCACCGGATGCGGCAGCTTTCTTTGCCGCGCTTGGTACGACAGGCCCCGAGGGGCCTGTGGCCGCGTCTGGCAATGTGACTTTGACGGGCGCAG
The DNA here is from genome assembly GCF_001458175.1 of Shimia marina. GTDB lineage: Bacteria > Pseudomonadota > Alphaproteobacteria > Rhodobacterales > Rhodobacteraceae > Shimia > Shimia marina. The sequence goes on from NZ_CYPW01000027.1 coordinate 25,979, forward strand.
GACAGTTTTCGCTGCGGGGCGGGACGCTGGAAGCGCTGGGCAACGCACTGACGGTGCAGGCCGATGTGGATCTCGCGGTGACCCCGCCATATGTGAAGGCGCAGGTTGCCACCAACCGACTTGCTTTCGCGTCTTCTGAGACGGGCGAAGCAGCACAGACATCTTCTGCGGGGGAGGGCGGTTGGTCCACGGATGAAATTAATGCCAGCGCTTTGGGGCTGGTCAATGGCACGGTGAGTTTTGCGGCTGAGAGTATGTCGTTTGACGGTGTCGAGGTGGGGCGCACCCGCGCGACGGTCGAGATTGACCGCGCGCGTGCGGTGGTCACGATTGCAGAGATGGCAGCCTATGACGGCACTGTGGGGGGCACGTTTGTTGCCAACAACCGTGGTGGATTGTCTGTGCGCGGCGATCTGACTGTGCGCCAGATCGCGTTGCAACCCTTTTTGACGGCAACGGCGGATGTGGACAGTTTTACCGGTAAGGCAGATTTGAACACGCGGTTTTTGAGCTCTGGGCAGAGTTTGGATGCTCTGATGAACGGGCTGAGTGGAGACGGGACAATTCGCATTGGTCGCGGTACAATTGAAGGGATCGATTTGGATAGATTGTTGCGGGGGGATGTGACCGGGGGGACCACGGTTTTTGACACCATGTCCGCCAGTTGGACAATTTCCGACGGTGTTTTGTTAAACGAGGATCTGGCGATGTCGCTGCCAAGGTTGGCTGCGACGGGGAAGGGCACCGTGGGGCTGGGGCTGCGCACAATTGATTATCTATTCACGCCACAACTGAAGGGCTCAGAGGGAGCCGCGGTGATTGTGCCGGTTAAAATCCGGGGCAGTTGGGACAACCCGAGTATTGTTCCCGATTTGGAAGCGGCGATCAAAGGGAGTTTTGATGAGGAACTAAAAGCGGTGGAAGACGATGCCGTGAAAGCGCTTGAAAAAGAGCTGGGTCTTGAGGCCAAGGAAGGTCAATCCACCGAAGACGCTTTGAAAGACAAGCTTGAAAATGAAGCGAAAAAGGGGCTGCTCAAGCTTTTGGGAGGGGGCAATTGAGACTGCTTCAAGCAGGTGCAACCCCGCCGCATCTGAACACTTTGGTTCTGTTGACCGCACTTTCGGTTCTTTCGCTTAATATGTTTTTGCCGTCGCTGGCGACAATCGCGGATGAATTTGACGCGACCTATGCTGTGGCCAATCTGGCCATGGGGGGATTTTTGGCGGCGACGGTTGTGTTGCAGATCATTTTGGGCCCGATGTCGGATCGTTTCGGACGCCGCCCGATGATGCTCTATGGGTTGGCTGTTTTTTCACTTGGCTCTGCGGGATGTTTGCTGGCACAGAGCATAGAAAGCTTTTTGTGCTGGCGTATCTTACAAGCCGCAGGCGTGGTTGGCATCGCGTTAAGCCGTGCGGTTGTGCGCGACATGCATGGGCCGCAGGAGGCCGCCAGTAAGCTTGGCTATATTTCGATGGTGATGGCTATTGCCCCCATGACCGGTCCTGCGCTGGGCGGTCTTTTGCATGAGACCTTTGGCTGGCGCGCGAATTTTGCGGTCTACCTCTTCGCAGGTGTTGGTCTTTGGCTTTTGTGTTGGCGGGATCTGGGGGAAACCAATCTTCAGAAATCGCCAACGATGCGATCTCAATTTGCCAGCTACCCCCAACTTGTGACGTCTCGCCGGTTTTGGGGATATGCGTTGTGCAGCGGTTTTTCTGTCGCAGCGTTTTACGTTTACATCACGGCGGCTGTGTTGGTTGGGGCGCAGGTCTTTGGTTTGCGGCCTGCGGTGGTGGGTATCACCGTTGGCGCCATTGCCATTGGATTTTCCTTTGGCTCGTTTCTTTCCGGAAGGCTGGGAAAGCGGGTGCCTCTGTGGAGGTTGATGATTGCGGGGCGGATTGTTGCGCTGAGCGGGCTTTCCATCGGGTTTCTGGTCACTTGCTTGGGGGTGGTGCATCCTTTCAGTTTCGTTGGAGGCGTGATTTTTGTTGGTATTGGCAATGGGTTGACCTTGCCCGCCACCAACAGTGGCGCAATGTCCGTACGTCCGCAACTTGCCGGAAGCGCGTCAGGTCTGTCGGGAGCGTTGAGCGTGGCGCTGGGAGCGGTCCTGACCAGTGTGAGCGGGGCTTTATTGACGCCAGACAATGGCGTGGTTTTAAGCATGGCTCTGATGATCACCTGTGTCGTGCTGTCTTTGCTCTGTGCGCTCTATGTGCGGCGGTTGGATGTCAAAGCGCCGTTGGGCGGGATGTCTGAGGTGTCTTGACGCGGTCGTCTGGCTGTGCGACCAAACGCGCATGAACACTGAAGGCATCTTTTTTGGCATCTATTATCCCCTGTCCACATAGTGGCGGGGTCTTTTGCATCTTCATTCGCCGCGTTTGACGGGGATGAAGCCAAAAAACCTTCCAGACAATCCATCCCCTGAGGACGAGGCCCTATAAAAGGGACCCTCTATCATGGGACTGAAACAGACATTTGAGCGCGCACATTCAGTGGAGCAGGCGCAGCAGCCTTCTGTTGGGCTGGTTGGATTTGGCGGATTTGGCCGCCTTATCGCACGCGAATTGGCGCAGGGGAACAAACTCACCATCTGTGACCCGCTTTACAGCCGGGCCGTCTTGCCTGATGGGCAGCGCCTGACATTGCAGGGGCTGGCAGAGGTGGCGCAGAGCGACATTGTCATTCTGGCGGTGCCTGTTTCCGCGATGGCGCATGTCTGTCGGGTGTTGGCGCCGCATCTGAGGCCGGGGACATTGGTGGTAGACGTTGGATCCGTCAAAGTTGCGCCCATGCAGGACATGCAGCGCCTCTTGCCCGCGCATGTTGAGATTCTGGGCACACATCCGCTGTTTGGTCCTCAAAGTGCGCGGAGTGGCATTGCTGGACATAAGATCGCGTTGTGCCCGGTGCGCGGCTCCAAATGGCGTCGCGTGGCGGCAGTATTGCGGCGGCGTGGTTTGCAAGTGTTGGTGACAAGCGCCCAGGACCATGATCGTGAGTTGGCTGTGGTGCAAGGGCTCACTCATATGATCGGCAAAGTACTTTCTGATTTGGGGCCGATGCCAGAGCGCCTGACCACGGCGAGCTTTGATCTTTTGCGTGAAGCTGTGCGCATGGTGCAGGATGATCCGCCAACGGTGCTACATGCGATTGAGGTGGCCAATCCCTATGCTGCTGAGGTGCGCAACGCATTCTTTGAGCGCGCCGAAGAGTTGAAAGCGCAATTTGAAGCCCATCCTGAGGTGGGACAGACAGTGCCTGCGTCCTAACGCTTTGTCAGATGACCATATATCCGGCGGTGGCGGCGGCTGCGCACGCCACGCCGATCAGAAATGCCACAACATTCACGCGAGCCCTTGGTGGCAGTTTGAGGCGGATCGACAGGATGATGATAATGCCCCCCACTACGGCGGTCGCAACCGATTGGTAATGATGGCCTTTTTCGATGTGGTTGCCCAGGATGCAGCCAAGATACATCCCGGTCATGAAGAGCGGCGCCATCCACCGCGCGAAGTCCTTGGGGTATTCGCGATGCAGAAAGCTGTTCACGCCAAAGAGGTGTATGGAAAACACAAAAACCGCAACGGCATAGGCAGTGGTGAAATCACTCTCGAAATGGGTGATGGTGATGCCGATCAGCACGTTGTAGGTGGCAAATGAGACGGCGTTGAGCGTTAAGGCGAAACGCGCAGGGCGGTTGTCGTGCTGTTTGAAGTCGACGAGATAGTAGATCAGGAAACCCGCCATCAGGTACATGTAGAGCTGATGCTCAAAAATGGCTCCAAAATCAGGATATTGCACGGCCACTTCCTGAGTCATCACTGCGATTTTAGGCAGCAGGTAGAGGAAGGCATAGCCCAAACCAATGCCAGAGCTGAAATCCAAAAGCCAGCGAGACACCTTCGGGAACCGTTTGAGAAATGGTGTGGCACCAATATGCGTGAGTGAAATCAGCAGCACCGCGATAACTTCGCGCCAGGTGATATCCCCATAGAGAAGCCCGGACATGGCTCAGCCTCTTTTTGTTGCCCATGCATTTAAACTATAAGTTGCGCGCAACGCTACGCATAAAAATAGCCCCGCAAAAAGCGGGGCCATGACGTGAATTGCATCTATTTGAGGCGCGGTGTTACCGTTTGCGGTCGCGGCGTGCGCTCATCGGTTGGAAAGCCACGCCAACATGGGCTTCACAATAGGGCTTCCCGGCCTGAACCGGCAGGCCGCAGAACCAGAAATCAGATGTGGCAGGATCGCCCACTGGCCATTTGCAGGTACGTTCGGTCAGCTCCATCAGGGTCAGCTTTTTGGCGGTTTTCTCTACCTCGTTGACCTTGGCCAGCGCCTCTGGGCTGATTTCATTTGCCGACGGTTGTGGAGGCAGCGGCTGTCCGGCTGGGATGATGGCTTTGCGCAAAGGCTGGGCAGGCTTCGCGGCCACTGCTGGTTCGGTTTTCGGCTCTGGTTTTGGCTCCGCTTTTGGGGCGGCCTTTGCAGCAGGTTTGGCCGCTGGTTTTGCCTTAGGCGCGGCTTTTGGTTTTGCGTCTGCCTTTGGTTTGGCCTCTGCCTTTGCCCCAGAGCTGGTCGCGCGGTTGGACAGGCCAAGACGATGGACCTTGCCGATCACGGCATTGCGGGTCACCCCACCCAACTCTTTGGCAATCTGGCTGGCCGATTGGCCTTCGCCCCACATTTTTTTCAACAGCTCTACGCGCTCGTCGGTCCAGGACATCCGTCACTTCCTCAGCTAGAAAAGCGGCCCCTAACAAGGCCGCCTCTGCATTTCTTGGTCAGGGGCCTATTCTAATCACCCCAGCCCGAGTTACAAGGCGAAGAATCACCGCAGCGCCGCGCCATGGCGCATTGGCCACAACCCGGCTGCTCTAAAACACCGAAGGACATCCCATGCAAAAGCCCGCATCAGGTCATGATCATCAACTTCAAATGGGCGTGCGCCGGTTTGGCCGGGTGAATTGGCTCGGTTTGGCGACCTTGGCACGGCGCGAAGTTCTGCGCTTTGCCACTGTCTGGACGCAGACATTGCTGGCGCCTTTGGTCACCGCCGGATTGTTTCTGCTGATTTTCTCCATCGCCATCGGACCGAGCCGCAGCGATGTCATGGGCGTGCCATTTCTCACCTTTCTGATCCCGGGGATTACCATGATGACCGTTATTCAGAACGCTTTTGCCAATACCTCCTCCTCGCTGGTGATTGCCAAGGTGCAGGGCAACATTGTGGATACGTTGATGCCCCCTCTGGCGCCTCTGGAGATGGTTCTGGGTTATTTGGCTGGCGCTGTGGCGCGTGGTCTTTTTGTCGCCTGTGCTATCTCATTTGCGATCGCGCTTGTTTTGGGGCAGGGCATCGCGCATCCGCTCTGGGCTTTGGCCTTTGTTGTTCTGGGCGGAGCCATGATGGGCGCGGTTGGTATCGTGGCCGGGATTTTTGCCAATAAATTTGACCAGATGGCGGCGATTACCAATTTTATCGTCACCCCATTGGCGTTTCTGTCTGGCACGTTTTACTCGGTTACGGCCTTGCCGGATGTGTTGCGGGGCATCACAAGGTTCAATCCGATTTTCTACCTGATTGATGGGGCGCGTTACGGAATGATTGGTGTGTCTGACAGCAGTCCTTACCTCGGCCTGATGGTGGTGTCAGGGGTGACCGCGGCCCTCTGTGCCGTGGCGTGGTGGATGTTGAAGACGGGGTATCGGCTTAAAAACTGATTTGAAGCAGGTGCGTTTCTTGGCCCGTTTGAATATTTGGGGCTGTCACATCTTGATGTGACGGGGGCAACGCCCCCTCAGGCTCAGCGGAAGCTGAGCCACCGAAACACGCGGACCGTCACCGCCAGAAGGCCATCCATTCGATCAGGTCAAAGAGTTTTTTGGCCAGAAACAGGGCTGCTTCGCTGCTGTTGAACACCATGTCGACGCCCAATGCTACCAGCAGAAACACAGCAATAAAGACAGCGATCGGATTGGTCATAACGCAATGCGCCCCCGGATTGTGGTGGTCAGGTCTGGTATGCCCGACCCCATCCGGGGGCGCAAGTTGTTGTCTGCTCAGGGGCTGAGATCAGAGGCTGCCCATTTTTGCAGCCACATCCGCCATACGTGCGGAGAAGCCCCACTCGTTGTCATACCATGCCAGAATACGCACCAGACGCTTGCCGATGACTTTGGTCTGGTCCGCTGCAAATGTGGAGCTTTCGGTGGTGTGGTTGAAGTCCACAGAGACCAGTGGCAGGTCGTTGTAGCCCAGCACGCCCTTCATCTCACCTGCTGCAGCTTCGGCCATTACGGCATTCACATCCGCTTCGGTGACGTCCTTGGAGGTCGTGAACGTCAGATCAACTGCGGACACATTTGGAGTTGGCACGCGGATGGCGGACCCGTCCAGCTTGCCTTTCAGCTCTGGCAGAACCTCGCCCAATGCTTTGGCCGCGCCGGTAGAGGTCGGGATCATGGACATGGCTGCGGCACGGGCGCGGTAGAGATCCTTGTGGCGGCGGTCCAGTGTTGGCTGGTCGCCGGTGTAGGCGTGGATCGTGGTCATGATGCCGCTTTCGATGCCGAAAGCGTTGTTGAGCACTTTTGCCACAGGCGCGAGGCAGTTGGTGGTGCAAGAGCCGTTGGAAATCATGTTGTCGTTGGCTTCGAGCTGATCGTCGTTCACGCCAAACACGATGGTTTTCTGCACGTTTTTCGCAGGGGCAGAGATCAGCACCTTCTTGGCGCCACGTTCCAGGTGCTTCTTGGCTTTCTCACCATCGTTGAAGTTGCCGGTGCATTCCAGGACGATGTCCACACCGTCCCAATCCAGCTCGTCCATGTCGTAGGTGGAGTACATGCGCATCGGACCTTGGCCCACATCCATGGTTCCATTTCCGGCCAAAACTTCGTTGCGGAAGCGGCCATGTACGGAGTCATAACGGATCAGGTGGGCGGCGGTTTCCAGCGGCCCGGTTGCGTTGATCTTCACAACACGCACATCCTGGCGTGCCTCTTCGGCGATATGCATCAGCGTGCTGCGGCCAATGCGGCCAAATCCATTGATGCCAACGGTAACAGTCATGAGGCGCTCCTGTCCTGCTCTGAAAGTATGAGAAGTTACCCTTGGCTATAGTCCTGAGGGGGCGTTTGGGGAAGGTGAAATCCTAATAGAAATGAGTATGTTAGCGATAAATCGTTGCGGTGTCGCTATCGGTGCCGCTGCCGGTGGCGCTAACGCTAGCATTGGGCGGAGGATGGTTTTTCTGCGCTGCGGCGGTTCCTCTGCAGGCGATTCGTCACCTTAGGTCACTTAGGGGGGCTTGGGTTTGGCACAATCTGCGAGTGGATTTCTGCGGCATTGGCGTATTTTATCTGATGTAGAAGGCGAACAGGAAATACGAGAGGCAGCCAATGCAACTGATCGTGGATGGAAAAACGCATGAGGTGGATGTCGAGGATGACATGCCTCTTTTGTGGGTGTTGAGAGACGAGCTTGGTATCAAAGGTGTGAAATACGGCTGTGGTGTCGCTGCTTGTGGGGCCTGCACTGTGCATGTCGATGGTGTGGCGGTGCGGTCTTGTCAGACGGTTCTGTCCGATGTGGAGGGCGAGATCACCACAATTGAAGGATTGGGGCAGCCAGAGGCATTACATGCGGTTCAAGAAGCTTGGATTGAACATCAGGTGGCGCAATGCGGGTATTGCCAGTCGGGGCAGATCATGCAGGCGGCCTCCCTGTTGGCCGAGACACCCAATCCAAGTGATGCAGAGATTGATGAAGCCATGTCTGGCAACCTGTGCCGCTGTGGCACCTATCCTCGTATTCGTGCGGCCGTGAAAACAGCAGCAACAAAAATTCAAGGAGCGTAAGTGATGGGCAAGGTTGGAAAAATTGCACGTCGTAGCTTTTTGATTGGCGCAGCTGCTGTGGCTGGAGGTGTGGCGTTTGGAGTCTATAAAGTCCGCACGCCTTATGAAAATCCGCTGAAAAATGATCTTGCAGATGGTGCGGCGACATTTAACCCCTGGGTCGTGATTGATGGCAATGGCATCACTCTGATCACGCCACATGGCGACAAAGGGCAGGGTGTGGCGCATGCGCAGGCGGCGTTGATTGCGGAAGAACTGGACGTTGAATTTGGCCAGTTCCAGATCGATTTTGGCAAGCCGGACAAAGCCTATTGGAACCGTGCACTTGCGGCGGATGGGGCGCCCTTCATGGCGACGGATGAGAGCTTTGCTGCGGAAGCCACGCGAGGCGTCATGGGCGGCATGATGAAGTTGCTGGGCATGCAGCTGACTGGCGGATCCACAGCCATGCCTGACAGTTTTGACAAGCTGCGAGAGGCAGGTGCAGTGGCGCGTGAAACGCTGAAGCTGGCGGCCAGCACGAAGACCGGCGTGCCGGTGGCACAGCTGAAGACAGCCCAAGGGGCAGTGATTCTGCCAGATGGCAGCACGCTTGCTTACACGGATCTGGCTGCGGAGGCGGCAGAGCTGGAGCCTGTCACAGACATTCGCCTACGCGCGCCCGCGCAGTGGCGGCTCATTGGGAAGCCGATGAACCGTATTGATATGGTTGCAAAATCAACAGGCACATTGGCCTATGGTATCGATGTGGACATCGATGGCATGGTGCATGCCGCCGTTATGTGTAACCCGCGTCAGGGCGGGGCTCTGCTGAGCTACGATGCCGGCGCTGCCAAAGGCATGCGGGGCGTTCAAGAGGTGGTCGAGGTGACTGGCGGTGTCGCGGTTATCGCCGACAACACTTGGCGCGCCATTCAGGCTGTGCAGGCGATTGATGCCGAGTGGGGGGAAGCGCCTTACCCTGCGGAGCAGGAGGATCATTGGGCAGCCCTTGAGGCGTCTTTTAATGAGACGCATCTGGACAAAGAATGGCGTAACGAGGGCGACGTCAGTGCAGCGCTTGCCAGTGGCAAAGCGGTCGAGGCAGAATATCGCGTGCCCTATGTGGCGCATGCACCTTTAGAGCCGCTCAACGCCACTGTTCTGGTTGAAGATGACAAGGTGACCGTATGGACCGGGCACCAAATTCCACGCATGCTGCAGGATCTTGTGGCTAAAATTACCGGGCACAGCGCCGCGCAGGTGGATTTGGTCAATCACTTTATGGGGGGCAGTTTTGGACATCGGTTGGAATTCAAACATGTTGAGCTGGCTGCTGAAATTGCCAATCAGATGCGCGGAACGCCGGTTAAACTAACCTATAGCCGTGAAGAGGACTTTGCGCATGATTATCCGCGCCACATTGGCATGGCGCGCGGTTCCGGGGCTGTTAAAGATGGCAAAGTGATTGCCATGGATCTGGAGGTTGCCACGCCGTCGGTGGTTGCATCTCAAATGGGACGCGCAGGGGTGACAGTGCCGGGCCCAGATATGCAGATTGCAGCGGGTGCATGGAACAACCCTTATGGGTTGGAAAACTTCCGCATGCGGGCGTATCGCGCACCAGAGCTTGCGCCGGTGTCGAGCTGGCGTTCGGTTGGGGCGTCGGCTGGCGGGTTCTTTTTTGACAGCTTGCTTGATGAGCTGATCCATGAGGCGGGCGCAGACCCGCTAGAAGAACGTATTCGTCTTATGCAACATGACGTCAGCCGTAAAGTGCTTGAGGCTGTTGGTGAAATGTCAAACTGGGGCAGCCCCTTGGGGCCCAACAAGGGCAGAGGCGTCGCCTTTGTTGAGAGCTTTGGGGTTCCGACCGCAGAAGTGATTGAGGTGACCAATACCGAAGATGGCATCACCATCGACAAAGTCTGGGTCGCCGCAGATGTGGGGACAGTGATCGATCCTGTGAATTTTGAAAATTTGGTACAGGGTGGAGTTGTTTTTGCCCTTGGCCATGCGATGAACAGTGAAATCACCTATTCCGATGGGATGGCAGAGCAAGCCAACTATTGGGACGCAGAGGGCATGCGCATGATGCAATGCCCTGAGATCATGGTGCGCGGTTTGGAGAATGGGAGCGCGGTGCGCGGCGTCGGAGAGCCGCCCATACCTCCGGCGGCGCCGGCCCTGGCCAATGCGATATTTGCAGCAACCGGACAGCGCATTCGCGAGTTGCCGCTGTATCATCACGTCGATTTTGTATGATCGGAAAGGACCGCCATTTTGGCGGGCTTTTTGTGAGTTGGGGCTAACTGGCAGTAAAGTTTGACGCGCGTTTTTCGAAAAACGCAGCGCGCCCTTCTTTGGCATTGTCGCTGGCCATGAGTTGGGGTTGCACGTTGCGTTCGTAGTCCAGCGCGTGATCAAGGCGACCGGAATCAAAAGCTTTGATGGCGCGCAGCGCCTCCGGCGCGAGGGTGTTCAGATGCTCGGTGAGCTCCAGTGCTGCCTTCAGAGCCGTGCCATCTTCGACCATTTCATCGATCATGCCGTAAGAGAGTGCGGTGTCTGCGGTGAGGGGGTTGGCATAGAGCATGATTTGTCGGGCGCGCGCCTGTCCGACGCGGGCGGGCAGAGAGGCAAGAAGGCCATAGTCCGGAATCAGGCCAATCTTAGGGAACGCCGACATGAACCTTGCGGATTCACTCGCAACAACCGTGTCACAGAGCATCGCCAGCGCCAGACCAGCACCGGCGGCCCAGCCTTCAACAGCGGCAATGACGGGAACCGAGGCGCCGGTGATTTGATTGACCATGCGTTTGACATGTTCAAAGTTGATCCGCTTTAAACGCATAGGTGCATCCATTGCAGAAATGTCTCCGCCGGATGAGAAATTGCCGCCAGCACCTGTCAGAATGATCGCGCGAAATGATGGATCAGCCTCAACCTCGACCAATACTTCTGAGAGCGCTTCACGAGTGGACGCTGAAATGGGGTTGAGGCGGTCGGGATCATTGAGTGTGACAACCATCGTATGGCCGATACGCTCTTTGATAATTGGGGGCGTGGTCATGTCTGGCTCCGGTCTTGATCGCATGGGTTCGCACAGCTTAGGGCATCTTCTTATACGGGCAAGCTCGGCTGCTTTGCCCAACGCCGCGTCATCTCTTTTGGACAATGTGCCCTTGATATAGCCGGTTCTGATGGATTGCGGGTTCCTTGGGCTGGAACGTGCGGGTAGTCTGCGATGGGGATTTGGGGTGAACTATGGGCGACATTCGTAGAATTTTGCATGTCGAGGATGATCCCGACATTCGGGAGATCGCGCTTTTGGCGCTTTCAGATCTTGGGGGCTTCGACGTTTTGCAATGCGCCAGTGGCGCAGAAGCAGTGGCACATGCCGAAGGATTTGCGCCGGAGCTATTGCTGCTTGATGTTATGATGCCGGGGATGAGCGGATTTGAGACCTTGGCCGCCCTGCGCAAGATAGCGGGATTAGTGCAGACACCCGCCATTTTCATGACGTCCAAGGATGTGTCATCACAGCAGCATTTTGAGATACATTCGACTGCCATCGGGGCCATCCAAAAACCATTTGATCCCGTGCGTCTCCCTGATCAGTTGCGACAGATCGTAAGCGATGCTCAGGGCATTTGAGCAAAGCTGTCGGTGTAAATGACACGGTTGAGCTCCTGTCTCAGCAAGTCGGCGGTTTGCAAAACCTTTCTGAGATATTGATCTGTGGGGGCTTGAGTGAGACAGGCCTCAAGGCATGTTTCTGTGTGTCGCGCCACTTCACCAAGCTGAGCCAGCCCATAGGTGGCGCTTATTCCGGCGAGTTTGTGGCTGGCCAGATGGAGTTGTCTGAGCTGTAGAGGGCAGGGGCCGGATTTAGAGAGCGCGCCTGTCAGGGACGCAATTTCGGCTGCCCGTTCTGGCAGGCCCGCGAGGAACCGCCGCTTGAGGGCTATGAGACTGCTTTGAAAATCATGCGTCGTCATAACGGACCGCCTGGCGTTTGGTGTCATTTTGACCGCTGCTCTCAGGGTCTGTGTCGCACAGAGGAAAAGTCGCAAAGAAGCGCGTTCCTTCACCCGGCGCACTTTCAAAATCAATGGAGGCTCCATGATCTTCCACAATCTGGCGGGCGATCGAGAGACCCAGCCCTGTACCGTCGAAATTCCTCGAATCTGACGTGTCGACCTGTGCGAATTTGTCAAACACGAGGTGTCTGCTGTGGTCGGGAATGCCAATGCCGTAGTCGCGCACTTCCAGAACTGCACAGCCATCGGAGAGCCGCGCGCCAAGTTCCACATAGCCGCCGGCATGGGAAAACTTGACTGCGTTGGACAGCAGGTTGTCGAGAACCTGCATCATGCGCTCATGATCGGCGCGAATGGTCAGAGGGACGTCTGATGGAATTGTTCGCACAGAAATGTCGAACTGATCCGCATAGGGAGTAATGGATAGCAGCGCATCATCCAGCAGATCCTGCACATCTACCGGCGCAAGATGATAAACCATCTTGCGGGCTTCCATTTTTTGAATGTCGAGAAGGTCATTGATGAGCTTGGTCAAGCGTTTGCTGTTTTTATGCGCGATCTCCAGCATCCGGTCTGCGCTTTCCGGGTTCTTTGACAGATCGCTTTCGCGCAACAGGGTGAGGGAGCCGGTGATTGATGTCAGTGGGGTGCGCAGCTCGTGGCTTACAACGGAGACAAACTGGGATTTGATCTCATAGCTCTCACGAGCGCGGTCGCGTTCCGTGCGCAGATCATCAAGCTGATCCAGGGTGCGCTGATACATGCGCAGGAAAATCGTTGAACATTCCAAGACAAAATAAAGCACGAACAGAGAGGTGGCGAAGTGCATCCACATCTTGGATTGAAACGTGGCCGTATGTGTGACGATGTCATAGGCAGGAATGAAGATGAACAACGCGCCATAGGTGACGAGCCGCAAGGCCAGAATTTGAGGGATCTGGTGGTTGTTCACAGCCGCAAACAGCCCAGCGGCGAACAAGAAGAACAGTGAGGTAAAATGCTCTGTTGGGCCTTCCAATCGTGCCAAAAGCAAAGTGAACGTCGCTATGGACATGGCTGAGAGGCCATTGGACAGAAACAGAAGCTTCAGCAGTTTGTGGCTGTATCTCAGGGAATGATCTGTGCGGTTGATCACCCTGTAGCAAACGGCACTGTCAAAAAGATCTGCGGTCTGCACCAGCAGATAGCAAAATGCTGCCAGCGGCCAAGAGTAATAGAATCCACAGAGAAAGCCTGCGCCTGCGTAGATTCCTTGACGTTGCCAAAACAGCACCACACCGCCAGTTGCAAAATCGTGGATCTGTTGCTTGAGCCGCCGGGAGTCTTCTATGTTTGGAGGCCGTTTTGGTGCCAGCAGACGCACTCGTTTGGCGATCGCTGACAGGAGTGGCGACCTGAGTGTCCGGTGTTTGGGGTGTTCAGTGTGCATTCTGCGACATCCGAAAAAACAAGCTTGTGGAGGCTGCACCTTCTGTGCATTTCCTGACATGTTAAGCTTTCGAATGTGTTCTGAACGTGTTCGGCCAGCGACACTATTGAGGTTTATCAGTTCGGACGTGCCGAGAGGGGCGCCTGAAATACGCGACCTTCATGTTCAAGACCCACCTGTTCGCTGAAGTGCACAAAGTCGAGCAATTCGAAGGTGGTGTCTACGTGACCGCGGTGATGGGGGACATAACCGGACTGATCAAAGGTGCCGGTGGCTTCAATCACATCCCCTTGAGAGACGGTTTTGCGAAACCGTTCTATCAGCTTCTTGTCGCGCACGGTGAAGCTAACGCGCTTGGGGTAGCGGAAGCCAGGAGCCTCTGCATCAGTTGCGGCTGATGCGGATATGTCCACAAGAAGTTTTGGTTCCGGCTCAGAGAGCAAAAGCGTGTGAGCAATCTCACCCTTTACATGAAAGTTCAGAAAATACGCCTGCATATCTGTCCCTAGTATTGCGCCCAAGCCGTGGGCGGAGGTTTGGCCAACCCTGCGCGTGTAAGGTGGCAATTTGGTGGTATGGGCTGGGAAATTTCGCGATTGTCAGGTCGCTTTGTCCCAGCGTCCCCTGAACCTCGGTGCAATTGGTTGATAGAGAGTAAATTTTTTGCACTGACTTCATATAAAATTGCAAAAACTGTGTTCACAAAGTAGAAACTATGAGGAAAGTTTTAGTAGTGAACTTTTTCAGTAGATGTTGACTCAAATTTGTGGCTCAATCGTCTCATAGGTGTATTGGGATTGGTGGGGTCCACGCGGCTAGGTTGTTTGTTTTTTGATCAAAAACCACCCATGCCTGTAGTGATTTAAGATTTGTGTTTGTGGACGAGGTATTTGTCTGGGGTGTTTTGGGGCGCTCCCGTCCCCAGTCCTGTGTTGTATCCAGTGGGTAGGGTTAGTGATACGGCGCGCGCCAGAATGGCCGCGTTTGAGTGCCAGTGTATTTGTTTGAATTAGGGGCAATACTGTATCCGGAGAACCGATGGATATGCTGACGACGACCTTGTCGTTCGAGAACATGCACAAGCATGGCGAACTGATGGTCAACTTACTTAGGGCGCGCAAACAGTCCTTTATTGTTCAAAATAATTGGGACCTGCCAGAAGTGGCGGGTATGGAATACGATCAATATGATACGCCTGCGAGCAGCTGGATCGCGGTGCATGAGGGGGAGCGCGTTCTTGCAGGTGTGCGCCTCACGCCGACAACTGCACGTTGTGGGATGTACTCCTACATGGTGCGTGATGCTCAGAAGGGCATGCTCGAGTCGATCCCGACGCATCTGCTTTATGAAGAGGCGCCGATTGATCCGCGTGTATTGGATGCAAGCCGGGTCTTTGTGGCGCGAGATGTGCCTGCACAACGGCGTCGCGAGGTGCAAACCCGCCTGATGCGTAAGCTTATCCAAACGGCCCGTGCTATGGAGGCGAGGCAAGTGATGGGGTTGGTGCCCGCTGTCTGGCCGCGGTGGATCAGGCCGTTGGGGCTAATTGCTGAGCCAGCCGGGCCGGTGATGAAAATCGACGGGCAACCTGTGCAGGTTGCCCTTATGGATCTTGATCGCACGCGGCATTAATCCGCAGCTCAGCTGAAGGCAGCTATAGCTGGTCGTTGATGGGTTTCGTCGCGCAGTGCATCCTGCAGAAGGTGTTCGTATGCGCGGCGTTCCATTTCAGTTTGAAAGCCAGTGCCTGGGTGTAGGCGCACAGACTTGCGCAGATTCACAATGCCTTTGGTGTGATCATTGGCGCGCGCTTCGGCACTGAGTGCTGCTTTTTGCAGCGCGCCAATGGCACCGCAGCGGGTTAGAGAGAGCATACTGAAGCGCTCTCCGACGTTGACCGAACTCTGTAGCCCGTCCATCTGAGTTGAGGGTACGTAGGTTAGCCGTTTGTTGAGCTCAACTTCGATGCGAGATTGAGAAAATGCGGCAGCACGCGGTATGACACAGAGGAACAGACCATCTCCTCTGTAGGTTGCCACAACACTGTTTTCAGCAATCACAGACATCATTTCGCTTGAAATGTCCGTCAAGAGTTGGCGGAAACCGATCGCCGGAAGTGTTTTATAGGCGGTTTCGATGGTGTTGATCTTGACCGCAAATGCGGCGTTGCGCATCAGATCTCCTCGGGTGAGATTTATCAGGTGATTTTCAAAGGCGACGTAGCCCAGCACCTGTGTCACGCCTGTGATTTCAATTGGCTCTTCCAGGCTGTGACTCGTGCTGTGAAGCAGGTCACGTTTCAGGGATGCCATTTCCGAAGCCTTGACCGCTAGTCTCTGATGTTCTGAAACAAGGCGACTGGCCACTGAGATCCGGCTGAACAGTTCCAGAAAATCAAAAGGTTTGGTGACATAGTCTGTCGCCCCTGCGGCAAATGCTGCATCGATATATTTTTTCTGCGACATTGCTGTCAGCATGAGGATCGGTGTGTTGGCATGTCCCCGCGTTTTGCGAATTTTTCGCGCAAGCGTGATGCCATCCATAACCGGCATTTGAATGTCCAATAGGAAGCAATCAAACGGAATTTTTGCTTTGGCAATGGCCCGGATGGCTTCCGGTCCAGATGGTACGGTGACGATCTGATGAGTGGTTTTAGCGGAGACTGCTTCTGTTAGAAGTTCCCTGATGCTTTCATCGTCGTCGACGGCCAGTATTTTCATCGCTCAGCCCCTTCTTTGGCTGCTGTGATCCAGAACGCATGAAACTCAAACCCACGAGTTGGACCGACATTCTGTCATCCAACGGGAGATACTGTGGCGGGGGATTGCGTCCACAAATGGGCGAAAGGGGGGCTTGTATGAAAAAATTAAGTAATTGTTAACCACGGTGTTAGGGTGGTTTACGGGGGGGGGGGG
>NZ_CYPW01000027.1:42364-54126 GCF_001458175.1 Shimia marina
CAATTTTCGGTGTTACACGAATTTGCGGAAGATCTTTGTTTGATCAAACATGTCTTCTAACGTGCTCATGCGGGATTTGGTGCGATCCCAACTGGCTTCTTGCACCGCAGCGATCAGCGTTTCGGACAGCAGCATCATAGCCACGGTGGAATCCCAAGCCGAGGGGGCTTCGATTCTGCAGTTCAGGGATACATCCGCATATTGGCTAATCGGGCTTTGCCATTGATCTGTGATCAGAGCGATTTTCGCACCCTGTGCTTTGGCGATCTCCGCCAAACGGAGCGTCGAATTTTCATAGCGCCGGATATCATATATCAGCACAACGTCATCTGGCCGGATGTCCAGAAGATCATGGGGCCAGGCATTGGACGTCGAGCGGATGTGGCGCACGCGGGCGCGGATCACCTGCATATGTAAATGCAGATACTCGCTCAGTGCATGGGTGATGCGACCGCCCGTGATGTAAAGCGCCTGACTTTCATCTGCCAACATCCCCGTCAGGTCGTCAAACTGTTTGGGGTCAACGTTGGCGAGGGTCTGCCGGATATTGCTGATGACGGAGTCCGTGAAGCGGTTGAGGATATGCCCCTCAGGTGCGCTTTGTGCCCAGCTTTCGTGTTTGGCAATCGGATTGGAGAAACGTGCCTCCACCTCTATGCGCAGTGCGTCTTGAAAATCAGGAAACCCGCTGTAGCCAAGCTTTTGTACCATACGCGCCACGGTTGGGGTAGAGACAGATGCTTTGTCCGCGAGGCGTGTGATCGAGCCCATGCCCGACATCGGGTAGTTCTCCAGAATCACACCTGCCAGCTGACGCTCAGCCCGGGTCAGGCTTTCATATACTCTCTTGATCTTTTCCTGCGCGGTGTCTGCCAATGAACTGCCCATTCCCTAAGCGATTTTTGTAATCATAGTTTCATGCGTAAAAAAAAAGAAGAGATTATTTCAGAATAATTATTGACAGGCGGATACCTCCTGAAGAAGTTTGTTCATCAAAGGGGGCGTCAAATGACACTGGAAGACCATGAGGCGGTAGAGGTTGTGGGGAGTGTTGCGCCCCGCGATGTGATGTTTGTGTGTGAGCACGCATCAAACCATTTTCCCGATGAGTTTGGGGATTTGGGGCTGTCTGACGATGCAAAGACCAGCCATGTTGCTTGGGATCCGGGTGCCTTAGCCCTTACCAAGGAATTGGCACGCCGCTTTGAGGCGACCTATGTCGCCGGTGCTGTGTCCCGGTTGCTCTATGACTGTAATCGCCCTCCGGAAGCAGAAAGCGCCATTCCGACACGCAGCGAGATTTTCGAGATCCCGGGGAACGAAGGCTTGGATACCGCTGCGCGGACGGCGCGTGTCGAGCAGATTTATAAGCCGTTTCGCGCCGCGACAGAACAGGCGATGGCGATGGTGCATCCCAAGGCTTTGGTCACCGTCCATTCCTTTACACCTGTGTTTCACGGAAAACCGCGCGCTGTTGAGATTGGCATTTTGCATGATCGCGATACCCGCCTTGCGGACGCCATGCTGACGGCGATGAAAGGGGCGGAGTTCAATGTGCAACGCAACGAGCCTTATGGGCCCGAGCATGGGGTGACACACTCTCTCAAAACATATGCTTTGCCGAGTAAAACGCCCAATGTGATGCTTGAGGTACGCAATGACCTGCTGAGAGAACCAGAAGCGATTGCCAAGATGGCGGATACCATCGCGGATGCGTTGCGGGCAGGGCTGGCGTCGCTTGCTGCTGAAAATGCACAGCGGGGAGCGCAGTGATGCCGGGGTTTGTGAAGCTCTTCATTCGAGGGGTAGACGGCTTTAACCGCCGCATCGGCCGCTTCATGATGTATGGCATCTTCGCCATGATGGCGATTTTGCTCTGGTCCTCCTTTTCAAAGACGTTTCTGACGCCGTCCTTGTGGACGTTGGAAATGGCGCAGTTTGCGATGGTTGCCTATTACATTCTGGGTGGCCCATATTCGATGCAGATGGGCTCCAATGTCCGCATGGATCTGTTTTACGGGGAATGGACATTGCGCCAGCGCGCCATTGTGGATGCGATCACAGTGTTCCTTCTGATGTTTTACATTGCGATCCTGATCCATGGGGCTGTTGGGTCCAGTGCCTATGCGCTTGGTCACTTTGGGGTGGAGCCCTATGGCTTTTACTGGGAGTTGATTGCCGCTTTTGTGACAGGTGGTCGTGAGGCGGCAAGTGAAGTGATTGGCTATATCGAACGCAGCCCGACAGCGTGGCGCCCGGTGCTGTGGCCGATCAAAATCATCATGCTTTTTGGCTTTATTCTGATGTTCTTACAGTCGGTTTCTGAACTGCTCAAAGACATCGCGCGCATTCGTGGGGTGGACTACTGATGTCTTACGAAATGATCGCCATTCTGATGTTCTCGACCATGATGCTGATGCTCATGACCGGGCAGCGGGTTTTTGGCGCAATTGGATTTGTGGGGGTTCTGGCAGCGGTGCTGCTTTGGGGCACAGGGGGATCGGATATCGGTTTCTCTGCGGCGATGAAGTTGATGAAGTGGTATCCGCTTCTGACGCTGCCGATGTTCATCTTCATGGGTTATGTGCTGAGCGAAAGCAAAATTGCCGACGACCTTTATAAGATGTTTCACGTCTGGATGGGGCCTGTGCGAGGCGGTCTTGCGATCGGGACCATCCTGTTGATGGTTCTTGTGTCGGCGATGAACGGTCTCAGCGTGGCGGGCATGGCCATTGGTGCCACCATTGCGCTCCCGGAGCTGCTCAAGCGGGGCTATGACAAACGGATGGTGACGGGCGTCATTCAGGCCGGATCCAGTCTTGGCATTCTGGTGCCCCCGTCTGTTGTGCTCGTTCTCTACGCCATGATCGCGCGCCAGCCGGTGGGGCAGCTGTGGCTGGCCGGAGTGTTTCCGGGCCTGATGATGGCGGCGATGTTCATTCTATATGTGGTGATCCGCTGTCGTCTGCAGCCCGAGCTGGGCCCGGCGCTGCCGCAGGCAGATCGGGACATTTCCCGCGCCGAAAAGATGAAGCTCTTGCGCGCGGGCCTGCTGCCTCTGGTGATCTTTGCCACCATGATGGTGCCCTTTGTGAATGGGTGGACCTCGCTTGTGGAAAGCTCCGCCATTGGCGCCATCACGGCTTTTGTTGCAGCTGTTCTGAAGGGGCGTATGACCCGCGAAGTCTTTGAAAACTCCGTGCGCTCGACTTTGGGCATATCCTGCATGTTCATGTGGATCATTCTGGCCGCGCTTGGGTTTGGCGCGGTGTTTGATGGTCTGGGCGCGGTGAAGGCGATCGACAGCCTGTTCACGGAACAGCTGGGCCTGGATCCCTGGATGATCCTCATCCTGATGCAGCTGAGCTTTATCATCATGGGCACCTTTCTGGATGACACCGCGATGCTGGTGATTGTGGCACCGCTCTATGTGCCGCTTGTGAAAGTGTTGGGCTTTGATCTGATCTGGTATGGCGTGCTCTATACGATCACCACACAGATCGCTTATATGACGCCGCCCTTTGGCTATAACCTCTTCCTGATGCGGGCCATGGCCCCCAAGGAAGTGACCCTTAAAGACATTTACCGCAGCATTGTGCCCTTTGTGGCGGTCATGGTTCTGGCGCTGACGCTGGTCATGATCTTCCCTCAGATCGCGCTGTGGCTGCCGGATTATGTTTACGGAAAATAAGAAATCAACAGAGCGCCGCAAACGGGGCCAGATTCAACAAGGAGAGTAAGAGATGACAACAAGACGTAAGTTTCTTCAAACCGCTGGCGTTGGCGCCATGGCCGCACCTCTGGCGGCACCGGCGCTGGCATCCGGCACAATCAAATGGCGCATGCAGACCTATGCGGGGTCTGCTCTGGCCGCGCATGTGATTGATCCGGCGATTGAAATGTTCAACAAGATTGCGGGTGACCGCATGCAGATTGAGCTTTTCTACGCGGATCAGCTGGTGCCGACCGGTGAACTGTTCCGCGCAATGCAGCGCGGCACGATTGATGCGGTGCAGTCTGATGATGACTCCATGGCTTCGCCGACCGAAGTGACCGTGTTTGGCGGCTACTTCCCATTTGCCTCTCGCTACAGCCTCGATGTGCCGGTGCTGTTCAACCAATATGGCCTGAACGAAATCTGGGATGAAGAGTATTCCAAAGTGGGCGTGAAGCACATCAGTGCCGGCGCATGGGACCCTTGCCACTTTGCCACCAAAGATCCGATCAACTCTCTCGCGGATCTGAAAGGCAAGCGTATCTTCACCTTCCCAACGGCTGGCCGCTTCCTGAGCCAGTTTGGCGTGGTGCCTGTGACCCTGCCATGGGAAGACATCGAAGTTGCGATGCAGACTGGTGAGCTGGACGGTGTGGCCTGGTCGGGCATCACCGAAGACTACACCGTGGGCTGGGCAGATGTGACCAACTACTTCCTGACCAACAACATTTCTGGCGCATGGGCTGGCAGCTTCTTTGCCAATATGGACCGCTGGAATGAGTTGCCAGAAGACCTGCAGACTCTGTTCCGCGTTTGCACCGATCAGTCGCACTACTATCGTCAGTGGTGGTACTGGGGTGGCGAAGCCAATCTGCGTGTCAACGGCACCAAAATGCAGCTGACCTCCATCCCTGATGACGAATGGGCACAGGTGGAAACCGCTGCTGTGAAGTTCTGGGATGAAATCGCAGCGGAAAGCCCGACCAAGGCAAAAGTTGTGGAGATCTTCCGCAAGTATAACGCAGATATGCAGGCCGCCGGTCGTCCCTACCGCTACGGTTAAGATCAGCTCTGTGCGAAGAACGATGAGGCCCCGTCAGATGATGGGGCCTCTGCAATCCCAAAAACTGTGATCCCTGAAACACGGGAACCAAAAGGAAAGTGCGTCTGATGTCTGGCACCCTGACCCTGGAAGAGCTGCGCGGCTTGAGCGCGAGCGGAGAGATCGACACCGTTCTGGCCTGTATTGTGGACATGCAGGGCCGTCTGATGGGCAAACGTTTTGTGGCGCAACATTTTGTCGACAGTGCTTGGGAAGAGACCCATTGCTGTAACTATCTTCTGGCGACGGATCTGGAGATGCACACGGTAGAGGGCTATGCTTCGACCAGCTGGTCGGCAGGCTATGGGGATTACCTGATGAAGCCTGATCTCTGCACACTGCGCCGGGCGGCGTGGCTGGAGGGCACGGCGCTGGTGCTTTGTGATGTGATGGATCATCATGGCCATCACGACATCGCGCATTCCCCGCGTGCGATGCTGAAAAAACAGATCGCGCGTCTGGCAGAGATGGGATTTGAAGCGGTTTCTGCAACGGAGCTGGAATTCTTCATCTTCGAGCAGAGTTTTGAGGAACTGGCTAAGACCGGCTACCGCGATCTCACACCGATCAGTGCCTATAACGAAGATTACCATATCCTGCAGACCACTAAGGAAGAGGATGTGATGCGCACATTGCGCAATGATCTTTATGCCTCTGGCATCCCGGTGGAAGGCTCCAAGGGGGAGGCAGAAACCGGGCAGGAAGAGCTTAACATCCGCTATGGCAGCGCGATGGACGCGGCAGAAAACCACACGATTTCAAAACATGCGGCCAAGGAGATTGGCTGGCAGAAGGGTCATGCGGTCTCCTTCTTGCCCAAGTGGCGGCATGATAAGGTGGGCAGCGCCAGCCATGTGCATCAGTCGCTTTGGACCAAAGAGGGCGTGCCGGCTTTTTATGATGCAGAGAAGGATCTGGGCATGTCCGATCTGGCGCGGCATTATCTGGGTGGTCTGCTGAAATACGCAGATGACATCACTGTGTTCCTCGCACCCTATGTGAATAGCTATAAGCGGTTCCAAAAAGGCAGCTTTGCACCAACTGCAAAGGTCTGGTCTGTGGACAACCGCACCGCCGCGTTCCGTTTGTGCGGCGATGGCAGCAAGGCTGTGCGCGTGGAATGCCGGGTGCCGGGTGCGGATATGAACCCCTATCTGGCGATTGCGGCCATGTTGGCGGCAGGCATCAAAGGGATTGAGGAGAAACTTGATCCCGGCGCGCCTTTGACAGGCGATGCCTATGAGGGTGGGAGCAATGTCATCCCGACCAATCTGCGTGATGCAACCGAGGCGCTGCGGCGCTCTGACATGTTGCGCGCGGCGATGGGCAGTGAAGTGGTTGACCATTACGTGCGCATGGCAGAATGGGAGCAGGAAGCCTTTGAAGCGGTTGTGACCGATTGGGAAATTGCGCGCGGGTTTGAGCGCGCTTGATCTGGTGGGCATGAGGGGCCAGCCCCTCATACTCCCCGGGATATTTTTGGCCAAATGAAGGAGCGTGACGCTCTTTGGAACTGGAGGTGTGCCATGGCTGGCATGTTGACATGTATTTCACCGATTGATGGATCGGTTTTTGCAGAACGCCCTGTGTTGAGCGCAGAGGCGGCCTTTGAGGCAGCTGCGCGTGCAAAAGTGGCGCAGAAAGCCTGGGCCGCGCGCCCCTTGCAGGAGCGTATTGATCTGGTGATGGCCGGTGTGGCCGCTGTGGGTGCGATGAATGATGAGATCGTGCCAGAGATTGCCCAGATGATGGGACGGCCCGTGCGCTATGGTGGCGAATTTGGCGGTTTTAATGAGCGGGCAAGCCATATGGCGGGCATTGCAGCCGAGAGCCTTGCCGACATTGAGGTGGGCGAAGACGCCACATTCAAACGCTATATCAAACGGATCCCACATGGTGTTGTGTTTGTGGTCGCACCTTGGAACTATCCCTACATGACGGCGATCAATACGGTGGCGCCTGCGCTGATTGCGGGCAATACTGTTATGCTGAAACACGCGACGCAGACCCTGTTGGTGGGCGAGCGCATGGCCCAGGCCTTCCACAGCGCAGGCGTACCGGAAGATGTGTTCCAGAATGTGTTCCTGAGCCATGATGTGACCAATGATCTGATCGCGGGCAATGCTTTTGACTTTGTCAATTTCACGGGGTCTGTGGGCGGTGGTCAGGCGATGGAACGTGCCGCAGCTGGCACGTTTACCGGCGTGGGCACCGAGCTTGGCGGCAAAGATCCGGGCTATGTGATGGAAGATGCGGATCTGGATGCGGCGGTGGACACGCTGATTGACGGGGCGATGTTCAACTCTGGTCAATGCTGCTGTGGGATTGAGCGCATCTATGTGCATGAGAGCCTTTATGATGCCTTTGTTGCTAAGGCTGTGGAGGTTGTGAAAGGCTACAAGCTGGGCAATCCAATGGAAGAGGCCACAACCATCGGACCTATGGCCAATGTGCGTTTTGCCAATGAGGTGCGCGCGCAGATCGCAGAGGCGCTTGAAGCGGGTGCAACGGCGCATATCGAGACTTTTGCGGAAGATGATGGCGGCGCGTATCTGACACCGCAGATTCTGACGGATGTCACCCATGAGATGCGTGTGATGCGGGATGAGAGCTTTGGCCCTGTTGTGGGCATCATGAAGGTCTCTTCTGATGAGGAAGCCATTGCGCTGATGAATGACAGTGAATTTGGCCTGACGGCGAGCCTCTGGACCACGGATGTGGCGCGCGCGGAGCGTGTGGGCAATGAGATTGAGACCGGCACGGTGTTTATGAACCGGGCGGATTATCTGGATCCGGGTCTGTGCTGGACCGGCTGTAAAAACACCGGGCGTGGGGGCGGCCTGTCCGTGATCGGGTTCCAGAACCTGACGCGCCCGAAATCCTACCATCTGAAGAAGGTGACATCATGACACTTGTTGGCAACTGGTCTTATCCGACCGCAGTGAAATTTGGCGCCGGGCGCATCAAGGAGCTGGCCGAGGCCTGCGCGGCCACCGGCATGAAAAAGCCCTTGCTGGTGACCGACAAAGGTCTGGCGGATCTGCCGATCACCACGGCCACTCTGGACTTGCTGGAAGCAGCGGGCCTGGGACGCGCCATGTTCTCTGATGTGGATCCGAACCCCAATGAGAAGAACCTTGAGGCCGGTCTTGAGGTCTACCGCGCAGGTGGGCATGACGGGGTGATCGCCTTTGGCGGCGGCTCCGGACTGGATCTGGGCAAGATGGTGGCCTTTATGTCTGGCCAGACCCGTCCGGTCTGGGATTTTGAGGACATTGGCGACTGGTGGACCCGTGCCGATCCTGACGGGATTGCGCCGATCATCGCTGTGCCGACCACAGCCGGGACCGGCTCTGAGGTGGGGCGCGCCAGTGTGATCACCAATTCTGTGAGCCATGAAAAGAAGATCATCTTCCACCCCAAGGTGCTGCCCGCCATCGTGATCTGTGATCCGGAGCTGACCGTTGGCATGCCACAGTTCATCACGGCGGGTACCGGGCTTGATGCCTTTGCTCATTGCGTGGAGGCTTATTCCAGCCCGCATTATCATCCGATGAGCCAGGGCATTGCGCTGGAAGGTATGAAGCTGGTGATTGAGAACCTGCCGCGCGCCTATGCCGATGGCAAAGATCTCGAAGCGCGTGCACATATGATGAGCGCGGCCATGATGGGGGCGACGGCCTTCCAGAAAGGCCTTGGCGCCATTCATGCCATGAGCCATCCGGTGGGCGCGATGTTCAACACCCACCACGGCACCACCAATGCGGTCTGCATGCCGGCGGTGCTTGAACTGAATGCGCCAGAGATTGCCGCTCGCTTTGATCTGGCGGCGGGGTACTTGGGTATTGAAGGTGGCTTTGAGGGCTTCCGCGCCTTTGTGCAGGGGTTCAACGACAGCTTTGCCATTCCGCGCAAGCTGTCTGACCTTGGCGTGAAAGCGGATGCCATCCCTGAGCTGGTCAAAGGCGCGCTGATTGATCCGAGCTGCGGCGGCAACCCGGTGGAACTGACTGAGGCGAACCTCACAGCGCTGTTTGAGGCGACAATCTAAGTGGATTTGCGCAGCAGATAGATGTCCATAATCCAACCAATCGAGGCCCGTGCATCTGCGCGGGCCTTGATGATTTTGGCGCAGACCTCTGCCAGCGGGCCTTCGATCAGGATTTGCTGATCCATCCCCACATAGCCGCCCCACCAGATGTGCAGATCTTCAGGAACGAGATGCTGGAAAGAGCAGTTGCCATCCAGCATCACAGCCACGGTCGAAATCCCTTCGGGCCAGCCGTCTTCGCGCAGCTTGCGCCCCGTGGTGATCTGAACCGGATCGCCCAAAGTGTTGAGAGGAATGGCGTGTGCGGCGGTGAGCATCTGCAGCGAGGTGATGCCGGGCACCACATTCACAGTCAGCGGGATACCGCGCGCAATCAGGCGATCTGCGATACGTAGCGTGCTGTCATAGAGCGACGGATCGCCCCAGACCATCAGCGCCACATGGCCCCCCTGCGGTACATGGGTGGTGATGAGATCCTGCCAGATTGCGGCCAGCGCATCGTGCCAGGTGTTCACCCCGTCAAGATATTTGGGCGTGTCTGCGTCGCGCAGCGGGTAGTCAAATTCGACAATCTTAGGCGCGGTGGTCAGAAGCTCTGCAGCGATCATGCGGCGCAGATCGGCGAGTTCGGTTTTCTCGCCGCCTTTGCGGGGCAGCAGGATGACATCTGCCGCCTCCAGCGTTTTGAGCGCCTGTCGCGTGAGGTGATCGGGGTTGCCCGAGCCAATGCCAACAAGAGACAGCGTGGTCATTTGGGGGCTGCCAGTTCGCCGAAGAGGATGATGCCCGGTGCAGAGGAAATCTCTTCCGCCAGCTGTTTGGCGAGCTCTTCCATTGTGGTGCGGGTGAGTGTTTGTTCTGGATGGGATACGCTTTCGGCCAGAAGCGCAGGGCAGTCGCGGCGCAGGCCGGTGGCAAAGAGCTTTTCGGCCAGTTCCGGGAAGGTGCGTTTGGGCATGAACAGCACCGTGGTGGCGCCGGGGTCTGCGAGCGCCTGAAGGTTCAGATCGCCGGGTAGGGCGCCTGCAACATCGTGGCCGGTGACAAATTGCACGCGGCGGGCCACAAGGCGGCGGGTCAGGGGGATACCAGCCGCGGCGGCGGCGGCGCTGGCCGAGGTCACGCCGGGGATAATTTCAAAATCAATGCCCGCCTCTTTGAGCGCGGTCATCTCTTCTTCCAGACGGCCAAAAATACCGCTGTCGCCGGATTTGAGGCGCACCACATGGGCGCCGGATTGGGCGTAATCCACCAAAAGCTGGCTGACATGGTGTTGTTTGGGCGAGGGGCGGCCTGCGCGTTTGCCGACGCCAACAAGATCTGCCTCCTTGTTGGCGTGTTCCAGAATGGGGCCTGCGGAAAGATCATCAAACAGTACGGCCTCTGCTTTTGAGAGGCGATCAACAGCCTTCAGGGTGAGCAGCTCGGGATCCCCCGGGCCGGAGCTTACGAAACTGACAAAGCCGGTCATGCGGAGGCCTCTGAAATCAGGTGGAAGAAGGTGCCGGTGGTGTGGCCCTTGATCGAGCCGGTTTCGGGCACGGGGTTGCCGTCTGCGTCGCCCACTTGGGCGAGCGGGGCATCCGGTTCTTCCAGAATGGTGGAATAGTGGAATTCATGGCCACGCAGGCGGGCGCCGGTGTCAAAGCCCAGCATCGGGGCCTGCAAAGTCGCTTGGCGGTAGCCGAGGTGGAACTTGCGTTTCTCATAAGAGGTCACAAGCCCAAGAAGGCCCGCCATTTCGTGGCGGTTGCCCTCTTTGTCAATCAGGGCCTGACCCAGCGCCATGTAGCCGCCGCATTCGCCATGTACTGGTTTGGTTTCGGCGTGTTTGCGCAGGCCCGCAAGGTAGGTTTTGTTGGCGGCAAGCGTGCCTGCGTGCAGCTCGGGATAGCCGCCGGGCAGCCAGACCAGATCGGCGCTGGCATCAGGGGCCTCATCGGCCAACGGGGAGAAGGGCAGGATTTCCGCACCCGCGTTGCGCCAGCCGGTCAGCAGGTGCGGGTAGGTGAAGCTGAAGGCCGCGTCGCGCGCCAGAGCGATGCGCTGGGCCGGGGGCTTGGGCAGCTGTCCTGTGCGCACGGGGCCAGCCTTGGCGGCCGCTTTGATGGCGGCGAGGTCCACATGCTCGCGCAGGAAGGCGGCATAGCCTGTGATGGCCTCTTCCAGATCGGGATGTTCAATTGCCTGAATGAGGCCGAGGTGGCGCTCTGGCAGGGCGAGGTCTCCACGACGGGGCAGCACGCCCAGCACATTGATGCCCGCTTGATCCATGCCAAGCCGTGCGAGGCGCTCATGACGCGGGGAGGCGCAGCGGTTGAGGATCACCCCGGCAAAGGGCAAATCCGGGTTGTAGGTTTGGAAGCCAAGCGCGGTGGCGGCCGCGGATTGCGCCTGACCGCCCACGTCGATCACCAATACAATCGGCCAGCCCATCATCAGCGCGGTTTCCGCAGAGCTGCCAAAGCCATTTTCGCCGCGTGTGGCCACGCCGTCAAACAGCCCCATGGAGCCTTCGGCGACGATGATATCTGCGCCTTGAGCCTGTTCGGAAATACCGCCAGCTAGTGCGGGAGGCATGGCCCATGTGTCCAGATTGAAAGCCGGGCGGCGCGCGGCTGCGTGGTGGAACGCCGGGTCGATGTAGTCCGGGCCGGATTTGAAGGGCTGCACGTTGAGGTCATCTTCGGCCAGCGCGCGCAAAAGGCCCAGCATCACGGTGGTTTTGCCGGTGCCGGAGGAGGGGGCGGAAATGAGGATGCCGGGGGGCATGGTGGTGGTCATGTCAGTCGTCTCCATGCTGCCAGCTTGACCACGGGCTGTCTGCGGTCTGTGGGCGATAGCGGCGGTCATATTCGGTAGCGTAAAGGCAGCTTTCTTCAAAGCCTTCGCCC
>NZ_CYPW01000027.1:54255-128195 GCF_001458175.1 Shimia marina
TTTTCGGTCACATCGGCCTTCAGGGTGGCGAGCGTGGTGCGGATGATCTGCTGATCGGGCCAGCTGGCGCGGTAGACCACAGCCACTGGGCAGTCTGTGCCATAGGCCGGGGCGAGATCGGAAATCACCTGATCCAGATTGCCAATAGACAGATGAATGGCGAGCGTTGCGCCGGTGGCGGCGAAGTTCTTGAGCGTTTCGCCTTCTGGCATGGAGGAGGCGCGCCCCGGGGTGCGGGTCAGCACCACGGATTGGGCAAGGCCGGGCAGGGTGAGCTCGGTTTGCAAAGCTGCGGCGGCCGCGGCGAAGCTTGGCACGCCCGGTGTCACGGAGACGGGAATGCCTTCGGCCCGCAGGCGGCGGATCTGTTCCCCCATGGCGGACCAGACTGAAAGATCACCAGAATGCAGGCGTGCCACATCCCGCCCCTTTGCATGGGCCGCTTTGCATTCGGCCACGATGGCGTCCAGATCCAGCGGGGCGGTGTTGATCACGCGCGCCTCAGGCGGGCAATGGGAAAGGATGGCATCGGGCACCAGAGAGCCTGCGTAAAGGCACACAGGGCAGGCGGCGATCAGGTCGCGCCCACGCAGCGTGAGCAGATCGGCGGCACCGGGGCCTGCGCCAATGAAATGAACGGTCATAGGCTGTCTCCTTGTGCGATGGCACAGGTGGCGCAGCGGTCCTCTGAAACCACGCGCCTGTGGGTAAGTTTGGCATGGGTGCCAATGGCCGCCAGCGCGCTGGCCTCGGCAATTGAGCCGGTGCCGCGCAGGGTTTGCACGGTGGCGGATTGTGTGGGTGTTTCCATGGCATGTAGCGTGTCGGGTGCGAGGGCGATCACAGGCAGGGCAAGCTCTGCGGCGAAGCGTTTGAAAAGCTCTGTTTCTGCTTTGTCCTGCGGAGTAGCAAGCGCGGCCAACGCTGGGACGCCATGGCCCCCGGCACAAGCCGCCAGCGCGCTGCGCAGACTGTCTAGAGTGGCTGATTGCCGAAAGCCAAAACCGGCGACATTCATTTGATCACGCTCCATTGCACAATGGGATAGCTGGACTTCCAGCCCCGTTTGCGGCCCAGAGGATTTGCATGGGCGAGCTCAATACGCAAGAGCTCGCCGCCATGTGCGCTGTGCCAATTGGCCAGTAAGACTTCGGCCTCCAAAGTCACTGCATTGGCCACAAGGCGGGCACCTTGGGGCATGTTTTGCCAAACCGTTTGCAGCATCCCTTCACTGACCCCGCCACCGATGAAAACAGCATCGGGCTGTGCAAGCCCTTCGAGGGCTTCCGGGGCAGCACCGGTGACCACGGTGAGGCGGTCCACACCAAGGTTTGCGGCATTTGTGCGGATGCGCGCGGCGCGCTCCGGGTTGATTTCGACGCTGGTAGCCTCTGTGCGCGGATGGGCGAGCAGCCACTCAATGGCGATGGAGCCAGAGCCGCCACCGATGTCCCAGAGGTGCTCTCCGGGCAAGGGGGCCAGAGCAGAAAGCGTCAATGCGCGGATCGGGCGTTTGGTGATCTGCCCGTCGTTGTCAAAAAACTGATCTGGGCGTCCGGAAGCCTGCGGCAGCGCGTCGGTGCCTTTGGCGTCAAGCGCGACTGACACGGGATGTGCGATTTCTGTCAATGTCATAGCGTTGGCCGTAGTGTGTCGAATGCGTGCACGCGGACCGCCCAAGGCTTCCAACACAGTGAGATCGCTGGGACCAAAGCCAATGTCGCTTAGCCAAGCGGCAAAATCGGCGACAGCGGCCCCGTCGCGTAGTGTGACAATGGCGCGCTCCCCGGTGGCAAGATGGGGGCGCAGCCGCGCGAAAGGCGCGGCATGTAACCCCATCGTGAGGGTCTGCTCCAGGGGCCAGCCCAAGACCGCAGCGGCCAGAGCCATGGTTGAGGGGGCCGGCAGGCTGCGCCATTCACCTGCGTCCAGAAGTTTGGTCAGACTGCCGCCTGCGCCATGCCAGAAGGGATCGCCTGAGGCCAGAACCACCGTTTTGCGCCCGCGCTGCTGCATGAGGATCGGCACACCATCGGCAAAAGGCACCGGCCAGACAATGGTCTCACACCTCAGATCCGGCAACAGCGACAGATGGCGCGCAGCTCCCATCACCACTTCTGCCTCAGACAGAGCTTTGAGGCTTGCAGGTGCCAGCCCATCTGGGCCATCTTCGCCGAGCCCGACAATGGTCAGCCACGGATTATCAGACATGACAGCCAAACTCCTTCTTCTCGGTGGCACAACCGAGGCCAGCCAGCTGGCCCGCCTTTTGGCCGATCAAGGCGCAGATGCGGTGTATTCTTATGCGGGGCGTGTGGCCAGCCCCAAGGCACAGCCGTTGCCCACGCGGGTGGGCGGTTTTGGAGGTGTGGCTGGGCTTGTGCAGTATCTGCGCGAGCATAGCATCACCCATGTGGTGGACGCCACGCATCCTTTTGCCGCGCAGATGAGCTGGAATGCTTATGAGGCCTGTGGGCAATTGGGGGTGGCGCTCTGTGCGCTGACTCGACCGGCGTGGCAAGCGGTGGAGGGAGACCGTTGGCAGCATGTGGAGGATATTCAGGGGGCTGTGGCCTCGCTGCAGGGCGTGCCCAAACGTGTCCTTCTGGCGCTGGGCAAGCTGAACCTGCCCGCCTTTGTGGCGCAGCCGCAGCATCACTATGTCTTGCGCCTTGTAGATACGCCAGACGTGGCGCCGCCTTTGCCCCACCACATAGTGATCGTGGCCCGAGGCCCGTTTGATCTGGCCGGAGATCGCGCGCTCATGCAAAGCCATGATATCGACGTGGTGGTGTGCAAAAACGCGGGCGGTATCGGTGCCGAGGCCAAGCTGCACGCGGCGCGCGAGCTTGGATTGCCGGTGGTCATGATTGACCGCCCCGCGCTGCCGCCTCGGTCTGAAATCAGTTCGGCAGAAGCAGTTTTGCAGCACTTGGGGCTGTGACGGTTGTATTATCCGGCGTCGCGGGATCATTTTTCGGCAGAGCGCGGCGTGTAAACGAAGGGCGCGCCGTCCCTCTCAATAGTTCGTGTCTGGCTGGACCCTAACAGCACCACGGTGCGCATGTCTGCCATATCGGGCGTGGTGTCCTGAAGTGGCACGATTTTTATGGTTTGATCCGGACGTGAGACATTGCGCGCAAAAATCATGGGGCGGTTGTCACCACAGGCTTCTTTGAGCGCCACAAGCGCTTTTTCAAAACCTTCTGGGCGAGACTTGGAACGTGGATTGTAAAACGCCATCGCAAAATCGGCCTCGGCGGCAAGGCGCAGGCGCTTTTCGATCAGGGCCCAGGGCTTGAGGTTGTCGCTGAGATTGATGGCACAGAAGTCATGGCCCAGAGGCGCGCCACAGGCGGCGGATGCTGCGAGCATTGCTGTGATGCCGGGCAGCACGCGAATGTCCAGATTGCGCCATTCAGGGGCACCGTGCTCCACCGCTTCGTAGACAGCGGCGGCCATGGCAAAGACTCCCGGGTCACCGGAAGACACAACCACCACGCGTCTGCCTTCACTGGCCATCTCCAGCGCATGTTGCGACCTGTCAATTTCCACACGGTTATCCGATGGGTGCAGAGTGAGGTTCGGGTTTTGCGCCACGCGTTCCACATAGGGAATATAGCCGACAGCATCTGTTGCCTCTGCCAGAGCAGCTTGCACCTGTGGTGTTACGAGTGCGTCGTCACCGGGGCCAATGCCCACAATCTGCACCCAGCCTTTTGATCCAGCGCTCATGGGCGGCGTCCCTGTCCGTGCACAACGATGATGGAGAAATAAGGGGTCACATCTTCGGTCATTTCCGAAAGTTTCAGGACGTTTTGATTGGGCATGGTGGCGTATTGCACAATCCATGCATCGCCATAGCGGCCTGCGGATTTGAGCGCGGAGATGACTTTCTCAAAATTTGTGCCGATCTTCATCACCACCAGTGCGTCGGTGCGGGCGATATAGTCGGTGAGCGTGTCTTCGGGCAGGGTGCCTGTCAGCACGGTTAGAACGTCATCTCCCCAGGTGATGGGAGCGGCGGTTGCTGTCCACGCGCCCGACATGCCGGTGATGGCAGGCACCACTTTCACAGGCACCACGTTGCGCACGCGTTCATAGATATGCATGAACGACCCGTAGAAAAACGGATCACCTTCGCAAAGTACAACCACGTCATCGCCGCGCTGGGCGAGCGTGATCAAGTGCTGTGTGACCTCTTCGTAGAACTCAGAGAGCATTTCATTGTAGCGCGGATCAGACAGAGGGATTTCCGTCGTGACGGGATATTCCATTGGAAATTCCACCACAGTGTCTGGCAAAAGCCCTTCCACAATCTGGCGCGCCTGACCTTTGCGGCCTGCTTTGCGGAAAAACGCCACATGTTTGGCCTCGGTCAACAACCGATGCGCGCGCACGCTCATCAGGTCCGGGTCGCCGGGGCCAAGGCCGACGCCATGGATTGTGCCAACCGCGCTCATTCTTTGCGGCTCGCAATGGCGTTGATCGCGGCCACGGTCATGGCAGAGCCGCCAAGGCGGCCTTCAACAATCATGCAGGGGACGGGTTGATCGGCAAAGAGCGCATCTTTGCTTTCCTTGGCACCGATAAAGCCCACAGGACAACCGATGATGGCAGCTGGGCGCGGGCACTCTGGATCTTCGAGCATGTTGAGCAGGTGAAACAGCGCCGTTGGGGCATTGCCGATGGCCACGATCGCGCCGCCAAGACGATCGCGCCAATGTTCAAGCGCAGCCGCAGAGCGCGTGTTGCCCATTTCCTTGGCCAGATCGTAGATCCCGTCAGCATGCAGGGTGCAGATCACCTCGTTGTTGGCTGGCAACCGGGGGCGGGTGACTCCTTCAGACACCATGCGGGCATCGCAAAAGATCGGCGCGCCATTTTCCATCGCCGTGCGGGCGGCTGCGACCATGCCGGGGGTGAATTTCACGAATTTCTCCAAGCCCACCATGCCTGCGGCGTGGATCATGCGCACAACAACTTGTTCTTCGTCTTTGTCAAATTCAGAGAGTTCCGCTTCGCGCCGGATGGTTGCAAAGCTCTCATCATAAATGGCCTGACCATTTTTTTCATATTCGTAGGGCACTAAAGCTCTCCTCGGGCTTTCATGAGGGTGCGCGGCGCAAGGCCATATTTTTGGGGGGAATCCCATGCGCGGCCATTTTTGACAAGATCAAAGACGCCGTCGCGGCCCACAAGTGTGGTGCTGCAGGGTTGTGGATGCGCACAGCCTTTGGCGCAACCGGACACATGCAGCGGGCCTTTGATTTCAGAAGCGAGCGCGCGCGCGAGATCGCGGGTTTCCACAGTGGATGATGTGCAAAGCGGCGCGCCGGGGCAGGCATCAGTATGCAGCAGCGGGTCATTTGCACGGGTGATAAATGCGTCGGTCTCAATGGCCTCTGCGCTCTCCAGCAAGAACAGACGCCATGGCGTGGCCCGCAGGGCGGTTGCTTTGCTGGCCTGCATGACATGTTTCAGAACGCGCGCTTCGATCTGACCAAAAGCGGCGCCCAAGACGGCACCAAGTGGTCTGTCTCCGGGCGTCAAAGCGGGTGCAGGGGCGGCGGGCAGCACGGCTTGCCAATCTGCGGGCAGAGGATTGCATGCCGTATGTTGCGCCATGCGGCGGCTTTTGATGCCGCCGGTGTCGATAAACCAGTGTGCCATTTCAATCAGCGCATCTACCGCGTTGTCTGCATTGATCGCGCGACCGCGTGACGCGCCATCTGCGCGCAGAAGCAGGGCACCGTTGCTGTCGCGCTCAAAGCGGAAGTCTGCGGAATTTTTTGTGAACTGCGGCGCGCCATCAATGTCGATGGCATAGCCCACTTTGGCTGGCAGTTCTGGCAAATCTGCCAAGCGACGCATAAGCGCATGCGCGATCTGTGTGGTGCTGTCGCCTTCGGTCCAAAGCGGGGGTATCAAGATATTGCGACGGCTTTCCAGAAGTGGGTCATCCGGAAGCAAATCCAAGGCTGCCAAGCGCTCAAGCACAGCTGTGTGATTTGCCTCAGTCACGCCCCGAATTTGCAGGTTTGCACGGCTTGTGAGGTCAATCAGTCCGGAACCAAAGGAGAGTGCGGTGTCACACAGGCCGGTCACTTGATCTGCGGTCAAACGTGCCAAGACCGGGCGCACGCGGACGACCAATCCATCACCCGACATCATCGGTCTGTAGGCACCGGGGCACCAGCCTTTTGCCTCTGGACGGCTCATGAAGCCTGTTCCAGATTCGCCAGAATGGAATTGCGGCGGGTGACCCAGAGGCCAGCGGCATGTAGTGCGGCAAAGCGGTCGCGCATTGCGGCGAGGGCCTGTGGATTTTCGCGCTCCAGAAAGGCCACGATGTCTTCATTGCCTAGTGTGGCATCATGATAGGCGTCAAACAGCTGCGGGGGGACGGCTCCGGCCAGATTGGCAAAAGCCCCCATGTGATCCAGCGTTGCCGCAATCTCCGCTCCGCCGCGGAAGCCATGGCGCATCATGCCGGCCAGCCAATCGGGGTTGGTGGCGCGGGCGTGTACCACCCGGGCGATTTCTTCGGTCAGGCTGCGCGCGCGCGGGGCTTCTGGATTGGTGTTGTCCACGTGATAGAGATTGGCTTGCCCACCTGTGATTTTCTGTGCGGCTGCAAAGCCAGCTTCGTGAGCCGCGTAGTCAGAGGCGACAAGCACATCTGTTTCCGGCAGATCCTGTAGGTGCACAAAGCTGTCTGCGGCGCTGACGCGATCGCGAATGCCAGCGGCGTCTCTCGTGATCTTGTCGCCATCAAACGCATAGGAGGAGGCGTTGAGCCAAGCCTCACCTGCAGCTTTGCGACCCTCATCAGAGTAGTTTTCAATATCGCTGCCCATGCCGAGCCCATAGCTGCCGGGGGCCGGGCCGTAGACGCGCGGCGCTGTGATGCGGCCTGCAAAAGGGTTCCAATCGGCGGCTTCATCGCGTTCGGCCAATGCTTTGACCGCCTGACCAAACAGGGTCGAGAGCGTGGGGAAGACGTCGCGAAACAGGCCAGAGACCCGCAGTGTGACGTCAACGCGGGGCCGATCAAGAAGGGCGATGGGCAGAATTTCCACGCCAGACACACGCTCAGAGCCTTCGTCCCAGACAGGTTTCGCGCCCAAGAGATGCAACGCCATGGCGAATTCTTCGCCTGCGGTGCGCATGGTCGCGCTGCCCCATAGATCCACGATCAGGTTTTTGGGATAATCGCCTTCTTCCTGAAGATGGCGGCGCACCAGTTCTTCGGCCAGCTTCACGCCCTGCGCATAAGCGGAACGCGACGGCACGGAGCGCGGGTCGGTTGTGAAAAGGTTGCGGCCGGTGGGCAAAACATCATTGCGGCCCCGATAAGGGGAGCCGGAGGGGCCAGCCTCGATCCGTTTGCCACTAAGCGCGCGCAACAATGCGCTGCGTTCTGCTTTCGCGGATGGCGCGGCGTCAAAGCTGCCTGCCTCTTTGGGTGGGCGGCCATAGACATGCAGGCCGTCGCCAAACTGACTTTCTTTGATGTCACAGACAAACGTATCAATGCGGGTGATGGCCTCAGCCAGACAGGTGGCCTCATCCAGTCCCAGCTCAGCCTGCAGGCCAAGTGCGTCAGCTTCGTCGCGAATGTCACTCTGCAAACGATCCCGGCGTTTGGGATCCAGACCATCCGCATTTGAAAACTCATCCAGCAGCGTTTCCAACCGCGCAAATCTTTGCGGTGTGGCGCTGGTTTTGAGCGGTGGTGGCACATGGCCGAGAGTCAGCGCATTGATGCGGCGCTTGGCCTGTGCGGCTTCGCCTGGGTCATTGACGATAAACGGGTAGACCACAGGCAGATCCCCGATCAGCGCTTCGGGCCAGCAGGTTTCTGAAAGCGCAACGGATTTGCCCGGCAGCCATTCCAACGTGCCATGCGCGCCGACGTGGATCAGAGCATCGGCGGCGATCATCTCGCGCAGCCAAAGATAAAAGGCGACATAGCTGTGGCGCGGGACACGGGAGAGATCGTGGTATTCATCTTCGCGCAGGTGATCGCTGCCGCGCTCTGGTTGCAGCGCAATCAGCAGCTTGCCACGGCGCACGGCTTTGAAATGGAAGGACCCGTCCGCAAAGGAAGGATCGTCGCTTGGTGTGCCCCATGCGGCGGTCAGATTACCCTGCAAAGAGGCTGGAAGTTTTTCCAGTGCGCTAACATAGTCTTCGAGCGGCCATGAAAGGGTGTCGTGCAACAGGGCGTCTTGCAGCGCTGGCTGTGCCTCCTGTGAGACATCAAAACCGGCCTCGTCCAGATCTTGGATTATGGCATCAACGCTTGCCAAGGGATCCAGTCCTACCGCGTGGGCCATGTTCCAGTCTTTGCCGGGATAGGTACTCAGCACACAGGCAATCTGTTTGTTTTGATTGTCTTTTGCGCCAAGGGCAATCCAGCGTTCCACCTTGTCGGCAACGGCGCGGATGCGTTCGGGCTGCGCGTGGTGGGCAAAGCGGGAGTATTCCAGCGCCGGGTCTTTTTTGCCCGGCTCTTTGAAGGAGCTGACTCCCGCGAAGAGCCGCCCGTCCACTTCTGGCAAAACCACATGCATCGCCAGATCAGAGGGCGCGAGGCCGCGTTCTGACTCTGCCCAAGCTTTTTTACGAGATGTGGCAAGCGCCACCTGAAAAACCGGGGCCTCGGTGGCATCCAGAGGCGAGGTGCCGCTATCGCCCTTGCCGGAAAAGGAGGTGGCGTTGACGATCGCAGCGGGCTGCAAATCTTGTAGGGTCTGCGCCAGCCATTTCGCGCTATCAGGCACCTTGAGCGACGGGGCAAAGAGCCCGATGACATCAAAGCCGCGCGCGCGAAACTCTGCAAACATCGCCTCAATCGGGGCCGTATCGGCAGAGCTGACATAAGCGCGATAGAATGTAATGGCCACCAGAGGCTTGCTGGGATCCCGCGCTTGCAGCGGATCGGACAGCCCTTGTTCTGGTGTCCAGCCGCCGTGGGGTGGCAGCGTTTTTGAGCCCATGACCGGCTTGGCATAAAGACCGGCTGCCAGCGCAAGCTGTGCCAGCGCCGCCTGCGCGGCAATTGCGCCGCCCGTGTCACAGAGATGTGTCAGCCGATGCAGGGTGGAGACGGGCAGTGTTGAGGCCTCGTCCAAACGTTCATCAGGGCGCCCATCAGCAGGCAAAACGGCCAGCGCAATGCCTTTTTCCTGCGCCAGCGCGCACACCTGCTGAATGCCATATTGCCAATAAGAGATGCCGCCAATGAGGCGGATCAGAATGGCCTTGGCACCTGACAGTGTCTGTTCCACGTAAGTGTCGACAGACAGAGGGTGTTTCAAGGCTGTCAGATTGGCCAGCCGCAGCGTAGGCAAATCCCCGTTGCTGCGGTGCCAGCCCGCCGCGAAAGCCCCCAGATCACTGTCTGAGAAAGACAGCACGACAAGATCGGCCGGGGTTTGACCCAGATCCATCGGGGTGTCGGCCTCATCAAGGCCATGGCTTTCGCGAAAGACTACATGCATGGCGGTTTAGTCTATCAGAGCTGCGCGGATCGCTTCGACATTTACGTCACCCTGTTCCGCAATCACGACCATGCGCCCCTGACGACCTTCCTCTTGTTTCCAAGGGCGATCATACTGATGCCGCACGCGTGCGCCAACCGCCTGCACCAGCAGGCGCATTGGTTTGCCTGCAACCGCTGCATAGCCTTTCACGCGCAAGATATTCTGGTCTTTGGCCATTTTTTCGATTTTAGTGGCAAATTTGGCCGGATCAGACTGCTCAGGCACATCCACGACAATGCTGTTGAACGCGTCATGATCGTGGTCGTGATCATGATGATGGTGATTATCGTCATGGTCATGGTCATGGTCATGGTCATGGTCGTGATGGTGATGATGGTCTTCGTGGTGTGACGGGCGCGCGTCGATGTCATCCTCTGCGGCCGCTTCCAATCCCAGAATCACGCGTGGATCCACCACGCCTTCTGCCACTTCCACCACAGGCAGGGTGCGCGGCGCGGCTTTCAAAACGATGTCTTTCGCCTTGGCCGTGCCTTCCGGGCCAGCAAGATCCGGTTTGGTCAAAAGCACGATGTCAGCGCAGTTGATCTGATCCTGAAACACTTCCGACAGGGGCGTTTCGTGGTCCAGACCTTCATCTGCCTCACGCTGGGCATCCACCGCGGCGACGTTGCTTGCAAACCGACCATCTGCAACCGCTTCAGCATCGGCCAGCGCAATCACACCGTCCACGGTGATCTTGGAGCGGATATCAGGCCAGTCAAAAGCTTTGAGCAGGGGTTTGGGCAGCGCCAGACCGGAGGTTTCGATAAGAATGTGCTCTGGGCGCGGCTCCAGCGCCATCAGGGCTTCGATGGTGGGAATGAAATCATCCGCCACTGTGCAGCAGATGCACCCATTGGCCAGTTCCAGAATGTTTTCAGCAGGGCAATCCGGGATGGCGCAGGATTTCAGAATTTCTCCGTCTACACCAACATCGCCAAATTCATTGACGATGACGGCGAGGCGCTTGCCCTGTGGGTTTTGCATCAACTCCCGCACAAGCGTGGTTTTACCAGACCCAAGAAAGCCGGTTATGACGGTAACGGGAAGTTTTTCAAGCGTGCTCATTCGGGGATCTCCAGTGGGGGAATGCGGGCTATGCAGTTTTTGCGGAAGTGGGTGGAGCGTTCGCGCCACGGAACCAGACCATCGACGGTTTCAGCGTATTTGGTCACGCCTTCTGCGACCAGTTCCGCGTCATCTGCGCCAGTGAAATTGCCATAGACGTAGGTCCAGCGCTCATCGCCGCCGCGAATGGTGACCGAGCAGCCGGAATCGCAGTTGGAAAAGCAGGCAACGCCTTTCACGGTCACGTTTTCCGGCAAATCTGAGGCCTGTAGCGCTTCAAACAGCTGTGTGCCGGGGCGGGGCCCTTCAATGTCGGTGGGCTGGCCCGCACGGCAGGTGGTGCAGACAAGCAGGTCGACTGGAGCGGTTGCATCAGCCATGGTCATCAGTCCCTTTTCAGGAACGGGGGCACACGGGACACCTTTCTTCAGAGCCCGACACCGAAACACCCCGTCCGGTTCATGTCATTTCCGCTGGCAGGTCTCCCGGCTTGCGGATTTCAGGGACATGCCCTGACGGGCCGCCGGCCTTCCCGGAGTGCTCCAGTGGCTGTGGCGGACCTCTCCGGTCACGGTCGCGGGGGCGGCTGCGCTTTGGGCCTTGACGTCAGGCTCGTTTCACATTCCCTTTTCACCTGCTCAAAACGAGCAGAAACCAGCGACATTCCGAATGGGCAATGATCGCGGCTGTGTCAAGCGCGAACGGAGAGGCAGCATGTCTGAAAACACGGATCAGAACGAGCGTCACAAGGCCAAGATGGCAAAAATCAAAGCGGCACGAGACCGTATGATGGCCACCAAGACCGAAGAAAAAGGCTTGATCATCGTGCACACGGGACCCGGAAAAGGCAAAAGTTCTTCGGGATTTGGCATGGTGATGCGCTGTGTCGCCCATGGCATGCCGGTGGCTGTGGTGCAGTTTATCAAAGGTGCTATGGCGACGGGAGAACGGGCCTTTCTGGAGGAACATTTCCCCGATGAGGTGCAATTTCATGTGTCAGGGGAAGGGTTTACCTGGGAAACGCAGGATCGCGAACGTGACATTGCCAAAGCAGAAGCCGGCTGGGAGCTGGCCAAGGAGCTGATCCGCAACCCGGAGATCCGCTTTGTGATGCTCGATGAAATCAACATCGCGCTGCGCAATGACTATCTCAATATCGACGATGTGGTGGATTTTCTGTTGAGCGAAAAGCCTGAGATGACTCACGTTCTTTTGACCGGGCGCAATGCCAAGCCGGAGCTGATTGAGGCGGCGGATCTGGTGACAGAGATGACTTTGCTGAAACACCCCTTCCGCGATGGCATCAAAGCGCAGGCGGGGGTGGAGTTCTAGCAGTGCTGATCGCGCATCTCCCCGCAGGATATCTTGCGGCCAAGGGAGCGCAGGGTGCTGGCGCGTCAAAAGCCATTTTCTGGGGCATTTTGCTGGGCAGTATCGCGCCGGATTTTGACATGCTTTGGTTCTTTTTTGTGGATAGCCAAAGCACACATCATCACGACTACCTGACCCACAGGCCGATACTTTGGGCGGGTTTGCTCTTGTTTGGGCTTCTACTCCGGCGTCCGTTTCTGATCGCGGTGGGGTGTGGCGCACTGTTCCATCTGATGCTTGATAGTATTGCTGGTAAGGTAAGCTGGGGCTGGCCGTTTTTTGAGGGAGCGACGACGCTTGTGACGGTGCAGGCGACGCATGGTCATTGGATAAAATCCTTCATGGCCCATTGGACTTTTAAGGTGGAATGTCTGATCGTGCTTGTTGCTGTGGCAGTGTTTTTACGGTCAACTTTTAAAGGAAAATCAGAATGATAAAACGCCTTCTGACCGAATTTGGCATGGGGACTTCGCTGCGCCGTCAGGATTATACCGAGGCGGCAAGTCGCGCGGTGAAAGATGCGTTGTGGCACAATTCGATCAATCTTGCGGAGCTGTTTGGCAAAGACAAAGCGGAGATGATCATCACTGTTGAGGTCGCGGTGCAGCAGCCGGAACAGCTCGACACAGAGGTGATCGCGGCGATCTTTCCTTATGGCCAAGTCACTGTAAAGGCGGTGAAAGGTGGGCTGGATGTGCCGCGCACGGATGGCGGCAATCCGACCGTGATGGCCAATGTGGCCATTTCCGTGGCGCTTGATGTGGAGGATGTGGCATGAGCGAGCAGCGTTTCATCATCGAAATAGGCATGGGCAACGACCAATATGGTCAAGATTACACCAAAGCGGCTGCGCGGGCGATTGAGGATGCCATCCGGCATTCTTCGATTCCGCTGTTCGCGGCTTTGGGCAAGGATCCCAAAGAGATGCGGGTGCAGGTGACCGTGGGAGTACAAGCACCAGAGCAAGTGGATTGCGCCGCGCTTGTGGAAAAACTGCCGCGAGGCCGGGCCGAAGTGAAGGCCGTGTTTGGTGGGATGAATGTGACCAATCCAGATGATGGCAATGTGCTGGTCATCGCCTCAGCAGCCGTTGAGGCTTTTTTACCCAAACAGGTGTGATGTGACCAAAGCGCTTATGATTCAAGGCACTGGCTCCAATGTGGGCAAGTCAATGCTGGTCGCGGGGCTGTGTCGGGCTGCGGTGAAACGCGGGCTGTCGGTGGCACCGTTTAAGCCTCAGAACATGTCCAACAATGCGGCGGTGACCTCTGACGGCGGGGAGATCGGGCGGGCGCAGGCGCTGCAAGCGATGGCCTGTGGCAAGGCGCTGACGGTGGATATGAACCCGGTTCTGCTAAAGCCTGAGACAGATGTGGGTGCCCAGGTTGTGGTGCAGGGTAAGCGGCTGACCACGGCAAAGGCGCGCGATTACGCCAAGCTGAAACCGCAGTTGATGGAGGCGGTGCTAGAAAGCTTCAACCGATTGAAAGCACAGAATGATCTGGTGATTGTCGAGGGTGCAGGCAGCCCGGCAGAGGTGAACCTGCGCCGGGGAGACATTGCCAATATGGGCTTTGCGCAAGCCGCGGATGTGCCTGTTGTGCTGGCCGGAGACATCGACCGGGGCGGCGTGATTGCACAGGTCATTGGCACGCAGGCGGTAATCTCTCAGGAAGATGCAGCCAAGGTTGCCGGGTTTATGATCAACAAATTTCGGGGCGATCCCAGTTTGTTTGATGACGGCTATGACTTCATCAAACAACGGACTGGATGGCCTGGGTTTGGCGTGTTGCCCTATTTTGGGGATGCGTGGAAACTGCCCGCAGAGGATGCGCTGGACATCAAAAACGCCAAGCGCGACGGGGGGCTCAAGGTGGTGTGCCTTGGCCTGTCGCGGATTGCCAATTTTGACGATCTTGATCCGCTGGCACAGGAGCCCGGCGTGTCGTTGACCATGCTGCGCGCAGGCGCGCCGATCCCCGGCGATGCCGATGTGGTGATCATTCCGGGCAGCAAATCCACCCGTGGCGATCTGGCGTTTCTGCGTGCGCAGGGGTGGGATATCGATCTTGCCGCGCATGTGCGTCGTGGCGGGCATGTGCTTGGGATTTGTGGTGGGTATCAAATGCTTGGCGTTTCTGTGCAGGATCCGGATGGGATTGAGGGCCCTGCTGGGGAGACCGAAGGGCTGGGGCTCTTAAATGTGGTCACGGAGATGACTGCAGACAAGCGGCTGACCGAAACAGAGGCAGTGCATGTTGCCTCCGGGCAGAGTTTTTGTGGCTATGAAATCCACATTGGACGAACCGATGGAGAGGACCGCGCGCGCCCCTTTGCGCGGGTGGCTGGGCGTGATGAAGGGGCGGTGTCTGCGAATGGGCGGATCAGCGGCAGCTATCTGCATGGGATGTTTCGCGATGACGGGTTCCGCGCGGCTTGGCTGTCTGCACTTGGGGCAGAAGCGGGCCAAGCTGGATATGATGCCACTGTGGAGGCTGTTTTGGACGATCTGGCGGCGCATATGGAGCGCCATCTGGATGTGGAGGCTTTGCTGCGCGTGGCACGATAACTTCTTGCCTCCGGCGGGGATATTTATAGTCAAATGAAGTGTTTAGCGGTCTTCTCTTAGGGCGCGCACAGACGTGGCGTGGGCAGATTTGAAGGCGCGGGCGAAGCTAGTAGGGCTGGAAAAACCGGTCAGCAGGGCGATGTCGCGGACAGGAAGGGTGGTGTCCGTGGCCAGGCGCAGAGCCTCTTCCAGTCGCATGCGCAGGTAGACGGCTTGTGGTGTGGCCTGAAGATGGGATTGGAACGTCAGTTCCAATGTGCGTGTGGAGAGACCCAGAAGCTGAGCGACTTCTGTGATTTTCTTCGGTGCATCAAGGGATTGGCTCATTATGTCCAACGCCTTAGTCATCTGAGGGTGGTGGTGGATTGCACGTGGCAAAGAGATCGGGCGCTGGGCGCTGGCGGGCATTGGATCATAGAGAAAGGCGCTGCTGACACGGCGGGCCAGATCGGCACCGTAGCGGGTTTCGATCAGGTAGAGCATCATGTCGATACAGGGGCTGGCACCGCCGGATGTGGCGAAGCGGCCGGAGAGGCAAAAGCGATCGCGGATTGTGGTAACATTCGGAAATTTAATAGAGAATTCTTCTATGTCTTCCCAGTGTGTGGTGGCCGTGTGGCCGTCTAGAAGTCCGGCCTGCGCGAGAAACCAGGGGCCGCCATCGATGGCGGCGATAGAGGCACCGCTGTCATAGAGGCGGCGCAATGAGGCGAGCAGGCGCGGCGTGGCTTGCTCTTTGAGGCGAAAGCCCGCAACCACCAGAAGCAGATCGCAGGAGAGCAGTTGTTCGATGGCTAAGCCGTTGATCTGCAATCCACTTGTCAATGTCGCCGGGGCCTCTGTGGCGGTGTAGAACTGCCAGCGAAAGAGCGTTTTTCCGGCGCGGCGGTTGGCGGCGCGCATCGGGTCTACTGTGGCGGCAAAGCTCAGCGTGTTGCACTCATCCAGTACCAGAATGGCGGTGTTCAATGGCGTCGGGTTGGGATGAAAAATATTGGTTTCTGCGGATTTTGACATATCACCTGCGTAAAATGAAAAGTGTTGCGTGGCAAGCGCGGTACGGTTGGGTCAGATGTCAGAAAGGAATCACCATGCCGCTGCAAATGAATCGTGAGGTTTTCATCACCTGTGCCGTGACCGGTTCGGGCGGGACGCAGGATCGCAGCCCGCATGTGCCGCGTAGCCCGAAGCAGATTGCCGAGAGTGCGATTGCCGCAGCGAAAGCAGGCGCGGCGGTGGTGCATTGTCATGTGCGCGACCCGGACACCGGCGCGCCGAGCCGCGATCTTAATCTCTACCGTGAGGTGACGGACCGCATTCGCGACAGCGAGGTGGATATGGTGCTGAACCTGACCGCTGGCATGGGCGGTGATATGGTGTTTGGTGACACTGAAAACCCGCTTCCGGTCAATGAGAATGGCACCGACATGGTGGGGGCCACGGAGCGGATGGCGCATGTGGTGGAGTGTTTGCCAGAAATCTGTACGCTGGATTGCGGCACGATGAACTTTGCCGAAGCTGATTATGTGATGACCAACACGCCGGGCATGCTGCGTGCGATGGGGCAGATGATGACTGATCTGGGGGTGAAGCCAGAGATTGAGGCCTTTGACACGGGGCATCTGTGGTTCGCTACTCAGCTGGTAAAAGAGGGCGTTCTGACCTCCCCGGCGTTGGTGCAACTGTGCATGGGGGTGCCGTGGGGCGCACCAAATGATCTCAACACCTTTATGGCGATGGTCAACAATGTGCCCTCTGATTGGGATTGGTCGGCCTTCTCGCTGGGCCGGGATCAGATGGCTTATGTGGCGGCCTCTGTGCTGGCGGGGGGCAATGTGCGCGTTGGGCTTGAGGACAACCTGTGGCTCGACAAAGGTGTGCTGGCTGAAAACTGGCAGCTGGTG
This sequence comes from Shimia marina, assembly GCF_001458175.1. Taxonomy (GTDB): domain Bacteria; phylum Pseudomonadota; class Alphaproteobacteria; order Rhodobacterales; family Rhodobacteraceae; genus Shimia; species Shimia marina. The sequence goes on from NZ_CYPW01000027.1 coordinate 70,719, forward strand.
GAACGCGCAGGCACCATCATTGAGAACATGGGGACTCGGGTGATTGGCCCGGCTGAAGTGCGTGAAAAGTTGGGTCTGGTGAAACGCGCGCCGAAGGGCTGAGGTGTTGCGGCAACGGCAGCGGACGGTGGCACTAGGTTTGCGCTCAAATCGGATTTGGTGCGCAACACACGGCGTGTCTGTATTGCGTCGGTTTTCCAACGGTATCGCGGCGGTGCGATTTTCGGTGTGAAAATCGCACGCCTAAAGGTTGATTTCGTCCCATGGGATTAAGATTTGTCACAGGTGAGATTGAGAAAGGACAGCCTATGACACGCTTAATTTGGACAGCTTCCATAGCGGCCATTGCCGCGTTTGGCCTTGGGGCGACTTTGGCAAGTGCGGAGCGCTACCGTGATAGGCAGGTGCCGATTGAAGCGGTAGAGACGCTGGATCTGGAGCGGTATTTGGGGTGTTGGCACGAGATTGCACGCTTTCCCAATCGATTTGAAAAGGGCTGTGAAGGCGTTACCGCCGAATACAGCCTGCGTGAAGACGGTAACATCTCAGTGCTCAACAGCTGTCGCGAAGGGGCTCCGGATGGGCCGCTCAGCACGGCGGAGGGCAAAGCCTGGGTTGTTGAGGGTGGTCAGTTGAAAGTGACCTTTGTGCCTTGGCTGCCTTTTGCGCGTGGTGATTATTGGGTGCTGTGGATTGATGAGGCCTATTCGGTGGTGGCGATTGGCAATCCGGCGGGACGCACCGGCTGGATTCTGGCACGTGACCCGGTGATCTCTGAGAGTCAGCGCGCGGCGGCAGAGGCTGCGTTGGCCCAGAACGGATATGACATCGACAAACTATATGACGTGGCGCAACCGCCTCTCTGAGGCAGGGCGCCGGAGCGGTCGGTAAGACCGCACAGACAGGCAGGAGGAGAGTGCAGTGACAAAGACAGCAGCGATTATCGGCGGCGGGGTGATTGGCGGCGGATGGGCGGCGCGGTTTCTGCTCAATGGCTGGGATGTGCGGGTGTTTGACCCGGACCCGGAAGCGGAGCGCAAGATTGGCGAGGTGATTGCCAATGCGCGGGTGAGCCTGCCGGGGTTGAGCGACACGGCTTTGCCAGCGGAAGGCGCGCTGAGTTTTCATGAGACCATGTCTGAGGCTGTGCACGGCGCGGCTTGGATTCAGGAGAGCGTACCGGAGCGGCTGGAGCTGAAGCGGAAGGTTTATCAGACCTTGCAGGAGCATTGCGCCGAGGATGCCATCATCGGCAGCTCCACCAGTGGGTTTAAGCCAAGCGAATTGCAGGGCTGCGCCTCGCGGCCTGAGCAGATCGTGGTGACCCATCCGTTTAATCCTGTCTACCTGATGCCGTTGATTGAGGTGGTGCCCACCGAGAAGAACCCACCGGAGATGGTGGCGCGGGTAAAGGAGATCCTGACCGGGGTGGGCATGTTCCCGCTGCATGTGCGCAAGGAGATTGATGCCCATATTGCGGATCGTTTTTTGGAGGCCGTGTGGCGTGAGGCGCTGTGGCTGGTGAAAGACGGGATTGCCACGACCGAGGAGATTGATGAGGCGATCCGTATGGGCTTTGGCATTCGCTGGGCGCAGATGGGGCTGTTTGACACCTATCGCGTGGCGGGTGGTGAGGCCGGGATGAAGCATTTCATGGCGCAGTTTGGCCCTGCGTTGGAATGGCCCTGGACCAAGCTGATGGATGTGCCCGAGTTCACCGAGGAGCTGGTGGATCTGATTGCGGGGCAGTCTGACGCGCAATCCGGCCATATGAGCATTCGTGAGATGGAGCGCATTCGCGACAACAATCTGGTGGCGATGATGCGGGCCTTGAAGGCGCAGGATTTTGCCTCCGGTGCGGTGTTGAACCAGCATGATGCCAAGCTCTCTGCCGAGGCGGGTATGGTGCGCACAGCCCGCGAGATTGCGGACCCGAGCCAGCCGATTGTGACCGTGCGCCGGGCGGTGCCGATCGACTGGCTGGATTACAACGGGCATATGACCGAGAGCCGCTATCTGCATGCCTTTGCCGATGCCACCGATCGGCTGATGGAGATCATTGGCTGTGATCAGGCCTATATCGCCACGGGTGGGAGCTTTTTCACCGCGGAGACCCATATCCGGCACATAGATGAGACACATCTGGGCAGTGTGATCGAGGTACATACCCGCGTGCTGATGGGGGAAGGCAAGAAGATGCATGTCTTCCATGAGATGTATGCGGGCGAAAAACTTTTGGCGACGGGGGAGCATATCCTGATCCATGTGAGCCTAGAGACCCGTAGGCCAGCGCCGTTTAGCGAAGAAATCGCCGCCAATCTGAAGATGATCTGTGAAGCGCAGGCGAAGTTGCCCGCTCCGGAGGGGGCTGGGCGCTATGTGGGGCAGCCGCGATGAGTGGGCGGGTTCTGATCACGGCGGGAGCCTCTGGGGTTGGCTTTGCCATGGCGGAGGCTTTTGCGCGTGATGGCTGGCAGGTGTGGATTGCAGATGTGGATGGTGCGGCCTTGGCTGCCGCGCCAGAGAATTGGCGCAAAACTGAGATGAGTGTCACCGACGAAAGCGCTGTTTCTGCGTTGTTTTCTGAGATTGACGCGACTTGGGGCGGTTTGGATGCGCTTTGCGCAAATGCCGGTGTTGCGGGGCCTACTGCGGCAGTGGAGGATATAAATCTGCAGGACTGGCAGGCCTGTGTGGCGGTCAATCTGGAAGGGGCGTTTCTTGCGGCAAAATATGCGGCGCCGATGATGAAGGCGGCGGGCCGGGGTGCGATTGTGGTCACCAGCTCTACGGCGGGGCAATATGGCTATCCCTATCGTGCGCCCTATGCGGCGGCCAAATGGGCGGTAGTTGGATTGACCAAGACGCTGGCGATGGAGCTTGGGCCGCATGGGGTGCGGGCGAATGTGATTTGCCCCGGTGCGGTGGAAGGGGCGCGCATGGAAGGCGTGCTGGCGCGGGAAGCGGCGGCCAAGGGCATGACGCGCGATCAGGTCTATGAGGGTTATGCCTCTGGCACGGCGCTGGGGGCGTTTGTGGAGGGCCGGGATGTGGCGGATATGGCCGCGTTTCTGGCCTCTGACAAGGCGCGGATGATCAGCGGGCAGGTGATCGCGGTGGATGGGTTTACCATCAACCCGGACCCTCAACTCTAGAGGCGCGCCGGGGTCTTCAATTGATCTAAGTCAAAGTCATCTTTTGAATCTCATTCCATTAATGGAATGTGTTTAGGGAGACAAAGACTTGAGAGACATTTTGAAGGAGGCGCACAGTCGGCGCGCGTTTTTGAGCATGGCGGCGGGTGCGGGAGCCGTGGCTGCAACCGGCGGGGCGCGCGCGGCGCGGGCGCAGGTTCAGACCAAGGCGCATATCGTTATTTTGGGTGCGGGTGCGGCAGGTGCCGCGCTGGCCAACCGCCTGACGGAGCGGCTGGATGGGGCGCAGATCACGATTGTGGATGGGCGGGCTGAGCATTGGTATCAGCCCGGTTTCAGTCTGATTGCTGCCGGGCTCAAACCTGCCAGCTATTCCGTGAGCCAAACCACGGATTGGTTGCCCAAGGGTGTCACGCTGAAGGCGGACTGGGCGGCGGAAATCGACCCGGAAGCGCGCAAGCTGCGCCTACAGGCTGGTGAGACGCTGACCTATGACTATTTGATCGTGGCCACCGGGCTCACGCTGGATCATGCGGCGATTGAAGGTTTTTCGTTGGACCTTGTGGGCAAAGACGGGATTGGCGCGCTTTACGCTGGACCAGAGTACGCGGCACGTACATGGCAGGCGGCCTCTGCTTTTGTGGAGCAGGGCGGCGTCGGGATTTTCACGCGGCCAGCCACCGAAATGAAATGCGCCGGTGCGCCGCTCAAACATACGTTTCTGATTGACGACATTGCGCGGGATGCCGGCACACGAGGCAAAATGGACCTCACTTATGCCGCCAACAACAACAGCCTGTTTGGGGTGCCGATTGTGGCCGAGAAGGTGCGCATGCTGTTTGGGGACAGGGGCATTGATGCGCAATACGCGCATGTGCTGCGCGCCATTGAACCCGGCGCGAAGCGTGCGATTTTTGACACGCCAGAGGGGCGCGTTGAGCGAGACTATGATTATCTGCATGTGATCCCGCCGCAACGTGCGCCAGATGTGGTGCGTCAATCTGGTCTCAGCTGGGCGGATAAATGGGTCGATCAGGGCTGGGTTGAAGTGGATAAACACAATCTGCGCCATCGTCGTTATCCCGAAATCTTTGCGCTGGGCGATGTGGCGGGCGTGCCCAAGGGCAAGACGGCGGCCTCCGTCAAATGGCAGGTCCCTGTTGTGGAGGATCATCTGGTGGCGCAGATTGCCGGAGATACTGCAGAGACCAGCTATCACGGCTATACCTCCTGTCCGCTGATCACGCGGGTTGGGCGCGCGATGCTGATCGAGTTTGACTATAACGACAATCTGGTTCCGAGCTTCCCCGGAGTGATTGCTCCGCTCGAAGAACTTTGGATCAGTTGGTTGATGAAAGAGGTGGCTCTGAAGGCGACCTACAATGCAATGCTGCGCGGCAAGGCCTGAGGAGGGTGCGATGAAAGATCTGACGTTTGAAACTCTTTGGGCGGTGTTTGAGGAAGTCTTTGGTAAAGGACTATTCTGGGCCATGGTGCTGGCTGCTGTGGTGGTGACGCTGGCCTATCTTTTTGTGCTGATCCGGGATCGTGCGGTGAGTTGGCGCAAGTTCCTTTGGGCGCAGATGTCCATGCCGTTTGGGGCGCTGGGCGCGGTGCTGTTTGTGCAATGGGCCACAAAATCAAGCTTTGCCGATTTGGGCGGGCCCATTGATGTGATTGTCATGTTGATGGTGGCCGCCGTGGGCGCCATCGGTCTGGCCATTCTGGTCTATACGCTGGAGGCACTTCTGGTGCGGCGCGCCAGCGAATAAAAGAGGCGCGGTTTCAGCCATCTGTTTTGAGGGCTGAGACGTGATCAGCAAACTGGCGCGCCGGGATATCGGCCTGGCGTACCAGATCATCAAAATGCTCGGTGAAGCTTGTGACCCGTTCGGTGTCGCGAAAGGCCAGATAGTTCCGCCCCAGATAGAGCACCGCCAAGAGCGGGCCAAAGACCGTGATCGGGCTTGAGAACAGCCGGTGCGCATCAAACAGATAGAGCCGCATGCGGGGGTAGAGCTGAGCGCTGAGCGTGGCGAAATGTGCAAGCTGACGCGTACGGATCTCTTCGGGCAGGCCCGTATAGTAGCCTTCGCCGCGTGCAAAGGCCGCAAGCTCATGGCGCGGCAAGGCAATTTCGTAATCTGAAGGCGAGGATCGCATCCAATCAAGACGGTCACGGGAGGCATTGATGGCCTGTTCCGTCGTGCGCCCCAGATGGGCGGAGTATTCCCAGACCAGCATCTCATCAATTTTGAGCATATCGGGCAGGCCCGCTGGCACATGGCGGATTTTGTAGCCCGCCGCCTCTTTGTGCCAGGCAAAGATCTGTTCATCCACCAGCGCGCGGGGCGCTTTGGTCACCGTGAGCGCGTTGGCCAGTATATCAGCAGTGTTTTCCGGCCGATCGGTGAGCGACAGAAGCCAGTCGGCAGACACGCCCAGCGCCGCAGCACATTCACCCACGACCTGTGCATTGGGCAGCCGCGCGCCGCTGTCTTTCAAAAGCTGGCTGATGGTGGAGCGATCCACGCCAATATGACGAGCCAGCGCGGCCTGTGTCATGGCGCGGTCCTGCATGGCCGTGGCAAGGCGCTGGCGGAACCGATCCGCGCGCAAGCGTTTGTCGATAATTTCTATCATATGATGATAAATATCCCCAATGCAGATTTTTGTTAATTACATCCAGAATGCCGCAACATGCTTTGGGGTGCTACTGCTTTTGTGAAAAACCAAAGACATATGGGCTGAATTTATGGAAACACGCCGCCGCTCGCTTGTGAAAGCTGTGATCTGGAATGTGATTGGCATTGTGTCCATGACCTTGGTGGGGGTGCTGGCCACGGGCTCGGCCAGCCTTGGGGGGAAGATGGCGCTGATCAACACGGTGATCGGTTTTGGCTGTTACCTGATTTATGAGCGGGTCTGGTCCAATATCCATTGGGGGCGGCGCGGGTGATTGCCCGTCTAAGATCGCCGTACTGAGGGACGAACCGGCCGGAGGGCGAACGGGACGTGACAATGTCAGGGGGGCAGGGCATGAAGGCGGCATGGAATTGTGGATCATTGCCTCTCTCGCCGCTGCGGGTTTTCAGACCGTACGCTTCATGTTGCAGAAACATCTGGCGCAGGTGTCGCTTTCGGCCGCTGGCGCCACGTTTGCGCGGTTTGTCTATTCTGCGCCGCTGGCCTTTGGGCTTTTACTTGCGCTGGTGCTGAGCGGGCGGGTGAGCCTGCCGCCTTTGCCGCTGGCGTTCTGGGGATATGGTATTGTGGGCGGCGCAGCGCAGATTACGGCGACGGTCTGTACTGTCATGCTGTTTGGGCGCCGCAACTTTGCCGTGGGTATGGCGTTTATCAAGACCGAAGTGCTTTTGACGGTGCTGGTTGGGTTGCTGGTGCTTGGGGAAAGCGTGAGCCTGACCGGGTTGTTGGCGATTGTGCTGGGGGTCTGTGGTGTGTTGATCCTGTCTGGGCCGATTGAAAGTGGGCAGCAGGGCTGGCGGCGGATTTTGACGCCTTCCGCTGCGCTGGGTCTCAGTGCTGGCGCGCTTTTTGGGGTCTCGGCAGTGTGTTATCGCGGGGCGTCATTGCAGGTGGCGGTGGATGCGCCCATGGCGCGCGCGCTGATCACCCTTGCGGCGGTGACCATGATGCAGATGCTGGGCATGTGGCTCTGGCTGAGGATGCGTGAGCCGGGAGAAGCGCGCCGTGTGCTGGGGGCCTGGCGCAGCGCGAGTTTCGTTGGCGTGACCAGCATGGCGGGCAGCTTCTGTTGGTTCACCGCCTTTACGCTGCAAAACGCGGCATATGTGAAAACCGTTGGGCAGATCGAGTTGGTCTTTGGCATTTTGGGCACGGTGTTGATCTTCCGTGAAACCATCAGCCGCCGGGAATATCTGGGGATGGGGCTGCTGGCCGCGTCGATTTTGGCACTGATCCTATTGGGCTGAACCGGACCTGCCGCGGTTCAGTGATCCTGTGTGCGGCCGTGTAGGCGCATGAAGAGGCTCTCTTCGTCATCGTTCCGGAAGAAGGGCACAGCCTCTGGCGGGGTGCGATCGGTGATGCGGGCTTCGATTTCGGCCAGAACCACCTCGGTGATGAAGGGCAGATCAAAGCCGCGCACGTCTTTGATGGGGATCCACTGAAGGTGGGAGAGTTCTTCGCAGGCGGCGGAAAAATCATCCAGATCGCTGACAATCTCCTCTGCATCCAGCAGGAAGAAACGCGCATCAAAGCGGCGCGGACGGCCCGGAGGCGTGATGGCGCGGAAGACAAATTGCAGCGCCTGCGCATCCGGCACATGGCCGGTGGCGGCGTAGCTTTCCCAATCTGCTGGGGGGGTAACCGCCCAGGTGCCGGGGCGGCCCAGAATGAGCCCGGTTTCTTCCCAGAGTTCCCGGATTGCCGCAGCGGCCAGCGCGGGGAGGATGCTGGCATTGGTATCTGCGCGCAAATCCTCAAGCAGGCGTGTGCCGCAAAAGTCCGAAATGGGGGCAGCCAGAGGGATGTGGGCATCCCCGGGATCCACGGCACCGCCGGGGAACACCACTTTGTTGGGCATGAACGCCGCTTTGGCACCGCGCTGTCCCATCAGGATGGCTGGGTTGGTGTCGCGGTCACGCACCACAATCACCGTTGCGGCATTGCGAATGGCGGTTTTGTCGATGCTCATTGTGATGTGCTCCCCTCGCGTCGCGGGGTGGCGCCGGGTCTTATTCGAACCCGTGCATCCGGCGCGCCCATTGGAACGCAACCACACACCCCTTCATTCTGGGGAGAAGGTAGAGGGAGAGGCCGACACAGCCAACCGCAAAAACGGTAAAAAGGATCCAAGGATCTGGGCGCCAGTGCACGAAGGCCACATGAAGCAGCGGTGCCAGAAGGTGGCCCACGATCAGAATGGTCAGATAGGCCGGGCCATCATCGGCGCGGTGGTGGTGAAATTCTTCTTTGCAGACCGGGCAGTGGTCACGCACTTTCAGATAGCCTTTGAGCATCGGGCCTTCGCCGCAATTCGGGCACTTGCACCGAAAGCCGCGCAAAAGCGCCTGTTTCATGGGTCTTTCTTCGATGGTCACTGTGGAATCGGTCATCTCGGGTCCTCGCTGTTCGCTGCGCCAAGATGTGCCCGTTCGCGCAAACATGAAAGAGGTCAAAAGGACTTGCGTCGCGATGTCGCAAATCCGGCTGGGCAGCGTCGGCACGGTAGCATTTCTTTTTGTCTCTTTTCAGTCGGTTAGAAAAAAAGATGCAGAAAATGCGACGGAACTGCGGAGCGCGGGCGTTTTAGGATCACTGAACAGGCGATGAGCCGGCGCCGGAAACGGCCCTTAACCAGGAGAGTATTGAGATGAAGAGCACTATGATCATCGGAGCCGTTGTTGTTGCAGCCCTGGGCGTGACTGCGGTGGGAGCCGCTGCGAAAGAAGGCGGCAAGATGCGCCACCATCGGGGCCACATGCTTAACTTTGAGCAGTTGGATACAAATGCGGATGGCTTTGTCACCCCCGAGGAACTGGCGGCACAGGCACAAGCACGGTTTGACGCAATGGATGCGGACAAAGATGGCGGCCTCACGCTGGAAGAGCTCAAGGCGCATGCCGAAGCAAACGGCAAAGACCGTATGGTGAAAGGCGCGGAGCGGATGTTTTCGCGCAAAGATGCGAATGGGGATGGCACATTGAGCCCGGAGGAAATGATGCCCAGTACAGAGCGTCAGGCCAAGATGCTTGGCAAGTTTGACACGGATGGTGACGGAAAAATCTCCATCGCAGAATATGAGGCTGTCACCGCAGACCGTCAGAGCAAGCGCGCGGCCCATAAGGCAGAGATGTTCAAAAAGCTGGATACCAATGGCGATGGCACCATCAGCCAAGAGGAATGGGATGCCGCGAAAGAGGCGCGCGGCAGCAAAGTCCGTGGGGCAGATGCGCAGAGCAACTGATCCTTGAGACAGGCAGACCTCGGGCGGCAGCGGTTGCCCGAGATTGCAACCCGCATGAAGAGACGCTAGCCATCGAGACTATGACGATGCCCTACGATCAACAGGATGATGTCCCTGATGATACCTTGTTGGTGCTTTATGCCAATGGGGACGACACGGCGGCGCGCGCGCTGACGCTGAGGCTGACGCCTCGAGTGTTTTCGCATGCGTTTCGCATGTTGGGAGATCGGGCAGAGGCAGAGGATGTGGCGCAGGAGGCCATGATCCGCCTGTTTCGCCAGGCACCGGAGTGGCGACAAGGGGAAGCCAAGGTCACCACATGGTTATATCGCGTCACGGCCAATCTGTGTACGGATCGGCTGCGCAAAGCCAAGGGGGTGGCGCTTGATGTGATTGCCGAGCCTGAGGATGACGCCAAAACGGCGGCGCAATCTATGCTGGATCAGGCGCGGTCAGAGGCTCTACAAAGGGCTTTGGCGACTTTGCCTGAGCGGCAAAGAGAGGCGGTGGCCTTGCGCCATTTACAGGGGTTGAGCAATCCGGAGATTGCAGAGGTCATGACGATCAGCGTTGAGGCTGTGGAAAGTCTGACGGCACGGGGAAAACGGGCGCTGGCTGCCGCTTTGGCGGATCAGCGCGAGGCACTGGGGTATACCGATGGCTGATAAGTTTGACGATGACATGCTGGATGATCTGTTTGCTGCCGCACGGTCCGACGTGCGTGTGGCACCCGACCCGGATTTGATGGCGCGCGTGCTGGCGGATGCCGAGGCGGTGCAAGCCTCTTGGGCGCGCGATGATGCCGGGGCCTGTGCCGAGGCCAGCACGCCCAGTCTCTGGCAGGGTATTCTGTCCGCTTTGGGGGGATGGGGCTCTTTGAGCGGCGTGGCTATGGCCGGTGTTGCCGGTGTTTGGATTGGCGTGGCGACCGGCTCTACGCTGATGACCAATACGCTTGGCCTTGATCTTTCTGGGACGGGTGCCCAAACCTATTTGTCCGATCTGGACGTGAGCTACGCCCTTGAACTGGACGTGGAGGAATAAAATGAGCGAAGAGAGCAAAACCAAAAACAGAAAGCGCGGTGTGATGCGGGCGCTTTTGATTGGATCGCTGGCGCTTAACCTGCTGATTGTAGGCGTTGTGGGCGGAGCCATCTTCAGTTTCAAACGCCATGGTTCAGACGGGGGAAGTGAACGCTTCAGCGCCCCCTTTGTGCGGGCGTTGAGCCATGAGGACAAGCGCGCGGTGGGGCGCGATATCCGGCGGTCTTTCCGAGAAGCTTCGGTGGATCGTAGTGGCGATCAGTTGCTGTATCAAGCCGCGCTGCAGCAGTTGCGCGCACAGCCTTTTGATGTGGATGCGCTGCAAGAAACGGTGGGCGCGCTCGATCAGGCAAGCGCGGATCGCCGGATGCTTGCGCGCCAGAGCTTTCTGAGCCGAATTGATGCCATGAGTGATGCCGAGCGTCTGATCTATGCCGATCGTTTTGAGGAGATGATCACGCGCAAGGATCGGGGTGGAAAGCATGATGGCAAACACGGGAACAAAAAACACCATTAAAAACACAACTGACCTTCGGTGACAGAGGGTTTTTGCAATTGAAATGCCGTGAAGATCACAAAAGCGCGCCCCGGGCGCGCTTTGCTTATTTGAGAGCACCGTTTGCCGAAGTGGGGAAGGCGGGCGCGCGCGTTAGGCGGCGGGCAAGGACAGGGTGACCTTGTCGCGGCCCTCGGCCTTGGCGCCATAGAGTGCCTGATCTGCGCGATCAATCAATGCGGAGGCGATGGCCTCATGTGATTTGGCGCAGTTGGGCAGAGCGTTTTTCTTGGCCTTGAGCATTTCACTGCCCATGGCCACCCCAATGCTGACCGTGACGGGGATCTGAATGTCACGCCCCCGCAGGGCAACAGGCTCCGTCCGCACGGCGTCGCACAGGCGCTCAGCAATCTTGGCCGCATCCTCAGCATTGTCAGTTTGTGCTACGATCAAGAATTCTTCACCGCCCATGCGGGCAATCAGATCGGTTTGTGACAGGCAGCGGCGCATCCGGCGCGCCACCTCGGCGAGCACCATATCCCCGGCGGCGTGGCCAAAGCGGTCGTTCACACGTTTGAAGTGATCCAGATCGGCCAGCATGACAGCGAAGTCCGCGCGTTGGGTGTCTGCATGCTGGGCCATTTTGGACAGATGCGGCATCGCATAGCGGCGGTTGAACAGGCCGGTCAGAGGATCCGTGACCGCCGCCGCAAGCCCATCGTCCACCCGTTTGCGCAGCCGGTCTGCAAGACGTTTGCGTGCGATCATACTGTCCAGACGCAGGGCAGCCTCTTCGGCATCAAAACCATCGCTCAGCACATCGTTGGCACCCAGATCGAGTGCGTTGACGCGGGCGGAGTCGTTATTTTCATCCAGCACGACCAACACGGCGGCTTCACGCGTGGTGGCGCGGGCACGGACCTCGGCCAGCAGGCGCAGCGCATCTTCTGGAAGGGCCGTTTGCAGGGAGATGACAATCGCATCCGGGGCACTAAACTGTGACATGTCGCGCATGATTTCAGGCAGCGGCTGGCTGCGCAGACCATAGGGCACAATGCGCTGCAACTGCCGGCACCATTCCTGGCCCGTCGCGGTGGAGTGGCCGGCAATCAGAACCTGCGCGGGGCGGTCAAAGCCCTGCATGGCGTCCGCCAGACCGGGCAGGCGGCCTGCCTGTTCACGCAGACGCAGCTCTTCATAGGAGTTGCGCGCGCGCATGATCGAGCGGATTCGCGCCAGAAGCGCGTCGGTGGTGACAGACATTTCAAAGGCGTCATCGGCGCCTGCGCGCAGAGCTGCGATGCGGTCCGCGCGGCTGCCATCGGTGTGCACAAGCAGGATGGGCAGATGGGCGAATGCGGGGTTCTCTTTGATCTTGGCGCAGAGCGTGAGCGCGCTCATGTCAACGAGATCTCCGCCCAGAACCAGAAGGTCTGGGAGATCTGCCTGAAGCAGATCCAAAGCCTCGCCAGCGCTGGCGGCCTGTTCGACTTGAACAAAGGCGCCGGCCAATTTGACTTTCAACAAGATACGGTTCGCCGAGATACTGTCGACGATCAAGACATGAGCTGCCATAAGAAAACCTGAAAACTGTGGAAAAAGGGACAAGGTCATAATGGCTGAGCAATGGTTAACAAACTCTTTCGAAAGTTTTGACAAATGAACATGTCTCAAGACTTTGCGGAAACCGTTGCGCTGAAGGCTTTGGGCTGGTTGGTGACCCAAGATGAGGTGGTTTCGGTCTTTCTTGGGGCTACTGGTGCGTCGGTTGAAGACCTGCGCGTGCGGGCGGGTGATTCTGACTTTATGGGGTCCGTGCTGGAATTCCTGACCATGGATGATGCCTGGGTTGTGGCCTTTTGCGATGCCAATGAGCTCGCCTTTGAGGTGCCTTTGCAGGCCGCACATCAGCTGCTGGGGGCATCTCGGGCCCATTGGACCTGAAACACTGCGCGGCGCATGTGTGGTTTTGCTTGCGTCAGCAGGGGACGCGGGGCACGGTGCTGCGATGAACGCAGATCTGGCAGGATTGCCGGGCGTAAGAGCGAAGACATCACAAAAGGCAATATGATGCGGGTTGACGGACTTCTGTTTGATAAAGACGGTACGTTGTTTGATTTCGGAGCCACCTGGAACGGTTGGGCGGCACAGATGATTGCGCGCTTTGCCGCGGGAGACACGGCTTTGGCAGGGCGCATTGCGCAAGCGTTGGAATATGATCTTCAGGCGCAGGCCTTTTTGCCAGAAAGTTTTGTCATTGCCGGGACCAATCGTGAAGCCGCAGAAGCGGTGGCAGGTGTTCTGCCTCAGGGTGATGTGGACCAGATTGAGACGGATCTGATGCTGGCTGCTGCGGAGGCACCTTTGTCGCCTGCTGTCCCGCTTGGGCCGCTGATGGACGGGTTTTTGAGCCATGGCTTGCAGCTTGGCGTGATGACCAATGATACCGAATACGGGGCGCGGGCGCATCTGCGTGAAGCAGGTGTTGAGGATCGTTTTGGCTTCATTGCCGGGTTTGACAGCGGATTTGGGGCCAAGCCGGACCCTGCGCCGCTTTTGGCATTTGCGGATCATGCCGCCTTGTCACCGGGCCGCGTGGCCATGGTGGGCGACAGTACGCATGATTTGATCGCGGGACGCCGTGCAGGGATGCAGACCGTGGCTGTTCTGACCGGGGTGGCCGGGACGGAAGAGTTGGCCCCACTTGCGGATGTGGTTCTGACCAATATTGGGCATCTCCCGGATTGGGTGAGCAGCTGAGTGGCAGTTGCGCTTGAGCGCGCTGCTCTCATTCTGAGACGGTGATGGCCTGGGCTGTGCCCGAAATTCAACGTGACCTGTGCAATGGTGGCCTTATTTGTCGGGCGAGCCGGCCTATGTTTTGACTTAAGGTCAAGCGTCAAAGCATTGTTTTTCTGGGCCAAGAGCGATAGAGAATGCGCGACATTTGCAGGAGGGGAGCCATGCATACGCAAGAGGGGCGCACGGCAGCGGGGCGCGCTGAAATGGCTTTGGTTGGCGGCTTTGCCGGCCTTTCTATCTGGGCGCTTGTGGAGCAGATCCCCGAGGTCGTGACGCAGCCACATGCCTATCTGGCCGTCTTCAGCTTTGTGTCTGGTTTTTTTGCCGTGCTTCTTGGGTTGAGTGGTCCCTATCGGGTGGCCCGCTCCATCTGGCCCGCTCTGTGCCTTTCCGCTGTTGCGGCAGTGTTGTTTTTTGCGGCCGGTTTGCGCTTTGACACGTTGGAGACGTTTTTTGATGCAGGCTACCCGGCGATTGCCTGGGCGATCCTGCTTGCGGTTGGCACGCCATTTGCCGCTAGCCTTTTACGAGACCACCGCATGGTTTGGGACTATGTGCATCTGTTTGATGTGAGTTGGGGCATCCTTGTGCGCTATTCTGCCGCCTGGCTCTTTGCTGGAGTGTTCTGGGCGGTGGTGTTTCTGAGTGATGCGCTTTTGCAGATCGTTGGGCTGACGGTCATTGACGATCTGCTGGATATTGATGCTGTGCCCTATCTGATCACCGGAGTAGCGCTGGGGCTTGGCCTATCGGTGGTGCATGAAATGCGGGACTATCTTTCGCCTTTCCTTGTGCTTCGGCTCCTGCGCCTCCTCATTCCGGTTGTCCTGGCGGTGGTGGTGGTTTTTGTCATCGCTGCCCTGTTGCAGGATCCGGGGGCTTTGTTTGGCAGCCTGAGCCGGGCCGGAACCCTTTTGGCGGTGGCGGTTGCAATGATCAGCCTTGTCAGTGTTGCGCTAGATCGTGGGGATGCCGATGCCGTGCCAAGCGGGTGGATGCGCTGGGCCACCGGTGCGCTGGCGCTGCTCTTGCCGGTGATTGCCGCCCTCGCGGGCTATGCTTTGTGGTTGCGTGTTGCGCAGCATGGCTGGACACCACCGCGGCTTGCGGCGGTCTGTTCGGCGGGTATCGTGGCGATCTATGCGCTCACTTATGCTATCGCCGTTATGACCGGGCGCGGATGGATGCGGCGCATTCGGCAGGCCAATATTTTGATTGCAGGTCTGGTTCTGGCGCTTGCAGCGCTGTGGTTGACGCCTCTCCTGAATGCAGAGCGGATTTCAAGCGCATCGCAGGTTGCGCGCATTCTTCGGGAGGATCTGTCACCCGCCGATGCACCGCTTTGGGAGTTGCAGAATGACTGGGGGCGTGCCGGACAACGTGGGCTGGATTTTCTGATCGCGCAGATGGGGAATGATCATCCGGAGTACGCAAAGGCGATTGCGGCCTTGAGTAAGGTGCCGAGCAAATGGGAATTGGAGCAGGTGACGCAGGATACGCGTGAGCTGCGCGATGCCAAGGCGTTGTTGAATTCTTTGAGCATCATTCCCGCAGAAGCTGATATTCAGGCGCAGAATTTGCTTGCTTGGTCCGGGTATCGCCTTAGAAACTGGGCGGAACTGTGCGAAAAACGGTCGGATCCTGGCTGTGTTTTGCTGCTCGGCGACTTTCAGCCGACACAATTAGGGAGAGAGGGTTTTTTGTTTTTGCCCACCAATGGACGAAATTTTACCGTTTTTAGTGTGTTTGAACGGGGGGCAGATCTTTTCATAGGTGCAAACGTGCCGACGGAGGGCGCCATGCAGGTGACCCGTGGACATGTTGAGCATATAATGGAGGGACGTTTTGAGGTTGCCCCCAGCAGCCGCAATTCCTTGTGGATTGGTGCGTTGGAGTTGTTTCCAGAATTCTGACGTGTTGGGGAAATCTTAAGATAGGTCGTGTCATAGTGCGTATGACGGAAGAGGTGTACTGATGCATGGGTTGATCAACAGAGCAATACAATGCTTTGTCCGCGACAGCTATGGGCAGTCGCGCTGGATTGAGGTGACCCGTCTTGCCAGCGTGGAGACCACGGACTTTGAGGCGATGCTGCACTATGAAGATAGTGTGACCGATGATCTGATCATGGCTAGCGCTAAAGTCATCGGCGCGCCGCGTGAAACCATCCTCGAAGACATCGGCACCTATCTGGTCACGCATCCCAACGTTGAGGCACTGCGACGGTTGCTGCGATTTGGCGGGCTGGATTTTGTTGAGTTTCTGCAGTCCTTGGATGACCTGCCCGAACGGGCGCGGTTGGCCGTTGATGATCTGATTTTGCCATCGCTTGAGCTGCGGGAGCATTCGTCAGAGTGTTTTAGCCTGACCTGTCGTCATGATCAGTTGGGCTTTGGGCATGTGATGATTGGTATTTTGCGGACCATGGCCGATGACTATGGGGCTTTGGTGTTTCTGGAGCATCAAGGCGCGCAGCAGGATGCGGAGGTGATCGACATTACCTTGGTGGAAAGCGCTTTTGCAAGCGGTCGTGAATTTGAATTGGGAGCACGTGCAGGGTGAGCGAAATGGATCAGAATGGTGATCTTGTGGCCACTATGGATGTCCTGTGTCCGATGCATGTGCATTTGGACTGCGTTGGCAGGATTGTGCATGCTGGTCCGACGCTGGCGAAGCTATATCCGGATGGTGATCTGATTGGTCAGCGTTTTCTGGAGGCGTTTGAACTCAACCGTCCGCATGGTGTGAGCTCCATGGAATGCCTGTTGCAGGTGCAGGGGAAGAAGCTGCACCTCAAGAAGCGCAGCGATCCTCAGACCGGGCTTAAGGGGGTTCTGATGCCACATGGCGACGGGGCCATTGTCAATCTGAGCTTTGGCATTTCCATTCTGGACGCTGTGCGTGAGTATGAATTGAACGCCCGTGATTTTGCCGCGACCGATTTGACAATTGAGATGCTCTATCTGGTGGAAGCGAAGTCCGCTGCGATGGAGGCGAGCCGCAAGCTGAATCAGCGCCTGCAAGGTGCGAAGATTGCAGCAGAAGAGCAGGCCTATACCGATACGTTGACTGGGCTAAAGAACCGCCGCGCGCTGGATTACATCTTGCCGCGGATGGTGGAGGAAACCACGCCCTTTGGGCTGCTGCATGTGGATCTTGATTTCTTTAAAGAGGTCAATGACACCAAAGGGCATGCGGCGGGGGATCTGGTCTTGCAGCATGTGGCCAAGGTCCTTGTGGACAGCAGCCGGGACGATGATGTGGTGGCCCGTGTCGGCGGTGATGAATTTGTACTGGTTATCAATGGCACGACGGATGCCGATGTTCTGGGGCGGATTTCTCAGCGGATCATCAAGGAAGTGGAGCGTCCTGTGCCCTACAAGGACAGCCTGTGTCAGGTGTCTGCGAGTGTTGGGATTGCTATCCATACCGGTGAGGTTGGGGCCTCGGTTGATCAGTTGATGGCGGATGCGGACGCGGCACTTTACGCGTCCAAGCATGATGGGCGCGCGACCTTTACATTGTTTACGCCGGACCTGCGCGACAGTGGGCCGTTGGCGCTGCATTCCTGAGTTTCGGATATCTGCTACCTGCAAGTGGCGTGGCGCGCGGCCGGTCAAAGGCGCGCGATCGCCTGTCGGCTTTCGGTGGTGATGAAGTCCACAAATAGGCGCACCTTGGGATCTTGCAGTTTGCGGTGTGGGTAGAGGCAGCCAAAGGCCGCAGGGACTGGTGGGGTATCTGGCAGCACTTCCACCAAGGCACCGCTTTTCAGATGGGCGGCCACATCAAAGCGGGGTTTGTTGGCCACGCCAGCCCCGTCCAACGCCCATTGGGTGAGCACATCCCCATCATCCGCATCAAACCGGCCTTTGGCCTCAATCTTCTGAGGGCCATTTGGTGTTTGTAGCGTCCAAAAATATTCTGGAGACCTTGGAAAGCGCAACAAAAGGCAATTGTGTTTGGCCAGAAGCTCTTCCGGGGTCTGCGGTATGCCTGCGCGGGCGAGGTACTCGGGTGCGGCAACCAGCACGCGGTCACAATCTGCAATCTTGCGCAGCTTGAGATTGCTGTCTTGCAGCTCGCCCAGCACGAAGGCCACATCCAACCCATCTTCGAAGATGTCGACCTTGCGATCAGACAGACGCAGGCGCACATCCACATTGGGGTGCAGATCGGTGAAGGTCGGGATCAGAGGTGCGATGATGCGCCGCCCCACGCCCAAAGGGGCGGTGACGCGGATGGTCCCCCGAGGGGTATCGGAAAATCCTGCCACCACCGCTTCGGCCTCATCGAGCGTTTCAATCACCTTGCGGGCGTGATCATAAAACACCTTGCCCACTTCGGTGGGGGAGAGGTGGCGGGTTGTGCGATTGAAAAGCCGCACCCCCAGCCGTGTTTCCAACTCCTTGACGCGGTTTGAAGCCACCGCTGGTGTGAGGCGCAGATCGCGACCTCCGGAGGTGATGGACCCCAGCTCCACAACGCGTACAAACACACGCAGGCTTTCAAGATATGGCATGGCAGTCCTTTGTGTGGCTGATCTCGCTTTTGCCCAATTTAGTGGCGAATGCGCTTGTCATTTTCAATAAATCATTGAAATAGATTTGCCAAAACCCACGTTTCGGTCAAGTCTTGAGCCTTGCTACACTGATGTGTGGCCAAAGACGTGCCGACTCCCAGCAAGAGGTCAGGATGCAGCACCGCAGCGAAATACGGTTTCTTCTCAACGGGCGCGATATGGCGCTTTCGGATGTGGGCGCAGATGATACGCTCCTTGATTTTCTGCGTCTTGATCAGCGCCTTACCGGGAGTAAGGAAGGCTGTGCTGAAGGCGATTGTGGCGCTTGTACCGTGATGGTTGGGCGGCTCACGCCAGAGGGGCTGCGGTATGAAACGGTGAATGCCTGTATTCGCTTTCTGGCCTCGCTGGATGGCTGTCATGTGGTGACCATTGAGTATCTTGGCGGCCCAAATGGGCGTTTGTCGCCGGTGCAGCAGGCCATGGTGGAGTATCATGGCAGCCAATGTGGCTTTTGTACGCCAGGTATTGTGATGTCGCTTTATGCGCTGTGGATGGCGCATGCACGGCCCACTGTCCGGCAAGTGGAAAGCGCGCTGCAGGGCAACCTGTGTCGGTGCACCGGCTATGCGCCGATCATTCGCGCCGCACAGGCGGTGACGGACTATGGCACGGCCTCCGCCGAGCATTTGGCCACGGAGCGGGACAGCGTGACTGCGCGTCTGACAGCTATGCGTGATGGGCGTCGGGTCGATATTTCCAAAGGCGATAGCCGCGCAATCCTGCCTGCGGATGTGGATGATCTGGCCGCGGTTCTGAAAGCTGCGCCAGAGGCAACCATTGTGGCGGGGTCCACCGATGTCGGGCTTTGGGTGACCAAGTTTTTAAAGCGGATTTCTTCGGCGGTGTTCATTGGCCAATTGGACGGCTTGAAAGAGATCACAGTGACCGAGGATGCGGTGACATTTGGCGCCGGGGTGACCTATACTGAGGCGCAGGATGTGATTGCGCAGCATTATCCGCATCTGGTGGCCTATTGGGATCGTATCGCGGGTTGGCAGGTGCGCAATATGGGCACAATTGGGGGCAATATCGCCAACGGCAGCCCGATTGGAGACACGCCGCCGGTATTGATTGCGCTGGGCGCGTCGATCACCCTGCGTAAGGGCGATGCGCGACGGCAGCTGCCACTTGAAGCGTTTTTCCTCGACTATGGCAAGCAGGACCGCGTCGAGGGAGAGTTTGTTGAGAGTATCACCATTCCGCGCGTCGCAGGTGGCTATCATGCGGCCTACAAGATTTCCAAACGGCGCGAAGAGGATATTTCCTCGGTGGCTGTGGGGATGCAGGTGACGGTGGAGGCAGGGGTGATCACAGCCGCGCGTCTGGCCTTTGGAGGTATGGCGGGCGTGCCCGCGCGCGCGGCGGCGGCAGAGGCGGCATTGCTTGGCCAGTCCTGGAGCGAGGCCAGCCTGTTGGCGGCGGCAGAGAAGCTGCCAGAGGATTTCCAGCCTTTGAGCGATATGCGCGCCACGGCCGATTATCGCATGAAAGTGGCGCAGAACCTGTTCCGCCGCTTCTGGCTGGAACAGTCCGGCGCAGACGCGCGGCTGGAACGGGCGTGAGGAGTGAGATGATGAAACAGACCGTTGCGATACGCGGTGCAGCGCATACTGACCACATCCACGACAGCGCCTTTAAACATGTGATGGGGGCGGCCGAGTATTGTGATGACATCGCCGAACCCGTGGGCACGCTGCATGCCTATTTTGGCACCGCCAAAGTGGCCCATGCCAAAATTGTCTCTATGGACCTGAGCGCGGTGCGCGCAGCCCCCGGTGTGGTGGGCGTGCTGACCGCAGAGGATGTGCCCGGGGTGAATGATGTGAGCCCTACGGGGCGGCATGATGAGCCGCTGTTTGCCACCGAGAAGGTCGAATTCTGGGGGCAGGTGCTCTTTGCTGTGGTGGCCGAAAGCCGCGACATTGCCCGCCGCGCGGTGGAGCTGGCAGAGATTGACTATGCGCCGCTGGATCACGTGATTGAGGCGGATGAAGCGATTGCGCGTGGCTATCCGCATGTGACCGATCCCATGACCTTGCAACGGGGGGATGTGGCCGTGGGGCAGGCGAGCGCTGCCCACCGTATTCAGGGACAGATGCGTATTGGCGGGCAGGATCATATGTATCTGGAGGGGCATATTGCCTTTGCCATGCCCGGCGAGGATGACGATGTGATCGTGCATTCCTCCACTCAGCACCCAAGCGAGGCGCAGCATATGGTGGCGCATGTGCTGGGGGTGCCGAGCAATGCAGTGGTTGTGAATGTGCGCCGTATGGGCGGCGGTTTTGGTGGCAAGGAAAGCCAGATGAACCAGTTTGCTGCCGTGGCCGCCATGGCGGCAAAGAGGTGGAACCGGGCTGTGAAAATCCGTCCTGACCGCGATCAGGATATGGAAAGCACCGGCAAGCGCCATGATTTTGTCGTGGATTATGATGTGGCCTTTGATGGGGAAGGCCGGATTGCGGCGGTGGACAATGTCTTTGCCGCGCGCTGTGGCTGGACCTCTGATCTCTCTGGTCCGGTAACCGACCGCGCGCTGTTTCACGCCGACAACGCGTATTTCTACCCGCATGTGAAGCTGCAAAGCCGCCCGATGAAGACCAACACTGTCTCCAACACCGCGTTTCGTGGCTTTGGCGGGCCGCAGGGTGTTGTGGCGGCGGAGCGGATGATTGAGGAGATTGCCTACAGCCTTGGCAAAGACCCGCTGGAGGTGCGTAAGGCGAATTTCTACGGCACCACAGATCGCAATGTGACGCCCTACCACCAGACGGTGGAGGACAATGTCATGCCGCGGCTGGTGGAGGAGCTGGAACAGAATTCCGACTATCGGGCGCGCCGTCAGGCGGTGCTGGACCACAACGCTAAAGGTGGGATCATCCGCAAAGGTATCTCGCTCACCCCGGTGAAATTCGGGATCAGCTTTACCGCAACCTGGTACAATCAGGCCGGTGCTCTGGTGCATATCTATAATGACGGCTCCATCATGCTCAATCACGGCGGCACCGAGATGGGGCAGGGGCTCAATATCAAGATTGCCCAAGTGGTGGCCGAAGCCTTTCAGGTGGATGTGGACAGGATCAAGATCACCAAGACCACCACGGAGAAAGTGCCAAATACCTCCGCCACAGCGGCGAGTTCGGGCACGGATCTGAACGGGATGGCGGCGCTGAATGCCTGTGAGCAGATCAAGGAGCGGCTCATCCGCTGGGCCTGTGATCATTTTGAGGTCGAGGCGCTGTTGATACATTTTGCGCCCAATGAGGTGCATGTGGGCGATGAGGTGTTCCCCTTTGGGGAGTTCATCAAACAGGCCTATATGAGCCGGGTGCAGCTTTGGGCCGCAGGGTTTTACAAAACGCCGAAGATTCACTGGGATCGCGAAAAGGGACAGGGGCGACCGTTTTACTACTACGCCTATGGTGCGGCAGTGGCCGAGGTTTCGGTGGATATACTGACCGGGGAATATACCGTGGATCGCGTCGATGTGCTGCATGATGTGGGCAAGTCGCTGAATCCTGTGCTGGACAAGGGGCAGGTTGAGGGGGCTTTTGTGCAGGGCATGGGCTGGCTCACCACCGAAGAACTTTGGTGGGATCAGAAAGGCCAGCTTAAGACCCATGCGCCAAGCACCTATAAGATCCCACTGGCCGGGGATATTCCGCGCGAGTTCAACGTCAATCTGGCGGATTGGTCGGAAAACCGCGAGCTGACAATCAAACGCTCCAAAGCGGTGGGGGAACCGCCGTTTATGCTGCCGATCTGTGTGTTTGAGGCGCTGGGCATGGCGGTGGCCTCGGTGGCGGATTACGCCGAATGCCCGCGTCTGGATGCACCGGCCACGCCGGAGCGTGTGCTGATGGCGGTGGAGCGGATGCGCGGATGACCGCGGCGGACCTCATAGCATTCTTGGGCCGCAATCGCGCGGTGATGCGGGTGGAGATCACCCGTGTGCGGGGCAGTTCACCGCGCGAAGAAGGTGCTGTGATGTTTGTCGCCAAAGGTGAGATGGTGGGCACCATTGGCGGCGGCCAGCTTGAATATATGGCGTTAGATCAGGCGCGTAAGCTTCTGAATTTTGGCGAAGAGTCTGGCTTCATGGATGTGCCTCTGGGGCCAGAGATCGGCCAGTGCTGTGGTGGACGTGTGGAGATCACGCTCGCTTTGATGGGCGCGCAGGCGCGTGAAGAGGCGATCGCGCAGGTGACAAAGGATGCCGCGGCGATGCCGCATGTCTATGTCTTTGGGGCAGGTCATGTGGGCCGGGCCCTAGCGGATCAGTTTCAGCATTTGCCGCTGCGCTGCGTGCTGGTGGACAGTCGCAGTGCGGAGCTTGCTCTGTGTCAGGCACAGGTTGAAACGCGTCTCACCGCCCTGCCGGAGGCAGAGGTGCGCCATGCGCCAGCGGGCAGTGCCTTCATTGTACTGACACATGATCATGCGCTGGATTTCCTGCTGACCTCAGAGGTGCTTGCACGGCGTGATGCGCGTTGGGTCGGGATGATTGGATCAAACACCAAACGTGGGAATTTTGAGAGTTTTGCCCGCAGCACTTGTGCCGGGCTGATGACAGACACCCTTAACTGCCCCATTGGAAACAAGGATGGGGCAAGCGGTAGCCGCGATAAGCGGCCTGCGGTGATTGCGGCCATGGTTGTGGCCGAGGTGATCATTGCATTGACCTCTGAAACTGCCGCTCAACCCGTGGTCGCCCCCTCCTAAACCGGGCGGCTCTCACTCAAGAGGTCAAAAATGACACAGAAAATACTGCGCGGTCGCGTATTGAGTTTTGTTGCGGAGCCGCAGGGGCCGGAAGACACCGATAGTTTTGTCTATCACGAAGATGGCGCCCTATTGATTGCGGATGGCAAGATTCTGGCCATGGGGCCGTTTGATCAGGTTGCGCCAACGGCGCCGAGTGCCGCGGTTGTGGATCACCGTCCGCAGCTTTTGATGCCGGGATTCATCGACCTGCATCTGCATTTTCCGCAGGTGCAAGTGGTGGCAAGCTGGGGGTCGCAGCTTTTGGACTGGCTCAACAATTACACCTTCCCTGCGGAGTTGAGTTTTGCGGATGCGGGCCATGCCACGCGTATGGCAACGGCATTTTACGATCAGTTGACCGGCCATGGCACCACTTCTGCGATGGCGTTTTGCTCTGTCCATGAAACCTCTGCTGAGGCTTATTTTGCGGAGGCCGCACGGCGCAATATGTGCATGATCGGTGGCAAGGTCATGATGGACCGCAATGCGCCAGACGGGCTGCTAGACAGCCCGCAGAGTGGATATGATGCCAGCAAGGCTCTGATAACAAAATGGCACGGGCAAGGGCGCGCGCGCTATGCGATTTCGCCGCGTTTTGCGATCACATCAACGCCTGAGCAATTGGAGGCGGCGGGGGCTTTGGTTACAGAGCATCCGGAGTGCTATGTGCAGACGCATCTGAGCGAAAACCGGGATGAGATTGCCTTTGCTACCAGTCTTTACCCAGAGGCGCGGGATTATCTGGACATCTATGAAGCCGCTGGATTGGTCACAGATAAAATGTTCTTGGGCCATGCCATTCATTTGGAAGATCGCGAGATTGCAGCCATGGCAGAGCGGGGCGCGCATCCGGTGTTTTGCCCCACGTCCAATCTTTTCCTTGGCTCCGGGCTTTTTGATCAGGGTGGTCTGAAAGCGCGGGGCATTCAGAGCGGGATTGCCACGGATATTGGCGCGGGCACCAGTTATTCGATGCTTCAAACCCTCAATGAGGGCTACAAAGTGCTGCAATTGCAGGGCCAGGCGCTGCATCCCTATCAGGCGTTTCACTGGATCACACGCGGCAATGCACTGACGCTTGGTTTGGCACATGAGATTGGCACGCTCGACGCAGGCAGCGCGGCGGATGTGGTGGTGCTGGATGCGGCGGCGACCTCTGCGATGGCCTTGCGGATGGAGGCTTCGAAAACGCTGGCTGAGGAGCTGTTTGTTCTAATGATGATGGGGGATGATCGCGCGGTGGCGCAGACCTATGTCGCGGGGATAGCGCAGAAATAGGCGGGACTTTTGTGGCTGTAGGCGCGCGCTGGTGGGGGCCAGCCCCCACACCCCCGGAGTATTTGGGTCAGAAGAAGCCGGGGGCGCTTTGAAACTGCTGGCCGGGAGCTTTGGGTTTGTTGATTTTGGTGTTGGCAGCGTTGGCAGTCCAAAAGCTCTGTTTCTGGGGTTGTCGGTCTTTCCTCAGAGCGTAGGGTGGCAAAAAAATGCGGTTTTGCGGAGGGGAAGACCGAATGACTGACAAAGCCTATGACCCATCGGTGGATGGGGCCAAAATGTCCTTTAAAGATGCTATGTCCTATGGAGATTATCTGCATCTGGATGGGATTTTGACACAGCAACATCCCCAGAGTGATGCGCATGATGAACTCTTGTTTATTATTCAGCATCAGACCTCAGAGCTGTGGATGAAGCTCGCGCTGCATGAGTTGGGCGCTGCGCGTGAGGCGCTGAGGGAGGGGGATTTGAGCCATATGTTCAAAATGCTGGCGCGTCTCAGTCGGATTTTTGAACAGCTCAATTCGGCTTGGGATGTGCTGCGGACGATGACGCCTGCGGATTATACGCGATTTCGGGATGCTCTGGGGCCGAGTTCGGGGTTTCAGAGCCATCAATACCGGTTGATTGAATATGTTCTGGGCAACCGCAACCCCAATATGGTGAAACCCCACGCGCATGTGCCGGAGGCTAAAGCCGCATTGGAGTCAGAGCTGGCGCAGCCAAGCTTTTATGACGAGGTGATCCACTATCTGTTTGTCTCGCTGGATGGGGATGCGCGCGCAATGCCCGCACCGCAGTTGACGCAGCCGCACAAGGCGCAGCCAGCGGTTCAGGCGCGCTGGAAAACCGTCTATGAGGATGTGGACACGCATTGGCGGCTTTATGAGCTGGCTGAAAAACTGGTCGATCTGGAGGATTACTTCCGGCGGTGGCGGTTCAACCATGTCACCACGGTGGAACGGGTGATCGGCTTTAAACGGGGCACCGGCGGCACGTCGGGCGTTCAGTATCTGCGCAGGATGCTGGATGTGGAACTTTTTCCGGAACTTTGGCATCTGCGCGGAGACTTGTAAGCATGGGCGTTTCGCTTCCCAGAAAAGAGCTTTTTGATATTCCAGAGGGCGTGATCTATCTCGACGGCAATTCACTTGGCGTCTTGCCCAAAGGGGCCGCTGCCCGGGCGCAGCAGACCATCACAGAGGAATGGGGCGCACAGCTTATTCGCGCCTGGAACTCTGCGGGCTGGATGGCGTTGCCGCAGGTGGTGGGAGATCGGATTGCGGATTTGATCGGGGCTCCTGCGGGCTCTGTGGCCACCGGCGACACGCTGTCGATCAAAGTCTATCAGGCGCTTGCAGCCGCGTTGAAGATGCGGCCAGATCGCAAAGTCATCCTGAGCGACAATGGCAATTTCCCCTCCGATCTTTATATGGCGGAGGGGCTGATCAAGACCTTGGATCAGGGCTATACGCTGCGCACGCCCGCGCCAGAAGAGGTGATGGCGGCGATCACCGAAGAGGTTGCGGTGGTGATGTTGACGCAGGTGGATTACCGCTCTGGGCGCATGCATGATATGGCGGCCATCACCCAGCGCGCCCATGAGGTTGGCGCAGTGATGATCTGGGATCTGGCCCATTCTGCGGGGGCGGTTCAGCTCGACATGGCCGCAAGCAAGGCGGAATTTGCCGTTGGTTGTAGCTATAAATACCTCAATGGCGGGCCGGGCGCACCGGCGTTTATTTATGTGCGGCCTGATATTGTGGAGAGTATTGAGCCGGCACTGTCGGGTTGGCTTGGGCATGACGCGCCTTTTGCGATGGAGTTGAGCTATCGGCCTGCCTCCGCCACAGAACGCATGCGTGTGGGCACGCCCCCCATTTTGCAACTTGCTGTGCTACAGGAGGCGCTGACCGCGTGGGACGGGGTGGACATGGCCGAACTACGCGCCGCCTCTCAGAGGCTGTCGGATTTGTTTATCACTGAGGTGGAAAAGCGCTGCCCGATGTTGACGCTGGCCAGCCCGCGCGAGGCTTCCACGCGTGGCTCGCAAGTGTCATTTGCTTTTGAGCATGGCTATCTGGCCATGCAGGCGATCATTGATCGCGGGGTGATTGGCGATTTTCGGGCGCCCAATATCATGCGTTTTGGCTTCACGCCGCTCTATCTGGACGATGCAGACATCATTGCTGCGGCTGAGATCATTGAAGAGGTGATGGCCAAGGAGCTTTGGCGCGCAGAGAAATATAATGTCCGCTTACGGGTGACTTAGGCGTAGGTATTCTGCGAGATAAAATAGTATTGGGTGGGGGGAGATCCTCCCGCCCAGTTTTGACGCTTTCTGTTGTCTTACAGCGCTGAGGAATGGTCGGCCTGCGCTGCCACGGCCATCAGCCTGCGATCCAGCAGATTTAGGGGCGACATCAGACGCCCCAGCGGCGGCCACCATCCCCAAGTGCCGCCAAGCGCGCGGGGCTTGGCTCCGGTGCCGAGTTTGAAGCGTGCGAGCCCCGGGGCTTTGTCTGTATCAATGGTACCCAGTTCCAGCTGCGTGACACCTTTGGCGGATAGCCATTGCATGGCCTCCCAAAGCAATAAGTTATGAGCACAGAGGCTGCGGCCATGGGGGGTGCTGTGGCCAATGTGATAGCTTGCGCTGCGCCCATGACAGAGAAACAGCATGGCGGCGACCTCATGTTTGCCATCAAAGGCCGTGAAGAGTTTCGCAGCGCCGGGGTTCGCGCGCCCATAGGCTCGCGTCAGTTCCTCAGACCAGGTCTTGTAGCCGCGGGCGCTTTGTTGGTCCTGATCCTTTTGCAGCAGCCAGATGTCAGGTTTGCTGGGCAGGTTTTGGCGGGTGATGCGCAGGTTCTGACTTTGAGAAAATGTCAGGCGGTTGCGCCACTTCTGATGCATTTGGGCGCGCAGATCCCCAGTGAGAGACAGTTGCGCCACATAGCTGGGCGACATCAACCCCACCGCGCCCAGGGAAGCCAGCCAGGGTGCGGGATGATCCGGGCTGATCACCAAAAGCGATTTGTGTAAATTGGCTGCGCGCAAATTGTCGCCTAGGGTGTCGCGGCAGAGCTGTGCGCGCGGCAGCAGGGCGACAGGGAGTTTGCCAAAGCGACGCTGCAAAACCAGCGTGCCGTCAGATAAGGTGACACTTTGCCCGCCCACCATGGTGACGGCCTGACGGTATTCGCCGCTTTGTTGAAGCGGCTTGGCGGGGAGGGGCATTTGAGCATCAAACATAAGCTCATTAACACCTCAGAAACCTAATTCATGGTTAATGAAGTCATGAGAAAACCGAGTCACACCTCCGTATTTGGGCATAATCTGCCTGCGCAACGCTGGACAAAAGCCTCCGCTGTGCTTGTGGCGACGCTTCTTTCTGTGCCGGTGTTTGTCGTGCTGACAGCGATTGATTGGCTGTTTCTTTAAAGCGTTTTTCGCGCATCATCTCGATGGCGATGCGCCCGCTCGCAGAAATTCCCCGGAATTTGTCGTTAGTTGGCTGTGGCCCTATTGACGTCCCGCGACCGCTGAATTAGGAAAAGCGCATTCTTGGCGGGTATGGTGAAATGGTATCATAAGAGCCTTCCAAGCTTAAGGTGCGGGTTCGATTCCCGCTACCCGCTCCAAGAATATGTTCTCCCAATAGTGATCTGAACTTAAAGTTAGCTCCGCCGCTTACTGCACTGATTTATATCCGTTAATTGATGTTTTGATCTGAGATTTTGTGGTGCGCCGCCTGTCCCGGTTGTGGCAACTTCACGTTTTTTGCGCTCTGCGCTTGACCCTTGCTGCAGGCTTGGCCACTAACGGCAAGAAGTTCACTTGACAGCGCAAGGGCATCCCATGGCCAGACAGCCGCAGCTTACATCCAGCGAACAGGATCGTGAGAAAAGCAAAAACATTAGTGCCCTGAGAGGGTTGCGCCCGTTTTTGAAACCATATCGTTTCCATGCTTTCCTGGCGCTTTGTGCGCTGACGCTGACGGCGTCCGTCTCTTTGATGCTGCCGGTGGCAGTGCGGCGGGTTGTGGATAACTTTGGCACGGAAAGTGATGCGCTGCTGGATAAGTATTTTCTGGCCGCTTTAGGATTTGCCGCGCTTCTCGCGGTGGGCACGGCACTGCGGTATCTCTTGGTTACAAAGCTTGGGGAGTTGGTGGTCACGGATATCCGCAAGGCGGTGTTTGCCCGTGTCATCAATATGAGCCCCTCTTTCTTTGAAACCCTGATGACGGGTGAGGTACTGAGCCGGATCACCACGGATACAACGGTCATTCAGTCGGTGATTGGTTCGTCGATTTCCATCGCTCTGCGCAATGTCCTGCTGTTTTTTGGGGGTCTTGCGCTGATGCTGTTCACCTCCACCAAGCTCACTTTGATGGTGTTGCTTGTGGTGCCGATGGTGATTGTGCCGATCATGGTTTTGGGGCGGCGGCTGCGCCGGTTGAGCCGAGAAAATCAGGATTGGATTGCGGAAAGCTCTGGCAATGCCTCGGAGGCGCTTTTGTCTGTGCAGACGGTGCAGGCCTTTACCCATGAGGCCCAGACCAGAGCGGGTTTTGACCGCGTCACAGACTTGTCCCTGAGCGCGGCGATGCGCCGGATCAATACCCGCGCAGTTTTGACGATGATTGTGATCTTTCTGATTTTCACTGGCGTTGTTGTGGTGTTGTGGATGGGCGCGCGGGATGTGCGTGCCGGTGGCATGAGTGTCGGTGTGCTGGTGCAGTTTGTGATCTACTCGGTGATGGTGGCGGGCTCTGTTGGGGCGCTGTCTGAGATCTGGAGTGAGTTGCAGCGCGCCGCGGGGGCCACGGAGCGGCTGGTGGAGCTCCTCTATGCAGAAGACAGCGTTTTGGATCCTGATGCACCTAAGGCGCTCGCTTTGCCGGTCAAGGGCGAGATCACCTTTGCGGATGTGTCTTTCCGCTACCCTGCGCGGCCGGATGCGCCGGCGCTGGATCATGTGGATCTGACCATTCAGCCGGGGGAAACCGTGGCCTTGGTGGGTCCTTCGGGGGCGGGCAAGACCACAATCATTCAGATGCTGCAGCGGTTTTATGACCCGGTCAGCGGTGAGGTGCGTCTGGATGGTGTGCCTTTGCCACAGATGCAGCGCGAGGCCTTCCGCCAGCATATGGCGCTGGTGCCGCAGGATCCGGTGATTTTTGCACAAAGTGCCCGTGACAATATCCGATTTGGCCGCCTTGATGCGAGTGATGCTGAGGTTGAGGCCGCTGCAAAGACCGCTGCCGCACATGAGTTCATCTCTGCTTTGCCAGAGGGCTATGACAGCCCATTGGGTGAACGTGGCGTGATGCTCTCGGGGGGGCAGAAACAGCGTATCGCCATCGCACGGGCGATCTTGCGCGATGCACCGGTGCTGTTGCTGGATGAGGCGACTTCCGCACTTGATGCAGAAAGTGAGCGTCTGGTGCAGGCGGCTGTGGATGCGCTGTCTCAGGATCGTACCACCATCATCGTGGCGCATCGTCTGGCCACAGTGAAAAAGGCGGATCGCATCATTGTCATGGATGAAGGGCGTATTGTGGCGCAGGGGCGTCATGACGATCTTGTGGCGCAAGACGGGCTTTATGCCAAATTGGCACGTCTGCAATTTACCGCCGGTTGAGCCGCTTTACGGAAGGGGGGCATGCGGCTCTCTTGCGCGCTAGAGTGGTTTTTCAACTGGACGGCCCCATTTATGGGGTTAATCTGACGTAACGTTTTCGGGCTGATTGACCTTAGGTTGCACTGGCCTCAGGCCGGTGCGCCGGTGTCTTTAAGTACGGACTTAACGTAATGCGGCAAAAGCGCGCTTGCAGAGGTGGGCAAGCCGAAAAAGGGGGAGGAAGCATATGAGCTTTGAGAATCTGGCGGAACTGAGAGCCATTGAAACGGAGAAAACCTGGGAGGAGCGCGACAAACCTGTGACCATCTTTGAGATGCTCACGCGCACCAAGGCAAAACATCCCAACCGTCCTGCTGTGAGCTATCAGATTTTCTCTGGTCCAACGGATAAGGCG
The DNA here is from genome assembly GCF_001458175.1 of Shimia marina. Classification (GTDB taxonomy): domain Bacteria; phylum Pseudomonadota; class Alphaproteobacteria; order Rhodobacterales; family Rhodobacteraceae; genus Shimia; species Shimia marina. Next base: position 100,833 of record NZ_CYPW01000027.1, read on the forward strand.
GAGACCCTGAGCTGGTCGGAACTGCATGCCAAAACAGCACAGGCGGCCAATATGTTCCGCGATATGGGCATTGGCGAGAAAGACACGGTGGCCTATGTGCTGCCCAACTGTAACGAGACGCTCGTCACCCTTCTGGGGGGCATGGTTGCGGGGATCGTGAACCCGATCAACCCACTGCTTGAGCCAGAGCAGATTGGCGCGATCCTGCGGGAGACGGATGCCAAGGTTGTTGTCTCGCTGAAGGGCTTCCCCAAGACTGACGTGGCACAGAAAGTGGCCGAAGCGGTACGCCACGCACCGCACGTGCATACGGTGCTTGAGATTGATCTGAACAAATACCTGACCCCGCCGAAAAGCTGGATCGTGCCTTTGATCCGTCCCAAGGTGACCGGTCCCAAACACGCAGATTTCAAAGACTTCAACAAAGAGCTGGCCAAATATCCAACCACTTTGCAGTTTGAAGATCACAAGGTTGATCGCGTTGGTGCCTATTTCCACACAGGTGGCACCACGGGCATGCCCAAAGTGGCGCAGCACCTCTATTCCGGCATGATCTATAATGGTTGGCTGGGCGATCGTCTGCTCTTCACGGAAGAAGACAACATCATGTGCCCGCTGCCGCTGTTCCACGTTTTTGCGGTGCATGTGATCATGCAGGCGGCGCTGTCTTCTGGGGCGCATGTGGTGTTCCCGACGCCGCAGGGCTATCGCGGCGATGGTGTCTTTGACAACTTCTGGAAGTTGATTGAGCGGTGGAAGATTTCCTTCATCATCACGGTGCCTACGGCGGTTTCTGCGCTGATGCAGCGCCCTGTGGATGCGGATATCTCCTCTGTGAAGACAGCGTTCTCAGGGTCTGCCCCCATGCCGATGGAGCTTTTCAAGCGGTTTGAGAGCACCTGTGGTGTGGATATCGTGGAAGGCTATGGCTTGACCGAGGCGACCTGCCTTGTGTCCTGTAACCCACCGACCGGTGATAAGAAGGTCGGTTCTGTTGGTCTGCCTTTGCCTTATACTGATGTGCGCATTTTCAAGGATACGCCGGAAGGCCCGGAGGAATGCGCGGCGGATGAGATTGGCGAAATTTGCATTTCCAATCCGGGTGTTTTTGCAGGCAATACCTATACCGAAGCGGATAAGAATGTGGATCTTTATCACCACGAGAAATATCTGCGCACCGGGGATCTGGGCCGGATTGATGGCGACGGGTATCTGTGGATCACCGGTCGCGCCAAGGATCTGATCATTCGTGGGGGTCACAACATTGACCCGGCAGAGATCGAAGAGGCGATGCTGGCGCACCATGATGTGGCCTTTGCCGGGGCCATCGGTCAGCCGGATGCTCACGCGGGCGAGGTGCCTTGTGTCTATGTGGAGCTTGTGGAAGGCGCGAGTGTTTCCAAAGAAGAGCTGATGAACCACGCCAAGGTGCATGTGCATGAACGTGCCGCGCATCCGAAGTTTGTGGAGGTTATGCCGGAGCTGCCCAAAACAGCTGTGGGTAAGATCTTTAAACCTGATCTGCGCAAGGCTGCGATCAAACGGATCTATGACGCGGCGCTGTCCAAGGCTGGTGTGGATGCGCATGTGGATCACGTGCTGGACGACAAGAAACGCGGCCTGATCGCGCAGGTGAAAACCACCGGTGGGGCCACGGACGCAGATGTGGGCAAGGTGCTTGGCGATTTTGTGCGCCCATGGGAATGGGCCAAAGACGAAGCTGCCTGAGGCCGCCTCTGATGCGTGAAGTTCTGAAAGGGCGCCCTGACCGGGGCGCCCTTTTTGATGTGTCTCATTTTTGTTGCTTTACCGGTGACAAAAATCCGGTCACCGTCCTCTGGTAACAAAAGGAGACAGGCATGGCTGGGCATGGGTATGAAACTGGACGGCTGGATCTGCCATTTGTGGGCATTTCAACCTTTGGCAAACGTCCTTATGTGGCGGATTGGAGCTGTCTGGAAGCCGATGTGGCCGTATTGGGCGCGCCGTTTGACTTTGGCACTCAGTGGCGCAGCGGTGCGCGGTTCGGGCCAAGGGCGGTGCGCGAGGCCTCCACGCTTTTCAGCTTTGGTCATGCCGGGGCCTATGATCACGAGGATGACGCGACCTATCTGCCCGCAAGCGTGCGCATTGTGGACATGGGGGATGCAGATATCGTGCATACCGACACGGTGAAGAGCCACGCCAATATCGAGACCGGCGTGCGCGCCGCTTTGGCGGCCGGGGCGCTGCCGGTGACCATTGGCGGAGATCACTCGATCAACATTCCCTGCATCAACGCCTTTGACGATCAGGGAGACATTCACATTCTGCAGATTGATGCGCATCTGGATTTTGTGGATGAGCGCCATGGGGTGCGCCATGGTCATGGAAACCCGATGCGGCGCGCGGCGGAAAAACCTTATGTCACTGGGCTGACGCAGATTGGTATTCGCAATGTGAGCTCCACTGCGCGTGAAGGTTACGCCGATGCGCGTGCTATGGGCAGTACGATTTTGAGCGTGCGTCAGGCGCGCGCGCTGGGGCCTCAAGGCACTGTTGCACATATTCCCAAGGGTGCACGTGTCTATATCACCATCGATATTGATGCTTTCTGTCCCTCGATTGCGCCCGGGACGGGCACGCCAAGCCATGGCGGTTTCCTCTATTATGATGTGTTGGAGGTGTTGCAGATCGTGGCGCGCGATCATGAGGTGGTTGGGATTGATCTGGTTGAGGTGGCGCCGGATTACGATCACACAGGATCGACCGCCATTCTGGCCGCGCAGGTGCTTCTTAATTTGCTGGGCTTCGTGTTCCATGCGAGAGGCGCGCGCTGAACAGGTACAAAACCGATCTGATGGGAGCGCACAGGGGGCCACTTGCAACGGGCCTGGCAGCCATTAGATTATGCGCAAAAGCATCTTCCAACAGGATAACCTCCATGAAAATGAACCCGCTGGGCCGTACGGGCCTGACTGTTTCCGAGTATTGCCTCGGCACCATGACGTTTGGCACCCAGACAAGTGAAGAGGGCGCGCATGCGCAGATGGATCTGGCGCTGGATCACGGCATCAATTTTATCGATGCCGCTGAGATGTATCCGGTGAACCCGATCAGTGCAGAAACCCAGGGGCGGACAGAAGAATATCTGGGCACGTGGTTTGCCAAGACCGGTCGCCGCAAGGACTGGGTGCTGGCCACCAAACATTCTGGCGTCGGGATGAAACATGTGCGCGACGGTGCGCCGATCACGGCGCAAAGCGTGCCTGAGGCGATTGAAGGGTCGCTGAAGCGTCTGCAAACCGATCACATCGACCTCTATCAGCTGCACTGGCCCAACCGTGGCTCTTATATGTTCCGCCAGAATTGGGACTATGATCCCTCCGCGCAAAACAAAGAGAAGACATTGGCCAATATGCTGGAGGTGCTGGAGGCGCTCCAGAAAGAAGTGGATCGCGGCACCATCGGGGCCATTGGGCTGTCTAATGAAAGCGCCTGGGGCACGTCGCAGTGGCTGCGTCTGTCAGAAGACCGGGGTCTGCCACGGGTGGCCTCTGTGCAGAACGAATATTCTCTGTTGTGCCGTCTGTATGATACCGACATGGCGGAGATGAGCCTCAACGAAGATGTGGGGCTGCTGGCGTTTTCACCGCTGGCCACCGGGCTTCTGACCGGGAAGTATCAGAATGGCCAGACTCCAGAAGGCTCGCGCAAGGCGATCAATGGGGATCTTGGCGGGCGCGTCTCTGTGCGGGTGTTTGATGCGGTACAGGCCTATCTCGATATCGCGGCCAAACATGGGATCGATCCGGTGCATATGGCTATGGCCTTCACCGTGCAGCGCCCGTTCATGTGTTCTTCCATCTTTGGCGCAACCACGCTAGAGCAGCTTGAGCATATCCTCAAAGGGGCTGATTTGCGGTTGAGCGATGAGATCCTTAAGGAGATCAACGCTGCAAACCGCGCCCACCCGATGCCTTACTAAGAGAGCGAAGACCTCAATCTGATGACACAGCCTGCTTCCCCCAATGATGAGACGCCGGAGGTCTTGGCCTCCATTTCCGCTTCTGGTCCGCGCCGTGTGTTCGGTATTGCGACACTGGCTGTTTTGGGGGGCTTGCTGTTGTATCTGGGGCTGAGCACAAGCCCGTCACCGCTCTGGCAGGTGTTTCTGTTGGTGCTTGGGGTGCTTGTGCTGTTGCTGGCAGAAAAGACCCGGCGGGCGACAGAAAGGGTCATTCAACTCACCCATGCAGGGCTCTTCACCGATCAGGGGGAAGAGATCGCAAAGCTTGACGCCATCGTGGGGGTTAAGCGCGGCATGTTTGACCTCAAGCCCTCCAATGGATTCAGCTTGTTGCTCAGCACAGCGCGTTCACGCAGATGGCAGCCGGGCATGTGGTGGGCCTGGGGGCGTCGCGTTGGGATTGGCGGTGTGACGCCGGGCTCACAATCCAAAACCATGGCTCAAATTCTGGAAGCCTTGCTTGTGGAGCGTGGCCAGGCCGCTCAGTGATGTCGTGGTTAGGCATCGCTCCAGGCGAGGTTTGACACAAAGCGCGGGCGGGTGAACACAAGGGTGTTCATCGGAAAGCCGTTCCAGTTTTCTCCCCACCAGCGTTTCATGATCACAGGTGGGGAGAAGACGCTTTGGGTTTGAACAACAATCAGGCTCTCTCCGTTCACCAGCGTTGGCAGGTCCTGACTCATGGCGAGCATGTCTGCATTATCCCATGACGTTTCATCCCGGTCCCCATCGCGGGAAATGGAGTGTGACCACACCAATTGGTGGGTGCGATTGATGACATCCCATGTGACAAGGCTCACAGTCAGATCATGACCACTGCGCAGGGTCGAGATTTGGTCGAAGAGGGAATGCACACCATTCAGATAGTCGTGGTTCACGGCCGCAGTTTCACGTGACAGCATATCGGAAATGGCGAAGGCCGCCTTTTCGGTGGTTGAGCGCGCGCGATAGGCGTCAAACAGCACGGCCATCGCCAGCATCGCCAGGAAAAGGCCGGGCCACATGACCACAGTCTCGACGGCCACGGTGCCGCGTGTGTCTTTGCGAAAATCACGAATTTTGCGAAGGATCGACGTGATCATGGCTTAGCGAGGCTCCTGAACAAAGGCGTTTGATACCACAAGGGCATAGTCCCCGTTGTTGTCCCTTTGCAGGGCGGAGCCGATCCACGAGCCCGGGAAGATCGTGGTGACTTTGGCACAGGCGCGCAGCACCATCATATCATTTTCACGTCCACCCTCAAAAACGGTCACAGGCTGTGCCTCCTCAGAGCTGTCGGTGCAGACAGTTTCTGCGGGCAGATCTACCCAGTTGCGTGGATCGCGGATGACCATTTCCAGTTTCAGCTTTTCGGAACAGCTTGGGATCACACCCGCGCGGGCGCAGACTTCTGAAACGATTGCATCATGGGTGATGGGCGCCCCTGTAGACAGGCGAATATCACGCACGACCATATCCAGAGACCGCTCAAGATAGGAATAGCGCAGGGTCATCAGGCCCAGTTCAACGGAGGACATGAACAGCCCCATGTAGAAGGGGAACATGATTACGAATTGAACCGTAACCGTGCCATCATCGCGCAGATGGAAAGATCTGATCTTTTGAAGCAGGCGGCGCATCATTGGGTCAACCTCAGCTGACGGATTGAGGTGGCGATGGTTGCAAAGGCCTGACGGATTTCTAGACCATCCACATCAAAATAGTGGCTGTCAGAGCTGGCACAGTCTTTCAGGACAGCCTGGCCGCTGCTGGGGGCTTCAAAGCCGATGGTGAAGACGATGATGCCGGCCTGTTTTGCGGCATCACAGATATTGCGTGTGCGCGCGTCTTTGGTGGATGTCCCATGGCTTGAGCGCACACCATAGTGCCAGTCGTTATAGGCGGAATTCGATCCCATGAAAGGGCGGTAGAGATATTCGGCGATCCATGAGCTGGTCGTGTAGGCCCAGAGGTCGGGGTAGGTGATGATCTCCGCGTGTCCTGGTTCGTTGACGGTGACGGTTTTGGTCACTTTGCGATAGCGGCGGCAGGATCCATTGCGACGGTAGGAACGGCACTCCCAAGAGGTTTCTGTGGTGTCATAGGAGCCTTCGCCATAAGCCCAGTTGCGCCATTGCTGTGTTGATGGCCAGAAAAATAGGGGTTCCTGATAGTTGCCATCATTGTCTTCATCCCACTCGTCTTGCCCCACATAGACCGAGTAAAAATCTTCTTGTTCATTGTACCAGACATTGGAGTCACCGCTGCGGTAGCCGTCGCGGATATAATATTGGCTGGTGTTTTGACCGTCGGTCATGAGCACGACAATCTTGAGGGCATCTCTTGTGCCATAGTCGTAGGGGCGGTCTTCAAACTCGCGGGCGACCATGCCACCGTTGACCAATTGCTCAATTGCGGGCCGCAACGAGGGGTCAAGCAAAGCCGTGCCCCACTTCATGCCGATGTCAATGGAAGTGTTGCCGTCTGCATCAAGCGCCGTGATGTAGTTTTTGAGCTGCTCGCGGTCGTCACCAAGGACCATGATTTCGCGGTCGCGGGCAAATTCGCAGACCGGCATGTTATTGACCGGTTCGGGTGTCGCATCGCGATTGTCATAGCGGTACCACGGGTCAAAGTGCATGGTCCGCTGATAGGTTGCGTCCATATTGATGCCCGTACTGTGGAAGTCGTTGCCGCTGAAGTTGATACAGTTGGAATATTTATTGTCGCCTGTGGTGCGCAATTGACCAAACAGATCCTCATGAAGTGAGACCTGTGTGGCATAGGGCACGATGGAAATCGAAAGCGTGCCATCCTCGGTGTTGTCATCCATCGTGTCGATGAACTCGCGGGCGGCGATTTTCAGGTTTGAAAGGCGGCTGTTTCTATCCATGGAGCCGGACACATCCAGCACCATGGAGATTTCGACATTGCCGATCTGTTCCACTGCGGTACCTCCGGCACCCACGGAGAAGGCGGGCAGAATTCGTCGGTCGCCTGTATAGGGTTGTGGTCTCCAAAGGTTTTTGAACCGGGCACCCACCTGACTGTGGCGCAGGTAGGCATCAACGGCGGCGGTGGCGGTGACACTGCGGCGGGTCACGGTGGTATGTGAGGCGGTCGTTTCGGATGAGACATCCACAGATTTGTACTCGACGCCAGATTTTTCAAAATAATCTTCGACAACTTCGTCGGCTGGGCGGGTCTGATCCAGATCTGCCGCCGCCAGAACTGCGCGGTCCAGAGTGTGTTGCAGGCGCGTGCGCTTCATCTCTGCGAGCATGATGTCTGCGCCGAGACCTCCGAGCATCACCATCATGATCACCAAGATGACAGCAAAGCCAACCATGACACCGTCATCTTCTTTTCGGAATCGCGCGCTGAGCGCCTTAACTGATGTCAAGCACGACGTTGGCAATTTGCTTACAGCAGAGATCGAAGACAGTATCATTTCACGCACCTCATTGTGACGAGGGCCCTTTTAATCCTTGTGTCAGAGCGGTCCTCATCATCATTCGGTATGTTTTGTGATTGGGGCGGAATTGAGGCGTAAAAAAGTGATTACCTAGACGTTAAGGAAAATTTTATCGTTTTAAAATATGTGGTTGTGAACAGTTCAGGGGGCTTGAGGAGTTCTGTTTCCTGTCTGTGAACAACTGGAACAGGCGAGATCACGCTAATTTACCTTTCGTCACTTGAGCTCAAGTGCTCTTACTGTTCCTTAAGGTCATGTGTGTGACGGTGAGTCGCAGTTTGATGCTTATCTGGAGGAAAATGATGAGCCCAATCAAAGAGCCGAGCTTTCGTGAAAGTGTGGATCTGATGTTCAACCGTGCGGTTGCGCTGATGGATCTGCCGCCGGGCTTGGAGGAAAAGATCCGTGTTTGCAATGCCACTTACACTGTGCGTTTTGGTGTGCGATTGCGGGGTCAGATCCAGACCTTTACGGGCTATCGCTCTGTCCACAGTGAGCATATGGAGCCTGTCAAAGGTGGGATCCGCTTTGCGCCAAGTGTAAATCAGGATGAGGTGGAAGCGCTGGCGGCGCTGATGACCTATAAATGTGCGCTTGTGGAAGCCCCGTTTGGTGGCTCCAAAGGCGGGCTGTGCATTGATCCGCGCAAATATGATGAGCACGAACTGGAACAGATCACCCGCCGCTTTGCCTATGAGCTGGCCAAGCGTGATCTGATCCACCCCTCCCAGAACGTCCCCGCGCCCGATATGGGCACCGGTGAACGTGAGATGGCCTGGATTGCGGATCAATATGCGCGGATGAACACCACCGACATCAATGCGCGCGCCTGTGTGACCGGCAAGCCGCTCAATGCTGGCGGTATTTCCGGGCGCGTCGAGGCGACGGGTCGTGGTGTGCAATATGCGTTGCGTGAATTCTTCCGGGATCCGCGGGATGTAGAGAAGGCGGGTTTGACAGGGTCGCTGGACGGCAAGCGCGTCATTGTGCAGGGGCTTGGTAATGTGGGCTATCACGCTGCCAAATTCCTGAGCGAAGAAGATGGGGCCATAATTGTCGGCATCATTGAGCGGGACGGGGCCCTTTATAATGCCAATGGCATTGATGTGGATGCGGTGCAGCAGTGGTTGATGAAGCATGGTGGCGTGTCTGGATTCCCGGATGCGACCTTCACGCGTGACGGCGCAGTGGTGCTTGAGGAAGAGTGCGATATTCTTGTGCCTGCGGCACTGGAAGGGGTCATCAACCTTCAGAACGCAGCCAACGTCAAAGCGCCGCTGATCATCGAAGCCGCCAACGGCCCGATCACAGCCGGCGCAGATGATATCCTGCGCAAGAAAGGCACCGTGATCATCCCGGATATGTATGCCAACGCCGGTGGTGTGACCGTGTCTTATTTTGAGTGGGTCAAAAACCTCAGCCACATTCGCTTTGGCCGGATGCAGCGCCGTCAGGAAGAGTCGCGCCACCAGCTGGTCGTGGATGAGCTGGAGAAAATCAGCGCGGCGCTGGGCGGTCAATATACGCTGACCGATGGCTTCAAGCAAAAGTACCTGAAAGGGGCTGGTGAGCTTGAGCTGGTGCGGTCGGGGCTGGATGATACCATGCGGATCGCCTATCAATCCATGCGAGATGTCTGGCATGAGCGGGCAGATGTGGAAGATCTGCGCACGGCGGCCTATCTTGTCTCCATCGACAAAGTGGCCGCGAGCTACAGAGCCAAAGGATTGTAAACATGGCAGGCACAAACGTTCCGCTGAAATGTAATTGTGGAGCGTTTGAGGCCTTACTCCAAAATGTGAGCCCGAGAACGGGCTCACATATTCACTGTCACTGTCAGGACTGCCAGACAGCGGCACGGGTACTGGGGGCGGAGGATCAGCTTCTGCCACGCGCTGGCAGCGATATATTTCACACCACCCCGGCGCATTTGACCCTGACCAAAGGACAGGAGCATCTCGCCTGTCTGCGCTTGTCTCCGCGCGGATTGATGCGCTGGTATGCGGGCTGTTGCAACACGCCGATGTTTGCAACGATGGCGCATACCAAATTGGCCTTTATGGGGGTTTGGGTGCCCTCCATGGCCCCCCCAGCGGAGACCAAGCTTGCAAAAGTGATCGGCAAGGTGATCGCGGTGGTGCGCACGCAGGATGCGCCAATGGGATCGCCTTCGTTGAAGGAGTACGGGTTCAACCGCGCTGGCTTTCATGTGCTGGCCCGGCATGTGTCAGCGCTCTTGCAGGGGCGGTCACGTCAGACCCCGCTGTTTGATGCAGAGGGCGCGCCGATTGTGACGCCGCGTGTGCTTACAAAGGAAGAGCGTCTGGCCGCTCAGAAATAGCCCAAACTGATCACGATTTGCACAGCGGTGCCGACTGGCTTTGCGGCAGGGGTGCCGCTTGCGCCTTGAACCGGGTAGTCTCTTTGAACCTATAGTGATTCAGGAGGCCGCAATGGTCCGTTATTCCCTTCTTGCGCTGATGATGATGAGCGGCGCAGCCTATGCCGCAGATGGCAAAGAAGATGTCTGCAAGTATCAGGGCGCTGTTATGAAGGCCATTCAGGAGGCGCGCCTGGACCGTGTGAAGGCTGACAAGCTGGAAGCGCATCTGTTGGAAAACGATCCGAGCTGGCCGCCAAATTACAACATTGCGATCGAGCAGTTTGCGCCAATTGTCTACGGCGCCAAACGCCGTGATCTTAAAAAAGTGGATCTGGGTGCGCAGATTGAACAGCAGTGTCTGGACAATTGGGAGAAGATTCAGGAAATGCAGAAGTCCGTTTCCAAATGATCTTCTGACTGATGTGATCTGACCGCATGTCGCTACCGCCCGGATTCCTTGATGAGCTTCGCAGCCGTACCTCCATCACGCAGGTGGTGGGGCGCAAAGTCATGTGGGATCCGCGCAAATCCAATCAGGGCAAGGGCGACATGTGGGCACCATGCCCCTTTCACCATGAAAAAACAGCGTCTTTTCACGTGGATGATCGCAAGGGCTATTACTATTGCTTTGGCTGTCACGCCAAAGGGGATGCGATCAAATTTGTCACTGAGACCGAAAATGTGAGCTTCATCGAAGCGGTGGAGATTCTGGCCGAAGAGGCCGGAATGCAGATGCCCAAACGGGACCCTCAGGCGCAGCAGAAGGCGGATCGCCGCACGCAGCTTGCCGAGGTCATGGAGATGGCAGTTCAGCATTTTCGACTGATGCTGAATGCGGCGGCGGGTACTGAGGCGCGTGCCTATCTGGACAAACGCGGCCTCTCTCAAGAGGCGCGGGATCGCTTTGGTATTGGGTTTGCGCCAGAGGGCTGGCAGGGGCTTTGGGATCAGTTGACCGGCAAGGGCGTGGCCCCGGATCTGATCCTTGCGGCGGGCTTGGCCAAGCCGTCGACCAAAGGTGGCAAGCCCTATGACACGTTCCGCAATCGCATCATGTTCCCGATTCGCGATGGGCGCGGCAAATGTATCGCCTTTGGCGGGCGTGCCATGGATCCAAACGACAATGCCAAATACCTCAACAGCCCGGAGACCGAGCTTTTTGACAAGGGCCGCAATCTTTACAATCACGCCCCCGCGCGGGAGGCGGCAGGAAAGGGGCATCCGCTGATTGTGGCGGAAGGCTATATGGATGTGATCGCGCTCAGTGAGGCGGGGTTTGGGGCATCGGTCGCACCGCTTGGCACGGCGGTCACAGAGAACCAGTTGCAGCTGCTGTGGCGCATTTCAGACGAGCCCATCATTGCGCTTGATGGCGACACGGCCGGGCTGCGCGCGGCGATGCGGGTGGTCGATCTGGCGCTGCCATTGCTTGAGGCGGGCAAGAGCCTGCGCTTTGCGGTGATGCCGGAGGGGCAGGACCCAGATGATCTGATCCGGGCCAAAGGGGCAGGGGCCGTTCAAAAGGTGCTGGATGGTGCGATGCCCATGGTCAACCTGCTCTGGCAGCGCGAAATCGAAGGCAAGGTTTTTGACAGTCCGGAGCGCCGCGCGGCTTTGGACAAGCAGTTGAAAGCCAAGATCAACCTGATCAAGGATCCGTCGATCAAATCGCATTATGGCGAGGCGGTTAAAGAGCTGCGCTATCAGTTGTTCCGCCCACAACGTGGGGGGGGCACAAGGTTCATTGGCGGTGGCAAGCGCGGCAACTGGCAGGCGCAGCCGGTGGTGCAGAGCGGCACCAAGGTCTCCATGCTCGCGGCCAGTGAGGGCCCGGTGGAACAGCGTTTGCATGAGGCGGTAGTTCTTGCAGTGGCTTTGGTGACGCCGGCGGTGCTTGAGGACTTCGAGTATGAGCTGGAAAGCATGGAGTGTCTGGATGCGGAGAATGCGCATCTGCGCGATGTGCTGTTGCGCTATGCCAACAGCCCGGATCCACGAGAGGCCGTGGAAATGGCTTTGGGGCCGGAGATGGTTGAAAACCTGCTGCGCCAACCCCATGTGGCCATCACACCCGCCGTGCGCAAAGCTGGTGATCAGGCGCTGGCGCGGGTCACATTGACCGAAGAATTGGCCAAGATCAAAACCGTCCGGGGACTCGATGAGGAGATCGCCGAGGCGGAAGAGGATTTGATGGGCGTTGCGGATGAGGCCATGACCTGGCGTTTGCGACAGGCCGCAGAGGAGCGCAATCGCGCCATGCAGAGCCGCCAGGAAGAGGGCGGTGACTATACGACAGGGGCCAATGGGGCGCCGATTGACCGAGACGAACGCGCAGCGCTGGATGCGCTGATGCAGAATATTGATTTCTCACGGGGCGGAAAACCACCGCGCAAAGGGTGATTCGGTGCACGCCTTTCTGCCTCCTGAGCAACAGATGAAGAAAACGGGCTTTGTGGGGTTGCGAATCACCCCGTCTAGCGATTGATTCGACGCTAGCGAATCACCTTCAGCCCGAACTTGCAGGAGCACTTAATGGCCGCCAAGGACACCGACGACCAGAAGCCCGCCGATCAGGACGCCGAAATCTCGCTCGATATGAGCCAGGCCGCCGTCAAGAAGATGATCGCCGAGGCCCGGGAGAAGGGCTACATCACCTATGATCAGCTCAACCAGGTTCTGCCGCCCGATCAGGTGAGCTCCGAACAAATCGAAGATGTGATGTCCATGCTCTCTGAGATGGGCATCAACATCATCGAAGACGAGGATGCCGAGGAAGAAGAGGCCAAATCCACCGCCGTTGTGGACACCTCCTCTGCGAACCGTGGCGTTGCGATTGCCAGCGGCAACAACGAAAAACTCGACCGCACCGACGATCCGGTGCGCATGTACCTGCGCGAGATGGGCTCTGTTGAGCTGCTGAGCCGCGAAGGTGAGATTGCGATTGCCAAACGCATCGAAGCCGGTCGCAACACGATGATTGCCGGCCTCTGTGAGAGCCCTCTGACGTTTCAGGCGATCACCATCTGGCGTGACGAACTTCTGTCCGAAGACATTTTGCTGCGCGATGTGATCGATCTTGAGACCACATTTGGCAATCAGATGGGGGAAGATGGCGATGAGGAAGAGGAAAGCCCTGTCGCAGAAGCCGCCAATGTAACCACGGCGCCCAAGAAGGAAGCCGAGCAGGAGCTGGACGCGGACGGCAATCCGATTGCCAAAGACGACGACGATGATGAAGACGAGCAGGCCAATATGTCTTTGGCCGCGATGGAAGCCGCACTGAAGCCGCGGGTTCTTGAAACGCTTGATATCATTGCGCGCGACTTCGCCATGCTGAGCGACATGCAGGACGCCCGTATTTCTGCCACGCTGAACGAAGATGGATCCTTCTCTGACACGGATGAGGAAACCTATCAGAAGCTGCGCTCAGAGATTGTGGAACTGGTGAATGAGCTGCACCTGCACAATAACCGTATCGAAGCGTTGATTGACCAGCTCTATGGCATCAACCGTCGTATCATGCAGATCGACAGCTCGATGGTGAAACTCGCAGATCAGGCGCGTATCAACCGTCGCGAGTTCATTGACGCTTACCGTGGCCGCGAACTGGATCCAACCTGGCTTGAAGATATGTCTGAGAAGGCGGGGCGCGGCTGGCAGATGTTCATGGAGCGCAGCCAGGACAAGGTGCTGGAGCTGCGCAATGACATGGCACAGGTTGGTCAATATGTTGGTCTGGATATACCCGAATTCCGCCGCATCGTGCAGCAGGTGCAAAAGGGTGAGAAAGAAGCCCGTCAGGCCAAGAAAGAAATGGTTGAGGCCAACCTGCGTCTGGTGATTTCGATTGCCAAGAAATACACCAACCGTGGCCTGCAATTCCTTGATCTTATTCAGGAAGGTAACATCGGCCTGATGAAGGCGGTGGACAAATTCGAATACCGTCGCGGCTATAAGTTCTCCACCTATGCGACTTGGTGGATCCGTCAGGCGATCACGCGTTCGATCGCCGATCAGGCGCGCACCATCCGTATTCCGGTGCATATGATCGAAACGATCAACAAGCTCGTGCGGACCTCCCGTCAGATGCTGCATGAGATTGGCCGAGAGCCAACCCCAGAAGAGCTGGCGGAGAAGCTGCAGATGCCGCTTGAGAAAGTGCGCAAGGTGATGAAAATCGCCAAAGAGCCGATCTCTCTGGAAACGCCGATCGGGGATGAGGAAGACAGCCAGCTGGGCGATTTCATTGAGGATAAGAATGCTGTGCTGCCGCTGGACAGCGCCATTCAGGAAAACCTCAAAGAGACCACCACGCGGGTTCTGGCGAGCCTCACACCGCGTGAAGAGCGCGTGCTTCGGATGCGCTTTGGCATTGGTATGAACACTGACCACACCCTAGAAGAAGTGGGGCAGCAGTTCAGCGTGACCCGTGAGCGTATTCGTCAGATCGAAGCGAAGGCGCTGCGCAAGCTTAAGCATCCGAGCCGCTCGCGCAAACTGCGCAGCTTCCTGGATCAATAAGCCATGTCTTGGTTGAAAACTCTGTTCGGAGGCGGTGCCAATTCGGAGGCCGCCTCTGCGACAGAAGCACAGGCTGTGGAATATAACGGCTTTCAGATTACACCGACTCCCATTGCCGAAGGCGGGCAGTTTCGGATTTCTGCACGCATTGATGCGGTGATTGATGGGGAGCCGAAGACCCACACTTTGATCCGTGCAGATGTGCTGCGGGATCAGACAGAGGCCAATGAGGCGTCGATTGGCAAGGCAAAGCAAATGATTGATCAAATGGGAAATCAGATCTTCTGATCTGTGTTGAGGGTCAAATGCCTTCCGCCTGAAATGTTTGTGACGTGATGTGACGTCAGTTTTAGAAGGGCCGCCGGTTGGGTGGCCTTTTTTCGTGGCTGGAGAAAGACCATGCTGATTTTGTATATGTTACTGATTTTAGTTATTCTGTAGGATTTTGCAACACTTTAGGCGATCTTCGACGTTGTGGTGCAAGGGGGGGCAATCACGTGGCATGGCGGGCCTATGACAGCTGGCGGTATTCGGATGATAGTTGTTTCCGAACGTGTGTTTGACGTTTCTACCCGTCCTGTGGGGCAAATGTACAAGAAGCTCTAGTGCGGGAAATCACGCGCGGAAAAGCGTGGGTGTGTCGTCAATGCGCGTAGTTATGCCGGTGTTTTGGAGCCCGGTATTGCTCTCGGATTGCGGATACTTTTTAATGACCGAGGTGATGTTCCGTGATTTTCTGATTGAGGCGGGATAGGGTTTAATCTCTGATTTTTAAGGTAAATGCAGCATGAAGAGATGGGGTTTAGGTTTGGCGCTCTCCTGTGTCGCTTTGGCAGGATGCCTGAGTTCAGAGGGCTTTGTGACAAGCAGTGGCGTGCGAGTTAATCCCGTAAATGCGGATGTTTTTGAAGTGGCCGCACGTCCGGGGCAGGGAGTGTCCGATTTTTGGTGCGGTGCTGGAGACTATGCGTGGCGTGCGTTGGGCGCGGCAGACAATGAGCGCGTCTATGTCGTTGGTGGCGCAGGGCCTGGTGTAACAAGCGACAGCAAGGATACCATGCAGTTTTCCCTTAAACAGCCGGGAGATGTGCAGGGGGCAACCGGGCGTCAGGGGAAATGGGGCCCCCATGTCGGGCGGAATTACTTTGTTGGCGATGCCCGCCATCAATGTAATCAGATGTTCAGGCGCTTTTTGCCCTGATCCATTGTCCATTGCTTGATAGTGGTATGCCTCAGGGACGGGCCGCAACAGCCCTTGCTCAATCAGGATGATTGAGCCTTATCACAGGTCAGATTGAGATCAGATATGCAGACGGAATTTCAAATTTCGACGAGAGGTGCCGGGCTCTATGAATTTACACAGCACGTAGCGCAGTGGGTGGGGGCTTCTGGGCAGCGTAGCGGCCTGCTGACCCTGTTTGTGCGCCACACCTCTTGTAGCCTTTTGGTGCAGGAGAATGCCGATCCTGAGGTGCAATCTGATCTGCAGGCGTTCTTTCACCGTCTGGTGCCACCCACAACCGATCCTGCGATGTCCTATTTGACCCATACCTATGAAGGGCCAGATGACATGCCCGCGCATATCAAAGCGGCGATGATGCCGGTGTCTCTTTCTATCCCGGTGACAGAAGGCCGCCTTATGCTGGGCACTTGGCAGGGGATTTATATGTTTGAACATAGAAATGCGCCGCACACGAGACGTGTGGCAGCGCATTTAAGTGCATGAAGGGATAGGCCGGGGAGCCTATGCCTTTGATGTAACAGCGTTGCCTGCAAAGCTCACGGGGAAAGAAACTCAGATTTTCCCCATATGCTCTATATCGCGGTTTACTTTTGCCTCTACCCAAAGGGTTGTGGCTGACCTATAGTGCCTGTGGATAAGTTGGGAAAATACCCAATCGGCCATAAGATTATCGGGCCGTTTCAGAGCAGCAGGTACGCAGTAGGTACAAGGGGAAGTCAATGCGCTGTCCGTTTTGTGGAAACATCGACACTCAGGTGAAAGATTCACGCCCAGCGGAGGATCATGTCTCGATCCGGCGGCGTCGGTTCTGCCCAGCTTGCGGTGGGCGCTTTACGACTTATGAGCGGGTGCAGTTGCGCGATCTGGTGGTTGTGAAATCCAACGGCCGTCGCGAAGATTTTGACCGGGACAAGCTGGAGCGCTCCATCCGGATTTCCATGCAGAAACGTCCGGTTGAGCCAGAGCGTATTGATCAGATGATTTCAGGCATTGTGCGCCGTCTGGAGAGCATGGGTGAGACAGATATCCCTTCCAAGACCATTGGTGAGATTGTCATGGAAGCGCTCGCCCGGATTGATACAGTGGCCTATGTGCGCTTTGCCAGTGTCTATAAGAACTTCCAAGCCGCCGATGACTTCGATAAATTCGTCAGCGAACTGCGTCCGGATCCTGCTCCAGAGGAATAAACGTGACTGATCGCCGATATATGGCGCTGGCCCTGAGTTTGGGACGGCGCGGTCAGGGTATGTGCTGGCCCAATCCTGCTGTGGGCTGTGTCATCGTGAAAGATGCCCGCATCGTTGGGCGCGGCTTTACGCAGCCGGGCGGACGCCCGCATGCGGAGCCTGTGGCCTTGGCACAGGCGGGAGCCGCCGCGCGTGGGGCCACGGCCTACGTCACGTTGGAGCCGTGTTCACACCATGGCAAGACGCCGCCCTGTGCGGAGGCGCTGATTGCGGCAGGTGTGGCGCGCGTTGTGGTGGCGGTGGAAGACAGTGATGCGCGCGTTTCCGGGCGCGGGCTGGAGATGCTGCGGGCGGCGGGCATCGAAGTGACGCTGGGCGTGATGGCGGAAGAGGCCGCGCGCGATTTGCAGGGCTTTTTTCTCAAGACAGATCTGGGTCGTCCTTTCTTGACCTTGAAGCTGGCCACCACTTTGGATGGCCGTATTGCCACGGCCTCTGGAGAGAGCCAGTGGATCACCGGGCCGGAGGCGCGGCGCGAAGTGCACGCCATGCGTCTGCGCCATGATGCGGTGATGGTGGGCGGCGGCACCGCGCGTGCGGATGATCCATCTCTGACCGTGCGTGGGATGGGCGCAACAGCGCAACCCGTGCGGGTTGTGGTCTCGCGTCGGCTGGATCTCCCGCTGATGGGCAATCTTGCGCGCACGGCGCAGGATATCCCTGTTTGGATTGCCCATGGGCAGGATGCGGACCCCAATTTGCAGCAGACGTGGCGTGATCTGGGTGCCGAGTTGTTGCCCTGTGGGCTTGAAGGGGTTCAACTCTCTGCCACCTCTGTTTTGCGGGCTCTGGGCAAGCGCGGGTTGACGCGGGTGTTCTGTGAAGGCGGCGGGGCTTTGGCGGCCTCTCTGCTTGCCGCGGATATGGTTGATGAATTGATCACCTTCTCGGCGGGTATGGTGCTGGGCGCCGAAGGGCATCCGGCGATTGGGGCCATGGGGCTTGCCAGGCTGGCGGAAGCCCCAAAATTTGATCTGATCTCCCAGCGCGCGGTGGGGCGGGACATCATGTCTGTCTGGCATCGTCTGGAAGGACGGGCTGCAGGGCGGTGAGTTTGGGGCCGGTGAGTATGAGGCAGAAGAGCTTACCGCCGCCAGAGATGGTGATAGCTTGAAAACTGTCCCTGCAGCTTTGACAGCAGGCGGTTGCCAAGGCCGGGGTGTGGGATGTCTCCCGCTTGCAAGCGCTCAATGATAAGTTCTGGCGTGCAGGCGAGGCCGCTGACCGGGTCATGGTAACGGGGATAATCAATCAAAGTGGCGTGGATGAGCCCGGTCAGGTTTGGCCGCGCGCGTCGTCTTGCAGGCGGTGTGCCAAGATCCTCTGTCAGCCCCCAACCCGCATAAAATGGCGCGCCAAAAGTGGTGACTTTGCATCCTCGAAGGAGAGCCTCAAAACCGGTCAGGGACGTCATTGTCCAGATTTCATCGACATGATCGAGAAGATATCCCATGTCGGCCTGCTCCAGGACCATATCCGCCAGCGCCTCTGCTTCATTTCTGTCAACGGCACCCTGGCGCAAGCCGGCTTCCACATCCGGGTGCGGTTTGAACAGAATGCGGGCGGTGGGGTTGGCCGCGCGGGTGGCGCGCAGCAGGGCAAGGTTGGTCTTTATTTCGGAGGTCCCCTTCAGGATGGAGGCGTCATCCTCAACCTGTCCGGGCACCAGAATGAGATGGCCGCTTGGCAGATCGGGCGTGTTGCCTAAAAGATTATATTTGCTCACGCGGGATTTACGCAAAGCGGAGCACAATGCAAGAGCGCGCCGCTCCTGATCAATGCGCAGGGTTTCGCGCTTGGCGATCCAATGTTCCAGACGGCTTTCTTGACTGGGGTCATAGTAGATGCCCAGATCATCACAGACCAGCGACAGAGGCGGCACCAGAGCTGCGCCAAGGCCGCGAGAGCGTAGAAAACCGTCTTCCAGTTTCACGGCACCACTGGGGCCGGGTTTGTTCGCCCAGACCATGTTTGATCCAGATTTGCCCTTGCGATCAAAGGTCATGGGGGCGTGCTGGCCAAAGAACTTTTGCAGGGGTTTGCGTTTCCAAAGGCGCATGCCAAAGGCGTTCCAGCCTTTGCGGTCTTCATGCCATGCGCGCGTCTGTGCTGCCATCTGCTCCAGCGCAACTTCGAAATCACAAAGCTGGTCGCGGCAGGAATCGTACCATGTGGGATAAAGGATCATGGCGGCGGCGAAAAGCTGCGCCCGGGTCAGGCGGCGTTGGCGGCGGTACAGCGGGAATTCATCCTGCGTCAAATCCCATCCGGCATAGAAAGGCTGCCCAAAGACGCGAGGTTTGTGTCCGGCAAGAATGGCCTCAAACCCCATCTGGGATGACACCGTATAGACGGCGACAGCCCCCTCCAGCAGGGACCATGGGCTGTGCGCGCTGGTGCACAGCGTGACGCGCTCGGTCTCATGTTCTGGCCCGTAATAGCCTGCGCGGCTGCCCGCCTGAGTTTCTGGATGGGTTTTGATCAGCACGGGCGCGCCGGGGTTTTCCTCCTGCGCCAGCACCAGCATTTCTTGAAACCGTGCCTCATTGGCATTGCTGGCGCGCACTGCTGCATCATTGCGGGTCTGGTCGATCACAAGCACATAGCCGGGGGCGGGCAGGGGGCTCTCCAGATCGACGGCTGCATATTTTGTCAGGTGGGTTTCCCGCAGTCGGGCGATGCCGCCGCGTGCGCGGTCCAGCAAGACGGTGTCATCCAGCGCATGGTGTTTGAGCAGGTTTTCCAAGTCAGAAGGCTGGCTTGGGTCAAAATGCGGACAGATACCATCAATGAGCAAGCCAATTGGCGGCTCCTTCGCCACGCGTCCCGGAAAGAGAGAGCGCAGGAAGGCATCCTCAACAAAAAGCTTGGAGGCACCGGTTTTCTCTGCGGCTTTGAGGCCGCGATGTGCTGTGGGGCTGTTGCCCCAGATGGCAATCAGATCTTCTGGAGTGGGCCTGCCCAGACGCAGATCATACCCGGCAAGGAAGAGAATGCGCCGCAGGCGCTTTTGCAGGAAAAAGCCGCCGTTGAATGCAAAAAGCCGCCGGGGTTTGTCGCTCCCGGCGGCTTTGATGTCAGCTGTGTCCTGCACAGTTACAGGCCGCCGAGGCTGCTCAGCGTATCTGCGGAGGTCAGAGTACCTGTGATTGCAGAGATGGTTTTGTCCCAAGTGGTGATCGGCGCTTCGGTGACATAGAGTGTGTCGCCATCACGAATGATGAAATCGCGTGCCATGAACATGCCATTGGGTTCGGTCAGATCCAGCACATAGACCATGCGCTGCGCCCCAGTGAGGTCCTTGCGTCCCAGAACGCTATTGGCAATGTCATCAGCTTCGTTGCGGAATACAAAGACGCCTGTCGGGTCACTGTTGGTTGGGGTGAGGCCACCCACTTGTGCCAATGCTTCAATTGCGGAGAGGTCTTTTGTGAAAAAGTTCACACGGCTTTGCGTGCCGGTTGCACCAAGCGCGGTGAAGGCGCGGGTGTCTTCCTCAACCAGAATGCGGTCCCCGCCACGCAGCGCGATGTCCAGCTGTGGGTTGTCATAGAGATCCTGAAACCAGATCTGCCCTGTGGTGGAGCCGCGCAGCACGGTGATCTGCGCAATTTCAGGCACAATGGTCACGCCGCCGGCCTGCGCAAGCATGGTTGAAAGCGTGCGGGTGGGGCGCTCAATCGGGTACACGCCCTGCGCGCCAACCGCTCCCACGAGAGAGACCGTTGCCCCGTCCCCTGCGGCGCGGCGCACTTCAACCTGTGGGTCCGGGGTCTGTTCTTCGAGTTTGGCCGAAATGATCCGGCGGATGCCTTCGGGCGTGTTGCCCGCAGCCCGGATGCGGCCTGCATAAGGCACAAAGATAAAGCCTGCGCCGTCCACCTGAACTTCTTCGAGCACAGCGGCCACCTGGCCTTCGGGGCCCAGCAACGGCTTATCGACGTTTTCCCAGATGGTCAGCGCCAGAATATCGCCTGGGCGGATGGTATCAGAGCCCAGTTGTCCGGCATTCTGAAAGTCGCTGGAGAAGCCAAGGGCAGGCACGACGGCCGTGGCGCGCGAGACGCGGTCGTTGACGGCAACAATGAAGGCATCGCCTTCGCGTTGAACCGACCCGGCATAAATTTCACGTTTGTTTGGCCCGGAGCGGGGCACAAGGCTGCAGGACGTCACAGCTGTCAGCGCGACAGCCATCACGGCGCACTTGCCCAAGCGGGATGCAAAGAGTTTCACTGCTCGGTCTCCTCGACCTGTTTATTCTGCCTCAGTTTTTTGAGACAACTTATCGAAATTCAATCCAAAAATCCAGCGCTAGACCTAGTGGTTGTCACTTCACCAGCCGCAACTGTTGCCTTGGGGCCGCTGTGCCGGTGGCCAGCGCCTGATAGGGGTCTTCGTCAGACAGCATCATGTCCACCACCTGACGCAGCAATTGGCGACGCCCGCGCGCAGAATAAAACCCGCCGGGCACCTGACTGGTTTCCAGGAGATAGCGACGGTAGGTTTTGTAGGCGCGATTGTCAGGCCGGGTGGCACCGGCAAAGAAATCCGGCAGGGCTTGTGTGCTCACAAACTCGGGCTGATCATAGACCGCGCTGCCGAAGGCTTTCAGGGGAATGCCCCGCCAGAGCACCTGCTGGGCTGCGGTGGAGTTCACGGTGACAGCGGTGCGCGCATCGTTGAGCAGCTGGGCCAGTTTGCCGCCGCGCACGTAATGCACCCGATCTTGCACATGGTGTTTGTGCGCAAGCCGCTTGATCTCCCGGCGCAGCGGAACGCGGCCATCCTCAAGTGGATGGGCTTTGAAGACCAGATGGTGATGCAGTGGCGCGCCAGAGGCAAAATTCTCAATGGTGAGCGCCAGAAAATCCGTCATGCTGTCAAAGGGGGAGTGGATCTGGAAACTGCTGTCATGCTCAAGCTGGAGCAGAGCCAGATGGTAAGGAAAGCCCCCAAAGCGGATGCGTAAAGTCGCAAGACGCCGCTCCAATGCCTGAAATGGCATCAGAAGAAGACGCCGCACATAGAGCTGAAACTCGCGCGTGACTGTCAGTGCGCGGTGGGGTTTGAAATTGCGGTAGCGCCGATTGGCGAACATCACAAACCAATGATAAAGCGCGCCATAAAACACATGTTGGCGCATATCCCCCCAATGGCCCGGTGGCATTGGGGTTTCCAGATCGGAGCTTTCCAGCGCCTTTTCCATCTGTGCGATGTTCATCTGCATCAGGCGCGAATTGCCATTCGAGCCGCCACGCTCATAGGTCACCCAATAGGGACGCAGGTAGCCTTCTTCAAAGACATGTACGGTCACACCCTGCGCCTTTGCGATCTTCACGGCTTGGGCATGGATGGGGCGGGTGTCCCCATAAAGCACAATGTCTGTGACGCTTTTCTGTATCAAAATATCTGCGAAGACTTTGGGCCAGTCCTCTGGGGTGCCTCGAAAAGGTAGAAAAGTCTTGCGCTGTGTCCAGAACGCCTGATCGCCCGCATTGAAACCCACACGCCATGTCTGTGCCCCTGAGCGACGGAGCATGCGCGACAGGGCTGCAAAAAACGGCCCATGCGGCCCTTGCAGGAACAGGAAAACTCTATTTTGGCCCGTGGTATTCGTCATGCTCTGCAACCTTATAGGCGGGTTCTATCGAATTTGTTAACCATCTGAAATGGCAAAAATATGGAACAGCTGTGCGGAGGGTGGGGCAGGGGACAGTGGTGAGACACGCTGGGCGCTTGTCATGTGCGCGGGTGCCGGTTAGGTCTGTCTCAAACCCTTACAGTGGAGCGCATCATGTTTACCGGAATCATCACAGATGTGGGCGAAATCAGCGCGCTGGAGCAGCGTGGCGATCTGCGGGCGCGCATCAAGACAGCCTATGACATCAGCACAATCGACATGGGTGCGTCCATTGCGAGTGACGGCGTCTGCCTTACCGTCGTGGCGATGGGCGATGATTGGTATGACGTGGAGATTTCAGCGGAAACCGTCTCCAAAACCAATCTGGGGGATTGGACGGAAGGGCGCAAAGTCAATCTGGAGCGGGCCTTGAAAGTGGGTGACGAACTGGGCGGACATATTGTGTCGGGGCACGTGGATGGGGTGGCAAAAATCATCGCCATGCAACAGGAAGGCGACAGCACGCGCGTCACCTTCCGCGCCCCAGAAGATTTGGCAAAGTTCATTGCGCCGAAAGGCTCCGTGGCGCTGAATGGCACATCCCTTACCGTCAATGAGGTGGAGGGGTGCGATTTTGGCGTCAATATGATTTCACACACCAAAGAGGTCACCACTTGGGGCACGGCCAAGGTGGGTGATCAGGTGAATCTCGAGATTGATACCTTGGCCCGCTATGTGGCGCGGCTTGCTGAGGTCGGCGTCTGACAGGGGAGGCTCTGTGCCAATAAGGCTGGGGGCTCTGCCCCCAAACCCCCGGGATGTTTCTGTCAAGAGGAAGCGGGCTTTAGATGCAAGTTTTGTCTATAGCGATTTTGCTGGCCTGCATCTGGCAATTTTTCTCGTTTAGACGGCTCTGACTCAAATTTGTGGTGTGGCATGGTTGGTGGCACGGCATGATGACCACATCCATCTACAACTGCGATGTTCGGCGGAGTGGGCGTGGGCGAAATCGCCTGTGACCTGCGCTTCGCGATTGGATGTCGTTGCGTTTTTGCCTGCTTGGGTGTCGCGCCCGCACTGGCATTCGGGCAGCGCATGGGCTATCTGGGCAGCAACCAAGCGGAGAGACCTCATGTCCTTTGAAAAGCCCGGACCCGTCGAGCAGAGCCTGCGCGATGCGATCAGCCCGATTGAAGAGATCATCGCCGATGCGCGCGATGGCAAGATGTATATCCTTGTGGATCATGAGGATCGCGAAAATGAAGGGGATCTGATCATCCCGGCGGAATTTGCCGATGCGGCGGCCGTCAACTTCATGGCGACCCATGGGCGCGGCTTGATTTGTCTGCCGATGACAGCGGAGCGCATTGATGCGCTGGATTTGCCGATGATGGCGGTGAACAATTCGTCGCGCCATGAAACCGCTTTCACCGTGTCGATTGAGGCGCGTGAGGGGGTGAGCACGGGGATTTCCGCCGCAGATCGCGCCCTGACGATTGCCACGGCCATCAACGAACAGAACACAATGGCCGCCATTGCCACACCCGGGCATGTCTTCCCATTGCGCGCCAAACGCGGCGGTGTGCTGGTGCGGGCGGGTCATACCGAAGCCTCCGTGGATATTTCGCGCCTCGCGGGGTGCCACCCCAGTGCGGTGATCTGCGAGATCATGAATGAAGATGGCACCATGGCCCGCCTGCCAGAATTGGTGGAGATGGCCAAGAAGCATGGCCTGAAGATTGGCACCATCAGTGATCTGATTGCCTATCGGTCGCGCGTGGATAACGAAGTGGTGGAAACCTCGCGCGAAACCGTGATGTCGGAATATGGCGGCGAGTGGGATATGCGCATTTTCACGGATCAGATCCACGGCATCGAGCATGTGGTCATGATCAAAGGGGACATCACCACGCCAGAGCCGGTTCTGTCACGTACCCACGCGCTTCATGAGGCCAGTGATGTGCTTGGGCTGGGGCCAAAATCGGTGAATGAGCTGCCGACGGCGATGCGCAAGATTGCCGAGGAAGGGCGTGGTGTGGTCTGTCTGTTCCGCGAAGTGCGCCACAGCCTTTACGCCGAAGAAGACGAAGGCCCACGCATTGTAAAGCGCACCGGACTTGGCGCGCAGATCCTGTCAAACCTGGGGTGTAAGGAGTTGATCCTGCTCACAGACAGCCCGGAAACAAAATACCTTGGACTTGACGCCTATGGTCTGTCCATTGTGGGCACACGCCCAATCCTGTCGGAGGAATGATCATGGCTGGCGCAGAAAAACACTACATCATGCCGCGTGCGGAATTTGACAAGCCGGTGAAGCTCGCGATTGTCATGTCGCCCTATTACAAAGACATCGCGGATAATATGCTGGCGGGTGCCGTGGCTGAGATCGAAGCCGTCGGTGGCACCTATGAGGTGGTCGAAGTGCCCGGCGCGCTGGAAATCCCGACGGCGATTGGCATTGCCGAGCGCATGAGCAATTTTGATGGCTATGTCGCGTTGGGCTGTGTCATCCGTGGGGAGACCACCCATTATGAGACCGTTTGTAATGACAGCAGCCGCGCGATTCAGCTCCTGGGGTTGCAGGGGCTTTGCATCGGCAATGGCATTCTGACGGTGGAGAACCGCAAGCAGGCCGAAGTGCGCGCTGATCCGGAAGAGCAGAACAAAGGTGGTGGTGCGGCGGCTGCGGCCTTGCATCTTGTGGCATTGGGCCGTAAGTGGGGCGCTCCGCGCAAAGGCGTTGGTTTTCTTCCAGATGCCGAAGAGATGAAACTCGCTGGCCAACTCAAGGACACTCCAAAGGCATGACCCTATCCGGCAACCAGAAACGCAAGATGAAATCTGCCTCCCGCCTTTATGCGGTGCAGGCGCTCTTTCAGATGGAGAGCTCAAACCAGACCGTCGATCAGGTGCGGGTGGAGTTTCTGGATCACCGGTTTGGCGCCGAAGTGGACGATGATACCGATATGATCGAAGGGGATGCGGATCTGTTTCGCAAGACCCTTGAGGATGCGGTAAACTATCAGGCCCCCATTGACCAGATGACCGATCGTGCGCTGGTGGCCAAATGGCCAATCGACCGGATTGATCCCACCTTGCGGGCGCTGTTCCGCGCGGCAGGGGCGGAAATCCTGCAAAGTGAGGCTCCGCCTAAGGTGGTGATCACCGAATATGTGGGCATTGCAGCGGCCTTCTTCCCCGATGGCAAAGAGTCCCGTTTTGTGAATGCCGTGCTCGACCATATGGCCCGAGAAGCCAAGCCAGAGGCTTTTTGAGGCTGCATTTGAGGGCTGGGCGAGCCTTCAAGCTCTGTTAACTTTGTTGGATCACTGTGGCGCGCAACCGATGGGTTGCGCGTTTTTTGCGCTCAGCTGTGCTGACGCAGCGTTCGCGCCAATCTGTCGCGCAGCTGTGGCTTGCCCATTGGCCATGGCTGGCGTTTAATGATCGCAAGGAGGCACTGTCATGCCAAAGCTGATTGCTCTTTATATTCGTCAGGTGGCCATTGGGTTCGCCATTTCCGCAGCCTTTGTGGCGATGCTGCTTTATCTCAATGTCGCAAATCTCTGGCATCTGGTCAGCAGCAGCTCTGATGGGGTGCTGGCGGTGGTTGTGATGTGGGTGCTCAACGGCATTGTTTTTGCGGGTGTGCAGTTTGGCATCGCCATCATGCGCATGAAAGACGATGATCATCCGGGCGGGGGTAAGCGCGATGCGCTGCCAACGGGGTTGCAGCAGGTGATGCTGGCAGAGCCGGTGCCGGTGAAAATCGACCAACGCAGCCCGCAGCAAAAGCAATTGCAGCGCTGATGCTTTGTGTCGACCGCAAGGTCATGCGTAAGTAGATAGACGGCAAGAGCCATCTTGAAGAGCCACCGTACAGACGGTGGCTTTTTTGTTACGGTTTGAATTTGAAGTGGCGCGGTCGTCTTCGCAGAGCGGACGGATCTTGTGCTTTGTGTCCTCTCTCATTGCTGATAGGCGGGGCGCATGCAGTGGATTATTCAAGACTTTGAGGACACGCGGAAACTCGGGCAGATATTGGCGGAGCTTGGGCGCGATGTCAGCTGGCACAAGGTTGTGCCTTTCGTCGGAGAACTGACACCGGAGCCTGTGATCCGAAATCCCAAGTCTGTTTTGCTTTTTGGCGCCTACAGCCTTTGGAAATATGCCGACTCCCATGATCTGTTTCCCGGGGTGTTTCGCATCGCTCCGTTTCTTTATGAGGATGTCTGGCGTCCGTATTTGCTGAATGGCAGCGAGGCTCTGGTGATGCCTCTGTCAGACTGCGTTGAGCGACTGGCACCGTCAGAGTGTATGTGGTTTCTGCGTCCCGTGGAAGACAGCAAGGAAGTCCCGGGCCGTGTTTTGCCAGCAGCGGAGATTGTGGCATTGGCCCAAAGGGTGACTCAGCTTTCGTTGGAGGAGCTGCCGATTGGATCTTTGCGCCCTGACACGGAAATAATGCTGTCCGCGCCGCAGGCGATTGAAGCGGAGTGGCGGCTGTGGATTGTCGCAGGTCAGGTGGTGAGTTATTCGCGCTACAAACAGGCTGGGAAGGTCGCCTATGTGCAGGACATCCCCCTAGATGCTCTGGCCTTCGCGCAAAAGATGGTGGCTCTCAATCCTGACTACAGCGCAGCCTATGTGATGGACATCTGCCAAACGGCAGATGGGTTTTGCATTATTGAGACGAACTGCATCAATGCAGCTGGGTTTTACGCGGCAGATATCAAAGCCATCGTTGCGGCGCTTGAGGCGCGTTTCGATCAGGGCTGACCTGGCACGCGGTCTCACGCAGCGCTGCGTTAAAAGTGGCGGGCCCGCAAACGCGACCGTTCGGTTATCTCATTCCCGAGGACCTGTATGTACAGGTGGGCGCCAGG
>NZ_CYPW01000027.1:128389-277727 GCF_001458175.1 Shimia marina
AGAGGTGGGGCTGAAAAGGCCGGCGGATTCAAAGGCCAGCATATTCGGGGCTTGCAAAATGTTCCCTAAATGTTCACATTTATCCCATGTTTGAGGAAAACCCGCTCACTCCACAGCCCTCTTTGCAACCCGGCCAACTGCTGGCGCGGGGTGTTGCGCGGCATCTGCGCGGCCATGGGTTTGTCTCAGTAGAAGAATTTGTCCCCACGCGGGGTTTGCGGGTGGATGTCATGGCCTTGGGCCCCAAAGGAGAACTCTGGGTGATTGAATGCAAATCCAGCCGGGCGGATTTTCAATCTGACACAAAGTGGGAAGGCTATCTGGAGTGGTGCGACCGCTACTTCTGGGCGGTGGACACAGAGTTTCCCACAGATCTCCTGCCAGTGGGCAGCGGGCTGATCTTTGCGGACGCTTATGATGCGGAAATCATCCGCATGGCCCCTGAGGATAAGCTGGCACCCGCACGGCGCAAAAAGATCATTCAGAAATTTGCCACAGATGCCGCCCGCCGGCTGCAGCGTTACCGCGATCCCAAGCTTGCTCCAATGCCCGATGAGCAGACATAGCTGCGCTGCGATGGAGGGGCTGACCCCTCCGATGCTTTTTGGCTTGTTTACTTAGAGACCTGACGTGCGGTGGCTGCTGCGGCGCGGATTTCCTCGGCGATCTCTTCGGCTTCTTCGGGGTCAAAATCCATCGGGATCTCAATGCCCTTTGCCTCAATGTAGATGCGCACAAAGCCCTGATCTGTTGGGCCGATCTGCAGGTTGGCTTCGATCTCGCTTTCGGTGTTGATGCCCATGTGTTTTCTCCTGTGCTGCGCGCTCGCCTAGCCTGATCTGTCTTCAATAGCAAGAACTGCTGTTGAGGCATGGCTGCTCGCTTGCGCGGGCGTCGCGGTTGGTGGGCTTTTTACGGGTGTGGTCCTGAGGATAAAGTCTGCAAAAGGCCGCTCTCCAAAAAACTTATCAAACAATCTGCCAAATTCCTGTTTTAGGCGCTTGCATTCCCTGTGAGGGGGCGGTAAATCGCCCCTCACAGGGCCGCCTTAGCTCAGTTGGTTAGAGCGCTGGATTGTGGATCCAGAGGTCCCCCGTTCAAACCGGGGAGGCGGTACCATCACCCACCAAACAAACCCACGAATATAGCTTGTAGGCATGCCCGCACGCGTTTTGAGCATGTTGCGCGACAAGGTGGGCACATCCTGCGATACGCCAAGCCAACATCCCACGTTCTTTTGACCTGAAATACTCTGGGGGAAGCGCAGCCTGCTGCGCTGGGGGCAAAGCCCCCTCTAACAATGTCCCTTTACTCCTCGACAGTCGACCCAAACGCGCCGGGGGACAGAGTGATTTCCTGTCGCTGCGCACCGGTGATACGATCATGGATCAGGATACGGTTGTCTGTGGTGACAATCGCCACCCAGCCATCTCCCATAGTCACGGCCTGCGCCACCGCGCCATCCTCCAGAGTAAGATTTTCCGGCAGGATCGGCCCATCGTCACGGAAGCGCATGACAAGCAGCACGACCAGCGTTACAAGCCCGACAACCATAATCCCCGTCATGCCCGTTACCAACAGGCGCAGGAAGCGCAGGTTGGCTGGCTCAATTGGTTCTGGAGACTCATCCATGGCTCAGGCCCTTGTAGAATTTGTGATTGCGGAAGATCCGCCCAAGCGCCTTGATAAGGCGCTTTCCCGTGATGTGCCAGTGGAAGCCAGTCTCAGCCGCACCCGACTGTCCAAGTTGATCGGGGAGGGGGCCGTCACGGTGAATGGTGTCGTTGTGGCTGATCCCAAGCACAAAGTGGTGGGTGGGGAGACCATCGCCATAACCGTGCCGCTGGCAGAGGAAAGCCACATTGGCCCCGAAGACATCCCGCTGGAGGTGATTTGGGAAGATGCCGATCTGATCGTCATCAATAAACCTGCCGGTATGGTCGTGCATCCGGCACCGGGCACC
The DNA here is from genome assembly GCF_001458175.1 of Shimia marina. Taxonomy (GTDB): domain Bacteria; phylum Pseudomonadota; class Alphaproteobacteria; order Rhodobacterales; family Rhodobacteraceae; genus Shimia; species Shimia marina. The sequence continues at coordinate 130,353 of NZ_CYPW01000027.1, forward strand.
CCCAATGGCACATTGGTCAATGCGCTGCTGCACCATTGTGGCGACACGCTGTCCGGTGTTGGCGGCATGAAGCGGCCGGGGATTGTGCACCGTATCGACAAGGAAACCAGCGGGCTTTTGGTTGTGGCCAAAACCGATGCCGCCCATCAGGGGCTTGCGGCCCAGTTTGAGGCACACACGGTGGAACGTTATTATCGTGCGGTCTGTTACGGGGTGCCTGACGCCAATGATCCACGTCTGCGCGGTGTGCGTGGGGTGAATTTTGAAACAGGCAACATCATGAAGGTCACCACCCATCTGGCGCGGCATAAAACCGACCGCCAGCGGCAGGCGGTGCTGTTTGAAGGCGGGCGTCATGCCGTCACGCGGGTGCGCATTGTGCAGCCTTTTGGCGCGCCTTCAGTGGCCTGCCTCGTGGAATGCTGGTTGGAAACCGGTCGCACGCATCAGATTCGCGTGCATATGGCCCACGCTGGGCATGGGCTGGTTGGGGATCCCGTCTATGGGGGGCGGCGCAAGCTGGCGGAGAAAGCCATTGGCGTCAAAGGCGCGGCTGCGGCCAAGGGGTTTGCCCGGCAGGCCCTGCATGCGGCGGTGCTTGGCTTTGAGCATCCCGTCACAGGAGAGCACCTGCGATTTGAGGCCCCTTTGCCGCAAGACATGGCGCAATTGATCGAGGATCTTGGCGGCGCCTGACGTATCAACTGGCTTTGCAACAAACTGCACATGCCTGTGAAAAATCGCGACAGCCATTCCAACAGGCCTGAAAAAAACCTAGTCTTGGAGTCAGAAATTAACGTGCAACGGTTGAAATGCCGTTAGCGCAACCTAAATGGATGTTAACGAGATAAACATCTAGGGAGGCAACTGAGATGAGCAACTATCAGAATCTGCCGGCACCGACTCCAGAGGGCGGGCTGAACCGCTATCTGCAAGAAATCCGTAAATTCCCGCTGCTTGAGCCGGAAGAAGAATACATGCTGGCCAAACGTTGGGTCGAAGAGCAGGACGCCGATGCGGCCCACAAGATGGTCACATCCCACCTGCGTCTGGCGGCCAAGATCGCCATGGGCTATCGCGGCTATGGTTTGCCGCAGGCGGAGGTGATCTCTGAGGCCAATGTGGGGCTGATGCAGGCCGTGAAGAAGTTTGACCCTGAAAAGGGCTTCCGTCTGGCGACCTATGCCATGTGGTGGATCCGTGCGAGCATTCAGGAATATGTGCTGCGCAGCTGGTCCATGGTGAAACTTGGCACAACCTCCGCTCAGAAAAAGCTGTTCTTCAATCTGCGCAAAGCCAAGGCGCGCATTGGGGCGCTCGAAGAGGGGGATCTGCGCCCTGAAAACGTAGAGCGCATTGCCAATGATCTTGGGGTGACCCAGGATGAGGTGATCTCTATGAACCGGCGCCTGTCTGGTGGCGACGCCTCTCTGAACGCTCAGGTTGGTTCTGAAGGCGAAGGCACCATGCAGTGGCAGGACTGGCTGGAGGATGAAACCGCAGACCAGGCAGGCGACTATGAAGCGCGTGACGAGCTTGAGGCGCGCCGCGAGTTGCTGGTTGAAGCGATGGAAGTGCTCAATGATCGTGAGAAGGATATTCTTACCCAGCGCCGTCTGGCCGAGAAAGCTGTAACGTTGGAAGATCTCAGCGGGCAATATGACGTGAGCCGGGAACGTATCCGCCAGATTGAAGTGCGTGCATTTGAAAAACTGCAAAAGCGCATGCGTGAGCTTGCAGGATCCCGTGGGATGCTTGCAGGCGCTTAAGCCGCTGACTGTGCGCCACGCTAAAAAGAAATCGCCCTGCAGCCTTTGGCTCCGGGGCTTTTTTATGTGCGGCTCTTGCCTGTGGTGTTGCGCGCCCATTAGGCTGCGAGCACCAGAGGGAGAGGGCGCTAACATGACAGATTCACCAATTCGCTGGGGCATATTGGGGGCCGCAAATTTTGCCCTGAAACACATGGGGCCTGCTCTTCATGCGGCTTCTGGGGCTGAGCTGGCAGCCGTTGCCAGCTCCAGCGCCGAGAAAGTGGCCAAATTCGCGCAATTTGCGCCGGGGCTGCGCCACCATGACAGCTATGACGCGCTTTTGGATGATCCTGAGATTGATGCGGTTTACATTCCGTTGCCCAACCATCTGCATGTGGAGTGGGGCATAAAGGCGCTTGAGGCGGGCAAGCCTGTGCTGATTGAAAAGCCGGTAGGGATGAATGTGGCCGAAATTGACCGGCTGATTGCGGCACGTGATGCGGCTGGCCTGCTGGCCGCTGAGGCCTTTATGATCATACATCACCCACAATGGCAGCGTGCCAAGGCTCTGCTTGAGAGCGGGGCCATTGGCAATTTGTGCCACGTGAACGCGGTCTTCTCCTACTTTAACGACGACGCTGGAAATATCCGTAATCAGGCCGACATAGGCGGCGGTGGCCTGCGGGACATCGGATGTTATGTGCTGGGCGGGGCGCGCTACGTGACAGGCCAAGAGCCCCTGTCATTGGACTACGCGCGCATTCAGATGCAGGATGGTGTCGATGTCTTTGCTGATATGGGGTTTGCCTTTGAAGGGTTCACGTTTCAGGGCTACACCGGCACTCGCATGGCGCCACGGCAGGAGGTGCATTTTCATGGAGACAGGGGTGTGATCAGTCTCAGCTGCCCCTTCAATGCAGGTGTGTTTGATCAGGCCGAGGTGGTCTTGTCGCGTCCGGATCTTACGCGGGAGGTCATGCGCTTTCCCGGCGTGAACCAATACGTGCGACAGGTTGAGGCCTTTGGCAGGGCGTTGCGGTCTTCTGAAAGCTATGCGTGGCCATTAGAGCAGGCGCGTGGCTTGCAGGCGATGATTGATCAGGTTCTGGCCCGCGCCTGATCCATAATAAAAACCCCCGATGGTATCATCGGGGGTTTCACAGCTTTTGTGAACGTCAAAGAGAGGGCTGCTTATTCAGCTGCTTTGCTCTCTTCTGCGGGCTTCGCCGGCTCGGCGCTGGCATTGCTTTTCTCTTCAGCTTTCGCGCTGGCCGCCGGGGCTTTTTTGCGTGGAGCACGCTTGCGAGGCGCTTTCTTCGGAGCCGGCTTGGGCTCTTCTGATTTTGCCTCCGGCGTTTCCACAAGGCCGCTCTCTGCTACATCGACGATCAGATCCGGTTGATCGGCTTCCGATGGATCCACCGCAAGCGCCATGGCGTCCGCTTCGGCCGCAGGCTGTGGCTGATCGCCATTGGCCTCACGTTCCTGACGCTCCATGCGCTCCCGGCGCTCGCGATCACGCTCTGCCTGGCGTTCCCGGTTTTGGCGCTCCTGTTCTTCGCGGCGGACTTCTTGCTCGCGCTGCGCTTCATTTAGCATGCGTTGGTAATGCTCCGCGTGCTGTTGGAAGTTTTCAGTGGCGACACGGTCATTGCTCAACTGCGAATCGCGCGCGAGTTGATTGTATTTGTCGATCACCTGCTGAGGGGTGCCGCGCACCTTGCCTTCCGGGCCGGAGCTGTCAAACACACGGTTGACGATATTCCCGGAGGGACGGTTGCGGTTTGACTTGTTCCGCGAACGTGACTTCGAAGATCTCATGTTTTCTGCAATCCAGCCTTGGTCAAATGCGGTCGCTCGTCCCGTTTCACGCCTCTTGCGCTCAAAATTTCCGGGGGCGACAAATTTTTGGCTTGATGTCTTTTCGGGACCGCCCGAAACCGGGCATCCACCAAAAGGACAGCAACTTGATATTGCGCCTTGGGACTTCGCACAAGGCCTTTTCGCACCGGAAACTTTCTAAATTCGCAATTTTGATGCGGAATTTACAGGTTTTGCCCGGTCACGACACGGTCACGCCCATCCAGATCCGGCAGAACGGCGATATTTTTCAGACCAGCGGCTTCAAAAAGCGCGGCCACATCGGTGCCTTGTTGCCAGCCAATTTCCACCATTAGCCAACCGCCGGAGGTGAGGTGAGCCGGTGCACCCGCTGCAATTTTGCGATAGGCCGTCAGCCCGTCCGCCTCATCGGTGAGGGCCATGCGCGGCTCATAAGACAGCTCCGGGGCCAGTGAGGGCATTTCCTCCAGTGCAATATAGGGCGGGTTGGAGACAATCAGGTCATAGGTGCCGCTGACATGTGCATACCAATCGCTTTGGATTAGTTCGACCCGATCCGCCACGCCCACTGCAACGGCATTTTCACGCGCCACGCTCAGCGCGCCCTGAGAGAGGTCGGTGGCAATGCCAGTGGCCGTTGGGCGCTCGGCAAGCAGTGAAAACGCGATTGCGCCCGTGCCTGTGCCAAGATCCAAAAGCCGAGAAAAAGGGCGCTCAAGTGCAGCTAAGATCAGCGCTTCGGTTTCCGGGCGCGGGTCCAGCGTGTCAGCAGTGACTTTGAAGTCATGTTTGTAGAATGCCCGCTGTCCAATGATATGCGACATTGGTTCGCGTGCCACACGGCGCGCCAGAAGCGAATTCAGTGTGGATTGTTGTTGCTCAGTGGCTGCTTCCCGCGCTTCCAGTGACAGCCTTGCGGCTGAAATCTCTGTGGCTTTTGCCACCAGAAGCCGCGCCTCTCTTCCAGGATCCTCAAAACCGACGGATTTCAACCGCTCAACTGCTTGCGCGATCAGCGCCGCGATGGTGAGGCTCACCCTTCCATCTCCGCCAGTGCAGTTGCCTGCGCATCTGCGGTCAAGGCATCAATGGTTTCATCCAGATCTCCGGTCATCACCGCATCCAGCTTATAAAGTGTGAGGTTGATGCGGTGGTCGGTCATCCTGCCTTGCGGGAAGTTATAGGTGCGGATGCGCTCTGAGCGGTCGCCCGAACCAACCTGACCGGCGCGCTCAGCGGCGCGTTCATCCGCCAGACGTTGACGTTCCAGATCAAACAGGCGGGTTTTGAGCACCTGCATGGCAATCTCGCGGTTGCGGTGCTGCGACTTTTCCGAGCTGGTCACGATGATGCCCGTGGGCAGGTGGGTGATGCGCACGGCAGAGTCGGTGGTATTCACGTGCTGTCCACCCGAGCCTGAGGCGCGCATGGTGTCTATGCGGATGTCATTGGCATCAATCTGGATGTCCACATCTTCAGCTTCCGGCAGCACAGCCACAGTGGCGGCAGAGGTGTGGATACGCCCGCCGCTTTCCGTGGTGGGCACGCGCTGTACCCGGTGCACGCCGGATTCATATTTCATGCGGGCAAAAACATTGTCACCGTTGATATGAGCGACAACCTCTTTGATGCCGCCCAGTTCGGTGGCGTTTTCTTCGAGGATCTCAAGCTTCCAGCCGCGCGCCTCTGCGTAGCGCTGATACATGCGCAGCAGATCTCCGGCAAAGAGCGCGGCCTCATCGCCGCCGGTGCCGGGCCGGATTTCCAAAATGGCAGGACGCGCATCTGCGGCATCTTTGGGCAAGAGCGCCAGTTGCAGCGCATGTTCGGCATCGGGCAGGGCGGCGCGCAATGCGGGCAGCTCTTCTTCTGCGAGATCTTTCATATCAGGATCGCCAAGCATGTCTTCGGCCTCGCCGATATCACTGACCAATTTCTGGTAGGCCTGCACCTGTTCCACCACAGGTTTAAGCTCAGCATATTCCTTGGCCAGCGCGGCAATATCGCCGCCGCCTTCGGCCATTTGCGCTTCAATAAACTCAAAACGCTGGGTGATCTGGAGAAGTCGCTCTATCGGAACCATGTCGCTAAGTGGGACAATCCGCGGATTTGGTCAAGAGCGTGTTGTGGTGTAGGATCACCCCATGACACGGTTTTTGGCGATGTTGGCACTCTTGGCCACGCCTGCTTGGGCGGATGGCGTCATTAATGGTGTGCCGGTGGATTGTTACTGCACCGACAAACAGGGCCAACGTGTTGAGGTGGGGGAAATGATCTGCCTTCAGGTGGATGGGCGCATGTTCATGGCGCAATGCCAGATGTCGCTCAATGTGCCTATGTGGCGCGAAATTTCACCGGGATGTTTGAGTTCGGGGCTGCTCAAGCCTTCCCCTTCAGCGCCTTTACAAAGCTTCGATCCAGCCGTCCACCCGCGCGGCATTCACGCCAAAATCCTTTAGGCCAAACCGCGACCGCCCGAATATTTTGAGCAGTTCGCCATCTTGAATTGCGGTGGTGTAATCCGGGTATCCCATCACTTTCGTGCGGGTGATGAAGGTGATCATGCCCTCTTCGACAGATCCGGCCAGCACGCTGGTATTTGGTGTTTGGGCGGCGATCTCTGCAAATTTGGCCAGCCCATCACTGCCCGTCACAACCATCCGGCGGACGCTGTTTTCAGAGTTGCTGTCATGGTTGATCTGGACATCGCGGTGCCATTTGGCCGGATCGCTTGGCGCCAGTCTCACATAGGCCAAGCCAGCTGCTAGGAATACAATCAGTCCAATTACGATCGCCATTTTTGCCCTCATTTCACAATACCCAGTGGTGAAGAATCATGAACAGTATACCCCACGGCGCGACAGAGCGGACGCCGTATCTGGCCGCAGGGTGGACAAACTCTTGCTGTTTCAGGTGGTTCCGTTGCGGCAGTTGCGACGGTTCCAGCCCCAAAGACAGATCAATTCAAGTGCCACATGCGCACCTGCAACGGCGGTGGCTCCGGTTGTGTCAAAGGGCGGGGAAACCTCGACAACATCGCCACCGACCATATTGATGCCAGCAATGTCACGTAAAATGATGCTGGCCTGCCCACTGGAAAGCCCGCCCCAGACCGGCGTGCCTGTGCCGGGCGCAAAGGCTGGATCAAGCCCATCAATGTCGAAGGTCAGATAGGTCGGATGCTCCCCGAGAATGCCTTTGATCTTTTCTGCGACAGCCACGGGGCCGTTCACATGCACTTCTCGTGCATCAATAATGTTAAAGCCCAGCGTGTCGGGATTCTCCGTGCGGATGCCCACCTGAACCGAACGCGATGGATCGACCAGACCGTCTTTGACAGCTTTGTAAAGCATGGTGCCGTGGTCGATGCGGTTGGGTTCATCATCCGCCCAAGTGTCGGTATGGGCGTCAAACTGCAAAAGACTCATCGGCCCGTATTTCTCGGCATAGGCCTTCAGGATGGGGTAGGTGATGTAGTGATCGCCCCCCAAAGCAATGCTGGCCGTGCCGCTGTCGAGAATGGTGCGAATGTGGTTGGTCAGTGTTTCCGGAAATTCCATCACGCGGGCGTAGTCAAAGGCCAGATCGCCATAGTCCACAATGCTGAGTTCGGTCATGGGATCATAGCCCCAGCCATAGGGCGGATCAAAAGCCTGAATGGCGCTGGCTTCGCGGATCGCACGGGGCCCAAGCCGGGTGCCCGGGCGATTGGTCACGGCCATGTCAAAAGGCACGCCAGTAACGGCGATATCCACGCCACTGAGATCTTTGCTATAGCGCCGTCGCAGGAAGGAAGTCGCCCCGCCAAAGGTGTTTTCAAAGCTCAGCCCGCGCCGCTTGTCGCGGGTGAAAGCATTGTCGACCTGGGTTTTGGCATCTTCGAGCGCCATGGGATGTCCTCATTTTCAAAATTTGATCAAATTTCGCAAATGGGACAAAAAGGTCAAGCCCAAAGAGTTCCGATGCTTCGTTGAGCGACCTATTTGTTGGGGATAAAGGTCCTTTACAGGGCGCTTCCTGTGCAAAGCGCCCTGTGGTGTTTGGGGGGAGGTGTTTGCTCAACGCGGCTGGGCTGTTTCTACCAGTTTGGCAAAAAACGACGCGCCGATGGGGGAAATCTCATCGTTGTAGTCAAAGGCGGGGTGGTGCAGGCCAGCGCCTTCCCCTGCGCCGAGGAACAGATAGCTGCCCGGACGGGCCTCCAGCATATAGGAGAAATCTTCCGCACCCATTTCCATGGGCTGGTTGGCATCGACATTTTCCGCACCTGCAATGGCGCGCGCCACATCAGCGGCAAAGGCTGTCTGGTCAGGGTGGTTGACCGTTGCTGGATAATCAATTTCCAGATCAAGTTCCGCTGTCAGCCCATAAGCGGCGGCTGTGCCTTGGGTGATTTCATGCAGACGGCGGTGGATCATCGCCTGCACGTCTTTGTCAAACGTGCGGATGGTGCCGTTGATGAAGCCGTCATCCGCGATCACATTGTTTGCGCTGCCGACGTGTATTTGGGTGACAGACACCACGGCTTCGTCGCGGGTGTCATGGTTGCGGCTGACAATGGTCTGGATGGCGTTGACCATGGCCACAGCCGCCACAACCGGATCGATGGTTTCCTGCGGGTAGGCGCCATGCCCGCCTTTGCCCTGAAGGCGAATGGTGAAAGTGTCCACCGAGGCCATGATCGGGCCGGGGCGGGTGTGAAAGCTGCCAACCGGCACGCCGGGCACATTGTGCAAGGCATATACCTCTTTCACATCAAAACGGTCCAGCGCGCCTTCTTGGACCATGATGTTGCCGCCGCCGCCATCTTCTTCGGCAGGTTGGAAGATCAACGCCACCCGGCCAGAGAAATTGCGGGTCTCCGCCAGATATTTTGCGGCCCCCAAGAGCATGGTGGTGTGCCCATCGTGGCCGCAGGCGTGCATCTTGCCATCAACAGTGCTGGCGTGATCCAATCCGGTGATTTCCTGCATCGGCAGCGCATCCATATCGGCGCGCAGGCCGATGGTGGGGCCGTCGCCTTGGCCGTTGATGAGGGCAACGATGCCCGTCTTGGCGATGCCTTCATGGATTTCATCCACGCCAAATTCTTTCAGCCGCTCGACCACGAAGGCTGCGGTTTCAAAGCAATCAAATGCCAGTTCTGGATGCGCGTGCAGGTGCCGGCGCCATGTTTTCATCTCTTCTGCGTAGTCTGCAATGCGATTTACAATCGGCATGACTGGACTCCCCTCACTCATTTCGCTCAGATGCCGTCAAACCAAAGACTGGAGCGCAGCGCAATGGCCGAAGATCCCCTTATCCTGAACCCGAATGGCGGCATGCCGCGTCTGCTTGAGATTATGCGGCGTCTGCGCGATCCGGAAACCGGCTGCCCTTGGGACATCGAGCAGGATTTTGGCACCATTGCGCCTTACACCATTGAGGAAGCCTATGAAGTTGCCGACGCGATTGAGCAGGAAGCCTGGGGGGAGTTGAAAGGGGAACTGGGGGATTTGTTGTTTCAGACGGTGTTTCATGCGCAGATGGCGCAGGAAAAGGGGTTGTTCAGCTTTGATGAGATTGCCGACACCATGTCTGACAAGATGGTGGCACGCCATCCGCATGTCTTTGGCGATGAAGATCGGGAGAAATCCGCTGAGCAGCAGGTCCGGGATTGGGAAGCCGTGAAGGCTGCGGAACGGGCAGGGAAGGCACAGGGTGGCACGCTTGATGGGGTGGCGCTGGGCCTGCCAGCCTTGCTGCGGGCGGTGAAGTTGCAGAAACGGGCGGCACGGGTCGGCTTTGACTGGCCCGATGTGTCTCATGTGCTCGAAAAGATTGTCGAAGAGGCCGGGGAGCTGGTGGAGGCGCGTGAGACCTTGACGCAGGCAGAGGTCGAAGAAGAGTTTGGTGACATGCTCTTTGTGATGGCCAACCTTGCGCGGCATTTGAATGTGGAGCCTGAGGCGGCGCTTAGGGCGACAAACGCCAAGTTTGTCCGGCGTTTTGAAGGGGTGGAGGCCAAGCTTAAAGCAAGGGGGAAGACCCCGCAGGAAAGTGATCTTGCCGAGATGGACGCGCTTTGGGACGTTGTGAAAGCAGAGGAGAAAGCGCGCCGCTCCTAGGCATCCTTGCGGGGGGCTGCCGGCGAAGAGCGTTTGGGCACTGTGTGCCACAAACGCGTGGCACGACGTTTGAAAAACCGCCCAATTTCTTTGAAAGGGCGGAAGTAGATCGTGCCAAGATCCGCTTCATAATCCGCATCCCGTCCGTCCAATCCAAATGTCAGATCCTTTTCTCGCTCAGAGAGGTGCAGCGAGCCAAACAGCCAGTCCCAGACCGCGAGGGCCGCGCCAAAGTTTTTGTCATGATGTTCTTCGGCAACGGAATGGTGCAATTGATGTTGCGCGGGTGAGATCAGAATGCGCTCCAGCCATGGCCAGTAGTGAATATCCACATGGCTGTGGCGTAGGTTGGATCCGGTTACATGGAAGGCGAAGACCAGCACATTGACGCCAACCACTGTGTAAAGATCCACGGTATTACCAAAGAGAAAGATAAACAGACCAATCGTGCTGCCCTGCGCCACGGCTCCGCGCGCGCCGTAGAGCACACCTTCAAGTGGATGCACACGGTAGACGGTGATGGGCGTCATGGTCGTTGCAGAGTGATGTACCTTGTGCAGTGACCAAAGCGCCGGCCAGCGGTGCATCCAGCGGTGCAGAAGGTATTTGGTGAAGTCATCCACCACAAACATGGTCAGTGAAAACAACGCCACAACCAAGGCTTTGGGCGTGTTGCCAAATGCGCCGGAGCGTATCCAGTCCTGATCGTGGAGCAGATAGAACATGCCTGTTGCAATGCCGACCTGTGTCAGTAGCAGCGGCGAAATAAACCCGCTGAACAGGCGGTTGAGCACAAAGATCTTGTAGTCGGCTTTGGCGGAGTTTGAAAAAAAGATGCGCTTGTCAAAGAGGCGCCGCAAGGAGCTGCGCTTGGTATTGTCTGGATTTCTGCGCCCCACCCACCACATCCAGACAAAGGCGATGACCAGAGACAGGAAGAGGTATCCGACAAACACCCGTTTGCGAGGATCTACAAAATCCTGAACGATCCAGATCAGATTGTCCCAAACTTCCATTGTCTATGTTCCCGCCAGTAAAGATCAGAAATTAAAAAAGGGCGCCCTGATGCAGGGCGCCCTCACGTCTTGCCCTATTGGCGAAGATTAGTCTGTTTCGGCATTGCTGTCAGAGGACAGTTTGCCAGCCAGAGACTCAAGATCTGCCGTTGCATCGTTGGTCAGGGATGCCAGACCAAAGGTGTCTTTAAGCAGTTTCTGTGCCTGCAGCATCTGCAGTTGGTAGTCGCTCCAGGTGGCGCGGCGCTCACGCAGGAAGTTGCCATCTGCGTCGATGCCGGTCACATAGGTGTTGTCCAGAGTGACAGGGCCGTAGCCGATCAGCTTGTTGAGCTCGGTTGCGGTGCCACCGAGGTTGTTTTTGCCGGTCTGCAGCGCCATAGCGAAGCCTTTCAGCTCACCCCAGTGCTTCACGTAGTTGCGGTACGCTTTGGCCAGCTCTTCGCCTTCCAGGGACCCCATTTTGGCGATGTCTTTGTAGACCGAACCCGCATATTTGAAGGTTGCTTCCGCCAGCACTTTTTCCCAGTTGCTCTCAATCACTTCAGCGTAGGCTTTCAACTCGCTGCGCTGTGCATCGGTCAGAGCTTCGCCTTTGGCGTCTGCGATCAACTGACGACCGTCAATGAAGGCCTGCATGATGGTGTGCATGTAGTTGGTGGACTGTGTGCCACCTTTGTCTGCGCCCGCAGCGTAGTAAGCCGGGCCGAACACATGTTCGGATTTCAGGTCCACCACACCGTCGCCGTCCGCGTCAGCTGCGGCCAGATCCTTGCCTTTGGCAATGCCGTAAGCCTGCTTTGGCGTCAGGCTCATGGTGTGTGCCGGGCCACCCCAGTAACCGAAAGCTTCATCCCAGGAATGCTCTTTGCCAGTGTAATACGCGCCGTCTTTGTAAGGCTTGTCGTTTGGCTTGTTGTCCGCTTCCAGCTTTTCGTCGAGATAGTTGTCGACGGCTTGGTTATACATCATGGCGCCCATGGTGTACTTGGAGATGATCTGACCCCAGTCATAACCGTTTTCTGCGTCAAAGCCGCCGTTGGATTGTGCCGCGTGTTTGATCATGTGCAGCACGGCCTCTTGGCCGGAGACATTGCCAGGCCACGCAGGCATTGCGCCATTGTAGAACTTGCCGGAGATGTTTTTGCCTTTGGAGATTTCGTTCACGGTGGATTGCTTTACCGGGAAACCGTCCTTGGAGGCAGGTGCCAGAATGGCGAGGTCTTCGTCGGAGCCGTTGAAGTAGGCCAGCAACATGGCTTCAACCTCTGCAGCGTTTGCGCCGCCGTCACCTTTGGCCGCGGCCTTCTTCAGGCTGTCATGCAGCGCGTGGCGCGCGATCTGGCCGGTGTAGGAGACAGAGTTTGTCTTGTCGCCTTCGTAACCTTTCACGGTCACGGGGAAGGGGCCATAGGTGTCAGCTGCGGTGGCGGCGGTTGCAATAAACGCACCTGCGACGAGGCTGGTTGTGAGTTTCAAAAGTGTTTTGGACATGAACTGTCTCCCGTCTCCCAACTTGAGCGTTATACTCAAGTTTTATCCTGACTGTTTCACTCGACGAACTGACGGGTTAAGTCAAGCAATTTTGTCGGAATTCTTCTCTTCACAAATCCGCGAGGTTGCACGGTTTCGATCAATAAAAGTTAATAATAACATAGCACTTATTCTGCGGGGCGCAGGCGTTTCGAGATGCGACAAGATAGATCAGTTGACCCGACAATTCCTCTCAGGTTTAAGCGCCATAAGGATTTTGAAACGTGGAGATGTGAAATGCGTTCCTTGAAGACCTTTGCCATGGCAGCCGCGCTTGGCGGTGTTGCGGTTCCGGCGCTGGCTGAAGAAGTCAATGTGTACTCCTATCGTCAGCCTGAGTTGATCAAACCATTGACGGATGCCTTTACCGAGGAGACAGGGATCAAGGTCAATGTGGCCTACCTCAAAAAAGGCATGGTTGAGCGTCTGGTGGCCGAGGGTGATCGTTCCCCTGCTGATCTGGTGCTGACTGTTGACATCTCCCGCTTGAATGCGGTGGTGGATGCTGGCGTGACACAGCCGGTCGTGAGTGATGTGATTGCGGCCAACGTGCCGGAAGCCTATCGCGATCCCGAAGGCCACTGGTTTGGTCTGACCACCCGTGCGCGCATCATCTATGCCTCTAAAGACCGTGTGGCTGACGGCGAAGTGACCACCTATGAAGATCTCGCAGACCCCAAATGGGAAGGCCGCATTTGCACCCGTTCGGGCACCCATGCCTACAACGTGGCGCTGACTTCTGCCGTTATTGAACATCATGGTGCGGAAGGGGCCAAAACATGGCTTGAGGGCGTGAAGTCCAACCTTGCGCGCAAACCGCAGGGCAATGACCGCGCGCAGGTCAAAGCGATCTGGGCCGGGGAATGTGACATCGCTGTGGGCAACACCTATTACATGGGCAAAATGCTCAAAGACAAAGAGCAGCAGGCCTGGGCGGATAGCGTGAACATCGTGTTCCCAACCTTCGAGGGCGCTGGCACACATGTGAACATCTCTGGTATCGCACTCACCAAGGCGGCACCCAATAAGGACAATGCCCTCAAGATGATGGAGTTCCTCACAGGGTCCAAGGCGCAGGAAGTCTATGCTTCTGCCAACTTTGAATACCCGATTGCACCAAATATGGAAGCCGATCCGCTGGTGCAAAGCTGGGGTGAATTTACGCCGGATGATGTGAACCTGATGACACTCGCAGGGCATCGCTCCGAGGCACTCAAGCTGATCGAAGAAGTTGATTTCGACGGCTGAAAACACCGTTTCCAATCGGTGGAAAGGCGGCCCCTGTGGCCGCCTTTTTGTTTTGTAATTCTCTGTAATTTCAGGGAGAGGTTGTGGGCATGTGGCGGATTACAGTGCCGCAAGTGAAAGTAGGCTGCGGCGCAATTCTTCCTTACCCGCCTCCCCAAGGGTTTCGCTAATCTCTGTTTCAATCAGGCGAATTTGCTCTGCAGCGATGGAACGCCAGCGCTGACCCTTGGCTGTGATGGAGACGATCTTGTCGCGTTTGCTGTTGGGATCTACGGCGACGGCAACCATGTCATGGCGGATCAGACGCTCCACCGCCTGCTGCGCGGCCTGGCGTGAGAACCCCATTTCCCGATGGATTTCAGACAACCGCACGGTGCGTCCGCGAAGTTGTGCAAAGAGGCGCATGTCCGCAGGGCGTACATCGGCAAACTCCGTATTGGCGCGGGCTGCATCCATTTGCCCGTTCCAGCGCGCGATTAATGTCATCATTATGCCTTTGATGTTTTGTCCCAGAAAGGCGCCGTCTTTTTTATCAATCATGGTTGACAAACTATTCTCATTTCCGATTTATCAATCATAGTTGATAATCCCCGGAGGGTGCAATGAACCGCAGAAGCTTTCTTAAGTCCGCAGGGGCCAGCGTGTTGTTTGCAGGAGGGAGGCTTGCGGGCGCGAGAGCTGCGTTGGCGCAGACCGCGCCGGGCCCCTTGCCGCTCATTTCGATGACGGATTTGACTGGCGGCATCACCGAGCGGATCCCGCTGCATCTTAAGGTTGGTCGGCATGATTTTGGCAATGGCGTGTTGAGCGATACGTTTGGGATCAATCAAGAATATCTCGGCCCGGTTCTGCGGGTCAAACAGGGGCAAACGCTGCCTTTTGATGTGCAAAACAGTATCGCGGACACATCTACATTGCACTGGCACGGCCTGCATATTCCCGGCGATGTGGACGGCGGCCCGCATCAGGAGATTGAGCAGGACGGGCTCTGGTCGCCGGATGTGCCAATTGTACAGCACGCGTCTATGAATTGGTTTCACTCCCATATGCACGGCAAGACTGCGCGTCAGACCTATACGGGGTTGGCTGGGGTGCTTCTGGTGGAAGATGACGCCAGCCTCTCGGCCGACCTGCCCAAAACATATGGCGTGGACGATTTCACGCTGGTGTTGCAGGACAAGATGTTCGGCGGAGATGGTAAAATGTCCTATGAGCTCTCCGGCGAAGTGTTCGAGGATGGTTTTGAGGCGGACACACTTGTCATCAATGGGGCCATTGCCCCTGTAGCGCAGGAGGTGCCAACAGGGTTGATCCGTTTGCGCATTCTCAATGCCTGCAATGCCCGGTTCCTGACGCTGTCCATGGCCACGGGGCCCGTCACGGTGATCGCATCTGATGGCGGTTTTCTTTCGGCTCCTGTGGAAACAGCCGAGATTTTGATGTCTCCGGGAGAAAGATATGAGATTCTGGTGGATATGGGACAGGCCGAGCGCAATGCGCTGAACGTTGCCTATGATGAGGGGGGATTGGGTTTTCTGGCTAATCTGTTTGGCGGGTCCCAGACCCTTACGGCGCTCATCTTGCAGCGCTCATCGCAGAAAGGTTTCACCGGGAGTATGCCAAAGCAGTTGGCGAATCTCGCGCCGCCGCGCCCCTATGATGCCACTGTGACACGCTCCTTTGAATTGCAGATGGATGTCGGCGCCGATCTTGCTGCGCTGGCATTGGCGTGGGACAACTTCTGTGGCAATGCGGGTGCCATGGCGATCAATGGTCTGCCCATGCAGATGGAGCGCATCGACGAAGAGGTGCGCAAGGGTGATACGGAAATCTGGCGCATCTCTGTGGATGACCAATTGCATCCGTTTCATATTCACGGCTGTTCTTTCCGCATCCTCACACAGAATGGCGCCCCGGCGCCGGCCTATGCGCAGGGATGGAAAGACATGGTGCATGTCGAGGAGGGCTGGTCGGAAGTCTTGGTGCAGTTTGACCATACTGCCCCTGCAGACGCGCCCTATATGTATCACTGTCATATTCTGGAGCATGAGGATTGTGGCATGATGGGGCAGTTCACGGTCAGCTAACATATGCGGCTGTCTCATATGGCAGTGTCTGAGAAAATATAAGCGCCCGAAGGAAGCTCCGGACGCTTTGCGCACTTTCGTAGTTCGCTTTATCCCAGCCGCGCGCGGAGCACCCGCAACATGTTTTGTCCCATGACTTTGCGAATTTGCGCCTCGCTCAAGTCCGCATCCATCAATGCTTGCGTCAGGGCTGCAAGCTCTGAGGTGTCAAAGGCTGTGGGCACGGAACCATCAAAATCCGACCCCAGCGACACGTGGTCTTCCCCAAGAAGATCCACCGCCGCCTTCACCGTTTTCGCAACACCCGCGGGGCTGTCATCGCAGGTTACATCCGCCCAATATCCGATGCCGACAACGCCCCCGGAGGCGACGATGTCTTGCATCAGAGCATCCTCATAGTTCCGTTTCACCGGGCAGTTGCCATAAATTCCCGTGTGGCTCACGATCAGCGGCATATTGGTCATCTCGATGACCTCCCGTGCCACGCGGGGGCTGGAATGGGCCAGATCAAGCACCAGATTGCGTGCCTCTACTGCCTGCACCACCTCACGGCCAAAAGGCGTCAGCCCTTTGTTGCCAATCCCATGCAGCGAGCCGCCGAGCTCGTTGTCAAAGAAATGCTGCAACCCGATGACGCGGTAACCGGCATCTTGAAGGTGTTGCAGGTTTTCGAGCTTGCCTTCCAGCGGATGCGCGCCTTCTATACCGAGCATGCTTGCGGTCACATTCTGCCCTGCGGCGCGGTCCGACAGAACCTGATCCAGCTCCGCAGCGGAGCGCACGATGCGCAATGCGCCCTCTGAGCCTGCTTCGGCCTTGTGCAGACGTTCCGCCTGATAGATCGCACGTTCAAAAATCGATCCCCATGTGCGGCTGGGCCAGAGCTGGCCAACCGCCAGCAGGGTGATGTTGTCGCGCGCATCGGCGGTGTTTTCGTCATAGTTTTGTCCAGCAGGCGATTTGGTCACTGCTGTGAAGACCTGTAGAGCTACATTACCCTCCTGCAGACGCGGCAGGTCCACCTGACCACGCTCGGCGCGTTTCAGAGGATCACGTTTCCACAGCAATGTATCTGCATGCCAGTCCCCAATGATCAGGTCCTCATGCAACGCTTGCGCGGCCGGGCTGACCGGGTAGGGCGCATGGTCGGCCACAGCGTTGCGAGATTTCTCTACATATCCGGGGGCGACAATCAAAAACAGGGCGACCGCCACCAAAGAGAGCAGCAAGAGCCGCCCCAGCCATTTCCCCAAAACGCGCATTATCTCTCCCCCGCATGCCTGTATGTTGAGGACAGCCTAGAAGCGGCGCAGTGTTTCACAAAGGGTGACGTTGGGGGACTTGGCTGACGTTACGGGAAGAGACCTGCCTCACTTCATTCGAACGCAGTTGATGGGGTCCCCACCGGGGGTGATCAACATGTAGTTTTCTGATGTGAACTGGACCTTGGCCGCACCTGCGGCCCCGTCCAGAAGGCTCATGCGCAGTCGTTCGGCATGGTCCGATTTGCGGGCGTCTTCCCCATCAATGGTGAAGGCATTGATGCTGGCGCCTACTGGTGTGTCGCTAAGTGTGCCCGCCTCAAAGACATAATCAGAGCGATAGCGAGCCTGTGCAAACACCTTCTGATCCACCCCAAGAAATGTGATGTTCACCAAAGCGTTCAGGCGGCCATTGGCATCAAAGGTCACATTGGAAAGCGCGGTGCTTTGCACCGTGTCACGCGCGCAGGTCCAGGTGCCAATCAGCGATTGCGCGGCGCTGGCGGAAGCGGTGGCGCAGATCAGAGCGCAGGCGGTTATTGCGGCTTTCATGGATGTGACGTCTCCTGTGATGATACCCAAAAGCACTTGAAACGATGCTTCGTCACATCCAAGGGTAGTCTAGAGTGATGCGCGCTTCAACGTGGCTCTGCGTTTGTTTGCAGACTGTGGTGGCGCTGTCGCAGGAAGGGGACGCTATGGCCGAAGTGCTGATCATTTATCATTCGCGCACCGGGGGCAGTCGCCAAATGGCACAGGCGGCTTTTGCGGGGGCTCAGCAAGAAGGGCAGGCCCGGCTATTGCGCGCTGAAGAAGCGCGTGCAGACGATCTCTTGTCAGCGCAGTGCTACCTCTTTGTGGCACCTGAAAATCTCGCCAGCCTCTCTGGCGCGATGAAAGAGTTTTTTGATCGGTGCTACTACCCGGTTTTGGGGCAGCTTGAGGGGCGCGCCTATGCGCAGATGATCTGTGCAGGCTCTGATGGGCAGGGGGCGGCACGGCAAGTGGCGCGTATTGCCACGGGCTGGCGCCTGAAAGAGGTGCAGCCGCCGTTGATCATCTGCACAAATGCGCAAACTGCCGAAGAGATCATGGCCCCAAAGACACTATCTGAGAATGACGTGCAGAAGTGTTTTGATCTGGGGGCTGCCTTGGCCGCAGGTCTGACGATGGGCGTGTTTTAGCCAGTTTTACAGCCCGTAGGACTCCCGCATCAGGGTGCCGATGTATTCCGCTGCACTGATCGGAGCATAGCGTGCTGGGCGCTCGGGAGATTTACAGTTGTCTAAAACGCCAAGCTCCCACAGTGGATTGGTGCTGGCAAAAAAGGGCAGGGAGTAGCGCTCCAACCCAGTGCGATTGACCACACGGTGAAAAGTGGAGCGATAAAGATCGTTGGTCCAGCGCTGCAACAAATCGCCCACATTCACCACAAACCCTTCTGGCATCGGCGGCACGGCAATCCAGTCATCCGCGGCGTTCTGCACCTCCAGTGCGGGCACAGGGCCTGTCGCCACAACGGTAAAGACGTCGTAGTCAGAATGTGCGCCAATCCCCATGATTTTCTCGGGATCATAGACCGGTGTCTGCGGCGGATAATGTGCCAGACGCAGCTCGGCAATGGGTCTCGTGATATGGGGATCAAAGAAATCTTCCGGCAGATCCAGCGACAGGGCAAATCCCCGAAACAGCCGCGCGCTCAGGGCGACCATCTCGCGGTGATAGGCCATTACAGGGGGGCGGAAGTCTGGCAGATCTGGCCACTGGTTAGGGCCACAGCCATAGGTGCCGGCCAGTGTATCCGGGTCTTCCGGCCCCAGATCAAGGGCGAGATCAAAATGCTCATGCAGATCGCCGTCATTGTCCGGATCCGTATTTTCCTCAAGCAGCCCGCCATAGCCGCGCAGCAGTGGCGAGTTTTTCACAGAGACTTTGCGCTTTTCCGCCTCAGGCAGCGCAAAGAACCGTTTGGCGGCGGCAAAGGCGCCTGCCTGCACCTCCATGTCCACACCATGGTCTGTGATCTGAAAGAAACCCACTTGCATGCAGGCATCACGAATTTCATCGGCGACGGCCTGTTTGGCGTCGGTATCGCCACCAAACAACGGCGCGAGGCTGATCACTGGAATGGAGGTGAACGTCTCGGTCATTTCTGCGCCGGCCAGAAGTCGGGAGGCATTGCGGGATTTGATATCAAGCTGTTCGTCCACAGGCGATCTCTTGTTTGGCGTTTGTTGTTGCGCGCACCCTATCTGGATGGCGCAGGGGGGCAAGTGGTCTGGCCTATGATCCGTGTGCGTCAGGAGCCCAGATAGGCCGCATCTCTGCTGCAGACGATGTCGCGCCCCTCTGCACGGATTATCAGATCGGTCGCTGTCAGCGTGGTCACCTTTGCTTGAACGTTGTCATCTTTCATCAGGAATTCCTTGAGCATTTTGGCTTCTTCGCCTTTGGAAATGTCCTCTCCGTCGGCGGTGAAGCTCAGGATGCGCGCACGCATTGGCGTGTCGGTCAGGATGCCCTCTTCGGTGAAATTATAGCGGCTCTTGTATTTGGCCCGAGCGCGCACATCGAATTCCGGCACAAAATAGGTGATCCGCATATCCGCGAGCATGATGCCGTTCTTTTTGAACTCGATCGTTGACACAGCCTGACCTTCGGTGTCCTTGTCCAGACAATGCCAGGTGCCCAGCAGGCTCTGAGCCGTTGCTGGCAGGGCCAAAGTCAAAGTGGTTGCAGCGGCGCAAACAGCCAATTTTATCATTACGTCACCTTTGAGAAAAAGCCGGGGATCAGGCCCCGGCTTTTGTCTTTACTCCATCGCTTCCAGCTCGTCGATCATATCTGAGATCATCGACAGGCCTTTGCCCCAGAAACTGGGATCTGAGGCATCCAGCCCGAAGGGAGCGAGCAGCTCTTTGTGATGCTTGGATCCGCCCGCTTTGAGCATGTCAAAATACTTGTCCTCAAAGCCTTCGCCGCCTTCGGCATAGACTGCATAAAGCGCGTTCACGAGACCGTCGCCAAAGGCATAGGCGTAAACATAGAAGGGCGAATGCACGAAGTGCGGGATATAGGCCCAGAAGGTTTCATAGCCTTCCATAAAGTCAAAGGCTTCGCCAAGGCTTTCCGCCTGCACCGACATCCAGAGCGCATTGATATCTTCTGGTGTCAGCTCACTTTCACGGCGCGCGGCGTGCAGTTTGCATTCAAAGTCATAGAAGGCAATCTGACGTACCACGGTGTTGATCATGTCCTCCACCTTGCCCGCCAGCAGAATTTTGCGCTGCTCCTTGGTTTCGGCTTTGTCCAGCATGGCGCGGAAGGTTAGCATTTCGCCAAAGACGGAAGCGGTTTCTGCCAGCGTCAAAGGCGTGGAGGAGAGCATTTCGCCCTGTTCTGCGGCCAGCACCTGATGCACGCCATGGCCCAGTTCATGCGCCAAGGTCATCACGTCGCGCGGCTTGCCCAGATAGTTCAGCATCACATAGGGGTGCACGCTGGTCACGGTGGGGTGTGCAAAGGCTCCTGGCGCTTTGCCCGGCTTCACGCCCGCATCAATCCAGCCTTTGGTAAAGAACGGCTCTGCCAGCTCCCCCATGCGCGGATCAAAGGCGTTATAGGCCTCCATAACGGTTTTCTGCGCCGTGGCCCAATCCACAGTGGAGGGATCTTCCATCGGCAGCGGCGCGTTGCGGTCCCAGACCTGCATACGGTCCAGACCCAGCCACTTGCGCTTCAGCTCATAATAGCGGTGCGACAGTTTGGGGTAGGCGGCCACAACCGCATCGCGCAGCGCTTCAACCACCTCGGCTTCCACATCGTTGGACAGGTGGCGGCCTGTCTGTGCGCTGGGCATATTGCGCCAGCGATCCACAACTTCTTTCTCTTTGGCGGCGGTGTTGTGCACGCGGGCGAAGATTTTGATGTTGTCGTTAAACACGCGCGCCAGTTCATGGGCGGCGGCCTCACGCTTGCTGCGGTCCGGATCGGTCAGGAAGTTCAGCGTGCCTTCGATGTTGTACTCTTCGCCGAGCACGTCAAAAGTCAGGCCTGCGATGGTTTCATCAAACAAACGCTCCCAGGCGTCGCCCACCACGCCAAGATCATGCAGGAATTTCTCAAGCTCATCAGAAAGCTGATGTGGTTTCATTGCGCGAATGCGGCGGAACACCGGCTCATAGCGCGCCAGTTCTTCGCTTTCTGCAAAGGCTGCGGCCAGTTTTGCATCATCGATGCGGTTCAGTTCGAGTGTGAAAAACACCAGCGGCGTGGAGAAATTGGTGAGTTTCTCCTGCATATTGGCCATGAACTGTGCCCGCTCGGCATCTGTGGTGAGTTGATAGTAGCGCAGACCGGCATAAGACATGATGCGGCCAGAGACTTGCGAGATTTTTTCGTTGCGCTGCACACAGTTCAGCAGGTCAGCCGCAGACAGATCCGCCAGCTTGCCCTCATAATCCGCTGCAAAGGCTGCGCATTCCCCTTCCAGCCACTCCAGATCCGCAATCAGTTCTGGCGCGTCGTCCCCGGCATAGAGATCGCTCAGATCCCATTCTGGCAGATCGCCAAACTCTTGGGAGCCTGCGGCGGCATTGGCATCGCGGACTGGGAAAGGAAGGTTGAGCATCAAAGCCCCCTGTGTTGAGAAAAATCTTGATGCTCAGATAGGCAGAGCAGCGGGGGAGGTTCAAGAGGGGTGCGGGGTTTGAGTGGCAAAGAGCAGTTGTGAGCGGCAAGAAGGGGCCAGCCCCTCTGTCGCAGCAAGCTGCGCCATTCACCCCGGGATATTTAGGATCAAATGAAGCGGGCAGCGCTTATGTGTGAGAGGCAAAGAACTCTGCGGCAGCATCAAAAACATGACGTCTTGTCTGGGGCACTTCCATCATTACTTCGTGCTCCCCTTTTGCGATCACGTCGAGCGTGCCGTTGGGCCAGCGCGCCATTCGGTCATGAATGTCCTGCGTGTCGACAATAGCTTCATCGGTGCCCAAGAAGGTCAGGCAGGGTGTGCCTGGAGAAGTCTGTGTGCGCAGGTCTAGGCATTCCTGGAGGGCAGCATTGAGCCAACGCAGGCTGGGGCCAGCGAGGCTGAGCGCTGGATAGCTGCGCATCTGACGCTGCATATAGGCATACATGTCGGCATCTTTGGTGAGGTCATTGTCCTGAAAGCTCTGATCCAGAACATAGGTGGTCGCGCTGGTGCCAGGGGCCAGCTGTGTGCCAAATCCAAAGGGCGTAGCAAGCGTGCTGAGCGCCCAGGCGGCGGGCCTTAGAAACGGGGATATGCGGATGCCCCACATCGGTGCGCTGAAGGCCGCAGCGGCCACAGGCAAATCTTGCAGAAGCGATCGCAGACCGATGCAGCCTCCCATGGAATGTCCCAGAAGATAGAACGGTTGGGGCAGGTCCAGATCCCGTAGAGCGGTCATAACAGCGGCAACGTCACGCTGGTAATCGGCGAAATCGACCACATATCCTGCGTAGTCAGGCTTGACCAATCGATCCGCAAGCCCTTGGCCGCGCCAATCAATGGCCACCATGGCAAAACCGCGCGCCGCAAAATCTTGCGCCGCACGGCCATATTTTTCGATGTATTCCGTTCGGCCCGGAAAGAGCAAGACGGTGCCTTTCGCCGCCTCTTGCGGCCAAAAAGCAAAGCGCAGGCGCACCCCGTCATCTGCGGTTACCCAATATGCAGAGGCCTCAGGGCCCTCGGCAACGTCGTGATGATACGGTGCGCTCTGCAGGGGCATCAGGACAGAACGCCGCCCAGTTTCATGGCTGCGCCCATGTCACCATCAATGGTCAGCTTGCCGGACATGAAAGCCGCAGTTGGGTTCAGTTCCCCTTCGAGAATCGCCTGGAAGGTTTCCACATCGGCGGTCATGGTCACATCGGCTTCGTCGTCGCTTGCACGCACGCCGTCGCTGTCAATGACAATCGCACCTTCACCTTCGATGGCAAACTTTGCAGAGCCGTCAAAACCTGCACCACCCAGTTTTTCAGTCAGGGCAGCCACAGCACCAGTTACGATATCGCTCATATACTTGATCCTTCACTTTGTTGTGCGCATCTTGGGTTTGTTACGCGCAAGGTCTACAATGATTTACGTTATGGTCAACTTAAAGCAGCTTCTCAAACTTACCGTTGCGGCATCTGTTGTGACAACGGGTGTTTTTCTCCCTTTTGGGGGCTTCGGCAATGCCTTTGCACAAGAGGCAGTTGTCACGGAGCCTGAACACGATTCGAAGGGATCGGGCAAACAGCAAGAGGTGCAGGATATGCTGAGATCTCTGTCCTCAGTTGGGCCTGATCAGGCCGGGCATGTCGCCCAACGGATCCGGCATGTCTGGGACGCCTCCGGCTCTGCAACAGCGGATTACCTATTGCGTCGCACGCGCAAGGCTTTTGAAGCGGGTGATCTTGAGGCTGCGCTGGAACATGCAACTGCGCTGGTGGATCACGCGCCGGACTTTTCACAGGGGTGGGCGGAACGGGCGCGTATTTACTACATGTCGGATCTCTACGGACCTGCGCTGGGCGATTTGGAGCAGGTGCTCAGCCTCAACCCACAGCATTTTGACGCGATTATGGGTTTGGCCATTTTACTGGAAGAAATCGGGAAGGCCAAAGATGCCTATGAAGCCTATCTACAGGTCAAGGCTATACATCCTCATCAGGCAGGCCTAACAGAAGCCCTGCAACGACTCGAGCCACAGGCGCGTGGTCAGGAGCTCTGAAGAACGGATAGAACGGACGCAGGCGATCACATGAGCCAGGAACGGCGGATCACGGCGGTGTTGGGGCCCACCAACACGGGCAAGACCCATTACGCAATCGAGCGCATGCTGGGCTATCGCACGGGTGTTATTGGCCTGCCTTTGCGGCTTCTGGCACGGGAGGTCTATGACCGTATCGTGGCGGCGCGGGGCCCCTCTGTTGTGGCGCTGGTCACGGGTGAAGAGCGCATTGTGCCCCCACGTGCCCAATACTGGGTGGCCACGGTGGAAGCCATGCCCGAGGCGCTGGGTGCAGATTTTGTTGCGATTGATGAGATACAGCTCTGTGCTGATCCAGAGCGCGGTCACGTGTTTACAGACAGGCTGCTGCGCGCCCGAGGTACGCATGAAACGCTCTTTCTTGGCAGCGATACCATGCGTTCCACCATCGCAGAGCTGGTGCCGGAGGCGCAGTTCCTGCGCCGGGAACGCATGTCCACGCTCAGCTATTCCGGCAGCCGCAAGATCAGCCGGATGCAGCCGCGCAGCGCCATTGTCGGCTTTTCGGTTGATAACGTCTATGCCATCGCCGAATTGATCCGCCGCCAGAAAGGTGGCGCGGCTGTGGTGATGGGCGCGCTGAGCCCGCGTACGCGCAACGCACAGGTGGCGCTCTATCAGAATGGCGATGTTGATTATCTGGTGGCCACAGATGCGATTGGCATGGGGCTGAACCTTGATATTGATCACGTTGCCTTTGCCTCCACCACCAAATTTGACGGCCGCCGCATGCGTCCGCTTGCGCCCAATGAACTCGCGCAGATTGCAGGTCGCGCCGGGCGGGGCATGAGCCATGGCACCTTTGGTGTCACAGGAGAGGCACCGCCGCTTGATGATGGCGTGGCGGAAGCCATTATGGAGCATCGGTTCACACCTGTGCGCAAGCTCAACTGGCGCAACCCTGCTTTGCAATTTGGCACGGTTGAGGCGTTGATCCGTTCATTGGAGATGGGCTCTGATGACGAGCTCCTGATCAAGGCGCGTGAAGCGGATGACCTGCTGGCGCTGAAAACACTGGCCGCTGATGCCGAAGCACGCGCGCGCGCCAGCGATGGGGCCTCTGTGCGCCTGCTGTGGGATGTTTGCCGTATTCCCGATTTTCGGGGTATCAGCCACGCGGAACATGCGCAGATGATTGGTCAGATATTTGGCTATCTGCATCAGAGTGGCAAAGTGCCCGATGACTGGCTGGCGCGGCAGGTCAAACGTCTTGATCGCACAGAAGGGGACATTGACACATTGTCGAAACGTCTGGCCTTTATCCGGACGTGGACTTATGTCGCACAGCGTAAATCCTGGGTCAGTGACGAAAACCATTGGCGTGAAGAGACGCGCGCGGTAGAAGATCGCCTGTCGGATGCGTTACACGAGCGTCTGACACAAAGATTTGTGGATCGGCGCACGTCAGTGTTGTTGCGCCGGCTCAAGCAGAAGGAGGCCCTTTTGGCCGAAGTGAATGATAAAGGTGAGGTGACCGTCGAAGGAGAATTCGTCGGTCGTCTTGAAGGGTTCCGTTTCATCGCGGACAAAGAAGCCAGTGGACAGGAAGCCAAGACGTTGAAGTCGGCAAGCCTGCAAGCGCTCGCGCCGCAGTTCCATCTGCGCGCAGACCGTTTCTACAACGCGCCGGATACGGAAATCGACTTCACCGAACAGGGTGGCCTCATGTGGGGCGAGCACGCCGTCGGTAAAATGGTGCCGGGGGATGATCCGCTCAAGCCAGGCATTTCCGTTTTTGTCGATGACGAAGCCGGGGCCGATGTAGCTCAGAAGGTGCAGCGCCGTTTGCAGCACTTCGTGGATCGCAAAATTGCAGCCCTGTTTGAGCCTCTGCTGAACCTGAGCCGTGATGAAGAGCTGAGCGGTCTGGCCCGTGGCTTTGCCTTCCGTATGGTGGAAGGTCTTGGCATCATCCCACGTGGTGAAGTGGCCGCCGAAGTCAAAGATCTCGATCAAGACGCCCGCGGCGCTCTGCGCAAGCATGGCATTCGCTTTGGTCAGTTCACCATCTTTATGCCGCTGTTGCTGAAACCCGCGCCAACCCGTTTGCGTCTGGTGCTCTGGTCGCTGGCGCAAGGGCTGCAGGAATTCCCCGAGGCGCCACCCCCGGGGCTGGTGACGGTGCCCTCCGGTACCAGCTTGCCGCGTGGCTATCATGCGATGGCAGGCTACCGGGCCGCAGGCGAACGTGCCATCCGTATCGACATGCTGGAGCGTCTGGCGGATATGCTGCGCGCCGAAGACAGCCGGGGTGGTTTTGAAGCCAAGGCGGATATGCTCTCGATCACCGGCATGACGCTGGAGCAGTTTGCCGATCTGATGCAGGGTTTGGGCTATGCCGCCGAAAAAGGCGAACGTGCCAAAGTGAAAGCCGTGGCCGAAGAAGCCTCAGCCGCAGAAGCAGAAGCCGCTGAGGCACCTGTAGAGGCTGATGCGGCCGCAGGTGAGACAGCTGCCGAAGCGGAGGCTGCTGAAGTGGCAGAGGTGCCAGCAGCAGAAGCTGAGATCGCAGTGGAAGTGCCTGCTGCTGATGCAGGTGACGCAGAGGTGTCTGAAGAGACGCCAGCAGAACCCGAGGTCGAGGTCTACTACACTTTCAAATGGGCCGGTCGTCAGGGTGGCAACCGCAATGCACAGCGTCGAGGTGGCAACCAGAGTGCTCCGGCGGGGCGTCGCAACGATACCAAGGGCGGTGACAAGCCGCGCGGCAAGGGCGGTAAACCCAAGGGCAAAGGCCCACGCCGTGACAATGGTCCAAAACAATTCCAAGCGCGTCCTCCCAAAAAGGAAAAAGCGATCGACCCGGATAACCCCTTTGCCGCAGCGCTTATGGGGCTGAAAGGCAAGGACTAACTGCGTGGCGACGCAGCTACATCAAGCGTCAGCCCTCAAATTGCGGGCTGACAAATGGCTCTGGCAGGCGCGGTTTTTCAAAACTCGCAGCCTGTCGGCCAAAGTCATCACCGGCGGGCACCTGCGTGTGAATGGCACCAAAGTGGCAAAAGCCAGTTACGGTGTAACCTCAGGCGACGTGCTGACCTTTCCTCAGGCAAAAAAAATCCGAGTCGTCAAAGTGCTTGCGCTGGGAGAACGCCGCGGGCCTGCACCGGAAGCCCAAAAATTATACGAAGATTTAACCCCTGAGGAGAAACCTGTTCCAAAAGCGCCCGGCGCGGACGGAAAAGGGCGTCCAACTAAGCGAGATCGTCGCAATCTCGATCTTATGAAAGCTTCCCGGGTTGAAGATTGACAGAGATTTATTTAATCAATCGAATGATCTGACCACAAGTGAGCTGACCCACAATGACCTATGTTGTCACCGACAATTGCATTGCCTGCAAGTACACGGACTGCGTAGAGGTATGCCCGGTAGACTGTTTTTATGAAGGTGAAAACACACTGGTCATCCACCCTGATGAATGTATTGACTGCGGCGTTTGCGAGCCAGAGTGCCCCGCAGATGCGATCCGTCCGGACACGGAGGCGGATATGGAAGAATGGGTGGAATTCAACCGTAAGTACTCCGAAATCTGGCCGGTGATCATCACCAAGAAAGACCCGATGCCAGGTTACGAAGAGCGCGACGGTGAAGAAGGCAAGCGGGAGAAATATTTCTCGGAAGCGCCCGGTGAAGGCGGTTAAACTGCATCGTAGAAACGATTCGATTTTTGCCACGCGGATATGTGGCGAAAATCCTGAAGAAACGCGGTCTAAAGAATTGGAATGTAAGCCAATTTTTCCTTTGTAAGCCAGCGGTGCTTTCAAGGGGGCGTTTTTTATGTTATAGTTTTGTCATAGAGGACATAACTGCCTGAGAGCCATCCCCGCGCAAACGCTGAGGGTGGCTTTTTCTACCAGAGGACATTCCGTTTCGGGAAACAGCCTTTCCCGAGCGAAATTTTTTGTCTGGCATGATGGGGGCTCACAAAGGAAGCACTGCATGAGCAAAGCCAAGAAAAACGAGTTCAGCCCAAACGATTTTGTGGTCTATCCGGCCCATGGCGTTGGGCAAATTATCTCTATCGAAGAGCAAGAGGTTGCTGGGATGCAGCTGGAGCTTTTCGTGATCTCGTTTGAGAAAGACAAGATGACCCTGCGGGTGCCCACCAACAAAGCCACAGAGATTGGCATGCGTGGTCTGAGCTCGCCGGATGTGATTGATCAGGCCATGAAAACTCTGAAGGGTAAGGCCAAGGTCAAGCGCGCCATGTGGTCGCGTCGCGCTCAGGAATATGAACAGAAAATCAACTCCGGCGATCTCATCGCCATTGCCGAGGTCGTACGCGACCTGCACCGCACGGATGATCAGCGGGAGCAGAGCTATTCTGAGCGTCAGTTGTATGAAGCCGCGCTGGAGCGTCTGACCCGCGAAGTGGCCGCCGTGGCCGGTGGGGACGAAGCCGCCGCCGCCAAGCAGGTGGATGACGTGCTGGTTTCCCGCGCAGCTTAAGGACTGCAAGCGGATCACGCATGATTCCTTTTTAACAAAGGGATCGCAGGAAACTGCGGTCCCTTTTTTGTGCTTTTATTTGCCGGATCAAATTGTTGCAGGATGTGGAGGCTTGGCGTTTACTGGCGCAAGAGGAGATCCCCATGGCCCATCTCAAAGCAACAGTTGAGGCGCTCTACACGGCGCACAGCCGCGGCGCGGTGCGCTTTCGCTACGCGCTGATCGTCTTTGATTTTGTCACCATTCTCTTTTTCATCGCAACGGCGCATGTGCCCTATGATGCGGGCCTTGTGCTCGCCAGCCGTTTGACCGGGGTGGTGATTGCGCTGGACCTTCTGGCGCGCTGGTGGATTGCACAAGATCGGCGCTTCTTTCTGACCCGCATCTACACGCTTGCGGATGTCATCGTGATCGGGTCGCTGTTTGTGGATCCCTGGCTGTTTGGCGATCTGGCGTTTCTGCGGGTACTGCGCGGGCTACGACTGATCCACTCCTACCATCTGCTCTATGATTTGCGCCGTGACAGCCATTGGTTTCGCACACATGAGGATGCGGTGATTGCCACAATCAACCTTTTCGTTTTTGTGATGGTGACCTCGGCCACCTCCTTGGTGTTTTTCATCGACACCACAGCGAGCGCGACACCCTTTATCGATGCAATGTACTTCACGGTCGCCACGCTCACCACCACGGGATACGGCGACATCACACTGACCACACCCGGTGGCAAGATCTTCTCGATCTGCGTAATGGTGGGGGGCGTTGCGCTGTTTGTGCAATTGGCGCAGGCGATCATCCGGCCGCAAAAAGTGCGGCACAAATGTGAGAGCTGCGGCTTGCTGCGCCATGATCCGGACGCCGTACATTGCAAACACTGCGGTGCTTTGCTGTGCATTGAAACAGAGGGCACTTGAGCGCTGATTTTCTTAAGAAACCGCGATATTCGGATGCGGTTACAGGCCGTATTGCGCGGCAATCACCAGGCTATAAAGCAGTGCAATCTCGGTGATTTGCTGCGTTGCGCCCAGCACATCGCCGGTCTGGCCTCCGATTTTCACCTTGGCCGTGGCAGAGCAGAGCGCGGCCATGACAAAGGCCACGCCGGCCAGAATAGCACCTGAGACCCCCACACAGCCAAAGGCCACCACACTTGCCAATGCAAAGCCGGTCAGCGCCCCTGTGCGCGGCGCGCGCCCCTGTGAATGGCTCAGCCCATCTGCGCGCGCATGGGGCAGGGCAGTCATCACCAAAGTCATATTGGCCCGCGATAGCATGGCCACAGCGATGAGGCCAAACATCCAAACTTCTGCCTCAAGCAAAATCGCCACCGCGCCCCAGCGCGCCGCAAGCGAGAGGCACAGGGCAATCACCCCATAGGCCCCAATACGGCTGTCGCGCATGATCTCAAGACGGCGCGCCTTTTCCCAGCCGCCCCAGAAGCCGTCCGCGGTATCTGCCAGACCATCTTCATGCATGGCCCCACTCATCACCACCATAGACGTCAGCCAGATCAGGGCCGACAGCATCGGCGGCAGGCCCAGCCACAGGACTGCCGCTGTTGGCAGTGCCGCCAGCAAGGCCAGCACGGCCCCGGCGATGCCATAGGCCCATGAGGCGCGCGCGCCCCGGCTGAAATCGGCCTTCACCGGCAATCGGGTCAACAGCGCCAAAGCTGTGTTGATGTCACGCGGACGAAACGGGGACGTGTCGGTGCTGGCCATGTCTGCGTCTTTTTCCTCTCTTGCCGGGGGCTGGCAATGAGGTAAACAGCGCTAACGTTAAAAATTCAACAGGAGCCCGCGCATGTCCGTAGAATTTTCCACCCTGGCCGAGTTTGAAGCCCTCATCACTGCCGCACCCGCAGTGGACGAAAAAGCCATGGGTGAGGCCGAAGACCGCAATGCTCAACTCACAAAACCACCCGGTGCGCTGGGACAGCTTGAGGAAATGGCCATCTGGTATGCAGGCTGGCGCGGCACGGCGCGTCCGACCATTGAAACGCCACAAGTGATTATTTTTGCGGGCAACCACGGCGTGACCGCACAGGGCGTCTCAGCCTTTCCTGTTGAAGTCACCGAGCAGATGGTGCTGAACTTCCAGCATGGAGGTGCGGCCATCAACCAATTGAGCAAAGCCGCCGGAGCAGATTTGGATGTGATTGCGCTGGATCTGGATAGGCCAACAGCGGATTTCACCCAAGGTCCCGCCATGTCCGAAGAAGAGGTTGTCACAGCACTTCAGGCTGGCTGGGACGCTGTCAAACCCACGGCAGATCTGCTGGTCGTTGGCGAAATGGGGATTGGCAACACCACCAGTGCGGCGGCCATCGCCCATGCGCTTTATGCGGGGGAGGCCGAAGAATGGGTTGGTCGTGGCACTGGCGTGGATGAAACCGGTCTGGCCACCAAAGCCCGTGTGGTGCGCGAAGGTGTTGCCATCAACAATGCGCCCAAGGGACTTGAGGCGCTGCGCTGCCTTGGTGGGCGGGAGCTGGCTGGTATGGTTGGGGCCATGGCACGTGCTCGTGTTCTGCGCCTGCCGGTCATTCTGGATGGCTTCATTGCCACGGCTGCCGCCGCAACCTTGGGCGAAGCTGTGGACGGCGCATTGGATCACATCATTGCAGGCCACCAAAGTGCCGAGAGCGCCCATGGCGCCGTTCTGGCGCAGCTCGGCAAAGAGCCGATCCTGAGCCTCAATATGCGCCTTGGTGAAGGCTCCGGCGCGGCTGTTGCCATCAACATTCTAAAGGCGGCGGTGGCCTGCCATTCCGGCATGGCCACCTTTGCAGAAGCGGGTGTGGCTGACGGCTGATCGGCCTGTCTGAATGGGTTTATGTGTCGGTGTTGCCGTCCTCGTCAAACTGGGACAGCAACACCGCCTCAAGCTCACTTTCCAGCTCTTTGGCGCGGGCCACATAGGCCGCATTGCGGATTGGGGCCACATCCTCACGCCAGAGTTCCGCAAGTTCCTGAACAGCATAGCGGTCATGTTTGTAAAAGGCCTGCTCCGCGCGCGCCGCTTCATATTCGCTTAGCCCGATATTCTCCAAAACATAACGTCCCGCCCGCAGGGAGCTGTCAAACATCTCGCGCACGATGTCATTGGCCCCCGCCTTATAGAGCTGAAACACTGCGCTACGGTCTTTGGCGCGGGCAATGATGTGCAGATCGGGCCGCTCACGTCGTGCATAGCTCACCAGCTTGAGCGCCGCTTCCGGACTGTCCAGCGCCACCACCAAAACACTGGCCTCACCCAATCCGGCGGCATGCAGCATTTCAGGCCGCGTAGGGTCGCCAAAAAAGCCTTTCACGCCAAAATGGCGCATATTCTCGATGGTCTGGATGTTGTGATCCAACACCACCGTGTCAAAGCCAGAAGCGCGCACCAGACGATTGACGATCTGCCCAAATCGTCCGATGCCTGCGATGATCACCGGCCCCTGTTTGTCGATCTTGTCTGGCTCTCGCTTCTCTGTGTCCTTTGTCTCGCCAAAGCGTTTGGATATCTGGTCATAAAGAATGAACAGCAGCGGCGTGATCAGCATGGTCATGGCCACAACCAGCAAAAGCCGCTCGCCCACCGCTGGTGGGATCACGAATTGTCCCGTGGCCGTGGTGATCAGCACGAAGCCAAATTCCCCCGCCTGCGCCAGACCCAATGTGAACAGCCAGAGGCCCCGTTTGCGCAGGCCAAAGGCGCGCCCAAGAAAATAGAGGATCACCGCTTTGACCGCGATTACGGCAACAGTCAGACCAAGGATCTGTGTGGGGGCGGAAAACAGCACGTTCAAATCGATCTGTGCGCCCACGGTGATGAAAAACAACCCCAGAAGTAGCCCTTTGAAAGGCGCGATATCGCTTTCCAGTTCATGGCGGAATTCGGAGTTGGCCAAAAGCACACCGGCCAGAAATGTGCCCAAGGCTGGTGATAAACCCACAAGGCTCATCAGGAGTGCAATGCCCACCACAATCAAAAGCGCCAGCGCCGTATACATCTCCGGCAGGCGTGCGGCGTGAATGAAGCGAAACACGGGGCGTGTCAGATAGCGCCCTCCGATGACAATCGCAGCCACAGCTCCCAGAGTGACCAAGGCCACACCCCAGCCCGGCAGCCCTTCCACAAGGGAATAGCCATGGCTGGCATGGCTGTCATGGGACAGCGGCATCGTGCCCTCTGCCATCATCTGGGGCAGGGCGGCGCCAGCAAACAGTGGCAGGATCACCAACATGGGAATGACGGCGATGTCTTGTGTGAGCAGAACCGAGAAAGTGGCCCGTCCCCCGCTGGTCTGCATCAGCCCTTTTTCGGTCAGCGTCTGCAGCACAATCGCAGTGGAGGAGAGCGCAAAAATCATGCCACAGGCCACCGCCACATGGAGTGGCAAGGCAAAGGTCAGTGTCAGGGCAAACACGGCAAGGCCGGTGATCCCAACCTGCAATCCGCCAAGGCCCACCAGCTTATGGCGCATCGCCCAAAGCGCGCGTGGGTCCAGCTCAAGCCCAATGATGAACAGCATCATCACCACGCCAAACTCTGCATAATGCAGAAGCTCATCCGCTTCATGGGTGCCCACAAGGCCTAGAACTGGCCCGATCAGTATCCCGGCGGCCAGATAGCCAAGCACCGACCCGAGCCCCAGACGGGCACTGATCGGCACCGCAATCACGGCGGTCATCAGAAAGATCGTTGCGGTATAAAGGGCCTCTTGCATTTTCGGTCCTGCCTGCTGCTGCGCGCGCCTTAGGTTGGCAGAGGCGCGTCTTTTTTGAGTTGATCCATGACAATCTGGCTTTGCACACGGCTCACCGCTGCATGTGGTAGCAATACTTCGTGAATCAATCGGTTGAGCGCATTTAAATCTTCACAGAAAGCGCGCAACAGATAATCCGCATCCCCCGTCAGGGTCCAGGCGCTGACAATCTCCGCACGGGTGCTGATCAGGCTGGCAAAACTCTGAGATTGCTCTGGTCCATGGGTGCCAAGCTGCACCTGTATGAAAGCCTGCACCGAGAGGCCAAGATGGCCGGGGCTCAGCCGGGCAATATAGCCTTCGATATAGCCCTCTGCTTCGAGTCGCTGACGGCGACGCCCTGCCTGACTTGGCGAGAGATTGAGAATGTCTCCCAACTCCTGTGCGGTCAAATGGGCGTCTTTCTGGAGTGCGGTGAGCAGGCGCAGATCGGTGTCGTCAAGCATATGCGGTTTTTCTGCGTAGATTTAAGTTCATGTGATCAGGATACGCGTCAAATGTAAATTTTGCACGTCACTTTGCGGTTATTACGCGGGTAGCACGCAGTATTCTGATGCTGAACAGGCATATGCCAAGTGGCTACCCAAAGGAGGAGACGCATCATGGGCCCATTTCCCCACGACGCGCCGCGCGCAGAAATTTCCGATTATAACCCGGCAGGCACCGATGGTTTCGAATTTGTAGAATTCGCGCATCCAGAGCCCGAGGAGCTGCGCGCGCTCTTTGCAAAGATGGGCTATGCCCATGTGGCCAATCACAAGTCCAAGGCGATTGAGCTTTGGCAGCAGGGCGATGTGACCTACATCCTCAACAACGAACCGGACAGTTTTGCCGCGCGCTTTGTGCAGGAGCATGGCCCCTGTGCCCCCGCCATGGGCTGGCGCGTGGTAGATGCGCAGCAGGCTTTTGATCATGCGGTGGCCAAAGGGGCCGAACCCTATGAGGACGCTGATAAAACTTTGAACTGGCCCGCGATCAAAGGCATTGGCGGCTCTCTGATCTATTTCACCGATCAGTATTACGACAGCTCTCCCTTCAATGAGGAGTTCGACTGGCTGGCAACGTCTAAGCCGGAAGGGGATGGGTTTTTCTACCTCGATCACCTGACCCACAATGTCTTCAAGGGCAATATGGACAAGTGGTTCAAGTTCTATGGCGATCTCTTTAACTTCCGTGAAATCCGCTTCTTTGACATTGAGGGCAAATTCACCGGGTTGTTTTCCCGCGCGCTGACCTCCCCCTGTGGCAAAATTCGCATTCCCATCAATGAAGATCGCGGCGAAACCGGCCAGATAGTGAGCTATCTGAAGAAATACAATGGCGAGGGCATTCAGCATATCGCTGTGGGCAGTGACGACATCTACGCCTCCACTGATGCGATTGCCGAAAAAGGCATCACCTTTATGCCCGGACCCAACGATGCCTATTATGAGCTCTCCAAAACCCGGGTGGCGGATCACCAAGAACCGCTCGACCGGATGAAAAAACATGGGATTCTGATCGACGGCGAAGGGGTCCTTAACGGCGGTGAAACCAAAATCCTGCTACAGATTTTCTCCAAGACCGTGATTGGGCCGATCTTTTTTGAGTTCATCCAACGCAAAGGCGACGATGGTTTTGGGGAGGGTAATTTCAAAGCCCTGTTTGAATCCATTGAGCGCGAACAGATTGCCAGCGGCGAAATTCAGGCCGCTGAATAAAACTGACACAGAATCCTTCCAACCCCGGTTGGAGCGAGGGGAGCGTCGTCTGCCGAAAGGGAGGCGGCGCTTTCTTTTGGAATAAACAGGCTGCGCCGCACAGGTACTATGCCAAGAGCAGCAGAGGATCAGCCGTCTTTGGGCATCTTGAGTGTGACATTGCGCCCACCTTTGACATAACGCAGTTCACTTTCTCCAATGGCAGCGACCTTGCCGCCATCAATCCGGTCGCCCACCTGCACTTTCTTGTAGCGACCATTGGCCAGACGCACCAATGCGCGGCGGTTGGATGCCGTGCCGTAAACTCCAATCAAGCTTGTTTTCTTCAGGTTGATTGCGTTTTGGATGGTTGCCTGACGCGCCACAGAGGCGGTGGTTGGAATGCTTGGGGTTACCGTGGCTGGGGCTGGCGTAAGAGAGGTGGACAGGGACGGCACATTTTCGCTTGGTGTCGCCCGGCTCGCCAACTGGGCGATATTGGACGGCTTGATACGGGGCCGCAATGAGGTCTTCACCGCCAGTCGTGTGGGCGCTTGATCGGCGGCGCTGTCCTGTTGTGCGCTTTGTGGGCGCAGTTGCGGCCGAATACTCGCCAGTTCTTCCAGTGTGCGCCCGCCAAGCGTGGCGCGCTGGTTGTTTTCCACCAGATCGCTGGGGCGCAGTTTGGGGCGCACAGAGGCTAGGCGCGATGTGGCCGCCGGGCTCAGGACGCTGTCATCGACAACAATGCGCTTGGGGTAGGACGCAGGCACCACGGGCGGGCGTCCGGCAAAGACCCGCACACCTTCCGGCGACAGGGCCCCTTCGGGTACCGCCACCACCAGCCCGCGTTCATCCAGATCAAAGACGGTATCCGCAGCCACGGGATTGACCTGCGCACGGGGCAGAGCATCTGTGTTTAGTGATCCTGTTGTGGGCAGAGCCACCGCATCAAAGGCGATGGTGTCACGGTCCACAGAGGCGATATAGATGTCATCGCTGGTCTCATCTGCAAGACCTGCTGGCTGTTCTGGTGCCCGCTGCCAGATCCCTGTCACCGCATATTGCGCCTCTGCCTCGGCCGGATCCAGTCGGTCATCCGCGGCTTGTGCATCCAGAAGCAACTCGACCTCTGTGCTGTCGGTGATCGCGTCTGTGCCAGACACAACGGTGTCAGCCTCAACTGCGCGCGACTCAACAGCAAGCGGCTCAAGCATCACGCCGCCCAGCTCTCCGCTTTCGTCGGGTGTCATTCCGTCGGGGCGGGTCACCACCAAAGAGAGTGCAGTCTCATCGGCATTCCCGGCGACAGCAGGCGCTGGCTCTGATTCTGAGACGCCTTCAGGCACCGTCGCCATAAGTGTGGCAGTCTCATCCTCTGCGGCTGTCTCTGGGACAACCTCTGCCACCTCTGTGTCCTCCGGTTTGGAAAACAGTCCCGAAACACCCTCTTCCACAAACAACGAGGCCCAAAGTGCAACGCCACCCAGAAACACCAGAAGCAAGGCCATGAGTGTCAGGCCCAGATAGCGGGGTTTGCCGCGCACTTCGCTCTGGCGGTTGCCAAAGGTGGTCAGCTTTTGGCGTTCATTGGCCTTGGCAGCTTTGCGGGCGGCTTTCTTGCCAAGGTTTTTTTTCTCAGCGTCACCCGCTGTCTCGGTTGTGCGTGGGGCAGGGGCCGCGCTGGCGGGTTTGCCCCGTGCGCTTGAAAATGTGCTCAGGGCAGTCTTGTTTGGGGCTTCTGCGTCTTTTGAGCGGGCTTGCGTCTCTTTGCCCAGTGTCTCTGTGGCCGGGGGCTCCTCTGACGTTAGCCCGGCAACCGCTTTGGTTGGGTCAAAGCGCAGCGCGGTCGCATTTTGGCGTGCAGTATCGCTGGGGATGCTTGGGGCGTTGGTGCCACTGACATCCGCCGCGCCTGATCGCGTGACACCGGAGAGCCCGGTGCGGGCGGCGGCTGGCGCTTCTTTCTGGGCGCGAATGGAGGCAAAGGCCGCGGGAGCCTCAGGTTTGGCGCTTGCGGCATCGGCATCCGGTTTATCAGGTCCTGCGGTTGGCGCATCTGGCGTTGTACCTTCTGCCTTTTCAGCCGTGCCCTTTTCTTCCGGCTCTTCTGGCGGTGCAGAAACCTCGTCCCCCGTCAGGAGCAGCGCGTCTTGATCTGATGCTGGCGTTTCTTCCTTGGCGGGGGGGGGCTCCGATGCGCCATCTTGCGCCTGCGGCGCCTCTGCAGGGGCTTCATTGGCTGGTTCAGGTGCTGCAACGATCGGCAGCGGGCCCTCACCGATGATCTCTATCACCGCCGGGTCATGGCGTATCTGAAGCCCCTGAGCCTCAGCGGCCTGTGTTGGCCCAAAGTCCGGCGCCGCGCCAAAATCCACCGGGCGGGGAATGGCTGAAAAATTCACCGGGTTGAAATCATGTTCCACTGCAAAAGCCTCGGCTTCCTGCAATGTGTCTCGTGCCACCGCAGCAACCTGTGGCGTGCCGCCCTGAATGCTGAGATCAAACACCAGTTCGTCAATTTTGTAAGGCGTGCTTGCTTCCAATGCATCCTGAGCGGCGAGGCGTCGTTTTTTCTCGTTCATCCGCGCCGTGGGCAGGTCCAGATATTTGATCTGATCGTTGGGCAGAAGGACAGTGGTCTGAAAATCTTCACCGCTCATATCAACGGCCATCTGGCGCAAGCCAGCAAGCGCTGCGTTCAGATCGTCACTTTCAAGCGCAACCTCGCTCAACAGATGCCAGCCGCCTTGAACGCGGGTCAGCAGACGAATGCCTTCAAAAGACAGGGTGAGCGCAAGATCCGGCGTCATGGAGCAGCCCCAGCAAGATGTTTAACAGAGAGCGCGAGCCCTCACAGAATGGCTGAATTTATAGCAAGTTATCGCCGAAGGGGAAGCGAAAGCAGAGCCAAGGCCCGCGTCGGCATACAATCGCCAAACCAACAGGTGAGAAGTGCAAACAAAAGCGCCCCAAACCGCAAGGTTGGGGCGCTTTCTTTTCAGATGCAAAGGCGTCTTATGCGTGTGCCGCTTTCAGCGCCTGATCCAGATCCGCAATCAGATCCTCACTGTTTTCAATGCCGATGGAGATCCGCACCACATTTGGACCGGCTCCAGCTGCTTCCTGCTGCTCGGGGGTCAACTGACGGTGGGTGGTGGAGGCAGAGTGGATCACAAGGCTGCGTGCGTCACCAAGGTTGGCCACATGCGAGAAGATCTCAAGGCTGTCCACAAACTTAACGCAGGCGTCATAGCCACCTTTCAGGGCCACGGTGAACAGACCTCCTGCACCTTTGGGGCAAATGCGCTCCACACGGTCGTGATAGGGAGAGCTCTCAAGCCCGGCATAGGTCACGTAATCCACCAGATCATGGCCTTCCAGCCAGCCCGCAACCGTTTTGGCGTTTTCCACATGGCGCTCCATACGCAGCGACAGGGTTTCAATCCCCATCAGCGTATAATGCGCCGCTTGTGGGTTCATGGTCATGCCCAGATCCCGCAGACCAATCGCAATGCCATGGAAAGTGAAGGCCAACGGGCCGAAAGTTTCATGGAACTTCAGGCCGTGATAGGCGGGCTCTGGCTGGCTCAGGGATGGGAATTTATCGCTGGCGGACCAGTCAAAATTGCCGCTGTCCACGATGCAGCCGCCGGTGACGGTGCCATTGCCGGTCAGATATTTGGTTGTGGAATGCACAACCAATGTGGCGCCCAGCTTGATGGGGTTGCACAGATATGGCGTCGCAGAGGTGTTGTCCACGATCAGAGGTACGCCTGCGCCATCGGCCACTTTGGCCAGCGCTTCGATATCGCTGATGTAGCCGCCGGGGTTCGCGATGCTCTCACAGAAGACCGCGCGGGTGTTCTCATCAATCGCCGCCGCAACCGCGTCCAGATCATCGGTGTCGACAAATTTCGCAGACCAGCCAAAACGTTTGATGGTCTGGCTGAACTGGGTGATGGTGCCACCGTACAGGCGGTTGGAGGCCACCACATTGCAACCCGGCTGCATCAGCGGGAAGAGCGCCATGATCTGTGCCGCATGGCCAGAGGAACAGCAGACGGCGCCAACTCCCCCTTCAAGCGTGGCGATGCGTTCTTGCAGCACTGCCACGGTCGGGTTGGTGAGGCGGGAGTAGATATATCCCACTTCCTGCAGATTAAAGAGTGCGGCAGCATGCTCTGCGTCGCGAAACACAAAGGCGGTGGATTGATAAATCGGGGTCTGCCGGGCTCCGGTGGCCGGATCCGGGCGGGCACCTGCGTGAATTTGCAACGTGTCAAAACCAAAATTGGCAGCTTCGGACATCTCTTTTCCTCCAATAATTTCTTGGCTGTAAGTGTTAGGCACAGTCCATCGGCGGCGCAACCAATCACGCAGCTGTGAGCTCTGTTAAGGCGAAAATTCCCTTGCGAAGAGGAACGCCATAATTGTGTCCGCACTCAGCCTGCGATTTGAGATTGTTTTTGGCGCAGGGCGTCGGCTCTGAAGCCATAGGTTTTCCGCATGCCAATCTCATTCACTCTCTAGATTCAGTGATCTATCGCAGCCAATAGCCGTTCTTTCTAAGGGTGTTCCGGATCACCTGTTCGCGACGCGGCAGGTTGTTCTGATCAAACAGCGCCCGCGCTTTGTGTCCGCGTTTCTGATAGATCATGCGTTTGAAAGGGTCATATTGCTTGAGCACTTTCTTGATCCGGTTGGGGGC
This sequence comes from Shimia marina, assembly GCF_001458175.1. Classification (GTDB taxonomy): domain Bacteria; phylum Pseudomonadota; class Alphaproteobacteria; order Rhodobacterales; family Rhodobacteraceae; genus Shimia; species Shimia marina. Next base: position 169,574 of record NZ_CYPW01000027.1, read on the forward strand.
AGTCACTTCTTCCAGTGTTGTAACCACAGCATCACTCTCACGTGCATAAAGCAGCGGCATCAAACGATAATGGCAGCTTGTAGCCCCATCCAGATACCCCGGAGCCAGCGCATCACGCCCCCCGCCTAGTCCGTGAATGACCAACGGCAAGGCCACCTGATCCAGCCAGGGCGACAAGGTCTGGCTGGCCAACTCATCAGGTGGGTCATTGCGAATGCTCGTGGCATACTCCAGAAAACGATCCCCAAAGAGCTTGGGGCATTTGTAATAGAAGAACCCGGCATTGAAGTAGAGATACCGCCGCCAGTATTCATCCGGTTGGCTGAGATCGAGAGAGCTCTCAAAATCCAGATCAAAGCGATCGTAGAGGGATTTCCAGATCGCGGCATAACCAGGCCCATAGAGCGGTGGCTCAGGCCATGTGCCTTCAACCCGAAGAGAGGCCGCTGGCCGGTCAAAATCAAACGGCACCGTACTCAGATCATCCAGGATCAGCGTATCGCTGTCAAAAAAGACAAACGGCTCTCCCTCGGGCAATGCTTGTAGCAGCTCGATCTTGTTGCCAAAAGGGTAGCCTTCGCCAAACACATGATTTTCAAAAGGCAAAATTTCCGCGTCCAGCGCGGTGAGCAACGCACGTACATCGGGATTGCCGATCCGCACATCGCTTTCCCAGCGCGGTCCGGGCTGCGGTTCCGCCACAAAAAGGCGGCCTTTGAAGTTCGGAGATTTTGCCCTCAAAGAGGCGGCAAAAAGCGCGGCTTCATATTGCAGGCGGCCATTTTGGCCAACCACCACCACGTTGAAATTCTGCGCTATCGGGGCTTGTTTGGCCATGTGTTCTGCTGCTCTGCACGATCAATTTTTGCAACTATACGCCCGCCACCATCCCGGCAAAAGCAGTCAATTGCATTTTTCTGAATTGATTTGAGGGGTTGGCGGTTAAATGCCGGTGGCTGCGGTGATGTCCGCGAAGGCAGGCGTGAGGATTTGACCATGTGCATGGACTCTTAGTTTGAGGGAGATGCATTACTTGGATTTGATCCGCATGACCCATTATTTTGACAAGACCGTTTGTCGAGGAGCACTCATTGGATCTGTGCGCTGGAAGCAAGACAGCAGTGGTTCGCGCGAAATTGACCGCCCCCGTCAGTGACGCGGCCTGGTTTTCACCCGGCCTTCTCATCCTTCTCGGCCTTTAGCGAGAGGATCACCGCCGATAGAACTGTGGCCACGATCCCGGCGGCAAACCCATTATTGTACAGGTTCAGCCCAGCATGTAGCACCCCCACCGACTGCGCCACAGAGGCATGAATCATCCCCGTCATCACTCCCCAGTGCCATCCAAATCGTCCCGCCATTGGGGCCAAGGAGGTGGAAAAGAGCGCCGCCAGTATAAGGCCCGGTGTCGTGAGATCCGCGCCTTTCAATAGGCTCAGGGCCACAACTCCGGCCACGATAGGAGCGCAGTTCCACAGATGTTTGCCAAAGGCGCCGAACCCCACCACCGAGAAAATCGCCGCCAGGGTTGGCCCGTTCAACACGCTGCCCATGCCCAGAATGACCCCCGTGGCACAAAGCCCCAGAAGCCCCATATTCACCAGCACCACGCCATCGCCCAGTTCTGCGGCAAAATCACTTGGCGCCAGCCCTGACCGCGCATGCAGATCCGGGAGCCTTTGAATGCACTCTGGCTCCACCACCAGACCAATCAGCAGAAAGCTCGCAAACATCCCGATGACAAAGGGGGCCAAAACGGCGGTCTGTTCTGTCTCCCAGAGAAACACCGGCTCAGGCACAAACCCGAAAGACAGAAACAAAGACACCACCAGCACCCCGAGCATGCCTGCGGTAAACCCCATATTGTAAAGATTGTGCCCTTCATGCGCCTTAAAAAGCTGCGCCGCAATGGGCGGCATCACAAACCCCATAAGCGTGCCCACAGTCAGGGCCAAAGGCAGGCGAATGAACAGTTCCAGCCGACTGCTGAACAGAATTTCAGACACCACCGGTGCCAGCGCGCAGCCAAAAAATGCGGTGTTCAGATGATCGGCAAACGGCTGGCCTTTGAAGCGGGCGTGGAGAAACACCCCCGCCAGAATGGGCCAGATGTTGAGGAGGTTTTTGCCAAACAGGCCAAAGCCAAGCACCAGAAACAGACAGGCCACCGCCGCGCCGCCCACCGCAGCCCCTGTGCGCCAATAAAACATCGCGGCAATGCACAGCAGCAAACCGGCGTTGAGCATCGCGCCGCCAACCCCACCGACGGCCATATAGTCGGTCATCAGCATATCGCGCACCGTGAGGATCTGCCAAACCCCTTGCAGCGCCTGTGCCGGTCCCGAAGTCACCAACCCATAAAGAATAAAACATCCAGCCAGCGCCGATATCATGCACAGCCGCATACCGCTGGACAGCACCTTTGGCGAAGACCGCATCATCGCTGCTCACATCCTCCCAGATCCCTGCGCAAGCCTGTCTAAATGCAAGTTTCCCTGCCGGCGCCCGGTCAATCAACCACGCCGTAGCGGCAACCTGCGATAAAACGGGGGGGCTGCCTCCCCACTCGCAATTGCGGCCGAGTTTCCTGAAAATTTAGATCATTCTACGATAGTCACCTGAGAAAGCGGGCTGGTTTTTCCCAATGAGCGTCGCTCCAAACCATGCGGAAAAAGCAGGCGTTTGACAGCTTCTTCCGCAATTGTGTTTCTAGTCAGTGATGCTGTCCACTTGATCTTCCCCTTGGCCTTCAATGTGTTTGATGCGCGGTGCGGGGCGCTGCCAAGCTTTCAGATCAGCACCAACTTCACCGTAGAAGTGGGGGACAATTGCCTCCAAATCCACGATAAAGTTACTCTGTTGCGTAAACCGCCCCCCGAGCCGTTTGCTGTAGAAGACATGGAAGCCATGGGAAACCAGATGTTGCTTGCCTTCCTCGCAGATCTCTATGTTTTCGAGGAGGTCGGAGAGAAGATGCTGTGTTGGTTCACTTGCGCCCGGCCACAAGAGCCGCACGTATAGATCGTTTAGGTCTTCCGTTTTGATTTGCCGCAGCAGCCAGTTGAGGCGTGCCTTGGTGGTTCTTTTGTCGTCAGGTGCGCGCAACGTCATCCCGACTTCGATTGTGCGGCGCATCAGGTCGGCAACAATGTCGACGTTTGCCGCTGCATCTGGGACACCTAGAGATAAGCTGAGGCGGTTGCGTTCCTTGAGTTCTGCAAATTCGTCCTTTTGACGCAATGCTGGATCGGCGGCGTGTTTGCGAGAAAGCTTCTCAACAACAACTGTCTCCGTCTTCCGACTTAAGATGAGTGTGAGGTCTCTGGTCTCCTGGTGCCAGGCGTAGATAACCTCCTTGGCCTCTTGAGACTTAGCCGGAATGACGCCGCCGCTGGAAACAAGCCTGTTCAACTCCGTCCACGCCTTGGGCATCTTGTCGAAGCCTTTGACGCCGGCACTCTCGTGGCTGAGGAACCTATGAAGCTCGTTCAGCAAGTAGTGTTGATCGTCATCGCCAATACCGCCTGTGTTCAGCAGTAGATCAGCTGTCGTAAGGATGTGCATCCACGACCAGTGATATACCGGTATCTTGGATCGGCTTTTGCGGACGTCTTCCAGAGGGTGCGCGTCCGGTGCCGTGGCGAACTGATTGGAAATGGTGATAACACAGTCGACGCCATTCTCTTTTGCCAAAGTCCGATAGCGTTCGATCTGATCCGCATTTAGATCGGAGTTGCCCACCTTGGCTTCCACCAAAGCTTTCCATTCTCGGGACCCTACGCGCACGACTATTAGCCCATCCGGCCTGTCCGCTGACTTGCCTGCCTGGCTTTTAAAGACCACCTCCGTGTAGGTGTTTATCTTTGCTCGCGTGCCCAGCCTTTGCCCAACTCCACTCAGCAATGTCGAAGCAAACTCCCTCACTAAACTCAGACAGGAGAGTACGATTGCCGTGGTGCGTCCTTCTTTTGAGGTTGTCGCGAGAACTGGAAAGAGCCGGGCGTGGTCGCCTTGAATGACGTTTTCGGGAAAATCGGTACGGAGCATAACAAATTCCATTTGGAAGAAATGCAATTATTCAATCCGCTGAACACTTCATGTGTCAACCTTTAGGGGAAATTGGGGTGAGGTCTTCGTTTGAAATCAAAAGTGGTGGCGCATAGATGCTTGAGATGATTTTGGGCCTTTGACCTCCAATGGGGTCGCCGTTGACGGATGTGCGGATTGTTGACAATTGCTTTCCGCTCTTTGCCCTTAAGGTAAATTCGAATATCTGCATCGTTATCATCGATCGAAGGCGGGATGAGTAGGCAAGTTGCAGGATGCACAAACGCCCCAACCGAACTTTGCGATGTAAGGGGCGCTTTGCAAGTCACTTATAAGTTTGCGAAATAATGAGTTGGGTTGGAAAGTGGTGGGCGACCTAGGAATCGAACCTAGCGTGCGTCTCCGCGAGGGAGTTACAGTCCCCTGCCACACCTTGCGGCCTGTCGCCCACTTTCCAGAGCAGCATCTGCTCTCGGTGTGAGGGGGTGATTACTGTGCCACGTGAGGGGCGTCAACCAGAAAAGTGGTTGCGCGAGGCGCTTCTTTTGCCCATTGGTGAAACCTCTTTATTTTGAAGGTGCAGAGCGATGAAAAAACCCAAATGGGTCGTGGAAAAAGAACAGGCCAAGCGCAAAGACGCGGCTGAAACCGTTTGGTTGTTCGGTTTGCATGCGGTGCGAGACGCCCTGTCGAATCCCGCGCGGGAAAAATTGCGCCTGATCGTGACGAAAAACGCCTCCGACAAATTGTCAGAGGCCATTGCCGCCTCCGGCATCACGCCGGAAATTGTCGATCCGCGAAAGTTCAAAGCGCCGATTGATCCGCAATCGGTGCATCAGGGGGCCGCGCTTGAGGTCAAACCGCTCAACTGGGGGCGTCTGGCGGATGTAGCCATTGCCTCGGATGACCGTCCCCAGCGTCTCATCCTGCTGGATCGGGTCACCGACCCGCATAATGTAGGCGCGATTCTGCGCTCCGCCGAGGTGTTTGGTGCGCTGGCGGTGATTGGCACGCGCCACCATTCTGCACCTGAAACTGGCGCGCTGGCCAAAACCGCCAGCGGCGCGCTGGAGCGTCAGCCTTACCTGCGCGAACGCAATCTCGCAGATACGATCACCGCACTGCAAAACATGGGTTATCTCGTGCTGGGCATGGATGGCGAAGCCGAGCATAGCATAGAACAGGCGCTCTGTGACAAGCGGGACATGCCCATTGCGCTTGTTCTGGGTGCCGAAGGGCCGGGGTTGCGCCAAAAAACCAAAGAAACGGTGGACGCTCTGGTCAAAATTAACTTTGCTGGCGCTTTTGGCTCTCTCAATGTCTCCAACGCTGCGGCAGTGGCGCTTTACGCCTCCTTGCCACAAAGCACCGAGGCATAAACCGGGGCATAAGAGCAAGGCTGCGCGCTTTCTCTTGATCAAAATATCCCCGCCGGAGGCTCCCAAACCTGCGGCGCAGCGCCTAAGTAAAGGCAGTGTCGCAAGGCGGAGGGCAGGGCCATCGCAAAACGCTCGAAAATGCAGGCAACCAAGATTGCCACCTGTTGCTACTGTGGCACCCGGGCGGCTTTGATTCTGCGGGGAGAGTCCCGCCATGAGCTGTCCTGTGCCAATTGCGGCGCGCCCCTGCACAATTTGAAGCATTTCCCCCGCGCGCCTGATCAGGCGGAGATGTTGCCTAAGAAACAGGGGCGCAAGCCAAAGGGTAAAACGATCCAGTCTGCCAAGACTGATTGGGAGAATGCTTCCCGCAAGCGTCCCAAAGACAATCGGAAAAAACGCAAGGCGCGCTTCTCCGATTGGGTTGAGGATGTGTTTGATGTGATCGAAGATATCTTCGATTGAGCGGAAATCTGCCCAGCTTGTTAACCTTCTGTTCACAGGAATCTTACAGGCTCTGGATATCCAATTCTGCGAACCTAAGTAGTGATGCAAGAGACACGGCAAACGGAACTTCCGTGTTTCCCTTCACTGTCCCTCGTTCCGAACCTGCGCCCAAGTTTTCTTGGGCGCTTTTTTTGCAAGTATACTTTGCCTGTAGACGCGGATCCCCAATGGCCATAGCGCCGCCGTAAACAGCGCTTGCAACAGCGCTCACAGCCGCTAGCCTGACCGCATGAACTACTCTGATGACCATTTGCGCAAGATCCTGCAGCGGACCAAAACCGTGGCTGTTGTGGGTGTCTCGATGAACACTGTGCGCCCAAGCTACTATGTGGCGCGCTATCTGGCTCTGAAGGGCTATCGGGTCATACCCGTCAATCCGGGCCATGCGGGCAAATCGCTCTTTGGGGAAACTGTTGTGGCCCATTTGTCAGATATCACGGACCCGGTTGATATGGTGGACATCTTTCGCCGCTCTGAAGCGGTACCCCCGATCGTGGAGGAGGCGCTGGAGCGCTTTGATGATCTGCAAACCATCTGGATGCAGATCGGCGTTGAGCATTCTGAGGCCGCATCGCTGGCAGAGGCACGGGGTGTGGATGTCATTCAGAACCGCTGTCCGAAGATTGAATATCAACGACTCTTTGGGGAGTTGCGCATGGGGGGCTTCGCCACGGGCGTCATTTCTTCCAAGCGCAGCTGACACCGCTCTGCTGAGGCGCAGATCACAGCCCGTGCGATCCGCGTTCCCCGATCAGAGAGGCCACAACCTTCGCCAGCTCATCTTTGCGGAATGGTTTGCCAAGACAGGCATTCATTCCAGCCTCAAGATAGGATTGTGTCTGCTGGGGCAGGATATTGGCCGACAGGGCCACAATCGGCGTGTTCTGATTGCGGCCCGGGGACTGGCGCAGCATTTCTGTCGCCCGGACACCGTCCAGATCAGGCAGATGGATATCCATCAGGATCAGGTCGTATTGATGGGTGGTACAGCGTTGCAGGGCAGGGCGTCCATCTTCCACCAGATCGACGCGCACCTCCATACTTTCGAGAAAGCGGCGCACAATCATCTGATTTGTGCGATTGTCTTCGACCACCAGAACCTTTTTTCCCGGAAATTTGTTTTGCACCGCTGGTGTCTCGGTTGGAGGCGCAGGCCTGCATTCAGAAGCCGCACAGGCCTCCAGCGGAAAGGTAAACCAAAACGTGCTGCCCGCAAGCGGGCGGCTGTCCACTCCGATTTCACCACCCATCAACTCCGCCAACTCCTTACTGATCGCCAGTCCAAGCCCCGTGCCACCATAGTGACGGCTGGTGCTGCTGCTGGCTTGTTCGAATTTCTTGAAAATTCGGGTCTGCGCCTCTTCGGTGAGGCCGATGCCTCTGTCGCTCACAGAGACTTTCACAAACGCCCCGGAGAGTTCCATGCGGCACTGCACGGGGGTGTTTCGGGAAAACTTGATCGCATTGCTCAGAAAGTTGGTGATGATCTGATTGAGCCGCACTGGATCGGCCCTCAGCCAGAGGGGTAAAGTGGGATCGATGTGGGTGATGAGATCTACATCTTTGGCTTGTGCTGCCGGTCTTTGCGAATGTAGAGCGCTTTCCAAAATTGAGGCGGTGGCCACAGGAAGGATCTCCACGGTCACGCCATGCGCCGCAATTTTAGAATAGTCGAGCACGCCATTGATCAACCGCATCAAGCCGCGCCCGGACTCGCGGCCGGTGGCGACAAGCTCTTTCTGATCCGGCGTAAGATCCGTTTCATCCAAAAGCTGAAGAACGCCGCTCAACCCATTGAGAGGCGTGCGAATCTCATGGCTCATTTTAGCAAGAAACTCAGATTTTTCTTGATCCGCTCGCTGTGCATTGTCTCGCAAGTCAATCAGCCTCTTCTCTTTGCGCTCCAGCTCAAGCTTGAACATGGTCAGGCCACTCATGACCGCCAGCACCGTGGCGCTCAGGACAAAGGCTGCGCTCATATTGATTGATGGTAAGCTCAGGGCCAGAAGAATCAGGTTGATCACCACCAAAGCCGTGACCAGCCAGGCTATACGCAATCCGGTCAATAGCGCCGCGACCATCGGTGGTCCAAGCAGGAACACCTCCTGCCGCCAGTTGTTGTCTGCCTCATGTATGACAATCACATTGGCGTAAAACAGCAGGAGCAGGCTCATCAAAACCGCAGCCCATCGGGGCTTCAATCCCACCCTGCAAAGCGCAGGAATAAACAGGCAAAGCATCGCGCTGATACCGGCGCTGAGCGCAAAAGCTGCGCCGGGTTTGGGGTGCATGAGAACGAGATAGAGAAAGTGCGTCGCGGCAAAGATCGTGATCAGCGCCGAAAACCCGCAAAGCAGCTGTTTGCGAGAGCCCTCAAAATATTCATCCTCAGGAGGACGTGGCCAAAAGTACCCCAAAAAGGCGGATTTGCCCCGCTGCCAAAACCCGTTTTGCATCAGTCCACATGCGTTCAATCCCAGTACCTCTCAGTGCTGGAATATGGTTAACAAAGCCTGAAAGGGTCGCCGCCTTAGGCTTAAAACCGCCTTACTGCCTTGCCTTTTTCAGGGCAAACACCTGCGCGCGCTCCTCCCAGTTGTAGCGGCTGTCCTCCACCACTTCACTCCAGTAGAGTCGTCCGCCATAGCGCCATGGATCAAGCACAATGCCCTCTGCCATGCTGTCACCTTTTGCACTGATCACGACGGTGCTGTGTTCGATGCGAATATTGTCATGGTTGGCGATCGCACGATGCAGTGTCAGCGTTTTCAAATCTTCCTGCCACAGCCGGGCCTCCAGATCATCCGCCCATTGCCAGCATAGCCCGCGCGGGCGCAGGCCTTGATTGACCTTCGCGTTGTGCAGCAATGGCCCATCGGTCACGTTGTATTCCTCGCGCAACTGCAGAGAATAGCTGTAAGAAATCTGCGCGACGCGTGCGGCCTCTTCGGGGTCAACCGCAGGATCCAGCGCCACAATTGCCTGCGCAAGCCCGACTTGGTCTGGCAAAAGCGCTTCATCAGGCACCGCGACGCATCCGGCCAGAAAAACTGCCGCAAGAACGCAGAGCAACCTATTCAAAATACGCATCATTTCAGCCCAATCAAATCGCACGTAGTGCCACTATAGGGGTGTCATGCCTTACGGCAAAGTCAGGTTTCAGGCCTTTGACCTTGCGGCTTTTTCCGCGATCCCGCTTATGCCCTGCCGCCGTGCAAGTTCCGTCAGCACATCGTCCAGCGCCACATTTCGCGCTTCCAGCATCACCAGCAGATGAAAAAGCACATCCGCCGCTTCATAGGTCAGCTTTTCGCGATCCCCTTTTACGGCTTCAATCACCGCTTCAATGGCCTCTTCGCCAAATTTCTCGGCGCATTTCTCCGGACCTTTGGCCAAAAGCTTGGCGGTCCAGCTGCTCTCAGGGTCTGCTTTGGCGCGCTCCGCAATCGTGGCGGCCAGATTGTTTAAAACACTCATGTCAGCCTCATCGGGATACCGGCGTCATGCATATATTGTTTGGCTTCCTGCACGGTGTATTCGCCAAAGTGGAAGATCGATGCCGCCAGAACCGCGCTTGCGCCGCCTTTGGTGACACCTTCCACAAGGTGGTCCAGATTGCCCACGCCGCCCGACGCAATCACCGGCACATTCACCGCATCGCTGATCGCTTTGGTCAGAGGCAGGTTGAAGCCCGCCTTTGTGCCGTCGCGGTCCATGGAGGTCAGCAGGATTTCACCCGCGCCCTTGGCCACCACCAGCTTGGCAAATTCCACCGCATCAATCGGATTTCCGTCCTGATCCAGCGCCGCCTTGCGGCCCCCATGGGTGAAAATCCCCCATTGGTTGGGCACGCCGTTTTCATCATGGCCGATGGTCTTGGCATCAATCGCGCAGACAATACACTGGCTGCCAAATTGCGCTGCCGCTTCGGCAATCACATCCGGATTGGCCACCGCTGCGGAGTTGAAGCTCACCTTGTCAGCTCCTGCCAGCAACAGCCGGCGTACATCCGCCACGCTGCGCACGCCCCCGCCCACGGTCAGCGGCACAAAGCACTGCTCGGCACAGCGCTGCACCATGTCGATCATCACACCCCGGTTGTCATGGGTGGCATGAATGTCCAGAAAGCAGATTTCGTCCGCCCCCGCCGCGTCATAAGCGCGGGCGGCCTCCACCGGATCACCGGCATCGCGCAGGCCAACAAAATTCACACCTTTGACCACACGGCCATCGGCAACATCCAGACAGGGAATGATGCGGGTTTTAAGCATAGGTCACCTCTTTGCGTCTTCTTAACCGCTTGGCATGAGGACGCCAAGAGCGGGGTTTTCCCACCTATCGAGAAAACGTGATTGGAATGTGACCCCCGTCTGGCGTGACACATATGTCGTAAACGTTATCTGGAAGGTCATGATTATGAAAAACTATCTCATCGCAGGAGCCATTGCCATGTCGACAACACTCCCCGCTCAGGCAGAGCTTCTGTCCGTGCCGTCCAACAAACCCGTGGCCCAGACCATGGATGCGCTTCAGGCCGCCGTGGAAACCGCCGGTGCCAAGGTCTTTGCGCGTGTCGATCATGCCGGTGGCGCAGCCAATGTGGGCGCAGAGCTGGCCGATGCGGAGCTGCTGATCTTTGGCAATCCCAAGATTGGCACCCCCGCCATGCAGGCGGATATCAAGGCGGGTCTGTTTCTGCCCCTTAAAGTGCTGGCCTACGAGGATGCGAGCGGGGCGGTCTTCCTGACTTATGAAGACCCGGCACAGATGTTTGCGGAGCTGGACATTGCCGAAGATGCCGATTTTGTCGCCACCATGCGCGGCGCTTTGTCCAAGCTGACAGCGGCAGCGGCGCAATAAAAACGCCCATAAACAAAAGGCTCTGAAGCGATGCTCCAGAGCCTTTTGCATGTTTGCAGATCGGTTGGCTTACGCTTTGAGCAGCGCAAGCGCCTCGGCCAGATCAATCGCCCCGTCATAAAGTGCGCGGCCCGAAATGGCGCCGTTTAACGTAGCACCACAGTCTTTGAGCGCCTGAAGATCGTCCAGAGAGCTCACCCCACCAGAGGCAATCACCGGGATAGACACCGCCTGCGCAAGCGCCGCAGTGGCTTCCACATTGGGGCCTTTCATCGCCCCATCCCGCGTAATGTCGGTGTAGATGATCGCAGCGACCCCGGCGTCCTCAAAGGATTTCGCCAGATCGGTGACCATCACATCGGTCTCTTCCGCCCAGCCTTTGGTCGCCACCTTGCCATTGCGGGCATCAATACCAACAGCCACTTTGCCGGGGAATTCTTTCGCCGCTTCCCGCACTAGATCGGGGTTTTCAACCGCCACGGTGCCAAGGATCACCCGACTCAGACCTTTGTCGATCCAGCGCGCGATGGTGGCCATGTCGCGGATGCCGCCGCCCAGCTGCGCGGGCACATTGGTCTGTTTCAGGATTTCTTCCACCGGCGCGGCATTCACCGGCTCCCCGGCAAAGGCGCCATTGAGATCCACAAGATGCAGCCACTCACAGCCCGCGTTGACAAACTCCATCGCTTGCGCAGCCGGGTTTTCGTTGAACACGGTCTCTTTGTCCATTTCACCATGCAGCAGGCGCACGGCATTGCCGTCTTTCAGGTCAATTGCGGGATAGAGGATCATGGGGCAGGGGCCTTATCATAAGTTTGGTGCCTGTTCCCTATGTGCAGGCACAGACAGGAAATCTCCGCAGTGGTTTTGCATGGTGTCGCAGAAATTGCAACGCAACCGGCCTCGCAAGGCTTGAGAAACGAGATGACCCTAAGTCACGGTTGATGGGAATCACGCTCTGGCCCAAAGTTTTGGGCAATTGTTCAAGGGAGGACCTTATGAAAAAGACACTTTTGGCCGCAGCCATGACGCTCGCAGCTGCCACAACCGCTCTGGCAGATCCGGTAGAAGGCATCTGGAAAACCGCCGCAAACGACGAAGGCAGCTATCTTCATGTGAAAGTCGCCGCCTGCGGCAGTGATATCTGCGGCACCATTCACAAGGCCTTCGATGCCAGCGGTTCTGCCAATCCATCTTATGAAAATCTGGGCAAAAAGATGATCTGGGACATGGGTGTTGATGGCGGTGGTGCCTACTCCGGCGGCAAGATCTGGGCCCCGGATGCGGACAAGACCTACAAGTCTAAAATGAGCCTGAGTGGCAACACGCTGAAGGTGAAAGGCTGCGTCTCCGTGGTCTGCCGCAGTCAGAACTGGACACGCGTGAACTAATCTCTCAGGCACCGAGACATGCAAAAGGCGCAGGAGATCCCCTGCGCCTTTTGTGTTTTAACGATGGGCTGTGTTTACACGGCGCCCGTGTATTCGCCGCGTGCCGGGTAGTTGTTCTTGATGGCAAAATCCAGCGCCCCGAGCAGCTCGGAGAAATGCGGACGCACAAAAGGCATGGTCTGCACAGAGCCATAATAGAGCGACTGATCCGGGCTCACCATGAACAGACCGGGCTCAGAGAAGAGCGCAGGCTCTTCGATGCCAATGGAGGTCTTGCCGCGCGAGGTGGAGATATAAAGCCCCCATTCCTTGGCCACGGTCAGCGGCAGATCATACGCAATGCGCAGCCCTGTGGCTTCGATCTTCTCGGCCATGTCTTTGGCGCGCGCCTCGCCATCGCTGCTGACCGCAACGCAGGTCACGCCACGTTCGGCAAAGGCTTCCACCAGTTTCTCAAGTTCTTTGAGGTAAGTGGCGCAGATCGGGCAGTGCAGACCGCGGTAAAAACACACCACCGTGCCGCGCTCAGAGCCTTCGCTGGCAAGATCAAACGTGCCACCGCCCACAAGCGGCAGGGTGAGGTTCGGGGTCTTCTGACGTGGCAACAGCATGGAAGTATCCTTTTGTTTGTGCTTTCTGGACTTATCGCCGGATTTAATGTCAAATAAATCCGATTGATCGTGCTAAAACACCGGATTTGTGCTAATGGATCGCCTCACCACGCTGGTTGAGAAATTTCACCTGACCGTGCAGCCCGCCCCGCTGAGCACGGCCAACCTGATTGCCATGGCGGGGGAGGATGGCACGCCTGCGCGCGTGGTTTTCCTGACACGGGGCACCTCTCAGACCGCGCGCGCGGAGGAAGTCCTTTTTGCAGCCCATGTGGATTGGATGGGCATGACCAACCCATTGATGGCCTCTTTGCCCGATGAGGTTGGTTCTGATTTGAGCGGTGCCGAGGACAGTCGCGCGCTGGTGCGGCTGATGGCGGAGGAAACCACCGCCAACCGCTGTGGCGCGCAATCTGTAATCAATCGTCTGGGTGAAGCGCTGATGGTGCGCTTGCTGCGAGAGCAGATTTCTCAAGGCACCACAGATGTCGGCCTGCTGGCGGGGCTGGCAGATCCCCGGATCAGCCGCGCGATTGTTGCAATGCATGATTTTCCTGGGCGGGTCTGGAGCAACGCGGATCTCGCGCAGGAGGCGGGGCTGTCTTTGTCGCGCTTTGCGGAACTTTTTGCCCAAACCGTGGGTGAAACGCCGATGGGTTACCTGCGGCGTTGGCGGCTCATTCTGGCCCATCAGGACATCATGCGTGGGGATCGCGTGGATGCTGTCGCACGCCGCTATGCTTACAACAGTCCGGAAAGCTTCACCCGCGCCTTTCGCAAGGCCCATGGCGTTGCCCCCACAGCCCTGCGCGCAGCCTAGCCTTCATTTGACTAGAAATATCCCGGGGTGAATTGCGCGTCCGCGCAAGAGGGGCTGGCCCCTCTCTTTTCTTTCCGCTTACGGCGCCCACTTCAGAAAGTTGCCAATCATCCGCAGGCCAATGTCCTGGCTTTTTTCCGGGTGGAACTGCATGCCCACCATGGTGTCGCGTCCGATAATGGCGGTCACATCGCCCCCATACTCCACATGTGCCAGACGTTCTTCCGGCTTGGTTACATGAAACTGGTAGGAATGCACAAAATAGGTGTGATCACCGCTTTTGATCCCTTCCAGAAGCGCATGGGGATGATCAATCACCAGATTGTTCCAGCCCATGTGCGGGACTTTCAGTGCGGCATCCGTGGGCATGATCTTTTCCACATCCCCTGCAATCCAGCCTAACCCCTCGGTCAGTTGGTACTCATGTCCCCGGCTTGCCATCAGCTGCATGCCCACGCAGATCCCCAGAAACGGGCGGCCTTTTGTTTCCACGGCGTCCACCATGGCGTCATAGATGCCCTTGTGGCCGCGCAGCTCCTCGGCACAGGCAGGAAAGGCCCCATCGCCCGGCAGCACCAGACGGTCCGCTCGAGCCACCACATCCGCATCAGAGGTCACAACCACTTCGCCGCCATCCACTTCCACGGCCATACGTTGAAAGGCCTTCTCGGCAGAGTGCAGATTGCCACTTTCATAATCAATGATGGCTGTGAGCATAGGGGCCTCCTGTGGTTGCCCTGCCCAAGTGCCGCCTATTCTTCGGCAGGTCAAGAGCGCGGGCACTGCCAGCCCCACCGAAGGGAGCCCTTGTGTCTTAAAGTCTTCTCTAAAGGGGACAAATTTCGGCAGACATGGAAACAGGCACACGTTTGTAGAATGTAAACCTTTGAGGGTCAGGTTTTCCTGACAATCAACTCAGGAGTGTGAAGATGACTTTCATGAAACGCGCGATGACTGTGGCAGCTTTATCTGTCGGCCTTGCCTTTGGCGCCCAGGCCTCCGAACATCAGGTGATGTCGCTGGAATGGGCGCCATATGTGGGATCCGACCTGCCCGAAGGCGGTATCCTAATGTCCGTCCTTGAGGAGGCTCTTGCCAAAAGTGGTCATAGCCTGTCGGTGGAATATCTTCCTTGGGCGCGGTCTCAGAAAAAGGCGGCGGATGACCCTTCCGTTTTGGGTTATTATCCCGCTTGGCCCAGCGAGGTGCAGGAAGGCTTTTTTGCCTCCCCGGTGATCTACAGCTCTCCGGTTGGATTTGTTCAGCGGCAGGACAATCCGATCAACTGGACCACGCTTGAAGACTTGCACGGTCTGACCGTTGTGGTGGTGCGCTCCTACGCATATCCCGAGGAATTTGAAACCCTGATGGCCAGTGGTGCCATCGCAGTTCAGGAGGCCAGCGACGACGCCCAACTGTTAAAAATGGTGGCGGGTGGCCGTGGCGATATCGGTGTGATTGATCGCTTTGTGATGGCCGAGATGCTGACCACACCAGAGATGGCCAAAGTGAAAGACAAAGTCGCCTATAATGAACGCAATCTGGTGGAGTACCCGCTGGTTCTGGCCATGCGCGACACGCCGGAAAATCAGGCGCTGGCTGTGGCGCTGGACAGCGCGTTGCAACAAATGCCTGTGGATGAGATGGTCAGGCAAGCTTTTGAGAACTGAACAAAAAAGACGGGCACCGCTCTTGGATGTGCCCGTCTTTTTTGAGTGAAGATCGCTTGGAGGCCCCTGTGAGAGTGGGCCTGTGTGTTTAGAGCGCGCCTTTGGTGGAGGGGATGGCATCCGCCTTGCGTGGATCGACCTCCACAGCCTCGCGCAGCGCCCGTGCCACGGCCTTGAAGGTGGCTTCGGCAATGTGGTGGCTGTTGAAGCCATGGATCTGATCCACATGTAGTGTGATGCCGCCATGGGTGGCAAAGCCCTGAAAGAACTCACGCACCAGCTCTGTGTCAAAGCTGCCAATCTTCTGGGTTGGCATATCGTTGTTCCAGATCAGGAAGGGACGCGCCGACAGATCTAGACTTGCGCGCACCTGCGCGTCATCCATGGGCAGGTGGCAAGTGGCATAGCGACGGATGCCTTTCTTATCGCCCAGAGCTTGCGTAAGCGCCTGACCCAGCGCAATGCCCACATCTTCTACCGTATGGTGGTCATCAATGTGATAGTCCCCTTCGGCGCGGATCGTCATGTCAATCAGGCTGTGGCGCGACAGCTGATCGAGCATGTGGTCAAAAAAACCCACGCCGGTCTGATTGTCATAAGTGCCGCTGCCATCAAGATTAATCTCAACGGAGATATTGGTTTCCGCGGTGGCGCGGGTCACGCTTGCCTTGCGCATGGGGAGATCCTTCACAGTAAGTGCCCCTGCCTTATAGGCAGCAGGGCGGGGCGGGCCAAGGGGGCGCAGTTTGCGATTGTGGTCAGGGTGGCATTTGTGCCAGCTTGGCGCCAAATCACTTGAGGGCTGTCATGACCACCTGCGTCTTTATCCAGATCCGCTGCAAACCCGGCACCACCTACCGCGTGGCCGAAGAGATTGCGCTGAAGGAAATTCACTCTGAACTGCATTCCACCAGCGGGGACTATGATCTGTTGATGAAGCTCTACATCCCCGATGGGGAGGATGTGGGCAAATTCATCAATCAGCATATGCTTGATATTCCCAATATCGAGCGCACGTTGACCACATTGACGTTTAAAGCGTTTTAAAACGGTCTGCGCCATGGCGGCGCAGCCAGATGTCTCAGCCCGGCGCCTCCGGCGGCGGGCTTCGCGCAGGCCTGCGGCCTGAATGGGCGGCGTTCAGGCCGCGGTGTCAGCCTATTGGGCGTCGTGGTGGCGTCCACCAATCCACGTGGCCGCAATGGCGCGGTCATCCCCCATCATGAGTGTGGGAAACAGCGCCTCCCAGAGATCTTCGGCCCGCTTGCTGCGCTGGGCTATATCGGGCGTGCTGGCCAGATTCAGCACCACCAGATCCGCCTCCAGTCCTGGCGCGAGGTTCCCAATCTGATCCTGCAGATGCAGCACCTGTGCCGCGCCCTGTGTGGCCAGCCACATCAGCTCTGCGGCATGCAGCGGGTGATGGCGCAGCTGTGCCACCTCATAGGCCGTGGCCATGGTGCGCAGCATGGAAAAACTCGATCCGCCACCGGTGTCCGTGGCCAGCCCGACCCTGTGTCCATTGTCTATCAGCCCCTTCATGTCAAACAGACCAGAGCCAATAAAGGTGTTGGAGGTTGGGCAATGCACAAGCCCAGCGCCTATGTCGCGCAGCCGGTCTTTTTCACGTGGCTCCAGATGGATCGCATGGCCATAGATGCCACGCGCGCCCAGCAGACCAAACTGCTCATAGGTGTCCAGATAATCCCGCGCCTGCGGAAACAGCGCCTTCACCCAGGCAATTTCATCCAGCTGCTCGCTCAGATGGGTCTGCATCAGACAATCCGGCCGCTCCGCCCAGAGCGCGCCAAGCGCCTCAAGCTGCGCCGGGGTTGACGTGGGCGAAAACCGGGGCGTGATGGCATAGCTGAGCCGATCCACCCCATGCCAGCGGTCAATCAGGGTTTTACTGTCATCATAGGCGCTTTGGGCGCTGTCGCGCAGGCCCTCCGGGGCATTGCGATCCATGCAGGTCTTGCCCGCCACCACACGCTGACCACGCGCCTGCGCTGCGGAGAAAAACGCTGTCACAGACTCCGGATGAATGGTGCAGTAGCTGGCCATGGTGGTGACGCCATGACGCGCACTAAGATCAAGGTAGCGGGTTGCAACCTCTGCGGCATAGACCGGATCCTCAAAGCGCATTTCTTCGGGGAAGGTGTAGCTGTTGAGCCAGTCAATCAGCCGCTTGCCCCAACTCGCGATAATGCCTGTTTGGGGATAATGCACATGCGCGTCTACAAAGCCCGCACAGATCAGCTTGTCACCATAGTTCACCACTTCCGCCTGCGGATGAGCGGCCTTCAGTGTTGCGCCATCACCCACCTCTGTGATTTTGCCAGCTGTGATCAAAACACCGCCATGGCGGTGATGACGCACGGCCTCTTCCAGCGGGGCCGCAAAGGGGTTTTTCACAAAAGACAGGGTCTGACCCAGCAAAAGGGTGGGGGCGGGCATCACATCTCTCCAGTGCAGATCGGGCCGGGAGCGCAGAACAAGCAGACAATATCAAAAAGCGGCCTTTTTTGAGAGCAAAACCGTCGCATCCCATTGAGTTCCTTGTCAGCTTTAAACTATGGTCCGGCGCAAGTCCAAGCCCTTGCCGGGGCGATGTCCTTCCAGAGCAGATGCCCATTTGCGGCCAGACGAGAGAGCAGGTGTCATGACCCAAGCCATCGATCAAACCGCGACAGATTTTATGGAAGATCAGGACGTGGAAGACTACGCGCTGAACAAACGTGTGGTGGCGGGCATTCTCTATGCGTTGGAAGCCGCAGACCGTGCCACGCTGCTGGAGCTGATGGATCCGCTGCACCCGGCAGACATCGCCGACCTGATGGAGCAGATCAACCCGTTTGACCGGCGTCGTCTGGTACAGCTCTATGGCGCGGAGTTTGACGGGGAGATCCTCTCGGAATTGGATGAGGGCCTGCGCGAAGAGGTCATGAACATCCTGCGCCCGGATGTGCTGGCCGAAGCGGTGCGCGAGCTTGAGAGTGACGACATCGTGGATCTCGTGGAAGATCTGGATGAACCGGCGCAGGAAGCCATTCTGGATCAGCTGGAAGACGCGGATCGTGTCGCCGTTGAACAGGCGCTGAGCTATCCGGAAAACACCGCTGGCCGTTTGATGCAGCGCGAGACTGTCTGTGCGCCAGAGCATTGGTCCGTGGGGGAGGCGATTGATTTCCTGCGCAATGCTGAAGAGCTGCCAGAGCAATTCTATCATATGATTCTGGTGGACCCGCGGATGAAACCTGTGGGCAATATCACATTGGGCAAACTGATGTCCTCACGCAGGACATTGCCGCTGCAATCCATTGTCGAAGAGGTGTTTCAGGTCATCCCCGTCACACAGGACGAAGAGGATGTGGCCTATGCGTTTAACCAGTATCACCTGATCTCTGCCCCGGTGGTGGACGCCGATGAGCGTCTGGTGGGGGTGATCACCATTGATGATGCCATGGCGGTGCTGGATGAGGAGCACGAAGAAGACATCCTGCGTCTGGCCGGGGTGAGCGATGAGGCCAGCCTGTCAGACACCATTTTGGATGCCGCCAAAGGCCGGGCCACCTGGCTTTTTGTGAATCTGCTCACCGCCATTCTGGCCTCTGGTGTGATCAACCTCTTTGCCGATACTGTCGATCAGATGGTGGCGCTGGCGGTGCTGATGCCGATTGTGGCCTCCATGGGGGGCAACGCAGGAACACAGACCATGACGGTCACGGTGCGCGCACTGGCCACCAAAGACCTGACCGCACAAAACGCCTGGCGGGTGATCCGCCGGGAGCTTTCCGTTGGCGCGCTTAATGGAGCGCTCTTTGGCTTTATCATGGCGCTGGTGGCTGGGCTCTGGTTTGGCGTGCCCATGCTGGCTGTGGTGATTGGCGTGGCGATGCTTCTGACACAGATCGCCGCCGCGCTGGGCGGCATTCTCATTCCCATGGCACTTGATCGAGCCAATATCGACCCGGCCTTGGCCTCTGGCCCCTTTGTCACCACGGTGACCGATGTTGTGGGGTTCTTCCTGTTCTTGGGGCTTGCGGCGCGTGTCTTGCTCTGATCTGCGCGCCCGTTGTCACACACACATTTTTTCCTACGATCTGGAGACTGCCTGATGGATCTCATCGAACAGAAAGCCGCCGCCCGTAAGGCGGCCTTTGCCCGTCGCAAAGAGGCTTTTGCCAATGCTGGCCCCGGGCAGTCCGCCCATCTCTCCGAAGTGCTTGCCGGTTATCGCGGCGTGCCGCTGGCGGGTTATATGCCGATCCGCACGGAGATCTCTCCGCTGGCCGCCATGGCCGAGGCAGCGGCACATGGCCCGGTGGGCGTGCCGGTCATTCAGGCCGAAGCCACGCCGCTGGAGTTTTCCCGCTGGGAGCCGGATGGCGCGCTTAAGGCAGGGCCTTTTGGGGCGCAGGTGCCGGTTGTGGATGACTATTTTGATCCGGAAATCGTGATTGTGCCGCTGGTGGGCTTTGACCTGAACGGCGGGCGACTGGGCTATGGCGGCGGCTTTTATGACCGCACGCTGGAGCGCCTGCGCGCCCGCCGTGCCACTTTGGCGATTGGCTTTGCCTTTGATGCGCAGGAGGCGGCCGGGCTGCCTCTGGAGGCCACCGACCAGCCTTTGAACATGATCATCACGGAAAGCCGTGTGATCGAGTTTTCACGCCCCTGATGGAGCGTCCGGGGTGGCGCTCAGGTCCGGGTTTGCGCCCGTGGCATTTTCCCGGAAATACTGCCAGGCATCCTGCTCGCCGCCCTGTTTGAATTTGCAGACGCCATATTGATTGCCGTCTGCACCCTGACGGATCTCATAGCTGTGGCCCTGATTGACGCAAAAACTTGCAGCAGGATTGGCAGCACTCGTGGGGTCATTGGCATAGACCTGATCCTGACAGGCGCCCAGCACCAAAAGCCCACCCAGAGCGGCAATTGTCATCATCGCTTTCATTTTATTTGTCCTCGGTTGAGATATTTCCCCCACGATAACGTCTTGGGGGAAAGGGACAAGTGCTGTGATCCTGACGCATGATCATCCCTAAGATCTGAGGCCATGCCCTTGCCAAGCGCTGCGCCGGAGCCTAGGACCGTGTGCCATGAAGATACTTTTCCTCGGTGATGTGATGGGCCGCGCGGGACGTGCGGCTGTGATGGAACGCCTTCCCAAGCTGCGGGAAGCTTGGCGGTTGGATTTTGTCGTGGTGAACGGCGAGAACGCGTCCAACGGCATGGGGCTCTCAGGGGCGCATGCCAAAGCGCTACTGGAGGCCGGGGCAGATTGCATTACACTTGGCGATCATGCCTTTGACCAGAAAGACATGATGCAGTTCATCCAATCTGAGCCACGTATCCTGCGCCCATTGAACTATGCGCGCGGCGATGTGCCCGGCAAGGGTTTTCGGGTGTTTGAGGCGCGCGGTGGCCGTAAAGTGCTGGTGACACAGGCGCTGGGACAGGTGTTTATGAAGCAGCCCTACAGCGATCCCTTCTCAGCGGTCGATCAAGTGCTGCGGGCCCATCCGCGCGGCGGGCTGGTGCAGGCGGCGATTGTAGATATGCACTGCGAAGCCACGTCTGAAAAAATGGGCATGGGTCATTATTGCGATGGCCGCGTGAGCCTTGTGGTGGGAACCCACACGCATGTGCCAACCGCAGATACGCAAATCCTGCCCGGCGGCACCGCCTTTCAGGCCGATGCTGGCATGTGTGGTGATTACAATTCGGTCATTGGCATGGAAAAGGCAGAACCCATGCGCCGCTTTGTCACCGGCATGCCCAAAGCGCGGTTCACCCCGGCATTGGGGGAGGCGACGCTTTCAGGTGTCTATGTAGAAACCGATGACCGCACCGGCGCGGCAACCCGTATCGAAATGGTGCGTCAAGGCGGGCGGCTGAGTCAGGCCGGGCCTGCCTGAGCCTCCTGAGTTTCTGTCGCGGATCTTTCATCGATTCTTTCTTGCCAGGCCAATCACGACCACGCGCGCCACGGATGTTGGCGCGCGATGCCCGACTTATGCTCAAATCCTTCAGAGCACCGCATGCGCACCACCGTTGGACGTGCTTTGCTCCTGCGTCACTGCGAAAATGGCTTGTTCGACTTGAGGGCCATGGTAGAACTTCTCCGCTGACAAGAGCAGGACAACTATGGATCTTTTTGCGTTTTCTCAAACCACACAGGCTGTTCTGGCCCTGCTGACCGTAGCGGGCATGTTTGTGCTCTTTCTGAAGGAAGTCTACCCGACTGAAGTGGTGGCCATCGGCGGCGTGGCGCTGCTCCTGTTTCTGGGGGTCTTGCCCTATGAGGCGGCGCTGGGTGTCCTGTCCAACCCGGCACCTTGGACCATTGCGGCCATGTTCATCGTCATGGGGGCGCTGGTGCGGACTGGCGCGCTTTCGGCTTTCACGCAACTGGCTGATGGGCAGGCGCAGAAGCGCCCGGCCGTGGCCATTGTCATGTTGCTGGTGTTTGTGATCGTCGCTTCGGCCTTTGTGTCCAACACGCCGGTGGTTGTGGTGATGATCCCCGTGTTCACCCAATTGGCACGTACCTTGGGAACGTCTGCGTCCAAGCTTCTGATTCCACTCAGTTATGCCGCCATCTTGGGCGGCACTCTGACGCTGATCGGCACCTCGACAAACCTCTTGGTAGATGGGGTTGCAAGGGAGCAGGGGCTGACACCGTTCAGCATCTTTGAGGTCACCCCGCTTGGCATCATCCTTGTCGCTTGGGGCATGCTCTATCTTTATGTATTTGGTCGGCGGCTTCTGCCGGAACGGGCCAGCATGGCGGACATGCTCTCCAACCGCAGCCAAATGAAGTTCTTCACCGAAGCGGTGATCCCGCCGGAAAGCAACCTTGTGGGGCGCGAAGTCTCCGGAGTGCAGCTTTTTAAACGCGACGGAGTGCGCCTGATTGACGTGATTCGTGGCGACACCTCGCTGCGCCGCAACCTCAAAGACGTAACGCTTCAGGTGGGCGACCGCGTGGTGCTGCGCACCAAAATGACCGAGCTTTTGAGTTTGCAGCGCAACAAATCACTCAAGCGACTGGATCAGGTGGGCGCTGTGGAAACCACCACGGTCGAAGCGCTGATCACGCCGGGCTGTCGTATGGTGGGGCGCCGCCTTGGCTCGCTGCGCCTGCGCCGTCGCTATGGTGTCTATCCGCTGGCCGTGCACCGTCGCAATCAGAACATCGGTCAGCAGCTTGATCAGCTGGTGGTGCGCGTGGGGGACACGCTGCTGCTTGAAGGCGCCCCGGAAGACATTCAGCGTCTGTCTTCGGATATGGATATGGTGGATGTCTCGCACCCGTCAGAGCGGGAATACCGCCGCGGCCATGCGCCAATTGCGCTTGGTGCGATGGCAGGGGTTGTGGTGCTGGCCGGACTGGGGCTTGCACCCATTCTGCTCTTGTCCCTTCTGGCGGTGGCCGTTGTGTTACTGACGCGGTGTATTGATGCGGATGAGGCATTTTCGTTTGTGGATGGGCGCTTGCTGTCGCTGATCTTTGCCATGCTGGCCATTGGTGCCGCGCTGTCGCATTCCGGGGCGGTGTCGCTGATTGTGAACGGCCTTGCCCCAGCTTTGCAGAATCTGCCGCCCTTCCTGCTGGTGTGGGCAATCTACCTGCTGACCTCTGTGTTGACGGAACTTGTGTCAAACAATGCCGTGGCCGTGGTTGTGACCCCAATTGCCGTAGGTTTGTCTCAGGCCATTGGCGTGGATCCCCGCCCACTGGTGATTGCGGTGATGGTGGCGGCCTCCGCCAGTTTCGCCACCCCGATTGGATATCAGACCAACATGCTGGTGTTTGGGCCCGGCGGCTATAAGTTCACCGATTTTATGCGTGTGGGTATTCCGCTCAACCTGTCGATTGGTTTGCTGGCCTCGGTGCTCATTCCTATGATGTGGCCGCTGTGACGCAAACGGCAGGGCTCCCGCGCCGGGTTTGTGGCCTGACGGCCCCTTCACCGCCTTGGGCCCGGCTCCGCTGTGCGGAGCGGGAGGAAATAGGGCTGGAGGGGCGCGCAGGGATGGTGTTTGGCCTGTTGCTGCGATGCCGTGAAGCTGTTGCGTGCCGCGCGCCGCATTAATCTCTCGCTTTGCGTGTATGGCGCATCTCTTCACCGCCGCGATACCGTTGGGATACCGACGTGAAACCGCAGCGGTTTTTTACAACCGCGAGGGTGTTAACCTTTTGAGATGTTCTCAAGAAAAAACGCGCCCCTAAGGCGCGTTTTGTTGCCGGCGAACACAGGGTGTCGCTTACTTTTTCTTGCGGGGCGGCATGAGGTCCGTGATCGTGCCTTCAAACATCTCTGCGGCAAAATTCACTGTCTCACTCAGCGTTGGGTGCGGGTGAATGGTATGGCCTAGATCCACCGCATCTGCGCCCATTTCAATGGCCAGCGCCACCTCGGCAATCAGGTCACCCGCGTTTGGCCCAACGATGCCAGCACCAATCACGCGCTCAGATTCTTCGTCGAAAATCAACTTTGTAAGACCTTCAGAACGGCCCAAGCTGAGCGACCGGCCGGAGGCAGCCCAAGGGAAGACACCCTTGCCAACCTTCAACCCTTCGGCCTTGGCTTGTGTCTCGGTGACACCCACCCAGGCAACCTCTGGATCAGTGTAGGCCACCGAGGGAATCACCCGCGCATCAAAATGGCGTTTGTGCCCTGCGGCCACCTCTGCGGCGACTTTGCCTTCATGCACCGCTTTGTGGGCCAGCATGGGTTGCCCAACCACATCGCCAATGGCAAAAATGTGAGGCACACCAGTGCGTTGCTGGCTGTCCACCGCAATGAACCCACGTTCATCCACTGCCACACCAGCGGCAGCTGCGTTGATTTTTGCACCATTTGGGCGACGGCCCACCGCAACAAGAACTTTGTCAAAAGTATCAACCACTTCGCCCTTGGGCCCTTCCATGGTGACCTCAAGGCCAGCGTCCGTTGCATTAACCGCAGTGACTTTGGTTTTGGTTAGGATCGCCTCATAGCGCCCTTCAATCCGCTTGTGCAGCGGCTTGACCACATCCTTGTCAGCCCCGGGAATGATCTGATCCATGAACTCGACAATGGTCACTTTGGAGCCAAGTGCGTCATAAACCGTAGCCATCTCGAGCCCGATGATGCCGCCGCCCAGCACCAGAAGGCGCTCTGGCACGTCTTCCAGCTCCAGCGCACCGGTGCTGTCGATCACGCGCGGATCGTCATGCGGAATGAAGGGCAGGGTGACAGGCTCAGACCCTGCCGCGATCACACATTGGTCAAAGCTGACGGTGGATTTTACGCCGTCTTTGTCCACTTCGATCATATTGGGGCCGGTGAAGCTGCCATAGCCGTTCACAACCTGCACCTTGCGGGCTTTGGCCAGACCGCCAAGGCCGCCAGTGAGCTGTTTCACAACGCTTTCTTTCCAGCCGCGCAGCTTGTCGAGATCGACTTCAGGCTTGGCAAAGCTGATGCCGTGATCGCCCATTTCTTCTGCTTCAGTGATGACTTTCGCCGAGTGCAGAAGCGCCTTGGAGGGGATACAACCCACGTTGAGACAGACACCACCAAGGGAGCTGTCTTTTTCAATCAGCACAACTTTCTTGCCCAGATCCGCCGCGCGGAAGGCTGCTGTGTAGCCGCCAGGGCCAGAGCCCAGCACCACCACTTCGGCATGCACATCACCGGCACCTGTTGCGGTGCCAGTCGCGGCCACGGTTTGTGGTGCTGCGGGCGCCGCCGGAGCTGCGGCCTTAGGAGCTTCTTCTGCGCCTTCGGCGTCCAGAACGATGATCAGGCTGCCCTCAGAGACATTGTCGCCTTCGGCGACTTTGATTTCTTTCACCACACCTGCGGCAGGGGAAGGCACTTCCATGGTGGCCTTGTCGCTTTCCAGCTCGATCAGCGGGTCTTCTGCGGCGACGGTGTCGCCAACAGAGACCAGAACGGAAACAACGGGAACTTCGGAAAAGTCACCAATATCAGGTACTTTGACGTCCATAATGAAGTCCTCCCTTAGAGCATCAGGCGACGCACGTCGCTCATCAGGTGCTTCAGCGTGGCACAGAAACGCGCCGCCAGAGCGCCGTCAATCGCACGGTGGTCATAGCTCAGAGACAGCGGCTGCATCAGGCGTGGCTCAAACTCTTCACCGTTCCAGACCGGCGCCATTTTGGAGCGGGTCAGGCCGAGAATGGCCACTTCAGGCGCGTTCACAATCGGGGTAAAAGACGTGCCGCCAATGCCGCCGAGGCTGGAGATGGTGAAGGTCGCGCCGGACATGTCGTCGCCCTTCAGCTTGCCTTCGCGGGCCTTGGCGGAAAGCTCCATCAGGTCTTTGGAGATTTCGATGATGCCTTTGCGATCCGCATCTTTGATCACCGGAACCACCAGACCATTGGGCGTGTCCGCTGCAAAGCCGATGTTGTAGAAATCCTTCTTGATCAGCTTGTCACCGTCCGGATGCAGCGAAGAGTTCACTTCCCAGTGCTGCTTCAGCGCAGAGACAGAGGCTTTGATAACAAAGGACAAAAGCGTGACGCGGTAGCCGTCTTGCTTGGCCTGTGCATCCAGCTCACGGCGGTAGCCATCCAGCTCAGAGATGTCGGCTTCTTCGTTGTGCGTGACATGCGGAATGTTGAGCCAGCTGCGGTGCAGGGCCGGGCCGGAGATCTTTTTGATCCGGGGCATGTCGACATCTTCGGTGGGACCGAATTTGGAGAAATCCACCGCTGGGATCGGTGGAATGCCCATGCCGCCTTGCGCCGCACCAGCAGGCGCTGCCGCTGTTGTGGTGGACTTCAGGAAGGCGGTGACGTCTTCGCGCAGAATGCGGCCTTTGCGGCCTGAGCCGTTGACCTTGGCCAGATCCACATCCAGCTGACGTGCAAAGGCGCGCACAGACGGGGAGGCATGTGCTTTGCCAAATCCAGCGTCTGTTACAGCTGCCGGGGCGGGGGCAGGAGCCGCGGGTGCGGGCGCTGCAGTTGGTGCCACCGTCGGAGCTGCCTCAGCTTTTGGTGCATGTGCCGCCTCTTCTGCTTCCAACAGAAGAACCAGCGATCCTTCGGAGACCGTGTCGCCCTCCGCCACTTTGATTTCTAGCACCTTGCCCGCAGCAGGAGAGGGCACCTCCATTGTGGCTTTGTCGCTTTCCACTTCGATCAAAGGGTCTTCGAGGGCAACCACATCGCCGGGGCTGACCAGAACAGAGACAACCGGCACATCCGAGAAATCGCCGATGTCGGGAACTTTTACTTCAACAGTCATTTGATTTTCCTCCTGAAATCCCGATCACACCAGGCGCGGGTTCGGCTTGGCGCCGTCGATGTCGTATTTGCTCAAGGCGGCCTCAAGGTCTTTCTTGGTCACAGAGCCGTCGCGGTAGAGATCCACCATGGCAGCTGCGGCGATGTGGTTGGCATCCACCTCAAAGAAGCGGCGCAGGTTTACGCGGCTGTCAGAGCGGCCAAAACCGTCTGTACCCAGAACCGTATAGCGGCCCGGCACACAGGTGCGGATCTGCTCTGCGTAGTTTTTCATGTAGTCTGTCGCGGCGATCACCGGACCTTTTGCTTTGGCAAGTTGTTCCGCAACAAAGGACACTTTTGGCTCCGCCAGCGGGTTCAGGCGGTTGTGGCGGGCCACATCCTGACAATCCCGTGCCAGCTCGTTGAAGCTCGTGGCAGACCAGATTTCAGCAGTCACACCAAAGTCTTCCTTGAGCATCTCTGCGGCCTTCATGACCTGCACAAGAATGGTGCCAGAGCCCATCAGCGTTACATGCTTCTTGGTCGGTTTCTTCACCTCTTGGAAGCGATAGAGACCTTTGATGATCTCCTCTTCCACACCCATTGGCATATCCGGATGGACGTAGTTTTCGTTCATTAGGGTCAGGTAGAAGAACACATCTTCCTGATCTTCATACATGCGTTTCAGGCCATGCTGCACGATCACCGCAACTTCGTGCTGGAAGGTTGGATCATAGCTGACACAGTTTGGAATGGTGCCTGCGAGGATATGGCTGTGGCCGTCCTCATGTTGCAGACCTTCACCATTGAGCGTGGTCCGCCCTGCGGTGCCGCCGAGCATAAATCCGCGCGCCCGGCTGTCGCCTGCCGCCCAGGCCAGATCGCCGATCCGCTGGAAGCCAAACATGGAGTAGTAGATGAAGAAGGGGATCATCGGCACGCCATGGTTGGAATAGGACGTTGCCGCCGCAATCCAATCGGCCATGGCACCGGCCTCGTTGATACCTTCCTGCAGAACCTGACCAGAGGTCGATTCTTTATAATACATCATCTGGTCGGCGTCTTCGGGCGTGTAGTTCTGCCCTTCAGGGTTATAAATCCCAACAGAGCGGAACAGGCCTTCCATACCAAAGGTGCGACTCTCGTCTGGCACGATGGGCACAACGTTCTTGCCGATCTGCTTGTCCCGCAAGAGTGTGGTCAGGATACGCACAAAGGCCATGGTTGTGGAGATCTCACGTTTACCAGTACCTTTGAGCTGCGCGGAAAACTTATCAAGTGCAGGGATTTCCATCTTGGCGGATTTGGTTTCCCGCTTCGGGAACTCGCCGCCAAGCGCTTTACGTCGATCTGCGAGGTAGGCCTTTTGCGCGTTGTTGAGCTTGACAAACGGCGCTTTGGGCAGATCTTCGTCACTCACAGGGATCTCAAACCGATCCCGGAAAGCCCGCAGTTGATCTTCCGCCATTTTTTTCTGCTGGTGGGTGGTGTTCTGGCCTTCGCCAGCACTGCCCATACCATAGCCTTTGACGGTCTTGATCAGCAGGCAGGTTGGCATGCCTTTGGTGTCTGTAGCGCGTTTGAATGCGGTGTAAACCTTTTGTGGGTCATGGCCGCCACGGCGCAGGGCGAAGATCTGTTCATCAGTCCAGTCTTTGACCAGTTCCGCCGTTTCTGGGTATTTGCCAAAGAAATGCTCGCGGATGTAGGCGCCATCTTTGGATTTGAAGGTCTGATAGTCACCGTCAACGGTTTCATCCATCAACTGACGCAGCTTGCCGGAGGTGTCTTTCTCCAGCAGTTCATCCCAGCCTTTGCCCCAAAGCAGTTTGATGACGTTCCAGCCCGCACCGCGGAAGTCGCCTTCCAGTTCCTGCACAATTTTGTGGTTACCGCGCACGGGGCCATCCAGACGCTGCAGGTTGCAGTTCACCACAAAGATCAGGTTGTCGAGGCCTTCACGCACGGCAAGGTCAATCGCGCCACGGCTTTCTGGTTCGTCCATCTCACCATCGCCGAGGAAACACCAGACTTTCCGATCAGCCATATCAATCAGGCCGCGGTTGTGCATGTATTTCATGAACCGGGCCTGATAGATCGCCATCAGAGGGCCGAGGCCCATGGATACCGTTGGGAACTGCCAATAATCGGGCATCAGCCAAGGGTGTGGGTAAGAGGAAAGACCTTTGCCGTTCACTTCAGAGCGGAAGTTTTCCAGCTGCTCTTCGGTCAGACGGCCTTCCATAAACGAGCGTGCGTAAATGCCGGGAATCACGTGCCCCTGGAAGAACACGAGGTCACCGCCATGAATCGCTGACTTGCTGCGCCAGAAATGGTTCAACCCTATATCATACATCACCGCGGAGGAGGCGAAGGAGGCGATGTGGCCGCCATATTCGCTGCTCTCTTTGTTGCGGCGCACCACTGTTGCCATCGCATTCCAGCGGTTGATGGTGCGAATGCGCCATTCCATATCCAGATCGCCAGGAAAGTCTTCCTGATCATCGGTTGGAATGGTGTTTTGGTAGGGGGTCGTCGCTGAGAAGGGGAGCGTCGCACCGGCCGCTCTGGCCTGTTGGACTGCTTTATCAAGCAGGTAGTGCGCTCTGTCCGGTCCGTCCCGTGCGATCACGTCCTCAATGGCGTCTTGCCACTCTTGGGATTCTACCGGGTCGATGTCTGGAAATTCATTCGCCATGCGGCGTCTCCTCCACTGAAATCCGCGTTTTCCCCTTTATAGTTTAATATTAAACAAAAAGGCTAGGGCGTGAATTGCATGGGTCCCATGCGTCGGGTGCAGGGCTGGCGAGTAGATCAATTTGGCTTAAATGAGTGTGCAATTGGCCAAAAAAATAGGGGGCCGAGGGCCCCCTTTGAGAGTGTTCTGTGCCTGTCGAGGGCTAGCTATCTTCTTGTGGCAGTACCAAATTTAGTACAATGGCGCAGAGTGCCGTCGGTGCCACCGCAGACGTCATGAGCGTTTTCACCACACCCGGCAGGTATTGCACGGCTGTTGGAACAAGATTGAGCCCGAGGCCAACTGCCAGAGAAACGGCAATAATTACCATGTTGCGACGGTTCATCTCGACTTCGGTCAGGACGTTCAAGCCTGCTGAGGCCACCATGCCAAACATCACGATGACCCCACCACCCAGAACAGGAAGTGGCATGGAGGCGATGACAGCACCGATTTTTGGCATCAAGCCACATAGGATCAGCACAAGCCCTCCAATTGTCACCACATGGCGGCTCATAACGCCGGTCATACCAACAATCCCAACGTTTTGAGAGAAGGAGGTGTTGGGCAAACCGCCAAAAACACCAGCGATGGCAGTGCCAAGGCCATCGGCATAGGTTGCCCCCTGAATTTCTGCGTCGGTTGCATCACGCCCTGCGCCCGCTTTGGCTGTGGCGGAAGCATCGCCGACGGTTTCAATTGCTGAGACAACAGACACCAGCGTCACAGCAATGACGGCGCCAAAGCTGAATTCAAACCCGTATGGCAGTGGGGTGATGCCGGTAATCCATGAGGCTTTTCTGACGGCTGCAAAGCTGACCATCCCGAGGGCAAAGGCAAGCATGTAGCCGGCCAAAAGTCCCACAAGAATAGCGGCGCTGGAGAGGGCTCCCTTTGTGTAAAACTTGAGCACCAACGCCACCACGATCACAGTCAGAGCCACAGACCAGTGTTTCAGGGAGCCAAAACTCTCAGCTTCCATCTGGAAAGACGCTGCGCCACCTGCAGCATATTTGATTGCGACTGGGATCAGATAGAGACCAATGGCCAAAATGACGAGGCCGGTCACCAGTGGTGGGAAAAGCCACCGCAATTTTCCAATGACAGATCCCAAAGCAAAATGGACAATCCCGCCGATGATGCATGCGGTCAGTGCAACGCTCAGCCCCTGTGTCGCTGCGACGCCAGCCAACACGCCTACAAAGGCAAAGCTTGTCCCCTGCATGATCGGCAGGCGCGCACCGATGGGGCCGATGCCTACTGTTTGGAAAAGAGTCGCAATGCCTGCAAAAAGCATTGCCATCTGGATCAAGTAGATTTGCTCAGGTCCGCCAAAGGCCAGCCCTGCGGCACCTGCTACGATGATTGATGGCGTCACATTGGAGGCAAACATTGCCAAGACATGCTGAAACCCGAGAGGGATCGCTTGCCCCAATGGGGGAGTGATGTTCGGGTCTGAATAGGTCCCTTTGATTAGTGTCGTTGTAGCTGTATCAGCCATTTTCCTTCTCCTGTCGGTCGTTGCGCCCTGCTGTTTCTTTGAACAGCTTTATGGCTTTCGATCAGGGTTTCCCTGATCTTAGCGTTTAATCCGACACGATTTCATAGGGCGTGTCGAACCAAAATTCTTCTAGGTTCGCGCTATCGCCTATACGGTCCACAACGGCAAAGAGGCGGGGCGCGGAGAGCGGCGTTAAAACGCCATGCCATGTATTTCTGTGAAAGTTGATGCCCTGTCCCGGTGCGGTAAGGAATGCTTGCGGCACTCCGGGTTGTCCGCCCAAATCTTCAGCAACAATGACCAGAAATGCATGTTCACTCATCGGTATGAAAGCTTGCGACCCCTCCGGGTGCCGCTCAACCATGTCGAGTGTGTAAGGGAGGCTGCGTGGCGTCGCACTGAACAGGGAAATGCCGGCGCAACCTTCAGGGCCAAAATCCAGCTTTGCCAGATCGTGGTGGCGCCCGCACATGCCTTGGTTGATGATTTTATCCGCAGTGTCCTTCAATGCGATCACGTCTCCGAAGGGCGCGAACAGCTCTTTGGTCAGAGTACGAACCTGGATTTGCGTCATGGCAGAACGTCCAGCAGACGGAATTCCGCGATGCGTTCTACCTGACGGCACGCTTCGTCAAACTCCGCCTCGCTGTCATTGGCGATACGTGTTTCAAAAGCCGCCATGATAGAGGCTTTGGTGTGATCCCGTACTGCGATGATAAATGGGAAACCATGTTTTGCGACATAATCGGAGTTGAGTGTGGTGAATTTTTCGCGTTCTGCATCCGTCAACATGTCCAGGCCCGCGCTCGCCTGTTCTGATGTGCTTTCAGTGGTTAAGCGCCCGGCTGCGGCCAGTTTTCCGGCCAAATCGGGGTGCGCCAGCAAAACGCCTAGGCGTTCTTCTTCACTGGCTGAGCGGAACATGCGGCAAAGCGCATTGTGAACACCTGCGGCACAATCATGGGCGGGGCCGAGTTCCAACTCAAACGCCCGCTCTGCAATCCATGGAGAGTGTTCGAAGATACCGCCAAAACGCTCGATAAACCGGGCTTTGTCCATTTGGCTTGGGCGCTCCATACGGGCAGCGGGGTGCGTTGTTTGCCAATGTTTGGCAATCTCCAGCCGTCGTGGCGTCCAGACGCTGTCAAAGCCTTGAATGTAGGAAATGAACTGTTTCAAAGCCGCGAGTTTTCCCGGGCGCCCCACAAGACGGCAATGCAACCCAATGGACATCATCTTGGGCGCGCCGTCTTCGCCTTCGGCATAGAGCACGTCAAAGGCATCCTTAAGGTAGGTGTAGAAATCCTGCCCGGTGACCCAGCCGGGGGCGGTGGCAAAGCGCATATCATTGGCTTCAAGCGTGTAGGGGATAATCAGTTGATCCCGATCCTCAACTTCCAGCCAATAAGGCAGATCGTCATCATAGGTGTCAGAAATATAGTCAAAGCCACCTTCTTCTGCGACCAGACGCACGGTGTTTTCAGAGCATCTGCCCGTATACCAGCCTCTTGGGCGTTCACCGACCACTTCGGTATGTAATCGCACAGCTTCTGCGATGGCGGCGCGTTCTTCGGCTTCGGGCATGTCTTTGTGTTCGACCCATTTGAGGCCGTGGCTGGCGATTTCCCAATCCGCGGCTTTCATGGCCGCGACTTGTTCGGGATTGCGGGCCAAGGCCTGTGCCACGCCATAGATCGTGACGGGAATATCGGCGCCAGAGAACAGTCGATGCAAGCGCCAGAAGCCCGCACGCGCGCCATATTCATAGATCGATTCCATATTCCAGTGGCGTTGTCCGGGCCATTGTGCCGCGCCGGGAATGTCTGACAGAAACGCTTCTGAGGCGGCGTCACCGTGCAGCACACAGTTTTCTGCACCTTCCTCATAGTTGAGCACAAATTGAACGGCGATTTTCGCACCATTTGGCCAGGCGGCATGCGGTGCATTGGGGCCGTAGCCCCGCATGTTGCGGACGTAACGTGTCACGTGGATGGCTCCCTCGGAATTCTGTCATTATGTTCTATCTAAAGAAAATACGTAGGACTTTCTTTTTATTCATGAAAGAGTTGTTGGCACTGTGGCTCTGCTCAAACGGTATGCAGGCGCGTTAGAAAAAGACAAAATATGGAAGGACGCAACATGGCCGGATATTTGACAACCCATGTCTTGGACACCGCGCGAGGATTGCCCGCAGAGGGCATTCGTATTGAGCTTTATCGACTCACGGAAAACGCCCGCGACAAAATTGCCGAGACGGTCACCAACGACGATGGCCGAACTGATGCGCCGATTTTGCCCAAAGACGATTTTAAAACAGGATCTTATGAGTTGGTCTTCTATTGCGGTGACTACCTGCGCTCGACAGGGCAAGCAGGAGCTGCGCCTCTGTTTCTGGATGAGGTCCCCATCCGGTTCGGAATGGCGGATGCCGAGGCGCATTACCATGTTCCACTCTTGCTGTCGCCTTACGGGTATTCCACCTACCGAGGGAGTTAAGTGTCTTTGTCAGGTTGGCTGGCAAGCAGAGCTGCTTGAACGCGTGGGGCCATAAAGTCGATCAGGAGCCGTGTTTTCGGGTCCTGATGGCGTCGATGTGTATAGAGCAGCGCCATCTGGATGGGGATGGGCGGCGTTTCTTGAAGTACTGGCACCAAGGCGCCGGAAGAGAGGTGTTCGGCAATTTCAAAGGCCGGTTTGAGCGTGATCCCATATCCATCCAGCGCCCAATTTGTCAGCACATCGCCATCATCTGACTCAAATGGACCTTTGACGGCAAATCTTTGAAGGCCGTCCTCGGTCTGAAGCGGCCATTGGAACTCTGGCGCGCCGGGGTAGCGCAGATTTAGACAGTCATGCGTACCATTGGTGAGCTCATGGGCTGAGGCTGGTAGGCCGCGTCGCTTTATGTAGTCAGGGGCGGCGCAGAGTAGGCGCGGACAGTCAGCAATCTTCTTGATGCGCAAAGTGCTGTCTTCTGGCACGCCAAGGAAAAACGCGACATCCAGACCTTCGGCCGTCAGATCCAGTTTGCGGTCTGAGAGACGTAGTCGAAGGTCTATCAGAGGGAATTCCTTTTTAAATTCAGGTATAAGCGGCGCAATCAGTCGTCGCCCCACGCCCAGCGGAGCTGCGATATGCAAAAGGCCTCGTGGGCTTTGTGTGATGGAGTTGACGGCGGCTTCCGCTTCATCAATCGCCGCCAAGATCTTGCAGGCTCCCTCGTAAAATGTATTGCCCTGTTCTGTGGGATTGAGCTGCCGCGTTGTGCGATGAAACAGTCGAACACTCAGATAATCCTCAAGCTGCGAAATACGTGAGGAGGCAACCGCAGCTGAAATGCGTTGATCTCGGGCGGCCGCAGACATGCTGCCCAGTTCGTAAACGCGCACAAATGTGCGGATATTGTCGATGTAGGACATGGTTTTGTCTTTAGCTATCTTCAGGATATTCTTGAAGCTGTTCGGAGTTTTTCACGATAGAGAAGAAAACCGAGGGACGCTAGCGTGCGGCAGCAACTAAAATGAGAGATAGCTATGAATGAATTTGCAATCATGTGGGATTGGATGGCCTTTGCGGTGCGTTGGCTGCATGTGATTACGGCAATCGCATGGATTGGGTCTTCATTCTATTTCATTGCCTTGGATCTCGGTCTGCGCAAAGCCCCGAACCTGCCAGTTGGGGCGCATGGCGAGGAGTGGCAGGTGCATGGAGGTGGGTTCTACCACATCCGCAAATTTCTTGTGGCACCGGAAGCGATGCCTGAGCATCTGACGTGGTTCAAATGGGAAAGCTACTCGACGTGGCTCAGCGGAGCTGCGCTGTTGATGATCGTCTATTGGGCGGGCGGAGAGCTTTATCTGATTGATCAGAACAAGGCGGAGTTGGCGCTTTGGCAAGGGATCTTCATTTCGGCGCTTTCCCTAAGCATTGGCTGGCTTGTCTATGATTTTCTTTGTAAATCTCCCCTAGGCGAGTACCCGACCATCTTGATGGTTTTGCTGTTCGGGCTGCTGGTAGCAATGGGCTGGGGCTACAATCAAATTTTCACCGGACGCGCCATGATGCTGCACCTTGGCGCATTCACCGCAACCATTATGACCGCAAATGTGTTTTTCATTATTATGCCGAACCAGCGCATTGTGGTGAAAGACTTGCAGGAAGGGCGCACACCTGATCCCAAGTATGGCAAGATCGCGAAGTTGCGTTCCACCCATAACAACTATCTGACCCTGCCTGTGGTTTTCCTAATGTTGTCAAACCACTATCCTTTGGCTTTTGCCACCGAATACAATTGGCTCATTGCGGCACTGGTGTTTCTGATGGGCGTCACCATCAGGCATTTTTTCAACACGATGCATGCACATAACAAACCTCCGTATTGGACATGGTTGGTGACGGCGATCCTGTTTATCCTCATTATGTGGCTGTCGACTGCGCCGCTGTCCCAAAGTGATCTTGAGGACGAAGAAGCGCGTGCCATGACCGCATCTGAGCAGATGTTTGCAGAGGCGGAAGGGTTTGAAAATGTGACAGATATTGTCCTGGGCAGGTGCTCCATGTGCCATGCGCGCGAGCCTGGCTATGACGGTATCCATCGTGCACCGAAGAATGTTCTGCTTGAAACCCCGACCGAGATCGCCGCTGCGGCCCGCGCGATTTATTTGCACTCTGGCGTGAGCGAGGCGATGCCCCCTGCAAATGTCAGTTGGATGGAGCCAGAAGAACGGCGTGCCATTGTGGCTTGGTTCAGGGACGCGAGCAGCTGATTGGGCTGCCTTGCCATTTCTACAGAAGGTTGCTCTTGTGCCTTTGAGAAAATCAAGGGACTGCAGAATGCTGAAGATGGTTGTTTTTGATCTGGATGGCACATTGGTGGACAGTGCCGCAGACATACAGGTCTCCGTCAATCAGATGCTTAAGGAAGAGGCTTTGCCACCTCTGGATCTTCCTACGGTAATTTCTTTTGTTGGTAACGGTTTACCTGCGCTAGTGGAGCGTGTGATTGCCCATTTTAGTCTTAAAGAGAGTGATCTTCAGCGTTTAACGCGGCGTGTTTTGGAGATTTACAGCACTTCTGATTACACGCACACGACGGTCTATGATGGCGTCGTTGCAAGCTTGCAGGATCTGAAAAACCGCGGGATTGCGCTCGCTGTTTGTACCAACAAACCAGAAGTTCCAGCGCGCCACGTGCTTCAAGCGACTGGATTGGAAAGATTTTTTGATACTGTGGTCGGGGGCGATACGCTCCCCGTAAGAAAACCCGATCCATTGCCTCTCACAACTGTTGTGGGGGAAGTTGCCATGGCGGATGTCCTTTATGTTGGGGATAGTGAAGTTGACGCGCAAACCGCAGTCAGTGCAGGTGCGAAGTTTGCTTTGTTTACCGAAGGTTACAGAAAGTCCGCTGTATCAGAAATTCCACACGATTTTGCGTTTTCGAACTGGCGCGATTTTTGCAAAGTGGCAGGCAGTTCACTTTGTTAACTCGTCTGTTTGCGAGGCAATTGATGCGTTTTGGAACTGTTACTTGCCCTGCTCAAACTATGCTTCTAGGCTGATTTTGAAGGAATAATTTTGAGGGGGAACTCAAAGTGAAGTCACTTTTGGGCAAGATCTTGGCGGCTGCTGCATTGTTTGTTGGCACAACAGCTTCTGCGGAGATCATTAATCTGACACCAGCCGATCCACAGCCGACAGGGCTTAAGCAAGGTCTGTCCGTGGTCTATGCGGTCAATGATCGGAAAGTGCGTACTCTGGGGCCAGCAAAGCGCCGCATTGAGCGCTTTGGCGAGCCCGGTAAGCCTTTGGCTGGGTTGAATTATCCGGATAAAGGGAAAGATGCGGAAGTTCTCACCTCAGGGCGGTCTATATTGGTGTCTGCTATGGTGAATGGCTACATCAAATTTCCGGCTGCGGGCACCTATGGTGTCGAGTTCTATACAAATGACGGTGCCCAGATCTGGATCAGCGGGCAAACCGTTGGAAAGCTGGATAAAGTTACCGCTTGTGCAAGCGCAGGTCGACCTCAGGTAAACGTGCCGAAAGCGGGGTGGTATGACATTCAGGTGTTGTATTTCCAGAAGGAAGGTACGGCCTGTTTTGAAAGCGAATGGACACCACCGGGTGGTAAGCGTCAGCTGATCCCGGACAGTGCATTCGGGTATAAATGAAAAGGGGGGCAATGGCCCCCTTTTTTACGCGCTGTTTATCGTCTGTATCGCGTCAGTATTGCATCGGTATCACGTTTGTTTTTGTCGGTGAAAAGACCGACAACACTAACGGCAGATCCCCTCGATCTTCACGCCATCCCACGGCAGGGTGACGGCCTGAACCTGAGGCAAGTCGTCCACGGGGAAATGGTCGTCAAGCAAGTTGCGCAGGCGGTTTGTGCGGGGCGCTTCGGGATCAAGCAATGCGCAGCAGAGGTACTCTTCGACAACCGCTGCCTGCTGTTCATAGCCGTAGTCCAAAAACGTTTCGGCGGATGACTCCTCGAATTGGTAAGGGTCGACGCCGCGCTTGTGTTCCTGAGCTGCCTGCCATGGAGTATATCCCGTGACGTCCCGGTGTTGCCATTGCCAGACGTGTGTCATCTCATGAGCAAAGAACAATGCGGCGCTCATATGAAGCTTTTCCGGATACTCTGGCAGATAATCGGGCAGGGACCAGCCTTCTGAGGTGAAGAGCTTGTTGAAAAGCACAACACCTGCGGCGGAGGCCGTGATGGTTTTTTCTTTGGGCTCCGGGTTGATCCGCTCCCGACAGGCCAGACGTGGGCGTTTCTGATAGGTGAAAGTGGCGACGCCAAGCGGCGCGTTTTGACTGATGCGGATCGGAGTCGTATTCAGCGTCTCGCCTTGGACATCGGCGATGAAGGCTTTCTCACCTTCCGTGAGACTGCGGCCGCAGGAGATCAGAGCGAGTGAGAGAACAAAGGGCCAGATGCGCATGTCACGACGTTAGCAGCCCCTTTTTCGTGAACAAGGTGAGAAATTACACCAGCCCGTCAATTGTACGCCCAAGACGAAATGGCGCGGCAAAGGCCACGAGGCAAACAGCAATGGACTGTAAAATGAGAAGGGCACGGCCCGATTGAAGGACGTCCCATGCTCTACGCAGGCTCTCGATCTCAGCGATGAGTGCGTCATAGGTCAGAGCCAAAACCCGATAGTCTGCGGCAATTTCCGGGCGGGTGGGTTCCAGATGTTCCAGGGCCATCACTGTTGGCACGTCGCGGGTGTCGAATGCGAGAAACTCTGCGGCCTCCAGCTCGGCGGCGGCCTTTTCCATCGCAGCACGCTCACGTGCCCGACCAAAGAGCAGTGTGAACCCCTCAAGAGGTGCCGTGCGCTCGGTAACAGAGACAAAAAGCGGCAAGGCGGTGTTGCCTGCGGAGCTGGCGGAAAGATATTCTACCTTTTCGCAGAGCTTGATCAAATCCGCGTCTTTTGACCCCACGCAGTAGCGCAGGCGGAAGCGGGCGGCATCAGCATCAAAGGCGCGGCTGGCGGTATAGGCCACGGTCACCTGACGATTGAGGGCTGTGCTATCATCCTGATAGATCCCGACAGCAATAGCAACAACCGCGCCGAGACCACCAAGGGCCACCCAAATGACATCGGCGACCTCCCATGCCTTTGATCGATGGGCGAACTTGAACAGCAGCAGCGCACCGATGCTGCCAATAGCAAAGCAAAGCAGGATCAAAGGCAGTTGATAGAGGTTGATGAAGTCGACCATGGGATGAACCTAGCATCTAAAGGTTGTAACAGGGATCACAGGTGGGTCAGCGCCGGATAGTGTAGCAGCCTTCGCGCTTCGCGTCTTTCCTTGCGGCTTTGGCTTCCGTATAGATTGACCTAATTGCAGGCTTAAGTCGCTTTCGGGCGCGGGTATTTGAATTGAGGTTGTATATGATGAAATTATTGTCGATCACCAATTGTCAGGGGCCAGCGCTGTTCTGGCGTTTTCTTAAGCCTGGGGCAGCTGATTTTGATGCGCGGTTTCATTTTTTACGTCCAATTCAGGTACATTTGTTGACCGCTCAAGATGCAGAGAATGCGGCCAAGGTCATTGATGAAGCGGATGTCATTGTGGCGCAGCCCATCGTGCGCTCACCCGTAGATGCGGTCAAATATGATAATCTCAAAGCGCTTTGTGCCACGCAGGGAAAACAGCTTTTTACCATTCCTGCACTGCATTTCTCCGGGCAGTTCGCGTTGGAGCGCACATGTGTCTGGGATAATGCCTATCCATTTGGGCGGACCGAAGATGAAGCTCTGGTGCGGCTGTTTGCGGCAGGGGCTTCGGTGGAAGAGGCCGCGCGGTTCTATCATGAAGAGCCGCTTATGAGCCGTGCAGAGCTGTTGGCGCAGATGGACCGTGCTGTGGATGAGTTTCGCACGCGCGAAGAGAGCTTTGACTATGATATCGCCATGTCTGGATTTTACAGCGACAACTGGCGCAAGGCGCGGCTGCATCATGTGAAAGCGCATCCGACGGCCTATGTTTATCGTGATCTATCGATCAAAGTGGCCGAAATGCTTGGATTGAATGATTTTGATCTGGCCCGTGCAGAGGGGGCTTTGGGCAACAATCAATTTGAACTGCCCCTGAAGCGTTGGGTGATGGACGCCCTCGATATGGAGTTTGAGCAGCGCGATGATGTGGCGCTGTTTCACAATGAGGCCATTCCATTCACGCAGTTGATCGAGACGCTCTGGCAGTATTATGAAACGCAGGGACGCGAGGCTGTGGAGCGGTCTTTGCCGCAGGAAATTCTCAACGTCTGACAGGGCTGCGCCTTATCGCGGTGTGGGCGCCAGCCGTTCCCCCGCCATGCACTCGCCGAAGTGATAGTCATAAAAGTGCTGATCCTGCGCTGCGCCAGCTTCTGAGCCGATGGCGGCGCCGATCATGCCAAAGGCCTCGGCCTGTTTGCGATCTCTTGTGCCAATGTAGCCAAGCCCCTCGCCAAGGGTGGTGCCGGTACGGCTGCCTTGCTCTGTGCCGCGCATACCGGAGGCCGCGCGGGCGTATTGATCACAGAAGATCTCGGTGCGCGGTTGATCTTGCGGCCATTGATGCAGGTCCGGCGTCTGGCGTTTGGGAGACGCAGGATGGGAGAGATGGTTGTTTTGATAGCGTTCACTGTCCGCACGTGCTTGGGCGAGGGCCGAGGAGGGCAGCAGAAGGACGAAGAGGAGGATCAGACGCATGGGCGGAGTTTGGCAGTGAGGCGGCGCAGGAGCAAGCCGTAGGGTGCGCATTTAGGCGCACCGTTGTGGGTGGAGCGCGCGGAGTGTGTCAGGCAGAGGCCGAGGATCTGGATCCGACGCATGAGCGGAGTGAGGCAGGGGAGGCCACACTGCACGATGTCATAGTGAGATTTTCCTGACTTGTGAGCGTGTGGGGTATCGTCTTTAAGTTGTGAACTTTTAACTTAAGGAAGATTAACGTGAAGACTTTGACTATCGTGGTCGCAGCGATCCTTGCGACAACAGGGCCCAGTGATGCTTTGACGCCCAAGATGATTGTTTCAATGACAACAGATGGTGCGGTGCAGCATGGAGGCGGATGCCGCAAAAGTTCCCCGCCCGGTCAGTGCTGTCATGCAGGTAAGCAGCCGTATCATTGTCACTAAGTAGGCCGTAGGGTGCGCATTTATGCGCACCGTTGTCGGGGGGATCAGTGGCGTGTGGCGTTGAAAGGATGGTGCGCAGTGAATGCGCACCCTACGGGAGGCAGTGCCCTGAGTAGGCTGGTTCCCATTTTCGTTCTGGCCATTTACACATCCAACTCCTCCACAAATCGGGCATTTTCCTGAATGTACTGGAAGCGTTTTTCGGGCTTTTTGCCCATCAGATCTCCCACCAGCGCGTCGGTTTCGCCGGGTTCGTCCTCGTCAATTGTCACGCGGATCAGTTTGCGGGAATTTGGATCCATCGTGGTCTCTTTGAGGTCTTTGGCATCCATCTCGCCCAGACCTTTGAAGCGGCTCACGTCGATTTTGCCTTTGCCGCCGAGGCCCTTTTCCAGCCACTCGTTTTTCTCGGCCTCATCCACACAGTAGACACGTTTTGCGCCCTGGGTGAGGCGGAAGAGCGGGGGGCAGGCCATGTAGAGGTGGCCCGCGTCGATCATTGGGCGCATCTGGGTGTAGAAGAAGGTCATTAGCAGCGCGGCGATGTGGGCGCCGTCCACATCCGCGTCGGTCATGATGATGATCTTGTCATAACGCAGATCGTCGACGTTGAATTTGGTGCCAAGCCCGACGCCAAGCGCCTGGGTCAGGTCGTTGATTTCCTGATTGGTGCCAATCTTGGAGCTGGCCGCGCCAAGCACGTTGAGGATCTTACCGCGCAGGGGCAAGAGCGCCTGTTTCTTGCGATCGCGTGCCATTTTGGCAGAGCCACCCGCGGAGTCCCCCTCGACGATGAAAAGCTCGGTGCCTTCGCGGTTGGTGGCAGAACAATCCACCAGCTTGCCGGGCAGGCGCAGCTTCTTGGTGGCGGTTTTGCGGGCGGTTTCTTTCTCCTGACGGCGGCGCAGGCGCTCTTCGGCGCGCAGCACGAGGAAGTCGAGGATCGCGCCGGCGGATTTGGTGTCGGCGGCCAGCCAGTTGTCAAAGTGGTCGCGCACGGCGTTTTCCACCAGACGCTGGGCCTCCACTGTGGCGAGGCGGTCTTTGGTCTGGCCGACAAATTCGGGTTCGCTGATGAAGCAAGAGACCAGCGCGCAGCCGCCGGTGATCAGATCGTCGCGGGTGATCTGGGCGGCTTTCTTGTTGTTCACCAGCTCGCCGTAAGCCTTGATGCCTTTGAGCACGGCGGCCCAGAAGCCCGACACATGGGTGCCGCCTTCTGGCGTGGGGACGGTGTTACAGTAAGACTGGATGAAGCCGTCGCGGGACGGGGTCCAGTTGATGGCCCATTCGACCTTGCCCGGCGTGTTGAAGCGCTCCTGAAAATCCACGGTGCCCGCAAAAGGCTGTTCGGCGTAGGTGGTCGCCTTGTCCATGGTTTCTTTGAGATAATCCGCCAGACCGCCGGGGAAGTGGAAGGTGGCCTCTGTTGGGGTTTCGCCATCGTCAATGTGGGTTTTCCAACGGATTTCAACGC
This sequence comes from Shimia marina, assembly GCF_001458175.1. GTDB lineage: Bacteria > Pseudomonadota > Alphaproteobacteria > Rhodobacterales > Rhodobacteraceae > Shimia > Shimia marina. Next base: position 211,474 of record NZ_CYPW01000027.1, read on the forward strand.
CCGAGAAGAGATAAGCTTTGGAGCGTATCGACTTGAAAAGACGGGCAGGTTTGAAACGGTGGGAGCCAAAGATCTGCTCATCCGCGTGAAAAGTCACGGTTGTGCCACGGCGGTTGGGCGCTGCGCCGACTTTCTCGACTTTGCCCTGCGGAATGCCACGAGAGAAACGCTGCTCATAGAGCTCTTTGTTGCGCGCAACCTGCACAACCATTAAGTCCGAGAGCGCATTCACCACGGAGGCACCCACGCCATGCAGACCGCCCGAGGTCTGATAGGCTTTGCCAGAGAACTTGCCGCCCGCGTGCAGGGTGCAGAGAATGACCTCCAGAGCCGATTTGTCTGGGAACTTGGGGTGGGGATCCACTGGGATGCCACGCCCGTTGTCGCGCACCGTCAGGGAATAGTCCTCATGCAGCTCGACCTCGATGCGATTGGCGTGGCCTGCCACGGCCTCGTCCATCGAGTTGTCGAGGATCTCAGCGACCATGTGGTGCAGCGCGCGCTCATCGGTGCCGCCGATATACATGCCCGGACGTTTTCGGACAGGTTCCAGCCCCTCAAGGACTTCAATGGAAGAGGCGTCGTAATCGGTCGGCTGGGTTTCGGCCAGAAGGTCGTTGGGCATTCGCGGGCTGCTCTTGTTGGTGTTGCTTGGGGGGCATTATGTCAGGGCGTCGCGTGAGGGGGAAGGGGGGAAAGCATATGCGAGCCTTTGGCTGAGGCCAGATGCGCTGTCGCGCGTATGGGCAGTATAGATGTGGTGCGCCGTGGCGGTGCTCGTGCAATTTCAGAAAGCGGTCGCGTAAAAGGTGTATGGAATGTGACAGTTTCTTGACGTGTATCAAGGTGCGTTGTGGGCGGTGGTGTTACGTGCAGGTCAAACACCGTTGTAATCAGGAGACGCATATGACCACACCTACCGAAGCCGCGATGATGGAGCAGAAAGTTGAGACCACAGCGGAGGTACAGGGCACCGTAGATACAGCTGTCAAAGACAGTGCGCCGGCCTCTCCTCGCAATGTGACGGCTGAGGAGCTGCGTCGCTCTTTTGAGAAGGGCGAGTATCCCTATGCAAAGAAACTGTCGCGCCGTGCCTATGAAGCGGAAAAGGCCAAGTTGCAGGCCGAACTGCTCAAGGTACAGTTGTGGGCTCAGGAGACTGGTCAGAAGTTTGTCATGCTTTTTGAGGGGCGCGACGCGGCCGGTAAAGGTGGAACGATCAAGCGTTTTACCGAGCATTTGAATCCTCGTAATGCACGGGTTGTTGCGTTGAACAAGCCAACCGATGAAGAGCGTGGCCAATGGTACTTCCAGCGCTATATTGATCACCTGCCGACGGCTGGCGAAATGGTCCTGTATGACCGCAGCTGGTACAATCGCGCCGGTGTTGAGCGGGTCATGGGGTTCTGTGAACCTGGCGAATATCTGGAGTTTATGCGCCAGACACCTGAGCTTGAGCGGATGCTGGTGCGCTCTGGGATCCGTCTTTACAAATATTGGTTCTCGGTCACGCAAGACGAGCAAGCACGCCGGTTCAAATCCCGTGAGACCGATCCTTTGAAGCAGTGGAAACTGAGCCCCATTGATAAGGCGTCGCTCTCAAAGTGGGGTGACTACACCGAAGCCAAAGAGGCGATGTTCTTCTATACAGACACAGCGGATGCGCCTTGGACCGTGATCAAATCCAACGATAAGAAGCGCGCGCGTTTGAACTGTATGCGCCATTTCTTGAGCACATTGGACTATCCGGGCAAGGATCTTGATGTCGCACAGCCTGCGGATCCTTTGATTGTAAATACGGCTAGCCATGTGATTCACCAGTCAGAGCACATTCTGGGCTCTGCATTGCATCCAGACAGCAGAAAAGTTCGCTGATTGGTTTGATTACGCAAAGGCAGCCAAAGCTTTAAAGCTTTGGCTGTCTGGCAATGTTCGGTGATTTAAGCCGCGTTGGCGCATGACGTGATGGCCAGTCGATACATTTGATGACATTGAACATGTTCAACAGCTCTCTTGCTCTGTTCAAATAACAGGCATAAGGCTGACGTATGAACACGCCAGTACAGAACTTCAAGCCGACGCCGATGCCCACCGCAGATCATGTACGGGCCTTGCTGCGTCTCGGACTGCCCTTGATTGGTGGGCATGTTGCTCAGTTTGCCATCGGGCTGACGGACACAATCATGTTGGGCTGGTATTCGGTTGAGTCTCTGGCTGCGGTTGTGCTGGGCAGCACATTTTTCTTTGTGATCTTTATCCTTGGGTCTGGCTTTGCAATTGCTGTGATGCCTTTGGTTGCGGAAGCGGATGCTGAAGGTGATGAGCAGGCTTTGCGTCGGGTGACGCGCATGGGGCTTTGGCTGTCGTTGATCTTCGGCGTGATAGTGCAACCCCTTTTCTTCTTGTCACAACCGATCCTCCTTGGGCTACAACAAGAACCGGAAGTGGCCGAGCTTGCACAGGCTTATTTGCGTATCGCTGGGCTGGGTCTGATCCCGGCGCTTTTGGTGATGGTGTTGAAGTCCTATTTGGCTGCGCTTGAGCATACCAGCGTGGTGTTCTGGGTCACACTTGCTGCTGTGCCTGTGAATGTTGTTGTCAATTACGGTTTGATCTTTGGCAATTGGGGACTGCCTGAAATGGGCGTGCGCGGTGCGGCGATTGCCTCCATAATTGTGCAGTTTGTGTCGCTGGCAGGTGTGATCCTTTACGCGGTGCGCGCCTTGCCTCAACATGTGCTGTTTGCACGGATCTGGCGTCCTGATTGGGAAGTCTTTGCGCAGGTGTTTCGCCTTGGTCTGCCGATTGGTTTGACCAATTTGGCGGAGGTGGGCTTGTTTGCGGCCTCGTCTTTGATGATGGGGTGGCTGGGCACCATTCCTCTGGCGGCACATGGCATTGCCCTCCAATTGGCCAGCCTGGCCTTCATGGTACATCTCGGTTTGTCCAATGCGGCAACTGTGCGGGCCGGGAATGCGCTGGGACGAAAAGATGCTGATCATATGGCGCGTGGCGCGTGGGTTGCGATCGTCATGTCACTTTCGATCGCATTTATCGCTGTGACGCTATTCCTGCTGTTTCCAGAACAACTGCTGGGGTTGTTCATCGATCCTGAAGAAACACAGCGGGAGGCCATTCTCGCGATTGGTGTCGGGCTGCTTTATACTGCGGCCCTGTTTCAGGTGGTTGATGGCGCGCAGGTCATGGCCTTGGGGTTGTTGCGGGGGGTGCAGGACACACGTGGTCCGATGGTGATTGCTGCGGTGAGCTACTGGATCATCGGCGTGCCTTGTGCCTATGTGCTCGGCTTTGTGGTTGGCCTAGGCGGGCAGGGGGTCTGGCTGGGGCTTGTGGTCGGTCTGACTGCGGCGGCCATTTTGTTGATGGCACGGTTCTGGATCACGGATCTGAGCCGTTTGCGCAAACGCTTTGCCGAAGGAAAAAGCGGCTAAGACTGCGACGAAAAGTGCGCGCTATTTTCCCTTCAGAAGCCGATCGGCCTTCTTTCGGACCAATACGGATCTGAGATCGTGCATCGTCAGTAAAAGGGCATCGGTGACGTCTTCAAGCTGCTCAGGCGTTGCCTTGGACTGTGCCCATTGCGCCGTCAGATTGAGGTGATCCACCGTGCGCAGAATATCGTCAATGTCACGGCGCGCAAGCAAGGCGCGCCGCTCCTCCATCCACTCCTGAATTGCCGTCTGGTCTTCTGCCGAGAGTTTGCGATCCCCTTGCGGTTTTACGTCACCATTTTTGACGTTCACCACGGCGATCTGATCCATCTCAATACGACGATGGCGATTTTGGGTGTCAACGCGAAACACCATTGCGCCATTTTCCCGTATCCGGAAGTAGTAATCTGGCAGGTCGCCACTCATGATGAAGTCCTCATGGTCCGGTATTAGGTTAGGGATGCACAGAAATCCTGAATGCGTTCGCAGGCAGTTTTGAGTGCTTCGTCTGATGTAGCGTAGCTTACTCGGAAGTTCGGAGAAAGGCCGAAGGCTGCCCCGAACACAACGGCCACATCAGCCTCTTCGAGCAGGGCATTGGCAAAGGCTTCGTCACTGTCGATCACAGTGCCTTTGGGTGTTTTCTTCCCGATCAAACCCGCAATAGAGGGATACACGTAAAAAGCGCCCTCTGGTGTGGGGCAGGAAATCCCGTCTATTGCGCCGAGCATGTCAACGACGAGGTTACGCCGCCGCTTGAACGTCTCATTGTTGGGGGCCAGAAAGTCTTGTGTCCCGTTCAGAGCTTCTACCGCCGCCCATTGGCTGATTGAACAAGGATTCGATGTACTTTGGCTCTGCACTTTGCGCATCGCCGCGATGAGCTCCACCGGGCCCGCCGCATAGCCAATGCGCCAGCCTGTCATCGAATATGCTTTCGACACGCCATTGCATGTCAGGGTGCGCTCGTAGAGGCGCGGCTCGATTTCGGCAGGTGTGCAGAACTCAAAGCCGTCATAAGCGAGATGCTCGTACATATCGTCCGTCATGATCCAGACATGAGGGTGGCGCATCAGCACATCGGTGAGCTGTTTGAGCTCTTCGCGTGAGTAGCCCGTACCTGTTGGATTGGACGGGGAGTTGAAGATGAACCATTTGGTTTTGGGGGTGAGGGCTGCTTCAAGTTGATCTGCCGTCAGCTTGAAGTTGGTCTGCAAAGAGGTTTCTGCAATCACGGGCGTCCCCCCGGCGAGAAGCACCATATCGGGGTAGCTGACCCAGTAGGGCGCAGGGATGACAACTTCATCTCCCTCATTCAGCGTTGCCATGAGGGCATTGTAAAGCGTCTGCTTGCCGCCTGTACCAACCGAGATTTGTGCAGGTACGTATTCCAAGCCGTTATCGCGTTTTAGTTTTGCGCAGATTGCCTGCTTCAATTCCGGAATACCGTCCGGCGCAGTGTATTTTGTCTTACCAGCAGCAATTGCCGCAACGGCAGCGTCTTTAATGTTCTGCGGCGTATCAAAGTCCGGTTCGCCTGCGCTGAGGCCAATCACGTCACGCCCGGCCGCCTTCAGTTCGGCGGTCTTTGCTGTCATCGCGATGGTTGGAGAGGGCTTCACGCGGGAAAGTGTGTTAGACAGGAAAGACATGATCAGGGCCTCGTTTGTAATCGGTGCTCTCATGTCTTAGGGTGCGCGGGAATGCCGTTCAAGAAAGAAGCGCCGGAGAGCCGAAAATGCCCCAAGATCAAGTAGAAGAGATGCCGGAACAGGCGCTTTCTGAAGACTATTGGTACGGAGGCGACGTTGCGACCTTCGGCGATCGCCTTGCGGCGGCACGGGAAGCAGCCGGGCTCAAGCCCGGTGAGTTCGCCAAACGGCTTGGCGTCAAGAAAAGTACCATCATAGCTTGGGAAGAAGACCTGAGCGAGCCGCGCGCCAACAGGTTGTCCATGATGGCAGGGCTTTTGAATGTTACTGTGGGATGGCTTTTGACCGGAGATGGTGAAGGTGTTGACCTTTCCGATGGGAGCGACAGTTCAGAGGCCGGTCTGGTTGCCATTATGACGGAAATTCGCAATATTCGCATGAGTATGAAGCGCGATCTTGAGCGTTTGGCACGGCTGGAAAAGTCGCTGCGCAAAAAGGTTTGAACATGTCTGATCTGTCCCAGTCCCAGCCGCAGGAAACTTACGAGAATCGTCTCAAGCGGATGAAAATGCGTTCGATGCGCCGTGGCATAAAAGAAATGGATATCATTCTGGCGCGTTTTGCCGATGAAAACCTTGCAGAAATGGATGCACAGGCTCTGGATCTGTATGATGCTCTTTTGCATGAAAATGATCAGGATTTATATCAATGGGTTACGGGGCAAAAGCCCGCCCCTGATGCCTATGATGGATTGATTTCGCGCATTTCTACGACGATCAGCGGGCCAAATTGACGCGAATTTGTGACGTCTTTTGGATGGTTTAACCTATTGTTGGGCTTTTTCCGTCAGTCTTGTTCCTTAGATAAGCTGACGGAGTAAAAGAATGAGCTTTCATTCATCAATGGAAAACGGGACAGAGCAGTCGTTCATGGCTGACTATCTGGACTCGTTGGCGCTTGTTGAGCGTCTTCACCGGCTTTTGCTGGATGTGATCAAGGATGAGTTCGAGCGGGTTGGTGTGATAGAGATCAACGCAGTGCAGGCGCTGCTGTTGTTCAATATCGGCGACAATGAAGTGACCGCAGGCGAACTGAAAACACGCGGATACTATCAGGGCTCTAATGTGAGCTACAACCTCAAGAAACTTGTGGATGCAGGCTATATGCATCATCAACGCTGCGAGATTGATCGCCGGTCTGTACGCGTGCGTCTCACCGATCGCGGTCGTGAGATCCGTGACGTGATTTCCGCCCTCTTTGCGCGCCATGCGGAAGGGTTGCAGGCCAAAGGTGTGCTCGGAGAAGACGGTATTGAGCAGATCACCCACGCGTTGCGCCGTGTTGAGCGCTATTGGACCGACCAGATCCGATACATTTACTAAGGTCGCCCGGACACCCTAGAACGGGGATTCCGTAGCTTTTGCGCGCCGCCCACAGAAGGGGCAAGGCGCGCCGTTTCCGTTTGTCATTCTATATGTTTTGTAAGCTTTAGAGCTTCAGCCGTTCCCGAAGCCCCGCACGCATCTCTGGGTGTGAAATTTGCTTTGAGGCAAACACAGAAACTACCCTTGCAAGCTTGCGCTGTATCGCAGTTCGCAGCCCTCAAGGGGCTCTCCTGGCTCAATGGCAGCTTGTGCTAGGCATCACCAATGACCGGTACTCTCCATGCTGACCCAAGGTTCAGCGGGAGGTAGGGCATCGCCCTGTTGCAGCAACTCGATGGAAATGTTGTCAGGGGACCGCACAAAAGCCATGCGGCCATCGCGCGGTGGGCGATTGATAACAACCCCGTTGTCGGCGAGATGCTGACACATTTCGTAAATGTTGCCGACTTCATAGGCGAGGTGACCGAAGTGTCGGCTGTCAGATGGCAAGCCTTCATCCCCATCCCAGTTGTAGGTGAGTTCAAGTGGCGCGTCGTGATCGCCATCTGCGGCCAAATACACCAGAGAGAAGCGGCCTTCATCGCTGTCATAGCGCTTGATTTCTTTGAGGCCGAACAGCGCATAAAACGCCATTGAGGCCTCCAGATCCGCAACCCGGACCATTGTGTGAAGGTATTTCACGTGCATGTTGGTTTCCTTTGACTCGTTTCGCCACATAAGACCAGTTAGCGCCAACGTTGGCCAGAGCCTTCGGTGCGGGGCAAACATTTGATCGCTTGCGAAAGAGGGGCATGTGTTTGTTGCTGTCTTCTGGCTTTGCTGCTGAAGACATCGCCTCAAGAAATGGTGGAATAAGTCGTGCAGACTGATATTTGTTCAGGTAAGAAATGCCGCGCAGTTGAGAAAGAGGTGCTAAGTGCAGCAATATCATGATGCTTTGAGCACCATTCTGGAGCACGGAGAACGATCAACAGATCGTACGGGCACTGGGACGATCTCCTACTTTGGTCTACAGGCGCGCTATCCATCTTCGGAAGGTTTTCCTTTGGTGACCACCAAGAAGCTCTACTTGCGTGGGATCATTTACGAGCTGCTTTGGTTCCTCGCAGGGGATACGAACATCAAGTATCTGCAGGAAAATCGGGTCACCATATGGGATGAATGGGCCGATGAAAATGGAGATCTCGGGCCGGTCTATGGTAAGCAATGGCGCGACTTTGGTGGTGTTGACCAAATTGAGACGCTGGTTGAGATGATCAAAACCACGCCTGACAGCCGGCGCCTGATTGTGAGTGCCTGGAATCCGGTGGATGTGCCGAACATGGCGCTACCGCCTTGTCATACGATGTGGCAGGTTCGGGTTTTGAACAACAAGCTGCACCTGCAGCTTTATCAACGTTCCGCGGACATGTTTCTTGGAGTGCCATTCAACATCGCATCTTATGCGATTTTGCAGCATATGTTGGCACATGTCACCGGCTATGAAGTGGGGGATTTCGTGCATTCCATCGGGGATGCGCATATCTACTCCAACCATATGGAGCAGGTGCAGCTCCAGCTTTCACGCAGCCCAAAGGCTTTGCCAGAGTTGAAAATCAAGCGACAGGTGCCTTCGATTTTTGACTTTACCTATGAGGATTTTGAGATTGTTGGATATGATCCTGACCCCGGAATACCGGCCCCGGTGGCGGTATAAGGCATGATTACACTGGTTGTTGCGCGCGCCGAAAATGGAGCAATTGGTCGGGATGGCGATATTCCTTGGCACATTCCTGAGGATCTGAAGACTTTTCAGCGCGAAACCCTTGGTGGCGCGTTGATTATGGGGCGGAATACCTGGGATAGCCTGCCGGTGAAGCCGTTGCCCAAGCGCTTCAACATCGTCGTGTCGTCGCAACCCGATGTTGCAGAATGTGTCGCGCCATCGGTTGCAGATGCGGTGGCACTGGCGACTGCGCAGGGTTATGATCGGATCTACGGCATTGGAGGGGCGGGGATTTACCGCGAAATGCTGGATATCGCACATCGGCTGCTGATCACGGAAGTTGCTATGAAAGTGGATGATGCCGATACATTTTTCCCGGATTTCGACACCAAAAACTGGGATGTGATTTCGCGGCGGCCTTTAGAGGGCGCTCAGATACCGTGTGAGGTCTGCGAGTACATTCGGCGCTGAGACAATTCGTTGAGAAACGGTTTGTCTCTACTCGTGTATTTGACAGGCATCGCGTGCTGGTCCTAGGGTGATTTCCATTAACCAAGTTATTGCTATCACCGGAGCTCATGTCTCATGACGCGCTTTTTTCTTTTGGCCGTTACGGCCCTTGTTACCCTGTCTGCACCGGGCCATGCGCAAAACTGGAGCTCGAATGCTCCGCAAATTGGCCCTGTTAATCAGCCTGAGGGGGTTTTGTTGCATCCTTATCCCGCACGGGAAAACTACTGCCCATACGGGTTGGAGCCTATTACAGTGGGCGGAGTGATTTGCTGTGGCACAGCTAACACATCAGAGCCCTATGTTAATCGAGCCGGACGTTCAGCGTATCGTCATTCAAGCTGCCCTCCGGGCGCCAAGGGGTGCTCCTAATCCTATTGAGCATTGCCCTTAGTCTGACGGCCTCTCAAGTGTGAAAAGGAAAGGGGCGCGTAATTGCACCCCATTCCCATCAAAGCAGTTTGAGTTCGCCGGCCATGTCCCGGCCATCTCGCCCTTGGGTCATTTCAAACTCGACTTTTTGATTGTCGGACAGGCCCTTAAGGCCGGACCGTTCCACAACGGAAATATGTACAAATACATCTTTCCCGCCTTCTTCTGGCTCAATGAATCCAAAGCCTTTGGTGGTGTTAAACCATTTTACGGTACCGCGTGGCATACCGTTCTCCTCTATATTCATTTTAGTCTATCCGGGGACAAAATCCCGGAGGAACAAAAATCTCTTTTCCCGCGTGCATGAAGCGGATTGTTGAAACCAATGCACCCTTCAAAGGATTGCACGCTCTTGTCAAAAATCAAGCAAAACCGCAGTGAAATTTAAAATCAACTCGGCTATGCCGTCTAGGGCGCTGACTAGGAGTGAGAAAGATGACGATCGTCTATGGTCTAAAGAACTGCGATACCTGTCGTAAGGCTATGAAATCTTTAGGAGAGGTGGATTTTGTAGATGTACGAAATACGGGTGTTCCCGAAGAAATTCTAAATTCCGCATATGAGCAATTTCAAGACTCATTGGTGAATAAAAGATCAACCACCTGGCGAAATTTAGGCGAAGATGAGCGCGAAGAGGCCCCAATCTCCCTTTTGATGCGCCATCCGACACTGATGAAACGTCCACTAATTGAGCAAGATGGTAAATTTTTCCTAGGTTGGACGAAAGAAATTGAGGCTGAATTGACCTAAAACGCAAAAGCCCGCGCATCTGCGCGGGCTTTTCGTATTGATGGAGGGTCGGGATTTCCTTATTCTGACGCGCGTTTGCCAAAAATGGCGTCTACAGAAATTGGGCCTGCGCCTTTGAACACGAGTACCGCGAAGAGCAGCACCCACATGGCACGCTGATCAATCAGGCCTTGAGCGCTGTCAAAGAAACCACCCAGCGCAACGCCATGGCCTGTCACATCCACGATGGTTTGTACGATGATAAATCCAATCATCCCGAAAGCGGCGACCCGTGTGAGCAGGCCGATGACGATCAAGACGGGTAAAACAAACTCTGCAATGGTGCCTGCCAGAATGACAATCCGTTGAAAGAAGCTCATTTGGGTTACATCCCAAAGCACAGCTTCTGCGGCTTTCGGGAAGATTTGTCCGAAGGCTCCAGACGAAGGGGAGAAGATTGAGCCGTCAATTTTGAGCAGGGCTGAGTTCCAGAAATAGAAAAACAGGACGGCGACAAAAGTCAGGCGTGCCAATGTCGGTACCAGCCAATCAAGGCGATTCAGCCTATCCAGAAGGTCGGTGTATTGCGAGATAAGGCGTGTCATGAGACTCTCCGGTCAGCTAGGGACGTCAAAAGATGTGAGGGCGTTGCCGGTCAGCAGAAGGCCCAGAGTTGCACCAAGATCAAAACCTTCGTCGGCCTCGGTTCCAAATTCTGCGGCGGTGCCAAGCTTGGCACCCGCCATAAGGGCTGTGACACATTCATATGCGCCGGGTGGCAGCACATGGGGCAGCGGATCATATTCAGGCCGTAGGATCAGCACATCCTGTGCCACTGCCGCAGGCTTGGGGCCATCCTGCATGTTGAAAGCCCAGATGGCGTGGATCGGCCAGGAGGAGCGTTGCACGGAGACGGCTGGGGCGAAATTGGCTGTGATGTCCACCAGCTTATCCTGTGGAATTTCAGCGAGTGTTTCCGGGGCCACACCGGTGCTGTCTGCGGCATGATAGGAACGGCGCAGGCCCAGCTCCAAACGGGCGACATCGCCCAGATAGCCCAAATGCGCCAGAGGTTCGAAGCTCTCCAGAAAAGTTGGGAAGTCAGCACCGTAGTGCATCATCATGGGAGATGTGGGCGGGAACTGCCGCAGAAAAATGCCCGCAATTGCATTGAAATTTTCCTCGCCAAGCAATTTGGCAATGGTTGGAAAGCCTGTAGCGAGCGCTTCGCTGAGCGAAACGGCCACGTTGTTGCGATACACATCAAAACGCCGCCCCGCGGGCTGACCAATGGCATCAGAAAGTCCAAGAGGGCGCTCTTGCGCACCATCAAAGATGGCATCTCGGAATGTGGTCTGCGTGACTGTCATGACATTACCTTTGACAGCGCTTTATCCGCGCGCAGGGCCTCTGCATGCAGAACAGTCCATTCCGGTACATCGGTGTCCCATTCGATCAGAATAGGGCGGGGGCCGGACAGGGACAGCGTATGGTCCAGCAAAGCCCAAACCGGATCCACAACCGGGGCGCCATGGCTGTCGATGAGGAGAGGTTTGCCATGATCATCTTCGTCTTCATCATGGCCGCCGAGGTGAATTTCTCCGACTTTCTCAAGCGGGTAGTCGGCGATGTATTGTTTCGGATCATAGTTCAGATTGGTGGCGGAGACAAAAACGTTGTTTACATCCAGCAACAAACCACAGCCCGTACGATTAGACACTTCGCGCAGAAAATCCGGCTCTGACCATGTGCTTTCGTCAAACGCCAGATAGCTGGAGGGGTTTTCGAGCATCATTTGACGGCCCAGCGTTTCCTGCAGGAGATCAATGTGATCCGCCACACGGTTCAACGTGTCTTGTGTATAGGGCAGGGGCAGCAAATCGTTCAGAAAAGCGCCCTCATGTGTGCTCCATGCAAGATGCTCCGAAAACACAGTTGGGTTCAGCCAATCTACCAGATGTTTGAGGCGGGCGAGGTGATCGGCATCAAGTGCCCCTTCGCCGCCAATCGACAGTCCGACGCCATGTACTGAGATTGGAAAGCGTTCTGACAATTGGCGCAGTTGTGCAATCGGCCGACCGCCATCTCCCATGTAGTTTTCTGCGTGGATTTCCAGCCAGCCCACGGTGCCAGGATTTTCGATCAGGCTGGTATAGTGTTGTGGTTTGTATCCCACGCCTGGTCGGTTTGGCAGGTGATCTGGAGAGTGTTGAGCATCAAACATGGCAGCACCTTTAGGCAGGCAAATCTCTGGTCAGGGCTTCAAGGGAGGGTGTGCGCGGCGTTCCGTCAGCCATATCGGGCAGGTCCAAATTCAAGCAGGTGCCCTCATCAACCAATGTCCAGGCATCGCCTTGATAGTCGACAGTGGAGGTGCCTGCACAAGATGTGCCAGGCCCTGCTGCGCAATCATTTTTTCCGGCTAAGGAAATGCCAAAACACTTTTCTTTCTTGGCCGCTTCAGCAGGTGCTGCCTGAAGTGCAAGAGCAGCTGAAATCGCTCCTAGAACAGAGATTGTCTTGGCGGAATGAGCCATTTGGGGGGTCCTTTATGCTGCAGTTGTGAGTCGTTTGAGATCTGAACTGTCAGCAGTCTATCAAAATTCTGTCGGTTTAGGGGACAGGAGGGCGAAGCCCCGAAACGGGCCGGAGCTTCGCAAAATAGGCTTAGCTCTTTGGCAGGTCGCGATCCAGCACTTCCAGGGAGCCGACGCGGGGTGTGCCGTCTGCCAGTGCGGGCAGTTCCATGTCTACGCAGGTGCCAGCATCAACCAGTTTCCAAGCGTTGCCCTGATAGTCAACGGTGGAGGTGCCGGCGCAGGTGGTGCCTGGACCCGCGGCGCAATCGTTGGCGCCTGCCAGAGACACGCCATAGCATTTTTCTTTGCCTGCTGCAGATGCGGTGGTGGCATGTGCGGTCAGTGCTGCGGCAACGGCGCCTGCTACGGCGATGGTTTTGACAGTCTTGGACATAATATCTCTTCCCTTTGATACGGTTGAACTCGGCCCGCCGCGAAGCTGTTTGCGCCGGGGCATGACCAAACAATAGCCCTGCAATTGTGCATACTTCCAGTAACGGGGCTGTGTGTCACGGATGCGTTAGCAGCCGTTACGGTTTCGTGAAGATTCCAGCGCAGGAAGGTTAGAATTCCCTTAAAATGAAACAGGCGCGCCCGGTTTCCCGTAACGCGCCTGCTGAAATGTTGCAAAAGCTGTTAGGCCAGATCGGGCGGCGTTGCCTCTTGTGACAATTGGCTCACGATTTCGTCCAAAGGCTGGACTTTGCTTTGTTTTTCCCCAAGACGACGGGTGGAAACTGTCCGCTCTTCCACTTCCTTTTTGCCGATGGCAAGGATCACAGGCACTTTGCCGACAGAGTGTTCGCGGACTTTGTAGTTGATCTTTTCGTTGCGCAGGTCAGCTTCGGCGCGCACGCCTGCTGCCTTGAGCGCCTCAACCACTTCCAGACAATAGTCATCTGCATCTGAGACAATGGCGGCGACGACCACCTGACGCGGAGCCAGCCAGAACGGCAGTTTGCCGGCGTGTTCTTCGATCAAGATCCCGATGAAACGTTCAAAGGAGCCGAGTGTCGCGCGGTGTAGCATAATGGGGCGGTGTTTTTCGCCATCTGCACCAATGTAGGTTGCATCAAGACGTTCCGGCAGGTTTGGATCCACCTGCAGTGTGCCGCATTGCCAGTTCCGCCCGATAGCGTCGGTCAGAGTGAATTCAAGTTTTGGACCATAAAAGGCACCTTCGCCTTCCAGGATTTCAAACTCGTGACCAGCCGCGTTGCAGGCATCACCAAGTGCTTTTTCTGCGTAATCCCAGCTTTCCTCTGACCCGATACGCTTTTCGGGGCGTGTGGAGAGCTTGATGGTCCAGTCATGAAAGCCAAGATCGCCATAAATTTCTGCAAGGAAGTCGATGAACTTCTTGGTCTCAGACGTAATTTGATCTTCGGTGCAGAAAATATGGCCGTCATCTTGAGTAAAGCCACGCACACGCATGATACCATGCAATGCCCCTGAGGGCTCATAGCGGGCGCAGGAGCCAAATTCGGCCATTCGCAGAGGCAGATCGCGATACGATTTCAGACCTTGATTGAAGATCTGCACGTGGCAGGGGCAGTTCATGGGCTTAAGCGCGTTGACCGCTTTTTCACGTGCGTGGTCTTCGTCCACTTCGACGATGAACATGTTTTCTTGATACTTGTCCCAGTGACCGGAGGCTTCCCAGAGCTTGCGGTCCACCACCTGCGGTGTGTTGACTTCGACGTAGCCGCCAGAGCTTTGCTTGCGGCGCATGTAGTCTTGCAAGGTTGTGTAGACGCGCCATCCATTTGGATGCCAGAAAATTTGTCCGGGTGCCTCTTCCTGCATATGGAACAGGTTCATTTCGCGGCCCAGTTTGCGGTGGTCGCGTTTTTCGGCCTCTTCCAGCATGTGCAGGTGGGCTTTGAGGTCTTCTTTGTTCTTAAAGGCCAGGCCGTAGATACGTTGCAGCATCTGGCGATCACTGTCACCACGCCAGTAGGCGCCTGCCACGGACATCAGCTTGAAGCCATCTGCCGGGACCTGACCTGTGTGGGCGAGGTGCGGGCCGCGGCAGAGATCCTGCCAGTGGCCGTGCCAATACATGCGCAGAGGCTCGTCACCCGGAATGCTGTCGATCAGCTCCACTTTGTAAGGCTCATTATTGGCCTTGTAGTGTGCAATCGCCCGGTCACGTTCCCAGACTTCGGTGGTCACAGGCTCACGCTTGTTGATGATTTCTTTCATCTTCTTTTCGATGAGACCGAGATCTTCGGGGGTGAAAGGTTCTTCGCGGTCAAAGTCATAGTACCAGCCATGCTCGATCACCGGGCCGATGGTGACTTTGACGTCTGGCCAGATTTCCTGCACAGCGCGGGCCATGATGTGGGCGCAGTCGTGCCGGATCAGCTCCAGCGCTTCGGCGTCATTGTCTTTGAGGGTGTTGATCGCAATGGACGCATCCGCATCAATCGGCCAATGCAGGTCCCAATGCTGGCCATCCACGGTTGCGGAGATGGCTTTTTTGCCAAGGGAGGTGGAAATGGATGCTGCGACCTCAGCAGGGGTCACGCCGCTCTCGTAAGAACGTGCATTGCCATCGGGGAAAGAAAGAGAAATTTCGGCCATCAGCCTCAAGCTCCTCGTCAGTTTGGCGCCCACGGAACGCCCGGTTGCGGGTATATGGTTCGCCCGCTTTCTGAACCTTAGGCCAAGTCAAGTCAAGCGGGGTTTATCCCGCGCAAACAGAGGGCTAAGGTTCGGGGAAATCAGGGAGAGAATTCCGACATGAGCGTTACGCAATTCTATGACACGCCGCAGGGACGCCGCATTGCCTATCACAAAAGTGGCAGTGCTGGTCCGACCATTGTTTTCTTGGGCGGGCTGAAATCCGATATGGAAGGCACCAAGGCAGTGCACCTGGAGGCATGGGCCAAAGCGCGAGGTCAGGCCTTTCTGCGGTTTGACTATTCTGGACACGGTGAAAGCAGCGGCCGTTTTGAAGAGGGCTGCATTGGCGATTGGCACGAAGATACATTGGCTGCTGTTGCTGCGTTAACACAGGGGCCTTTGGTGGTTGTCGGCTCTTCAATGGGAGGATGGCAGGCGCTGCTGTTGGCCAAAGCCATTCCGGAACGTATCGCGGGCATGGTGACAATTGCCGCCGCGCCTGATTTTACGGAAGACAGTTATTGGGCCGGGTTTAGTGAAGCCCAGAAAGCGGCCTTGGAGCAGGATGGGCAGGTGGAGTTGCCCTCTGATTACATGGACCCGTATATCGTCACCAAGCGGATGATCGAAGATGGGCGCAAGCGACTTTTGTTGCGGGAGGCTTTGACGCTGCCATTTCCGACACGTTTCTTGCAGGGAACAGCCGACGAGGCCGTGCGCTCCGAAGTGGCCTATCGTCTTTTGGACCATGCCGAAGGGGCGGACATTCAACTCCTTATGGTCAAGAACAAGGATCATCGATTTTCCGATGAAGATTGTCTGGCGTTGATTGAGCAGAAGGTCGAAGAGGTGATTTCTGCTTCGGTCATAGAATAAGATGCCTCATGTGCTGACGGCCATGTCTGGGAAGTGACTACAGTCCAATCTTTGCGTTATCTGCAGAGCGGGGCTTTCGATGGAAGGGTTATTCACCAGCATAGGTTGACCTGAGTGATGGCTGTGTCAAAGGTGCGCTACAGAAGATAGTAGGTGGGGGAAACATGATGCAGGAACCGATTGTATTTTTGCCGGGTATGATGTGTGACGCGCGGCTTTATGCACATCAGTTGACCGAACTTGGCAAAGATCATCCTGTCATGGTGGCCCCCATTACCCACGGTGAGCGTATCAGCGATATCGTGTCCTCCATTTTGCCAAACTTGCCTGCAAAGTTTGCCTTGGCTGGCTTGAGCATGGGGGGCATTGTTGCGATGGAGATTCTGCGTAAAGCGCCTGAACGCATAACGCGTATCGCTTTGATGGACACCAACCCTCTGGCCGAAACTCCGGCGAGTGCGGCGACTTACGAACCTATGATTGTTGGTGCGCGCAGCGGCCGGTTAGATGAGGTGCTCGCCGGCTTCATGCGGCCAGAGTATCTGGCTCCCGGTTTGCAACGCAATGAGATCCTCGCGCTGGTTCAAGATATGGGACGTAATCTGGGGGCTGATGTTCTGATCCGTCAGGCGCGCGCTCTTCAGCGGCGTGCAGATCAGCAGGGTGTTTTGCGCCGCTGCAAATGCCCTGCGCTTGTCTTATGCGGTGAGTATGACGGTTTAACGCCGCCCAAGCGCCACAGCTTTATGGCGGAGTTGATTCCCTATGCGCGGCTGGAAGTGATCAAAGAGGCGGGTCATTTGCCCGTCTTGGAGCAACCGGAGGCAACTACAGCGGCCCTTAGGGCTTGGATGCAGCAGCCTCTGGTTTTGCAATAGGCGCGTTCAGCTACGTGACGGCGGCGTGCTTTTGCACATGCCCTTCCGGGGCCAATACGCAAAAGCAAGCCAAATTTAGCGTCTGCAGTCGTATCAGGTGCCGTAGGCACGCGATGATCCCATAACATCCTGTGCAGCTCCTGTGAGAGCGTCTGCAATCACATTCAGTTCCTCACGTGTGAGACGTGCAGGCAGCCGCACGTCGCAGGCGCACATGAGCATGGCGCGGGTTTGGGGAAGCTCTTGCTTTTCAGGAACAAATTGCCAGTTCCAGAAGGCACGCGCATTGTCAGTGGATTGTCCAAAAACCTGCACTTTCACACCGCGTGCGTTGGCGGCCTCTTGGAACGCAAGGATTTGTGCGTTGTCCATGCCTTCCAGATTGAACTGGATGGAGTCCGGCGCGCGCTCTTCTGGGGCGAGCTTTTCAGGCACTTGCAGCCATTGAGACGCATTGAGCAGGTTTGCAACATAATCATGGTTGGTGCGGCCGTCCCGCACACGGCGAGTAACCTCACCCAACTGAGGGCGTATGACCACCGCCGCGAGGTTGGAGAGACGCAAGTTGTAGAGTGGCAGTTTATTTTGCCACCGTGCAAAAGCTTCGGCCAATTCTCCGGTGTTGTCGCCCTCAGGCGCTTTATGCTTTTTCCAATTATGCTCATAGGCGCCAGACATAATCACAGCACGGGCGATCAGATCGGGGTCGTCCGATACCATGATGCCCCCTTCACCAGAGTTTACCAGCTTGTAGGACTGGAAGGAGAAGCACCCAACTTTGCCGATGGTGCCAATGTTCTGGCCATGCCAGGTTGTGCCAAGGCTATGTGCTGCATCTTCAATCACCGGGATATCACGTGCTTCGCACAGCGCCATGATCGTATCCATATCAGAGGTATGGCCGCGCATGTGACTGATGATAACCGCAGAAATATTGTCTTGCAGGCGTTTTTCAAAATCTGCGATGTCGATGCGATAGTTGGCGCCAACTTCACAGAGCACAGGCACCAGATCGGCGTGCACAACAGAGGAAGGCACGGCAGCAAAGGTAAAGCCCGGCAAAAGCACCCTTGCATCGCGCGGCAGGCCGAGAGCCTTCAACGATAAGAACAGCGCAGCGGAGCAGGAAGACACGGCCAGCGCATATTTGCTGCCCAGCAAGGCCGCAAATTCGGCTTCCAAAAGGGCAACCGGTGCATTTTCAGCCGCTGTGTAGCGAAACAGATCCCCGGTTTGCAGAAGGCGTTCGATCTCGGCGCGCGCAGCTTCCGGGATCGGCTCGGCGTCATAAACATTGGGAGGAAGTGTCATAGTTTTCAACTTTCTTAAGTTGGGTTTTCAAAAATATAAAACAATGAAGGTTGGCAAACCAGTTAAAACACCGCGCGCGGTGTGAAAATTTCATGACGAATGGGAAAACCGGCGAAACTATGCTCAGCCGGGAAGGGGCGCTCAGACTCCCAAGCGATCTCGCATGGCATACCATGTCATGGCCAAAGCCAAGAGAGGGCTGCGCAGTCGAGCACCGCCGGGAAATGGCGTTGCTGGCACGCGCGCCATTGTGTCAAAGCCTTCGCTTTCACCACATAGCGCCATGGCCATGAGTTGGCCCGCATGTGTGGCGGTGCCGACACCATGTCCGCTATAGCCCGATGCCGTCAGCACGTTGGGCCGGAGACGGCGCAGATAGGGCATGCGTTTCATGGTGATTGCCAGTGTGCCGCCCCAAGCATAGTCGATGCGCACGTCCTTAAGATGCGGGAAAATCTCCAACATGGGTTTGCGCACGGTTGCGGCGATGTCAGCGGGAAACCGATAGCCGTAGCTTTCGCCACCGCCGAACAATAGCCGGTTGTCATGGCTGAGGCGGAAGTAGTTGACGACGAATTTGGTATCTGCAACCGCGACGTCCTGTGTCAGCACTTTGACGGTGTCCGCCCCCAGAGGTTCTGTGGCGGCGATAAAATTGTTGATGGGCATCACACGGCTGGCCACTTTGGGTTCAAGCCCGCCGAGATAGCCGTTGCAGGCCAAGATCAGCTGATCTGCTGTGACTTTACCGGTTTCGGTTTGAATTGCGACCCGCGACCCGGCCTCAATTTTCGTGACCTGACTGGCCTCATATATCAGGGCGCCCGCGTCATCCGCTGCCCTGGCCAGACCCAGAGCAAATGCCAAAGGGTGCAAATGCCCTGCGCCCATATCAAGCGAGCCACCGACATATTTGGGGGAGGGGCAAAGCGCCGCCATCTGGGCCTGATCAAGCGGCTGGATTTGATCGTAGTTGTAGCGGTTTTGCAGGTGCTCAACATAGGTGTGTTCGGCGGCGACGTCCCGTTTCGTAAACCCTGCATGCGCAATGCCGGGTTTGTAATGACAGGCGATGTCGTGTGTGCTGATCAGCGCTTTGACGCGGTCTTTGGCGTCTTCCGCAAGATCCCAGAGCTTGCGTGCATCATCCGCACCCATGAGTGTTTCGAGATCATCCTGCTCCATACGCTGGCCGCTGCCAAGCTGCCCGCCATTGCGGCCTGACGCGCCAAAACCAACGCGATGCGCCTCTAGAAGCACCACCTTGCGACCAGCTTGCGCAAGGTGAAGTGCCGCAGACAGCCCGGTGAAGCCCCCACCGATGACGCAAACATCGGCGCGGATATCCGCTGTTAAGGCGGAGAACTTAGAGAGCGGCTGTGTCGTCGCTGCATACCAGCTTTGAGGGTAATGCCCTTTTTTATCATTGGCATATAGCAAGTTCATCAGAGCGCTTTCTCAGAGATACTCTTACACGTTGAGCAGCAGGTGTTCCCGTTCCCAGGGCGAAATGACCGATAGGAATTCTTCATATTCGGCGCGCTTTACAATGGAGTAGACGCGGCAGAAATCAGGCCCAAGGACTTCATGCAATGAGGTTGCTTGATCAAAGAGGTCCAGCGCGCCGCCAAGAATGCGGGGAATGGCTTCTTCGCCATCATAGGCGTCGCCCTTGAACTGCTTGTCGGGACGCTCTTGCTCGATGAGGCCAAGATAGCCGCAGGCGAGAGAGGCTGCGATGCCAAGATAGGGGTTGCAGTCCATGCCCGCGATGCGGTTTTCCACCCGGCGGGCTTGGGGCGACGAAATAGGAATACGAATGCCGGTGGTGCGGTTGTCACGTGCCCATTCCAAGTTGATGGGGGCGGCGTGATCGCGCACGTAGCGACGATATGAGTTCACATAGGGTGCCAGCACAGCGATGGCTGCGGGCAAGTGATTTTGCAAGCCTGCGATAAAGTGGAAAAACGCATCCGTATCGCCGCCTTGCGGACCAGAAAAGATGTTCTGGCCCGTTTCGATATCGATCACAGAGTGATGGATATGCATTGCGCTGCCGGGCTCATTCTCGATGGGTTTGGCCATGAAGGTGGCATAGCAATCATGACGCAGGGCAGCTTCGCGGATCAGGCGTTTGAAATAGAACACCTCATCGGCGAGTTTGACCGGATCGCCATGCACCATGTTGATTTCGAGCTGACCGGCGCCGCCTTCCTGCGTGATGCCGTCAATTTCAAATCCCTGCGCCTCGGCAAAATCATAGATGTCGTCGATGACTGGACCAAACTCATCTACTGCGGTCATGGAGTAGGCCTGACGTGCGGCGGCGGGGCGGCCAGAGCGGCCCATCATTGGCTTGATGCCTTGTGCCGGGTCCGTGTTGCGGGCCACGAGGAAGAATTCCATCTCAGGCGCGACAACAGGCTCCCAGCCTTTGGCGCGATAGA
This sequence comes from Shimia marina, assembly GCF_001458175.1. Lineage (GTDB taxonomy): Bacteria > Pseudomonadota > Alphaproteobacteria > Rhodobacterales > Rhodobacteraceae > Shimia > Shimia marina. Next base: position 232,058 of record NZ_CYPW01000027.1, read on the forward strand.
GATCCACGACCCGTTTCAGAACATTGCGTGGGCTGAATGGAACTGGGATGCCGTCCGTGTCAAAAGCGTCGTGAATGACCTGAAGCGTCCAGTCACCTGTCCAAGGTGCAGCAGTCGCCGTGCTCCAGTCGGGGCGCAGGATCATATCCTTTTCGATGAAGCCATCCTCGCCGGCTGCTTCTCCCCAATCCCCTGTGATCGTTTGATAAAAAATCGAATCTGGCAGGTGGAAATATTCCTGTCGGGCGAATTTGCTGGCAGGAACGGCCTTGCCACGGGCGATGCCGGGTAGGTCTGAAATGATACATTCGACTTCGTCAAGCCGGTGCCCTTCGAGATAGGCGCGGGCAGCTTCGGGGGTTTGGGATAGCCAGTCGGTCATCGGGGCCTCTCTTGACGGAAGAAATCTGCAAATTGATCTGCAATTGTTTGGCTTGCGGTCGGCTCATCAAGCTGGTCGATGGCGGCTTCCAGAACCTCGTCAGGAACAACGCCGCGGCCGCGCGTATTGATCAAGCCATCGACAAAATCAGCTGAAAATTCAGGGTGCGCCTGAACAGTCAATGCGCGGTCACCGTAGAGGATTGCGGCGTGTTGACAGAAGTCGTTGCATGCAATTGTGGTGGCACCTGGAGCAAGTTCGACAACCTGATCCTGATGCCAGGCGTTCATGGCCAGTTTGGTGCCGGAAAAGTCATAGGTCTGATGACCTACAGCCCAGCCGCCGTCAAATTTTTCTACTTTGCCACCAAGAGCTTGGGCGATGATTTGATGGCCAAAACAGACGCCGACCATGGGGATGTTCATGGTCACTGACTCGCGGATGAAATCCTCAAGCGGCGGGATCCAGTCGTGATCTTCATAGACCCCATGTTTTGACCCAGTGATCAACCAACCATCTGCGTCTGTTACAGAATTTGGAAATTCCCCATCCACAACCTTATAGCCGTCAAACTCAAAATCCTGTCCTGAGAGAAGGGATTTGAACATCGCGATATAGTCGCCGTAGTGGGGTTTAAGCTCCTCAGGGGCGTGGCCGGTCAGTAGGATGCCGATTTTCATATGTCACCAGAATTTGATCAAATTTAGCGTAGCGTTGCGACAGGGTTGACGCAAGCGTGTCATACACGTTCGAGGTAGGTTTTCCACTGGGCCTCAGGTGCAATTGCTGCCAGTTTACGCATCTCTTGTCGCTTCGTCATGATCAGATTTTCGATCAGCTGCTTGGGCAGGCAGCGCGCGATAAAGGCATCCGCTTCAAACAGCGCAATGGCATCTTCCCAGCTTTGAGCCAACTGCGGGTGGTCTTGCTCATAGGCGCTGCCTTTGGCTGGAGCAGGGGGCGTGAGACCTTCATCAATGCCTTCGATGGCAGCGCCAAGAATGGCTGCGAGCATCAGGTATGGGTTCACATCGCCTCCGGCGACGCGGTGTTCAATGCGCCGTGCGGCGCTGGGGCCGCCGGGAATGCGGATGGCGGCGGTGCGGTTTTCATAGCCCCAGCAAATAGACGTGGGTGCATGGGCCCCGGGTGCAAAACGATCATAAGATGGCCCATTGGGGGCAAAGATCAGAGTGGAGGCTTGCATCGCGGCAAGGCAACCAGCCACAGCAGAGCGCAAAAGATCTGAGCCTGCCTCGGTGCCATCATCAAACACATTGTTGCCGTCTGCATCGACCACAGAGAAATGAACATGCATGCCGTTGCCGGCATCATCAAGGTAAGGCTTGGCCATGAAGGTGGCCGCAAAGCCGTGATTGCGGGCCGTTGCGCGCAGCAAATACTTGATCAGCAAAGCATCATGCGCGGCTTTCATGGCATCCTGATGGTTCAGAGTGACTTCAAATTGTCCAATGCCACCTTCGCTGGTCATGGTCTGCAGCGGGATGCCCATGGCCGCTGCGCCATCGTAGATATCAGTGAAGAACGCATCAAACGCATCCAATTCTGCGACACTCAGGATTTCTGCAGCTTCGACCTGACGGCCGTCTCTGGGGTGGCGCGGTGGGGTGATTGCGTCGCCGCTGTCATCCACCAAGGTGAACTCCATTTCCGTGGCCGCAACCACGCTCCAGCCGCGCTGTGCAAATCTGTCCAAAACAGCTGCAAGCGCCTGAATCGGGTCACCTAGAAAGGGCGCGCCGTCTTCTGTGTTAAGGCACATTAAGACCAGTTGCGAAGATGTCGCGAGCCAAGGCATTGGCACTGCGCCCCGACATGTTGGGAGCAGGACACCATCCTGATCTCCGCTTTCAAACACCAGTGGGCTGTCTTCAATATCACAGCCCCACATGTCCAGATTAAGTGCAGAGAGTGGCAGGCGGGCGCCGCCTTTCTTGAGCTTTCCCAAATGTGCTGAAGGCAGGCGTTTGCCGCGCAGCTGGCCATTCAGATCCACCGCGCCGATACGGAAAGTTGCGCTATGTGCCGAAGTCATGTGTCACCATTTCAATAATTTGATCAAAATATCAGGGGCGTTGTTTGAATTGTCCAGCGATATTTTAACCTGAAAAATGCGATGTCGGTATTGCGTCTGTATCGCGTCGTTATTGCGTAGGTGTCAAAAATGCAAAAGCGCCCGGCGTTAACCATCGGGCGCTTTGCAAAATTTTCGGATTTTAGGCGTCTCTAGCGCAGAAGGTTTGGACGGACGCGCAGCTTCTTCACCGTGTTTTGCGGCAGATGGCGATTGAGGCGTTTGTTCACCAGACCAAAGATCCAGATGATCAGCAGCGTCAGCAGGATGAAATAAAACGCCAAGATTGGATAGGGCACAAACGGGTTGTAGGTTTTATCCGCGAAGTAGCCTGCATAGTAGAGCGCGTCGCCTTGCTGGCGCCATGCGGGGAAGCCGGAAAAATACACCAGCGTGGTCGCATGAAACAGGAAGATGGCTTCGTTGGTATAGGCGGGCCATGCAAGGCGCATCATGGTTGGGAACATGATGCGGCGATAGCGATACCAGCCTGTAAAGCCATAGGCATCTGCAGCTTCCATATCCCCCTTGGGGATGGAGCGCAGCGCGCCATAGAAGATTTCCGCCGAATAGGCCGATGTGTTCAGGAAAAGCACAAACAGCGCACCAATGGCCGCAGAGGACAGCGGGTTGAAAATGGGCGACACGCTTTTGAGCGAGAGGAACAGAAAATAGGCAAAGAAGAACTGAATGAACAGCGGGCTGCCACGGAACAGGAAGATGAACCACTCTGCTGGTTTGCGCGCCCAGCGACTCTGAGAGTTCTTGGCCACCGCGAGCAGATTGGCAAAGACAAAGCCGGAGATCACCGCAAGCACGCCAAAGTAGACATTCCAGATCATGCCGGAACCGATCAGAGTGAAGTGCTCACAGAGGGTAAAGTCCGACCGGGGCAGAAGGCGTTCGCCGTAGCCCAGCGAACGGAAGGCATAGGCCTGAATGGTCTCGATACAGCTCATGCCGCGCTCCCTGCTTTGCGTTGGGCTTCGCCATCAACCGTGGCCTGACCGTGTGAGAGACGTTTGGTGATGCGCGCCAGTGCGATTTCAGACACGCGTGTGAACAGGAGATAGAAGATCAGCAAGGCAAGGAAGTACCACATGCGCCAGTCGCCATGTGGGTAGTCGGTGAAGCGCGCGGTTTTGGATGCGCCCAAATCCCGGGCCCAATAGACGATGTCTTCGACACCCAGCAGGAACAGGAGTGGAGTGGCCTTGATCAGCACCATCCAGAGGTTGGACAGGCCGGGCAGTGCGTAGATCCACATCTGCGGCATCAAGATGCGCCAGAAGGTCTGGCGCGGTGTCATGCCGTAGGCTTCGGCGGTTTCAAGTTGGGCCCGGGGCACGGCCTGCATGGCGCCAAAGAGCACGTTGGCGGCAAAGGCGCCAAAGACGATCGCGAAGGTGAAAACCGCGAGCCAGAAGCCGTAGATTTCATGCACCCATTGTGGCGAGCTGCTCAGTGGCATTTTGGCGATGTCACAGACGAGGAACTCGCTGCCCTGTCGGACGGGTTCACTCCAATCGGGACATTTGACCTTGTGGCGCAGGAACTCGATGCCCTGATCCAATGCGATGACGAAGAACAGGAAGAAGGCGATGTCGGGCACGCCGCGTACGATGGCGATGTAGCCTTTGCCAAACCAGCGCAGCATGAAGAAGCGAGCGCGGGCGGCGATAGCGCCGCCGAGGCCGAACAGCAGCGCTGTGGGGGCGGTGACGGCCAAGAGAAGCAAAACAGTGCCAAATGAGGCATAGAAGGCCATATGCTTCCCGGTGGTGAGATAGCAACTGAGCCAAGGCAGACTGTTCAGGACAGACGGATCTGAGCAATAGGCAAAAATGGCTGGCCTCGTTCGTTTCGCGTGAAAATTTGTGGAGCAGGAAACGCCCACGGTATGGGGGGAAGGGCGGTTGGAAAAGGGGGAGCAGCGCCCCCCCTTTTATCGTGTTCGCATGGGGAAGGCTTAGAACTGGCCTTCGATTTCCCATTTTGCGAGCAGCTCGTTGAGCGTGCCGTCTGCTTTCATGGAGGCGATGGCCGCGTCAAACTTGCCGCGCAGTTCGTCATCGGATTCACGGAAGGCCATGCCGATGCCGCCACCGAGGTAAACGTCGCTGATGAAGACCAGTTCGGATTCTGCAACGATTGGTGCAAGGAAGTCTTTGTCTGCCAGAACTGCGTCCACTTCACCCGCGTTCACAGCGGCGACGGTTTCGTCTGGGGTTGGGAATTCAACGAGAGTTGCGCCCGTGGTGGCCACATGTCCGGATTGGATGGTGCTGGTCTGAGCGGCAACCACGGCGGAGTTCACGTCCACATCAGCAGAGAGTGCTGCGTATGCGGAAGGAGATGGCTGGGTGTAGCCCTGAGTGAAGTCCATGGTCTCTTCGCGCTCATCGGTGATGGACATGCCTGCGATGATGGCGTCGTAGTTGCCGGACTGCAGGTTTGGCACGATGCTGTCCCAGTCGTTGGTAACCCACTCACAGGTCAGCTCTGCGCGTTTGCACAGCTCGTCGCCCAGCTCGCGCTCAAAGCCGTCCACTTCGCCTGCGTCGTTGATGAAGTTGTACGGAGGGTACAGACCCTCGGTGCCCAGACGGACGGTCTCGGCCATGGCAACGCCCGCGGTCAGTGCAAGGGCGGCGGTGCTCAGGATCAGATTTTTCATAGTATTGCTCCCTATGGTTTGGTTGTTATGTGGCGGTTGAAGACAGGAACTGTTTCAACCGCTCGGATTTCGGGTTTCCGAACAATTCGTCCGGGGCGCCTTCTTCTTCGATGAGGCCTTGGTGCAAAAACACAACGTGGTCAGAGACATCACGGGCCATCTTCATGTCGTGTGTGACGATCATCATGGTACGGCCCTCTTCGGCCAATGCCTTAATTACACGCACCACCTCCTGCTCCAGCTCGGGGTCAAGCGCGGATGTGGGCTCATCAAACAGCAGGGCTTCCGGTTCCATGGCAAGGGCGCGGGCGATGGCTGCGCGCTGTTGCTGGCCGCCGGAGAGCTGCGCGGGGTAAGCGTCGTGTTTGTCGGCGATCCCGACTTTGTCCAGATAGGCGTGTGCGGCCTCTTCGACCTCCGCCTTGTCGCGGCCCAGAACAGTGACGGGGGCTTCCATCACGTTTTGCAGGATGGTCATGTGGGACCAGAGATTGAACTGCTGAAACACCATCGACAGATTTGTGCGGATGCGCAGGATCTGTTTGGGGTCGGCGGGCTGGCGGGCATGGCCGCTGCCTCTCCACGTGACGGGCTCTCCCTTGAAAAGGATGTCGCCCTGCTGGCTGTGTTCCAGAAGGTTGGCGCAGCGCAGAATTGTGGACTTACCAGACCCGGAGGAGCCAATCAGCGATACCACATCGCCGCGGTGCGCAGTGATATCCACGCCCTTAATGACTTCAAGATTGGCATAAGCCTTGTGCAGGTCGCGAATTTGCAGAACGGGTGTGGCGTCGTTCACTGTGTCCCCATCGGTGTCGGGTTGATCTTGGAGCCCAAATAGGACTGAAAATTTGCGCAATTGCAACTTTCAAAAGGGCGGCTCAGAGGCCAAGACGGACGTTTTGGCTGCCCAACTTACCAAATGGTTAAGAGTTGAGCGGATTTGATCCAGCGTCATATGTGCTTTCCTCAAGGGCTGCCAGTCTTTGCAGATCCTATTCTGCTTGCGGCCTGCGCGTTCGCTCTATTGCCTTGCGTATAAGGTGAAGCGCGTTGCGCGAAGTGCTGTCTTCTAAGGTTATGAAAAATTGGGAAAAGCTACGCATCTCTGCCATATTCCCACCCTCCGTCAAACTGGCGATGAAATGGGCGAGGTGGCGATGAATATTTTGGCAATAGTCTTCCTGATGAGACGTTTCTGCATGAAACTTGCCCCATTTTCGACGAATCGCAGGGACCGCTAAAGGCTGAGGCTCCGATTCGCCGGTTTGGGTCGTCACACTATCACCAGTGGTGCTCAGGCAGGTGTGCCTAGCCGCGTTTTTCCACCCGTTGCCGGGCCCGGGCGCTGTCCATGTCGGAAACACCCAGAAGGTTGGCCGCCAGACGCAAAAGAGCATCCTCGCGCGCATCCCTTGCGTCATCTGCCAGCACCACCTGCCACATGGCTTCGATCACAGAGATGCGGTCCTCTAGCGGCACTGCATCCTTAATGGCGCGGGTGAAGCGCACCGTATCAGGGGCCTCTGCTTCAAGAGCTTCTGCCTCTTTGCGCAGCGAGGTTGCTTCAAAGGGGCTGAGCCCGTAGCGCTCTGTGACGATACGTTCGATGCGAGTGGCCTCTTGTGGATCGTAGTCCCCATCAGCGCGGGCAATACGCACCAGAAGGGCGCCAAGCGCCAACCTGGCATCAGTGTCTGTCAGGGGATCTGAAGCGGGCGCCGTCAGGCGTTTGAGAAAGTCAGCAAACATAACAGAGGATGTAAGCCGGGACAGGCGGCCGTGCAACCTTGCAGGTGCGGGGACGTTCAGGCGGGGAAAGGGGGCGCGGTGGCTGAGCCAGAAAGGGGACTTCGGCATTTCCTATTGGGGTTTGCTCCGATAGCTTGCGGGACGATATGCCCGGTTTGGGGATGACAAAGGTGGACGACCCAATGGCGCGTGTCTCTCTCACGGTTTCTCTTCTGCTTACGCTTTGCGTTGGCTTTGCTGTCAATCGCGCGGCCTTTCAGTATTTTTCCGCGGAGGAGCTGGCGAAAGCGGAGGGGCAACTTTCTCTGTATCGTTCCACCGTGATTGCCGAACTTGAGCAACACAGTCATCTGACCCATGTTTTGGCACAAGACAGCTATGTGGTCGACGCGCTGGCAGGGCAGAGCACGTTTGTGCTGAATGCGCGTCTTAAGGATTTTTCGGATAAAGCGGGATTGGATGCGATTTATCTTATGACCGCTGAAGGCATTACGATCGCGGCTTCCAATTTTGATACGCCGACCTCTTTTGTGGGGCAGGTCTATGCGTTTCGCCCTTATTTTCAAAACGCTTTGCGTGGCGAGCAGGGGCGGCTCTACGCGATTGGAGCGACAACTGGTTTGCCGGGGTTCTTTCTGGCGGATCCTGTGTTTGCGGGGGCAGATGTCCGTGGTGTTGTGGCGTTGAAAAAGAGCTTTTCAGGGTTGGAAGACAGTTGGCGGCGGGCAGGGGAACAGGTGATTTTGGCCAATGCACAGGGGGTTGTTTTGCTGGCGTCCGATCCCGATTGGCTTTATCGCACCTTGACCCCATTGGATGCGGAGCAGAAGGCGGCCATTCGCGCCGCAAGACAGTTCCCCGGTCAACCACTTGATCCGTTAAGCTGGCAGAAGACCTCGCCAGATCGCGCTGAAATTTTGGGGGAAGAACGTCTGCATCTTCTGGCACAGGATTTGCCGGATGGCTGGCAGTTACATTATTTTGCCAGTGATGAGCAGGCCGTGACCCGCAGTTGGTTGGCGACCGCAGTCGTTGTGGTTTTGGCGGGCATCCTGCTGATCGTGTTTCAGGTGCAGCGGGCGCGCCGTATTGGTCGGGCGTTGCGCCGTTCAGAGCAAGAGGAGGCGCAGCTGCGGCAGGCCAATGCGCAGCTTGCCGTGGAAGTCGCGGAGCGTAAGACAGCAGAGGCGCGGCTCAAATCCACTCAGAAGGAACTGGCGCAAGCCAGCCGTTTGGCGGCATTGGGGCAATTGTCGGCATCGGTGACCCATGAGTTGGGACAGCCGATCGCTGCGATGCGCAACCATCTGGCGGCGGCGGAGATGAACCCTAAGGGGGCGGAAAGGCTGGGCAGCAATATTGCGGGGCTGGTTACACGTATGGAAGGCATTACCAGACAGTTGAAGTTCTTTGCCACGAGTGGCCATGAAGGCTTTGAGGTTTTTGAGTTGCGCGCAGCTGTAGAAGCGGGGCTGGAACTTGTGGCACCCAATATCGAGGCAGGCGAGATTTCGGTGCAGTGTGTGTGGCCCCAAGAGGTGCTGCGGGTGCGTGGGAACCGGTTGCGGATCGAACAGGTGGTGACGAATATTCTGCGCAATGCCTGTGACGCGATGGAGGATATGGCGCAGGCGGAATTGCACATTCATGTGTTTGCAAAGGAGAATTGCGCGGTGTTTTCGGTGGCAGATACGGGGCATGGCTTGGCTGGGGCTGCGTTGCAGGATCTTCAGGAACCCTTTGTCACGACACGAGAAAGCGGGCGGGGCATGGGGCTTGGGCTTGCGATTTCAGCCACCATTGTCAAAGATCACGGAGGCGACATGCAGGCGTGGGACCGTCGGCATGAGGCTCAAGAAGGTGGTGCCATCTTTGAGGTGCGTTTGCCGCTGGCTGGGGCAGGGCATGGGCTTGACCGCATGTGAGCACACAACGTGCAAGAAAGAGATATAACATGAGTGAGACCGGCAGATTCAGCCTTTTGATTGTGGATGACGACAAGGGCATGCGCCAATCCCTTCTGGAGTTGATGGGCGCGGCTGGTTGGCAGGCGGAGGCGGTGGCGCGGGCGGATAAGGCGCTGGAACGGCTTAAGGTGTTGACCCCGGACGTGATCCTGTCGGATGTGCGGATGCCGGGCATGACGGGCATGGAGCTGTTGGCGCGGCTGCATCCGGAGCTGTCGCCGCCGCTGGTGTTGATTTCGGCGCATGGCGATATTCCTATGGCGGTGGAGGCCATGCAGGCCGGGGCCTATAGCTTTGTTGAAAAACCCTATGAACCACGGCGTCTGCTGAGCATTCTGACCCATGCGGCTGAACAGAGCCGGATGCGGGCGCGCAATGCCCAGCTTAAGGCGCGTTTGTTTGAGCTTTCAGGGCTTGATCGCGTGTTGATGGGGCAAACCCCTGTTGTCGCGGAACTGCGCGAGGAGGTTCTGGATCTGGCGCCAATGGACGGTGCGGTGATGATCCTTGGGGAAACCGGCACGGGCAAGGAACTGGTGGCGCGAGCGTTGCATGATTTGGGGCCGCGCGCGGATCGTCCCTTTCTGGCGATCAACTGTGCGGCCTTGATGCCTGACAGTTTTGAGGCGGAGATGTTTGGTGTTGCGCAAGGGCCGGAAGGGCGGTTGCAGGCGGCGACGGGCGGTACGCTGTTTTTGGATGAAATCGCCTCATGTCCTCCTGTGGTGCAGGCCAAATTGTTGCGGGTGATTGAGGATCAGCAGGTGTTTCCCGTGGGGGGCGCTGTGCCGGTGGCGGTGGATTTACGTGTGATGTCTGCGACCAATGAGGACGTGGAGCAGGCCGTTGCAGAGGATCGTCTGAGGCGGGATCTCTTGTTCCGGCTCAACACTTTTGTGATGCAACTGCCACCGCTGCGCCAGCGCCGGGATGATGTGATGCTCTTGGCGGCGCATTTTTTGGAGGATTACGCGCGGCTGCACGAGATTGGGGCACCTGCGCTGGATCATGAAGATGCGGCGACGTTGATGGCACATGACTGGCCGGGCAATGTGCGGGAGTTGCGCAATGTCTGTGCGCGGCGTGTGATGCTGGCACGGCGTGGTGGCGGCAGCATGGCAGCGGCCCTGACACAGGATCGCGGCGGAGAGGATGTGCCGGATACCCTGCGCGAGGCTGTGGCGGCCTTTGAGCGGGAGCTGATCGGCAAGGCGATCAAGGCGCATGAAGGGCGTATGGATGCCGCGGCAGAGGCGCTGGGCATTGGGCGGCGGACGCTGAACGAAAAGATCGTCAAATTGGGCTTGGATAAGGCGGCCCTGTTATAGTGCGCGTTGAAGCCTGACATGAAAGTAATTTAGTTAAATTGTCTGCTCTGCGGATTTCCGCAGGGCAGGGGCAGTGGACTGCGCAAAATCTCTCATTGGCAAAGGGCGCGCTCTTCTTGCATGCTGTGTCACATAATGACTTACGCAACCGGGAGGAAATCATGCGTAAACTGATGAGCCGGACCGCCGTGGCGGCCCTGTCTATGGCATTTGTCACCGAAGCAATGGCAACCGAATGGAATGTCTCTCTCTGGGGCAAGCGTCGGGCGTTCACCGAACATGTTGAAAAGCTGGCTGAACTGGTGAGTGAGAAAACCGGCGGTGAGTTCACTTTGAACATCAGCTACGGTGGCCTGTCCAAGAACCGCGAAAACCTTGATGGCATTTCCATTGGGGCCTTTGAGATGGCGCAGTTCTGTGCCGGTTACCACCGTGATAAGAACCGCGTAATCACTGTGCTGGAGCTGCCGTTCCTGGGTGTGGCCAATCTGGAAGAAGAACTGGCTGTTTCCAAAGCCGTTTATGGCCACCCAGCGGCGACAGAGGAAATGGAGCAGTGGAATGCCATGCTGCTGATGACCTCGCCGATGCCGCAATATAACCTTGTAGGTACCGGAGAACCCCGTGACGCGCTGGCCGATTTCGACGGTATGCGCGTGCGTGCGACCGGTGGTTTGGGCAAAGCCTTTGAAGCAGTGGGTGGTGTGCCAACCTCTGTGACCGCAACCGAGGCCTATCAGGCGATGGAAAGCGGTGTTGTGGACACGGTTGCCTTTGCGCAGCACGCACATTTGGCCTTTGGCACCATCAACCAAGCAGACTGGTGGACCGCCAACCTGAACCCCGGCACCGTGAATTGCCCGGTGGTCGTGAATATCGATGCCTATGACATGTTGTCTGATGAGCATCGCGCGGCACTGGACAGCTCCGTTGATGAGGCGCTGGCGCATTATGTTGCGAACTATGGCACCCTGCTTGAGAAGTGGGACAGCGTTCTGGAAGAAAAAGGTGTTCAGAAGGTGGAGATCGACGACGGGGTGATCGCGGAATTCCGCGCCAAGGCCGCCGACCCGATCCGCGCCGCTTGGATTGCGGATATGGAAGCGCAGGGCCTGCCGGGGCAGGACCTTTATGATCTGGTTGTAAAAACCCTCGAAGATCATCGCGCAGGCAACTGATAAAAATAAAAAAATTAGCGGCCTCGGTAAGTTCCGGGGCCGCAGTGTATCTGATCTAGGGGGATGGACATGGCCGGTAGTTCCGCCGTGCTTGAAGATGACAGCCTGCTCAGTCGGCTGGATCGTCACCTGCTCAAGCTTGAAACATTTTTTGCCCTGCTCAGTGGGCTTGCCGTCTTCAGCCTGATGTTTCTGGCGGCCTATTCGGTGGGGGGGCGCAAGTTCTTTGCGGCACCGCTGTCAGGCTATGTTGATTACATTGAGGTGCTGATGCCGCTGATTGCGGTGATGGGGATCGCCTATGTGCAGCGCGATGGCAGCCACATCCGCATGGATATGGTCATTGGGAAGCTGAAGGGCCGTGCGCTTTGGGGGGCTGAGCTGCTGTCTGTGGTGTTGATCCTGCTTTTGATGATTGCGTTGACCATGGGCAGCTGGGCGCATTTTGAGCGCTCTTTTGATTGCGCGCGGCCGCTGTGTTCGCGCGACAGCTCGATAGACATTGGCCTGCCGATCTGGCCCTCCAAGCTGATTGTGCCGGTGGCATTTTCGGTGATGTGCCTGCGCCTTGGTCTGCAGGTCTGGGGCTACGGACGAGCGTTCTTGCTGAACCTGCCAAGTCCCGTTGCGGTGCCGCTGGTGCAGTCGATCGAAGAACAGGCCCGTGCAGAGGTCGATCAGCTTGGGGATGCTGACAATGGATAATATTACAATTGGCCTTTGGGTCACCGGCGGCATGCTGTTGCTTGTGGTGTTGGGCATGCGCGTGGCTTTCGCAGCTGCCTTGGCTGGCTTCATCGGCATCGTGTGGATTTTCTGGGCGAAAATGGGCTATGCACCGGAGCGCTTTCTGTTCTGGAATGAGCGGCGTGAGATCTGGGACGGGGCGCTGGGGAAATCCATCGCCATTGCGGGCTCCGTGCCCCACTCGAAAGTCTCTTCTCAGGCGTTGAGCCTTATCCCGACCTTCATCCTAATTGGCTATCTCGCCTATTATGCCAAGCTGACCACGGCGCTGTTTGATGCAGCCAAAAAGTGGATTGCCTGGGTGCCGGGTGGTCTGGCAGTGTCCACTGTTTTTGCCACCGCAGGTTTTGCGGCGGTGTCTGGCGCTTCTGTGGCGACGGCGGCGGTATTTGCGCGGATTGCCATCCCGGAGATGTTGAAGGTGGGCTACAACAAGCAGTTCGCAGCGGGTGTGGTGGCGGCTGGGGGCACTTTGGCCTCGCTGATCCCGCCCTCAGCGATCCTTGTGATCTATGCGATCATTGTGGAACAGGACGTGGGCAAGCTCTTGCTAGCGGGGTTCATTCCCGGTGCCTTCTCCGCTGTGGTCTATGGCGCGATGATCATTGGCATTGCCATGATCTTCAAAACCGTGGGCCCGCCGGTGAGTGGTTTCACATGGCGTGAGCGTTTTGCCGCACTGCCGCCCGCGCTGCCGATTGTGGCGGTGGTCGTGATCATCATTTTCTTTGTCTACAACCCCTTTGGCGATGCCTGGGGCACACCGACAGAGGGCGGGGCCGTGGGGGCGTTCATTGTCTTCCTGCTGGCGCTGCTGCGTGGGATGCGGTGGCCGGAGCTGAAGTCTGCGCTCTTGGACACGGCCAAGCTGACGGTGATGATTTTCACCATCATCTGGGGGGTGCTCATCTATGTGCGCTTCCTTGGGTTTGCAGATCTGCCGGGGGCGTTTTCGGATTGGATCACCAGTCTTGAGATGTCGCCGTGGCTGATCTTGATCTGTATTCTGCTGGCTTATGCAGTGCTGGGCATGTTCATGGATGCCATTGGCATGCTGCTTTTGACGTTGCCGGTGGTCTATCCTGCGGTGATGGCGCTGAATGGCGGCGAGGCCGTTGCAGCGGCGGACAGCACATTTGGCATGAATGGCACGATGTGTGCGATCTGGTTTGGTATTCTGGTGGTGAAGATGGCGGAGTTCTGTCTGATCACCCCGCCGATTGGGCTCAACTGTTTTGTTGTGGCTGGCGTGCGTGATGATCTGACAGTTCAGGATGTCTTTAAGGGCGTGACACCCTTCTTTATCGCGGATGCCGTGACCATCGCGCTTTTGGTGGCGTTCCCGTCCATTGTGCTCTGGCTGCCGAGCCTGGCTTAAAAATGCCGGTGTGGCCCCGTTTAGGCGGGGCCAGCCGGGCTGTCTTCGGGTTTGATGCCCAACATGGCTTCGATCTCATGCAGGCTTTCATCTTCGACTGGAAGATGCTTTCCATCCGCTTCGATCACCTGAAATAGCTTATGCGCCACTTCCAGCCGGTGCGGATAATCCACGGTTTCGCGGATCAACAGCGCGAAATCCGGCGTGCCGGGCGCTGCGCTTTCGAGTTTTTCGCAGGTCGCGCGCAGTTTCGCGGCTTCGATCGGGTTGAGGCCGAATGTCTCGCTCAGAATACGGTCAATTTCACCAATTTCGAGCGCATGGTAGGAATTGTCGGATTTTGCCACACGTACCAAAAGGGCACCGAGCGCCAGTTTTTCGTCGGGTTCGGGGAGGGGCTCTGTATCGGCGGTGCCGCGCAGGCGGGCAAGCAGGTGATCCCAGATCATCCGTCATACCCCTCAATGATCACGATATCCCCTGTGCTGACCGGGGTGCGCAGGGCTTTGGCGGCTTGGTAATCTTCGGAATGATAGCATTCAAGCGCTGCCTGGTATGAGGGAAATTCAATCACCACATTGCGGCTGCGCGCGCTGCCTTCAGGTGTTTCAAAGGCGCCCCCACGGACCAGAAAACGCGCGCCATAGTTGGCAAATGGTTTGGCGTTGGCGGTGATGTATTTCTGGTAGCCCTCAACGTCGTCGACGTCCACGCGTCCGATCCAGTACCCTTTGGCCATGCAGCTCTCCCTTTGGCTATTGTTTTATAGGGCAGAGTGCCAAGCGGCATCGGGATTGGCAAGCGCTGGTGCAGAGGGAAGCTCTATGTTGTTTGAAGCTGTTGCGCACAATCAAATGGGCGTTGCATGTATGGCAAAGGCAAGCGGTCGCCTGCCTTTGCCGTGATGTGTTTATAGCGTTTCGGGCTTCTCGTGAGACACGAATACCCTGCCATGCCTATGGCATTCTCGGGACGTTCGTGTCGCGAGAGGGTTCAGGTAAAACCCGCAACGCTTTAGGCCATGAAATCAAACCCGAGGTCGGTGAGCTGGGTCATCAGCGCGCTGTCCTCATCCAAGATTGGATTGTTTGCGGCGGCTTCAAAATTGGCCCGTGTCAGGTCTTCTGCTTGCAGACCCAGCAGGGTGGTGATGTTGCCGCCGTTGCCGAGCACTTCGATTTCAAGGTTGCCATCCACTTCACGAATGTCCAGATGGTCGCTGTTCAACGCATTGAAATCAAAGGTGTCCGCAGCGGGATCGAAGCCCTCGATTTGGGTTTGTGCGCCCCAGTTCCAATCGATTTCGACCCGATCTGCATCGGCACCAAGCACCAGAGTATCGCCCGGGGTTGGCGTGGGTGTGCTGCCACCTGTGGCGCTGTCAGAACCGCCCGTCTCGTTACCATCGTTTCCAGATTCCCCCGTATCGGTAACGCTTGAACCAGTTATGTCGCCTGTGCGGGTCTGGAAGCCATCGGTTGTGGCGCCTGCTGGGGCTTCTGGCGTCAGCAGCACGGTGCGGTCCACCAATGTGACGTCATTCTGGTCAAACCCGAACGGGGTTTCCAGATTGTCTTCCATCACCTGATCAAAGTGGAATTCGACCAATCCGGGGATGAGATCTGCTTTGGTGACACCCGTGAAGGTAAAGCTTTGACCGCTCGGCAGGGTGGAGATCACCAGACCTGCATCGCTGTCTTCCACCGAAAGGCGCTCGCGGGTGCCGAAGTAGAGGAAGCTGATTTTCATCGTGGCTGGGTCGAAATTGTCGATGACCTCGGCGCGGCCGTATTCATGGCTGCGGATATAGACGGTATCATCTTCACGGGGCCCAACGCCCTGTTCCCAAGAGATCACACCCCCCATATCCTGACGGAAGTGTTCGTTCCCGACCACGCCAAAACTGTCGATGGTGACATCCTGATAGGTGACGCCCTGCACGATCTGCGCGGCGTCAGACCATGGGCTGTCGATCACGATCTCGCCTGCCAGCGATTTTGTGACGATCATGCCGTGAACAGATGTGCCGCCAAAATCGAGTTGGTCCACAGACGGGTCAAAATCGGTGATGTCATCAGCGTTGCTGTCGGCCCGGAAAACACGGCCGCCCGCATCGGTGTTGCCGGTCACGTCGGCGGGGTTGGAGCCATCTGCGTCATAGGTCAGCGTGTAGCCGCCCTCTGCCGGGGTTGAGATTTCTGTGCCCAGAACATTGGCAATTTCGTTGAGAACATCCTGATTGTCGGCTGAGAAATTGGCGATTGAAAGGTCGCTTAATCCAAAGCCTGTGAAGATGGTCTGTGTTGTGGTGCCATCTGCGGTGATGGCAATGCGCACGGTCAAACCAAGGGCATCGCCGGATTCTTCGAAGATTTCGAAGTCTGTTGAAGCCACATCGGAGCTGATTTCAATGACGTCGCCCATGGCCGGCATGAAACCATCGATAACCTGCGCCGGACTGTCGTAGGTCAGGGTCACATGCATGTGGGTGTGACCGCCGTGCCCGCCATCTCCACCGCCGTGTCCACCGTCGCCGTGTCCGCCGTCACCATGGCCACCGTCGCTGCCGCCGTCGCCGTTGCCGCCGTGGCCGTTGTCGCCGTCATCTGCGCTGATCAATGTGGCGAGCTCTGCGCGTGCCGTGGCATCCAAGGCGTTGATGTTGGCCGCGTCCAGCATGGCAAGCGTAACACCCTGCAGCGTCAGCGTTTGATTGTTGGATGGTATAGAGATCACCACAGAGCCGCCCACTTCGGCGACCTCCAGTGCGTCTGCCCCGATCCAGTCAAAGAAGAGGGTGTCACTGTTTGGATCAAAATCGGTGATGACTGTGTTAGCCCCATAGGCCCAGGTGATCACGACATCTGCATTGGCTTTGGTGATGGCTGGATTGTTGAAATCTTCGGCAGTTCCCTCTGGTGTTGGCGCAGGATCTGTGCTGCCATCGCCATCGCCATCGCCATCGCCATCGCCATCGCCATCGCCATCGCCATCGCCATCGCCATCGCCATCGCCATCGCCAGATCCGTCCCCATTGCTGGAACCATCACCGCTTCCGTCGCCGTTTCCATCCCCATCACCGGAGCCATCTCCACTGCCAGATCCATCGCCATTGTCGCCAGACCCTGAGCCGCTGCCGTCTCCGATTAGAGCCAGAATTTCTTCTGCGGCGGTGCTGTCCAGAATGGTGAAATTGGCCGCAGACAGATCTGAAAGCGAGACCCCAACAAGGGTGAGAGATTGTTGATTTGAGGGTACGGAGAATGTGGTGGACCCACCAGTTTCGGTGATCTCCAGATCTGCAGCGGAAATCCAATCGACAAAGATGGTGTCACTGGATGGGTCAAAATCGGTGATCTGCGTGTCTGCCCCATAGGACCATGTGATCACGACATCTGCGCTGTCTTTTGTGACATCAGCCGTTCCGCCGGAGCTGTTGCCGCCAGAGGCACCGCCATCCCCGCCGGTGTCGCCCCCTGTATCGCCGCCGCCGGTGTTACCGCCGGGTGTGCCAAGGCCTTCATCCCCAGTTTTGCGATCTTCAAAAAAGGCGATCATATCAGCGACAGACGGACTGTTGTAGCCGCCAAACTGGTCGATGTATTGCAGGATCGAAGTGCCATATTCATCTGTTGAAACCGCGCCGCTGAGCAGAAGGTTCAACGTGCCGTAAGCGCCGCGCAGGTGGGCGGCAGCAAGAATGCCCGTGAGTGTGAGCTCGACTGTCACCGTCGCGCCCGAACCGTCTGTGTAGGTGGTGGTCTGACCAATGAAATCATCCAGATTTTTACCGGCGTTGGTCAGCCCGTTTTCGATGATTTGCAGGTTCAGGCCAAAGGCTTCCTGAATGGCTACGGTCTGCGCCTCTTTGGTCATGAATTCCTCAAGAGAGGTCACGCCATTCTTACCTGTCCAAGTGCCATCCCATGTATTGGTCGATGCGCCGTTGCCATAGAACTGGTCGTCATCGTAATAGCCAAGGTCAATCAGCAAGGCTTCGCCAAACTGAAATCCAACAAAGCCAAGGGAGTTGGTCGAACGATAGGCCATGGCCTCCCATTCACTGTCGCTCAGATCGCCCCAGCTGTTGTAGCCGGGGAAGAAATCGGTGACAGGGCCGCCCGCCCATGTATCGAGCTGCCAGTCCTGAATGACCCCATCGTTGTATCGGTCGCGATCCCAACCTGACTCAAACGCCAGAAGCGCAGAGAGGAAATCGGTGAATGTTCCGTTGGACATTGTGAGTGTGCTTTCGTCTTAGAGTGGATAACCGCACGCTCAACGGCTGTGCGGATTCAGACCCAAGCACGAAACTTATGTTGGCAGGCGGCCATTCTTTTTAGAAATTCCGCCATCGGCAAAAGCTTGCAAATTCTCCCCCTGTATCAGCGGTTTTCTGTCGACCGCTGGAGTACGGCCTGTCCAGCGCCGATAGGCCTGTGTGAAGCTGCTTTGGTCTGAAAAACCACATAAATGTGAGGTTTCAGCAAGCGATAGGTAGGGATCGGCCAGAAAGGCCTGTGCAAGTTTAAATTGCGTATTTGAGACCAATTCTCGGAAACTTGTGCCTTCTTTCAGAAGCCTGCGATTCATTGTGCGCTCAGACAGACCGATTCGTTCTGCCGTATCTGCCGCTTTGGGGCGGCCATGGGCCATGCCGCGCAATAGCTGCTTTTGGACGGTCTCTGCGAGGGAGACGGGGGCTGTATTGGTGGATTGCAACAGCACATCGCCATAGCTTGTCAGATGCCCGAGGAGATGGGCGTCGGCATCGCGAATTGGTGTGTCTAGCATTCGCTTGTCAAAGCGAAGATAGGAATGCTCTGTCTCCAGCTTGACCGAACACCCAAAGATACCTGCAAGTTCAGCCTGACCGTGTTTGCGTAAATGAGCGAAGCCCACTTGTGCGACCAAAACCGACTGATTGGTTGCGGTGCGAAACGCTCCTAATAGGGCAGCCAATGCAAACTCTATCAAATGCGTGTCCAGGGTCAGATCGGGGCCAATACCGTCTACAACCAGATCTACGTGTGATGTGTTCTCAAGAAGGTTTACCCGCGCACGTGGGCGGGTGACCGGGGTAAATTTTTGCACATGACAGAGCGCGTCGTACAGTGTTTGAGAGTTGAACAGAATGTAGGTCAACAGGGCGGTGTTGTGCGGATTGATCGCGGTGCCGATCTCAGCACCTACAAAAGGAGCATTCAGACGCTCTGATAGGAAGTCTAAGACTTTTGTTTCAGCACCTCTCGGTACAGAGGCGCCTATTTCCTGCAATGCTGCTGACGGCAGTTTGGCAGCGGCGAGGGCGTCGGTGGCGTGTTCGGCCACATATGGCAGCGCAAGTACGGAGCGCAGCCAGTGATTGGGCACCTGATCTTTGGTGTCGTTTGTGTACATGAGCGCTTTCATGGCTGCGGCTGATGGATTTGTGGCAAATTGCCAAGCCTGTCGAGCCTTTGCAAGAGCGTCAGCTGTCTCTGGTGGAGCCACGTTTGGCCAACCATCTGCCATCAAGAACGATCAAGCCAATTGCGAGCAGGAGAAAGCCTGCAAAAGCACGGGGCGGCAGAGACTCGTTTAGAAACAAGGCGCCTAGGACAATCGCAAATGGTGGGATCAACAACGTGACCACCAGCAGGTTCCCGCTGCCGGCAGAAGCGAGAATGCGGTAGTAGAGAAGGTATGCGCCTGCGGTGCCAAATACCGCGCCATAGGTGATGGCGGCCCATGTGGCACTGCCCAGAGAAAGTGTGAGCGGGGCTTCGATATAGTGCGCCAGAGGTGTTGCAATCACGGCGGTACAGGTCAGCATGCCGGCGGCTGCGATCAGCGGCGACACGCCTGTGAGATGTTTACGTGCCCATATCCCGGCGAAGCCATAAGACAGCGTTGCTAGCAAGGCTGCGATCTGTGCCAGAGAACGTGGATCAAAGGCGGTCAGGTGCGAAAACCCAATGGCGGTTGCGACGCCGAGAAAGCCCAAAGCCACGCCCATAGTCTTTGTCATTGTCAGGCGTTCATCTGGCAGAAAGAGCGCCGCTAGCAGGATCCCGAAGAAGGCTGTGGCCGCGTTGAAAATGGAGGCCAGCCCACTTTCTACGGTGAGCTGTGCAAAGTTCAGCAGGCTAAAGGGGATTAGATTGTTCAGCAGTCCCATCACGCAAAACACCATCCAGAGGCGCGGGCTGAGGGAGATAGAGGTTTTGCGAAAGATTGCCAGACACCAGAGCAACAGGGCGGCCCAGACTGTCCTGTGGGCCACCAAGGTGATCGGGCCGATTTCAAAAAGCGCGATGCGATTTGAAAAGAACACCCCGCCCCAGAGTGCCGCAAGCAGGATGAGATCACGCCAGCTTTGGGCGGAAAGCGATTTTTGCACAGTATCAGACATGTGTTTTGTCTAAAGCGGTTGCCAGCCCAAGGCACTCCGAAACATGCGCAAAGAAAAACCCCGCCTGTTTGAAGGCGGGGTTTGTGAATGTCGTGGTGCGAAATTTAGAAACGCACACCGACACGTACACCAACGGCCCATAGGTCATTGTCCGTGAAGTCCACGCGCTGACCGCCAGAGGCGGGGATTTCAAAATACTGATCGCCCAATTGCGCGTAAGTCAGACCTGCTGAAAAGTTCAGGTGTTCACTGAGCGCATAGGTGCCGCCCACTGTCAGGCTTTGGTAGCCAGTGGTGGGGGAGAGCAGGGAGGTTGTTGGCTTGGCCGCTTCGGTTTCATAGCCAAGGCTCACCGCGAGTGACAGCTTGTCGGTGATTTCGCGACCAACGCCCAGGCTGTAGGTGAAAATATCGTCGGTGAAATCCACCCAAGTGCCTTGTGGCGTGGTAAGGTTGAAGCCTTCCCAGCCAACCCATTTTACGCTTCCGAAAAGCAGGGTTTTGGGGGCAATGCCGGTCTGGAAATCCAAATTGATGGATTCTGGAAACTCCACATCAAAACTCTGCGCGCTGGCCGGGCCGAATTGGGGCAAGCCTTCGGGGGTAAGCCCCGTCAGAGGTGCGTATGTTGCGTCAAAACCATTGTCAAAGCTGCTCCAGTAGGTGAGCGCGACGCGTAGGGCGATCTCTGGTTTTTCATAAGCAAGACCAACCACGCCGCTCCAGTCAAATTGCGTTTTGCCCTCAAGGAAGCCAGTTGCAAAGGATGGACGCGGAGAAGACAGGATTTCGCCCTCGGTTTTCACGCCACGCAGACCGCCGTGGAGGCTGAAGCCATTGTCAAATTCATATTGCACGAGGCCAAGCAAAGATCGGGAGTTGATTTCAGCAAACCCCGGCACAAAAGGACCGTTGGTGTAGCGCACATGGGCGCCATAGGGCCTGTCGTAAATCAGTGCGACGTCGATTTTATCCGTGATCTCGTGTTTGTAGCTGAAAGAAGGAGTGCTGTAGGTTTCAACCACATCATAGGAGTTTCCCACCGCAGAGGTTCCGTCCACGCGCGGACTCGTGGTGATGAATGTCACCTGAAGATAGTCGCCTTCTTCAAAGAGGATGTTGACCCCCTGTCCTGAGCGATCAAGGCCCCCTGCTTGTGCCACTCCTCCAACCATTGCAAAGGCAATGGCTCCCTTAAGTGCTTGCTTCATGGTTCTGTCCCGTTGAAATTTTTATTTCTGAAGCAGATAGATACAAGGTGACGCGGAGGTCAACGATGACTTCGGGCTGGGAAAGGCATGACCTCGCGTTACGTGATCGCGCTGCACAGCAGATACCAAAGTGCTGAATTTTTTAATGATAGCAGATGTGTGTCGTGGCTATCGTGACTGAGCCGTCCGAGTCCGTTGCCGGCTTAATTCAAGTTTTGAAAGTTGAGTTTCAAACGGTCTAAAAGAAAAGCCCCACCGTGGGGTGGGGCTTTGAAATTGAGCGATTTTTCTATCAGAAGTGGAAACCGATCCGGACGCCAAAACCGATGGCATCGCTGTCTTGATAATCGTACCGGCTTCCTGGAGGAAATGGCGCACTCGGAGACAAAAACTGGTCTCCAAGTTTCGCATAGGTGATACCAGCCGACAACGATACTTCTTCGTCCAACTGATAGGTGCCAGCGATACCAATGCTCTTGGAGCCTGTGGATGGGCTGAGCGCGGTGTTTGTGGGCCGTGTGCCTGGCTCTTCGTATCCGAAGCGCAGCGCAAGTGACAGCTTATCATTGATCCGGCGTGCAATACCGAGGTTGTACGTGGTTACATCATCTTGGAAGTTGACCCAGGGGGCTGGTTCCTCTGCAGTGGTTACATTAGTGCCTGCGAGACCAACCCAGCGGATTGAGCCAAACACCAATGTATTTGCCGCGACGCCGGTTTGAAAATCCAAGTTTACGCTTTCAGGGAAATCCACGGTCAGATCGCGTGCGTCTGGATTGCTGCCGTCGCGCTCGGCGCGTGTACCAGACAGGTCTGACGAAATCTCGCTATTGTAGGTAAGAGCGACACGCAGGGCGATTTCAGGCTTTTCGTAGGCAATGCCCACGACACCGCCAATGTCAACCTTACTACTGACATCCAGCTCACCCAAAGCACTATTGATAATTCCGTCAACTTCTAGAAGGCGGATACCGCCGTGAACGCTGAAGCCGTTGCCAAGTTGATACTGAAGCAAGCCGGTGAGTGCGTTGGTGTTGACCTCTGCCATGCCGCCTGAGAGCAAGTTGCCATTGAGCCCGTAATCCACATGCGCCCCAAAGGGGTTGTCATAGATTACAGCAATATCCAGCTTGTCGTTGACTTCATGTTTATAACCTAACGAAAAATCCGAGTAGGTTTGCGCAATGTCAAATGCACTTGGTGTCGGCGCGATGGGCCCACCAGGTACGGCATCTACACTCGGATTGATAACGCTGAACGTGATCTGGGCAAAGTTGCCCTCTTCAAAGAGAATGTTAACGCCTTGACCAGAACGGTCAATTCCTCCGGCGTATGATGCTCCTCCAACCATCGCAAGCGCGGTGGCTCCCATAAGCATATTTTTCATGTTTTGTTTGTCCCGTGTTCCTATTGGTTGTTATTTTGTTTCTTTCACAAGGCTATTCGCGCAGCTTTGGTTAAGTCAACGTGCGTGGTAAGTTTGTGTGCACATGACTTTGCGTCAGTTTTGCGCACGATCCAAGCGCAATTGCGCCAGTATGTTCAAGTAATTACCAGCAAAAATTATCCCGGCGCCGAGCAGAACCCAGATATCTATCATTTCGCCATAGAGTGTCATTCCTACAACAGCAATCAGCGGGAGCCTGATGAAATCGATGGGCATGACAACCGATGCGGGCGCGAGTCGGAGAGCTGTCGTGAGGCAGAAATGCGCAACGAGACCTGCGCAGGCGATCAGCAAGATCCACGGGGCAGAGACCGCGGAAGGCAGTGCAATGTCGCCATCAAAACCTGCAAAAATCACGCCAAAGCCTGCCTGCATCACGGTCAGGTAGAAGAGTATGCAGGTGATGCTTTCGCTGCGGGTGAGCTTGCGTGTAAACAGCGCTGAAAGCGCAAAGCCGATCGCGGCGGTTGCGGCGCTAAGCTGACCGATATCAAGCGCCTGCGGATTTGGGCGGGCAACGATCAGGATGCCGATGAAACCGATCATCGCGCCCAGCAAGCCAATTTTGCGAAGGCGTTCTCCCAGTATCAGCGGGGTGAGTAGAATGGCCCAGATTGGTGATGTAAACTCGAGCGCGAACACCTGTGCCAATGGGATGGCTGTGAGTGCGTAAAACCAGAGATTTTGCCCGGCAAAATGACTGAGATTGCGCACGAAGTGAAGGCCGAGGTGGCGGCGTGTCACCTGATGCAGACTTCCTGTCATATGCGCAGCAGCGCAGACCACCAAAATGCCAACAATGCTGCGATACATCATTATTTCGAAGGTATCGAGTTCAAAGCTCACGGCACGGCCTGCGACCGCCATTGCGGTGAAAGACAGGATTGCGCCGCTCATCCAAAAAGCGGCTTTCAGAGTGGCGTTCACACCGGTACCTCTGTGATCTGGTAGTGACGGGGAATTCTGGCGGTGACGTCTGCCCAGTCTGAGGCGGCTGCACGGGCTTGATGCGCGTCAAAGGCGGACTGATCCACGAAGAGTTCACAGACATTGTAACGCCCGGCGATCGTGATATCCGGGGTCACGTCAAAGAACAGACATCCGGGTTCTGCGCGGGTGAGTGCGATGTGGGCAGGCAGTGCTGCTGCGACGGCATCTAGGCGGTGTGAAGGCACATTAATATGGCCGATGAGGCGGATGTTTGGCGCGGGCATGGGGAGGTCATTCCGCAATGGTACAACAGCCGTGGGTCAGCTGTTCGTTTGTCAGAAGCACAAAGGACAATGGGAAGGTGCCGCCGGCAGAGTCACATGTGGCTGGCTGCACGACGATCGTGGCCTGCGTTCCGGTGATGCTGAGCCCCCAAGCAGAGGGGAAGCCTTCGTGCTCTTGATCCATAAGTACCGCCACGCCTGTCGTGCGCTTATCGTCTCTCCGCCAGATTTGAGCAGATGGGCCAGCAATACCCAGGAAGATGTCGCCATTCACGCCTTCACAGGCCAGTGAAGTGGACGTTGCCTGCGCGCTTATGATGCTTGGGCAGAGCAGCGCGCTTGCGGTGATTGCTGTTGTTAACTTCATAACCATTCCTCCCAGCAAAGTTGTTGCGCAGCTTGGGCGGACATGGAAGCGGAAACTTGCACCAAAGAAGCATTATCCAATAAATCTACAATGCTTGAAACCAGTCATATAGGCCAGTCTCAGTCCCTGAGTGGGGGAAGCTCCCTCCTAATGGTGAGGGCCGTATATATGGGTGGGGCTGGTCGGCTTCGCCTCCAGAGAGATGAAGGAGATCGCAGGAGGCAGGTTTTGGGGATGCCTATGGTTCGATGGCGCGCAAAATCTATGCCGCGAGCAGCATCACAAGCAACCTCTGATGGGTGGGATCAAACCAGAAATGCCACTCTTCCTGGCTTTCGTTGACATACCAAAGGGCATCACCTCTTTGGATTGCTGCACGCCATGTTTCGCGTTCTTCACCTTCAACGCAGTTCAGGAAGGAAGAAGAATAAAGAGCTTTAAGAGGTTCAAAAAGGGAAAGCACGTCTTCGTTAGCAAGATCAACCCGGAAGGTAGCACGCTGGCAGATTGACGACTTTGCATCGCTGCTTTCCAGCTTAACGATGCTGAAGCCTGCGGGCACTTGTGCGCCCAAGCGGTCAATGCCCGATTTGCATCCTGCCAAAGCGAGAGCTGTGCAGGATGCAAGCAGAGTGTGCTTCACTCCCACTCAATCGTGCCCGGAGGCTTGGAGGTGATGTCGTAGGTGCAGCGATTGATGCCTTTGACCTCGTTGATGATCCGTGTGGCGGTCTCGCCGAGGAACTCATGGCTGAACGGGTAGTAATCCGCTGTCATACCGTCCACCGAGGTTACCGCGCGCAGGGCGCAGGCGTAATCGTAGGTGCGGCCGTCGCCCATCACGCCAACGGTGCGCACAGGCAGGATGGCCACGAAAGCCTGCCAGATCTCGTCATAGAGACCGTGCTTGCGGATCTGGTCGATATAAACCGCATCGGCTTCGCGCAGGATGTCGAGTTTTTCGCGGGTGATTTCGCCGGGGCAGCGGATGGCAAGGCCCGGCCCCGGGAAGGGGTGGCGGCCAATGAAGCTTTGCGGCAGGCCCAACTCGCGGCCCAGAGCACGGACTTCGTCCTTGAAAAGCTCGCGCAGCGGCTCCACCAGTTTGAGGCCCATTTTCTCTGGCAGGCCGCCCACATTGTGGTGGCTCTTGATGGTCACAGAAGGACCGCCAGAGAAGCTGACGCTTTCGATTACATCGGGATACAGCGTGCCCTGCGCCAGGAACTCGGCGCCGTCGATGGTGTCGGCGTGTTTCTGGAACACGTCGATGAAGAGTTTGCCGATGATCTTGCGCTTGGTTTCCGGATCGGACTGGCCGTCGAGCTCGCCAAGGAAGAGCTCCTGCTCGTCGGCGTGGATGAGCTGCATGTTGTAGTTGTCACGGAACATGGTGACAACTTCCTCTGCCTCGCCTTTGCGCAGCAGGCCGTGATCCACAAACACACAGGTGAGCTGATCGCCGATGGCTTCATGAATGAGCACCGCAGCCACGGAGCTGTCCACACCGCCGGACAGGCCACAGATGACTTTCTTGTCGCCAACCTGAGCGCGGATCGCCTCAACCATCTGTTCGCGGTAGGCGCCCATGGTCCAGTCGCCGGAGAAGCCGGCGATTTTTACGAAGTTCTCATAGAGTTTCGCGCCATTGGGGGTGTGGTGCACTTCGGGGTGGAACTGCACCGCGTAGAAATGGCGAGAGGTGTCCGCTGTGATCGCAAAAGGCGCGTTGGGCGAGGTGCCATAGACCTCAAAGCCCGGAGCGATTTCGCTCACGTGGTCGCCGTGGCTCATCCAGACCTGCTCGTCGCCCTCGGCAAACCAGCCATCCAGAATATCGAGCTTGTTTTGCGGGGTCACATAGGCGCGGCCAAATTCGGCGGTGCCATGGCCGCTTTCCACTTTGCCGCCCAGCTGGGTCATCATGGTCTGCTGCCCGTAGCAGATGCCAAGGATCGGCACGCCGTAGTCAAATATCTCCTGTGGTGCACGTGGGGAGCCTTCGCGGGTCACGCTGTCTGGGCCACCGGAGAAGATCACGGCCTTTGGTGCGAAGTCGCGCACGAAGTCCATGTCAACATTCTGATAGGGGTGAATTTCGCAGTAGACGCTCAGCTCGCGCAGGCGCCGCGCGATCAGCTGCGTTACCTGGCTGCCAAAGTCAATGATGAGAAGGCGGTCATGGGATGTCTGGGTCATGGCGTTCGCATAGAAGACACAGGGGATTTGCGCAAGATGGTTCCCGCATATGCGGTGTTTTTCCGTTCTGCGTGACGGCATGTCGTTTGCTTGAAGGACTCGAACCATAACAAAATGTTGCGTAAAGGGGCTGCGTAATGTCGCATTTATGTGTCAAAGGCCGCTATCTAGCTGCAGAGCGCCGGATCGGCTTGTTACACCAAATATAGAAAACGCATCAGCCTGTGAGGACGAGATATGGCAGAAGCATCGGCAAGACGCCGCGGACGTGGTGGTGGGGGCGCTGCGCGGCGCGCGGCCCGCACAGGTGTAAAAATCGAAGCGGCAAAGTACATCGAGAGAAACATCCCGCTGACAGAGATTCTGAACGAAGAGGCGCTTGAGATCATCGAGCGCAACGCAGACATTCTCCTGGAAGAGGTTGGCGTTAACTTCGTGAACAACAAAGCCGCACTGGACCGTTGGAAAGAAGCGGGCGCCGATGTGGATTATGACGCGGAGCGCGTACGCATCCCACGTGGCATGGCGCGTGAGCTTTGCAAAACGGCCCCTTCGCGGATCATTCAGCACGCGCGCAACCCTGAGCGTAATGTTGAGATTGGTGGCAACACGCTGGTCTGTGCACCTGTTTACGGTCCCCCCTTTGTGCGGGATGCCGAAGGCGGACGCCGCTATGCGACGATGGCGGATTTCGAAAAATTCGTGAAGCTGGGCTATATGTCCAAATGGCTGCACCACTCTGGTGGCACGGTTTGCGAACCGACCGATGTTCCGGTGAACAAACGTCACCTCGACATGCTTCTGGCGCATATGACTCTGTCAGACAAGCCCTTCATGGGGTCGGTGACCGAGCCCAGCCGTGCGCAGGACAGTGTGGAAATGTGCGAAATCCTCTTTGGTAAGGAATTCGTGCAGGAAAACACTGTGATGACCTCGCTCATCAACGTGAACTCCCCCATGACGTTTGACGACATCATGATGGGTGCGCTGGAAGTTTATGCCAAGAACAACCAAGCCTGCATCGTGTCTCCGTTCATTGTGGGCGGTGCAATGGCTCCGGTCAGCGTGGTCGGCACTCTGACGCAGGTTCTGGCAGAAGTGACGGCAGGTATTGCCTACAGCCAGTTGATCCGCCCGGGCGCGCCTGTGATCTTTGGGGCGTTTGTGACGTCGATTGACATGAACTCCGGTGCGCCAACTTTCGGGACGCCCGAAGCGAGCCAGATCCTTTATGGCGCGGGGCAGCTTGCCCGCCGCATGGGGCTGCCTTTCCGCTCTGGTGGTGGTCTCTGTGGATCGAAACTGCCAGATGCTCAGGCGGCCTATGAAACTGCGCACACACATAATGCTGTGCTCAATGGTGGCGTGAACTTCATGCTGCACAGCTGTGGTTGGCTGGAAGGTGGTCTCGTATCGAGCTTCGAAAAGTTTGTCATGGATGCGGATCAGCTGGGTGTGTTGCATAAACTGGCTGCCGGCGTTGCCTATGACGAGAATGCGCAAGCGATGGATGCTGTGCGTGAGGTTGGTCCTGGTGGGCACTATCTGGGCTGTGCCCACACACAGGCGAACTTCAAAGATGCCTTCTGGCGTTCTGATTTGCTGGATTACAAGCCGTTTGAAACTTGGGAAGATGAAGGCGCGCGCGACACACAGGCGCTGGCGGCAGCCCGGGTGGCGGAACTGCTGGGTGCCTATGAAGCACCGCCGCTGGATCCTGAGGTCGAAGCGCGTTTGCGTGCCTATGTGGAAGAGAAGAAAGCTTCCATGCCGGATGCTTTCGTCTAAGGTCCCTTAAAAAAATGTTGAGTGAGGCCCGCCCTGTGCGGGCCTTTTTCATTTTGGATCGCAGCTGTCTGAACTCCTGCGACCAGAGGTTTGGGTACAGAAGAATCAACGTATTTATGTGCGATGCGTATAAGAGCACACTTTTAGCGACTGTTGCGCCCGTATCGGTTCAGCGCACGGGCGTACATGACACTGTTCACCAATTTGCAACAAACCTTATCGGGCGCCAGCAGAAAGCTGGCCGCTTACACAGCCGACAGGGGCTGTGCAAAGCTTTCTGGATAAGTCTGTGGATAACACAGGCAGAGAGTTTGACGTAAATAAGTGGTAAGGAGTGATGTGTTATGCCGAGTGAAAGAGGTGCTCAAGAGTTTCCCAATTGGCTCCCCCGGAGTGTCGCCCGCTATGTGGCGCATACGGAGGAGGGGGTTTCTATAAGGGAATTGGCGCGACGTGACGGATGTCATGCATCTACGGTGATGCGCCAAATTCGCAAGTTGGAGACGATGCGGGATGATCCTCTGGTGGATGCCGCTCTGGAGCGGTTTCGGCTAAACAGCAGCGCTTCTGCTGACGTCGGTTTCGGAGAAACGGACGGGTGTGTTTCACAAATGCCAAAAGAAGACGTGCTGCGCTCGGAAGGGCGGCGCATTTTGAGCAGGCTTTCTCAACGCGGTGCGATTTTGGCAGTGGCAAAGGAGATGGAAAACGCGGTGGTGATGTACCGGGACGGTACGCGAGCGGCGGTCGTAACACGGCATATTGCGCAGGCAATGGCGTTGAAGGGTTGGATACGCTGCTCGATGTCAGGCCGTGTGTCACGTTACACCATCACACCCAGAGGGCGAACGGAGTTGGGCCGTATGTTGGCCAACGCCGAAAATACGGCGCAGAGTTTCGGGGATGGGCCTATCGCGTTTTCTGCGCAGCGTCAGCGCGCAACATCAGACAACATGACTGCCATGCCGCGGATGCGCAAAGCGCGATTTTCGACCGCTGACAGCCCGTTGACGATTTTGGCGCGCTTGCGTGACAAGGATGGCAAGATGTTCCTTGGTTCGGACCTTGTGATGGCAGGGGAACGTTTGCGGGAAGACTTTGAATTGGCTCAGATGGCCCCGGTGGAGAGCACAAAGTGGAAACGCTTCTTACAGGCGCCGGGAGAGCTTAGCTATGAAGCGCAGGGGAAGGCGGAAAATAGCGCAGAGACGGCACGTAGGCGTGTTGCGACGGTGTTTGGAGAGCTTGGTCCGGGTTTGAGTGATATTGCTTTGCGGTGCTGCTGTTACCTGGAAGGATTGGAAGTGGTTGAAAAGCGTCTGGGGTGGTCGGCGCGGTCTGGCAAGATTGTATTGCGGATCGCTTTGACCCGTTTGCGGGATCATTACCGGGCAGAGGCCGGCGGTGCTGGGGACTACATTGGCTGATGCCTGTACAAAAAAGCCCGCCTAAAAGGCGGGCTTCGTCATTCAGGAGCGGGGCTGCTTATGCTGCGGATTCAACATTTGCAGCTTCAAGGTACTTCAGCAGGTTCTCTGGGGAGCTCTCGCCATACGGGTCTTCGCCGTGGTTGTCTTCCAGACCTGGTTCCTCGAACCATGCTTCTACTACGCCGTCATTGATGATGGCGGCATAGCGCCAAGAGCGCAGACCGAAACCAAGGTTGTCCTTGCGTACCAACATGCCGACTTTACGGGTGAATTCGCCGGAACCATCAGGGATCACGTCGACGTTGTTTACGCCTTGTGCTTCCGCCCATTTGTTCATGACGAAGCTGTCGTTGACGGACATGCAGTAGATGTTTTCGACGCCAAGCTCTTGGAATTTTGCGAAGTTTTCTTCAAAGCCTGGAAGCTGGTAGGTGGAGCAGGTTGGGGTGAACGCACCTGGCAAAGAGAACAGGATGACGCGTTTACCTTTGAAGTAATCTGCGCTGGTCATATCCTGCCAGCGGAAAGGGTTCGGGCCACCAACGGCCTCATCACGAACGCGAGTTTTAAAGACAACGTTAGGGACTTTTGCGCCAACTTGCATGGATGTGTTCCTCAATCAGAAGGGTTGTTGCAGTGACCTATAATGATTCTAAATTTGGGCGCAATGCTGCATTTGCAAAACAGGATTAAGAACACATCCCTGTGCCGCTTTTTCACCATTTCTCCATCAAATGCATATCTGCTTTGCGTTTCTGGTAGTGGCGGGCATTTTGCCTTATGTTAGACAACGGAAACCAGACGTGGTCGGGAGGACCCAAAGTTGCGTGATCTGAAGCTGCCAGAGCAGCGCCATCCTGAGAAGGCGCATCGCAAAGACAATGCTCAGCCCAAAAAGCCGAAGTGGATTCGTGTAAAGGCCCCTACAGGGGAAGGCTATAACGCCACCAAGAAGATCATGCGCGAAAACAAGCTCGTGACCGTGTGCGAAGAGGCCGGTTGCCCGAATGCCGGGGAATGCTGGAGCCAAGGACATGCGACCATGATGATCATGGGCGAGATTTGTACCCGCGGTTGCACCTTCTGTAATATTGCCACAGGGAAACCGGATGGGCTGGATGCGTTTGAGCCGGGGCGCGTGGCCATGGCGGTGCAGAAGCTGGGCTTGAACCATGTTGTGATTACTTCGGTGGATCGTGATGATCTGGATGACGGGGGTGCGGAGCATTTCGCGCAAACCATCCGCGCCGTACGGCACCGCTCTCCCAAGACCACCATCGAAATTCTGACGCCTGACTTTCTGAAAGCCAAACCGGGCGCATTGGAAATCGTCGTGGAAGCCAAGCCGGATGTGTTCAACCATAATCTGGAAACCGTGCCGGGTCTCTATCTGGAAGTGCGTCCGGGTGCGCGGTATTTCCATTCTCTGCGCCTTTTGCAGCGCGTGAAAGAGTTGGATCCTTCGATCTTCACCAAATCAGGCATCATGGTTGGACTTGGAGAAAAAGCACCTGAGGTGAAGCAGGTGATGGACGACATGCGCGCAGCGGATGTGGATTTTCTCACCATCGGCCAGTATTTGCAGCCCACACCGAAGCACCATGGTGTTGACCGCTTTGTCACGCCGGAAGAGTTTGAGAGCTATGAAAAATCGGCCTATGGCAAGGGCTTCTTAATGGTGTCCGCCACGCCTTTGACGCGCTCATCGTACCATGCCGGTGACGACTTTGCGCGCCTGCGTGATGCACGCGAAGCGCAGTTGGCCAAAGGCTGACGCGGTGCTTTAACCAACGCATCGTAATTGCCAAAAAACTGATCTTGTTCAAAGGCGCCTCTTCTGAAAGGAGGCGCCTTTGTTGCATTTAGGGCTGTAGGTGGATGTTGAAGCGTGCGCGCAGCGCCTGATCTAAGTCCGGAGCAAAGCGCGCGCTGGCGGGCGTGGACAGGATTTCTTCTTTACGGGCCTTGGCTTTGGCAATCAGATCGGGCTTGCCGACTTCGGCCCATTCCTTGGGGGAGGTGCGGTCGCCGAAGGTTGGGTAGACATGATCTTTTTGCATGCGGCTCAGAGTGGCGTCTGTGCCCAGATAATGGCCCGGGCCGCCAACACAGACACTGCGGATTTCCTCTAGGGCAAGTGTTGCGTCATCCACTTCTATGCCACGGACACAACGTTGCGCTTGACCGATGAGGTCATCGCCAAGGATCAGGCTTTCGTGGCAGAAGCCGAGGAGGGAGGCGTGCATGCCAGCAGCCTCGTAGACCATATTAAGTCCCGACAGACCAGCCATCACATTGGAGCACATCTGCTCCCATCCGGCCTGCATATCCGGCAGTTTGCTGTCGCTGGCCCCTGCGGCCGCGCCGCCCGGTAGACCATAAAATTTGTGCATCTGTGCGCATCCTGCCGACAAGAGCGCCTGTTCTCCTGACCCGACACTCATGGCGCCTGTGCGCAGATCCAGCCCGAAAGGCCAGGTGCCGAAAATGGCAGGATGCCCTGGTTTGATCGCATTGACATAGACCATGCCTGCAAGACATTCCGCTGTTGCTTGAACAATGGCCCCTGCGATTGTGGAAGGCGCGGTCGCACCTGCCATTCCCGCAGACAGCAGAAGCACAGGCATGCCGCCGCGAATGCAGGCTTCCATCACTTCGCAGCTTTCGGTCGCAAATTTCATTGGGGGCACAACGAAGCAGTTGGTGTTGCTAACAAAGGGACGGTCGCGCCAAGCCTGTTCTCCCCCTGCAATCATATGCAGCATCTCCAGCGCGTCCGGCACAAAGGCAGGATCGGTGAAAGACACCCCGATATGTTTGGTTGTGCCTGAACTACAGGCGTAAATGGAGTTGAGATCCATTTCTTTGTTATCTGTCACATCCCGCGCCACCATGGGGCGTTGCAGGAAGTGAATGTTGTCCAACTGATGCGCGATGCGCGCTGCATCATGCAGATCTTGCAAGGTGCTATCGCGATAGTCGTTGGTGTCTATGTCCACCATATGGACCGCAGCCCCTGCGGTGCCGTAGTGCACGCGATGGCCGTTGAGCTGCAGATCATATTGTGTATCGCGGCCGCATAGCGTGATATCTTTGCAGGCTTTGGCAAGCATGTCTTCGACAAGAGCACGCGGAAAGCGCAGGCGACCGTCTTCTCCAAGAATGGCGCCGGCGCTTGTCATGATGTCAATGCCGCTCTGGGGCGCATCAATGAGGCCGATCTGCTCCAAGGCTGTGAGCGCGGTTTCATGGATTCGCAATACATCTTGATCAGAGAGTGGTTTGTAGTGTCCGCCTTGCATGCCAGCGCGGATGGGGCGGATGTCTTGGGTCAAAGGCGCGGCGCGAGAGGCGCGGCGTGCGGCTCTGCCACCTGAGCGGCGAGGGGATTGGGCGTTCATAGAGTTAGTTCCTGTGATTTCTGTCAAAAACGGAAGTTTTTTAGAAATCACGGACGCCCGCGTGCGGCGCGGCCACGTTCCGCGCCGATGGTGAGGATCACCAGTTGAATTTTACTGCGTGTGCCCTGCATGGTCTCTCCCTTGCAGGGCAGTCTGCGACTCGCTTGACGATACGTCATGTCTGTTTGCGACACATGTCGCATTTGAGATGATTTGCGACGTATTCGGTGTGTGGTCAGGAAGCCTTATGCGAGGCGAGGACCTCCGCGTGATCCACAAGTGTTTGTAGTGCTTGCTTAAAACGTTCATCAGCCACGGTCATAGCAACACGAACGTGCCCATGGGCGGATGTGCCAAAGCTTTCGCCGGGCATCGTTGCGATGTGATGTGTGTCCAGAAGGGAATTTGCAAATTCTTCGCCGCTGAGGCCAGTGGCGCGTACATCGAGCATAATGTACATCGCCCCCTGCGCCGGGATCAGACCTACTGTGGACTGAGCGGCGAGAATGTCACTGGCCAATTTGCGGCGACGCCGGAAGGGCGCGGCAACTTCTTCTTCCAGTGGATTGCCTTGAGCCAGAGCAAATACGGCGGCGTCCTGAATGTAGCCCGGCACACCGTAGGTGGTGTGGGTGGCCAGGTTGATCAGATGGGTGATCACCTCTTTGGGAGCGGCGATCCAGCCAATTCGGCTGCCGGTCATGGCATGGGATTTGGACATGGATCCAATCACCAGAGTGCGTTCTGCCATGCCGGGCAGTGCACGCGGGCTGAGATGTGCGCCCTCCCAGACCTGCGTGTCATAGACTTCATCTGAGATCAGCCAGAGATCCTGCTCCTGACAGACCTGCGCAATGGCTTGCAGCGTGTCGCGCTCGTAGATTGTGCCTGTGGGGTTGTTGGGGGTGTTGACCAGCAGCGAAGATGCGCCTTTGATGGCTTCTGATGTGATGTCCTCGGCTCTGGGCTTGAATGCGTTTTCTGCATGGGTGGCAATGGCGACTGGCTCTGCACCCACACTTCGAATGGTGCCGGGGTATGTCGCGTAGTAAGGATCGATGAACAATGCGCGGGTGCCGGGAGAGCAGGTGGCCAGGTGCGCGGCAAAAAGTGCAGATTGCCCGCCCGGGGTGATCAGAATGTTTTCATAGGTGGTCGGCACGCCTGTACGTTCTGCCAAACGCGTGGCGACAGCCTCGCGCAATTCTTGTGTGCCGGGCACCATGGCATAGCCTGTGTGACCACCGCGCGCGGATATATCCATGGCGGAGAGGATGATCGGATCTGTGCGAATGTCATGCTCACCAATGGTGAGTTCAATCACATCCGTGCCCTCGGCAATCATGCGCCGGGCTTTGTAAAAGACATCCCAGCCGTCTGAACCGCCACCGGTGATGTTTGTGATGCGCTGCGATAGTTCCATGTGCCGCACTCCCTTGGTCATTTTGGATGACAGGTGGCAGAGGGGCCTTCGGAAAGTCAAATTCAATGTGGTGATGTGGCCCATTCCGCAGCGTTGCAAGACCTGCCGTTTACTCGGTGGTCGGAGAATCTCCCATCAGATAACGCGGTCCTGTGCCACGACCGCGGGCGCGATCCTCGGGATTGTAGAGTTTGCAGTTTGACAGGCTGAGACACCCGCAGCCTATGCAGCCATCCAATTGGTCGCGCAGCTTGGTCATTTGCGTGATGCGTTCATCGAGTTTTTGGCGAAATTGCTCTGAGATGGTTTGCCAATCCGTTTTGGTAGGTGTGCGATTTGAGGGCAGGCCAGCGAGGGCAGACCTGATTTCGGCAATGGAAAATCCCAAAGATTGAGAGATCATCACAAAAGACAAGCGACGTATATCGGCGCGCTCAAAGCGACGTTGGCCGGTATCTGTGCGGTGCGGATGCACCAGTCTTTCTTCTTCGTAGTACCTGATTGCGGAGGGAGAAAGACCGGTTCGATCTGAGATTTGACCAATTGTCAGGCCGGTTGGACGCAGTCGGAGTGGAGGAATTTTTTTCATTTAGATCTGATTTATAACGATAAATTTCCATTGATCTAAAGTTAACTTGAAGAATTACGCTATGTCTATCGAAAACGAGTGAAGCGAATTTTTAGCAAGGACAAAGCGATGAAACTGGAGCATGTGAACGTAACTGTACGAGACCCTAAAGCCACGGCGGCTCTTCTTTGCGACCTTTTTGATTGGCAGGTGCGTTGGGAGGGGGAGTCCATTCATGGGGGCACCTCTGTCCATGTGGGGGAGGCCGAGAGTTATCTGGCGCTTTATACGCCGCCTGAGGCCATCCAAAATGCCGAGATCAGCTATTACCGCGCAGGGGGGCTCAACCATATCGGGGTTGTTGTTGATGATCTGGATTTGATCGAGGGGCGGGTGAAGGCTGCGGGCTATGAGCCCAAGAGCCATGCCGATTATGAGCCGGGCAGGCGGTTCTATTTTGATGGCCCCGACGCGGTGGAATATGAGGTGATCAGCTATGCTTAGGTTCAGAGATTTGGACTTGCCGCTTGGGCGGCGCACGCGGGCCCGGTTCTGGGTGTTGCCTCGCCAGAAAATCACGCGCGTGCCCCGACAGGGACAGCTATTGGAGCTTGGTCGGCAGCACGCGCTAAGGTGCATTCTGTGCAATTGCGCCTCGTCGGAGATCTAGAGGAAGACGGGCTTGACCCTGGGCCGGAGCCGGCCTAGGGTCGCGGCCATGAACCCCGTATGCACCATCATTATTTGCTGCATTACCCGCTGACATCGTCAGGCGGGCCGTTCTTCTATTTCAAACATGTTTGAGAGTTGGTAAGCCCGCCACGCAACATCCGTGTGCTGAGGAGCCACCTTATGACTGAGATCAAACTGCACAACACGCTGAAACGCACCAAAGAGGTGTTTCAGCCGATCGATCCTGAAAATGTGCGGATGTATGTCTGTGGGCCGACGGTTTATGACCGGGCGCATATTGGCAATGCGCGACCTGTGGTGGTGTTTGATGTGCTCTATCGCCTGCTGCGCGAAGTCTATGGCACCGATCACGTGACCTATGTGCGCAACTTCACGGATGTGGATGACAAGATCAACGCGCGTGCGGCAGAGAGTGGTCGCGAGATTGGCGAGATCACGGCGGAAACCACACAGTGGTATCTTGATGATATGGGCGCGCTGGGAGCGATAGAGCCCAACCACATGCCGCGTGCCACACAGTACATCACGCAGATGATCACCATGATCGAGAAGCTGATCGCGGATGGCTTTGCCTATGCCCATGAGGGTCATGTGCTGTTCCGGGTGCGCAAATATGAGGACTACGGCAAACTGTCTGGCCGCTCTGTGGATGATATGATCGCCGGCGCGCGGGTTGAGGTGGCGAGCTACAAAGAAGATCCGATGGATTTTGTGCTGTGGAAGCCGTCAGATGAGGCCACCCCCGGTTGGGACAGCCCCTGGGGACGGGGGCGTCCGGGCTGGCATATTGAATGCTCTGCCATGTCTTATGAGCTGCTGGGGGCAGAATTTGACATTCACGGGGGCGGAAACGATTTGATGTTCCCCCATCATGAGAATGAGATTGCCCAGAGCTGCTGTGCCAATGGTGGAAAGACCATGGCGAACTACTGGCTGCACAACGAGATGCTGCAGGTGGAAGGCAAGAAGATGTCCAAATCTCTGGGCAATTTCTTCACCGTACGGGATTTGCTGGATCAGGGTTTTGCCGGCGAGGTGATCCGCTTTGTGTTTCTGTCTACGCATTATGGCAAGCCGATGGATTGGACCGCCAAAAAGGCCGCAGAGTCAGAGGCCACGTTGCGCAAGTGGCGGACGCTGACAGCGGGCATTGAACCCGCCGCCAGCGTGCCCGCTGAGGTGCTTTCCTGTGTTGCGGATGATCTCAATACCGCCGGGGCCATTGCGGCGCTGCATGGGTTTGCCAGTGCGGGCGATGCGGCAGCGCTTTTGGCGGGCGCACGGGTGTTGGGGCTGCTGACGGATGAGTTGGGGAATTGGGCGCAGAGCGCGGACCTGAGCCGGTATGAAACTCTTTTGGCGGATACGCGTACGGACGCGATGGCTACCAAAGACTTCTCTGAAGTCGATCGCATCAAGGCCGCTCTTGTGGAGGCTGGCGTGGAAGTGCGCATGGGCAAAGCCGGGGTGGAGCTTCTGCCGGCTGCCGGATTTGATGAGACAAAGCTGGCAGGACTGCTGGACGAATAAATTGCAGGCGCGCGCGGCACGGTGCGCGCCTTTCTTGTTGGGTGACAGCACCCCCCATGAGACACAGCGGAAGGCCAAGCTATGCGCAAGGAACGCCTCTTTCTCTATGACACCACGCTGCGGGACGGGCAGCAGACACAGGGTGTCCAATTCTCCACAGATGAGAAAACACAGATCGCAGCCACGTTGGATGAGATGGGCATTGATCACATCGAAGGGGGATGGCCCGGCGCGAACCCGACTGACAGTGCGTTTTTTGACACCAAACCCCAGCTGGTAGCGACGTTCACGGCCTTTGGCATGACCAAGCGTGCGGGGATTTCGGCGGAGAACGACGATGTGTTGGCGGCTGTGATGAATGCCGGCACTGAGGCCGTTTGTCTGGTGGGGAAATCGCACGACTACCATGTGACCAAAGCGCTGGGCATCAGCCTTGCTGAAAACACAGAGAATATCGCAAAATCCATTGCCTATCTTGTGGCACAGGGGCGCGAAGCTTTGTTTGATGCGGAGCATTTCTTTGACGGCTATAAGGCCAATCCGCGCTATGCTCTGGAAGCGGTCAAGGCCGCCTATCAGGCAGGGGCGCGTTGGGTTGTGCTTTGTGACACCAATGGGGGAGCTTTGCCGCGCGAGGTTTACGAGATCACCAAGGCGGTGATTGCGGCGGGCATTCCTGGTGATCACTTGGGCATTCATACGCATAACGACACGGAACATGCGGTGGCCAACTCGCTGGCTGCGGTGGATGCAGGGGCGCGTCAAATTCAAGGCACGTTGAATGGGTTGGGGGAGCGGTGTGGGAATGCCAATCTGACGACGCTGATCCCGACGTTGCTTCTGAAAGAGCCCTATGCAAGCGCCTATGAGATTGGTGTGAGCCTTGAAAAGCTTGAGGGGCTGACACGGGCAAGCCGGATGCTGGATGATATTCTCAATCGCGTGCCGATGCGGCAGGCGGCCTATGTGGGGGCCAGTGCCTTTGCCCATAAGGCGGGGCTTCATGCCAGTGCAATCCTGAAAGACCCAAGCACCTATGAGCATGTTGATCCTAGTGTGGTGGGAAATGAGCGCATCATTCCGATGTCCAATCAGGCGGGGCAGAGCAATCTGCGCAAACGCCTGGGGGATGCCGGTTTGGATGTTACGAAAGGGGATCCAGCGCTCGGCCTTATTCTCAATCGTATCAAAGAGGCAGAAGCCAAAGGCTACAGCTATGATACCGCGCAGGCCAGCTTTGAGCTTTTGGCGCGTGACGCGCTTGGGCTCAGCGAAGCCTTTTTTGACGTGGAACGCTATCGGGTCATTTCGGAGCGCCGACGCAATGCGCGCGGGGCCACGGTGGTGGAAAGCGAAGCGGTTGTGACCGTGCAATTGCCCAATGGTGAAAAGACCACCAGCTACTACAAAAATAACCACGCCGAAGAGATGAGCGATGAGGGGCCGGTGAATGCGCTCTGGCAGGCGTTGAAGTCTGACCTGGGACCTTATCAGAGTGTGATCGAAGACGTGCGCCTTGTGGATTTCAAGGTGCGCATCACCAATGGAGGCACAGAGGCCGTCACACGGGTGATCATAGATTTTGAGGATGATCAGGGGCGGCGCTGGGCTACTGTGGGGGTGTCGGCAAATATTGTGGACGCGAGTTTTGAAGCCCTGTTGGATGCGTTGAACTGGAAGTTGCTGCATGATGGGGCGCGGGTGATCCGGTGATGGAAGAGGATCTGCAGGCCTGTGCTGGGATCGTTCAGAAAGGGGATCCTGATCGCTTTGCGGCCACGATGGCAGCCAAATCCGCTGCGCGGGATGTGCTTCTGCCGGTTTATGCGTTCAACGTCGAGGTGGCGCGTGCGCCATGGGTGACGCAGGAAAGCATGATTGCGGAAATGCGCCTGCAGTGGTGGCGCGATGCGCTGGCAGAGATCAAAGCAGGCGGCATTGTGCGCAGGCATGAGGTTGTGACGCCATTGGCGCTTATGATTGATGCTGGGGCTGCGGAGGTTTTGGATCAGCTGATCGAGGCACGGCGCTGGGACATCTACAAAGATCCTTTTGAGGATCAGGCCCATCTGGCGCACTACCTTGAGGCAACGGCGGGCGGGTTGATGCAGGTTGCCGCGCAGACATTGGGAGACTGTCCTGCCGATATTGCGCGGGATGTGGGATATGCCCTCGGGGTGGCCAATTGGCTGACCGCGATACCTGCGTTACAGGAGGCCAAACGCGTGCCCTTGGTGGATGGACGGCCGGAAGCTGTGGTGGCCTTGGCTGAGGGGGCTCTTCTTAGGCTACGCCGTGCGCGTGCGCGGCGTGGGGAAGTCAGTCGCGTTTCTGCGCAGGCCTTTTTGTCTGCCTGGCAGGCAGAAGCCGTTTTGCGCCAAGCTTCCAAAGAGCCCTTGCGGGTTGCGGAAGGCCTTTTGGGGATGAGCGAGTTCAGCAAACGCGCAGGGCTCATGCTGCGCGCGATCTCAGGTCGGTGGTAACTGCGCAGCCGTTTGAGCAACTTGGCGACCCTTAAGCACAGGGGCACGACTGCCGCCCGCTTTACGCAGTTTCTTCTGAGGGGCGCAGTACCAGCCAGATCAAAGCGCCACCGGCCAGCATCAGGAACGGAGCCATTGCGAGGTTCACGCTGGTCCAGCCCACGGCAGCACTGCCGCCCGAGCAGTTCATCAGCCCGCCGGAGGCCAGCGAGGCAAAAGTCACACCGCCAAAGACGATCAGATCATTCATGCCCTGCATCCT
This sequence comes from Shimia marina, assembly GCF_001458175.1. Taxonomy (GTDB): domain Bacteria; phylum Pseudomonadota; class Alphaproteobacteria; order Rhodobacterales; family Rhodobacteraceae; genus Shimia; species Shimia marina. Next base: position 271,972 of record NZ_CYPW01000027.1, read on the forward strand.
GCCACGCTCGCTTGGATCATGTGCGCCTGCCAGCATGGTTGTGGCACCGATGAAGCCGAAGTTCCAGCCAACGCCCAGAAGGATCAGGGCGACAAAGAAGTTTTCCAACTCAACGCCCTGAAGAGCGACGGCCCCAGCACCGGCAAGGATCACCAATCCAAGCGCAAGGATCTTTTCGACCCCAAAGCGGGCAATCAGATGGCCGGTGAAGAAGGACGGCAGGAACATTGCAATCACATGTGCCGAGACGATGTTGGCCGCGTCGTCCTGTTCAAAGCCACAGCCCACAACGGCAAGGGGGGTAGATGTCATGACAAGGTTCATCAGCGCATAAGACACCATGGCGCAGATCACTGCGACGGTGATGCGTGGCGTGGTAATCAACTCCCAGCGACTGCGGCCTTTGGGTGTGTTTTCCGACGGCGGCTTTGGTGTTGGGATGTTTATGAAGAAAAACAGAGCGGAGCCCAAAATATTTAAGACAACCACGGCAATATAGGCCCCCATAAAGGGGATGATCATGCTGTCAGAGGTGACTTTGACCAATTGTGGTCCAATGAGGGCTGATAACAGGCCGCCGGCCATCACATAAGAAATTGCCTTGGGGCGGAAAGAGTCAGAAGCTGTGTCGGCGGCAGCGAAGCGGTAAAAGCCCTGTGCGCACATATAAACGCCAGTCAAGAAGGATCCGGCCAGAAAGATCGGAAAGGAGTTGAGGTACAGACCATAGGCCCCAATGGCGCCTCCCAAGGCTCCTCCCAATGTTCCGATCAAAAAGCCCACACGGCGGCCGTATTTCTGCATGATCGCCGAGATAGGTGTCGCAGAGACCATGGAACCAAGAACGATCAGGGAAATCGGCAATGTGGCGAAACATGCATTTGTTGCCAGCGACTGTCCGGCAAGCCCGCCAATGGTAAAGATCATCGGCATCTGCGCGCCCAGAAAAGCCTGAGCGAGAACCAGAATGAATACAGTGCGGCGGGCGCGGGAGTCGTCTACAACTTGGGTCATGCGCCAACCGTTAACGGGTTAAAAAAGCTGCGTCTATAGCTGCAAAGGTCGTAACGTATCACGATTTTTGAATGGGTGTATTTCGCAGGATGATGGTTTTGGGTTTCTTTCAACGACAGCGCAGGTATCTTGAGAGATTCTGTGCGGGTTTTGGGGCGTCGCAGCGAAAAAAGGGAGGGGGGATATGTCGGTTGGGCGGATCATCAAAACGGATGCTTGCATTGCGGAAGGGGCGGCTTGGCTTGCCGAGCAAAATCCACATTTTGCAGAGGCGCTGCGATTGACAGGGCCGTTGCCTTTGCGGCTGCGCCCGGACGGGTTTGACCAACTTCTCAGCGCGATTGTCAGTCAGCAGGTGAGTGTGGCCTCGGCGGCGGCGATTTGGGGTCGGATGCAAGATGCGGGTTTGGTGACGCCGCATGCGATCGCTGGGGCCACTGATGAGGACTTAAAAGCAGCTGGACTCAGTCGACAAAAAATGCGCTACGCGCGAGCCTTGGCCGCGGAAGGCATCGATTTTGACGCGCTGCGCGAATCTCCAAATGAGGTTGTGTTCAAGACCCTGACCAAGGTGAGCGGCATCGGCATTTGGACGGCAGAGATTTATGCGATGTTTTCGCTTGGTCGCGCTGATGTGTTTGCCCCCGGAGATCTGGCGCTGCAGGAAAGCGCGCGGATGCTGTTTGACCTGCCGGAGCGTCCCAAAGAGCGGGCGCTCAGAGAAATGGCGGCGGCGTGGTCCCCGTGGCGGAGCGTGGCCGCACGGCTGCTCTGGGCCTATTATCGGGTGGATAAGGGGCGGGAGGGCATCCGCTAGCATACTGCCTCTCAGTGGGCTTAACAGCAAAAGGGCGCCCTGAGAGGCGCCCTTTCTTTTCACTGTCCCACGAAAGCTTAGCAGCTGTAGTACATGCCGAATTCGACGGGGTGTGGAGTGTGCTCATAGTGCTCAACTTCGCCCATTTTCAGCTCGATGTAGCCTTCGATCTGGTCTTTGGTGAACACGTCGCCTGCCAGCAGGAAGTCATGATCTGCGGCCAGAGAGTCCAGCGCTTCGCGCAGGGAGCCGCAGACGGTTGGGATACCGGCCAGCTCTTCTGCAGGAAGATCATAGAGGTTCTTGTCCATGGCTTCGCCTGGATCAATCTTGTTTTTGATGCCGTCAAGACCAGCCATCAGCAGTGCTGCGAAGCACAGGTATGGGTTGGCAGATGGGTCTGGGAAGCGGGCTTCTACGCGCTTGGCTTTCGGGCTTTCGGTCCATGGGATACGGACACAGCCGGAGCGGTTGCGCGCGGAATAGGCGCGCAGAACTGGTGCTTCAAAACCCGGGATCAGACGCTTGTAGGAGTTGGTCGATGGGTTGGTGAAGGCGTTCAGGGTTTTCGCGTGCTTGAGAACACCACCGATGAAGTACAGCGCTTCCTGAGACAGGTCGGCGTATTTGTCGCCTGCGAACAGCGGCTTGCCGTCTTTCCAAATGGACATGTTCACGTGCATGCCGGTGCCGTTGTCGCCGTAAATCGGCTTTGGCATGAAGGTTGCAGATTTGCCGTAGGACGCGGCCACATTGTGGATCACGTATTTGTATTTCTGCAGCTCGTCGGCCTGTTTGGTGAGCGTGTCAAAGATCAGGCCCAGCTCGTGCTGACAGGACGCCACTTCGTGGTGGTGCTTGTCAGTTTTCATGCCCAGACGCTTCATGGTGGAAAGCATCTCGGAGCGCAGGTCGTGGCTGTCATCGGTTGGGTTTACTGGGAAGTAGCCGCCTTTGATGCCTGGGCGGTGGCCCATGTTGCCCATTTCATATTCGGTGTCGGTGTTCCAGGAACCGTCGATCGCATCGACTTCGTAGGACACTTTGTTGATTTTGTTCTCAAAGCGAACGTCATCAAACAGGAAGAACTCTGCTTCTGGGCCCATGTAGGCCACATCACCGATGCCGGAAGACTTAAGGTAAGCTTCGGCTTTCTCGGCGGTGCCACGTGGGTCACGCTCATAAGCTTCGCCAGTGTCTGGCTCAACGATGGAGCAGTGGATGCAGATGGTTTTCTCGGCATAGAACGGATCTACATAAGCGGAGGTGGTGTCCGGGATCAGTTTCATGTCGGAGTTTTCGATGGATTTCCAACCTTCGATGGAGGAGCCGTCGAACATGAAGCCTTCTTCGAGGAAGTCTTCGTCAACGAGATCCACATCAACGGTCACGTGCTGAAGCTTGCCGCGTGTGTCGGTGAAACGAATGTCGACATAAGCCGCATCTTCGTCTTTGATCAGCTGGAGAACTGCGTCTGCGCTCATTCCCTTAGTCCTTCTGATTGCTTTGAATTCTGGTTGAAATTACAGCGCGTCCGGGCCGGCTTCACCGGTACGGATACGAATGGCTTGTTCTACTGGAGAGACAAAGATCTTGCCGTCGCCGATCTTATCGGTCTTGGCTGCGCCCACGATGGCTTCGATGGCGCCGTCGACCTGATCATCTTCCAGCACAACTTCGATTTTTACCTTTGGCAGGAAGTCCACCACATATTCCGCCCCACGATAGAGTTCCGTGTGACCTTTCTGGCGACCAAAGCCTTTGACTTCTACAACGCTCAGGCCCTGGATGCCAAAATCCTGCAGAGCTTCTTTCACTTCATCAAGCTTAAAAGGCTTGATGATGGCTTCGATCTTTTTCATGTGGAGGCTCCCCCTCAGATGCTTGTTGCATTTCGACAGATCACTTTCATTTGCACGTCACAATTGGATAGGGTGCAAGAGACCATCCGTTGTTTACGGATTGTTTGTGTGTGATTAAAAATTAGGCATAATGGCGCAAAACTGCGCTAAATTGAATCGCGTGGTGATCTGAAAATGAGCGAATTGCTGACCGCTGCCCAAATGCGCGCCATTGAGCAGGCGGCGATTGAGTCGGGTGACGTGACCGGTCTGGAACTGATGGAGCGGGCCGGGCAGGGCGTTGTGGAGGCCATATTTGAGGAATGGCCGGAGTTCGATTGCGTAAGCCAAGACGCTGGGGGGCAGCCCCCAGACCTCCGTCATATTTCTGGCCAAATGAAGCGGGCGGTGGTGCTCTGTGGACCCGGCAACAACGGTGGCGACGGGTTTGTTGTGGCGCGCCTGCTGCATGAGAGGGGCTGGCAGGTTGAGGTATTTTTTTACGGCGATGCCGAGAAGCTGCCACCAGATGCGCGGGTAAATTATGAGCGGTGGTCTGCGTTGAGGGAGGTCATGTCTTGGGGTGATTTACACATACGCGATGCATATGAGGATGATGAAGAGTGTCAAATTCTTGTTATAGACGCCTTGTTTGGTACAGGACTGACACGGATGATGCCAACCGATACGTCTGAGATGTGGTCAGGCTTCATGCCTTCGGCAATGGCCCATTATTCCCAGGTGCGCGGTGCAGACAAGTTTGTGGCAATAGACTTTCCTAGCGGTGTATGTAGTGATAGCGGCAAAGACTTTGGAGCATTGCCGACCCATTTAACCGTTACATTTCATAGCGCCAAACCGGGGCATTACTTAGTTAGTGATGGTGGGAATTACGGTGGCGTTACTGCATGTAATAAGGTTGTCGTGAAAGATATTGGATTGGGGCATGCGGATCTGGGGGATCGAACATCCCGCGAAGCTCTGGTCGCTTTGACGGGAGAAAAACGTATTGGGCGGGTGGTTGCTTCCTTGGTCGAGAGCCCGTCGGCATATCTGGAAAAATGGAGCGAAGAGCACAAATTTTCGCACGGCCATGCTGTGATCCTCTCTGGTGGTCCCGGAAAAACGGGCGCGGCGCGGCTGGCGGCGCGTGGGGCTTTGCGGATTGGGGCTGGGTTGGTCACGCTTGGGGTGCCGCCTGCCGCACAGCAGGAAGTGGCCTGTCAAATTACCGCACTGATGTTGCAGCGCGTGGGCGATGCGCAAGCCTTTGAGAAGGCTCTGGAGGATCAGCGGCTAAATGCGCTGTGTCTGGGGCCGGGGATGGGGTTTGAGCGGGCGCGGGAGCTGGTGCCGGTGGCGCTGCGAAGCCGGCGCGCAACAGTGCTGGATGCAGATGCGTTGAGTGCCTTCTCGGAGGATCCCGAAACGCTTTTTGAGCGCCTACACGAACAAGTTGTTCTGACTCCGCATGGTGGAGAATTTGCGCGTTTGTTCCCAGATATTGCCGCCCAGCTCCACGCGCCGCCAACCAAAGGTCCGGCCTACTCAAAAGTGGATGCGACGCGCGCGGCGGCAGCGCGGGCAGGATGTACGGTATTATTTAAGGGGGCTGATACTGTGATTGCTTCAGCAGAGGGCACTTGCGCTGTTCATGCTGCTGTTTACGATCGGGCGGCACCTTGGCTTGCGACTGCGGGATCCGGGGATGTTTTGGCGGGCTTCATAACAGGGCTTTTGGCGCGCGGATTTGCTCCAAAAATGGCAGCGGAATCCGCTGCGTGGTTGCACGTGGAGTGCGCGCGTGCATTTGGGCCGGGGCTGATTGCAGAAGACCTGCCAGAGATTTTGCCCAAGATCCTGCACAAGTTGGACGGCTGACATGATGTGTGGCACGCGGATTTTGTCGCGGCCAGTTGGGTTTAAATGCACTGGGTTTGCACAGCGATTTTGACACGTTGAGCCATCACACCTCCAAGAGAGGGGCGGTTGCAGACTTGTTTTCAGCGCTGGTGCATTTTCCGCTCGCATCCCATCAGGAGCTTTGCTAAGACGCGCGCACAGTGCGGGTGTGGCGGAATTGG
>NZ_CYPW01000027.1:277833-280281 GCF_001458175.1 Shimia marina
CCTTGGGTGCATGGCATCCGTCAAAGAGAGCCTCCTATCGCGGGACGTGTTCAATCTGGATCTAAGAACGCCGTTAGAATTCTGGTGAGGTCTTTCGCGTTCCATTGCGTGGGCTGGAGACGAAATTTTGCCATTCGGCCAATCATCTCCTGCACAGAGGCATGTCGCTCTATCCAGTGATATCTTCGGCGATTTGCATAGTCGTCGAAAAGCACAGTGACCGGGCGCTCGATGCGCATGAGCGCGGTCATAAAACATGCGGTTCGAAAGCGGCCATCTATCAAAATCAGATCGGGGTGGCGGAAGAAGGGCTGGTCCCAGATATTCAGCGCGTATTTGGGGTAATTTCTCCAACCGCGCTCTGCGCCATTTGTACGTGGATGCCCCCAGGCCTTTGTCGGGCCGGTGTCGACCCAGTGAATTTTCACTGGCGCATCCGGATAAAGTTGCGCCAAGGTCTGTGTCATATTTTGCGCCCAAGTCTTGTCGTTTTCCACTGTCATAACAAGGGGATGATCTTGCTGGGCGGCAAGGAGCGTTGAGCCACCGCTGCCATATTCTAACAACACCTTGTGTTTCGCATACTCCGCCTCAACAAAGGCGCGCTCTTCGGGTGGAAACGTCTGTATGGGAATGCCGCAGCTCTGTTGAAATGCGGTATCAAATTGCATTTTCAAAGCCTTGTTTTGCCAACGTTCCCTCACTTTAGAAGTCAGAAGTTGACAAAGCATAAGCGAGGTCTGTGTTTCGGCTCCTGCTATTGGGGAGGAAGGACTTCAATGGTGGAATTTGATCAGATTTTAAGGTGTTGAGGCATATTTTACTTTGAAAAAAGCAGAGGCTGATTTACTAATTTCCTAGTAATTAACTACGGAGTGGCCAATTGGCACGTCGACGCAGTGAAATGCTCACGGATGTTGAGCTGGAATTTATGATCGCCCTCTGGAAAATCGGGGGCGGATCCGTGCGCGATATCATGGGGGCGCTGAAGGAAGATCAGCAGCGTGCTTACACTTCTGTGGCAACTGTGATGAAAATTTTGGATGACAAAGGGTTTGTAACCGCGTCGCGAAAGGATCGCGCTTTGGTGTATACACCCGCTGTCGAAAAGCGCGACTATGAAGGTCGCAGCCTGAAGAACCTGTCAAAGACCTTGTTTGGAGGAACCCCGACTGCGCTGGTGGCGCGACTGGTGGATAATGAGGATCTGACAGATGAGATGATCAAGGAAATCAAAGAGATCATCGATACAAGGATCAGAAAGGATGACGGTTGATCAAATCGTAGGGGGGGCGATCTGGATACAGCTAGTGATCCTTTTGGCCGCATGTGTATTTGGCGCTTTTGAGGGCATTCTGGTGCTTTCTGGGCGGCGAAGAAGCTTTTACACACGGCGTCGGATGGGCATGGCTGTGATCGCCTGTTTGGCGGTGTTGCCGTTGGTAGCGCCCTATCTTGTCACGTCTCCTTATGCGGCCAGCGTAAACGCGACGGATGCGATTGTTGCTCAGGTGCTCAACGGCAACCTCGATATCAGCGCCAGCCGTATGATGCAGATTTTGACGCTGAAATCTGAATGGATGTCTCAAGTGGCCACGGCGAGTTCAACTGCGGCGCAGGTGCTGATTGCGGGCTTCTTGGCTGCTTTCATCGCAAGGACATGCTATCTTGTTGTAAACATTGCACGTATTTGCAATGCATTGAAATCTGGACGGGTGGTTCAGCGCACGCGGCGTTGTCGATTGGTTGCGACGTCCAGCGTCAGCGTGCCGTTCTCAACGCGTGGTTTGTGGTACTATTATGTCGTATTGCCGGAGGCGCTGATCGCGGATCGCGCGGCTGTGCAGATGGCTTTGGGGCATGAGTTGCAGCACATTCGGCAAGGGGATGTGGATGCGGAGGTTTTGCTGTCTCTGATCTCTCCTATTGCCGTGCTCAATCCTGGTTTCTGGTTTCTTTCCAGTCGGTTGCGTAAGCTTGGTGAGTTGGCGTGTGACCGGGCTTATCTGGCGCGCAAAGGGTTTGACGCGCATGGTTACGCTTTGCGTCTGCTGGAAGTTGCGCGCAGCACCAGTGCGGCCAAGCAGCAACCCACGGCCTTCGGTGTGCCTTTGGTAGGGCGGCGTGTGCCGTTCCTGTCGCGCCGGTCCATGCTGAAAGATCGGATCGTTGCCATCGCGGATCATCAGGCGGAGCCTGCCAAGGAAGCCGTTGTTTTCGGGGCATTTTTATCGCTTGTGATGGCCGGTGTGGTATTGCTTGGTGCCGTTTCTCTGGCGGAGCCGGAAGATTGGAGTCACGAGCGGATCATGCTCAGCACTGTGGCCAATCTGGACCGTCTGAACCATCTCAATACATTGGCGCAGCGCAGCTGGTAAGCACGTCAGATTTTCTTTTTTTTGGACCCGCCGCAACGCTTTGCGGCGGTTTTTTTTTACCTTTTTTTTT
>NZ_CYPW01000027.1:280362-314410 GCF_001458175.1 Shimia marina
TATTGCGGCGGTGGATTCTTGCGTGCAGCTTTTTTGTTAAGTCCGCGCACGTCACGGTTTTTCGGGGGGCAACGGGGACGGTGGGGAGGCGCCTTTGGCGCCGGATGAGCAGCGCCGGAGCGCCTTTGGCAGCGCGTGATGCCGGGGGAGGGCGCTGCTTTGGGCAGGCGCAGTATGGCCTCACAGGTCGTGACATAGCACAGGCGCACAAAAAAACAGGCGCTGTTGTCAGCGCCTGTTTTCAGATGATCTTTGCCACGATCGGGGGGATCAGACTTTCCAGAAACAGAAGGTCCCCCAGCCGATTGCCAGACCCAGCGGCCACCAGAGCGGCTCACCCATCAGGCCGAGCCACGCGAGGAAGATGAAGCTGCTGCCTAAGCAGGTGAGGAACAGCCGATCGCCTCGGGTGGTGACAAGGCCAAGCGCGCCTTTGCGCTCGTCCCCGCCTGGGTTTTTGATTTCCAGAAAGACCAGCAGGCCAATGGTGGAAAACAGTGTGATGAAGATCGCGGCCGTGGGCCAGGTCCATGCCATCCAGCTCAGCATATCAAACTCTCCCCATCGCGAAGCCCTTCGCGATATAGTTACGAACGAAATAGATCACGATGGCACCTGGGATGATGGTGAGCGTACCGGCGGCCGCCAGCAGGCCCAGCTCATAGCCCGCAGAAGAAGCGGTTTTTGTCATCGTGGCGGCGATTGGCTTGGCGGCCACAGCAGTCAGTGTTTTCGCCAGAAGCAGTTCCACCCATGAGAACATGAAGCAGAAGAAGGCTGCCACACCCACACCGGCTTTGATCGTTGGAATGAAGATCGTCAGGAAGAAGCGCGGGAAGGAATAGCCATCCACATAAGCGGTTTCATCCAGCTCCTTTGGGACGCCGCCCATGAAGCCTTCCAAAATCCACACGGCCAGCGGGATGTTGAAGAGACAATGCGCCAGCGCCACGGCGAGGTGCGTGTCAAACAGGCCCACAGCGGAGTAGAGCTGAAAGAAGGGCAGGGCGAAGACAGCGGCAGGTGCCATGCGGTTGGTCAGCAGCCAGAAGAACAGCTGCTTGTCGCCCAGAAAGCGATAGCGGCTGAAGGCATAGGCCGCAGGCAGTGCCACGGCGATGGAGATCAGCGTGTTCAGCGACACATAGATGATCGAGTTGATGTAGCCCCAATACCAAGAGGGATCGGTGAAGATGGTGACATAGGCCTCCAGCGTGAAGGTCTGTGGGAAGAGCGAAAACCCGGAGAGAATCTCGTTGGTGGTTTTGAAGCTCATCGCCACCAGCCAGTAGATCGGCAGCATCAGAAAGAAGATATAGAGGATGGGGACAATGGATCGTTTCTGCATGATCGTTGTCCTTTCTTAGTTCAGGTCATCTTTGGTCATGATTGTGTAGAACAGCCAGGACACAAAGAGGGTGATTGCGAAGTAGATCAGGCTCATCGCGGCGGCAGGGCCGAGGTCAAACTGACCCAAAGCGATTTTCACAAGATCAATGGACAGGAGGGTGGTCGAGTTGCCGGGGCCACCACCTGTGAGCACGAAAGGCTCGGTGTAGATGTTGAAGCTGTCCATGAAGCGCAGCAGGATTGCGATGGTCAGAACGCTTTTCATCTTGGGCAGCTGGATAAAGCGGAACACTGACCAGTTGGAGGCACCGTCGATCTTGGCGGCCTGATAATAGGCATCCGGGATCGAGACCAGACCGGCATAGGCCAGAAGCACCACCAGCGAGGTCCAGTGCCACACATCCATGGTGATGATGGTCACCCATGCGGCCACGGGATCCTGGGTCATGTCATAGTTGATGCCCAGCACGTGGTTGAGGAAATAGCCCAGAAGACCAATGTCTGGCAGAGCAAAGATGTTCCACATTGCGCCCACCACGTTCCAAGGGATCAGCATCGGCAGCGCCATGAGCACGAGGCAGACTGGCACCCAGAAGCCTTTGCGTGGCATGGACAGGGCAATCGCGATGCCCAGTGGGATCTCGATGATCAGGATCATGAAGGTGAAGAAGAACTGACGCCCAAGTGCCGCGTGGAAGCGATCTGAACGCAGGATCTGTTCAAACCAGGTGAGGCCTTCCCAGAAGAAGAGGTTGTCGCCAAAGGTTTCCTGAACTGAGTAGTTGACCACCGTCATCATTGGGATGATGGCATTGAAGGCCACAAGGATCAGCACTGGCAGCACAAAGAACCAGGCTTTTTGGTTTTCGGTTTTCATGGCTGCACCACTTGCTCTCTGAAGGTGATTGTTTGCGCGAGGCCCCGGATCAGGTCCGGGGCATGATGGTGGGGTCCGCTCATGCTGCGCTCTCCTTTTGCGCGGGTTCAGAGGCAATCCAGCCGTCTGCATAGAGACGGGTCTGTTCCGGGGTGAAGTGCAGATGCACCTTGTCGCCTTTCTGTGGCGCCGGACCGTTTTGGATGGCGGCAACCTTATGTGCGCCGACCATGGCCTCAACCACAGTGTGGCGCCCGACATCCGCGACGCGGCTGACGGTGGCGGGAATGCCGGTTTCAGCCAGAGAGACAAATTCCGGACGAATGCCGATTTCCACAGTGCCCGGAACGTCGGAGGCGATTGGGCCTTCCAGCGTCACCGGCTGACCTTCGAAATAGGCCTGACCGTCTTTGACTTCGGCGGGCAGCACATTCATGCCCGGCGAGCCGATGAAGTGGCCCACAAAAGTATGTGCGGGGCGCTCAAACAGCTCTTCGGGGGTGCCGATTTGCACCACTTCGCCCAGCTGCATCACCACCACCTGATCGGCGAAGGTGAGGGCTTCGGTCTGGTCGTGGGTCACATAGATCATGGTGTGGGAGACGCGCTGATGCAGCTCTTTGAGCTTGGTGCGCAGTTTCCACTTCAGATGCGGGTCGATCACGGTGAGCGGTTCGTCAAACATGACGACATTCACGTCATCGCGCACAAGGCCGCGGCCCATGGAGATCTTTTGCTTGTTGTCAGGGGACAGGCCAGCCGCTTTGCGATCCAGCATATCGGTGACTTCGAGCATCTCTGCAATCTCTGCCACGCGCTTTTCGATGGTGGCGGGATCCACACCACGGTTTTTCAGCGGGAAAGCGAGGTTTTCGCGCACGGTCATCGTGTCGTAGATCACCGGGAACTGGAATACCTGCGCGATGTTGCGCTGATCGGGGGGCAGTTTGGTGACGTCCTGACCGTCAAACAGGATCTGCCCTTCAGAGGGCACCAGAAGGCCGGAGATGATATTGAGAAGGGTGGATTTGCCACAGCCGGAGGGGCCAAGCAGCGCATAGGCACCGCCGTCCTGCCAATCCAGATCAACTTCTTTCAGTGCGTAGTCCTGTGGCCCTTTGGGTTCGGGGAAATAGGAGTGCCGCAGGTTTTTGAGTGTGATTTTCGCCATGAATTTTCCCTCAGCCGACGCGGGCGCCGTCAGGCGCGAAGTAGAAACAGGTGGTCGGATCCAGATAGAAATCGTGATCCTCGCCGATCCGGTAGGGGTGGGTGCCATGTGCGAGGCTGACCCAGCTGTTGCCGTCAAACTCAAAATGCGCGGAGCTTTCTGAGCCGGAGAGCTCGGTCACGCCCACATGACCTTTGAGCGCCACATCAGAGCCGTCATGGGCATGGGGCAGTACGTGGTGCGGGCGCACGGCGACGATGTAATCCCCATCTGCGAGACCTGCGACTTCGCCACTCACAGTCCAGCTGAGGCTGCCCAGATGCATGGCATCGCCACGTTTGGTGACGGGCGCGTGGTTGATGGGAGGATCAGAGAAGATGCGCGCCGCTGTCAGCGAAGCAGGGGCGCGGTAGATGTCGGCGGTGGGGCCAAACTGGGCCACGTTGCCATCCACCATCAAGGCAGTTTCCCCGCCCAGCAGAAGCGCTTCTTCGGGCTCGGAGGTGGCATAGACCACCACGGCGCCGCGATCTGCAAACAGTTCTGGCAGCTGCTCACGCAGTTCTTCGCGCAGTTTGTAATCGAGGTTGGCGAGCGGCTCGTCGAGAAACACCGCGCGGCTTTCTTTGGCAATCGCGCGGGCGAGGGCGCAGCGCTGTTGCTGGCCACCGGACAGCTCATGTGGGCGGCGGTGCAGCATTGGGCCAAGCTGAAGGATATCTGCAGCCTCGGCGACGCGATCTTCGATTTCCGATTTCGCCATTCCGGCCACTTTGAGCGGGGAGGCGATGTTTTCAAACACCGTCATGTGCGGGTAGTTCACAAAGAACTGGTGCACGAGGCTGATGTTGCGTTTCTGTGTGGTGAGGGCGGTGACGTCTTCGCCTTCCAGAATAATCTGGCCGGCGGCAATCGGGTCAAGCCCCGCCATCATTTTGATCAGAGAGGTTTTGCCAGCGCCGGTTTCGCCCAGCAACACGTTGAAGTGGCCTTTTCTCAACGTCAGGGTTGTGGGTTTGATGTGAGTCACACCCTGCACAACCTTTGTAATGTTCTTTATTTCCAGTGCCATGGATGCACCTATTGATCCTTGTGGATGCCCCCGAAGGAGACTGTGGAGGAGGAGGAAGGAGGGGGAGTTGGCCGGGGCGTTGCACGCAAGCCCCGGCCGGTTGACCAAATTCACGGGGAGTGAATGGTCTGGAGGAACGGTTAGTTCTGGTTCCAGCGGGCAATCAGATCGTCATAGCTGACGGTCTCGCCCTGTGGCTTTTCGTTGTCCAGCTTTGGCTTGGCGCCGCCGTTGGCATACCACCACTCTGCGTCTTTCTCTTCGTTCAGACGTGGGCCGCAGCCGCCGTAGACGTTCTGGGCTTCATCCGCACGCTGCATGCGCGCCATGGTGATGTCCATTTCTTCGGCCAGACGGTCCATGGCTTCCTGTGGAGTGAAGGCACCGGAGTTCACGTCACCGATTTGCTGCCACCAGATCTGGGCCAGCTTCGGATAGTCAGGTACGTTCACGCCGGTCGGGGACCATGCGTTGCGGTCAGGAGAACGATAGAATTCCACCAGACCACCCAGTTTGGGGGCGCGTTCGGTGAAGCTCTCGTGGTTCACAGAGCTGTCGCGGGTGAAGGTCAGACCCACGTGGGATTTCTTCACGTCGACAGTTTTGGAGGTCACGAACTGAGCATAGAGCCATGCAGCCTGTGCGCGGTCCGCTGGGGTGGACTTCAGGAAGGTCCAGGAGCCAACGTCCTGATAGCCAACCTTCTGGCCTTTTTCCCAGTAAGGGCCGTGTGGGCTTGGGGCCATGCGCCACAGTGGGTTGCCGTCGCCGTCCACGGTGTTGTTGCCTTCAGACTGAGGCTTCACCATGTCTGCGGTAAAGGCAGTGTACCAGAAGATCTGCTGGGCCACGTTGCCTTGCGCAAGCGCTGGCAGAGACTGGTAAAAGTCATAAGACGCTGCACCGGGAGGGGCATAGTTGCGCAGCCATTCGTCCCATTTGCGGATCGCATAGACCGCCGCTGGACCGTTTGCTGCACCACCGCGGGTGACGGACGCACCAGCTGGGTTACAGGAGCCGGCTTCCATGCGGATGCCCCATTCGTCGATTGGCACACCGTTTGGTTCACCTTTGGAGCCTGCACCGGCCATGGAGAGCCATGCGTCGGTCATGCGCCAGCCAAGGTCAGGGGCGCGTTTGCCGTAGTCCATGTGACCATAGATGTCGACGCCGTCGATGTTCTTCACGTCATTGGAGAAGAACTCCGCGATGTCTTCATAGGCGGACCAGTTTACAGGTACGCCCAGCTCGTAGCCGTATTTGGCTTTGAACTGCTCTTTCAGGTCTTCGCGGTCAAACCAGTCTTTGCGGAACCAGTAGAGGTTCGCAAACTGCTGGTCTGGCAACTGGTACAGGTCGCCATCTGGGCCGGTGGTGAACTGGGTGCCCATGAAGTCAGCCAGATCGAGGGTGGGCGAGGTGGTCGCCGCCCAGTCACCTGCCATCATGTCGGTCAGGTTGTAGGCCAGTTGCAGACGGGAGTGGGTCCCGATCAGGTCGGAGTCATTGACGTAGCCGTCATAGAGGTTCCGCTTGGTTTGCATCTGGGTCTGCACCGCCTGAACCACTTCGCCTTCGCCGAGGATCTGGTGGTTGACTTTGATGCCGGTGATTTCTTCGAATGCCTTGGTCAGAACTTCGGCTTCGTAGCCGTGGGTCGGAATGCCTTCCGACAGCACGTTGATTTCCATGCCCGCGTAGGGCTGTGCAGCAGAGATGAACCACTGCATTTCGCTCATTTGCTCATCTTTGTTCAGCGCAGACGGCTGGAATTCGGCGTCGATCCAGCGTTTGGCTGCCGCCTCATCGGCGTAGAGCGATTGTGTGCCCGCAATAACGGCTGTTGCCGCCACTGCGGAGAAAAGATACTTCCGCATCTTATCCTCCCAAAATGGTTGTAGACCGACCGCAGGGGTCGGATGCCTTACGTTGTCAAATGCGCATTTTTCAGTCAACTAATAATTTAGTAGTTGGGGCTGGTAGTGGCGGTTTTCGTCGCGTTAATCTTTGATTTTAAAGATATAATATCGATAATCGCCACAATGGTTTTGCTGTATTTTCTGCAAGAATAGCTTGCATTTTTGATTTTCGCAATTGTTCGTTCTGTTCCTCAATGCGCGTTTTGGGGGATTTTTCCGTCAGATTCGAGCGCTGTTCACAGGCACTTTCACAGGGCGGCTCAAGATTGGCGTGGATTTGGAAACAGTAAGTCTAAAATTTTACATAACGGCCCGCGTGTATTTTCGACTAAGGTTGGTGTGAGGGTATTTTCCAAAGTCATTTTAGCGTTCGGGGGTTCGCGTCATGCTTACTATTTTACTGCCGTTGCTGGCCAGTTTGGCAATTGTGGGTGTCATCGTTGACGCCTCTGATAGTGGTTCTGATGATGAGACATCCGGGGATGAAACACCGACGCCTGATCCTACGGATGAGGATGTTGGAGATCAGCCGTCGCCGGGTGATGAAACACCTGATCCTGATGATGAGACACCTGGTGATGGTGACCCGGTGGATCCTGATGAACCCGCGCCTGTTGCGGGAGAAGAGATTGTTGGCGACGATGACGACAATCAACTGACCGGGACGGTGAATGATGACACGATCTCGGGCGGCGGCGGCAATGACCTTATTGATGCGGATGACGGCAACGATCTTCTGAATGGGGATGCGGGTGCGGACACCGTTTTTGGACGGCATGGCACCGATGTGGTCAATGGCGGCAGCGGGGATGACCTTTTGAAGGGCGGCCGCGGCAACGACTTTGTCTTCGGTGGCGAAGGGGATGACCGCTTGATTGGCTCGCCGGGAGATGATGTGCTGACCGCGGGATCGGGCAGCGATTATCTGCGCGGGGATCAGGGCGATGATATTCTGATCGCGCTGGATGATCTGGCACTGGATCAGGCCTCTGACACGTTGATTGGCGGCACTGGCACAGACCGGCTGATTGGCGATGATGGCGATCTGATGCAGGGGGGCGAAGGGGCCACCCGGTTTGAAGTGGTGGTTGGCGGTGCGCCCGTGCGCATTACGGATTTTGAACTGTTTCATCCGCCGGGGGGCGAACTCAGCTCTGATCTGCTGACTTTGCTGGATGAGGATGGGGAGATCCTGAGCCGGGCCGAAGTGCTTGCCAATGGCGGCGAGTTGGAGGATGCGGCGGATGGCAGCGGTGTCAATGTGCTCTATGACGGGCGTGTTGTGGCCGTGATTGAGGGCTATATCGCAGATGATTTCCGGGCGGCCTCCAATTGGATGGGCAACTTCTCTACCGAACTGACAGGCCGGTTTGAAGGGGATGATGTGCTGACTGGCGATACCGAAGGCGCGGTTTTGGATGATTATCTGGCAGGCGGCAATGGGGATGACACGCTCACCGGTGGCGGCGGGCAGGACCTCTTGCAGGGGGACGCGGGGAATGACGTGCTCGACACCACGGACCATGCGGCGGTGGCAGAGGGGGCGGAGTCGCAGCCTGATCTCGCTGTGGGCGGCGAAGGGGACGATCGCTTCATTGCGGATGATGGGGACATCATCGGCGGCCAGGAGGGGCTGGACAGTTATGAGGTCTATGTGCCGACAGAGGATGACGACCGGGCTGTTGAGATTTTCACCTATCAGTTTTCCAACTCTGAAGGGCAGGTGGAGATCCTGACGCTTCTGGGCGCAGATGGCACAGCGCTTTCAGCGCAGGAGGTGGCCGATAACCTTGTGGTTTATCAGCATGAAAACGGGACTGATGCGATCCTGGAGTACGACGGGCGTATGGCGGTGATCGTGCATGGTATGTCTGCCGATATTCTGCAACAGACAGAGCTTTGGATTGGCAACCTTGATCCTGACCCCACGGTGCCAGTGGACCCGGATCAGGGCTCGGATGATGCCACTGAAATCACGATGGCGCTGCGCTCTGTGCAGGGCACGGGGCAGGTGGTTTCTCAACAGATGTTTGGCGCCAATACGGTTTACAGCGTGAACACTGATGCGGGTGTGCCGCTGGAGAACTACGTGGAAGGTGTGCGGGCGCTTGAGGTGGAAAACTTCCGCTTCCCGGCGGGACAGGGTGACTCTCTGGATGGGGAGAATGAAGGCGTGGACTGGCTCAATGTGATTGAGCTGGTGGAAAACGAAGATGGCGAGCGGGTGCTGCGCGAGGAGGTGGTGAACGCGCTGGACGCGGCGATTGCGGCGCATGACACGGGCAGTGATGTGAAGGTCACCATGGTGATCGCCACGAAGCTCTATTCGCTGGAAGAGTACGAAGCGCTCTATGATGATATTGCGCGGTTTGCGGAGATCATGGTCACGGATTACGCGGATCAGATCGAGGCCATTGAGATTGGCAATGAGTACTGGGCGATTGGCGAGACCAACTATGGTCAGAAAGCCGATATCGCCGCGCGGGCGCTGGCGGAGGGCATGGCGCGCGCGGGTGTTGAAGAAGACGATCAGCCGAGCATCATCGTGCAGATGGCAACCCCAAATGAGGGCAGCGAGTTCCACACGTCGGTCGATGACCGCCCCTTTGGTGAGCGTCGGGATGATGCCAATCAGCAGATCATTGATCAGCTCTCTGCGGAGGCGCGTGCGGCGATTGATGGGGTGGTGGAGCATTATTACTACCGGCGCGATTATGATGTCTTCACCGGTGATGGCAATGAGCAGGGCTTCATCCCAAATGACTATGAAATCTGGGAAGAGAATTTCGACAAAGAGCTGGATCTGCACATCACTGAGTGGAACATCCGCACCACGAACCTTGATCAGAATGGCATTCGTGCGGCCGGCATTCTGCCGGAGATGATGGAATATATGGTGTCCTGGGGCACGGATGCGGCGCATGGCTGGCCGGTGGTACATAACACCACGAGCCATTTGGCGGGCACGCGGGCGGATATGCCGGTCCTCAATGAGGATGGCTGGGTTGTGAACTCCGTGCGCGGTGCGGTGTTTGATGTCATGTCCTCAGAACTTGTGGGCACGGAATTGATGGAGACGGAATTCTCCAATGATGATGGACGCATGGAGGTGCAGGTCTATCAGAGCGATGACAAGATCGTTGTGCAGGTGGCCTCCCGTACCGATGAACTGGTAGAGTTGGATCTGGATATCACTGCGCTTGTGGATGGCTTTGACAGCGCCAAAGGGGTTGTTGTGGGCTATGACCGTTCTGCGAGCAGTTCGGACGGGGTCTATCAGAAGGGCGGGGAACTGTTTCAGGCGGAGCAGACCATCATCAATGGGGAACCCTATTACTTCAACGAACATGACACCCGCGCCACCGTGACCAATATTGACGTGAACAGTGGCGATCTCACGCTGCGGCTGAACCCTTATGAGATGACGCAGATGGTGTTTGAATTCACGGAAAACACACCACCGCCGCCGCCCATCGGGGAAACGCCTGAGACTGTGGGCACCGAGGGGGCGGATCAACTGACCACCGGGGAAGGCAATGACTCTATTCGCGGGCTTGGCGGCGACGACGTGATTGAATCCAACGGAGGGTTCGACACCATCCGGGGCGGTGAGGGCAATGATCGGGTGGAAGCAGGCCGAGGCGATGACACGCTCTTTGGCGATGCGGGCGATGATGTGCTCTATGGCAATGGGGGCGAAGACAGCCTGAAGGCGGGAGATGGCAATGATACGCTGTCTGGCAATCAGGGGAATGACACGCTTCTGGGCAATGGGGGCAATGACGACCTGCGGGGCGGGGATGACAATGACACGCTCAATGGCGGGCAGGGCGCCGACACGCTGCGCGGCGGTGCGGATCTTGACACGCTGACCGGCTGGAGTGGCTCTGATACATTTGCCTTTGAGCTTGATGACATGGCCAGTGGGGATATCATCACCGACTTTGAACCGGGCCGGGATGTGATTTCGCTGGAGTATGATGACATTCAATCCATGGATGACCTGCGGATTTCTGAGGTTGCGCAAGGGATTGTGATCATTGTTGGCGATCATGGCGGGGTTTTGTTGCAGGGGGAGCTGACGCTCGCTCAGGTGGCAGACCCGCGTAACTTCCTATTTCCCGGAGGGTGATCTGACGCGCAGGATATGGGCAACTGCTTGCGTTAACATCCCTTATGCCTAAAGTGTTTTGGTTGCACACTGTCTTGGGTTGAAAGTTACAAAAACCTGAGGCAGGTGCTGTGAGCAGCGCATTCACCATGCGCTGAGCGAGACGCCAAAATACAAGAGAAGCCGTTGTGCTTCTCGCGGGGGGAGCATGGGGTTTAAGTTTTTTTCCGACAAGGCGCGGCCAGTTCATCTTGGCCCGTATCCAATGGAGCGTCTGGTCAGGCAGGCGCAGGCGGACCTGAGCCAAGCGCCGGGTGATGCGGCCCTGAGCTTTCATCGACCAGAGCAGCCTGAGAGCATTGTCAATGCCATGGGCGAGTTTCAGGCGATGATGGACGCGCTGCGCGATGGGTTGGTGAATTCTGTGCGCTCAGGCATTCCTGATGATCCAATTGAGCGCTCAAACCATTTGAAATCATTTGGGTATTTCAGTGATGCCTCGATGGTGGGGATCGGGCCGTTGCCTGCGGCCGCGCGGCTGGCGCAGCCCCGGCGCAATCCGGATATTGAGCGTCTGTCAGAAGATCTGCGCACGCGGCAGATCAAATCTCTGGCGGCCGGTATTGACCTGATTATGGCGGATCTCAAAGACAGTATGGAGGCCCCGCCATCCTCGATTGAGGACCATAAGAATGCGCTGGTTTTTCTGATCGAGCACCACCGGGATCCGGAACGCGGGGAACCCGGCAGCGATTGGATTATGAATGCGCAGGATCATCGGGCCTGTCTGCGTGCGACCGAAGTGGCGGTGGTGATTGCCAATTACATCCGGCTGCTGGGCTTTGGGGCCAAGGCCCATACAGCGACGTCCTCAGATGTGGATCTGGGCAAGGCGGCGTTGGCGGCGGGGCTGGTGAGCTGTGAAGAGGGGCAACTGGTGGCCCCTTGGCTGGGCACGGGCTATGGGCTTGCCGTGATCACCACGGATATGGATCTGGCTCATGATGGCCCACTGGCCCCGATGGCGCAGCAGCCATGGTTTCAGACGCAGGGGCCGGCGTGGTGGTTGGGCAAGGGCTTTGCCAAATCGGCGCTCAATCAAGACCCGTTCCGCAATCGCGATTATGTCAATGGCGCCCATCCCTTTGAGCGGCTCAAGCGGGTGGAGAGCCCGACAACCTATATTGACGAAGCCAATGTGGCGCGGGTGCCCAAGCGGGCGGATATGTTTGCCCGCGTGCAATTTGGCGACATGGGCAAGACGCTGCAGGATGCGGCAAAGGGTGGCTATTACGTGCGCAAGGCCGCGCCGAGCATGGCGCAGCGGCGCGCGCTGGGAGCTTTTGTGTTGTTGCAGGATGGGGCGAGTGCCGATGTCACCCCCCCGACAGATGCCGCCCGCAATGCCGCCAACCTGAAAGCGGCGAGCTATTTTCTGGGCGTGGATGCCGTGGGGTTGAGCCGATGCCCGGAGTGGGCCTGGTATTCGCATGATGCCACGGGCGCACCGATAAATCCGATCCATAACAATGCGTTGAGCATGATTATTGATCAGGGTTATGAGACCATGGAAGGCGCAAGTGGGGATGATTGGATCAGCGTGGCGCAATCCATGCGGGCCTATCTGCGCTTCTCGCTGCTTGGCGGGGTGATGGCGCAGCAGATCCGCAATCTGGGCTATAAGGCCAAGGCGCATACGGTTATGGATGGGGAGGTGTTGCAGCCGCCGCTGTTGCTTTTGTCCGGTCTGGGTGAGGTGAGCCGGATTGGGGAGGTGATCCTGAACCCCTATCTGGGCCCGCGGCTGAAATCCGGGGCAGTGACCACGGATATGCCGATGGCACATGATCTGCCGATTGATTTTGGCCTGCAAAACTTCTGTGAGAACTGCAACAAATGTGCGCGTGAATGTCCCTCCGGGGCGATCACGGCGGGGCCGAAGTTGATGTTCAACGGCTATGAGATTTGGAAATCGGACAGCCAGAAATGCGCAACCTATCGGATCAGCACACCGGGTGGCTCGATGTGTGGACGCTGTATGAAAACCTGCCCGTGGAACCTCGAGGGGCTGTTTTCAGAAGCGCCGTTCCGCTGGGCGGCAAGCAATTTCCCGAGCCTTGCCAGACCTTTGGCCAAGCTTGATGATGCGGTGGGCAATGGCGGGCTCAATGATGTCAAGAAATGGTGGTGGGACATCGAGCTTGAGGAAGATGGGGCGTATCGGCCGACCAAACACCCGCTTAACCGTCGCGATTTGCAGAAAGATCTGGATCTGAAATATGAGGATCAGACGCTGGCGGTTTATCCGGCGGCGCTGGCCCCGCATCCGTGGCCCTATCCGTTTCCTATGGACCGGGAGGCGGGGATCAAAGCCTATGAGGCGATGATTTCGGCGGATGAATATAAGCTGCGGCTGGCGGCGGGGGACGCCTCGGTGATTGATCGCTATGTGGTGCCGGACGCGGCCGATGCACCGGTGGTGCAGGTGAAAATTTCGCATGTGGAGCCGATGACGGCGGATGTGACTAAGTATGAATTCCAGAGTCTGGATGGATCGGAGCTGCCGGAATGGACAGCGGGGGGGCATCTGGATGTGTTGGTGGCCCCGGAGTTCCTGCGCCAATACAGCATGTCGGGCGACCCCAAGGATCGCTCCAAATATCAGATTGGCGTGTTGCGGGAGGATCAAGGGCGCGGGGGCAGCGCCTTTCTGCACCGGATTTTCCGTGAGGAGCGCAAGGTGTTTGTCTCCAAGCCGATCAACCATTTTGAACTGGTCGAAGAGGCGACGAAGAGCTTTCTGATGGGCGGCGGGATCGGGATTACGCCGATGATTGCCTTTGCCCACCGCTTGCATGATCTGGGGCGCGATTTTGCGCTGCACTATTCTGCCAGTCGCGAAGATGGGGCGGGATATATCCATGATCTCAAGGCGATGCCCTGGGCGGATAAGGTGGTGTTTCACTTCTCAGACAAAGGCACGCGCGCGGATCTGGATGCGGTGCTGCATGGGTATGAGCCGGGGTGGCATGTTTACACCTGCGGGCCGGACCGTTTCATGGAAGGGGTGATGGAGGCGGCCAAGCGACAGGGCTTCCCGGAGGAGGCGCGGCATCTGGAGTATTTCAATGTGCCCGAGCAGCCGGATTATGAGAATTTCGAGTTCACTCTGAAGCTCAAGGATGGTCGGGAATTGCTTGTTCCAGAAGATAAAATCGCCACAGACGTGCTTTTGGAGAACGGCGTGCATGTGGATGTGAAATGCGCTGATGGGATCTGTGGGGTGTGCAAATGCGGGCTGGTGTCAGGTGAGGTGGAGCATCGCGATTTTGTGCTGTCCAATAAGCAGCGCGAGAGTGCGGTGATCCTCTGTCAGAGCCGGGCCAAAGAGGCTGGCGGTGTGATTGAGATTGATCTGTAGCATCGGCATTTCGCGGCCCGCCGCGTTGTGCGTGGCAGGCCGCTAAGAGGCGCACCGCTCAGCGGGCGATGAGCCTTTGGGTTTCGCCTGCAATGATGCCTTCCTCGTCGGTGGGGATCACATGGGCGGCAAGGCGGCTTTCTTTTGTGGTGATCCGACTGACGGCCGCGGCGTTGGCCACTGGATCGAGATCCGCCCCAAGCCATGCACAGCCTTCCAGAATGCGGGCGCGGATGGGGGCGGCGTTTTCGCCAATGCCGCCGGTGAAGACGATGGCATCCAAACCGCCCAGAGTGGCCGCAAGCGCGCCGATTTTCTTGCAGGCCTGATAGACAAAGAGCTCCACCGCTTCGGCGGCGGCCGGGCTGTCAGACGCGAGCAGGTCACGCATGTCGGAACTGAGGTCAGAGACCCCAAGCAGACCGGATTTGGTGCCCAGCATGGTTTCGATCTCTGCCACGGACATGCCGCGATCCCGCAGAAGGTGGAAGATCACACCGGGATCCAGCTCACCGCAGCGCCGTCCCATGACCAGCCCATCCAGCGCGGTGTAGCCCATGGTGGTGGCCACGCTCTGACGGTTCTCCATGGCGCACATGGAGGCACCATTGCCCAGATGTGCGACAATCACCTTGCCATTGGGCGTGTCCAGATGGTGGGGCAGTTGGGTGGAGATATAGTGATAGCTCAGCCCGTGGAAGCCATAGCGCAGCACGCCATCCTCAGACAGGGCGCGGGGGATGGCAAAAAGTTGCGAGACGCGCGGCTGGGTGCGGTGGAAGGCGGTGTCAAAACAGGCAACCTGTGCAATCGCAGGCCAGCGCCGCGCCACGGCGGCGATGCCTGCGAGATTGTGCGGCTGATGGCCCGGCGCCAGCGGGGCGAGCGCCTGTAGCTTTGCAATCACCTCATCTGTGATGCGGGTGGGGGCGGCAAATTCCTGACCGCCATGCACCACGCGATGCCCTGCGCCAACAATGCGCAGGGGGCCGGACAGCTCTTCGATATGGGTGAGGAGCCAGTCAAGCACCTCGGCATGGGAGGCTTCGGGGGCGACAGGCACCGGAAGGTCGGTGCCGCTTCCGTGAAACTGTGGCCCCATGCCGATCCGATCCACCTGACCGTTCAAAAGTATTTTGAGATCAGTATTATAGACTGCGTATTTGATCGAAGACGACCCGGCGTTCAGAACCAGAAAAGCGTCTTCTGTGGCGAGGCTGCTCACATCAGATCCTTTCCGAGCCTGTGGTGAACCATGAGTTGCGCCAGCGCGGCAGAGACAAGGCGGCTGAGGGTGCCATCTGCGCGGGAGGTCAGCATGATTGGCACGCGTGCGCCCAGCACCAGACCGGCACTGTCAGCTCCGGCGAGATACATCAGCTGTTTGGCAATCATATTGCCCGCCTCCAGATCTGGTGCGACGAGAATATCGGCATCGCCGGGGACCTCGGATTTGATGCCTTTGGCATCGGCGGCCTTGCGGGAGATCGCATTGTCAAAGGCCAATGGCCCATCCAGAAGCCCGCCAGTGATCTGGCCTCGATCTGCCATTTTGCACAGCGCGGCGGCTTCGACGGTGGAGGGGATCTTGGGGTAGATGGTTTCCAATGCGGACAGGATGGCCACCTTTGGGGTCTGCACCCCAAGGGCGTGCCCCAACTCAATGGCGTTTTGTACGATGTCTGCTTTGACCATCAGGTCGGGGAAAATATTGATCGCGGCGTCGGTGATGAGCAGAGGTTTGGGATAGGCGGGCACATCGAGCACAAAGACGTGGCTCATGCGGCGCTCTGTGCGCAGACCCGTGACCTTATCGACCACGGCGCTCATCACCTCATCGGTGTGCAGCGCGCCTTTCATCAGGGCCTGTGCCTTGCCTTCGCGGACCAGACGCACGGCAGCAGAGGCGCTGGCATGGCTGTGTTTGGCATCAACAATCTCAACCCCGTCCAGCGAAATGCCTTCTTCTTTGGCGACGGCGGTGATGCGCTCTTCTGGGCCGACGAGAATGGGGGTGATCAGGGTTTTGTCCCGTGCTTCAAGCGCCCCGATCAGCGAGGCAGCATCACAGGGATGCACCACAGCAGTTGGGATGGGATCCAGCGGCGCAGTAGCGGCCAGCATGTCGTCAAAGCTGTTTTTATGAGGGGCGGAAGGGTCCATGGGGGACTCCTGAAAATAAGGATGAGTGAATGCGCGTTATGAGGCAGTGATAAGATTTGCTGGGGGCTGAGTGCAACAAAAAGCCCGGCTGCCGTGTGGGAAGCCGGGTTGAAATTTTTGCAAGGCAGGGGCG
This sequence comes from Shimia marina, assembly GCF_001458175.1. GTDB lineage: Bacteria > Pseudomonadota > Alphaproteobacteria > Rhodobacterales > Rhodobacteraceae > Shimia > Shimia marina. The sequence continues at coordinate 296,580 of NZ_CYPW01000027.1, forward strand.
GCCTGCTCAGCTTTCGGGCGTGAAGCTTCCATAGGCGCGTTGGGCAAAGAGCAAAGGCTCGCCCGGTGCCTGAGCGACACGCAGTACGCGGCCCAGCATGATTGTGTGATCGCCAGCGGGGTGCGTGGCCTCTGTGGCGCATTCAAAGCGTGCCAGACAATCCTGAAACACCGGTATGCCTTCGGCGTTCAGATCATGTGCTGCCATATCAAAGGCATCGCCGTGTTTGGCAAAAGCATTGGAAAGCGCCTGTTGATCGTCACGCAGAATATGAATGGCGAAATGTGTGGCTGGCGCAAAGTGATCAAAGCGGTTGGAGCTATTGTCCAGCGACCAGAGCACCAATGCGGGGTTAAGCGAGACGGAGGCAAAGGAATTTGCGGTCATGCCAATGGGGCCTGCATCCGTGCGGGTGGTGATCACCGTGACACCCGTGGCAAAACAGCTGAGCGCGTTGCGGTAAAGCCGCTGGTTTTCGACTGTTGGCGCAAAGCTGTTCAGAGGGGTATCAGAAGACATGGGATGCCTGTGTGTTTGTGTGCTTTGATCGGCAGCAATGGGCATAAACGCTCCATCTTGCAAGAGGTCTGTGGGGAACATGGCCAGAATGTGGCGCATGCTATGTGGACCTCTCTACGCTGGGGAGGGCAAAATGGTGCAAAGAAATAAGAGATTTTCTTAAAATTCTATGTACGACGTCGGACTTTAGAAAGAAGTTTGCGGCACTGTAAGCGTTTGGAACAGGACGTAAATCGTACCGGTTTTGCCCGATTGCTGCCGTGATCTCCTGTGTAGATGGGTTAACGACTAATGGAGGCCTCATGCGCGCCCTGAAACGACTAGCCCTGATTGCAGCTCTGCTGCCTGCTGCTGTAGCTGCGGAGACCCGCCAACCTGTGACCCAAGCTCTGCCCGGTGAGGCGGCGGTGGGCCGTTTGGTGGTCTCGGGGCGTGCGATGTGTACCGGCGCACTGATTTCTGCGGATACGGTGCTGACAGCGGCGCATTGCCTCTATGATCAACGCAGCGGGAAGCGTGTGCAGATGAGCCGGATTGAGTTTCAGGCCGGGTTGAAGGCGGGCAAGGCCGTTGCGGTGCGCTCTGTGGTGCGGGCCTCGGTGCATCCGCAGTATGAGCATCGCAGCAAGGGCAATGCCCAGGTGGGCAGCGATCTGGCCTTGCTGAAACTGTCGCGGCCGATTTCCAAGAACAATGTGCTGCCGATGCGCTATGGGGCCAATCTGAGCAGTGGCGATATGCTGGGGGTGCTGAGCTATACGGTGAGCAACCGCGCGGATCCCATTCTGGAGTATCCTTGTCGGGTGCTGGCCCGTCAGGGAGAGACGCTGGTGATGAGCTGTGAGGTGGAATTTGGGGCCTCAGGGGCGCCGGTGCTGGCGCTGACCAAGGGGCGCAATCCGGCGGTGGTTTCGGTGGTGTCTGCCAAGGCGGCGATGGGCGGGCAGAATGTCTCTGTCGGTACGCTGTTGAGTGCGGACACCTTGCATCAGATGATAACAGGCGGCTAGACGCGGCGCTTTGCAGCACATGAAACCAGACCTTTCATAAGGCGGCCCGATGCAGGCCGCCTTTGTTGTTTGAGGGGGATCAACGCCCAAACAGCAGGCGCAGCCCCAAGGCGCTCAGCACCACGGCGGCGATGCGATCAATGTGAGATTTGGCCCGCAGATAGGCGGCGCGGGCGGTGCTGGTGCTCATACCGAAGGCCACAAGCGCATAGAACATCAGCTCTATGACCAGCTGGTTGGCAGCGATCAGGCCTTTTTGTGCAAGTGTCATATCTGGCGGAAAGATCACCACCAGAACGGCGGCGGCAAAAAGCGCGGATTTCGGGTTCATCAGGTTGATCATCAGCCCTTGCAGAAAGGCATGGCGGGCAGGTTTCACTTCAGAGGGGGCGAGCGGCGTGCGTGCGCCTTTCCACATGCCATAAGCAATATAGAGCAGATAGAGCGCGCCAATGGTTTTCACCGCCACATAGGCCCAGGGGAAGGCTGTGAAAATGACATCCAGCCCCAGCAGGGCCGACAGGGTCCAGAGCGAGGCCATGAGACCCAGACCCGCGCCCACGGCCAGCCCCGCGTGCCGCCCGGCGCTGAGCGTGGTTTTCACAGAGATCAGAAAGGCCGGGCCGGGGCTGGCAATGGCCGCGGCAAGCGCGAGGTTGAAGGCGAGGATGTGGGTGAGATCCATGGGGGAGTGGGTCCTTTGGGGGGCTATAAGCCATTGGCTTTTGAGATCATATCGGCCAGTTCAGTGATCCGCTCTTGTAAATCAAGCATGGAAAAATCAACTGGGGCGTCGTCTTGGCAGATGTGAGTGGCCGCGCCGACTTTGTCGCCGGATTTGAATGTTTTTTCGGCGCAAGAGGCTGTGTCCTTACGTTCAAAGTAGAAGGCATGGTCATAGGTGCCTCCTGCCAAAGGCGCGTTGTAAATTCGAGGGTGAAGCGTTTTTAAGGCCTCTTGCAGTTGCTCATGCGGGAGGTAGTTTTCAATCTCCCGTCCTTGCGTGATCCAGATCACACCGCCGGTTTTTGCGATCTCATCCTTCAGGCGTTGTGCCGCGGGTTTCAGTTCTGCTGTTGCATCATCTTTGTCACTATCAAGGATGAGTGCGAAATTGCGGTTCAGATTTTGCAGATTAATGAAATCGTCAATGGCGCTGTCATCCGCCGTCAGGTGGCGCATCAGGCTGCCGCCATAGAACATGATGGCGTAATGCTCTCCCTCAGTCAGGCGATCATCAATCTGTTTCAGCCAATGTTTCACATAGATCCGATCAGAGGGGCCTTCGACCCAGATCACGGCGTTTGCCTGTAAGATGTCGGAGGCGCGATACCCGAGATCATCGCAGATTTTGCGATGTTGATCTTTGGTCACAGCGGCATCGACAAAGGTCTGTGTGCCGTCGTTGCGGACCTGAAAAACGGATGTGCCGGGGGTGTCAATAAAGGCGGCGGAGTGGGTGGCGATGAAATACTGATTTTCCGTGTTCTCTTTGAGATAGCGGATCAGTTTGCGTTGTAGCACCGGATGCAGATGAATTTCAGGCTCTTCAAGGCACATGATTTTGTGCTGATGAATGGTGCAGAATGCGGCGATCAATATGACTTCGTGGATGCCGGTGCCAAGGGAGGACAGCGGCAGGACTTTGTTGTCCATATGCACGAGCAAGTGTTCGCGGTGATTTGGTACTTCCAACAACGCGTCAGGTTTGCCGGTGACCACGCGGACGAAGTTGTTGATCTGATCAAATAGGTTTTTTTCTCACGTTCGTCAAAATCCGGGTTTTGAATTTCTGCGAGGTGTTGGATCAGACCTTTGCCAGAGAGATCGTCGAAGGCTTCGTTGCCTGCACTGAGCTGGCGCTTGGCTGGTATGATCATACGCGGAGGGAGTTTTATGCTGAGAGATGTAACTCCGTTCTCTAAGAAACTTCGAAATGCTGAAGAGGGGTCACGATACTTGACTACACCAAATATGTTGGCGAACGCTTCCCACTGCGTGACATCAAGCCTTTTCTCGAAGCTTTTACCATAGACACGCCGCAGTAAGCAGTAGCCGCCGCTATAATTGGAGCTCTCAAGCCATACGCCGCCTTTATAAAGCAACTGACGTGTCATGTTTGTCGTGATATCCTCTATTTGCTTTTCAGTGAGAGGAGGCGGTTTGTGTTGCTTAGATGATCGTATCGTTTCACGAAGAGGTCTTAATAGCTCAGCGCGAAGTGTTCTTTCACTGACGCCAAGGTTTATTTGAAAATGCCCTTCTTTTGCGCCGCGGTGGGTGTCTGTTTTGCCGCTCGGGGAGTACTTTGGATCTGGATTGAGGTGTTCCGCGATGAGGTTGAGAACCACCGACTTGCCAGCGTTGTTTTCGCCCACAAAGAAATTCATGTCTGAAAATGGTGCGATGTATTGGGTTTCTGGGCCGATGCCCCGGTAAAATTGGATCGCGAGACCCTCAAGATAAGTTGGCATAACAGGTCTTCAAAAGCTGAAATTTTCTATTCGCTCAATCATTGGGTGAGCGACCTGCGCGCGTCAACCACATTGGCGGGGTGTTTTTGGGGGCGTGCTTGCGTAACGTTTGGTGTGGCGCGGGACCGGCGAGGCCCCGGATCAGGTCCGGGGCGGGGGTTAGGGTTCTCGGAAGGCCTCTTTGCTTTTGTAGAGCGGTTTGAGCAGGTAGCGCAGGACGGTTTTGGAGCCGGTGTGCAACTCCACGGTGGCGCGCATGCCGGGGCGGATTTCTATGGCCTTTTGGCGCTCGGTCAGCTCGGAGGTGTCCACTGTGACCGTGACTTTGTAAAATGGTGGCAGGGAGGGGTCGCGCTCATCTTCAAAGGTGTCTGCCGAGATGAAATCCACCTTGCCTTTGAGCGTGCCATAGATGGTGTAATCATAAGCGGTGAGCTTAATGGAGGCGTCTTGGCCGGGTTCGACATTGGCGATGTTTTCCGGGCGCACGCGGGCCTCCACAAAGAGCTCTTCGCCCAAGGGGATGATTTCAAAGATTTCTTCTCCGGGGCGCACCACGCCGCCGATGGTGGTGACGGCGAGGTTGTTGACGATGCCGCGCATGGGGGCGGTGATCACGGTGCGCGAGAGCTGATCTTGGGCCAGACGCATTTCCTGCCCCAGCGAGGTGATCTCTTTGAGGGTTTCGGAATATTCCTCCGCGCGGGTGAGTTCGGCCTGTGTGAGGATGTCCATATAGCGGATTTCAGCCTCTGAGGCTTTTTCGCGGGCCTTGTTGACCTCCAGCAGGGCGACAAACTCTTTTTTATAGAGCCGCTCCATATTGGCGAGCTCTTCCTGTGCCTGCTCCAGCTGGGTGAAGGCGCCTTCGCGGCGGCTGTCGATGTCGGTCTGACGGGCGGCGAGCAGGGCTTTCTCAGAGGAGAGGATCAGCGGCGCGCGGGTTGAGAGCGCTTCGGGGGCGGCGAAGTCGAACTGCCCTTCGATTTCGGCCTCAAGGCGCAGGCGGCGCAGCTCCAGCGCGTCAAGCTGATCCTGAAGGTCATCAAAGGCGGAGCGGAAGCGGGTGTCACTGAGGGTGGCGAGCACCTGACCGGCCTCGACCAGATCGCCCTGTTTGACGGCGAGGTCGGCGAGGATGCCGCCTTCGAGGTTCTGCACGGATTGGGAGCGCGAGGAGGAGACCACCTGACCATCGGCGCGCACGATTTCATCGACCCAGGCGACGGCGGCCCAGAGCACAAAGAGGGCAACGGCCATGAAAATCAGGCGGATGGTGAGGCGGGAGGCGCGCAGTTGATCATCGAGCCCGTCATCGTGGTGGGCGGCGGTCATGCGCCTTCTCCAGCGGCAAGATGGGCGAGCACCTGTTCGCGGGGGCCATCCACGACAAGACGGCCATTTTGCAGGATCAGCGTGCGGGTGGAGAGCGCGAGAATGGGCGTGCGGTGCGTGGCAATCAGCGCGGTGCGCCCGTCGAGCCATTTTGACAGGCGGCTGACCAAGGTGCGCTCCAGCGTCTGATCCAGCGCGGCGGTGGGCTCATCCAGCAGGACAATGGCGGGGTTTTGCAACCAGAGCCGCGCCCAGCCGATGGACTGACGCTGCCCAATCGAGAGCCCTTCGCCGCCGTCGCGGATTTGCAGGTCAAGCCCCTGCGGATGGTTGCGCAGGAAAGGGCCAAGCCCGGCAAAATCCAAGGCCTCCATCAGGCGGTCATCATCGCGTTCCAACTGTGTCAGGTTGAGGTTGTCGCGCAGGCTTCCGGCAAAGAGGCGCACGTCTTGAGAGAGGTAGCCGATGTTGCGGCGCAGGTCGCGCTGATCAATCTGGGCCATGTCGGTGCCATCCAGCAGCACGCGGCCTTTGGTGGGCCCATAGAGCCCCGCCATGAGTTTGAGCAGGGTGGATTTGCCGGAGCCGTTTGCGCCCAGAATGGTCACGCGCTGGCCCGGCTTGATGACCACGCCGGGCACATCCAATGTGGGGGCGGCATCGGTATCATAGGCGAAGGACAATTCGCGCAGCTCAAACTGACCGGTGAGTTTTTCACGGCGCAGGTATTTGCGATCGCTGCCTTTTTCCTGCTCAGAGAGCGCAATGGCATCGAGGCTTTCCAGCGCGCCTTTGACATTGGACCAGCGCGCAAGCGTGCCGGCAAACTGGGTCAGCGGTGCGAGGGTGCGTGAGGTCAGGATGCCGGTGGCAATGATGGTGCCAACGGTGAATTCTCCTGCAAACACCAGATAGGTGCCGATGACCACGGTTGCGATATAGGTGGTTTGTTGCACGCCTTGGGACCAGTAAGTCAGGGCGGAACTGAGGCGGCGCTGTTCGGCGGAGGAATGGGACGATACGGCGTTGAGCTCATCCCAGAGGCGCAGCACGCGGTCTTCGCCGCGTTGGGTTTTCACCGTGTCCAGCTCGGTGATGACTTCTTGCAGCAGGCGGCCGACTTTGGCGGAGGCTCCTTGTGTTTCGCGAGACAGGGAAATCATCCGTTTTTGTAACACGTAAGCGGGCAGCACCATGAGGATGCCGCCCAGCAGGAGCACCCAGACGAGATTGCCAGCAATGGAGGCCACCAGCGCGAGGAAGATGACGATAAACGGCATATCCGCGAGCACGGAGATGGTGGTGGAGGTGAAGAAATCCCGCACGGCCCCAAAATCGCGCATGGCGGCAAATAGGCCGGAGGGCGGCAGGGGGCGTCGATCAGAGCGCATGCCCAGCAGGCGCTTCATCAGGCGGTGCTGAATCGAGAGTTCCATGCGGCGGCCAGCGGCGTCGCTCATCTTGGCGCGGGCGAGTTTCAGCAGGCCCTCCAGACCGATTGCAAAGATCGCACCAATGGCAAGCACCCAGAGGGTGGCCTCGGATTGATGCGGGATCACCCGGTCATAGACCTGTAGCGAAAACAGCGCCACGGCCACGGCCAGCAGATTGGCGACCAGCGAGCCGAGCATGATCTCGCCCATGTGGCGGCGGTATTTGGTGAACTCGCCCCAGAACCAGTGACCGGACATGCCATCGGCCAGCTGCGGCACATGGCGTTCAGCCAATTGACGCAGGGAGACTTTGGCGCGCAGGGCGGTGCCGGAGAAAAAGGGGGCAAACTCGCGGACCGGGACTTCGGCGCGGTTGTCTGCGCAGCTGTCGTCATAGACGGTGAGGATGTCTTCGTCCTGAGACAGCACAAGGATGGCCTGACCGTTGGTCATTTCAGCGATGGCGGGCCAGGAGGCGGGGGCAATGGCCAGTTTGCTGCGAATCTTGGGCTCGACCCCGGCATGGGACAGCGCGCCGGAGAGGGCCTTGAGTGACACGTCACCGGGTGCGGATGTCCACATATGTTCGGCAATGTCGGTGACCGGCACATCGGCGCCATTAAGGGCGGCCAATGTGGAAATCAGCGTGGCGCGGTGTTGAATGCGGGTGGCGGTGGCTTCCACAAGATCATGGATCGCGTCCGCGGGGGCCTCGGAGGTCTTTGTGGAGGCTGTCGGGGCTGTTTTGGGCGCGGGGGATTGATTGGCGGGTTTGGCCGCCTTGACCGCCGCGATGGACAGCACAACAGGCGCTTTGCCCTCTGTCGCCTCACCACTCAAATCTTGTCCCCATCCGCCAGCAGGCCAAGATCGCGGGCCAGTTCGAGCTGTGCGAGGATTTTGTCATATTTGGCGTCCACTCCATCCAGCGCGCGCAGCACGGATTGCTCGTAGACATCCACCACCTCTAGCACGGAGCGCTGACCGGCGCGGAACTGTGCTTCAAACAGCTTGTATGTGTCGCGGCCTTCGCGGGCGAGGGCGGTGGCTTCGCTCTCTTGGCGGGTGAGGCTGACGATGTTGTTTTCCAGTCGCTTGCGGGCGCGGACGCCATCTTCGCGGGCCTCGTCCACCTGCCGTTTGGCAATGTCCTTGGAGGCTTCGATGGCTTTCAGGCGTGCGCCGGTGCCAAGGCCAAGGCCGACGTCATTGCCCACGTCCAAGCTGGCACCGTTTCCCTGATTGGTCACGCTGGCGCTGGCGGAGAGGCCGGGCAGCTGGGCCGCGCGCTCTACAGTGGCCTGCGCCACGGCGCGGTCTGCTTCGGCGCGGGCCTTGAGCACATCGAGTGGCTCCACGCCGGGATAATTGCTGTTGAGCGGCTCAGCCGGGGTGAGCGAGAAAGCGGTGCCGGTCATGGCCTGAAGTTCGGCCAGTGCGGTGACGCTGCTTTCGCGGGCGGTTTCGCTTTTGGTTTCCAGTGTCTGGATTTTGCTGCGCACCATGCGCAGGTCGCCCTTGTTGGCGATGCCGCCGTCCACGCGGCCCTGAACGATACGCTCAAACTCGTGCAGCTGTATCAGACCCTTGGTGCCGACGCGGGCTTTCTCAGCGCCGCGCAGACCTTTGAGATAGAGCGCCAGCGCGGTGTAGCTGCGCTCATTGAGATCTTGTGACAGGGTGACAGCGGCCACTTCGACATCGGCAGCGGCATAGGCGCGTTCGGCCTTTTTGCGCCCGTGATCAAAGAGCACTTGTTCAAACACCAGACCGGCAATCACATCCCCCAGAGAGGTGAGTGAGATCTCTGGGCCGATGGTGGGCAGCCAGTTTTTGTCTTCGGCCTCTGCGCGCAGTTTTGCGGTTTGCAGTTCGGCTTCGGCAGAGCGTTTTGAAGAAGAGACCGCCACGTCGGCCACATGGCCCAAGGTGCCGTCGTCTTCCAGAACAGATTGGCGGGCCAGAAGCGTGGTCAGGATCACGCTTTGGGCTTCTTCGCCCTCTGGTGTGTCCTGTTCAAAGCTGGAGCGTTTGGTGACGTCTTCGGCAGGCGCAGTGGCATCTGGTTTGGGCTGAAGTAGCGCCAAGGGATTACTGAGCTCTGGCAGGTTGGACATGCAGCCGCTGAGTACCGTGGCCCCAAGAAGCAGGGGCAGGGTTGTCTTGAAGGGGCGGCTTGGCATGGGGATTTGGCAGTCCGAAGTTCGTCGTCAATAAAGGCTGCGGCCCCGCTTTGGCAGGGCCGCAGTAGAAAGTGTTAGATGGTGACGGTGATGTCCTGATCGACGATCAGGGTCACGCCATCATTGCCAACTGTGTAGACATCATAGGCTTCGCCTTCGATGTTTACGGTCTGATTGGTTTTGATCGCATCTGTCACAGTGATCTGATCATCAGAACCACCGTGAATGGTGAGCGTGTCGGAGGTGTCAGACAGATCGCGGATCTGTGCTTCTGTCAGAGTCAGATGGGCATCAGAGGCGTAGTCCAGCTCGATGCCTTCAATGTTGAACCCGTTGATGGCCGCATGGTTGAGTGTGCCTGCGTTGGTCACATTGTCGTCCAGCACCAGAAGCGTGTCAGATTCGTTGCCCGCGTCATCGCTGGAAGCGATCACCAAATGGGTGCCATCAGAGGCCCGTGGGTTGAGCACAAAGAGTGTTTCATCGCCGCCAAGCGCCACTTCGGTGGTGGCGAGTTCGGCAGTGCTGCCATCCTGATGCAGCGCATGGATGCTGTAATCCTGAGATTCTGTGTCCAGAGATACGGACGTCACATCGTCATCCGCGAAGGTCACCGATTGCACCACCGGGTTGGTGATTTCCGTGTCCACGGCAAAGGTGGCATTGGCATTGGCGGTGTTGCCAGCGGCATCGGTCACGGCGAGAGTTGCCGTGGCGGTGTAGGTGCCTTCGGGCAGGGAGCCGCTTTCGTAGGTGACAAACCAGTTGCCAGAGGCATCTGCGGTGGTTGTGCGGGTCACACCTTCCACGGTGATGACCACGGAGGCACCCGGTTCGGTTGTGCCTTCGAGCACCACGCCGCCGCGCATCTGTGCAGCGTTCACTGGTGCGGTGAAGACACCGGCGTTGATATCGACATCAATGCTGGTGGAGGTGTCTATGCGCAGGGTGTCTGTGGTGGTGGCCACGTTGCCTGCGGTGTCTGTGGCTGTGACAGTCACGGCGGCGTCATATTCCCCTTGCGGCACGTCGGCTGCGGTGAACGTGGCGCTCCAGCTGCCATTGGCGGCTGCGGTGATCGTGCGGGAGGCATTGCCCAGCTGCACCACAACCGAGCTGCCTGGTTCTGCGGTGCCTGTGAGGGTGAAGCCATTGGCCACTTCGGTGGCACTGGCGATGTCATCGCCGCCGACCTGACCGGCGTCATAGGTGGCAGAGATTTCAGTATCGACCGAGATATTGCCAGAGGTGGATGTGCTGTTGCCAGCGGCATCCGTGGCCGTGACGGAGACGGTGCTGTTGTAGGTGCCTTGCGGCAGCTCTGCAGCGGTGTAGCTTGCCGACCATGTGCCGTTTGCGGCGGCGGTGACAGTGCGGGTGATACCCTCAAGGGTCACGGCAACAGAGGCGCCTGGTTCTGCTGTGCCGGTCAGCGTCACGCCAGCAGCGTGTTCTGCGGCATTGGCGATGTTGTCGCCGCCCAGCTGATTGGTGTCCAGACCGGCGGAGATTTCCGTATCCACGCGGAAGGTGCCGGTTGTGGACGTGACATTGCCTGCGCCATCCGTGGCGGACACTGACACAGAGGTGTCGTAGGTGCCTGCGGGAATTTCAGCGGTTGTGTAGGTGGTGGTCCACTGGCCGTTCTGATCGGCGATCACGGTGTGTGTGACACCCTGCACGGTGATGGCAACGGAGGCTCCGGCCTCGGCGGTGCCTGTCAGGGTGACGCCGCTGGCGTGTTCTGCCGCGTTGACGATGTTATCCCCCGCGATGGGGGCGGTGATGGTGGCTGTGCCTTCTGTGTCCACACGCACGGCAAAGCTCTCGCTATGGCTGTTGCCGGCGGCATCCGTCGCAGTGATTGCGATGGTGCTGTCATAGGTGCCATTGCGCACGGTGGAGGCTGCGAAAGTGGTCGACCATGTCCCATCGCCGGCCACTGTCACCGTCTGAGTGACGCCTTCAAAGAGAATTGACAGCGTGGTGCCTGCTTCGCCAGTTCCGGAAAGCGCAATGCCATCAGTGACTTCTGTGGCGTTGATCACGTTGTCGCCTTCGACGGTGTTCAGGGCCACGCCGGGGGCGATGGTGTCCACATCGAGCATGTCGGACACGGTGGTGACATTGCCGCGCGCATCGGTGGAGGTGATGGTGACAGCGGTCTGATATTCGCCGGTGCGGATCTCGCCGCTGGCAAAGGTGACGGACCAAGTGCCGTCATCCAGCACAGTGGTGGTGTGGATGGTGCCGTCGATTTCGACGGTGAGTGTGGCCCCCGCTTCGCCAACACCGGAGATCACATGGCCGGTGCTGTGGTCCTCTTCGTTGACGATGTCACCTGTGGAGACGGTGCCGTCGGCCACAGTCACATCCGGTGGGGTGGTGTCGATGTCCACCGAAGGGCCGTCAAGATCAAAGACCGTGCCGCCGGGGTTTGTCACTGTGACCGTGCTGTCATAGACGCCATCATCGGGCAGAGCGGCGGGATCGAAGATCACGGAATAGGTACCGTCATCGCCGATCACGGTGGTGCCTGTTTCGCCGCCGATGGTGACGGAAACAGAAGAGCCGGGCTCTCCGGTGCCGGTGATGGTGACCGTGTCTTCGCCGGTGCCACCAATCACGCGGGAGATATCAGCATCATCCACCGTGGGGGTGATCACCCCGTTGCCACCGCCGCCATTGCCATCATCCAGCAATGCACTGGTTGCGACTGCAGCACCGCCGAGCCCCAGAATGCCGGGTAGAGCTGCAAAAGGGGCGACCAGCGGTGCCACCACTGGCTCGATACGTTCCAGATCAAGGAAGGTCAGCTCGTCATAGGCGCTCCATTTTTCATTGATGGAGATCGCGTCATATTGCGCAAAATACTGATCGTTGACGCTGTCGCCCAGATTGACCTGATGGAATTGGCCATCTTTGGAGAGGAAGAGATCACGCTCTTCTCCGTCAACCGCCACAAAATAGTTTTCTAACGTGATTGTCTCACCAGAGGCGAGGTGGATGATCAGGTTGTTGCCGTCCTGCACATAGCCTGCAATGTCATCTGGCGCGAGGTTCAGGGAAATTTCTTTGGCTTGCTGCAACGCCAAAGTGCCGTGTTGCACCTCTGCCGTTTGCCCACGACCCACAACTCCATCCGCGCCGCGGAGGGCATAACTCAAACTACTCATGTATATTCTACCGCTCTAGGTTGATCGGGCTTTTGCCCTTGTTTGCTAGGGAAATGTATAAATATCCCGCGCGATTAATCCAAACACTTTTTTGCCACAATTCCATAAAGCAAAGGGTTATGAGGCATTTAGGCCATGGTTGAGTGGCGTATTTATCCTAGAGGTGGCGAAATTGGTTGGGCAAAGGGCTGATTGTGTCTGCCGAACCGGGGCTCTTGGGGCTTCGGCACTGGAGAAAGCAACAGCTTTGAGGTGCGTTTTCTGCTAGGGTGGGCTTGGCGAGGTGGCGGCTCTGCTGTGGGACGTTTGGGCAAGTGGCGGGTGTCGGGGGAAGGCGTTTGCGGGTATATTTTGCAGCGCCGTAATACCATAGGTATAGTCAAGCCATGTATTGACCGGCCAAAGGCGTGGCATTTTGCGGCTTTGTGCTGCACCGGGGCGGCAGCATAGACAGGATACATCAGGGATGTGCCGCATATTGCGCGGCACCACATGGAGCTTTCACGGACGCGTTCTGCCGGTTGACAGAACCGGACCACCTGACGCTTTGGGCGCAGGGCAGCATGGAGAAATTGCTATGGGTCACAAAACGAAAACCTCACGGGGCCTGCTTCTGGCAGTAGCTCTCAGCGCAGCCACATTTGCGGGGGCCTCCTGGGCCGAAGACGACCACGGCTTTGACTACTACGGGTTCTTCAATCTTGGCTTTTTCAGTGCGGATGACGGGGCGACGCGGACGGATTACTGGGCGGACAACTCCAATGCGCCCAGCCGGTTTGGCGCGCGCTACCACACCCCTGTGACAGGGGGCGAGCTGCAGTTCAAATTCGAGAGCTCCTTTGGCATCAAGCCCTCGGACGGGGTGAGCCAGTTGAGTGAGCCGCCCAACACCTATTGGGATCTGACGCGTTTGCGTAAGGTAGAGGTGATCTACCGCACCGATGACTTCGGCACCTTCTATTTGGGGCAGGGGTCCATGGCGTCTGATGGGATCACCAGCGATCCGGATCAATCGGGCACGGGGCTGGCGGGGACAGTGTCGGTGCGCGACAGCTTTGGTGGCATTCTGTTCCGCGAAAGCGGGGGCGGTCTGTCTTCTGTGGATGTTGGCGACGTTTTTCAGGACTTTGACGGCGGGCGCCGTGGGCGCGTGCGGTATGATACGAAATCCTTCAACGGGCTGGTTTTTGCCATTGCGGCAGGTCAGGAGATCTTGAGGGATGGCAATGACGACACCTTCTATGATGTGGCGTTGCGCTATAAGAAAGATACCGGAGATCTCTTGTATGGGGGCAACGTCGCCTATGCGATCAATGATCTTGCGGGGGGCGAAACCAAAACCATTATTGGCTCGCTTGGCGCCTTTCACCGTCCAAGCGGGGTGAGTGGCACGGTTTCGCTTGGCGATAATGACGGATCGGGCAGCTATATCTATGCCAAGCTGGGCTATCAGCGCGACTGGCTGTCTTTTGGGCGTACGCATCTGTCGTTTGATGTGTACCGGTCCCGCGACATGGTGGTGTCAGGGGATGAGGGGGTGGCCTGGGGGCTGCAGGCGGTTCAGAAAGTCGAATCGGCAGATCTGGATATCTTCGCAGCTTACCGCAACCAGGCCTATGATCAGCCCGGCATGACCTTTAGTGACGTGGATGGCTATATGATGGGCGCGCGCTGGAGCTTCTAAAGTGGCTGCGAGCCACCAATTGTTTGAATTGCGCGCCCGGTCTTTTGGATCGGGCGCGTTTTTGCGTTTATATGCCCTTGCGCCCTTGCGCGTGGGCCTCTAGAAGAACTCAAATTTTTCGACCGCGCGCGGGCCGGATGTGGACGCGCGCCTTTACTTGATGGGGAACCCTGATGCAGGTAACCGAGACGCTGAACGAAGGTCTGAAGCGCGGCTATTCGATCACTGTAACCGCCGCTGAGCTGGACGCGAAAGTGGACGAAAAGCTGAAAGAAGCGCAGCCGGAAATCGAAATGAAAGGTTTCCGCAAAGGCAAAGTGCCGATGCCGCTTCTGAAAAAGCAGTTTGGTGAGCGCCTGATGGGCGAAGCCATGCAAGAGACCATCGACGGTGCGATGAACGCGCATTTCGAAGAGTCTGGCGACCGTCCGGCGCTGCAGCCAAAAGTCGAAATGAAAGATGGCGAAAACTGGAAGCCTGGCTCTGACGTAGAAGTCGAGATGTCCTATGAGGCGTTGCCAGAGATCCCTGAGGTTGACCTCAAAGGCATCAAGCTGGAGAAAATGGTTGTGAAGGCGGATGACGCCGCTGTTGAGGAAGCGCTTGGCAACCTCGCAGAGACCGCGCAGGATTTCAAAGCACGCGGCGAAGGTGACGCGGCACAGGACGGCGATCAGGTTGTCATGGACTTCGTGGGCCGCATTGACGGCGAAGCCTTTGACGGTGGTGCCGGCGAAGACTTCCCTCTGACCCTCGGCTCCGGCCAGTTCATCCCCGGCTTTGAAGAGCAGCTGGTTGGCGTGAAAGCGGGCGAAGAAAAAGACGTGACCGTATCCTTCCCAGAAGAGTACGGCGCCGAAAACCTCGCGGGCAAAGAAGCCGTGTTCTCCTGCACCATCAAAGAGGTGAAAGAGCCGGTTGCTGCGGAAATCAACGACGAGCTGGCCACCAAATTTGGTGCCGAAGATCTCGCCGGTCTGAAAACTCAGATCACTGAGCGTCTGGAAGCAGAATACGCGGGTGCCGCACGTGCGGTGACCAAGCGCGCACTTCTGGATGCGCTGGACGAGTTGGTGTCTTTCGATCTGCCGCCATCCCTGGTGGAAGCAGAAGCAGGCCAGATTGCGCACCAGCTGTGGCATGAAGAAAACCCAGAAGTGGAAGGCCACGATCACGACAAGATCGAGCCAACCGAAGAGCACAATACTCTGGCAGAGCGCCGCGTGCGTCTCGGCCTGCTGCTCGCAGAACTGGGTCAGAAAGCAGAGGTCGAAGTGACCGACGCGGAGATGACCCAAGCGATCATGAACCAGGCGCGTCAGTACCCTGGTCAGGAGCGTCAGTTCTTCGAATTCATCCAGCAGAACGCACAGATGCAGCAGCAGCTGCGCGCGCCAATCTTTGAAGACAAAGTTGTCGACTATGTGTTTGAGCTGGCGGAAGTGAGCGAAAAAGAGGTCTCCAAAGACGACCTGCAAAAAGCCGTAGAGGCACTGGACGACGAATAAGTCCACACCCCGTTAACGGGACAGTGAGAGGTCGCTCCGATGGGAGCGGCCTTTTTCTATTTTGGGGGGTATGTAACGTGATCTTATGTACCGGAGGAATGGGGGCAAGCCCCCCAAACCCCCGGGATATTTGATGCCAATGAAGTGGGGTGTGACCCGGCGTTTTGTTTGACGTTTTTAAGGGCCGAAGGTGAGGGTTGGGACGGAGGAGGACCGTTTATGGATTACACAACTTTTGACAAAGCCGCTTATGAGGCTTTTAAAGCCAATGACCGGGAAGGGCCGGTGCATATGCTCAATCTGATCAAGCTGCGTGATGTCGCGCTTTATGAGGATGGGCGACAGGCCACCGGCGCAGAGGCCTACGCCGCTTATGGGCGGGAAAGTGCGGAGACTTTTGCCAAACTGGGCGGAAAGATTATCTGGCGAGGTAGCATGGAGCAGATGTTGATTGGGCCTCAAAAACAGTGGGACATTTGCTTTATTGCGGCGTACCCCAGCGTTGGGGCCTTTGCATCCATGCACAAGTACCCCGCGTATCGTGCGGCCGTGGCCTACAGGCAGGCGGCAGTGGCGGATAGCCGTTTGATCCGTATGGCACCTTTGGAGCTTGGTGGGAATTTTGGAGAGTGAGGCAGCGGTTTGACTATGAAGTTTCCGGTCTCAAAAATTGAACCTGTTCAGGCAAAGCTAGAGATGGGCGCGCTGGACAAGCCCGCTCTTGAGGTCTCATTTAAGCGCTTTGAAATTCCGATGCAGAATAGCGCAGGTGCCCATGCGCTTTTGTTCGATGCGCCATTGTCTGCGAACTTCATTTCGTTGCCTTGCGTGGATTTGGGTGTGCTTCAGACCCAGAGTTTTGGATACCCTGTGAATCCGGCGGAAGGATACATTGATGCAAGTGTCTATTTTGAGGATGTGCACAATCCGGTTGATATCACCAATCTGGAGTTTGGTCCGCTTGTGGACGGGCGTCTGAAGCTGACTGTCGTCAGCAGATGGCTGATGTCCTATGAAGGGACGGCTTTTGACGATTTTGATTTGGTGTTTTCAGTATCGTTGGGAGATTAAAGAGTGTCTCAGTGGTGAGACCTTCTTACAACACAAAAGCCCCGGCATTTTGCCGGGGCTTTAACTTTTTGGGGGATCAGTGGTGGCCTGAGAAGACCAGCACTTTGAAGGGCAGCAGGATAGCCCGGAAGCGCAGGATCAGCGCATGGGCATAGCCCACCGTATCGATCACATGCAGCGCGATGAAGGTGCCGGTGCCAAGCTCTGGATCCTGCAGCCTTTCGTGGTTGTTGGTATAGGCGTTGACCTCACATTTACTACCCGGGGGCAGGTGGTCTGTGCCACCTTCATAAAGTGGTTCCAGATAGGCAATCACTGAGCCGGGTTGTTTGGCATTTTGCGGATCACGCAGTGTGTCTGACGGGCGCACCTGACCTGAGGGGATCACATCCTGCACATCCACGATCACCATGGGGGTCACGCGCATCGGGGCGGAAACGCAGGACATTTCTGCCAGCATGCCTTTGTGCAGCACCTGTGTGGTGAGCTGTCCAAATCCGGCCTGAAAGCGGCCGCGCCCGGTGTCGGCGGGCACAAGAATGCCTGCGGGACGCAGGATTGGGTTGATATAGTCCCCCACGCGCAGATCAAATTGCTCGATACGGCCGGTTTGGCCGGCGTAGATCACCATTTTGGAGAGTTCGACTTCTGCCTGTTTGAGGGCGGCCATGGCGCTGTCGCGCTGTGCCGGGAGTTGGATTTCCACCCGGTGCTTGGCGGATTCCACCGCAGAATGCGCCGCATCCACGGCTGCGAGCCGCTCTTGAATGAGGTTTTCCAACCGCTCGACTTCGCGCACGGTTACGGCTGGAGAATTCTGCTGAAACAGGGTGTTCTTGCGTTCAAACTCGTCTTTGGTCTGTTCAAAGGCGGCTTCGGCGGCGTCCAGATTGGCCTGTGCCACACGCAGATCATCGCGGGCCAGTAGCTCGCCAGCGTCCACTTCCACCACGGCGGCGCGGGCGGTGGCCACGGCGGCGCGCTGGCGGCTGTCGTCGAGACGGAAGATCATGTCGCCAGCTTTGACGTCCTGATTGTTTTTGACAGCCACTTCGACGACGCGCCCGCTGATTTCCGGCAGGATGGTCACAGTGCGGAAATAGGAGGACACATTGCTTGTGGCCGGGTGGAAGTAAAAGATCACCGTGATCAGGCTGACGGTGAGGATGAAGCAGGAACTAAGGCCGTAACGCAGCTCATACCACATGGAGAACAGGGTGATGTCCTGTCCCAGACGTTTGCCTTGCCAGTAGCGGCGGAAGAGGTAATCCGGGAAGATGGTCAGCATGGAGCAGCAGATGAATTCCAGCATGTCTCAGGCCTCCGCATCTTTGTTGGATGCCGGTTTTTCGGCGGGTGTTTCGGGGGCTGTCGGTACTGCTGTGGTCTCGACTTCGACGGGCGATGGGCTGATCTCAGCTGCCGTGGCGGGCTGTGG
>NZ_CYPW01000027.1:314517-332865 GCF_001458175.1 Shimia marina
GATGTTGTTGTGGGTGAAGAGGGCGATAAGCGCCAAGACACCGATGATCTGCAGCTGATTGGCGCCGACTTTATGCGCGAGGCGTTCCGGCAGGGAGTGCAGATGCAGGAAGAAGGTGGTCAGCAGGAACACCATCACAACGACGAAGATGCCAACATTTGTCATCATCGGGTCTGCGCCGGAAGCATCGGAGATGAAACTCGGCAAATGATGCGGTGCTAGCGGGTGCAGACTGGCTGCGGAATCGGTGCTCACGAAGGGCCTCAATGTCTGATAAAATTGCGTCGACCATAAAGAGGCCATGCTGTGCTGCCAAGGCAGCTTAGAGCAGTGGCGTATGGATTTGCGCGAGCGTTGTGGTTGCGCTTCAATCAGATCAGATCTTTGTGGTTTTTTTGGGCGGGCCGCAGTTGCTAGGCTCCGGCTCGAAGCAATAGTTATTCTATTTCAAGAGTCTGAGACGCCGTCCAGTCAGAAAATCCGCCAAATCGGAGACGTCAAAATTAGGTCATCTGAGTGGCTCGGCACGCTTGAGAATAGATCCACTATTCCCCGCGCGCGCCAAACCCCTGATATTTTGCGCTTTTGGCGCCAGCGCGGCAGGATTAATGGGTCCTGAGTCTAAGGTGCCAGTCCCGTTTCTTTGAGAAGTCCGGCGCGTTTGGCTTCGGGGTAGTAGCCCTTGGCA
Organism: Shimia marina; assembly: GCF_001458175.1. Lineage (GTDB taxonomy): Bacteria > Pseudomonadota > Alphaproteobacteria > Rhodobacterales > Rhodobacteraceae > Shimia > Shimia marina. The sequence goes on from NZ_CYPW01000027.1 coordinate 315,206, forward strand.
TAGAGGAAGACGGCGCGGTCATGGTTACCTTCGGCCACAAGCAGGGCTCCGCGTAGATATTTGACCGCAAAGGTGAGGTTGGTTTCAGCATCCAGAAGCCCCTGACGAGCCCCGTTGTAGCCCATGCCCCGCGCCGTGGGCAGCTGAATCTGCATGAGGCCGATGTTGTTGCCATTGGTGACCCAGGGACGGTGCGTGCTTTCACGTATGATCACCCGATGCACCAGTTCGCGGGGCACCTCATAAAAGTCGGCATATTGGTTGATCAGCGCACGCAGTTCCGGCGTTTCGTTGGGGTAGAGCGGCGGATCAAACGGCGCGGCCGCTTCTTTGGGGGCAGAGCAGGCGGTGAGTGGCAAACAGGTGAGTATCAAAAGAGCCGTGCGGCGCGACAGAGAGGCAGTCATGGAAGATCCTGATAGGTAAGTGCCGCCAGTATGTGGCTTGACGCGCTCAAAGAAAGCGCTGCGTGATGTGATCCCATGGATGGGCAAGAGACCGCGCAAAGAAAAACCGCGCCCGGATGACCGGACGCGGTTCGCGAAAATTTCGCTGAAGCGGCGCTTACTTGTCTTCGGCGGCTTCTTCTTCCGCAGCCGGAGCTTCCGGTGCGTCGTCATCATCAGAGGCAGCAGCGCCGATTTCGTCGAACAGTTCGGCGATTTCGAATTCTGCTTCCGCTTCTGCTTCTGCTGCCAGTTCCTGAATGGATTTACCGGAGGCTTGCAGCTCCGCTTCTTCCTCAGAACGGGCAACGTTCAGATTGATGGTGACCTGAACTTCAGGGTGCAGGTTCACGTGAACCGCGTGCAGGCCCAGATCTTTGATCGGAGCTGCCAGAGCAACCTGTTTCTTGTCCAGAGAGAAGCCTGCTTCGGTGGCTGCTTCTGCTGCGTCACGTGGGGTGACGGAGCCGTAGAGCGCACCAGCGTCGGACGCGGAACGAATCACGATGAACTGTTCGCCATCGAGCTTCTCGCCCAGTGCTTCTGCTTCTTTTTTGGTTTCCAAGTTGCGCGCTTCGAGCTGCGCTTTCTGTGCTTCGAAGGAGGCGATGTTCGCTTTGGAAGCGGTCAGCGCTTTACCCTGAGGCAGCAGGAAGTTACGGGCATAGCCCGGCTTCACGTCTACAACTTCGCCCATTTGGCCCAGTTTGGCCACACGTTCCAGAAGGATAACTTGCATGTCAGTCTCTCCTTACTTCACGGCGTATGGAAGCAGTGCAAGGAAGCGCGCGCGTTTGATTGCACGGGCCAGCTCACGCTGTTTCTTGGCGGACACGGCTGTGATGCGCGAAGGCACGATTTTGCCGCGCTCAGAGATGTAGCGCTGCAGCAGCTTGGTGTCTTTGTAGTCGATTTTCGGCGCATTTTCACCCGAGAAAGGGCAGACTTTGCGACGGCGGAAAAATGGTTTTGCAGCCATAACTTAATGTCCTCTCTTAAGGTGATTAGGAGCGGCGCTCGCGGCGGTCGCCACGCTCGTCACGTTTTTGCATCTGAACCGAAGGACCTTCAGCGTGCTCATCAACCTTGATGGTCAGAACGCGCATCACGTCGTCATGCAGGCGCATCAGGCGTTCCATTTCCTGAACCGCTGCGGCAGGCGCATCGGACTTCAGGAAGGCGTAGTGGCCTTTGCGGTTCTTGTTGATTTTGTAGGCCATGGTTTTCACGCCCCAGTACTCGCTCTCTACAACGGACCCGCCGTTGTCAGAAAGAACTGTACCGAAGTGTTCAACGAGGCTTTCTGCTTGCGCGTTGGACAGGTCCTGGCGCGAGATGAAAACATGCTCATAAAGCGGCATGTGCTCTCCATTCATTTTACAGGCGCATTTCAAAGAGCGGGGCAATAGGGCCTTTTGCACCCCACCCACGAGAGACTGCGCGGTTCAAGCTTTTGCAAAAGGATGGCGCTGTATAGCTGTTTTGGGCTCAGGTGCAAGCTTTGATTTCAGGCGCGCAGGGTGGTTTGCGCCTGCGCTGTGTGGCGCTGAGCCTAAGGAGAAATCGGCGAAGACACCACCATTTCGCCAAAGCGCCGCATTGTCGCCTGATTTGCCGCTGAAAGTACTCTCAAAAGCGGGAGAACCCGCTGTGAAATGCTCACAAGGGCTTAAGGAGATTGGGAAATGGCGGCGCTGACCGGATTTGCAAATGGAGCGCAATCGCGTGTGGCCATGGTGGAGGGCAAGCGCCCGTCGCTGTCGGTGCGAGCGACCTCTATGGTGTTTGGCTTTGCCTTTATTCTGGCGGGTGTTGGGCTTTGGTTGATGCCGGGGCTGGATCTGACGCCTTATATTCTGCTCTCCAAGATGGGTGTGTCGATCCTTCTGGTGACCGCGGGTGTGGGCATGACGCAGATCGCCACGGACAAACCGTGCCGGGAGCTGCATTTTGATCAGCGCAACCGTCAGCTTTTGGTGATGGAGGGGCTGCCGCGCAGTGGCAAACATGTGGTGAAGGCGGTGAACTATGAAGACATTATGCGTGTGGATGTCTCCGACCGGATGCTGCAAGTCTATGATCTTGAGGGGCGCGTGAGCGTGGCCTTGCCGATTGAGGGACCGCATGCGCGGCTCGACACCATTGCACAGCTGCGCAGTCAGGCGATCTTGCCGATCTGATTTGCACCTTGTTTTACGGGGTATCGGGGCCGCCTTTGGGCGGCCTTTTTTGTGGTCTGTGCGCAGATGTAAGGGAGTGTTCACGGAAATGTTCACAAAAGCACAGGAGTTGTGGGTTTACGTGGAGTTGCGAATGGGGGTTCTGTGGGCACATTGGTTGCATAGAAACGACAACGCTCATTTTTGGAGAGACCCCCATGAAACGCACCCTGTTTGCCGCAAGCCTCGCATTGGCAGCCGCAACCGCCACCTCTGCAGTAGCGGCCCCTGAGAAATATGTGCTGGATGCATCCCACAGCCAGATCCTGTTCTCCTATAACCACCTTGGCTATTCCACGACCTGGGGCATGTTCTCCGGCTTTGAAGGCGAGATCATGTTTGATCAGGAAGACCCAGCGGCCAGCTCTGTGAGCGTGACCATGCCGGTCAACTCCATGTTCACCGGCTGGGAAAAACGTGAAGCGCACCTGCTGAGCGCGGATTTCCTGAATGCGGATGCGAATGAGCTGGTGACCTTCACCTCTACCGGTATTGAAGTGACCGGCGACAAGACGGCGTTGATCACGGGCGACCTGACTTTGAATGGCGTCACCAAATCCGTGGTGCTGGATGCGCAGCTGAATGCGGTTGCAGAGCATCCGATGGCCAAGAAGCCTTGGGCGGGCTTTAACGCCACAACCACTCTGCTGCGCAGCGACTTTAACGCCGGCAATTTTGCGCCGTTTGTCAGCGATGAAGTCGAAGTTAAAATTTCCATTGAAGCGATGAAGGCTGAGTAAGCTTTCTGATATCACTCACGGAAGGGGCCGCTCCGAAAGGGGCGGCTCTTTTTCTATGGGGTTGGACGTGGCGGGGCTGGCCGCGGCGCGATTGCGCGGATCAGACGTGCTGACCGCCGTTGATCTCAATTTCTGTGCCGGTGACATAGGTCGATTGATCAGAACAGAGGTAGTAGATCACGTCAGCCACTTCGCTCGGCTGCCCGAGGCGTTGCATGGGCAGGTTTTCCACAATTTTCTCTGTGCCCGGTGACAGGATGGCGGTTTCCACTTCGCCCGGAGCAATGGCGTTTACACGCACGCCGAGTGGGCCAAAATCATGTGCCATTTCGCGGGTCAGCGCGGCCAAGGCGGCTTTGGACGTGGCATAGGCGGCACCGGCAAAAGGATGGACGCGGGAGCCAGCGATGGAGGTCACATTGACGATAGAGCCTTTGGCTGCGGCCAGTTCTTCGCGCAGGCCCCGGGCGAGGATCACGGAAGAAAAGAAATTCACGTGAAAAACTTTGCCCCAATCCATCAAATCGGTGGTGAAGGTGTTCAGGCGCTCGCCGTTGGCGCCTTTGGGAGAGATGCCTGCATTATTGGCAAGCCCATGCAGCGGGCCATCAAGCCGCTCGCGGATCAATTCAACCGCATTGATGGAATCGGCCGGGTCACTGAGATCAATCTGGATATGGTTCTTTTCGCCGTCCGGCCAGGGGCAGCGGGGGTCGAACGGTTGGCGCGAACAGGTGAGCACCCGCCAGCCTTCGCGAGAGAACCGTTTGACCGTGGCGTGCCCGATGCCTCGACTTGCGCCGGTGAGGAGGAGGGTTTTCTGCATCGGCTCTATCCTAGAACGTTGGTTTCAGGCGCGTTTTCGAAAAGCAATTTGAGCCAGAGTGTGCGAATTGACAAGAGGGGCTGTGGGGCGAGTGTCAGATAAAAACGCCCTGTGCACGCTTTGCGCACAGGGCGTTGGAACTGCCTTTTAAAGAAACCGTTTGTTCAGCGCGGATTACTTCGTGCGGGTGGCTTCTAGTGCCACGGTGACGGCGACGCTGAAGGCGAGCGAGCTTTCATCTGTCATATCGTCCCCGACGTGGAAGGCGCGGCGGTCCAGTTCCAAGGCGCCACTCATTGTGGCGCTCTGATCTGACAGCTCCAGTGTGAAGGGCAGGGAGGTGGGCACCTCGTGGCCATTCAGAGACAGGGTGCCTTCGGCGATATAGCCGCTATCAGTAGGGAGAATGTCTGCGGTGAACGTGGCGGTTGGGAAGCCTGTGGCATTGAGATAATCTGTGCCCAGTGCCTGATCCGTGACCGAGCCCAGAGTGAGGGAGCCAATGGCGATGGTCACGGTCACCTCCCCATGTTTGCCCTCTGTGGTGGTTTCATCGAAGGTGATGTCTGCGGTCCAGTCGGCGAAACTGCCGCTGACGTCGGCGCCAAACTGCTGCACGGAGATGCCCAGCGTGCCGGATTGTACCTGCCAGTCGGAGGAGACTTCTGCGAGTTCCGCTGTGGGCGCGGCCTGTGTGTCATGACCAAACAGCCCGGAAAATGCGCCGATGTAGAGCGTGGCGGCCCAGACTGCCAGCGCGCCGGCGGCAGGCAGGGTGTGGCCGGGTTGTTTTGCAGGCAGCTGCGGCAGAAGCGGCTGGCCCGGCAGCATGCGCTGTAGGGTTTTGTCCTTGTCGATGATGGCGTGTTTCATGGCACCGCCCACATGCGCCAGCAGGGTGAGCACCAGCAGGATCATGAAGACATAGTGCAAGGTGCCCAATGTGGTGGCCAAGATGGGATCTTTGGGAATGAAAAAGAGCGATTGTCCAAAGGGCCACCAGATTGGCGCGAAGCCGGTTGTGGCGGCATGGTGCATCCAGCCTGTCAGTGGCACCAGCACCATGGCTCCATAAAGCACCCAGTGAGCGGCTTCGGCGGCAAGGGCTTCGAGTGTATGATCCCCGTTGAGCAGTTTAGGGCGCTGTTGGGTGAAGGCCCAAAGAATGCGCAGAATGGCTGTAAAAAAGGCGGCGAGGCCGATTGTCTTGTGCAAGGAAAACAGATTGGCCTTGAAGGCGAGCTGTGCGCTGTCCTCATAAGGGGCCCGAATGGCGATGAAGCCCAGAGCCAGTGCGGACAGGATCAGCAGAGCGGTGAGCCAATGAAATGTCTTGGCGACACTGCCATAGTGGGCGGTTGTGTTGATGCGCGACATTGAAAACCTCGTTTGTGTGTTGAGATCAGAGTGGCTGTTGTGGCGGTGTGGTGCAACTCGCATAGATGCACAATGCGGGTGCGGTTCTGCGCAGTTCTGTGCGTTTGAGACATGATTGAGCAGGCTAATGACGTTGCGTAGGCGGGCGCTGCACGCTATGCCAAACCAAAGATTTACGAGGAGAGCCGTAATGAGCCGTGCATTTGTATTTCCCGGACAAGGGGCGCAGACCATTGGTATGGGCAAGGCGTTGGCCGATGCCTACCCAGAGGCGAAAGCCATTTTTGATGAGGTCGATGACGCGTTGGGCGAAAAGCTGAGCGGGTTGATCTGGGACGGGGAGCAGGATGTGCTGACCCTGACACAGAATGCACAACCGGCGTTGATGGCGACTTCTTTGGCGGCGATGAAAGCCCTTGAAGCGGAAGGCGTGACCATTGCGGCGGCCACTTGTGTGGCAGGCCATTCGCTTGGCGAGTATTCCGCTCTGGCAGCAGCAGGCGCCTTGAGCGTTGGGGACACCGCACGTCTGTTGCGCACGCGCGGCGAAGCGATGCAGGCGGCTGTGCCAGTGGGCGAAGGCGCTATGGCAGCCATTCTGGGACTTGATTTTGCCGCTGTTCAGGAGGTGGCGGAGGCCGCAGCACAGGGTGATGTCTGTCAGGCGGCCAATGACAATGATCCGACACAGGTTGTGGTGTCTGGCGCCAAAGCCGCAGTGGAGCGTGCGGCAGAGCTGGCCAAGGAAAAAGGCGCGCGTCGCGCGGTGATGCTGCCTGTGAGCGCACCCTTCCACTGTGCCCTGATGCAGCCTGCTGCTGATGTGATGGCAGAAGCGTTGGCCAATGTGGAAATCAAAGCGCCCGCGGTGCCGGTGATTGCCAATGTGCGTGCTGCCGCCGTGAGTGATCCGGCAGAAATTCGTCAATTGTTGGTGGAACAGGTGACGGGATCTGTGCGCTGGCGCGAATCGGTGCAGATGATGGCCGGTGATGGTGTCACAGAATTCTGGGAAATTGGCGCTGGTAAGGCCCTGTCGGGCATGATCCGCAAGATCGACCGGGCCAATGGTGTCCGCGCCGTGGGCACGCCAGAAGATGTGGTCGCCGCGTCGGAGAGCCTGAAGTGAAGCGGCGCCTTCTCGCGGCCTCTCTTGTCGCAGGTCTTGGCCTGCTGGCAGGCTGCGTGCATCTGCAGGTGGCCTATCTTAACTCGGTGGACAGCATCAATTTTGAGGCGGATGGTGCAGATATGCGGGTGTCGGGCACCCTCAATCAGCACAGCCTTGCCGCTTTCAATGAGGCGATTGCGGCCCATCCGGAGGTGACCCGTCTGGTGTTGCTTTATGTGCCGGGGTCGGTCGATGATGACACCAATCTGCAACTGGGGCATCGGGTGCGGGATCTCGGGCTGGACACGCATTTGACGGCTGAGAGTGAAGTGCATTCTGGTGGGACCGATCTGTTCCTTGCAGGCCAAGAGCGCAGCATGGAAGAGGGGGCGGTGATTGGCGTGCACAGCTGGGCTGCGGGTTATACGCAGGGCAAGGACATCCCGCGCGATGATCCGGTGCATAAAGCCTATGTGGATTACACCGCGCGCATGTTGGGCAGTGCAGATTTTTATTGGTTCACGCTGGAGGCGGCGCCTGTGGAAGAGAGCCACGAAATGACGCCTGCGGAAATTTCAGAATACGGGCTGTTGACCAAGCCTGTGATGAGAAACTGAGAGAGGCAGAGAAATGTTTGATCTGACAGGAAAAACCGCGCTGGTGACTGGCGCATCCGGGGGCATTGGCGGGGCGATTGCCAAGGCGCTGCATGAAGCGGGGGCCACTGTTGGCCTGTCTGGCACCCGTGTGGAGCCACTTGAGGCGCTGGCGGCGGATCTGGGTGAACGGGCGCATGTGCTGCCTTGTAACCTGAGCGACGCAGACGCGGTGGATGCGCTGCCAAAACAGGCGATCGCGGCCATGGGCAGCGTTGATATTCTGGTGAACAATGCGGGCATCACCCGCGACCAGATTTTCATGCGCATGTCTGATGAGGAATGGCAGAGCGTACTGGATGTGAACCTGACCAGCACCATGCGTCTGTGCCGGGGTGTGATGCGCCCGATGATGAAGGCGCGCTGGGGCCGTATTGTGAATGTGACCTCTGTTGTGGGCCACACAGGCAACCCGGGTCAGGCCAACTATGCTGCCTCCAAAGCGGGCATGCTGGGGCTGACAAAATCCATCGCTTATGAAGTGGCAAGCCGTGGTATCACCGCCAATGCGGTTGCACCCGGCTTCATTGCGACGGCGATGACTGACAAGCTGAGCGATGATCAGAAAGACAAGATCAATCAGCAGATTCCTGCTGCACGTATGGGCGGCGCGGACGAGATTGCTGCGGCGGTGCTCTATCTGGCCAGCGCTGAGGCAGGTTATGTGACAGGCACCACCTTGCATGTGAATGGCGGCATGGCCATGTTGTGAGCGTTTGCGCCCCGCTGTATAGAGGGGCGCAATTGTCGCCGGTGAAAGCGTTTGCGTTGTGAAGCGGATGTGTTATAGGCGGCGAGTATTTTCCGGGTACCCGCGACTATGGGTGGACGGAGACCTTCCGGGGAGCACCGGACCAGCACCGTCCCGGATGGGGCAAATTAAGACCCGCCCGGGTGGGTGGGAGTTCAAACGGGCCAAAGCGCCCAAGACGCATGAGGAATTGACATGAGCGACGTCGCAGACCGCGTGAAAAAGATCGTTGTAGAGCACCTGGGTGTGGAAGAAGACAAAGTTGTGGAAGCAGCTTCTTTCATCGATGATCTGGGCGCAGACAGCCTCGACACCGTGGAACTGGTAATGGCTTTTGAAGAAGAGTTCGGCATCGAGATCCCGGACGATGCAGCCGAGACCATCCAGACCTTCGGCGACGCTGTGAAGTTCATCTCCGAAGCTTCCTAAGCTGATAGAATTCAGAAACCGCCGCTTGATTGACGTTTCTGCAATTCATACGCGAAATATATGAACGGCGCTTTCCTTAAGGGAAAGCGCCGTTTTTCTTTTGGCGGATTCGCGCCGTTTATCGACGGGGATGTGCCGTTTCGACGTTGGCAAACGCATTGGGTTGGCGGGAGACATTTCAGCTATTGATCCTAATTTGCGCTACACTGGAGCGCACAAACATAAGTGGAGACAACCGATCATGATGATTTTTCCGACGATGGAACTCTTGAACGGTCGCTGCGTTACCTTGAGCAAAGGTAACCTAGAAGACCCGATGCTCTGGCATGTCGACCCGGTAGAAACCGCAAAAGGATTTGCCGCTGCAGGGGCAGAGTGGATGCATCTGACCGATTTTAATGCGCTGCAGGGCGACAATAGCAACGAAGCGCTTGTCGAAGAGATTATTCGGACTGTTGGTATTCCGGTGCAGCTTGGCGGCGGTATTCGGTCGCGTGAGCGGGCAGAATACTGGATAGAAAAAGGCGCGGCGCGTGTGGTGGTGGGGACTATGGCAGCCTATGATCCACAGACCGTGCGCGATATGGCGCATGCCTATCCTGATCAGATTGTTCTGGCCGTAGATGTCTGGGAAGGGCTGGTGATGACCGAGGGCTGGCGTCAGAGCGGTGCTTTTGAGCCTGCGGCGTTTGTTGCAGCTTTTGAGGATGCCCCTTTTGCGGCGATCAAGGTGACTGATATCGCCAGCGACATGAGCGATCTCGACGCCCAGCTTGGGTTGATTTCGGGCATCGCGGAAAGTGCCAAAGCCCCTGTGATTGCCAGCGGTGTGGTGCGGAATGTGGATGACATTTCGCGTCTGAAATACGTGCGTAACATTGCTGGTGCTTTGGTGGGGCGCGCCTTGTTCCGGAAAACAGCCACACTCGAAGAGATTCTGGCGACAGCGCAGCCGGAGCCGGAAGCAGTGGCCGATTTCCTCTAACAGTATCTCTATTGGCTGCGGCAGGATTTTGCCTGAGGCGTTTGTCTGTTTCACGCGTCAGGGCTGAAATACCTGCCGCAGTTTACTTACGATGGCGGGATTGCATGCGAGGAGTAGTCAGTTGAAGTTCAGCCGCTCTTGCCCATTGGGGGGGAAGCGGGGTATGAGGCTGCAAAAGACTTCTGAGGAAGGGCATAGAAAATGCGTCGTGTTGTCGTCACCGGGCTTGGGCTCGTCACTCCTTTGGCTTCCGGTGTGGAAGAAAGCTGGTCTCGCATTCTGGACGGACAGTCCGGTGCAGGCACCATCACCCGTTTCAATCCTGAGCGTGTCACCACCAAATACGCCTGTGAAGTGCCTTATGGCGACGGCAGCGATGGCACCTTTAACCCAGATGACTGGATGGCGCCAAAAGAGCGCCGCAAGGTGGATGATTTTATTCTCTACGGTCTGGCGGCCTCGCAGATGGCGGTAGAAGACAGCGGATGGGCGCCAGAGGACACCGAGTCCCTTGAGCGTACTGGTGTGATGATCGGATCAGGCATCGGCGGTCTGCAGTCGATTGAGCAGACCACGCTGATGATGGCGGAAAAAGGCCCGCGCCGTGTGTCACCCTTCTTTATTCCCGGTGCGCTGATCAACCTGATCTCTGGTCAGGTCAGCATTAAGTACGGCTTCAAAGGCCCGAACCATTCGGTTGTGACCGCCTGTTCCACCGGCGCGCATGCGATTGGAGACGCCGCGCGTTTGATCGCCTCTGACGATGCAGATGTGATGGTCGCCGGTGGTGGTGAAGCGGCGATTTGTGAAATCGGCATTGCGGGCTTTAACGCCTGTAAAGCGCTCTCCACCAGCCGCGCAGATGATCCCACCAAAGCCTCGCGGCCCTATGATGCGGATCGGGACGGTTTTGTCATGGGCGAGGGCGCAGGCATTGTGGTTCTGGAAGAATATGAGCACGCCAAGGCGCGTGGCGCCAAGATCTATGCCGAGGTTCTGGGCTATGGTCTGTCCGGCGATGCCTACCACATCACCGCGCCTGCAGAGAGCGGCGAGGGCGGTGAACGCTCCATGCGCGCAGCTCTGAAGAAGGCCGGGCTTGAGCCCAAAGACATCGACTATATCAACGCGCATGGCACCTCCACGATGGCCGACACCATCGAGCTGGGCGCTGTGGAGCGGATGATGGGCGAACATGCCAGCAAGGTCACCATGTCCTCGACCAAGTCGATGACCGGCCACCTTCTGGGCGCTGCCGGTGCGATTGAAGCGATTTTCTCGATCCTTGCCATTCGCGATCAGGTGGCACCGCCGACCATCAACCTTGACACTCAGGCAGTGGAGACTGCGATTGACCTTGCGCCGAACAAAAAGGTGGAGCGGGAGATCAATGTGGCGCTGTCCAACAGCTTTGGCTTTGGTGGCACCAATGCATCGGTGATCTTTGGAAAGGTTGATTGATGTGGCGCGCAGTTGCGTCTAACGCACTTACTCTATTGATTGTGGCGCTCTTCCTTCTGGGGGGCGTCATCCTTTTTGGGCAATCCACCTATCGCGCCGCCGGGCCTTTGACGGAAGCGGTCTGTCTGCGGGTGCAGCCGGGCTCCAACATGAGCCGTGTTTCTGCGGATCTGGAGCAGCGCGGTGCCATTGCCAATGGCATGCTGTTTCGGGTGGGCGCAGACTATTCTGACAAATCTGACAAGCTGAAAGCTGGTGCCTTTCTGGTGCCTGCGGGTGCTTCCATGGAAGAGATCGTGGAGATCGTGACGCGTGGTGGCGCAAGCACCTGTGGCACCGAAGTGGTCTATCGGGTGGGGGTGACACGCAAAACCGTGCAGGTGCGTGAACTGGATCCGGCGACGGGGCGGTTTGTCGAAGTTGTGTCGTTCAACCCTGCCGAGGAAGAAACCCCAGCGGATTACACCCGCGTGCGGGCGGAAGCAGATACGCGCTATCGTATTGCTGTGGCTGAGGGTGTGACCAGTTGGCAGGTGATGGACTCGCTCAACAATATTGAGTTGCTGAGCGGGGAGATTTCGCGCCCTGCAGAGGGAGCGCTTGCGCCTGACAGCTATGAGGTGCGTGTGGGCGACACACGTGAGAGCGTGATTGCGCGCATGCAGGAAGCGCAGGAGATCCTTGTGGCCGCGGCCTGGGAAAGCCGTGCCGAAGATGTGCCGCTGAATTCGCCAGAAGAGTTGCTCATTCTGGCCTCTATCATCGAGAAAGAGACGGGGGTGGCGGAAGAGCGTCGTCAGGTGGCCAGCGTGTTTGCCAACCGTCTGGATCGCGGCATGCGGTTACAGACCGACCCGACGGTGATTTATGGTGTCACCGAAGGTGTGGGGGTGCTGGGCCGGGGCCTGCGCCAAAGCGAGCTGCGCCGGGAAACCCCATGGAACACCTATGTGATCGCAGGGTTGCCACCGACCCCCATTGCCAACCCGGGGCGCGCCAGTCTTGAAGCGGCGGCGAACCCCGATGAGACGCCGTATATCTTCTTTGTGGCGGATGGGACCGGTGGGCATGCCTTCGCGACAACCCTGGCGGAGCACAATCAGAACGTCGCCAAGTGGCGTCAGATTGAAGCCGAGCGGGCCAATCAGTAAGCACAGACCTGAGTACAAAAGAACGCGGCACTTTGGGGCCGCGTTTTTATTTTCCCAGTGCGCTGTTTGTCATGCTGGTTAGGGCGTGTACGGAGATTGCTGGAGGTTTTTGAAAGGACGTCGTCACGGCGTCGATGGCGGGGCCGGCCTGTACCGTGCCAAAGAAACACATGATGGCAAGCGTGACGCGCAGCCGCCAGTGGTGGCTTTTACGCTGTGTAGATTGTGTAAAGTCCAAACGTGTTGATTGCATCACGGCCCCCTCACAGTAGCCTTACGCCATCCCACCATAACAGAGTGTAGATTTTGATAACGGCGTGAATATGGCCTTGGTGCAGTCTTGGAACATCCTGTGGTTCCAGGGTGGCAACAGGAGGCGTTCGTTCTGTTAATATATTGATAAGTATAAAAAATTGATTTTTATCGCTGCGAGTTTTAGCATCATTTTACGGGAGCCTGGTGGCTGTTTGCGGCGGATTTGAGCCATCGCAGGCCATGAGACTTATGCGGAGGGGATCACTGCGCATGAGAGGCAATGAGCATCGATGACACAGAAATTTTCGTCCGATGGCGCGCGCGCGCTGGATCCTGAGCTGCGTGTGTTGCGCGGGCTGTTGGCCAAAATCAGCGAGGAGCTGCTGCAGCTCTATGACGGGTTGCGCTCTGGTGACGGTGTGAGCGGCCCGATCACTCAGCGCAAGCTGGGAGAGATGCGGCACTGTCTGAGACTGGTATTCTTGATGGAGACGGATTTTGAAGAACGCAAAGCAAAGCAGCAGGGTGCGGCCAGAACAGCCCTCCTCGACCTCACCGCTGCCCGATCTGAAATTGGGCGCAAGCTGGATCGCCTCCGCGCCAGCGTCAGTGCAGCAGGAGTTTCTGGACAGTCTGAGTGAAACGGCGCTTTTGGCCTTGCCGTTTCTGTTTGAGTTCTGGGCCATGCCGCATCAACTGCCGCCTGATGGCGATTGGAAGACCTGGGTGATCCTGGGCGGGCGTGGGGCCGGGAAGACCCGTGCCGGTGCGGAATGGGTGCGCGGTTTGGTTGAGGGGCGCAGGCCATGTGATCCGGGGCAGGCGCGGCGGGTGGCGCTGGTGGGGGAGACCATCGATCAGGTGCGCGAAGTGATGGTGTTTGGCGACAGTGGGCTGATCGCCTGTGCGCCGCCGGATCGACGTCCCACTTGGGAAGCCGGGCGTCGGCGGTTGATCTGGCCGAATGGGGCGGTGGCGCAGGCGTTTTCGGCGCATGACCCCGAGAGCCTGCGCGGGCCGCAGTTTGATGCGGCCTGGGTGGATGAGCTGGCGAAATGGCGCAGGGCGCAGGAGACATGGGATATGTTGCAGTTTGCGTTACGACTTGGCGATAATCCCAGACAAGTGGTAACAACGACGCCGCGCAATATTGGGGTGCTTAAGCAGCTTTTGAGGGCTCCCAGTACGGTGCAGAGCCATGCGCGCACAGAGGACAATCGCGCCAATCTGGCAGACAGTTTCCTTCAGGAAGTGGAGGCGCGCTATGCGGGGACGCGGCTGGGCCGGCAGGAGCTGGAAGGGCTTTTGCTTGAGGAGGCCGAGGGCGCGCTCTGGCGCTCAGCGCAGCTTGAGAGTTTGCAGCGCGACAGCCTGCCGGAGATGGACCGGATTGTGGTGGCGGTGGATCCGCCGGTGAGCGGGCATGCGGGCTCGGATGAATGCGGCATCGTGGTGGTTGGGGCTCACACCAAGGGCCCGGTGCAGAGCTGGCGGGCCTGCGTTCTGGATGACGTGAGCTTGCGCGCCGCCAGCCCGGATAGCTGGGCGCGTGTGGCGCTGATCGCCATGGAGAGCTGGGGGGCAGATCGGCTGGTGGCGGAGGTCAATCAGGGGGGGGATCTGGTGCAGGCGGTGATCACCCAGATTGACCCATTGGTGCCTTACAAGGCCGTGCGGGCGAGCCGGGGCAAGGCGGCGCGCGCAGAGCCAGTGGCGGCGCTTTATGAGCAGGGGCGCGTGCAACACATGCGTGGGCTTGGCGCGCTGGAAGATCAGATGTGTGAGATGACGCAGCGCGGCTATGTCGGCGCGGGCAGCCCGGACCGTGTGGATGCTTTGGTCTGGGCGCTGCATGAGCTGATCATTGCCCCCTCTGCCAAATGGCGTGCGCCGCGCTTGAGGGATTTATGACGCTGACGATGCAACACCGACCGGACGCTGAGATAGGAACAGATTAAATCAAATGAGAGATAACTGATCCTGTCCAGAGCGGAGATGGCACACCGACTTGGAGCAAGACGAGCACAACGATCAAGATGAGCGGGAGCGCGGGAATGCTGAGAAAGTTGTTTCAGACAAAGGCAGCACAGGGCGATGTGGCGCATAAGGCGAGCGCTGCGGGGCCGGTGATTGCCTGGCATGGGGCGGGCCGGGTGGCGTGGAGCCCGAGGGACACCGTGTCACTCACACGAACGGGCTTTGCCGCCAACCCGGTGGGCTTTCGTGCGGTGCGTATGATTTCTGAAGCCGCCGCTGCGCTGCCGCTGATCCTGCAGGACAACCATGCGCGCTATGACGATCATCCTCTGCTGAGCCTGCTGCGCCGTCCCAATGGCGGGCAGGGACAGAGCGAGCTGTTGGAGGCGCTCTATGGCCAGTTGGTGTTGTCAGGAAATGGCTATGTTGAGGCTGTAGGTGGGGCACCGGATCAGAATGGGGCACCGCTGCCTCAGGAGTTGCATGTGCTGCGGTCGGATCGCATGCGGGTGGTGCCGGGCGCGGATGGCTGGCCGGTGGCCTTTGAATATTCCGTGGGCGCGCGCAAGCATCGCTTTGCCGTGGGAGATGTATCGCCGATCTGTCATATCAAGACCTTTCATCCGCAGGATGACCACTATGGGCTTTCCCCATTGCAGGCGGCGGCCATGGCGCTGGATGTACACAATAGTGCGTCGCGTTGGTCCAAGGCCCTTCTGGACAATGCGGCACGGCCTTCAGGTGCAATTGTGTACAAAGGCTATGAAGGTCAGGGCAGTTTGCCCAATGAGCAATATGAGCGGTTGGTGAGCGAGATGGAAAGCCACCATCAGGGCGCGCGCAATGCGGGGCGGCCGATGTTGCTGGAGGGCGGGCTGGATTGGAAGCCCATGGGATTTTCGCCAAGCGATATGGAATTTCAGAAAACCAAGGAGGCGGCTGCGCGCGAAGTGGCGCTGGCCTTTGGGGTGCCACCTATGTTGCTTGGCATTCCGGGGGATGCGACCTACGCCAATTATCAGGAGGCCAATCGGGCGTTTTACCGGCTAACGGTGCTGCCTTTGGCGCAGCGGGTGACAGCGGCGCTTGGCAGTTGGTTGTCGCACCATACTGGGGATGCGCTTCAGCTGAGCCCGGATCTGGATCAGCTGGCGGCCCTGGCACCTGAGCGTGATGCGCAATGGGCCCGTGTCAGCGCCGCGCCCTTTTTGACCGATGACGAGAAACGCGCGCTGTTGGGGCTGCCGCCGCGTGTGACGCAGGGCGGGGATGCGGATGGGTGATCAGAGGTTTGGCTTTGAGGGGTTTGCCACAAGCCGGTTTGCGCCGGATCATTTTGACTGTGCGCCAGGGCTGCGGCTTGAGGCGCATGAGAGGGTCGCAAAGTTGCAGTTTGAGAGTTTGAACCGGCGTCTGGACAAGATCGAAGCGCTGATTGAGCGGTTAGAGCGGCGGTTGTGGCTTGCGGTGTATGGCGTGGTGGCTGTGGTGTTGGCGCAGGCGTTTCAGTCGGTACTTGCGTCGTTACCGTAGGAAAGGGTGCGAGAGGGAAAGGATATTGCATGACAGAGTTGGAAACCAAATTTGCCCGTTTTGACACCGGGCTTTCCGTTGAAAATGACGGGCAGATTGCGGGGTATGCCAGCCTGTTTGGTCGTGTCGATCAAGGCGGCGATGTGGTGCAAGCCGGTGCCTATGGCGCGTCTCTGGCGGCGCTGAAGGCAAGCGGGCGGCAGGTGAAAATGCTCTGGCAGCATGATCCGGGCCAGCTGATTGGCATTTGGGATGAGGTGCGGGAGGACGCGAAAGGGCTCTGGGTCAAAGGGCGGCTTCTGGAGAGCGTGGCCAAGGGGCGTGAGGCGGCGGCCCTGATCGCGGCGGGGGCGCTGGACGGTCTGTCGATTGGCTATCGCACCAAACGCGCCAGCAAGACCGGCAAGAGTGGTCGGCTTTTGCAGGAGGTTGAGCTGTGGGAGGTGTCGTTGGTGACCTTTCCGATGCTGCCCACCGCGCGGCTAATGGCGAAGGAGGAGACCCCTCTGAAGATGCTGCGCGATGTGGCCGCGGTCTTTGAGCAGGCTGGGCAAGAGATGGCGCGGCGCTGAACGCGCGCGTAAAACAGAACAGAAAACAGGAACAGTGTGATGAGCAAAACCGAGAGCGACTCTCGGATCGGAGAAGATGTGTCTCCGGTTCAGGACGTGAAGGCAGCAGTGGCGGCATTCATGAGTAGTTTCAAAGCCTTTCGAGGTGATGTGCAGGCAGATTTGAAGCAGCAGAAAGAGCGATTGACCATGTTGGAACGCACAAACATTCAGGCGGCGCGGCCGCAATTGTCGGCGGGCTATGATCACCATGCCCCCCATCAGAAGGCCTTTGATGCCTATCTCCGTACCGGCGAAGATGACGGGCTGCGGGGGCTGGAACTGGAAGGCAAGGCCATGTCTTCGTCCGTGAACAGCGATGGTGGATATCTGGTGGATCCGCAGACGGCGGAGACCATCAAATCCGTGCTCAACAGCACAGCCAGCATTCGAGCTATTGCCAATGTGGTGACGGTTGAGGCGGGCTCGTTTGATGTGTTGATTGACAGCACGGATGTGGAGGCGGGCTGGGCGGATGAAACATCGGCACGGAGCGAAACCACCACCTCCACAATTGAGCGGATTTCCATTCCGCTGCATGAGTTGTCGGCGCTGCCCAAAGCCTCGCAGCGGCTGTTGGATGACAGTGCCTTTGACATTGAAGCCTGGCTGGCGGGGCGGATTGCAGACAAGTTTGCCCGTGCAGAGGCGGCAGCCTTCATCACCGGGGATGGCGTGGACAAGCCAACCGGCATTTTGACCCATCCTGTTGTGGCGGAGGCGAGCTGGAGCTGGGGCAATCTGGGCTATGTGGCCACGGGCGTGGACGGGGATTTTGATGGCGGTGATGCGCTTGTGGATCTGGTCTATGCCTTGGGGGCGCAGTATCGCGCCAACGGCAGTTTCGTGATGAACTCCAAGACCGCTGGGGCGGTGCGCAAGCTTAAGGATGCGGATGGGCGGTTCCTTTGGTCTGACGGGCTGGCGGCTGGAGAGCCGGCGCGTCTGCTCGGATATCCGGTGCTGATTGCCGAGGATATGCCCGACATCGCCAGTGATGCGGATGCCATTGCGTTTGGTGATTTTGCGGCGGGCTATACGGTGGCAGAACGGCCTGATTTGCGCGTTCTGCGCGATCCGTTCAGCGCCAAGCCTCACGTGCTGTTTTACGCCACCAAACGGATTGGCGGGG
>NZ_CYPW01000027.1:332996-630238 GCF_001458175.1 Shimia marina
CCGAAAATGAGCTTCGTCTGTTTTTGGAGTGTTTCCATGATGTTAATCGAAGAAACTCAGGTGTCTTCTGCGGCTTTGCCAGTGGCCGCCTTCAAAGAGCATCTGCGGCTTGGCAGCGGCTTTGCGGAGGACAGTCTGCAAGATGGGCTGCTCGAGAGTTTTTTGCAGGCGGCGCTGAGCGCAGTGGAGGCGCGCACCGGTAAAATCCTATTAGAGCGTGATTTTGCCTGGACGCTTTATGGTCCAAACGTGACTGAGGCGCAGGGGTTGCCCGTGGCACCGGTGCAGGCTGTGTCAGCCGTGGTTTTGACCGATGCGCAGGGCGGTGAAGTGACCGTGGCCACCAGCGCCTATCAGTTGGTGCAGGATGGCCATCGCCCCATTGTAAGGGCGACGTCGGGCGCGTTGCCACAGGTGCCTGCGGAGGGCAGTTTTACCATACGGTTCACGGCGGGATTTGGGGCCGATTGGACCTCTGTGCCTGCGGATCTGAGGCAGGCGGTGTTTCTGCTGGCGGCGCATTTCTATGAGTTTCGGCAGGACACGCGGCTGAGTGAAGGCTGCATGCCATTTGGTGTGACCAGTCTGCTTGAACGCTATCGTGTGCGCCGGATGACGCTGGGAGCGGGGGCATGAGCGCGCCGGTGACTTTGTCGCGCCACCTGCTGCTGGAGCGGCCGGTGGCGGCGCCGGATGGTGCGGGGGGCTTCTCGCGGAACTGGGAAGCGCTTGGCGTGGTCTGGGCGGAGATGCGCGCGCGCGGTGGGGGCGAAAGAGATGGCGGCGCGGTCACCCTGAGCGCAGCGCGGTATCGCGTGACCCTGCGCGGGGCTCCGGTGGGCAGCAGCCTGCGCCCGACGCCGGAATGCCGGTTTCGAGAAGGCACGCGGGTGTTCGCGATTGAGACGGTGACCGAGGCGGATGATCTCGGGCGCTATCTGACCTGTCATGTGCTCGAAGAGGTGGCGACATGAGCTATGGCGTGGGCGCGGCGTTGCAGACTGCGATCTATCAAAGGCTTGCGGCGGATGTCACGCTGGCGGCGGTGGTGGGCGACGCCATTTATGACGCTATGCCGCGTGGCAAACTGCCATCGCTTTATGTGGCGCTTGGGGCGGAGACCGTGCGGGATCGCTCCGATGGCAGCGGGCGGGGTGCAGAGCATCGCTTTGTGGTCTCGGTGATCGGCACGCGCGATGGGTTCAAACAGGTGAAAGCGGCGGCGGTTGCGGTGAGTGACGCGCTGATTGAGGCCGATATGAGCCTGAGCCGGGGACGCCTTGTGGCGCTTCATTTTGACCGGGCGCAGGCGCGGCGGGTCACAGCCCGCAATCTGCGGCGGATTGATCTGCGCTTTGTGGCGCGGGTGGAAGACAATCACAGCTAATATGTGGAGAGAGAGATGGGCGCACAGAGCGGCAAAGACCTTTTGATCAAGGTCGATCTGACCGGGAATGGGCAATTTGAAACTGTGGCTGGGCTGCGGGCGACGCGGATCAGCTTCAATGCAGAAAGCGTGGATGTGACCTCGCTGGACAGCCAGGGAGGCTGGCGCGAGTTGCTGGCTGGTGCGGGGATGAAATCGGCGACGCTAAGCGGATCGGGTGTGTTCAAAGATGCCAGCACGGATGAGCGGGCGCGGCAGATTTTCTTTGATGGGGAAACCCCGGCGTTTCAGGTGATCATCCCGGATTTTGGCACTGTGGAAGGTCCGTTTCAGATCACCGCCATCGAATATGCCGGCACGCATAATGGCGAGGCGACCTATGAGGTGTCTCTGGCCAGTGCGGGTGTGCTGAGTTTTGAGGCGGCGTGAGCCATGGCCAATCCCTTTGCGTGTGAAGTGGCCCTCACCATGGATGGGCAGCGCCATGTGCTCAAGCTTACGCTGGGCGCGCTGGCGGAGCTGGAGGCGGGTCTTGGCGAGGACACGCTTGTTGCGCTGATCCGCCGGTTTGAGAGCGGCGCTTTTGCCAGCCGGGATGTGCTCGCGCTGATTGTGGCCGGGTTGCGGGGTGGGGGTTGGCAGGGGCAGGCGCGGGATCTGCTGTGCGCTGATATTGACGGCGGCCCGATGGAGGCGGCACGGGTGGCGGCGCAGCTATTGGTGTTGGCCTTTGGCACAGCCGCAGGAGGTGGCGATGGCGACGTTTGACTGGCCCGCACTGCGGATGGCGGGGCTGCGCGGATTGGGGCTGACGCCTGACGTCTTCTGGGGGCTCACCCCGGTGGAATTGATGGTGATGCTGAGGCCGCACCACGGGCCGGAGGCTCTGTCCCGTGCTGGTTTTGAGGCGCTGATGCAAAGCTATCCAGACCTGCAGGATAGCGCTGCCTTTGGACAGGCTAAGGAGTGCGATGATGGATGATCTGGAGGATTTTGAGGGGCAGGTGGAGGCGCTTGAGGGGAGCCTTGGGCAGGCCACCGCGATGGTGGCGGGCTTTGATGGCGAGCTGCGTCGGATGCAGCAGGCTTTAGGGGCGACGGGGCAAGATATGGCGACGCTGGAGAAGGGCATCGGACGCGGATTGCGCAAAGCGTTTGATGGATTGGCCTTTGACGGGATGAAGTTGTCAGATGCGCTGCAGACTTTGGCGCAGTCGATGATTGATGCGGCGTATCGCGCGGCGATCACGCCTGTGGTGGATCAGATTGGCGAGGCCGTTTCTGGCGGCATAGGTGGGTTGATTGCCGATGTTCTGCCCTTTGCGCAGGGGGCGGGGTTTGCACAGGGACGTGTGATGCCTTTTGCGCAGGGCGGTGTGGTGAGCGGCCCAGTGAGCTTTCCGATGCGCGGTGGGCGTGGGCTGATGGGGGAGGCAGGGCCGGAGGCCATATTGCCGCTGTCACGCGGGGCGGATGGCAAGCTGGGTGTGCGTGACACAGGGGGCGGCGGCGGGCCGGTGCGGGTGGTGATGAACATCTCCACGCCCGATGTGGCGGGATTTCAGCGCTCACAGGGGCAGGTCGCCACGCAGATGAGCCGGGCGTTGAGCCGGGCGCAGCGCAACAGATGATCAGGACAGCGGACACAGGAGGCGGCCAATGGCGTTTCATGAAGTGAGATTTCCAACAAGCCTGAGCTTTGGCGCTCTTGGCGGGCCGCAACGGCGCACAGAGGTGGTGACGCTGGTGAATGGCTTTGAAGAGCGCAACACGCCATGGGCCCATGCGCGGCGACGCTATGATGCCGGGCTCGGATTGCGGTCTTGGGATGATATTGCCGAGGTGATCGCGTTCTTTGAGGCGCGGCAGGGTCAGCTGCATGGCTTTCGCTGGAAAGATTGGGCGGATTATCGCTCTGCACGGCCATCTGAGGCGGTCCATCATGCGGATCAGGTGATCGGCACAGGCGATGGTGCGGCAACGCGATTTCCCTTGGTGAAAACCTATGCCTCCGGCGCGCAGAGCTATCAGCGGCCAATCCGCAAGCCGGTGGCACAGACGGTTCTGGTGGCTCTGTCTGGTGGTGTGTTGCAGGAGGGCGTGGATTACGACGTGGACACAGCCTTGGGCGAGGTGGTTTTTAGGCAAGCGCCAGAGGTTGGCACGGAGGTGACTGCTGGCTTTGAATTTGACGTGCCTGTGCGGTTTGACACGGACCAGATCCAGACCAGCATGGCGGGCTTTAAGGCGGGCGAGGTGCCCAATGTGCCGGTGGTGGAGGTGCGCGTGTGATGGCGGTTCAGCAGGCACTTCTCCAACATTTGCAAAGCGGGGCTACAACGGTTGCACGCGCCTGGGGGCTTGAGCGCCGGGATGGACAGCGCTTGGGGTTTACCGATCATGACGCTGATCTGAGTTTTGAGGACTATGTGTTTAGAGCGGCCACCGGGCTGAGTGCGAGCGCGCTTGAGCAAGGCACAGGGCTTTCGGTGGACAATGCCGAAGCCATTGGGCTGTTGTCTGATGCCGCCGTGCGCGAAGAGGATATTGCGGCAGGGCGGCTGGATGGGGCGCATATCACCTGTTGGATGGTGAACTGGCAAAATCCGGCGGCACGCAGCGTGGTGTTTCGGGGCACCATTGGGGAGATACGTCGGCAGAATGGGGCCTTTGTAGCGGAGCTGCGGGGGCTGGCGGAACAGCTCAATGTGCCTCAAGGGCGCGTGTATCAAAGGCCGTGTACGGCGGTTTTGGGGGATGCGCGCTGTCGCTTTGATCTGAACACAGCCGGGTTCGTGACAGAGCGGGCCGCAGAGCAGGTGGAGGCGCAGCGTGTGTTTGTCTTTCAGGGCGGCGCGGCGTGGCATGGCTTTGAAAACAGCTGGTTCACACGGGGGACGCTGCGGGTGCAAAGCGGGGCGGCAGCAGGATTGCTGGGCAGCATCAAGCGGGATTGGTCTGAAGCGGACGGCACGCGCTGTCTGGAATTATGGGATGCGCTGGGCGCGCCGGTGGCAGTGGGCGATATGCTCCGTATGGAGGCAGGATGTGATAAGCGTTTCTTAACTTGCCAGAGCAAGTTTCTGAATACGCTTAACTTTCAGGGGTTTCCGGACATTCCCGGTGAGGATTGGATTGCCCGTTACCCAACGCGCAAAGGCGGCAATACCGGGGGCAGTTTGCGATGAGTGACGCGATGGGCCTGAGGGCGGCGCAGATCGCGCGGCGTTGGATTGGCACGCCCTATCGGCATCAGGCCAGTCGTCTGGGTGCAGGCACAGATTGTCTGGGATTGATCCGGGGCGTGTGGCGCGCACTGTACGGGACGGAGCCAAGTGCCGTGCCGCCCTATACGCGCGATTGGTCGGAGGCCGCGCTGCAGGAACGGCTTTGGCAGGCGGCGCAACGGCATTTGGTGAGCAAGGCACTGGCGGATGCTGCGGTGGGCGATGTGGTATTGTTTCGCATGAAGTCCGCCGCGGTTGCCAAACATTTGGGGATTTGTGGCGCGGTTGGCCACGCACCAACGGTCATTCACGCCTATGGCGGCCATGCGGTTCTGGAAAGCCCGTTGAGCCGCCCGTGGCAGCGGCGGATCGTGGCGCGCTTTGCCTTTCCCGACAAGCTCTTGCCGACAGAGGAGGCAGCTCTATGGCAACATTGATTTTGGCAGCGGCGGGGGCCGCGATTGGCGGATCGGTTGGGGGCGGACTTGTTGGCGTGTCTGCGGCGGCCATCGGTCAGCTGGCGGGGGCCACGCTGGGCCGGGTGATTGATCAGGCGGTGATGGGCAACGGCGCGGATGTTGTGGAGACCGGAAAGCTTGATCGGTTTCGTATCACCGGTTCTGCGGAAGGTGCGGCGCAGGCGCGGGTGTTTGGACGTGTGCGGGCGGCGGGGCAGGTGATCTGGGCGACCCGGTTTCAGGAGCAGGTGAGCGAAAGTGGCGGCGGCAAAGGCCGCCCTGCACAGCCCAAGACGCGCAGTTATAGCTATTCTGTCTCGCTGGCGATTGCGCTTTGCGAGGGCGAGATCACACGCGTGGGGCGGATCTGGGCCGATGGCATCGAAATATCTGGCGAAGAGATCACCATGCGGGTCTACACTGGTCGCCACGATCAGATGCCGGATCCTAAGATCGAAGCGGTGGAGGGCGCAGGCGCTGTGCCCGCTTATCGCGGCACGGCCTATGTGGTGATTGAGGATCTGGAGTTGGCCCCCTTTGGCAACCGGGTGCCGCAGTTCAGTTTTGAGGTGATCCGCGCCACTCCTGAGGGGCAGGTGGAGCAGACCTCTGACTATGGACAGACGGTGCGCGCAGCGGCGCTGATGCCGGGAACTGGGGAATATGCGCTGGCGACGACGCCTGTCTATTGTGAAGCCGATCAGGGGGAGATGCGCGTCGCCAATGAAAACACGCCTGCGGGTGTGACCGACTTCAGCGCATCCATGCAGGCATTGGAAGAAGAGTTGCCAAATTGCGCGGCGACTTCGCTGGTGGTCAGTTGGTTTGGCAATGATCTGCGCGCGGGGATGTGTCAGCTGCGCCCGATGGTGGAGAGCACCACAGTGGATGGGCGTGATATGCCGTGGCAGGTGAGTGGCCTAAGCCGCACGCAGGCGCAGTTGGTGCCCTTTCAAGAGGAGCGTCCGGTATATGGGGGTACGCCGACGGATGTGTCCGTTGTGCAAGCGCTGCGGGATTTGAGGGCGCGGGGCAAGGCGGTGACGTTTTATCCGTTTATTCTGATGCAGCAGATGGCCGAGAATGGATTGCCCGATCCTTGGAGTGATGCGCCTGATCAGCCGGTGCTGCCCTGGCGGGGACGGATCACGCTCTCCATTGCGCCCGGGCGGGATGGGACGCCGGATGGTTCAGCGCAGGCCGACACTGAGGTGGCGGCGTTTTTTGGCACGGCGCAGGCAGCAGATTTTGAGATCGGCAACGGCGAGGTGCATTACACCGGGCCACAGGAATGGTCCTATCGGCGGTTTATCCTGCATTATGCCGCGCTGTGTATGGCGTCTGGCGGGGTGGAGGCTTTTTGCATCGGCTCCGAAATGCGCGGTCTGACCCAGATACGCGGCGCGGATGGTTTTACTGCGGTGGCCCAGCTTAAGGCGCTTGCGGCGGAGGTGCGCAATCTCATGGGGCCAGAGGTCAAGATCGGCTATGCGGCGGATTGGTCCGAGTATTTTGGCTATCATCCGCAGGATGGATCGGGGGATGTCTATTTCCATCTTGATCCGCTCTGGGCTTGTGATGACATCGATTTCATAGGAATTGACAACTACATGCCGCTGTCTGATTGGCGGGATGGGGCGGACCATCTTGATGCACAGCACTGGTCGGACGGGCGCGCGCAGGGCTACCTTCAGGCCAATGTGGCGGGCGGAGAGGGCTATGAGTGGTATTATGCCAGCGCTGCCGACAGGGTGGCACAGACGAGGACCCCGATCACCGATGGCGCCTTTGGAGAAGCTTGGGTGTTTCGCTACAAAGACATTGCGAACTGGTGGGCACAGCCCCATCATGAGCGCATTGGCGGAGCGCGTCAGTCTGAAGCCACCAACTGGGTGCCAAAATCCAAGCCGATCTGGTTCACCGAGATTGGCTGTGCGGCGATCGACAAAGGGGGCAATCAGCCCAATAAGTTTCTGGATGAAAAATCATCGGAATCTGCAATGCCGCATTTTTCCAATGGGTTGCGCGATGATGCTATGCAGCAGGCCTATTATGAGGCGATGTATCAGTTTTGGTCTCTACCAGAAAACAATCCGCAGTCAGATCTCTATGGCGGGCGGATGATTGACACGGGGCGCATGTTTGCCTGGGCCTGGGATGCGCGCCCTTTTCCGGCCTTTCCCAATGCCCGCGATCTTTGGAGTGATGGTGGCAATTATGCGCGGGGGCATTGGATCAATGGGCGGGTCAGCAATCGCAGTCTGGCCTCGGTTGTGTCTGAGATTTGCCGTGCTGCTGGTGTGCTGTCTTATGATATCTCCGGGCTTTATGGGGTGGTGCGTGGCTATGTTCAGGCGGATGTCTCTGACGGTCGTGCGGCGTTGCAGCCTTTGATGCTGCGGCATGGGTTTGACGCTGTGGAGCGAGATGGCACATTGAAATTTGTCATGCGCGCTGGGCAAGCGGCTGTCCCGCTAGACAGCTCCCAATTGGCAGTCTCAGAAGACCTAAAGGGCGATCTGGAGCGAAATCGCGCGCCGGAGGCCGAAGTGGCCGGGCGTGTGCGCCTGAATTTTTCACTGGCAGAGCGCGATTTTGAGGCCGCCGCAGAAGAAGCAATTTTGCCGGGAGAGCGGACAGAGGCCGTGGCACAGAGCGACAGCGCCGAAGTTTTGACGCGGGTGGAGGGGCGGCAGACCGCGGAGCGCTGGCTGGCCGAGGCGCGTGTGGCGCGCGATCGGATCAAATTTGCTCTGCCGCCAAGTCGCCTTGATATCGGGGCAGGTGAGGTGATTGCGATCACCTCAGATCCGGCGGGAGAGGACCTGGACACCAAATATCGATTGGATCGGGTGACACAGCAAGCTGTCCATCTTCTCGAAGGCGGGCGTGTGGAGGCGGCGATCTATGCGCCGTCGGATTTGGCGGATGAGGCCCCAAGGGGCAGCGGTTTTGTGCCCGCTGTGCCGGTGCAAAGTCTGTTTTTGGATCTGCCGCTGTTGCGGGGGGATGAAGCGCCCCATGCGCCCCATATTGCGGTGACGGCGCGGCCCTGGCCCGGCAGTGTGGCGATCTATGACAGTGACATGGACGATGGCTATCAGTTGAACCAGCTGCTGGAAGCGCCTGCGCATGTGGGCATCACCCAAACGCCTCTTATGCGGGGGGCTGTGGGACGGTGGGACCGCGGCGCGCCACTGACAGTGCGCATGTTGAACGGCGAATTGCATAGCGTCTCACAGGCGGAGGTCCTCAATGGAAAGAACCTGCTGTTCATCGGGGATGGTACGCCGGATCGATGGGAGGCGATGCAGTTTCGTCAGGCAGATTTGATTGGGACCAACCACTATCAGCTTTCGGATCGGCTGCGTGGCCAGTTGGGCACGGCCCCCCTGATGCCCGATGTCTGGCCTGCGGGCAGTTGGGTGGTGGCGTTGACCAGTGCTTTGGCGCAGATGCCCCTCTCGCCTTTGCACCGAGGTACGCGGCGACATTATCGCATTGGTCCGGCGGATAAAGGATATGATGCGCCGTCTTATACGCACCACGAACAGACCTTTGTGGGTGTGGGGCTGCGGCCCTTTGCACCTGTGCATCTGCGCTTTGAGCGGTTGGAAGGAGGGGATCTGCGGTTTCATTGGATGCGCCAAACCCGAGTTGGAGGCGACAGTTGGGAGGGGTTTGATGTGC
Source organism: Shimia marina (assembly GCF_001458175.1). GTDB lineage: Bacteria > Pseudomonadota > Alphaproteobacteria > Rhodobacterales > Rhodobacteraceae > Shimia > Shimia marina. Next base: position 341,759 of record NZ_CYPW01000027.1, read on the forward strand.
CGCTGGGCGAAGAGCGGGAGGCCTATCTGATCCGGCTGCGTCGGGGCGCGCAAATCGTGCGTGAGGTACAGGTGGACATGGCGCAATGGCTGTATCCGTCATCCGAACAACAGGCAGATGGCGGAAACGACAATCTGACTGTTGAGGTTGCGCAGATCTCTGCGGTTTTTGGCGCTGGTTTGACCGCGACGTTGGATCTGTAGCCGGACATGCAACGCGCTCACTTTTTTGTGTTCCATTTCCATTGGTTTTGGGTGTGTTCACAGGTTTGAATTTGCGACCCTCTGATTACCTAGTGTAAGATGGGTGCCTTAGAGAGGGATTTTCCATGGCCAAGACACAGACCAATGTGACCGAGCTGGACCCAGTTTGGCGTCAAATCACCCGCGAGGCGGAGGAAGCGGTTCAGGAAGAGCCGTTGATGGGAGGATTGGTGCACGCCTGTGTGTTGCACCACCGTTCGATTGAGCGCGCGTTGAGCTATCGCTTTGCCGCTAAGCTCTCCTCCAATGAAATGTCCATGGTGATCCTGCGGGAGATTGCCGATGAGGCCTATGCGGCCGCGCCAGAGATTTCAGAGGCGGCGCGTGCGGATTTGATGGCGATCTATGAACGTGATCCGGCCTGTCATCGCCTCTTGCAGCCGATCTTGTATTTCAAAGGGTTTCAGGCGGTTCAGGCCTATCGGATTGGCCATTGGCTGTGGCAGCAGGGGCGCACAGATCTGGCCTATTTTATCCAGATGCGCACCAGCGAGATTTTTGGCATCGACATTCACCCCGCTGCCACGATCGGCAAAGGGATCATGATTGATCACGCCCATTCCATTGTGATTGGCGAGACAGCCGTGGTTGGTGACAATGTGTCGATGCTGCATTCCGTGACCCTTGGGGGGACCGGCAAAGAAGAAGAAGATCGTCATCCAAAAATTGGCGATGGCGTGCTGATTGGGGCCGGTGCCAAGGTGCTGGGCAACATCAAAGTGGGCCATTGCAGCCGCGTTGCTGCGGGATCTGTGGTGCTTCAGGAGGTGCCGCCCTGCACAACTGTTGCAGGTGTGCCTGCGAAGGTGGTCGGAGAAGCGGGCTGTGATCAGCCATCGGTGAGCATGGTGCAGGAGCTGCCTGAGAGTGATCAAGGCTGAGACTAACAACCAAAGCCGAAAAGAAGAAAAAGGACCGGAGTACCGGTCCTTTTTGTATTTTAGCGGGCCATTGCGCGACTTATGCGAGCATTGCCATAGGGTTTTCCAGATTGTCGACAATGGCTTGCAGCAGTTGCGCGCCAAGTGCGCCGTCGATCACCCGGTGATCCACCGAGAGGGTCACAGACATCACTGTGGCAACTTCCAGGTCGCCTGAGGCTGTGACCACAGGCTTTTTGGTGCCCGCGCCGACCGCCAGAATGGCCCCATGTGGCGGATTGATCACCGCGTCGAAGTTATCAATGCCAAACATGCCGAGATTGGAGATGGCGAAACTGCCCCCTTGATATTCATGCGGCGCAAGTTTGCGGTCGCGTGCACGGGTGGCAAGGTCTTTCATTTCAGCAGACAAAGCGGACAGTGATTTCATCTCCGCATCTTTGAGCACCGGGGTGAAAAGACCGCCTTCGATGGCCACTGCCACTGCAACATCGGAAGGGGCCAGCTTGAGAATACGGTCATTTGCCCAGACAGCATTGGCATCTGGCACCTCTTGCAACGCAAGCGCGCAGGCCTTGATGATGAAATCATTGACCGAAAGTTTGGCGCCGCGTTTTTCCAATTGCGCGTTGAGCTGGCTGCGGAAGGCCAGAAGCGCATCCAGTTTGATATCACGCCGCAGATAGAAATGCGGAATGGATTGTTTGGCTTCAGTCAGACGTGCCGCGATGGTTTTGCGCATGCCATCCAGATTGACCTCCTCAAAATCGCGGTCTGCATACATGCGTAGAATGGTGTCAGCCTCAGGTCCACTGGCCATTGGGGTGGATTTTGCAGCGGGCTCTGGTGCGGCAGGTGCTTTGGGCGCAGCGGGGGCCGCGCTTGCGCTCTCCACGTCAGCTTTCACGATGCGTCCGCGCGGGCCGGACCCTGTGAGCGTTGCCAGATCAATGCCTTTGTCAGCAGCTATTCTGCGCGCGAGAGGAGAGGCAAAGAGACGTGTGCCATCGTTGCTGACGGGTGCAGATGGCGCAGGTGCCGTGACAGCGGAGGCCTCGTTCGCCTCTGAAGTTGGGGCCGCCGACGGTGCAGGGGCCGCTGCGGGGGCGGAGCCAATGTCTTCTGCGCTTTCGCCATCTTCGAGCAGAATGGCAATCACTGCGTTGACCTGAACGCCTTCGGAACCTTCCGGGACCAGAATTTTTCCAATGACACCGTCTTCGACGGCTTCAAACTCCATGGTGGCTTTGTCGGTTTCAATCTCTGCGAGCAGGTCTCCGGAGGAGACTTCGTCCCCTTCCTTGACCAGCCATTTGGCCAAAGTGCCTTCCTCCATTGTGGGGGAAAGCGCGGGCATGAGGATTTCTATGGGCATGTCCGTGTCTCCTCAGCGATAGGTCACTTGTTTCACCGCCGCGATGACCTCATCCGTGGTCACCAGCGCAAGCTTTTCAAGGTTGGCAGCATAGGGCATGGGCACGTCTTTGCCGGCACAGTTGATCACCGGGGCGTCCAGATAATCAAAGGCACGTTCCATAATGGTGGCCGACAAATGGTTGCCAATTGAGCCGACCGGGAAGCCTTCCTCCACGGTGACGCAGCGGTTGGTTTTCATGACAGAGGCAATCACCGTGTCATAGTCAATCGGGCGCAGGGTGCGCAGATCGATGACTTCGGCGGAAATGCCATCCTCGGCAAGCTTCTCTGCGGCTTCGAGCGCATATTGCATGCCGATGCCAAAGCTCACAATGGTCACATCTGTGCCTTCGCGCCAGATCCGGGCTTTGCCGAATGGGATGGTGAAGTCATCAAGTGCCGGAACTTCAAAGCTGCGCCCGTACATGATTTCGTTTTCGAGGAAAATCACCGGATTTGGATCGCGAATGGCTGATTTTAAAAGCCCTTTGGCATCAGAGGCCGAATAGGGCATGGCCACCTTCAAGCCTGGGATTTGCGCGTACCATGCGGCGTAATCCTGACTGTGCTGCGCACCCACGCGGGCGGCGGCGCCATTGGGGCCACGGAACACCATTGGAGCGCCCATCTGGCCACCGGACATATAGAGGGTTTTGGCCGCTGAGTTGATGATCTGGTCAATCGCCTGCATGGCGAAGTTGAAGGTCATGAACTCCACAATGGGCTTCAACCCGCCAAAGCTCGCGCCCACGGCGATACCGGCAAAACCGTGTTCGGTAATGGGCGTGTCGATCACCCGTTTGCTGCCAAATTCATCCAGCAGGCCCTGGCTGACTTTGTAAGCGCCCTGATATTCTGCGACTTCTTCGCCCATGAGGTAAACATCTGGGTCCGCACGCATTTCCTCGGCCATTGCGTCACGCAGAGCTTCGCGCACGGTCTGTGTCTTCATCGGCGTGCCTTCGGGCCAATCGGGGCTGAGATCCGGTGTGGGAGCCTTTGGTACAGCGGCTGTGGCTGGCGCGGCACTTGCGGTGTCTGAGGCTTCTGCTGCTGGCGCGCTGGCCTCAGCAGGGTCCGCGCTGGCGTCCACTGCGCTGACATCTTCGCCGTCTTCCGCAAGGATGGCGATGGCGGTATTGACCGCGACACCTTCGCTGCCTTCTGCCACCAGAATTTTTCCGATGACGCCTTCATCCACGGCCTCAAATTCCATTGTGGCTTTGTCGGTTTCGATTTCGGCAATGATATCGCCGGATTGTACGGTGTCGCCTTCTTTGACCAGCCATTTGGCCAAAGTGCCCTCTTCCATGGTGGGCGACAGGGCAGGCATGAGAATTTTCGTAGCCATGATTTCTATCCTCTCGTCCGGGGTTTAGGCGTAAATATCTGTCCAGAGCTCCGCCTCGTCGGGCAGGGGGCTCTCTTTGGCAAAATCAGCGGAGGCGTTCACGATGGCTTTGATCTCTTTGTCGATCGCCTTCAGATCCTCCTCGCTGGCATGTTTGCCTGTGAGCAGCATTTGACGCACGTTTTCAATAGGATCACGCTCTTCGCGCATCTTCTGCACTTCTTCGCGGGTGCGGTATTTGGCAGGGTCCGACATGGAGTGTCCGCGATAGCGGTAGGTTTTCACTTCGAGAATATAGGGGCCTTTGCCCGCGCGGCAGTGTTTGACAGCACGTTCGCCGGCGTCCTTCACCGCCAGCACATCCATGCCATCAACCATCTCACCAGGGATGCCGAAGGCCTCGCCGCGCTTGTAGATATCTTGTGAGGAGGTGGAGCGTGCCTGAGCGGTGCCCATCGCGTATTGGTTGTTTTCGATCACGAAGATCACCGGCAGATCCCAGAGGGCGGCCATGTTGAAAGTTTCATAGACCTGTCCCTGATTGGCGGCACCATCGCCAAAGTAGGTGAAGGTCACGCGGCCGTTGTCTTTGTATTTGTCGGCAAAGGCGAGACCTGCGCCCAGGGGCACCTGTGCGCCGACGATACCATGGCCGCCATAGAAGTGTTTTTCCTTGGAGAACATATGCATGGAGCCGCCTTTGCCTTTGGAATAGCCGCCCTCACGTCCGGTGAGTTCCGCCATCACGCCATTGGCATCCATTCCGCAGGCGAGCATGTGGCCGTGATCTCGGTAGGAGGTGATGCGCTTATCGCCTTCTTCTGTTGCGGCTTCAAGCCCGACCACAACGGCTTCCTGACCGATATAGAGGTGGCAGAACCCGCCGATCAGCCCCATGCCATAGAGTTGGCCGGCTTTCTCCTCAAAGCGCCGGATCAGCAACATATCCTTGTAGTATTGCGTGAGTTCTTCGCCGGAAACATTCGGCTTTTTTGCAGCGCGTTTGGCCGCCATGGCAGTCCCTCCCGAAAGGCTGGATGGTTTAACGTTAAACCATAGTTTCAAGGATGGTATCGGATTGCCTCTTGGCTGGCGAGAGGAAAAAATGTTGTTTTGTCAGGGTATTGAAAGATCAGCGGATGACAACTTCGTCAGCACGGATCATGCCGAGGACATCGCGCACCTGCTGGTCGAGCAGATCAAGATCGAGATAGCTGTCAGACAGGCGGCGTGTGAGGTTCTCCATATGGACGACCTCTGCCTGCGCCAAAGCGAGTTCAGCTTCCAGTTGCTGCTTTTCAGCGAGAATTTCTACACGACGAAACAGACCATAATCCCCCTGCACAGCGGCAAAGGTGAAATAGATGGCAAGCGCAAAGGCCAGTCCAAAAAAAGCTACAGCACCTAGGGCTGGGCGGGGGGAGTTGCTCGTCATATTTGCCTCATGTCGCGCCTTTTCGGCGTCTGTCTTCTTTATACCTTAGGTGATTCGCTGTGTGAATCCCTTAACGCAATGTTTTTTTATATTTTTTGAAAAATGCGGCGTTTTGGAGTGGGGCGTTAACCTTCGACTCTAGGGGATAAAGAGGTGCTGTAATGCGTCGGTATCCTGTTGGTTTTGCGGAGGTGCCACTTCCCTATGTCAGGCACGCGCAATCCGTGACTGTAACGCGCGGGACATTCATATGAACTTAATGGGTTTCGAGACAGCGCTGGCATCCGATCAAGGGAAGTTGAGGCGTGATATTGTAGCGTGCTGGTGGAAAGTTGATTGGACAGGGTCCGCTGCGCTCTTTAGCAAAGATACACTTTCACGACCTGACTGATGATGATGCCACGCCGAAAAACCTCCCCGATTTTGACTGTTTTCTGTGCCGCACTGGCGGTGTTTGTAACCACGGTCTCCGCTGGGGCCAAAGAAAAGGGGCGGGTGGATGTGCTTGTCCTTGGGGACAGCCAGATCTCTTTCAGTGCGGGGCCACCGTATCTGGAGTTTTTTGAAAACCTGACCGCACATTGCGCGCCCAAGGGGCGGGCGAAGGCGGCGGTTGAAAAGCTCGGTGCGCGCAGGACGGCGGCGATTGGGGTGCGGTCCACATCTGTCCATTCATGGGTGGCTCGCAAAGGGGGGCGCAAAGATACGATTTGCGCCGTGGATAAGAAATATGGGGTGAATGCCGGTGCATTTGGCATCGCGGGAAATCCCAAACGGGCTTTTGTGCAGATTGGCAAGGGGCCGGATTATCAGTTTTGTGAGGCAAACCGCTCTCCATTGGAGAGCGCCTTGCGCGCAGGGTATTATGACCCTGATCTCATGGTGATGGCGGTTCTGGGCAATGGCGCGGATCGCTGGGCGAACAGCCGGGAGGCGGCGCGAGAGGATGCCCGTGCGTTGATGAAACAGGTGCCCAAAGGGGTTGGCTGCATCTTTCTTTCCACCGCGCCTGTTTTCTCTAAAAAGACCAATGATCTGCGCGCGCTGGCGCAAGAAAATTTTCAGGCGGCATTTCCGAAGAACGGGCGCTGTGTCTATGTCGCGGGGTTCTCGGAGGAAACGCGGGCGGTGATCGAAGGCAAGGCCAAGTATTTTCGACGTCGCACAGATGGCAGTGTGAAGGATCCGCTGCATCCGAATGCTGCGGCTATGCGGCTGTTTCTGGATCTTAACACGCCTGAAATATGCGATGCGGTACGCGATGTACTGAACTGACCGAGACGCAGGCGGGGGCCAGCGCATGTCACGTGGGGAGACAAGACATGAGGAAGTTGAAACGTGTTGTGTTGGGTGTTGTTTTAGGAAGCTGGGCTTTGGGCGCAGCAGCTGGAGAGACAGAGGTGGCGGGGTTTGACTCCCCGGAAATTGTGATTTTGGGGGACAGTCAAATTCCCTTTGGCTCTGGCCCCGCGTTTCTGGAGTTTTTCACCGATCTCAAAAGCCATTGTGCGCCCAATCAGGAGCAGGAGGCCTATCTGGAGCGGTTGGGTGCAAAGCGGGTGGCGGTGATTGGGGTGCGGTCAACCTCCATTCATTCCTGGACCGCGCGATCCGGCAAGGCCAAGGAGGCGGTCTGCAAGGTGGATCCCAAGTGGAAGGTGAACGCTGGCACCTATGGCTATGTGAACACCACAGGCAACAAATACGTGCAGATTGGTAAGGGCAAGGCCTATCAGTTTTGCGAGCCGGGCCAGTCACCCTTTGAGGCGATGTTTCGGGACGGGTATTATGCACCAAAACTGTTCTTGATGTCATTCCTTGGCAATTCGGCCCGGCGTTGGGCGGAAAGCAAAGAACAAGCCAAAGCAGATGTGGAGGAGATGATGCGCCACATTCCTGAGGATGTGCCCTGCATCTTCATGACCACGGCCCCGGCCTATTCCAAGAAGATTGTCGATCTGCGTTTGAAGGCACAGGAGAACATCCAGGCGGCCTTTGAGGAAACGGGCAACCGATGTTCTTTTGTGCGCGGTGCCACAGAGGAAACGGTGGAAGCCTATCAAGGCAATATGGAGTTCTTTCGTCTGAATAAGAAAGGCCGCGTCAAAGATCCTTATCACCCCAATCAGGCGGCGGCAGAGAATTTCTTTGCGCTTGAGATGGGCAATATCTGTTCGGCGATCTTTGAGCAGATCAGCACGTTGCCGGAGCCGCAGACGCATTAGGGGCCTGCAAAAAGGATTACCGTAAGGTGAATTTAAAAAAGGTGCGCAGGAACTGCGCACCCTACGGTGTTGTGTCAGGTGAGTGGCCGGATTAGCCCGCGATGGAGGCCTGATAGATGCCTTCGATGCTGTCCGCGATGGTGGCGGCAAATTCATCATCGCTTTGCTGTGCAGAGAGACCTTCGGTCAGCGCACGGGAGAAGCTGGCGATCATGCCAGTGTTTTCTGCCAGTTTGGCGTTGGCCTCTTCACGAGAGTAGCCGCCAGAAAGCGCCACAACCTTCATCACGCGCGGGTGGTTCACCAGAGACTGATATTGGTTGGCTTTGTTTGGCAGAGACAGTTTCAGCATGACCTGCTGATCTTCTGGCAGGGCGTCGAGCTCTCCGGTGAGCTCGGCCAGCAGCAGGTCTTCTGCTTCGGCTTTGTCGGCGATGGTGATGGTCACCTCTGGCTCGATGATTGGCATTAGTCCATGGCCGATGATCTGTTTGCCCACTTCAAACTGCTGGGCGACAACAGCCTTGATGCCGTCGGCATTGGCGGCGGAGATCACGGAGCGCATTTTGGTGCCAAACACGCCTTTGCCCACAGCGCGTTCACACAGCGCGTCAAGCTCTGGCATGGGCTTCATCACCTGACAGCCGTTTTCCTCATCTGCGAGGCCTTTGTCGACTTTCAGGAAAGGCACCACGCCGCGCTGTTCCCAGAGGAAGGTCGGAGAAGGCTGGCCGTCGATGTCGCGGTCCATAGTCATTTCAAAGAGGATTGCGCCAACAACCTTGTCGCCGGTGAAGGCAGGCGCCTGTGCAATACGGGAGCGCATGCCGTGGATCAGGTCAAACATTTCCGCATCAGTGCTGTAGGCGGATTCTTCGACGCCATAGAGGCGCAGCGCTTTGGGAGTGGAGCCGCCGGATTGGTCCAGAGCGGCGATGAAGCCTTGGCCTGCGGTGATTTTTTCGGCTTGAGCGTGGTTTGACATATCTGTCCCCAGTCAAAATGGTTGTTAAAAAGGGTTTTTCCCGTTGGCGAAGCTCATAGAGGAGCCCGCCAGCGACTTCAATTGTGGTGGCGCTATCGCCGCATAAAATTCGGCCGCGATAGGGTTTTGCGCCACCACAGGACGCAGTTTTTGGCGATTATTGGCTCAGAGCCGCAACGCCGGGCAGTTCTTTGCCTTCCATCCATTCCAGGAAAGCGCCGCCTGCGGTGGAGATATAGCTGAAGTCTTCAGCCGCCCCTGAGGCGTTGAGCGCGGCAACCGTGTCGCCACCGCCAGCCACAGAGACCAGCGCGCCGGATTTGGTGAGCGCGGCGGCCTGAAGGGCGGCGGCATCGGTGGCGGCATTGAAGGGTTCGATCTCAAACGCACCCATGGGGCCGTTCCAGATCAGGGTTTTGGAGGCTTCGAACACTTCCGCCACTTTGGCGACGGTGGCCGGGCCTGCATCAAGGATCATCGCATCTGTCGGACAAGCGTCAGAAGCAACGGTTTCATTGGCAGCATTGGCGGCAAATTCGCGCGCGACCACAACGTCGCTTGGCAGCACAATGTTGCAGCCTGCCGCTTTGGCCTTGGCGAGGATCTCGGACGCGGTGTCGGTCATGTCGTGTTCGGCCAGAGATTTGCCGACGTCGATGCCTTGAGCCGCCAGGAACGTGTTGGCCATGCCGCCACCGATCACCAGATGATCGACTTTGGAGACGAGATTGCCCAGTAGTTCCAGCTTGGTGGAGACTTTGGCGCCACCAACCACAGCAGTCACCGGGCGCACCGGCTTTGCGAGCGCGCCTTCAAGTGCCGAAAGTTCCGCCTGCATCAAGCGACCGGCACAGGCGGGCAGGGCGTGGGCCAGACCGCAGGTGGAACTGTGCGCGCGGTGCGCGGCGGAAAACGCATCGTTGCAGAAGACATCCCCAAGCGCGGCCATGGCGGCGGTCAGCTCCGCGTCATTCTTGGTTTCACCGGCGTGGTAACGGGTGTTTTCGAGCAGCAGCACCTGACCCTCGCCCATGGCATCCACGGCGGCCTGCGCGGCGGGGCCAATACAATCGGCAGCGAAGAGCACGGAGGTGCCGAAGGCTGTTTCAAGTGCGGGCACAAGTTGCTGCAGGCTCATTTCCGGCACGCGCTCTCCTTTGGGGCGGCCAAAATGCGCCATCAGGATCGGTTTACCACCTGCGGCAAGGATGTCTTTGACCGTCGGGACAATGCGGTCAATCCGTGTGGTGTCGGTGACCACACCGTCTGCGACGGGCACATTGATGTCGACGCGGGTCAGCACCCGTTTGCCGGTGAGGTCCATTTGATCGAGGGTTTTCCACGCCATGACCGAAATCTCCAAAGAAAATATGTTGCCGTCTTCCTAGCGCACTGGTGGGCTGGGTCAACGTTCTCTTGGCATTCGCGGCTCAGATGATTAACTAGCGCTCAAGATTTCACATGAGGAGTGCCACTATGGCCGAGTATAAAGATCCCGAGAACACCATCCTGTTGGAACTGAAAGACGGCACTGTTGTGATTGAACTGCTGCCGGATGTGGCCCCGGGCCATTGTGAGCGCATGAAAGAGCTGGCGCGGTCTGGTCAGTATGACAACGTTGCGTTCCACCGCGTGATTGACGGTTTCATGGCGCAGACCGGTGATGTGGCCAACGGCAACATGGAAAAAGACTTCAACATCCGTATGGCGGGCACGGGTGGCTCTGACCTGCCAAACCTGAAGGCGGAATTCTCCAAGCTGCCGCATGACCGCGGCACCATCGGCGCAGCGCGCAGCCAGATGCCGGATTCTGCCAACAGCCAGTTCTTCATCAACTTCAAGGACAACCACTTCCTGAACGGTCAGTACACCGTTTATGGCCGTGTGACCTCCGGCATGGAGCATGTGGACGCAATCGTGCGCGGTGAGCCGCCGATGTATCCTGATCGCATGGTGAGCGTGAAAGTGGCTGCTGATGTTGAAGCTTAAGCTCGCAGCCGCCTTTGCCGTGCTGGCCAGCCCTGTGCTGGCCACCGGTATTGAGATCGAGGTTGAGGGCGAGGGCGCCAATGGCACCATCAAGATCGACCTGTATGAGGATGTGGCACCGCAGCATGCCGCGCGCATTGCCGCGCTGGCCACAGAAGGCGCCTATGATGGGGTGGTGTTCCACCGTGTGATTGACGGCTTTATGGCGCAGACCGGCGATGTCCAGTTTGGCAAGATTGGTGGCGATATGCGCATGGCGGGCCGTGGCGGTTCGGATCAACCGGATCTGCCTGCGGAAATCTCTGAGCGTAGCTTTGAGCGGGGCGTTGTCGGCATGGCACGCGGCCCCGATCTTGACAGTGCCAACAGCCAGTTTTTCATCATGTTTGATGCGGGCACCTTCCTGAACGGTCAATACACCATTGTGGGTGAAGTGACCGAGGGCATGGATGTGGTCGATCAGATCAAGCTCGGCAAAGGGCGCAATGGGGCCGTTATTGGACAGCCTGATGTTATGAAGACTGTCACAGCGACTGAGTGATCGGCGCGGCGCAACCTGTAATTTTGCCTATAGAACACCCCATCGCAGAGCAGTCTGCGGTGGGGTTTTTTTATGGTGGGGCATCACGCCGCAGGTGCGTGGGAATAAGAGGGTTTTTGAAAAAACTGATCTCTATATATCTGGTTACTGATCTGATAAGTATGGAAAATATATTGATATTACTGGTGTGTGACTAAATCCGATAAAAGTTGTCTGTAACATATTTTCCAGAGTGATCTTTTGCGTTAGAGAGCGCGCCTCGGGTGCGAGTTGCCCGTAAAGAACGTGACAGACAACAGAGTAAGTTTATGGGACAAAAAGCCATACTGGATGTTGATGCTGCAACCGTTGTGGAACTGCAAAAGGTTCAGATGCAGGCGTTAGAAAAGGCCACGGGTGCAGGGTATTGGTGCTTGAATGTTCGGAGTGGGGATCTTTGGTGGAGCGACAAGACCAAACAGATTCATGGGGTCAACAGCAACTTCCGCCCAGACCTGGAGGCGGCGCTTAATTTTTACGTACAGGAACACCGTAAGGCGGTTGGTGCGGCCGTCGAGACGGCGATGTCAGAAGGGGCAGGGTGGAGCCATGAGTTTCAGATTCTGACCGCTGACAATGAGCGGATCTGGGTGCATGCGGTTGGGGAGCCGGTGTTTTCAGAAAGCGAAGTTATCGCGCTTGCTGGCTCGTTTCGAGATATCTCGCAGAGTAAAACCACTGATGAAACGTCTCAGAAGCTTCAGGCACAAAAGGATGAAGCGGTTTTTGAATTGACCCATGTGACCAACGCACTCAGTGAGGCTGCGATTGTGACCACAGCTGGGCTTGATGGGAAAATTACCAGCGTCAATCAGAAGCTGCTTGATATTTCTGGGTATCGCGAAGAAGAGCTCATTGGAGCCAATCACAATATCCTCAATTCTGGGCAGCACAGTCGTGAGTTCTTTGGCGATCTCTGGTCGACGATCTGCGAAGGAAAAGTCTGGCGCGGCGAAATCTGTAACCGACGCAAGAATGGTCGCCTTTATTGGGTCGACACGTTGATTTACCCGGTGCTCAATGACGAGGGAAAAGTTGAGAAGTTTCTATCAATCCGCTTTGATGTGACCGAACGGGTAGAAGCGTCAAAACTTGTCTCCAATTTCTTCGAAATGTCGATGGCGCCCCATTGTATTTTCGACCGCAAAGGGCGCATTCAACAGGCCAATGACGCTTGCTGTGCGCTGGTACAGGGGCGCGAGGCGGATTTGGTTGGCAAGTCCATTCAGGATTTTGTGGTTGAAGAAGATATGCCCAATCTTGGTGCCTTCTGGCAGCCTAGAGATGAGGCGCACATGGGGCGCACGGTGCGGCTGCGGCTCAGTGATGCGCAGGGTAACGTGAGGCACACAGACTGGCAGGCGCGTGTTTTTGGCTCGTTGGTATTTGCATCCGGGCATGACATCACAGCTGAGATTGAGCGCCGAGATGCTTTGGCCGCTGCGAAGCGGACCGCTGAAGAGGCCAGCCTGTCCAAATCGACCTTTCTTGCCAATATCAGCCATGAAATCAGAACGCCTCTGAATGCGATTGTCGGCGTCGCAGATGCTTTGAGAGATCGTGAGGACCTGTCTGAAGAGTATCGCGGTTTGGTGCAGATGATCTTTGAGAGCGGTCGGCTGCTTGAGCGGCAGATGTCTGATATTCTGGACTTCTCAAAAGTTGAGGCGGGCAAGGTTGAGCTGTTGTGTCAGCCGTTTTCACCTGCGCTCATGTTGCAGCGGGCTCTGGCACCGCATGTGCAGACGGCGCAGCAGAAAGGAGTGGCGTTTGACATTGAGGTGGCTCCCGCCGCCGAAGACCTAGTCATGGGTGACGATATGCGCGTGCGTCAGATTGTGTCTAATCTGGCGTCCAACGCGGTGAAATTCACCTCAAACGGTCATATCAAGACATGTCTGTCCTGTGTGTGTAACGGGGATGTTGTGGCTCTGAATATAGAGGTGTGTGACACTGGCGTGGGCTTCCCTGAGTATACTAAGACCGACAAGTTTGACAGGTTTGACCAGAAGGGTGGCAGCGGGCAGGGCGAGGTGACAGGCACTGGTCTGGGTCTGGCCATCAGTTCGTCATTGGCCCGACAGATGGGCGGACGCCTGTCCGTTGAGTCCCATCCAGGTGCGGGCAGCACTTTTGTGGTAGAGTTGGCATTGCGCAAAGCCCCTGTGCCACACACTTCGGCGCAAAAGTCGCCTGCTCATGCGGGTTTTGAAGGGTGTCTACAAGGCCGCCGGGTGCTGATTGCAGAGGATATCAAGGCAAATCAAAAGGTTGTAGCGCTATTACTGAAGCGGACGGGCTGTGAGATCGCCTTTGCGGGAAATGGTGTCGAAGCGCTGCAGTCCTATCGATCGTGGCGACCCGATGTTGTTCTGATGGATATGATGATGCCCGAGATGAACGGATTGGAAGCCACACGTGAAATCCGTATTTTGGAAGAACGGAAAGCTCTGCGCCATGTGCCGGTGATCATGCTGTCTGCCAATGCGATGCGAGATCATGTTAAACAAGCGCGGGATGCGGGATGTGATACACATATCTCCAAACCTGTGAACAAGAAGGCCCTGATCACGACGATCCTGTCTGCGCTGGATGCAGAGATGGTGGCCGCAGAATAGATCAATGGCAGGAATACTGCCTGTAGAAAGGGCCACCGATACGTGGCCCTTTTGATTTGTGGGCCCTATTGCAGTGTCAAGGTTGTGTGGGCACCGCTGTCTTCGCCGTCGCAATTGAATGAGAGTGACAATTTGGTGGCGTCATGCTGCGCAATAACAGGCAAGCCGGTGCCCGGTGTGACCGGCATGGGCACCTCTGGGAGATAGGCCGTGCGCCCCCAATGACCATCAGACCTCAGATCATTGGAGACAAGGATGCCCGGCGCCAGTTGCATTTGAAAGCTCACGACCACGGCATGCACTGTGCCCTCTGTGTCGCAGGTCAGGGTTTGCTCGGATCTCGCAGGGGCGATGTCTGGATTGGTGAAATCAAAGTAGAAGAGGGGCACGGTTGGCCCAAGAGGGAACAGCGGCAGCGCGGCGGCATCATTGGGTGTGATCTGCGCCATGCGAGAGAATTTGTGAAAGCTTGACAGATCAAACCCTTCAGCAGATCGCGGGCGCATGGTTTCTGTCAGCGCGTCGCTTTGCACAGGTTGCGCCATTAAGATCCCGCTTTCCGGGATGCAGCGCGCGCCGGGTTTGGCCAAATGTATCATGGCATGTTTGAGCGTGGCCAGTGCCCCTTCTCCCAGCAGGTTGCTGTCGACAATTTCGGAAAGCACAACATCGGCGCGTTCGGGCATGTCTTTGCCAATGATGATGTCATGAGACCACTTGGAGATGACAGTAATTTTGTCAGACAGGTTGTTGTCCGCAATGACCTGTTGGGCGGCCTCAGCGATCATCGGCTGTTGTTCCACTGCATAGACATGTCCCGCACCGGCGCGCGCGGCCAACATGGCGGTCAGGCCAGCACCCGCGCCGATATCCAATACAATGTCACCCGGTTGCACTTTGGCGTTGATGGCCTCGGCATAGGCGCGATTGCGTGAGGCATCTGCCATCATTGGAAAATGCCAACGTGGCACAAACATATGGTGCAACTGATTTAGCAGCAGCTGTGCCGCATGATGGTCGGGCGTCTTGGCAAGCGTTTCTGTTAGAAGGGCGGCGGCGGCAATACCACCATCGCTGAGAGGGGTGGTTTCCGCCTGCGCTACAAGCGCATCAGCATCTGCAGTGTTTGGAGCGGTCGCCGAGAGCGGGTGGTTTGTGCCATGAAACAGCACGGGTTGTCTTTCTAACAACTTGTCTTCCTTTTTAGGTAAATCCCGTTGACCTCTTTATTGAGGGCGCGCGTTTAAAGTTTGGTAAAAACACAGACACAGTTTTGCGGGTGCGTTTATGCAGGAAAGTGACGGTGAAAAATCATGTGAATAGGACTGGAGGCGCGTCCAAGGTCTGTTCGTCTTACGGACGAAAAGAAGTATTTTGATCGAAGCGGATGGCGGACTTTGAAAGGCTCTTTAAAAAATGCAGTGTAAATGCATGTTTGTTGGGCGTTTTTGAAACTGCGAGGTGAGCCTCGGTCGCGAACTTGCTCCGGACCTTCCAAGGCTTTCGCGTTCTGCTTTGTCGGAGAAATGTGTGGTGCATGTCGAGAAAATACAACCATAGGTATAAATACGTAGATTAGGTGTTCTCTGGGCGTCTTGGGCCAGTGAGAGTGATTTTTCTGTGACGATCTTGGCTTGATGGTCTGTGGCAACCTCCTCTCAGTTTCCGCATAAACCCGCGATATGGAACGGAAAACCATACCTTATTTAACTGTAATTCAATGTTTTGATCACAAATCATCGGTTTGAAGCCACTTGAGAGCTTCGAATTGGAAGGTGAAGACGATGAAGTTTCGTGATGTAAAGCTCGCATGGAAATTGCCGTTGGCGATTGCTGTGCCGGCTGTGGTTCTGGTGTCTCTTAGCAGCGCTCTACAACTTAAACAGGCAGCGAGTGCGATTGAGAAGGACCACAGATTCGCTTACGAGAGCTTCATACATGAGAAACGCGATATCGTAGAAGAATGGCTTCAGGACAGCCGTAAAGGCGTTGGGGCTCTTGCAGAAAGCTTTGGTGTGCGGGCTGCGGTGGCGGAGTTTACGGACGGCTGGAGCGCCTTGGGTGGCAGCGCAGAGAAGACACTGCGCGCGCAGTACATTACTGGCAACCCCCATGGCGCAGATGCGCGTTCGGCGTTGGTGGCCTCCAGCCAGCCATCAGAGTGGACAGAGGCCCATCAAAGACATCATGTGGGTCTGCGTTCGTATATCGAGGCGCAGCATTTTTACGATATGTTCCTCTTTGATACCGCAGGCAGTCTGATCTACTCCGTGCGCAAGGAAGATGACTTCGCACGTGACTTTAAAGCGGGCAAATATGCCGATAGTGGTCTGGGTGAAGTTTATCGGACCGCGCTGAACATGCCTGCGGGCGAGTTCGCCATGACGGATATCTCCACCTATGCGCCGAGTGCGGCGCCAGCGCTGTTTATGGCGGCGCCTGTGTTTGACGGCGCGAGCAAGCTTGGCGTGGTCGCGATTCAAGTGCCTATGGATGAGATTGAGCATCTGGTTGCAGAGTCTGAGCTTCTTGGAGAGACCGGGGAGGTTTATCTGGTCGATAACTTCGGGCGCGCTTTGACGGCATCACGCCATGACGGTGGTCATGATGCCTTGGAAACCCTGCCAGAGCTTGAGCAAATTCAGCTCGCCCTGAGTGGGAGTGAGGCTCATTTTGAACATACCACCGGATTGAATGGTCATGATGTTGTTGCGGAGACAGCAGATGTCACGATCCCCAATGGAAAACATTGGGGGATGGTGCTGGAAATTGATCGGGCTGAGGCCATGCAGTTCATCAACAAGTCGATCTTTGTTGGCATCATTGAGCTGGCGATCACGGGTGTATTGTTGTGTTTGCTGGTGTGGTTTGTGCTGCGTGGCGTGATCAAACGCATCGAACATCTGGCGGGTGAGATGGAAGAGGTTGGCGCGCAAAACTATGATCAGGTCATTGCCGGTCAGGACCGCGGGGATGAAGTGGGCTTCATTTCAAAAACACTGGCCAAGCTGCAGGTGCGTCTCCGGGAAGGCGCTGAGGCGCAGGCGCGGGAGCAGGAGGTTCAGCAGACCAATCAGCGTGTGGTGGATGAACTGAGCGCGGAGTTGATCAGCCTGGCACAGGGCGATTTCCGTGCGCATCTGAAGGATGACTTCCCACAAGAGCATCAGGTGCTAAGCACGAGCCTCAATCAGGCCGTCGATGGGCTGAGTGCGCTGGTATACTCGGTACGTGACACGGCGGAGAGCATCAATCACGGGGCACAGGAGATTGCCGGATCTGCGGATGAGCTGGCGCATCGTACAGAAGCACAGGCGGCGACACTTGAGCAGACGGCACAGGCTTTGACCGAAGTGACAGATGGGGTTCAGTCTTCGGTGAAGACCGTGGAAAATGTTGAGACCACTGTGCGTCACGCCCGTGGACGGGCCGAAGAAAGCGGTGAGGTTGTGACCGAAGCGATTGCTGCAATGACCGCGATTGAGAAGTCGTCAAACCAGATCAAGCAGACTGTGAGCGTGATTGATGATATCGCCTTCCAGACAAACCTGCTGGCGCTGAATGCTGGCGTTGAAGCCGCGCGGGCCGGAGAAGCCGGGCAGGGGTTTGCCGTTGTGGCTTCTGAGGTGCGCAGCCTGGCGCGGCGTTCGGCGGAATCCGCTATGGAGATCAAATCCCTGATTGAGTCCAGTGGGCAGCAGGTGGAGCGAGGCGTTGCCATGGTCGGGCGTACCGGCGACGCGCTGACCTCTATTGTGGGGCAGGTACAGGAAATCTCCGATCTGGTTGCGGAAATCTCCAAATCCTCGCGCGAACAATCGGTGGCGTTGACAGAAATCAACACTGGCATGACCCAGCTTGATCAAGTGACACAGGGCAATGCCGCGATGGTGGAAGAAAACAACGCGGCCTCACATATGCTGCGTTCCGATGCGGATAAGTTGATTGAGCATGTGCGGCAGTTCAAGATCAATGAGGTCAAGCCGCATGCGACCGAAGTTGGCGTTCAAGAGATCTCAGAAGACGCAGAAGAGGAAGAGAGCGTCGAGGTTGCCTATGTGCCTCAGAAAAAACAGGTCGCCAATGAACAATGGGCGGATTTCTAGGTCCATGTGATCATTTGGAGCAACAGGCGGCCCCTTCAGGGGCCGTTTTTATGAGCACCGAAATGATCTGCGCAACAAAAAGCCGCCGTGGTATGCTTAACACGGCGGCTTTTATGTCATGTGAAACGGGTTACTTGCCTGCGGGCGCTGCTGCTGCGGCGGCAGGGGCCGGAGCGGCTTTACCAGGGTTCAGCGGATCGTCCTGACGCTGCACGGAGCCTTCGAAATGCGCGCCGCTTTCGATTGCAATGGTCTTGTGGATGATATCACCTTCGACGCGTGCGGTAGAGGTCAGGCGGACTTTAAGGCCACGCACACGACCAATGATACGGCCGTTGATCACAACATCATCTGCGATGATTTCCCCTTTGATGGTGGCGGTTTCACCCACCGTCAGCAGGTGGGCGCGGATGTCGCCCTCAACAGTGCCTTCCACTTGGATGTCACCGGAGGTTTTCAGATTGCCCGTGATGTGCAGATCAGAGGAGAGCACAGAGGCCGGTGGTTTTGCCTTTGGCGCGGATTTGAACTCGCTCGCTTTGGCGGGCGCGGCCGGAATTGGGGCAGCTTCAGCAGCGGCAGGTTTGGCCGGCGCGTCAGACTTCGGTGCGGGTTCGTTGATTTTGCTTTTAGAAAACATCTCTTCCAGCCTTGATAAATGTCATCGGGTTCACTGCGCGACCGTTCACACGCACTTCGTAGTGAAGGTGGGTGCCGGTCGACCGTCCAGAATTGCCCATATCACCAATACGATCTCCGCGCGAGACTCTTTGACCGACTTTTACGCGGATTTTTGCCAGATGCGCGTAACGGGTCTCGATCCCATGTTCATGTTGGATTTTTACAAGACGCCCATAGCCAGAGAGCCAGCCCGCGTGGATCACCACGCCTTCGGCTGTGGCGTGGATCGGCGTGCCGTAGCGGGCGGCGAAATCGGTGCCCTTGTGCATCCGGCCCCAGCGCATTCCGAAACCCGAGGTGTAGCGGAACGCAGACTTGAGCGGGTTGTCAAAGGGCACGGTTTCCGCTGCGATGCGATAGGTGTTGAGCTGATCAAGCTGTTCGAGCAGACGATTGGTGCGCAGGGTTTCCGCGGTCAGTTCCCCACCTTTGGTGGAGAAGTTGAGTGGCATCATCGGGCCGCCCTGACCTTGATAGCCGCGACGCACCTCATTCATAAGGCTGTCCACATTCAGCCCGGCGGCGGTGAACATTTTGGTCAGCGGTTCCACAGAGACTGTCATGGCATCTTCGAGTTGGCGGAAGATTTGATCGTTTTTCTCTTCCATCAGCAGAAGCTCGCGTTCCATTTCATCGGCGGCTTTGAGAGCTTCCTGTGCGTCGGCGTAGACCTGATCCCGTTCGGCGGCAGTTTCATTCAGTGCGGTGGAAAGCACGTCTAGCATGTCATTGCCCAGAGGCGAGCTGCCAATGAGGGCAGTTTGGGTTTCGGCTTGTGCCTGATCGCGTGCGATGAGTTCAGCACGGGCCTCTTCCCGCTCCTTCATGGTCCTGCGCAGGGTGGACTGAATGACCTCAATTCCTGTTTCCAGTTCTCGGCGGCGTGTTTCGGACTCAAGAAGCTGAGACTGCATCGCTGACACTTGCGTCAGAGCAGAGTTAAAGCGAGCCTGTGCAGCAAGTGCCTCTGTGGTGCGCGCATCCCGCTGTGCGGAGAGGTCATTGAGGCGCTGTTCGTAGGTCACTTGATCGCGTTTTGCCTGTTCGCGAAAATTGCCGGAGCCAATACTGTCCATCAACAGAATTGCTGTTGCTATGATCGCCCAAGCGACCACGGCGGAAGCACCAGCAAAAGCAAAGAGCTGTGTGCCGGGACGCAGACGGATGAACCGCGTGTCGGTATCTGATCGTAAGAAAAGCCGTCTTTCCGGAAAAAAGCGTTCGAGCAGCGCGTGCAGCCGTATCGCGAGTCGTGTTCTCACGGACGTATTCCTTGTCTTGTCCCATCCCGATGTGGCCCAGTCCCCCGGGGCCGCATTATTGGCAACGCCTGTTAACCAGCATCTTGGGGCGAGGTTTTAGCGGTCTGCGGCAGGTCGGGCAAGATGTTTGACCTAATGGTCGATAAGCGGGCAAAAAAATGCCCGCATACCGGCGATAACCCGCTTATGGCAGGCCAACATGGCTTCAGCGCGCGTAGGCGGGGGGCTCTTCATCGGCGAGAGGCCAGTAGAAATCCGGTGGCAGACCTGCGTCTGCGCGTTTTTCCTCATTGAACGGTGGCTTGAGTGCGCCGTGAAAGTACTTTTGCACCAGCCCGTGAAATTCCGCCTTGGGATCTAGCCCATGCCGACCGCAGAGGAAATTGAACCATTTGGAGCCATAGGCCACATGGCCGACCTCTTCGGCGTAGATGATGCGCAGGGCCTCCAGTGTCTGGGTGTCCTTGGCGTTTTCAAAGATGCGGATCATACCCGGTGTCACATCCAGACCGCGGGCCTCAAGCACCATGGGCACCACCGCAAGCCGCCCCATCAGATCGTCCACCGTATCCTCGGCGGCGCGCCACATCCCTGCATGGGCCGGCAAGGCGCCATAAAAGCTGTCCTTGGCTTCAAGGCTGTCACATATCAAATTGAAATGATTTGATTCTTCGGCGGCGGATTTTACCCAGTCGTCATAAAAACCAAGTGGCATCTCCACATCGGTGAACCGGGCGATGATATCCCAGTGCAGGTCCACCGCGTTCAGTTCGATATGGGCCACCGCGTGCAGCATGGCGATGCGGCCTTGCGGGCTGCCGGGTTTGCGGCGCGGCACATCCCGCGGATCCAGCAGTTCCGGCTGCTCTGGGCGGGCCGGAAGCAGCGGAGGCTGTGCGGTGCCGATAGGCAGCGGCGTGCCCGCTTCACGTGCGGCAAACCAGGTGGCCGCATGTTGTTTGGAAATGGCCGTCTTAGCGCGGCCATCGGCGGTGGTGAGTACCTCCACCGCCATTTCTGCAAGACTTTGCGTCATCAAAGGGTCTTTCTTAGAGGGCTTTTGCTGCGTCCAGAACCTCTTCGGCATGGCCGTCCACTTTGACCTTTGGCCAGGTGCGCAGGATTTTTCCAGTGCCATCAATCAGAACCGTGGCGCGCACGATCCCCATGAAGGTTTTGCCGTACATTTTTTTCTCTGCCCAGACGCCATAGTCTTCGCAGACGGAGCCGTGTTCGTCAGAGAGCAGAGGGATGGTCAGCTCTTTCTTAGCCACAAATTTGTCGTGGCTTGCCATGCTGTCTTTGGAAATGCCGAAGACTTTCACGCCTGCATCGGCAAACTCCTGCGCCAGCAGCGAAAAGCCGATGGCCTCCTTGGTGCAGCCCGGCGTGTTGTCGCGAGGATAGAAAAACAGCACCACCGGTGCAGGTTGTTGCGCGGAAAGGGTGATCTCTGCGCCGTCGGTGGACGGGAGGGTGAAATCGGGGGCATTTGTGTCGGTTGCGATCATGGTCTGCTCCTGTTGGGCCCTTTTCCGCGCGGACGCTGCGTTGACGTTGATCCGGCCTTGGGTCGGGCTTGGCTTGCGGGTATAGTTTTGTCCACGAGCACCGGCATAGCAGAACACACAGAGGCATCAACCCTGACAGAGAACGGCGATCATAGCTCCGCGCCCAAGGGAAAAGGTGCACCTTCTGATATCTCCGAATCCTCATGTAACACGGATGATACGCAGACAGAGGGCGCCGAGATCAGCAAAGGAGAGTCTGACGTCACCGCAGGCGGCAGATCACGCCCGCCAAGGCGGGTGCGACGCTATGGTGTGATCGCACTCTTCAGCCTGCTTGTGCCGTTGATTGCGCTGGCGGGATTTGTGTTTGTTCTGAGTGGCAAACCCTTTGTGTTGCCCGACTGGATGCGCAGCCGCGTTGAAGTTGTTCTGAATGCTCAGATGCAGAATTTCGATGTGGCGATTGAGACCATCGCGGTGATGGTTGAGGATGACTGGGATCCCAGCATTCAACTGCGTGGTGTCCGTATTTTGCCACCCGAAGGGGGCGGGGCGGTGAATGTCACGCAAGTGGATGCGCGCTTGGCTTTTGCGCCTCTTCTGGAACGTCAGATTGCCTTTCGAGAGGTGCTGGTTGCGGGCGTATCGCTGACGGCGCTGCGTCTTGAAGACGGCAGTGTGCGGATTGCTCTGGGGCCAGCAGTGGGCGGGGGGGCGCTTCAGACAGATACAGATATCACGACGCTCGGGGATCAGTTGGAGGAGTTTCTGGACGTGCCGGTGCTGGCCGCGCTGAATGCCTTTCGCGTGGAAGACGTCACCCTGCGCTTTGAAGACTTGCGTGAGCGGCGGGCCTGGACTGTGGACGGCGGTCATATTTCGCTGAGGCGTGATGCCGAGCGGGTGGATGTCTCTTCGCAGCTGACTTTGCTGGGGGGGCGCAGCTATGCCAGTACCATCGAAGCCTCGCTGACGACATATTATGGCACGCGCGAAACTGAATTCGGATTGAATTTTGAAGATTTGCCCAGTCAGGACATCGCCTCTCAGGGGGCTGCGCTGAGCTGGCTGGAGATCATACGCGCGCCGATTTCAGGCGCGCTGCGAGGGCGGATTGATGAGGAGGGCGCGCTTGGCAATGTGAATGCGACCCTTCAGATCAGTGATGGTGTGGTGCAGCCGGGGGGGGAGGTGCAGCCGATCCCCTTTCAGGGCATGCGCAGCTACTTGACCTATAGTCCCGAGCGGCGCGCGATCCGGTTTGATGAGCTGTTTATCGACAGCGATCTGATGCGGGTCTCCGCTTTTGGTGAGGCCTTTCTAAGAGATTTTCGGCAAGGTTTGCCGCAGGAATTTCTGGCACAGTTGACACTGAATGAGTTTCGCGCAAATCCGCGCGCGCTGGAGGATGATCCGGTCCGCCTGGAGCGCAGTTATGCGGATTTCCGGTTGCGTCTGGATCCGTTTGAACTGGATCTGGGGCAGATGGTTGTCCGCCAGTCTGAAAACGAAATTGTTCTGAATGGTACGCTGGGCACAGAGGGAGCGGATTGGGCCTATGCGCTCAACGGGCATATGGACCGCGTGCAGGCCGACGATGTGCTTGCAGTCTGGCCCAACAGTTTCAAGCCCAAGCCGCGCAAATGGGTGTCTGAGAATATCTTGGGAGGCACCGTGCGGGATGTGGATCTGGCGGTGCGCTCCAATGGCAGTGATATGCCGGATGTGTTTTTAGACTTTGTGTTTGAGGATGGGCGCGTGCGCGCAGTCAAAACCATGCCGCCAATTGTGAATGGCAGTGGTTTTGGTGTGCTTCAGGATCACCAGCTGCATATCGCTGTGGAAGAGGGATATGTTCAGGCGGATCAGGGCGGGTTTCTGGATGTGAGCGGCTCAAGCTTTGTTGTGCTGGACACGCGGATCAAGAAATCTCCGGGGTTGGTGCGCGCGCAGGCCACTGGCTCAACAACGGCGGTGATGTCTTTGCTGGATCGGGAGCCGCTGAAGCTTTTCACCAAAGCCAAATTGCCGGTTGATTTTGCGCCCGGTGAGGCGGCGCTTGAAGGGACCATTGATCTGATCCTCAAGGACAAATTGCCGGTTGAGGAAGTGGTCTATGACATTCGCGGAACCCTGAGCAATGTGGTGAGCGATCATTTTTTGCCGGGCAAAGTGATGCGTGGGGATTTGACCGTGCATGCGACGCCAGAGCGTGTCGATGTGAAGGGGAGCGGTGATTTGGCTGGCATCCCGGTGCAGGCGCATTGGCATATGTTTGGCGGCAAGGAAAACGAGGGCCGCAGCTGGCTGAGTGGCACTGCGGAGCTGAGTGCGGCGGCGCTTGAGACCTTTGATGTGGGCTTGCCTAAGGGCACTGTGCGCGAGCAGGGGCTGCTGACCTATGATATGGAGATCGTGAAAGATCAGCCACCTAAGCTGACGCTGACATCAGACCTGAAAGGGGTTGTTCTGTCAGCCCCCCCGCTGGGCTGGCGTAAAGGGGCACAGGGCACGGGGCTGCTTGCCGTTGAAATGACGCTTGGCAAGCGACCGTCTGTGGATGCGATTACGCTGGAGGCAGCAGGGCTGTCGGCCACGGGGCGTATTTCGATCGCAGAGGGCGGCGGGCTGGATGTTGCCGAACTTGACAGTTTCCGGGTTGGAAATTGGTTGCAGGGGCAGGGACAGTTGCGCGGTCGTGGCCTTGGCGTGCCGCCGGCCATTGTGGTGACGGGTGGGCGACTGGACATGCGGCGGATGCCGAAATCCACCAGCAGTGGGACGTCGAGCACGGATATGGGGCCGCTTTCGGCGCAGATGAATGAAATCATTGTGACGGATGGCATACGCCTTGCACCGGCTGTGGCAGAGTTAACACCGCAGAGAGGTGGCCTATCTGGCAGCTTTAACGGCAATCTCAATGGCGGGCCGTTTGTGCAGGGGACGCTAACCCCGCATCAGAACGGGCTCAGAGTGCAGGCGCAATCTGAGCAGGGCGGGAAAATCGCCGTTGCTATGGGGGTGGTGAAATCCGCAACCAAAGGACGTTTGTCGCTCGATCTGGTCCCCCGTGCTGCGGATGGGGAGTATGATGGTACGCTCACGATGCGGGAGCTGAAAGTTCAGAAAGTGCCGCTCATTGCGGAGTTGCTCAACGCGATCAGCGTGGTGGGCCTGATCGAACAGCTCAGTGGCCCTGGTTTGCTGTTCAGTGAAGTTTTTGCGCGGTTCCGCATTACGCCAGAGCGGCTGATTGTGGGGGAGGCCAGCGCGGTGGGACCCTCCATGGGGATTTCAGCCAATGGCAGCTATAGCTTTGTGCAAAGCTGGTTTGATTTGCAGGGCACGTTGTCGCCACTCTATGCGGTGAATGTTCTGGGGCGCCCTGTGTCGCGCAGAGGAGAAGGGTTGATTGGCTTCAACTACACACTTCGCGGGCCATCGCAGGATCCGGAGATATCCGTCAATCCACTCTCGGTCTTGACGCCGGGCTTCTTTAGAGAGATTTTCCGCCGTCCACCGCCTGATCTCTCCAACTAGTGACACGAGCCACAATGCAGCTTTCTGATTTTGATTTTGATCTTCCCGAGTCCCTGATTGCGACCCGGCCCGCAGACCCGCGCAGCTCTGCCAGATTACTGGTGGCGCAGGGGGCTGACATCACGGATGGTGTGGTCACCGATCTGGTGCAATGGTTAAAGCCCGGCGACCGTCTTGTGCTCAATGATACAAAGGTGATCCCCGCGCGTCTGTCGGGGTATCGTGTGCGCAGCGGTCCGGAAGGCGAAACGCAGGCGCGTATGGAAGTGACTCTGCTTGAGCCGCGCGCGGGTGGCGCATGGGCGGCGCTGATAAAACCGCTCAAAAAGATCCGTGAAGGCGAAGAGATTATTTTTGCGGCCGGTCTGAAAGGGCGTCTGCTCTCCAAGGATGAGGGACAAGGACTGGTTCAGTTTGATCTGGAGGGTCCGGATTTTGATGCGGCGCTGGAAGCGGCCGGGAATATGCCCTTGCCGCCCTATATTGCGGCCAAACGCGCAGCGGATGAAAAGGACAAGACCGACTATCAGACGGTTTGGGCAAAGAATTCCGGCGCGGTGGCTGCGCCAACCGCATCTCTGCACTTTGATGAGGCTTTGTTGGCGGCATTGGCCGCGCGCGGAATCTCTTTCACCCATGTGACCCTGCATGTCGGGGCGGGCACCTTTCTGCCGGTGAAGGTGGAGGATGTCAAAGAGCACAAGATGCACGCGGAATGGGGGCGTGTGAGTGCAGAGGCCGCCGCAGAGATCAAAGGCACCAAAGCTTCGGGAGGCCGGGTGATCCCGGTGGGCACAACGGCGCTGCGTCTGATTGAAAGCGCGGCCCGTGCCACAGGAGAGATTGCGCCGTGGGAAGGGGAGACGGATATTTTCATCTATCCCGGCTTTGCCTTTCAGGTGGCTGATGCCCTGATGACCAATTTCCATCTGCCCAAATCCACCTTGATGATGCTGGTGAGCGCGCTTCTGGGCCAAGAAGAGATTCGTCAGGTCTATGCCCATGCCATTCAGGAGGGCTATCGCTTCTTTTCGTATGGGGACGCTTCTCTGTTGATCCCGGCAGAATAGTCCGTTGCGAAAATTCCGCGTTTAATCCGCTGAGGTAGACAAAACGACATGCCGCTGTCGCGAATGAATGCGATGGCGCAGAGGGCGTTTTGCATATGGGCGCAAATATGAGACGATCGCGCAAAGGGGCGCATTATGGTTCAATTTATTAAAGGCGCTTGGCCGCTTCTGCTTGGAATGTTGCTGCTGATGGTGGGCAACGGGATGCATGGGACCCTGTTGGGGATCCGTGGCGAAGGGGCTGGCTTTTCGACATTTGAGATGTCGATGGTGATGTCGGCCTATTTTGTCGGCTTCCTTGGAGGCAGTCGCGTGACGCCGGAGATGATCCGACGGGTGGGGCATGTGCGGGTGTTTGCGGCCTTGGCCTCAATGATTTCTGCGGTTTTGATCCTGTTTCCAACCTTGGAACATCCGATTGCCTGGATCTTGGGCCGTGCGCTGATGGGGTTCTGCTTTTCGGGCGTGTATGTCACGGCGGAAAGCTGGCTCAACAATGCCGCGAGCAATGAGACACGTGGCAAGGCGCTGTCACTTTATATGATCGTGCAGATGATCGGTATCGTGAGCGCGCAGGGGATGATGACTGTGCCGGACGCCACGGGATTCCTGCTGTTTGTGATCCCCTCGGTGCTGGTTTCGATTTCTTTTGCGCCTATTCTGCTGTCGATTTCTCCGACACCTGCGTTTGACACCACCAAACCGATGAGCCTGAAAGAGCTGTTCAACAACTCTCCCTTGGGTGTGGTGGGCATGTTCCTACTGGGCGGTGTGTTCTCGGCGCAGTTTGGCATGTCGGCGGTGTTTGCGACCCGTGCTGGGCTGAACCTGAGTGAGCTGAGTTTGTTCATCGCGACCTTTTATATTGGCGCGACGATCTTTCAGTATCCGCTGGGCTGGTTGAGTGACCGGATGGATCGGCGTGTGCTGATCATGATCGTGGCCGCGATTGGTACGGCGGGCGGAACGCTTGGCTTTTTTGCGGGCGACAACTATCCGATGCTGCTTGTCGCGGCGCTGTTTATTGGCGGGTTCTCCAATCCGCTCTATTCCATGCTGATCGCGCATGCCAATGACTTCCTTGACTATGAGGATATGGCAGCGGCCTCTGGCGGGCTTGTGTTTGTGAATGGCGTGGGCGCGATTGCGGGTCCGATGATCACAGGTTGGGCGATGGATGTGATGGGGCCAAGCGGCTTTTTCACCTATCTGATCTTCCTGCTTGCGGCCACGGGCATCTATGCCGGTTATCGCACCACACGTCGTCCGGCGGCTCCGGTGGAAGAAACCGGCAGCTATACTGCCGTGATGCCGACAGCATCTGTTGTGGCCGTGGAGGTCGCCCAAGAAGTCGCCATCGAAACCGCGATGGAATTGGAAGAAGAACAGGAAGCTGCGGCCGGGTGACCGGCGTGGCGCGCGGGCCGAGCATTGAGCAGTTTGGCCCGCTTGCAAAGACCTGCTGCATCAGGGTGCAACGCGTCAAATCAGTTAAGTTTCCTGTTAGCGCCGATAGTCGCGCGGTATGTCTCAATGTTGCATTTTGTGACTGTTCATTGGCGGCGGCTTCTGTGTAACGTTTTCATGACAGGACCTCCCGTGAGGGAGAAAAAGGCAGGAGGAGAGGGGCATGATTGGTCCCGAGGAAGTGCTCGCATTTTGGCTCGATGAGATCGGTCCACAGGGGTGGTACGCGGTGTCAGACGAGCTGGATGAAACCATTCGTCAGCGGTTTCTGGCCGTGTGGGAAAAGGCGCAGGCCGGGGGCTTGGGGCAATGGCTGACATACCCCAGCGGCACATTGGCCTATCTGATCGTGACGGATCAGTTTTCGCGCAACATGTTCCGGGGAACCGGCAAGGCCTTCGCCACGGATCGCAAGGCACTGGCCGCGGCCAAAGCGGCGCTGCATAAGAAGTGGGATCAGAAGATTGATGGTGCTGCGCGGCAGTTTTTCTTTTTGCCGCTGATGCATTCGGAAAATCTCTGTGATCAGGAGCGCTGTGTCCGAATGTTCCTTGATCGTATGGATGATGCAGGCAGCAACCTTTTGCATGCCAAGGCGCATCGTGAAGTGATCCGGAAGTTTGGGCGTTTCCCGTATCGCAACGATGCTTTGGCACGGCCTTCATCAGAAGTGGAAACGCTTTATGTTTCTCAGGGCGGTTACGGGCGCACTGTTCGGGAACTGCAGGCCGCCACAGGTCAGGCGGCCTGATTTTACCTGTTTTACTGGTTGGGTGCTGCAGTGTCGATCGCAGCACTTTGATCCGGCAGATGACAACTGGCCAGATCGCCCAGCCGTGCAGAAATGCGCGTGCTCGCTTCATCAATAGCGGTGCCCATCAGGCGATCTGGAGCAGCGGCAAGGCTGGCGAGGCTTGCATTGATTTCAGCCATTTGCACATCCAACGCGTCGGCACGTGCCTGTAGGCGCTGTGTTGCCGGTGCATTCAGCGCGGCGTTTTCCAGAGAGATGGAGGCCAGATCGCTGCGCAAATCTGTGATCTCACTCTGCAGTCCTGTGACCTTTTCCTCAAGCGGTTTCACGATCTGAAGGTTCTGAGCAAAACTGGATACGACGCGTTCTGCGGTGCCGGAAAGCTGCCAGAGCAGAAACAGGCAGAGTGCGACAAGAATAAGCGTGGCATTGATCATGGCGACCAGAAGGTCTTTCACGGTTTTCATCGGTGGGTTCCCTGATGATGGATGGCGCGCGCAGTGTGACGCTTTTGCCGCGTGTTCGCCAGTGAATAATGCGCGTTAAACGAGCGTTTCCCTTTGTTGAAGCCGGTCTGAAACTGCACTAGGCTCGCCACACGACGCAGCGGAAGGCAAAGGACACAGCATGGCCAGCAAGAACTTCGACATGATCGTCATTGGCGCGGGGCCAGGAGGCTATGTGGCCGCCATTCGCGGGGCACAGCTTGGGCTGAAAGTGGCGATTGTTGAACGCGAGCATATGGGCGGCATCTGTTTGAACTGGGGCTGTATTCCCACCAAGGCCATGTTGCGCTCAGCAGAAGTGTTTCACCTGATGGAGCGGGCACAGGAATTTGGCCTCAAAGCGGACGGCATTGGGTATGACATCGACGCGGTTGTGAAACGTTCTCGCGGGGTGGCGAAACAGCTGAGCTCGGGCGTGGCCTTCCTGATGAAGAAGAACAAGGTTGAAGTTTTTATGGGCGAGGCGACGCTTCCCGCCAACGGCAAGGTCTCTGTGAAAAGTGACAAAGGTTTCCAAGAGTTGAGCGCGAAGAACATTGTGCTGGCCACCGGAGCGCGGGCGCGGGAGTTGCCGGGGCTTGAAGGGGATGGCAAGCGGGTCTGGACCTATAAAGATGCGCTGGTGCCGACGCATATGCCCAAGAAACTGCTGGTGATTGGCTCCGGTGCGATTGGCATCGAGTTTGCCAGTTTTTACAACACGCTGGGGGCGGAAACCACGGTTGTCGAAGTCATGGACCGCGTTTTACCGGTTGAAGACGCGGAGATAAGTGCTTTTGCCAAAAAGCAATTTGTCAAACAGGGTATGAAGATCCTTGAAAAATCCATGGTCAAGAAACTGGATCGTGCCAAGGATAAGGTGACCGCGCATATCGAGACCGGTGGCAAGGTCACAACGCAGGAGTTTGACACGGTGATCTCTGCTGTGGGGATCGTGGGCAACGTGGAAAATCTCGGGCTGGAAGCGCTGGGGGTGAAGATTGACCGGACCCATGTGGTGACCGATCAGTATTGTTCCACCGGTGTGGAGGGGCTTTACGCGATTGGCGATATCGCTGGCGCGCCGTGGCTGGCGCATAAGGCGAGCCACGAAGGCGTGTTGGTGGCGGAGCTGATCGCGGGTGGGAAACCGCATCCGGTGAAACCCGAAAGCATTGCGGGATGTACCTATTGTCATCCGCAGGTGGCCAGCGTGGGCTATACCGAGGCCAAGGCAAAAGAGCTGGGCTATGACGTTAAGGTGGGGCGCTTCCCCTTTATCGGCAACGGCAAGGCGATTGCGTTGGGCGAGCCTGAAGGCATGGTGAAGACGGTGTTTGATGCCAAGACTGGCGAGCTGTTGGGCGCGCATATGGTGGGCGCGGAAGTCACGGAGCTGATCCAAGGCTATGTTGTGGGGCGCCAACTTGAGACCACAGAAGCCGATTTGATGGAGACCGTGTTCCCGCATCCGACGCTGAGCGAGATGATGCATGAGAGCGTGCTGGATGCCTTTGATCGGGTGATCCATATCTGAGTTTTGAAGGCTCTACTCTGGAGGCTCCGCCAAGGTGGAGTCTTTTTCCATTTCGCAAAGCACTTGTGCGGTGCTTCGTCATCCGTTGGGGCCTTCAAATCGTAGACAGTGCAGATTATGTGTGAGCCTTGCGAACGGGCTTGGCGAATGGTTTTGTTCTCTGTATGTTCGCGATAACTGTTGGGGGCGAGTCCGTGCGGGCGCTGCCTGCTGCCGCAGCCGTTGGGGGTATTGATGGCCGAGCTGAAAAATATCGAGGTGCGCGGGGCGCGCGAGCACAATCTGAAATCCATCGACGTGGATATTCCGCGCGATCAGCTGGTGGTGATCACCGGCCTGTCGGGTTCCGGCAAATCCTCGCTGGCTTTTGACACAATCTATGCGGAAGGGCAGCGGCGCTATGTCGAGAGCCTAAGCGCCTATGCGCGTCAGTTCCTTGATATGATGGAAAAGCCGGATGTGGATCACATCAGCGGGCTGTCCCCGGCGATTTCCATTGAGCAGAAGACCACTTCCAAAAACCCGCGTTCCACCGTGGGCACGGTGACGGAGATCTATGACTATCTGCGTCTGTTGTTTGCCCGTGTGGGCACGCCCTATTCGCCTGCCACTGGCCTGCCGATTGAGGCGCAGCAGGTGCAGGATATGGTGGATCGCATCATGGGGCTTGAGGACGGCACACGCGGCTATCTTTTGGCGCCAATTGTGCGGGACCGCAAAGGCGAATACCGCAAGGAGTTCCTTGAGCTGCGCAAGCAGGGCTTTCAGCGGGTGAAGGTGGATGGGGAGTTCTATGAGCTCGACACGCCGCCGACGCTGGATAAAAAATTCCGCCATGACATCGATGTGGTGGTGGATCGCCTGGTGGTGCGTGAAGGCATGGAGACCCGGCTGGCGGACAGCCTTCGCACCGCGCTGGATCTGGCCGATGGCATTGCCGTGCTGGAGACCGCGCCGAAAGAGGGCGATCCGGAGCGGATCACGTTTAGTGAGAAATTTGCCTGTCCGGTCAGTGGGTTCACCATTCCGGAGATTGAGCCACGACTGTTTTCGTTTAACGCGCCTTTTGGGGCCTGCCCGGAGTGTGACGGGTTGGGCAAGGAGCTGTTCTTTGATGAGCGGCTTGTGGTGCCGGATGTCACGCTGAAGATCTATGACGGGGCGCTGGCGCCGTGGCGGAAGGGAAAGTCGCCCTATTTTCTGCAGACCATCGAAGCGATTGCCAAACACTATGAGTTTGACAAGAACACGCCATGGAAAGATTTGCCCAAACATGTGCAGCAGGTCTTCCTCTATGGATCGGGCGATGAGGAGATCGAATTCCGCTATGACGAAGGTGGGCGCGTTTACAATGTGACCCGCGTTTTTGAAGGCGTGATCCCCAATATGGAGCGCCGCTATCGGGAGACCGACAGCAACTGGATCCGCGAAGAGTTTGAGAACTATCAGAACAACCGGCCTTGCGGCGCGTGTCGTGGGCATCGTTTGCGCGAAGAAGCGCTGGCGGTGCGGATCGCTGAAAAACATGTGGGACATGTGGTGCAGTTGTCGATCCGCGAGGCGCTTGCTTGGATTGAGAGTGTTCCGGCGAGCCTGACCAAACAGAAGCAGGAGATCGCGCGGGCGATTGTGAAAGAAATTCAAGAGCGGCTTGGATTCCTGAACAATGTGGGATTGGAATATCTGACACTGTCGCGCAACAGCGGCACCTTGTCGGGGGGCGAGAGCCAGCGCATCCGTCTGGCAAGCCAGATTGGCTCGGGTCTGACCGGTGTTCTCTATGTGCTGGATGAGCCCTCCATCGGATTGCATCAGCGTGACAACGACCGCTTGCTGACAACGCTGAAGAACCTGCGCGATCAGGGCAACACCGTGATTGTGGTGGAGCATGACGAAGAGGCGGTGCGCGAGGCGGACTATGTGTTCGACATTGGTCCGGGGGCCGGGGTGCACGGCGGTCAGGTCGTCTCCAAAGGCACGCCTGCGGATATTGCCGCAGATCCTGCATCTTTGACTGGCCAGTATCTGTCGGGTGCGCGGGAAATTGCGGTGCCGACAGAGAGGCGTGAGGGCAATGGCAAACAGATCACCGTTGTGAAGGCCACGGGCAATAACCTGAAGAAAGTCACCGCAGATTTCCCGCTGGGCAAGTTTGTCTGTGTGACAGGGGTGTCTGGGGGTGGCAAATCTACGCTTACCATTGAGACGCTGTTCAAAACCGCCTCCATGCGCCTCAACGGCGCGCGCCAGACGCCTGCGCCCTGTGAAACCATCAAGGGGCTCGAGCATCTGGACAAGGTGATCGACATTGACCAGCGGCCGATTGGGCGCACGCCACGGTCAAACCCGGCGACGTACACCGGGGCGTTTACGCCGATCCGCGACTGGTTTGCCGGGCTGCCGGAGGCCAAGGCGCGCGGCTATAAGCCGGGGCGGTTCAGTTTCAACGTGAAAGGCGGGCGCTGCGAGGCTTGCCAGGGCGACGGGGTCATCAAGATCGAGATGCACTTCCTGCCCGATGTCTATGTGGAATGTGAGACCTGCAAAGGCGCGCGCTACAACCGCGAGACGCTGGAGATCCGCTTCAAAGGCAAGAGCATTGCCGATGTGCTGGACATGACCGTGGAAGAGGCGCAGGACTTCTTCAAAGCGGTGCCAAGCATTCGTGACAAGATGGATGCGCTGATGCGGGTTGGGTTGGGCTACATCAAGGTGGGTCAGCAGGCGACCACCCTGTCAGGCGGGGAGGCGCAGCGGGTGAAGCTCTCCAAAGAGTTGGCGAAGCGATCAACAGGCCGCACGCTCTATATTTTGGATGAGCCCACCACGGGTCTGCATTTTGAGGATGTGCGCAAGCTCTTGGAAGTGCTGCATGAATTGGTGGATCAAGGCAATACGGTTGTGGTGATTGAGCACAATCTGGATGTGGTGAAGACCGCGGACCACATCATTGATATTGGTCCGGAAGGCGGCGATGGCGGCGGCAAGATTGTCGCCAAAGGCACGCCGGAGAAAGTGGCGAAAGTGGCCGCGAGCCACACCGGGCGCTATCTCAAGGACATGCTTGCGCCGAAGAAAAAAGTGGCCGCAGAGTAGGGCAGGCGGCCCATCGGTGTGCGTAGCTGCATGTGTTGACACACATATATGGCGCGGCCCGATCAGCTGCGCCATCTTTGTGAGTGATCGGTTTCATAGCTGGTTTTTCAAGCGCCTATGCCGCCAGAAGCGCCTGTGCCTCAAAGCTTCGCAGGCTTGGGCGGGCGGCTGTATCTTGCCAGTCATGTGCTTGTTGCGCGATGACTTGGCGCAGCGAGCGATTGGCGAAAGGGTCAAAGCTGTTCAGCGTCATCGGGCCGGGTAGGAAACTTTCAGACCATTGGCCCTTTGAAAACAAAAGCTCATGTTGGGGCATGAGAATGTGGAAATAGGTGATGGTCTGGTCTGTGTGCTCGCGCAGGACATCCTTGTCGTTGACCAGATCTTTGGCCTTTACCAGAACCTCTTCACATCCAAACAATAATTCTGCCCAAGCACCTCGCAAAAGGACGCGATGTTGTGGAGAGACAACAAAATCGGTTTTGTTGTCCAGAACACCGGCTTTGATGCGGATCGGCAGCGTTTCAAAACGGGGCGTGATGTGCGAGCGCCCGATCCAGCGGATGGGCTGATACCCGGAATCCAGAGTTCTGAGCAGCATACCTGCGCGAAGCTCCTCGACTGGCAGATGACCATCTGAGGTTTGGATCAAAGTGCCTGCGGCGAAGCAGGGCGCGCGTTGCTCAATTTCCACAAGCGCAGTGTCGCTTGCACCGCTTGAGTCCTCAATCGTGTAATTGAAATAGACCGTTTCATTGTCGGTATCGGCATCTACGGTCAGGGTGCCATTGGTATTCAATGTCACGACCTGTCCTGTTGAGAGGGTGACGCTGTTTGGCAGCCCACCTGCGCCTGTGGCGCTGACGGCGATCCCATTGATATGTGTGATGGCGAGCGTGGGGCCAGCGCTTGAGCTGTCATTGTCCAGGACGTTCAGGACACGTGTGCCTCCAAATTTGACGGACAGCGCGTCGTCTTGCGCCACTATCGCACTTTGTACGGAGCCTCCGGCGATCAGGAGGTTGGAGTCAAACCGCGCATCTGAGGCGTCTGCGATGCCGATGACCAATTCGTTCACCCCATCCTGAAGTGGCACCACAAATGTGAGGGTGACAGTGAAGCCGTCCATCTCTGTGTTGAACTGATCGTTGCTGTTGTCGTTGTAGATGTTTTGGTTGGCATCATTGATGTTGCCGATGCTGGCTGAGCCATCCCCAATGGATATCTGGGCTTCAACGCCATTTACCCAGACGCCAATCGCATCGTTAAAACTCAGGAATTCTGGATATTCTTCCGAGGACAGCACAAAATCAATGGTTAGCAATTCGCCCGCAGTTCCGTTGAAATCTACGGTCAGATAGGAGGCGTCAAAGGTTGTCGCTCCGGCGGCGGCGTTGAACAGCGCATTGTTGTCCTGCCCGGCAGTGTCGGTGGAGGTATTGCTGCGTTCGTTGGTGTTGCTCGTACCGCTGTTGTTCGTGAAATCAGACACATGCCCGGTAGATAGGATGACTCCGCTGTCCGCAGGGGCAACACCGGGGCTTGTGCTGTCGGCGCCGGTATAGATACCAGAGCTGAGAGGGTCCCCAGTGTAGTCGGCAGAAACGATACGGCTGGGGTCGCCGAAGATTTCATTGGCCATCTGCTGTGCCGTCGCAGATGTGTTGATGTTGAGTTCTGTGGCTGTCGGCATTTGGCTGCCCCCTGCTGCGCGATGATCAGGCGCTTCTGCGCTCGTTCACAGCAGGCTGGCGGTCAATCGTGGCGGGATCAGGGCTGGGGTAAGGAAAATTTAACCAAAATTAGCGGCGCGTGATGCAGGCATTGAAAAAGGGCCGCGCCATTCAGCGGGCCCTTTTTGTCGTGCGTATTTTCAGCTTTTAGGGGCTATGTCAGCCCCGCCCGCGTTTTTCAAATCGGGGCAGCATGGCGGAAAAATCCGTACCAAGGCCACCTTCGCTTTCGACAAACTGCTCATAGAGTGCCGCAGCGGCTTGGCCCATCGGTGTATCTGCATCTGCGCTTTGGGCGGCCTGTTGTGACAGGCGCAGATCTTTGAGCATCAGTTCTGAGGCGAAGCCAGGCTGATAGCCATTGTCTGCGGGAGATTGCGGGCCAACGCCGGGTGCCGGGCAGTAGGCATTCATGGTCCAGCTGTAGCCTGACGAGGTGGAGACAACGTCAAACATGGATTGCCGGTCCAATCCAAGTTTGTCGGCGAGTGCAAAGGCTTCGCAGGTGGCAATCATGGTCACGCCGAGGATCATGTTGTTGCAGATCTTGGCGGCCTGACCTGCACCCGCCTCGCCGCAATGCACGGCTTTCTGGCCCATGATGTCAAACAGAGGCGCAGCTTTGGCGAAGGCCTCGGTGCTCCCACCGGCCATAAAGGTCAAGGTGCCACCTGCGGCCCCGCCAACGCCGCCGGAGACCGGCGCATCCACAGCGAGCAGACCTGCCTCTGCGGCCTGTGTAGCAACGGCACGCGCGCTGTCGACGTCTACGGTTGAACAATCCACCAGCGCAGCGCCCTGAGCCATGACCGGGATGATATCCTCTGCGACCGCGCGCAGGATCTGGCCATTGGGCAGCATGGTGATCACCACATCAGCCTGTGCAGCAGCAGCGACCCCGCTTTCGGCCATTGACACGCCCTCGATGGCAACATCGGCCATGTCAAATCCTATAACGTCATGGCCCGCCTTGGCCAGATTGGCGGCCATTGGCCCCCCCATGTTGCCCAATCCGATGAACCCGATTTTCATGGTTCTACTCTCCCTTTTCAAATGTCAGCGCATCCGATCCCAGCGGCAATACCATTTTGGTTATGACGCCGGCGGGCACCTCCTCCAAGGTGTATTTCCACTGCGGATTGCGGTCTTTGTCGATGATTTGCGCGCGAATGCCTTCCAGAAAATCGCCATGTTCCATGGCGCGGAAGGTGAAGCGATACTCCTGATCCAATGCAAAACGAATGTCATCACCTGTGCGGACACGATGGATGATTTCAAGCGCCGCGCCCATCGCCAGAGGGGAATTGCGCCCGAGTTTTTTGAGCGCGGCAGGGGCCAGATCATCATGCGCATGATGCAGGGCGTTGAGGACGTCATTGAGCGTCTCTCCACCGAAGTTTGCGTCAATGTCTTTCTGTTGTGCCGCAAGCGTGCTTTCTTCTGGCGGCGTTGCGGCCGCGTCAATCAAGGTCCAGTCGCCGGTCTCTTCCAGCTGTTCTATCAGGGTGGGCCAGTGGTCCTGAGGTATGAAAAAATCGGCAAATCCCGCATAAATCGCATCTGCCGCGTTCAGGCGTGCGGCGGTCATGCCGAGGTACTCCCCCAGACGTCCAGGCGCGCGCGCCAAGATCAGTGAGCCACCCACGTCTGGCACAAGGCCAATACCCACCTCGGGCATGGCGATCTGACTGCTTTCTCCGACAATGCGGTGGCTGCCATGACACCCAACGCCCACACCACCGCCCATGGTGAAGCCCTGCATGAAGCTTACAACCGGTTTGGGGAACTCAAACAGCTTGGCGTTCATGCGATATTCGTCGGCCCAGAACCGCTGCCCGTAAGCATAGTCCCCGGCGGTGCCGGTGTCATAGAGCTCCGCAATGTCGCCCCCTGCGCAAAAGGCTTTGTCACCTTCTGCATCAATCACGATCATTTTGACGGTGTCATCGGTGGCCCAACTGTCTAAAGCGGCTTCGATGGCGAGGCACATGTCATAAGACAGGGCGTTGAGTGCCTTTGGGCGCGTGAGTGTGATGCGGCCTGTCTGGCCTGAGATTCGGATGGAAATATCGTCCACGTGAACGCTCCGGTTTGTGTCTGTCCGTCTGGCGTAGTCCAGACCGCTCAGCTGCAGCCTCGAAGGCTGGGGCGGAGCGGCCTTGTTTAGGCGGCGATCATCTGACGGGAGATGATCAAGCGCATGATTTCATTGGTGCCTTCGAGGATCTGATGCACGCGCAGGTCGCGGACAATTTTCTCGATACCGTAGTCTGCGAGATAGCCATAGCCGCCGTGCAGTTGCAAACAGCCGTTGGCCACGTCAAAGGCCACATCCGTCACCATCAGCTTGGCCATGGCGCAGAATTTGGTCGCATCATGGTCGCCATTGTCCAGCTTCCACGCCGCCTGACGCAGGAAGGTGCGCGCGGCCTGTAGCTTGGTTTCATACTCCGCAAGCCGGAATTGCAGGGCTTGAAACTGGTTGATGGATTTGCCGAAAGCTTTGCGTTCGGACATGTATTGCACGGTCAAATCCAGCGCCTTCTGGGCGCCGCCAAGTGCGCCAGCAGAAATGTTGAGGCGCCCGCCGTCCAGACCGTTCATGGCGTAGCTGAAGCCTTTGCCTTCTTCGCCGATCAGGTTGCCGGCAGGAACCTTGCAGTCGTCAAACTGCACCTGGGATGTCGGCTGAGCAAGCCAGCCCATTTTCTTCTCCAGCGCCCCAAATGACAGGCCTTCGGTGCCGTCTTCCACCACCACAGTGGAGATGCCTTTTGGGCCATCCTCGCCGGTGCGCACCATACAGATGTAGGCATCTGAATAGGAACCACCGGAAATAAAGGCCTTGGTGCCGTTGAGTACATATCCATCGTTGCTGCGCTCGGCGCGGGTTTTGAGGGCAGAGGCGTCGGAGCCGGAACCCGGTTCGGTCAGGCAGTAGGAAAAGACTTTGTTCATGGAACAGAGGTCCGGCAGCCACTTCTGTTTGGTTTCCTCAGAACCAAACTTATCGATCATGCCGCCGCACATATTGTGAATCGACAGAAAAGAGCCCACGGAGGGGCAGGACATGGCCAGCGCTTCAAAGACGAGCGTCGCATCCAGACGAGACAGCCCTGATCCGCCGTTTTCCTCAGAGACATAGATGCCTCCCAGACCCAGTTCTGCGATTTTGGGCCAGAGCGTTTTGGGGATTGTGCCTGCGGCTTCCCAGTCCTGGGCAAAAGGCGCGATATGTTCTTCGCCAAAGCCTTTGGCCATATCAAAGATCAGGGTCTGTTCTTCGGTCAGTGCAAAATCCATGTCTCATCCTTCAAGATCGCGGCACGCATGGGCCAGTGCGGGCAGGGGACAGGAAACACCAGAGTGCTGACGCGCTCAGGTCGCGGCCTCCCCACCACGAATTGAACATATGTTAAATTACCATCCTTGCAGAATGATTGCAAAGGGCACGGGGCGCAAAAATGGCGCTATCATACCGCGTATTTGCAGAATTGTTTTGCAAAAATACCGAGGTATTATGCCCGCGTGTTTCTTGCCAGCGCTTGGGGGCTTAACTGGGCTCTGCTGGGTTATCAGCTGAAATCACCCGGTTTTTTCCGGCTGCTTTCGCCTGCTGAAGTGCATGTCGGGCGCTGTCCATCATAGCGAAAGCGGTTGGATAGCGCGTGTCGCAGGGCTTTGCCTGTGTCAGACCGCCGCTCGCAGTCACGCAAAGCAGGTTGTCGCCGTCACAGAGGGTGCTAAGTGCCTCAATTCCGTGCCGGAGTCGATCAGCAACAAGTCGTGCATTGTCGATATTCGTGTCCGATAGAAGCACGGCAAACTCTGCTTCATTGATCCGGGCCAAAACATCAAGTCGGCGCAGGCCGTTTGTGCGGAGGGCATTTGCGACCTGTCGTAACAAGGATTGGGCGGCGTTTGCCCCAAGGCAATCACGCAGAGCGGAATAGTTGTCAATCTCCAGAAGGAGCAGCGTCAGCCCATCGCGAGAGCGATCTTTTTGATGCCAAGCCAGTGCCAGTTCGTCTTCAAAATGGGCGCGATTTGGGAGGCCTGTCAGGGGGTCGTGTCCTTCCATTGCGTTGGCGCGGCGTGCCAACTGTGCGCGTAAGCCCCGTTCCTCCTCGACGATGTCGGCGCGGGTGATCCCGGCGGCGACGCGACGACCAAGTTTTAGACTATAGACGCAAACAAAAATGACAAAGGCAAGATTGAGCAGATACACTCCATCGTAGGCCTGGCTGATGTGCACGTCGTGAATGCCGGCACTCAGGGGGACGAGCCAGCCCAGCGTGTAAAACCACGCGTCTTTTTGGCGTTGCGCAATGGCGCGAGCACTTGTCATCAGCATAAGGCCGATCACCACCACGCAATAGATCTGCAAGAAGATCAGATCTGCCGTGACAACGGGGAGAGGTGCCACAAATATCAGTGCCACGCCGAGCATGCCGACCATGGCAAACAGAAGCGGGCCGCGCAGCTCTCCGAATTTCTGCCAGATCAAAGTTTGGTGCATTGCGTAAGCAGCCCATGCCAAAATCAACACGCTGCTATACTCTAGCCGTACGCGAAGGGGGCGAATGTCTCCACCAAAGAGAATCTCAAGCGTGCCAGATAAAATGACTGCTCGTAGCAAGAGCGCGGCTGCAGTCAGAGCAAGGAGCAGGCTGGCGGGATCCTTGCGATAGGCCAGAAACAGGAACAGATTGAAGAGGGCCACCAGCAATGTTGTACCCATGATGGCGCCTTCCATGACGCGACGCACTTGCAGGCGATCCTGATAAGAACCTGCTTCTGCGATGAACGGCGCGCTTAGGATGCCACCAAAACTGGAGAGGGATTTTCTGACATGGATCACCAGAAGCCCTTCGCGCACGCCTTCAAGCGCGTAAGCGCGGGTCCCATGGGAGGCTACGATTGGCCCTGACATTGTGCCATCGGCACCAATTTCCAAGCTGTCTTCTGGTGCATCCAGAGGTACCCAGAAGATGCGATAGGCATCATGGACGCGTGGCAGCGCGACAACGAGCTGTTGTTGATGCAAGGGAGGGAGATTGAGTAAGGCGGCGTAGGTTGCGATTCCGTCTGCAAACGGATTTGTGTTCGTCTTGGGTACGTCATTAGCCCAGTCATGAGGCACTTCAAGTTTTTGAAGGGTGTCATTTTGAAACGCGTCGAGCGCGTCATCTGGAGGGAGATGTGTTCCGAATTTGAACCACCACAATCCCTGCAAAGAGGCGCGCTTTCCAGTTTCAAAGATAGCGTGTTCAAAGTTGTAAATAGGCCCCGAGGGCGGTGGTGTATCGTCTTCTAAGCTCAGCACTTGAGGAAGAAACAAAAGCACCACAAGGCTCACGACGCATAGTGCGGCGCAAGTGAGAAAAAACACGGATCTGACAGTCTGTGTCATTGTGGTTCGGCGGACCCGCTGCAGATGTCTGTATGCGATCAGCCTAAAGTTTAGGACCTTACGAACGCGTAAACATGTAACAGGCGGCGTCGTTTACATGCGAGTGTGCTCGAACGGTAATGTATATGCGCATAATTGTCACTCTGCCGCGCGCGTCAGCATTGCTTGGAGGTTCTCAAAGGGAAGCCCCAGAATTGAGAGGGCCTGACTTTCATTGTCTTGAATGATTGGGACAACCGCAGGGAAGGGCTCCCAGCTGTGCATAGCCAATTGCGCCAATTTCTGACCAATAGGGTTTGGCGCGTAATAGACGATCAGCGTCTGCGCGTTGTTGCCAGTGAAAGCCTCGGCTTTCTTTGCCTGTGCTTTCATCAATGAAAGGTAGTCGTCATCCCATCCCGTCAGGGCGCTAAGGTCGACGAACTGTTTCTGGCCAGGGCGAAAATCCGGATGTGTTGCGTAGGTGCCAAAGGCGGAAAGGGTGTCAGCCGTGCGGGCTTCCCCTTCGTAGCGGACATACACCAGCCCGAGCGATTTTAGGATCCGAAAGGATACCGACATGCCTTGTCCCAACCATGAACACTGAAAAAAGGGGCGACTTTACCGCCCCTTCCCGTAGATGAACACAGTTTTGAAGGCAGATCAATCCATCTGCTTGAAGTGGAACTCTCCGCCTTCCTTGATGCCCGAAGGCCAGCGGGAGGTCACAGTTTTTGTGCGTGTGTAGAACTTGAACGCGTCTGGACCGTGCTGGTTGAGATCACCAAAGGCAGATTTCTTCCAGCCACCAAAGGTGTGATAGGCCAGCGGTACAGGGATCGGAACGTTCACACCAACCATGCCGATGTTGACACGGCTTGCGAAATCACGCGCGGCGTCGCCATCACGGGTGAAGATCGCGGTGCCGTTGCCGTATTCATGATCCATCGCCAGACCCAGCGCTTCCTCATAGGATTTTGCACGCACCATGGACAGGACAGGGCCAAAAATTTCGGTTTTGTAGATGTCCATGTCTTTGGTGACATTGTCAAAGAGATGCGGACCAACGAAAAAGCCTTCCTCGTAGCCTTGCAGGCTGAAGTCGCGGCCATCAACCACCAGATCCGCGCCTTGATCCACGCCTGATTGCACCAGACGCAGGATATTCT
Organism: Shimia marina; assembly: GCF_001458175.1. Classification (GTDB taxonomy): domain Bacteria; phylum Pseudomonadota; class Alphaproteobacteria; order Rhodobacterales; family Rhodobacteraceae; genus Shimia; species Shimia marina. The sequence continues at coordinate 383,305 of NZ_CYPW01000027.1, forward strand.
CTTTGGCAGCAGCGGTCACAACCGGACCGTAATCCACATCGTCACCGGCGGTGTAAGGCGCGATTTTCAGCTTTTCGATGCGAGGGATCAGTTTGTCGCGCAGCTTGTCTGCGGTTTCTTCGCCCACAGGCACAGCAACAGAGATCGCCATGCAGCGTTCGCCAGCAGCACCATAGCCAGCGCCCACCAGAGCGTCTGCGGCCTGATCCATATCAGCGTCCGGCATGATGATCATGTGGTTTTTCGCGCCACCGAAGCACTGGACCCGTTTGCCCTGTGCGCAGCCGGTGCCGTAGATGTATTCAGCAATCGGGGTGGAGCCGACGAAGCCAACGGATTGGATCACGTCATCATAAAGGATCGCGTCCACGGCTTCTTTGTCGCCGTTCACAACCTGAATGATGCCTTTTGGCAGGCCCGCTTCTTCGAGCAGTTCCGCGAGCATCAGAGGCACGGATGGGTCGCGCTCAGATGGTTTCAGGATAAAGGCGTTGCCACAGGCAATCGCTGGGGCAAACATCCACATTGGGATCATGGCCGGGAAGTTGAATGGGGTGATGCCTGCAGTCACGCCCAGTGGCTGACGCATGGAGTAGATGTCAATGCCGGGGCCTGCGCCGTCGGTGTACTCGCCTTTGAGCATCTGAGGGGCAGCAATGCAGTATTCTGCCACTTCCAGACCACGCTGAATGTCGCCTTTGGCGTCTGGGAAGGTTTTGCCGTGCTCAGAGGAAAGCGCTTCGGCCAGCTTGTCCATATCGCGTTGCAGCAGATCGACAAATTTCATCAGCACACGGGCGCGGCGCTGTGGGTTGACCGCACCCCAAGCGGGTTGTGCGGCGGCTGCGGCGGCCACGGCAGCATCCATCTCAGCTTTGCTGGCCAGCGGAACCTTGGCCTGAACTTCGCCTGTCGCAGGGTTGTAAACATCGGCAAAACGGCCGGATGTGCCTTTGACGTGTTCCCCGTTAATATAGTGTGTGAGCTCTTTCATGGCATCCTCCATAAACCTTTGGCGTCACAATAGGCTTGCAAAAATACCTCGAAAAGGGACAACTGTTCAAAATGGCTTTGCATAATTGCAAGAGGTTGGGCGATGGTTCAATGGGATGATCTACGGGTTTTCTTGGCGGTGGCCAGGGAGGAAAGCCTGTCTGCGGCCGGGCGTCGGCTCAATGTGGACCCTGCCACGGTTGGTCGCCGTGTTGGGCGTTTAGAGACCGCATTTGAGGCGCCTTTATTCGTAAAGTCGCCAACGGGCTATGCGCTTACCGATGCGGGGCAGCGCTTGATGAACCATGCGCTTCGCGTGGAGCAAAGCCTGCAGGAGGCCACAGAGGAGATGGTCGGGCAAAGCAGTGGATTGTCCGGGCAGATCCGGATTGGGGCGCCTGACGGGGTGGCGAACTATTTGTTACCACAGGTTTGCGCGCGTATTGCCGAAGAAAACCCGGATCTCGACATCCAGATTGTGGCTTTGCCCCGGATTGTGAGCCTGTCGCGGAGGGAAGCGGATCTGGTGGTTGCTGTTTCGGTGCCAAGCGCCGGAAGGCTGACTGTCCAGAAGATCACGGACTATAAATTGCATCTGGCCGCGTCGCGCCGATACCTGCGTACACATCCTAAGATTGAGACTGTGGCGGACCTCAAGGATCATTTGGTGACGGGCTATATTCCGGACATGATTTTTGACAAAGAGCTGGACTATCTCAATGAGGTGGGCGTGGAGCGTGTGCGGCTGGCTTCGAATTCTGCGGCCGTGCAATTCAATTGGGTGCGGACCGGATCAGGGATTGGTGTGGTGCATGACTTTGCCATTCCCTCGGCACGCCGGGTGGTGAAGATCCTTGAAGAAGACGTCTCTTTAACGCGGAGTTTCTACTTGATCAGGCATGCCGATGACCGACGTTTGGAGCGGCTCAATCGTTTCTCTGAAGCGCTTTGTGAGGGGATGCGTCAGGAGGTTGCGCGTCTGGAAAGCCAAGCTTGACAAGTGGTTGCGGACGGGCGACGCTCCAAATTGGGGAGTGACACTACGGAAATGCAAAGCGGAGGTTGCCATGCTCGTACATCAGATTCTCAAGTCTAAGGGATCCGAAGGCGTCCTGACTGTGAAACCAAACACCTTAGTGTCGGAGGCCGCCAAGATTTTGGCGGAAAAGCGGATCGGTACGGTGCTTGTGTCTGAAGATGGGTCGACGCCGCTTGGTATCCTTTCGGAGCGCGATATCGTTCGGGAGCTTGCGAAGCGTGGTGTTGGTTGCATGTCAGACAAGGTCGAGGATTATATGACCACCGAGCTGGTGACCTGTGGTCGCAATGACGATGCTGTGACGGTGCTGGAGAAGATGACCAAAGGCCATTTTCGCCATATGCCTGTAATGGAAGACGGGGCCGTTGTCGGCCTGATTTCATTGGGAGATACGGTCAAGGCGCGGCTGTCTGAACTGGCCATGGAAAAGGATGCGCTGCAGGGGATGATCATGGGGCACTGATGTGCCGTGACGTCTTTGTCCCGCAAAACTACCTATACGGTAAACAGACCTTGCAATCGGGCACGCAATAATGTTGCGTGCCGCCAGGACCAGGGTAGCTAACCGGGGGAGGCCCAGATGCGCACCGCACTTTATCCAGGCACGTTTGATCCTATCACGTTGGGACATATAGATATTATTCGCCGGGCAGCGGTCTTAGTGGACCGGCTTGTGATTGGTGTGGCGATCAACCGCGACAAGGGACCTTTGTTCACCTTGGAAGAGCGGGTGGCGATGATCGAAGGGGAATGCGCCAAGCTTTCAGAAGAGACCGGCACGGAGATTGTGGCCCATCCTTTTGAGAACCTTCTCATCGACTGTGCCAAGGACGTGGGCGCACAGATCATTGTGCGTGGACTGCGCGCTGTGACCGACTTTGAGTATGAATATCAGATGGTTGGCATGAACCGCGCGTTGGACAGCAGTATTGAGACAGTGTTTCTGATGGCGGATCTGAAACATCAGGCCATTGCCTCTAAACTGGTGAAAGAGATTGCACGGCTGGATGGGGATGTGTCCAAATTTGTGCCCTCTGCGGTCAATGAGGCGCTTTTGGAGCGGCTTGGCAAAAAGTGATGGCTTTGTCGTCGCTCCGTTAACCAAAAAAACCTGTAAAATGGCGTGTTGGTATCGCGTCTGTAACACGTCGGTTTTGCGGCGGTGCATTGTTTGCGATGCGCCGCACTGCCAAAGCTGAAGCAGGCGTGCGCGCAACGGGTTGTGGCGCAACGACTCTTTGCAAATCCGCTGCGATCAGGCATGAAGCACTTAACGGACAGATGGCCCCTATGGGCCAAAGAGGAGTGGTGCAAATGGCAGGCGGTTTGCTGGCGTTGTTGGATGATGTGGCGGGCATTGCCAAAGTGGCGGCGGCCTCGATTGACGATGTGGCGGCGGGTGCGGCCAAGGCCAGCGCCAAGGCAGCTGGTGCGGTGATTGACGATGCGGCGGTGACGCCAAAATATCTGCATGGGTTTGAAGCCAAGCGCGAGCTGCCGATCATCTGGAAGATTGCCAAAGGCTCGATCAGGAACAAGTTGCTGATCCTGTTGCCTGCGGCTTTGCTGCTGGCCAATTTTGCGCCCTGGGCGATTTCTCCTTTGCTGATGCTGGGCGGCGCGTATCTGTGCTTTGAGGGGGCGGAGAAGGTGGTGCATGCCTTTGTTCCGCATGTCCCCCATGAGACGGGACATGCGGAGGAGGCATTTGGAGAAGCCGATGATCCTGCGCACCTGGAGGAAAAAAAGGCCGCCGGCGCAATTAAGACTGATTTTATTCTCTCCGCAGAGATCATGACGATTATCCTTTCAGGCATTCCTGAGAGCAATTTCTGGCTGGAGGCCTCTACGCTGGCGGTGGCGGGCGTGGGCATCACCGTTGCGGTTTATGGCTCTGTGGCATTGATTGTGAAAATGGATGATCTTGGGCTTGCGATGTATGCGGGTGGCCGCCTGTCATTGACACGTACTTTGGGCCGGTGGCTGGTGCGGGGGATGCCCTATTTCATGAAGCTGCTTACCCTTGTTGGCACCGCCGCGATGCTGTGGGTTGGCGGCTCGATCGTGATCCATGGTCTTGAGGAACTCGGCTTTGGCTGGCTTGGACACCACATCCACGATATTGCCTATGCCGCAGGACACGTTGTTCCCGCTGCCTATGAGGGATTTGTCGAATGGACGACCAAGGCCGCATTGGATGGTGTGTTTGGTGTGCTGCTTGGCACCGCGCTGATCCCGGTTGCGACCAAAGTGATTGGGCCGCTTGTGCAGGCAGTAAGTGGTAAGAAAAGCGCGCATTGAGGTAGCTCCGTTGCCTGTTCTGCAAGACCAGAGTACGCGCCCGGTGGTGCGTGCTCATTGGGCTTGGTATGCCGCGTTGATCCGACAGCGGGAGCAGAGGTTTGAATTGCTCTCGTCGATGTTGCAATTTAAACGCGACTTGGAGACGGCGCGGTTTCCCGACGCGGAGCTGCGCACTGTACTGCAGACTCGGGTGACAATTGCCTCCCTGGCGGAGCGCCGAGAGCGGCGTGTGTTGGGGCGATTTTACAACTGGCTCTCAGGAGAGGATTCGCAATATATCCGGCTGGAAGGCCTTGTTTTGTGTGATGTTCTGCGCGTGATTGGCGCAGACGTCGGTGATATTATTGATATGACTTCGCGCTATGATTTGCGGATTGATGTGGCGCAGGAAGCTATGGAACTGCTGTCACAAACATAGTTTTTTGCAGTTTATACGATCAGAAAGGTCAGTGTGGCACACAACCATTTCGGGATCGGTTACCAAATTTTATCAAAAAGTAAACATATGAATGAATAATCATTTATGCGCGTGGCGCATATCGTCTATGCCTTGATGTGGTCAGGGTGCAAAGCGTAATCCGTGGGTTAGAAAGCCCTCGCCAGCCGTGCCAGCCGGGGACGCTTTGACGGATTACCACTATGAAAATGAATAAGATTGCAGCCTCGGGGCTGTGTATGCTGTTGGGCACGACCTGTCTCCATGCAGCCGATATCCGGATTGATGCCGGCGATCAGGATCGGCTGGGCGTGACCCTGCGTCTGCCCATCACGGTTGAAGATCAGCAGGCCACTTTTGCGCAGTTGCAGTGGCAGCGCAACAAGCGGGATGATCTGACCTGGAGTGCAGGATTGATGCATCGTCGGAAACTGTCCGGTGACTGGATTATGGGCCTTGGCGGTTTTGCGGATCACACTGAGGATGAGGTGAACAATGGGTTCACGCAGGTGTCTGTGGCGGCTGAACTCATGCGCAACGGCTTTGAGTCGCGGCTCAACGGCTACGTGCCTATTGGGGACCGCACGAAGGCCAATGCAAACTACAACGCACTTGTCGAAGCGGATGGAACCATTCGGTTTCGCGGCGGCGAAAGCCACGCCATGCGCGGGGTCGATTTTGAATTTGGCCCTCGGTTTGATTTTGCTGCGCTTGGCGGCGGTTCTTTGGGGCTGTTTGCAGGGGGCTTCCTGTTTGATCACGATGACAGTGACAGCTACCACGGCGCCACCGCGCGCGCCGAGGTGCGTTTTGATGACATTCTGCTTGGTTTTGAAGGCACTACAATTCGTGCCGGGCTTTATGGGGAAAACAGCGATGGCGAGACCGAAGGCAGCGCCTATCTGAGCCTGACCATTCCTCTGGGAGGGAAGAAGCACAAGGCGCAGCGCGACCTGCTGCGGGACGTGATCCGCCGTGAGTATGTGACGCTGCAACGTGGCGCCTATGGCGCGCAGGAAGGTGTTCAGATTGGCGGCCGTGACATCAGCACCTTCCGTCGTGTTGAGGGGGGCAGCGCAGCGGCGGTGCAGAATGCCGGTGCTGCGCGGGCCGAAGATGATCTTGCGACAGTTCTGAGTGATGCCGGTGAAAACTCTGTGGTCTTTGCCTCAGGCAGCTTTACAGAAGCCTCTGGTCTGACGCTGGCAGAGGGCCAGATGTTGATCGGTGGCGGCGGCGCAGTCATGGTGCGCTCTGAGAGTGGGGTGGATATGCCGCTTTATAACAGCGGCACGGCTGCGCAGCTGTCGGCTTCGGCGGGCAATGACGTGGTGACCCTGTCTGACAACAGTGGTGTGTCCGGGTTTGCACTTTCTGGCGGGGAGCGTGCGCTGGTTGGTCAGAATGTCTCTGACGTGTGGGCCAGCGGCGTCTCGGTCAGCAACACCACCTCTGACGGGGTTTACTTTAATCAGGTAACGAACGGCCGTCTGACCAATGTTTCGGTGGCGGACGTTGGAGGCAATGGCGTGTCGATTGCCAACAGCACCAATGTGTCCATCAAGGGTTTCTCGCTGGCGCGGGCGACCGACAACGGCGTGCTGCTGCGGGACAGTTCGGACTTCAGTCTGACGGATGCCAGCTTCACGGAGATGCCGATCTGTGAAAACAACTCGCTTTGTGAGTTCTCGATATTTTCGCCCAACAATGTGCCCAACTCTGCGGTCAATGCGGTGGGTGTGACGAACGCGCGGTTTGCTGACATTGAGATGACGGATGTGACCTATGGGTTCTTCCTGGGCTCGCGGATTGACACGGCCAATTTCTCCAACAGCATTCAGGACGCTTCGAGCAACATCACGCTGGAAGATGTTTCCATCACCAACAGCCGCCGCGAAGGTATTCTGGCGGTCGCGGTGGAGGGGCTGCAGATGGAGAATATCACCATCGACAATAGCGCGCAGGCGCAGGACATGGATTTGATCGTGATCCAATCTGGCGGGGAGACCCGACTGAACAATGGTACTTTGCGCGGTGGCATCAACGGATTGATGTTTGTGAATGGTCTTGGGCTGGATGCGAATGCGATTGATCCGGATATGCAGTTCAGCACCGTCACGATTGATGGCACATCCCGGGCAGGGATCTTCCTCAATCCGGTGCACAATGTCAGCTTTGAAAACGTCGCGATCCGCAATGCTGGCACCCATGGTGTGCATTTTCAGGGCGACAGCTTTGGCTTTAATGGGGGGCCGGTGACCAATATCGACTTTGATGGGGTGTCGGTGGACAATGCCGCGCTCTCTGGGGCGTATTTCTTCGGGCCGACTGTGGACGCCACCGGGGACATCACCGTGACCAATACGGCGGGCGATTGTGCCGCTTTGGTGGGGCCGTTCTATGGGACGGAGCTGACCAATCAGCCGGGAGAAAGTCTGACGATCAATGGCACCACCATGACCACGGCGGCGTTGAGTGACTGCACAGGATCTCCGTTCTGATCCCGTCGGGGACAGAGTGTATCAAGGAAAAAGGCGCCCGGTGAGGCGCCTTTTTTACTGTGGGGTCGTCTCGCCGGTTTGTCTGTCATAGGCGGCGGCCATGGCACCGCGCAGGCGGGCGACGGCGGCGTCTGTGTTTTCGTCAGACGCAAACAGCATCTGGTCCAGAACGTCGATGTGAATGGTGCCTTTGAAGGGGAACACTTTGCCGCGCGGCAGGAGCCTGTCGGAATGGCTGATGACAAAAGGGCGCACAGCGCGGCCGGTTTCTTGGGCGATCAGGACGGCGCCCGCCTTGAAAGGCGCAAGACCGGGTTTGGCGGCGCGGGTGCCTTCCACAAAGAGGATGGGGGAGCGGCGCTTGGGCATCTCTTTGATGGCATCTGTGAGAGAGCTCAGGGCATCACGACCTTTCTGACGGTCGATTTTGAGCAGACCTGCGCCCTCAAATCCACGTTTGAGCAACGCCGCTTCACAGAGCTCTTTTTTGGCACCAAAGGTCACCCATTTCTCATCCGGGATCACATGCAGCATGCTGAACCCATCCAGATGGCTGCGGTGGTTGACGGCAATGATTGAGTTCTCATCGGTGCGCAGCGCTTCGCGGGCGGCATCAGAAATCTCTACCGTCACATCGAGAAACCACAAAAGCCAGGAACAGGCGCGTGACACACGCCGCCAGTACCAGCCACGGAAGCCACGTTTGCCGCCACAGAAGGTTGGGGCGCTTGCCACAAACAGAAAGATGGCGGGGCCGACAAGGACCAGAAGGGTCCGCTTGGCAAGAGTGGCGAGCATGTCGGGATCCTAAAACGGGGGGCGCAGGCCCCATGGAAGTTGTTAGGCTGATAGAGAGTTACGAAGCGTAAGGATAGGGGGAATGTGGCGCGCGGGTGTGCAGGGGAGCGTTGATTTTTCGATGTGATCGCGTCTGAATGGGCGCATGTTTTGGTAAGTTAAGTATTGAGGATTGATATGGTTCACATTTTGGCAGCGCCGCAACCGGGATACTATGCGGTTGACCAGCAACAAATCTGGGTTGATGAATTACAGACGGCACTTAACCGTGCGCGCGCGGGCGATCAGGTTCGACTTCTGCCTGGCACGTATTGTGAACCTGTTGTCTTACAGGCATCGGGAGAAGAGGGCGCCCCGATTACCATCACCGCACATGACCCTAATCAGCCGCCATTGCTTGATGGGCAACGTGCGACAGCAGAGGGTCGCCATGCGGGCATGGAGCCACTGGATGGTGATTTTGCTTTTATCAAGCTTTTTCAGGTAAGCCACATTGTCATTGAGCGCCTGAAGTTTGACCGGTGCTGGCCTTCGGTTCTGTTTTTGCGGGCGGTGCGAAATATAACCGTGCGGTCGTGTCAGGCGGAGCGTGGGCGGTTTTTCATTTATGCCCGCCAATTGGCCGATGTACCCTGTCGGGACCTGCTGATTGAAAAGTGTCAGTGGATACAGGATCCGGACTACGACATGTGGGAAGGGCGCGTGGATTGGGGGCAGGTGAAGGCATCGCCGGGATATCGGGACCATAGCCACCTCAATGGGGCTTTTTTTGGCAGCTACAATATTGAAGGTGGCGTTACCATTCGCGACTGCGATATCCGCCATGCGTTTAATGGCATTCGTATGGATATGGATGACAGGGACAGTGCGCTGCTGAAACTGGATGATGAAGGTCGTCCCGTGGTGGCCCGCAACAAAGATGTGGCGATTTATCGTAACATGTTTTCCTTCATTCGTGACAATGCCATTGAGCCGGAAACTGGGGCGCAGAACTGGTATGTTCTCAATAATGCGTTTTACAATCTGCATGCGGTCTATTCGACAGATCAGGTGAGCATCAGGGATATGTTCATCATTGGCAATCGGGTGCTGAACGACCGCCGTCCGGGAAAACCGGGGCAGCAGATCAATCAAGGCGGTAAGATATTCAAATTTTTCAAGCCAGAGCCAGAGCCAGGCACGGGCAAGGTGGCAAAGCCACGCCACAATCTATGGTCGCTGTTTAATTCTGTTCAGACCCGAACCGCTTACGTCAAGAAGGTCACGACGACGTTCTGGAAAGACTATTATACGCTGCTGGGGCTGTTTGAAAAAGATTATCCCGAGGATCGGAGCGCTGAACGCAATGCCTTTCATGGTGTGGACTGGCACAGCGGCATGTTTGTTCAGGGGATGGCCTGCACGCAGACAGGGTTTCCTGATGACAAGCAGTTGCCGGCCAAGAACCGCCACAACTGTCAGGGAGGTTTTCTAAGGGCATTTGATATTACGCCATTTGACCCGGTTCCCCATGCGGCTTTAGGGGGCTGGGATGGCATGTTGCCCCAAGCAAAAGAGGTGCCGGATCTGAGGTCTGAAGCACTGACGATAGAAAGGTTGGCGGGTGCGGCTTTGGTGTTTTCTGAGGGCTTTGAGGTGGGCGCGCATGGCTGTGATGCGTTTCGGCTGAAAGGTTGGCCGTTCGAAGAGATGATGGCGTCTGCCCCACAGAATGCGCAGATGGGGGGGGGAATTTGGTTAGTTCGCTAATTCACATGTGCTTGGGCCCTTGCCGTCAGTCAGTTCTTTTTCAATGTTCTTGCAATGCGCCATAGCTTGGTCCTGTGCGACCTGTGGATCAATATTCCAAGCATATCCACAGCCGCGTGCGCCAAACAGGGCAGAGGTATTACGTTTGGCAAAAGCAAAGAAGAACTTTGAGTAGCGCTCACTCTCACGCAGTTTACGCATTTCTTTTCGTATGTTTCGGCAGCCGTAGGCTTCACCCGGCAGGCTATTCAGCCGCGCGTGAATTTCGCGGGACAGCTGTGCATCGTCAGGGTTGGCCACATTCATCTCGTGGAGAGGAATAGATTGAGAGGTGACTGGGGTGGGAGGCAGAATTGTTCCAAGACAGAGGACCAGAGCAAGAGGCAACGGTTGGCGCATGTTTTTGAGTGATCCTCTGATATCTTGTGTATGCAGCGTTTATCAAAAGGGGAGGAGTTGTTTCAACCTTGGGATGATTTAAATGAAAAAAGCGCCCAAAGAAAGGGCGCTTTTCGAAGGTCATCTGCGTGAGTGACTTACAGCAAGTCTTTGGCCTTTTGGGCCACATTGGCTGCGGTGATGCCGAACTTTTCAAACAGCTCACCCGCTGGAGCGGAGGCCCCGAAGCTCGACATGCCGACAAAGTCGGATTTGCCTGGACGGGCGCGTTCCCCCAGCAGCCACTGATCCCAGCCACCGGCGCGCACAGCCGCCTCTACGCCAACGCGCACGGCTGCGCCGGCTGGCAGAACCTTGCGGCGGTAGGCTTCATCCTGCTGCGCAAAGAGCTCCATGCAGGGCATGGACACCACGCGGGTGCCGATGCCTTCCGCTTCCAGAAGCGCTTTGGCTTCCATCGCGGTGGAGACCTCAGAGCCGGTGGCGATCAAGATCACCTGACGTTTGCCCTCAGCCTCGGCCAGCACATACGCGCCTTTCTCGGTCAGGTTTGCCAGTTTGTGCTCGGTGCGCAGGGTTGGCAGGTTCTGACGGGTCAGCGCCATCACGGAAGGGGTCTCTTTGCTGGTCAGCGCGATTTCCCAGGCTTCGGCAGTTTCCACGGAGTCTGCTGGACGGAACACATAAGTGTTCGGGGTCGCGCGACAGATTGCGAGGTGTTCGACCGGCTGGTGGGTTGGGCCATCTTCGCCCACACCGATGGAATCGTGGGTCATCACGAACACGGTGGGGATTTTGCTCAGCGCGGCCAGACGCATGGAGGGGCGTGCATAGTCGGTGAAGCAGAAGAAGGTGCCGCCGTAGGGGCGGATACCGCCGTGCAGCGCCATGCCGTTCATTGCGGCGGCCATGCCGTGCTCACGGATGCCCCAATAGACATAGCGACCTTTGCGGTTGTCGGTGTCAAACACGCCGAGATCGCCGGTCTTGGTGTTGTTGGAACCGGTCAGGTCCGCAGAGCCGCCCACGGTTTCCGGCATGATCGGGTTGATCGCGGCCAGTGCCATCTCAGACGATTTCCGAGTGGCCACGGAAGGTTTGTCTTCGGAAATCTGCTTTTTCAGCGCTTTCACGGTTGCAGAGAGCTTCTTGGGAACATCCAGAGCATAGGCGCGGTTGAAGCGATCCTGTTTCTGCTTGGAGGCCTCGGCAAAGCGCGCTTCCCAGGCTTCGCGATCAGCCGCACCACGGGCGCCGATGGCTTCCCACTGGGCTTTGATCTCGGCAGGCACTTCGAAGGCACCGTCGGTCCAGCCGTAGACGTCTTTGGCTGCGGCCAGTTGGTCGGCATCGGTCAGAGCGCCATGGCCCTTGGAGGTGTCCTGTGCCGCGTGGCCGATGGCGATGTGCGTTTTACAGGCAATCATCGACGGTTTTTTGGTTTTCTTGGCGGCCTCAATGGCGGCATCGATCGCTTCTGGATCGTGGCCGTCAATTTCCAGCACATGCCAGCCGGAGGCTTTGAAGCGTTTGACCTGATCGGTGCGATCAGAGAGCTCAACAGTGCCGTCGATGGTGATGTTGTTGTTGTCCCAGAGCACGATCAGATGACCGAGGCTGTGGCGACCAGCAAGGCCGATGGCCTCCTGAGAGATGCCTTCCATCAGGCAGCCGTCACCGGCGATGACATAGGTGTAGTGATCCACCAGCTTGCGGCCGTACTGCGCGCGCTGGATCTCTTCGGCCATGGCAAAGCCAACGGCGTTGGAAATGCCCTGACCCAATGGGCCGGTGGTGGTTTCCACGGCGTCGAGCAGGAAGTTTTCCGGGTGACCCGCGGTGAGGGCGCCCATCTGACGGAAGTTCACCAGCTGCTCATGGGTCAGTTGCTTGTCGCCCATGAGGTAGAGCAGGGAGTAGATCAGCATGGAGCCGTGGCCAGCGGAGAGGATGAAACGATCGCGATCCGGCCAGTTTGGCGCGGCCACGTCAAATTTCATGTGCTTCTCAAACAGCACGGTCGCCACATCGGCCATGCCCATAGGCATGCCGGAGTGACCGGAATTGGCGGCAGCAACCGCATCCAGTGTCAGGGCACGGATGGCAGCAGCTTTCATCCAATGTTCAGGGTTCTTTTCACGCAGTGCGGCGATATCCACGGATGCGCTCCTCTGGGTCTAGGGGTTAGGTTGTCGGGTCAATAGCAGTTTTATGCTTAATAGCAACCTAACAAGGGCTTTGAGGTGTTAATTTACGCGGCAAATGCGGGTGGTTTTCCTGCGGAGAGGGGGGCGCAATTTCGCAAGCCATTGGATACACTCACCCCATTGAGCGTGCTGGCGCGATTCGTTAAGACGACGTCATAAGCAGACGGACACGCGACAGAACGTGGGTCAAAACGCGGGTCAACAAGAACCCGACCGGAAAGGACGAGGCACATGAGTGACATCAGCGAACTTGAAGGCAGGCTGAGCTCGGCGCTGGAGCGCATTGCGCGTGGCGTGGATGCGATGCAGGCCGTGGTTGCTGAGCCGGATGAGGGCGATGACGTTCAGGCGTTGCGCCGGGCGTTGGAAAACGAAGCGCTGGTCACCGCGCAGATGGAAGAACGCGTGCGTGCGCTGACGGCGCGGCAAGACGAACTCGAAGAAGAATTGACCGCGGAGAAAGAGGCGCGTGCGGCGGCAGAGACAGCCTCGGAAACCGCGGGCGAGGCCGCAGTTGAAGCTGCGTTGAGCAAGGCAGCAGAAGAGCATTCGCAGGCCTTGATGGCCGCAGAAGCCCGCGCGGAGGCGGCGGAGACAGCGGCAGCGGCAGCGGCGGATAAGCTGGAAGAGCTTCAGGAGGCGGAGGCAGAAGCGCCGACTGAAACCGATGCGGCAGAGACCGCTGCGGTGGCGGAGAACCGTGCGCTTTTGGATGAACTGGCCAAGCGTCTGCGGCGTCTGCGTCAGATGGTACGCCGGGAACGGGGAGCCAATCAGCAATTGCGCGATCAGGTTGAAAAAGGTGAGATGGTAGAGCTGTCCACTGTGACCCAGGCGCTGCAAGCGGATCTGGCAACGCTGACGGCGCTGCGCGAAGCGGAAATCACAGAGACGGCTTTGATTCTGGCTGAGCTGCGCCCGCTTGTGCAGGGCGGTGTCGCGGAAGTTGTTGAGGTGGCGGCACCCGCAGAGGATACCCCTGAGGAAGAGGTGATGACCGAGGCCCGTGAAGAGGCAGGAGACGTATAATGCCTGAGGTTCAGATTGAAATTGGCGGACGGGTGTTTGAAGTGGCCTGTCAGGATGGTGAACAGCACTTTCTGCGTGCTGCGGCGCAGATGCTGGATGATCAGGCGAAAGTTCTGATTGCGCAGGCCGGTCGGATCCCTGAGGCACGTATGTTGTTGATGGCAGGGTTGATGCTGGCGGATAAGACCGCTGGGCTGGAAGATCAGCTGCGGGATGCGCAGGCCAAGATCGCCACGCGAGAGGCAGAGATCAAAGAACTGCGCGATGCACCTTTGCCGGAGCCTGAGAAGATTGAGGTGCCCACCATTCCCGAAACGGTCACACAGACGCTGGCAGAGATGGCGGCGCGGGCAGAATCGCTCGCGGATCTGGTTGAGGAAAAGGCTGCCGGGTGAGCGGAAGTGCGTTGCCGCAATTGGCCGCAGGGGATCTTATTTTTGCGGCGATTGGGGAAGATGATAACCTGATTTCTGCGGTGGTCGAAGGCCATCGCGGAGCCAGACTCAACCATGTTGGCATTGTCATAGATCAGGACGACGCGCTCTGTGTGTTGGAGGCGATTGATCCGGTTGTACGGCTGACATCTCTGGAGGAGTACGCCGCGCGCAGCCATTGCGCGCATGCCCGGCCCAGATTGTTGTTTGCGCGGCTGAGCGCGCCTTATCAGGTGTTGATCCCAGCTGCGCTGGAATTTGGTCTCGGGCGCCTTGGGCTGCCTTATGATCCTTACTACAGCAGCAGCTCTGAGGCGCTTTATTGCAGTGAACTGATCCTTGAGATGTTCTGCCATGCCAATGGGGGCGCGGCGTTGTTTCCCAATACGCCACTGAGTTTTCGGGACACGCAAAGCGGGGAGCTGATGCCGGAGTGGGTGGCGCATTATGCGGAGGTGGGACAGGAGGTGCCCGAAGGGGCACCGGGCTCTCATCCGGGCGGGTTGAGCCGGGATGGGCGTTTGCAGGTTTATCGTGTGGAAGGGAATATTCCGGGCTTTAACCGCTAGGCACAAGCAAAGCGAAAAAAGGTTGCTTCTGTGCGACGGAAAGGAGCACGCGGTGCGTGCAAGAGACAGAAGGTCTTTGGACCTTGGAAATGTTATCTTGCAGGAGAGTGTGTCGTGTCGCAGGTACGAGCTATTTATGATCGGGTATCGCGTTGGAATCATTGGATTGTCGCGATTTTGATGATTGGGGCGCTGGCGTTTGGATTTTACGTGTTTCGGGTGGTTCCCAGAGGCCCCGGCAAAGGCGAGCTGATCGGTTTTCACAAGGCGCTTGGCTTGCTGATCCTGATGTTGGGCGTGTGGCGCGTGGGATGGCGTCTGCGCCAGGGATTTATTGAACCTTTGCATCGCGGTTGGCAGCACGTCATGGCCGGTCTGGCCCATTGGGTGCTGTTGGCCGGGATTGTCGTCCTTCCCTTGTCTGGTGTGCTTGGATCCCTGTTTGGCGGGCGTGGCATTGGATTTTTCGGACTGTTCACCGTACCAGCCGGGCCAGAAATCGACTGGGTGTCAGATGCGGCCTATGCTGTGCATGAGATCACGGCTTTGGCCATGGTGGCAGCAGTGGCTTTGCATATTGCGGGGGCTTTGAAACACCAGTTTCTGGATCGAGACGGCACTTTGGCGCGAATGGCAGGACGCGCTTGAGCAAAAGCCGCGCATAAGCAAAAAGCCCCGTCTGTTATGACGGGGCTTTGGCAATTTTTCGGAACGTTTTACGCGTTGGCTTCGCGGATCTTATCTGCGGCGTCTTTGTCATAGGCGACGCCGTTGTCATCAAACATCGTGTCCAGCTCACCCGACAGGGTCATCTCTGTGATGATGTCACAGCCACCCACAAACTCGCCTTTGATATAAAGCTGAGGGATGGTGGGCCAGTCGGAGTAATCTTTGATGCCCTGACGGATTTCTTCGTCCGCAAGCACGTTCACATCCGCATAGTCCACGGCCATGTAGTTCAGCACGCCAGCCACGCGGGAGGAGAAACCGCATTGGGGCATATCTTTGGTGCCTTTCATGAAGAGCACCATGTTATTATTTTTGACGATTTCGTCGATGCGGTCTTTAACGTCGGTCATTTGCGTTTCCTTTCGGCGGGCTGGGCCGTGTCAGTTGCATGTCATATAGGAGAGCAGGCGGGGCTTGCCAATGATCAAGCGCAGGTTCGCGCAGCGCCTGATCTCTCTCAGTCAGTCTTTGTCCTTGGGCACAAAGAGGCGGGCGTAGGCATCCGGGTCTTTGGGCACTTTCCAAGTCCGCTGTGCGCCGCCGCCCATGCCGGACTGATAATCGGAGCGCAGCACGTGGTTTTCTGGATCATCTTCTTCCTCCACCAAACCGCTGCGATTGCGGCCGACCCAAGCATTCAATGCGACAAGGGCGACCACGGCAGGGATCAGAAAAGGTAAGAGCCCATCCATGTCCTGCGCTTATTCCGGTGCTTTGGTGGTCAATGCGAGCGCGTGCAACTCACCTGAGGGGCCATCCATCTTCCCTTTAAGGGCGGCGTAGACGGCACGCTGTTGCTGGACGCGGTTTTTGCCGCGAAAGCTTTCGTCAATCACCATGGCGGACATATGCACACCGTCGGTACCGCCGACCTGAATATCGGCGTCCGGGAAAGTCTCGCGCAGAAGTTCCTCGATTTGATGGGCGCTCATCGGCATGATTGGCTATTCCTTTGTGTCGTTCAGAAAAAATGTAAGTGGCGCTGCGCCGCTCTGCAAGCCGGTTTCCGGAGGTTCATACGAAAGGCGCAAGCGATTGAAGGTAGGCAGGCACATCTGCCAAAGCATCCTGCACTTCATAATCCTCAAAATCATAGATGGATTTGGCGTCTTGCGGACACAGCGCCGCCATCAGGACCGCGCCCTGGGCTGCGACGCTTTGTGGCACTCGGATTTGCTGCGCCTGTTTGAGCAGCAGAAGGGCTTCATGGATGGGGCGCAGCACGCGCAGCGCATAGGCCATATGTTCCAGCAGATCGGGATCTTCACGCCAGTCCTCACCTTCAAACAGTTGCTGGGTGACTCGTTGCCCGGCCCCGGCACAGGAATAGGCCACGCAGCCGGCAAAGCCGCGCGGGATCAGGTCCTTGTGAATGGTGCAGTCAAAGCAGCTGTCAGAGAGATTGGGGCAGGGGGTGTCGGCGCGTTTGAGCAGGCCAAAGTCTTCGTCTGCGTCAAAGGGATAGGCCACACAGCAGAGGGCTGCACAGTTGGCGCAGTCGTCAGAGAGCGCCGGGAGCTCCGGCGCCCTCCGTTGCATTTTCTCAGGCCACCGCCGCTGCAAAGCTGCCCCGGAAGATGTCCGAAAGCTCTGCCAGCGAGGCTTCTGCGCCGCCGAATTTCACGGTATCGCCGCTGAAGCGACCCACGGAGGTGATGGTGACACCGGCTTTGGCCGCGTTGATCATCAGCGCTTCGGCCTGATCAAAGTTGCAAGCCACCAGATAGCGGGCCTGATCTTCGCCAAACAGCGTTGGGGTGTCGTCCATATCCAGTTGGACGCCCACGCTTGCGGCTTCGGCCATTTCAAAGGCTGCCAGCGCAAGGCCGCCATCGGCCAGATCGGTACAGGCTTTGATCCAGTCGCGGTTTTCGCGGATGAACTCACCGTTTTTGCGCTCTGCCTCCAGATCCACATGGGGTGCGTCGCCGTCTTCGCGGTTGAAGACTTCGGTCAGCAGGGCGGACTGGCCCAGATGGCCGGTGGTGTCGCCCACCACAAGCGCCACATGGCCGTCGCGCACGTCGCCCAAGATAGGCTCTTCGCCCGCAGCAATCAGACCTACCGCGCCGATGGTTGGCGTTGGCAGGATCGCAGATCCGTCGGTTTCATTATAAAGCGACACGTTGCCGGAGACGATCGGCATGTCCAGCGCTGCGACGGCTTCGCCGATGCCTTTGATTGCGCCCACAAACTGCCCCATGATCTCAGGCTTTTCCGGGTTGCCGAAGTTCAGGTTGTCGGTGGTGGCCAGTGGTTTGGCGCCCACGGCGGTCAGGTTGCGGTAGGCTTCGGCCACGGCCTGTTTGCCGCCCTCGGTTGGGTTGGCTTTCACGTAGCGTGGGGTCACGTCCGAGGTGAAGGCCAGTTTCTTGTCGGTGCCATGCACGCGGATCACGCCGGAGCCCATGCCAGGACGTTGGGCCGTGTCGCCCATGACGGTGGTGTCATATTGCTCATAGACCCACTGTTTGCCGCCATAGTTTGGCGTGGAGATCAGCGCCTTGAGGCCGTCGATGGCATCAATGGAGGGCACGTCGCCCAGCTCTTCGGCGGCCGGGGTTTCCACCCATGGGCGGTCATATTCCGGTGCGCGGCCAGAGAGCGGGGAGAGCGGCAGGTCGGCTTTGACTTCGCCGTTGTGCATGATCAGGAAGCGGTCTTCGGCGATGGTTTCACCGACGATGGCGAAATCCAGATCCCATTTTTCAAAGACGGCGCGGGCCTCGGCCTCAAGCTCTGGTTTGAGCACCATCAACATGCGTTCCTGCGACTCAGACAGCATCATTTCATAGGCTGTCATGTTTTCTTCGCGCTGTGGCACGTCTTCGAGGTTGAGTTTGACACCCAGTTTGCCTTTGTCGCCCATTTCCACGGCGGAACAGGTCAGACCGGCTGCGCCCATATCCTGAATGGAGATCACGGCACCGGTCTGCATCAGCTCCAGCGTGGCTTCCATCAGGCGCTTTTCGGTGAAGGGATCGCCGACCTGAACGGTGGGGCGTTTTTCCTCGATGGTGTCGTCAAATTCGGCAGAGGCCATGGTTGCGCCGCCGACACCATCACGGCCGGTTTTGGCCCCCAGATAGACCACAGGCATGCCGACGCCAGAGGCGGCGGAGTAGAAGATGCTGTCGGTCTTCGCAAGGCCTGCGGCAAAGGCATTCACAAGACAGTTGCCATTGTAGGCCGCATGAAAGCGGACTTCGCCGCCCACGGTTGGCACGCCAAAGCAGTTGCCATAGCCGCCGACACCTTCGACCACACCGTTTACAAGCTGGCGGGTTTTATGGTGGGAGGTTTCGCCAAAGGAGAGCGAGTTCATGGCGGCCACGGGGCGTGCGCCCATGGTGAAGACATCACGCAAAATGCCGCCAACACCGGTGGCGGCACCTTGATAGGGTTCAATGTAGGACGGGTGGTTGTGGCTTTCCATTTTGAAAACAACCGCATCGCCATCGCCAATGTCCACGATGCCAGCGTTTTCACCGGGGCCACAGATCACCTGTGGGCCTTCGGTGGGCAGGGTGCGCAGCCATTTTTTCGAAGATTTGTAAGAGCAGTGCTCATTCCACATGGCCGAGAAAATGCCCAGCTCAGTGAAGGTGGGCTCGCGTCCGATGATCTCAAGGATCAATTCGTATTCGTCAGGCTTCAGTCCATGAGCTTCGATGAGATCGGTGGTGATGGCCGGTTCCTGCATGTGGCGAGAGTCCCCAATAAATAGCGTTTGAGGGGCTTTTAGGGCAGGAGAGACAAAAGGGGAAGAGATTAAAGCGCCACGTCAGGCTGCGCCTGCTTTTGATGCTGTAAATATGCCCGAAGCGTGGTGCAATGCGCGGGGTGCTCCGGGCAATGATCAGGGTCTATCAGATGTCAGAAGCGCTGTCCGACATAGACATAAAGCAGGTCTTCGCTGCGCTCATTGACAGAAGCGTCCACAGAGAGCATGGCTTTGAACTTCTTGGAGAGTTGGACGCGCAGGCCAAGGCCGCCTGCGTATTTCAGGCCATCGTCGTTGATGTCAGAAAGCGCGCTGCCTGTGTCGCCGACGCCGGCAAAGGCGACGAGCCCAAGGCGGGAGAACAATTGGTGGCGGTATTCGATCTGAGCGGAGAGCAGATCGTTGTCCAGAAATTCCGCCGGGCTGTAGCCACGAAAATTGTCGGTGCCCCCCAGAGAACACTTGTCAAAGAAAGGTGCGGCATCAGAGACCGTGCAGCCAACCAGATGCAGAGCAAGGCTGTCCTGAGCCCCAATGGGCTGGTGGTAGGTGAAGGAGAGGGAGGCTTTGACATAGTCGCGGCTGCTGGCGCTGACGACATTGCCGTAGCTGATGTCGGCCTCAAGCAGGTGGCCCGTGCGGGCCGAAAAGCTGTCATCGCGGGTGTCCCATTTGCCCAGCAGGCTGAAATGGGCGAGATCCAGCTCGGCTTCGGGCAGGGGCGGGCCGCCTGCGGCGCTGTCATATCCCAGTGAGGTGGTGACATAGCGCAGACCACCGCCGATCAGCAGTTCTGGCGTGAGTCCGTAAAAGAGTTTGCTGTCAAAAATCTGACCAGTCTGGCGCACAGGAACGGGAAGGTTGCCAAGGTAGAGATCATATTTGGCCTCCGCATCGGCCAGCGTGACGCCCATTTGCCATTGGTTGTTGTCAAAGGCGAAGTTGCCGCCAAGGCCAACGGCGTGCGAGCCGTTTTCGCTGCGCATGGCGGCCACACCCAGATAGGAGGTGTCGCTTTCCGCATCCATTTGAAACAGGTAGCCGCCACCGAGCACCAGGCCAGCACCGATCAACACGTTTTTGAAGGGAATGGGGGCCACCACAAAGGAGCCTTCGCGCAAACCGTAGCCCTCATCTGAGGCTGCGGTTTCCAGCGGTTGCCCCAGCGGGTTGTTTTCGACGGGATCGGCAAAGGCTGCGGGGCTCAATGCCATAAGGGAAATCAGGCTGGCACAGAACAAGACGGCAGGCGCAAAATGCGCCTGCCGTTTCTGTGTTTTGCCTAAGAGGGGAAGTGCCATCTTATGCTTCCTTTGAAGATCAATCCGGCCCTTTGGAGGGGGCTGCGGCACCTTCGCCTTCTTGTTGCTGCTGAGCGGCGGCAGCAGCGGCAGCGGTGAGGGCAGCCTTGTCCGCCTCTGGCAGGTCTTTGGCCGCTTCTGGCAAGGCCACGCGCACTTCGCGGCGGGCAAAGTCGATGCCATTTTCTGCAAAGGCAGCTTTGACGCGGTTGTAGATCTCTTTGCGGATCATGAACTGCTTGCCCGGTTTGGCCATGAACTTACCGCGGATGATCATGCCGACATCATCGATGTCAAACACACCCTGCGATTTGAACGGCTGCAGGAAGTCATCTTTGTAGAGCTCTTCCACCAGCATTTCCTGACCGATCTTTTTGAAGATCTTTTTGACCTTGTTGGGATCGGTATCAAACGGCACGGTGAATTTGAGCTTCATGATCACCCAGTCACGCGAGTAGTTGGTGAGTTTGGGGATTTCGCCGTAGGGGATGGTGTGCACGGGGCCAAGGTGGTGGCGCAGCTGCATGGAGCGGATCGAGATTTTCTCAACCGCGCCCATGGTGCCGTCAATCTCCACATATTCACCCACGCGGAAAGCATCATCCACGAGGAAAAACACGCCTGAGACCACATCGGTCACCAGTTTTTGCGCGCCAAAACCGATGGCGAGACCTGCAATACCCGCGCCGGCCAGAAGCGGCGTGATGTCGATGCCAAGGTTGCCGATCGAAAGCAGGCCGAAGATCACAATGATCACGCCCTGTGCGGTCACCAGCAGAAGGGGCAGCACAGTGGAGAGACGCGATGCGCCGCCGCCTCCCATTTCATTGTCGGCATCTTCCTGGCTCATGCCCAATGCGGTCATCTCCGCCGCCAGACGGCGGTTGATATAGAGGCTGACACCCTCATAGACCACATAGCCCACGATCACGGTCATGGCGAAGCTGAAGAGGTTGTCGCCGATGCCTGCGCGATCCTGGAAGAGATCAAACAGGGCGACATTCCATGCGCGCGCAATCAGCGCCAGCACGGCACCAACGGCGATCACACGACCGATGCGCACATAGCTGCGTTTGGTGGCCACATAGGCTTCCTGTGCGACGGCACCTTCGCCTTGCATCGGGGGCACCAGATGGCGGACAAGGCCGCGAATGCCGGTATCGATCACGGGGGCGATCAGCAGCCAGAACATGGTGGTGTAATGCGCACCATTCAGCAGAAGCTGAACCTTGCCCAGACCGATGATGATGGAGACCAGCACCCAAGTGCCGCCCGCAACGATCAGCGCGAAATATGGGTAGGCTCGTGCCATGGCTTCGTCAAACTCGGTGCGGTCCGGATCATCGCCGCGCATCATGTCCGCAAAGCCTTCACGGGCTGTCCATGCGACATAGGCGATATAGAGATAGACCATGGAGTCGATCCAGAAGCCGATGCGGGTTTCCCCGGCAGGCACGCCATTGATGACGTTGAACTGCACCACAAAAATGGTTGCGCCGCCCAAGACAACGATGCCGATGATGTGGCGGTGGATGAAGCTGGCCCAGCGGTCATTGACATTGACCAGACGCAGATCCGGGCGCTTTGGCGCCATCAGGAAGCGGGAGAAGGCCGCCGCGATACGGGGCATCCAGATCATGTAGCCAATGAAAGGTGCTACGAAGGTGGCTTGATGTGGATCCAGAATGGTGCGGCCAAGTGCGCGCACGGTGACATAGAAAATCACCAGACCAAAAATTTCGCGCAGGAAGCGTTTGAACAGGAAAGTCAGGGCTTCCCTCAGGGTCGTATCCCCCTCTGCAACCTGAGGATTGCGCACTTTGATAAGCCAGGTGCGCACAGCATATTCGACACCGAGACCCACGACGAGCAACAAGGCCGTCACGCCAAAGAGCGACAGGACCCCACCAAAGCCGCCATGTGCAGCGGAAAAGTTTCCAAAGGCCTCGATCTGAGCGGGGATGACGGCAGGCAGCTTGCGCACCGCGTCCAGCAGCGGCTGAGAGAAGGCTGTCCAAAGCGCGGCGACCCGCTCTACCAGCGTTTTGGGAGCCTCAGGCGCTGTGCCATCTGCAGCCACGGCATCCAGCCGGTCCAGCAAAACTGAACGCACCTGATCGTCGGACATGCGGGCGACCATGGCGTTGATGGCCTCGGACGTCATTTCTGATGGGTTAATGTCGACCACGTCTTCGGCAGGGGCCGAGGATGCTGTGGTGGTTGGGAGGCCTTGGGCCTCTGCCGCCGTGATACCGCCAACACTTAGAAGAAGTGTCAGCAATATGGACGATACGATCTGTCTCATGAGGGACTCTATGCTGAAAAAAAATCCCATCAATGAGATGACTTTTGTGTGATCAGGTCAAGGCTCCAACCCCGGGCGTCTATCGGAATTTCAGAAAGTGAAATCGAAATGATACAGCCGATTTCCCCGTCCTTCGGGCAAAAAAAAGGGCCGAGCAATAAGCTCGGCCTTAGTCCAACAGGGAGGTGAAGATGATGCGCTTCTAAGCAATCATCGTCTTCGAGAGATCAATTAGTAGTCAGTTTATAAACCTTCAAGAGATTTTCTGCCGGAGGGTCGGCATGCCTGCTATGCGGTTATCGCATAGCTTAGGAAATCTCTTTGTCGCGCAATTGCTTGCGGTGCAGAATGATCTCTTCCTGAACAAAATCACGGAAGGCTGCAATGCGCTTGGATTGGCGCAATTCTTCTGGAAAGGCCAAGTATACTGGGACTTCCGCAGATTCGATGTGTTCGCCCACGCGCACCAGATCCGGGAAATCTTGGATCAGGTAATCGGGTAGAACGCCAATGCCGAGATCATGTGTGACGGCCTGCAGCACGCCAAAGTAGTTGTTCACGTAGAGCATCTTGGTGACGTCATTGGCGAGCAGGCTGGTGACAAAGCTGGCGCCTGCGCCGATCTGTTCGGAATTGACGTTTTGGCAGATCAGGCGATGGTCGTGCAGATCGGCGAGATTTTCAGGTTCCCCGTGCTGCTCAAGATAGCTCTGTGTGGCGTAAAGGCGCATGCGCACGCTCATCAGGCGCTTGCGGACCAGATCTGCCTGACTTGGCTCTTTCATGCGGATCGCCACATCGGCTTCGCGCATTGGAAGGTCGAGCACTTTTTCCTCCAGCATCAGGTCGATGTTGAGGTCAGGGTATTGTTCATAGAGTTTGGTCAGACGCGGGGCGAGCCAGAGAGTGCCAAAGCCGATGGTGGTGGTGACGCGTAACTCGCCAAACACTTCTTCTTCGCTGTCGCGGATGCGCGCGGAGGCGGCATCCAGACGTTTATTCATGGCGGTGGTCGCATCAAACAGCAATTCACCCTGCTCGGTGAGGATCAGGCCGCGGGCATGGCGGTGAAACAGCGTGGTGTTCAAAGATTCTTCCAGGGCGCGAATTTGGCGCGACACCGCCGACTGGGACAGGTGCAAAACATCGCCTGCATGTGTCAGGCTGCCCGCATCCGCGACGGCATGAAAAATTCTGAGTTTGTCCCAATCCATGACGGCTCCATTTTGTTGTTTTGTGTCATGTGGTTAGTTGTCAGTCAAAGATTATTTGACCAATGCTCGAATTAGAGGCGCACCGAATAGGCCTTATTTCTTCGGAAGAAAAGTGAAGTTTGTACGAAGTTTCAAAGTCTTGTGTTGGCTTGGTGGACATTGACAGGCAGGTCGCCACTTCCCTTGGTCTGTGATCAAGAAAAGGGCATCTGCCTGCGCTGTGAGAAATGCGATCCAAGGCTTTGCGTGATGACGGTGGCGGTTGCATTGCACGTTTGAGTGAAAGGGGCAGGGGTGTTTGGGTGGTTGAATTTTTGTTATTTTGGGATTTTTGGAAAATACATTGAATTCAGATGCTTGTCCGAAGGCAATCCGGAAACGCGCGGCGTCCGTATAAGGATAAGTGAACAAGTGTTCAAAAAAATGTTTACATAGGTCAGGAATTGCGACCTAATATAGGCACTATATTGGAAGACACCGTCCAGCGAGGGGAGCGCAAGATGAGTATCCAAAAGGTATCTTTGAATGACAGACTGGATCTGAGCAAAGAATTTGTTCTGCTAAATGGGACGCAGGCGTTGGTGCGGCTGATGTTGATGCAGAAGGCGCGAGACAGCGAGGCAGGCTTGAACACGGCAGGATATGTCACCGGCTATCGCGGGTCGCCATTGGGCGCGGTGGACAGTCAGATGATGCGCGCCAAAGCCGAGCTCGAAGCCCATGACGTGCTGTTTCAATCCGGTCTGAACGAAGATTTGGCGGCCACACAGCTTTGGGGGAGCCAGCAGGCAGAGCTGCGGGGCGAGGGCAAATTCGATGGTGTCTTTGGGCTGTGGTATGGCAAGGGGCCCGGAGTGGATCGCACCGGAGATGTGATGCGTCATGCCAATATGGCAGGCACCAGCCCCAATGGCGGTGTGCTGATGGCCATGGGGGATGATCACACCGGCGAAAGCTCGACCGTGCTGCATCAATCCGAATGGGCGCTGGTGGATGCTTATATGCCGGTGGTCTCACCTGCAGGCGTGCAGGAGATCATGGACTATGGGCTCTATGGTCTGGCGCTGAGCCGGTTTGCGGGTGTCTGGGTTGGGCTCAAGACCATGAAGGACACAATTGAAGCAACCGCGGTGGTGAATGGTGATCCACATCGGCTGTCTTTTGTGACCCCCGCGTTTGATATGCCGGAAGGCGGGCTAAACATCCGGCTCACCGATACGCCGCATGCGCAGGAAGCGCGGATGATTGATCACAAACGCTTTGCCGCAGAAGCCTTCAGCCGGGCCAACAAGATGGACAAACGGGTCTGGGGCAAGCCGGGGGCCAAGATTGGGTTTGTGGCCGCAGGTAAGAACTGGTTGGATCTGGTGCATGCGCTGCAGCTTCTTGGGATTGATGAGCAAGAGGCGGAGCGGCTGGGGATCACCACCTATAAGGTGGGGCAGACTTTCCCGATGGATATGATCACCTTCACGGAATGGGCCGAGGGGCTTGATCTGATTGTGGTGGTGGAAGAGAAGCGTAAGCTGATTGAGGTGCAAATCAAAGAAGCGATCTTTGATGATCGGCGCGGGCGTCGGGTCTATGGCTGGTATAAGGGCGGCGCAGGCTTGATGGGGCGCGAAGAGCTCTTTCCGACGCGTGGTGCGCTGGACCCGATTATGATTGCTGAAAAGCTCGGCGATATTCTGATCGAGGAAGGGCGGGGCACCGATGCGGTGAAGGCCGGTATGACCACGTTGAAAGAGGCGCAGCGGGCGGACAATGCCGAAGACATTGCCACGCGCACGCCTTGGTTCTGTTCGGGATGCCCACACAACACCTCCACCAAAGTGCTCGAAGGCAGCCGCGCCTATGCGGGGATTGGTTGCCACTATATGGTGCAGTGGATGGATCGGGAGACCACCGGCTTTACCCATATGGGCGGCGAGGGGGCCAATTGGATTGGTGAGGCGCCGTTTTCCAAAACCAAACATGTGTTCCAGAACCTTGGCGATGGCACCTACAATCACTCAGGTGTGCAGGCGATCCGGGCGGCGCTCGCCGCGGGGACCAACATCACATATAAAATTCTGTTCAACGATGCGGTTGCGATGACCGGCGGGCAGTCTAATGACGGCAATCTGAGCCCACAGAAGATCGCGCATGAGCTTCATGCCATGGGGGTGGAGGCGCTTGCGGTGGTCTATGATGAAAAGGAAGAGGTGGACCCCAGTCTGTTTCCGTCCGGGATCCTTTTCAAAGAACGTGCCGCACTAAAAAGTGTTGAAGAAAAGTTTCGAGATATCAGTGGTGTGAGCGCCATTGTCTATGTGCAGACCTGTGCCAGCGAGAAGCGTCGCCGCCGCAAGCGGGGGCAGTTCCCGGATCCGGATCGGCGGGTATTCATAAATACGGATATTTGTGAGGGCTGTGGCGACTGCGGGGTGCAGTCCAACTGTATTTCGATTGAACCGGTGGAGACCGAGCTGGGGCGCAAACGGAAGATCAATCAATCCAGCTGCAACAAGGATTTCAGTTGTCTCAACGGGTTTTGCCCCAGTTTTGTGACCGTCGAAGGGGCCAAGATCAAAAAGGCTGCGACCGCATCGCTTGATTTGCCGCAGATGCCGATGCCCGAGATTGCGCCGATTGCAGGCACACATAATGTGGTGATCACCGGCGTGGGTGGCACCGGTGTTGTGACCATTGGTGCGATCCTCAGTCAGGCGGCGCAGATTGATGGCAAGGCCGCTGGCATGATGGAAATGGCCGGGTTGGCGCAGAAGGGCGGCGCGGTGCACATCCACTGCCGTCTTGCGGAGACGCCGGAGGCCATCAGCGCGGTGCGGGTTGCCACGGGCGAATGTGACGCGCTCATTGGCGGTGATCTGGTGGTGAGTGCGGGCGCAAAAACGCTCGGGCTGACGTCAGAAGGGCGCACGGGCGCTGTGGTGAACAGCCATGAGATTATCACCGGTGATTTCACGCGGGATACGGATTTCAGGCTGCCGACTGGGCGTCTGGAAGTGGCGTTGCAGGCGCGGCTACGAGACAAGCTGGCGCTGTTTGATGCCTCTGAGCT
Organism: Shimia marina; assembly: GCF_001458175.1. Lineage (GTDB taxonomy): Bacteria > Pseudomonadota > Alphaproteobacteria > Rhodobacterales > Rhodobacteraceae > Shimia > Shimia marina. The sequence continues at coordinate 410,100 of NZ_CYPW01000027.1, forward strand.
GGCACGCGTGGTGATGGGCGATGCGATCTTCTCCAATATGATGGTGTTTGGCGCGGCCTGGCAGAATGGGCTGGTGCCGGTGAGCCACGCGGCGATTGTCAGCGCGATTGAGCTGAATGGCGCGGCGGTTGAGAAAAACCTGCGCGCTTTTGAGATTGGTCGCTGGGCGGTGCTCTATCCGGAAGAGGCGGCTGGCATGCTGTCTCCCAAAGTGGTGCAGATGCCAAAGTCACTGGAGGAAAAGATCGCTTTTCGAGCCGATCATCTTGTCAAATATCAGGGCAAGGGGTTGGCCAAGAAGTATCGCAAGCTGGTGGAGAGCATTTCCGACCCGCGTCTGAAGCAGGCCGTGGCTTTGGGCTATCACAAACTGCTGGCGTATAAAGATGAGTATGAAGTCGCGCGGCTACATCTGGAGACACGCGCTAAGGCGGAAGAGGTCTTTGAGGGAGATTTCTCCGTGAAGTTCCACCTCTCGCCGCCGCTTGTGGCGAAGGAGGGGCCAAATGGGCGCCCGCTTAAGTCGGAGTATGGTGCGGGCATGATGCGGCTGTTTCCGCTGCTTGCCAGATTAAAGCGCCTGCGGGGCACGCCGCTTGATGTGTTTGCGCGCCACCCGGAACGGAAAATGGAACGCGCCCTGATTGCGCAATATGAGGCTGATCTGGCTGAGATCATATCCGAGCATGGTGCGGATGCGCCTGATGCGGCTGTGGCGCTGGCAGAGCTGCCATTGCAGATCAAAGGGTTTGGGCCGGTGAAAATGGCCAATCAAGCCAAAGCTGCCAAGCGACGCGAGGAGCTTCTGGCGGCTTTGCAGCAAGGGGATCAGATTAAGGCCGCTGCGGAGTAAGTCGAGTAAGCTTTGATTGCGCCGGCTATGCATTGGAAGCCTGCCGTTTTTGCGGCGGGCTTTTTATAAGGTCTGTTTGCAGAATATGGGCGAATTTTGCTTGCGATCCGCAGGAAGGTTAAAAAACTTTCGCATTTCTGTCATAGGGTGCGCGCAGTAACGACATCTGAGACCTGCCATGCCTTCCGCCCTCAAATCTGCCCGCGACATCAGCTATGCCTATTCCGCCCAGACCCGCAGTGGGCGGGCGATGATCCGTATGATGGAAAACTCCACGGGACGTTTGAGGCTGATCAAACGTGCGCGTGGCTATGAGGATGAAGTGGCCGCCGGACGTGACTTTTGGGAAGTCATGCGTGAGCGGTATGGGCTGACGCTGGATGTGATTGGTGGATCGCTCAGCAATATTCCAAAGACCGGCCCGCTGATCATGATTGCAAACCATCCTTATGGTATTCTGGATGGGTTGATGATGGGGCATATCCTGAGTGAGACACGCGGAGATTTTCGCATTCTGGCACATCAGGTGTTTCGCAAGGCTGAAGATCTCAACCGTATCATTTTGCCGATCAGCTTTGATGACACCAAAGAGGCGGTGAAGCTCAATCTGCAAACCCGCAAGACCGCGTTGGACTATCTGGCGCAGGGCGGTGCGATGGGCATCTTTCCGGGGGGCACCGTCTCGACCGCAGAGCGGCCTTTTGGCACGCCGCTTGATCCGGGCTGGCGCGGGTTCACGGCGCGGATGGTGGCGAAATCTGAGGCGACGGTGGTGCCGGTGTATTTTGACGGCCACACCAGCCGTTTGTTTCAGATTGCAAGCCACCTGCATTATACGTTGCGCATGGGATTTTTGATCCGGGAGTTCAAAAAACGCGTGGACACGCCGGTGCGGGTGGTGATTGGTGAGCCACTTGATGCCGATGCGCTTAAGCGCCGCGCGCAAGACACTAAGGCGCTCATGGACTTTCTGCGACACAGCACCTATTCTTTGTCGCCAAAGCCGATTGCCAATTTGGGCTACGGCTATGAGTTTGAAGAAAAATATCGGGCCTGACATAGACATTAGGCCCAAGAGGCGGATTGAGGTGTGTCGTGGCAGTTGGACTTTTTGACAGTGGGCTTGGTGGGCTGACCGTTTATGACGCGGTGAGTAAACGTTTGCCGGATGTGCCCTTGGTGTATTTTGGCGACAATGCCCATGCGCCTTATGGGGTGCGCGATGCGGATGATGTGTACAACCTGACCACCTCGGCGGTGGAGCGCATGTGGGATGCGGGCTGTGATCTGGTCATTCTGGCCTGTAACACCGCAAGCGCGGCCGCCCTGCGCCGGATGCAGGAAAGCTGGATCCCCAGTGACAAACGTGTGTTGGGGGTGTTTGTGCCGCTGATTGAGGCGCTGACGGAACGCAGCTGGGGCGACAACAGCCCGCCGCGTGAAGTGGAAGTGAAACATGTGGCGCTGTTTGCAACGCCGGCCACGGTGGCCAGCCGTGCGTTTCAGCGCGAGTTGGCGTTTCGCGCAATTGGCGTGGATGTAGAGGCGCAGGCCTGTGGGGGCGTAGTGGACGCCATTGAAGACGGGGATCTGATCCTTGCCGAAGCTTTGGTGCGCAGCCATGTGGACGCGTTGCAACGCAAGATGCCTGAGCCGCAGGCAGCGATTTTGGGCTGTACCCATTACCCTCTGATGCATGACACGTTTCAAGATGCTTTGGGGGCGGACGTAAAAGTGTATAGTCAGGCCAATCTGGTGGCAGATTCGCTGGCGGACTATCTGGAGCGGCATCCGAAAATGATCGGTGAAGGCAAAGACAATCTGTTTCTGACAACAGGCGATCCCCGCAAGGTGAGTGATCGCGCCACCCAGTTTTTGCGACGACAAATCAGCTTTCAGGCGGCCTGAACACCGCTGATGCACACAAAGGGCTGCGACCTGCGGGCGCAGGCCCTCGCAATCACATGTATTTCGGATTATTTACCCCGTAGATGACGGGGCGACCGCGTGGAAGCTGCGGTCTGATGAAGGGAAGAGGTCGAAGAGATGACCCATAAAATCGCTATTCTTGGCGCCAGTGGCTACACCGGGGCAGAGCTTGTCCGGTTGATTGCCACCCACCCATCCATGGAAATTGTGGCTTTGTCCGCCGATCGTAAAGCAGGCATGGAAATGGCGGCGGTGTTTCCGCATTTGCGCCACCTGTCACTGCCAACACTTTGCAAGATTGATGAGATTGATTTTGCCGATGTTGATCTGTGTTTCTGTGCCTTGCCCCATGCCACATCTCAAAAGGTTATCAAAGCTTTACCGTCGGATGTGAAAGTTGTGGATCTGAGTGCTGATTTCCGGCTGCGCGACCCTGAGGAATACGCGAAATGGTATGGCGGTCAGCATGATGCGCTCGAAATTCAGAAAGAGGCTGTCTATGGCCTGACGGAATTTTACCGCGACGAGATCAAAGCGGCGCGGGTTGTGGCGGGCACAGGCTGCAACGCGGCCACAGGTCAGTTTGCGTTGCGTCCGCTGATTGAAGCGGGTGTGATTGATCTTGATCAGATCATTCTGGATCTGAAATGTGCAGTCTCTGGCGCAGGGCGGTCCTTGAAAGAGAACCTGCTGCATGCGGAGTTGAGCGAAGGTTATCATGCCTATGCCGTGGGCGGCACGCATCGGCATCTGGGCGAGTTTGATCAGGAGTTTTCCAAGATCGCAGGCCGTGAGGTGAAGGTGCAATTTACGCCCCATCTGGTGCCTGCAAACCGGGGCATTCTGGCGACGGTCTATGTGCAGGGCGATGCGGCAGAGATCCATGCGACTCTTGTGGCGGCATATGGGGAGGAACCGTTCATTGAGGTGCTGCCCTTTGGCGAAGCGCCAAGCACGCGCCATGTGCGTGGCTCTAACTTCTGCCATATCGGTGTGAGTGGGGACCGGATCGAAGGGCGCGCCATTGTGATTGCGGCGCTGGACAACCTGACCAAAGGCTCCAGCGGGCAGGCGTTGCAGAACGCCAATCTGATGTTGGGTGAGGAAGAGACGGCTGGCCTGATGCTGGCCCCTTGCTTCCCGTAAATTGCGCGTACGCGCCAGAGAGGAAAGATGAAGAGCCTCAAAAAGCAACGCCGGGTGCAGGTGATTATCCTGACCTTCGTAGCCCTGATCGTATCCACGGCCCTGATTGGCTATGCGATGCGCGATGGCATCAATTTCTTCCGCTCTCCGTCGCAGGTGGTGGCTGAGCCACCTGCGGCCAATGAGGTGTTTCGCATTGGCGGCCTTGTGGAGGATGGCTCTCTTGTGCGTGAAGAAGGTGAAACTGTGCGGTTTTCTGTGACAGATGGCGGTGCCTCGGTGCCAGTGACCTTTACCGGCATCCTGCCGGATCTGTTCAAGGAAAACGAAGGCATGGTGGGTACGGGATCCTATGTGGATGGGGTGTTTGTAGCGACCGAAATCCTCGCCAAACATGATGAGACCTACATGCCCAAAGAGGTGGTGGATGCGCTCAAGGAGCAGGGTGTCTATCAACACTATGAAGAGGGTGATGGCTGATCATTTTTGTTTGTTTCCATGAATTTAACCCCCGCCGGCCACGCCTGCGGGGGTTTTTGTTGCAACAGCAGCGCGCGCCGCGCTTGGGGGGATTTAAGGCCAGACCAGGAGACTGAATGGGTATCGCATTCAGGAGGTCGGCATGGTGGACGTGCGGCAAATTGCAAAAGAGATCGTGGCGCGGGAAGGTGGATTTGTGAATGACCCGGATGATCCGGGCGGGGCGACCAAGCATGGGGTGACCTTGGCGACAGCGCGTCGTTTGGGGCTGGACAAAGACGCAGACGGAGATGTGGACATTGATGATGTGCGCCGGTTGACGCCGCAGGACGCAGAGCAGGTGTTTTTGCGGCACTACTATCACAGACCCAAGATCGACCAACTTCCGGAGGTGCTACAGGCGTCGGTGTTTGACATGTATGTCAATGCCGGGGCGCATGCGGTGAGAATATTGCAGCGGCTCTTGGGACAGATGGGGCAGAAAGTGGCTGTGGATGGGCAGATTGGCCCACAAACCATAGGCGCGGCGCAGGCGGCGGCAGCTGCGGCGCCCCATCATCTGGCCGATGCCTATGGGATTGCGCGGCGTAATTACTATTTTCGTCTGGCCGACAAGCGCCCCAAGTTGCGCAAGTTTGCGCGTACGCGTGCAGGCAACAAAGGGGGCTGGATCAAACGGGCGGAGAGTTTCATTTCGCCGCGCTATCATCTTAATGCACGTGAATTTCAGCAGCGGGTGGCGGCATGGGGATGATCGAGCGGCTTTTGTCTTTTGTGTTCGGCGGCGGGCGCAATGTGATTGCAGAAACGGCTGAGGTGTTTCGGGAAAATGCCGACGCTGGAGCACAGCGCGCGCAGAGTGTTCAGGTAGCGGCAATGCAGGCCCATGCGGCGGAGTTTGCGCAGGGTGAACGTGGACGATTTGACCGGATCATGGATGGGATCAACCGGTTGCCACGCCCAGCGATGGCGCTGGGATGTCTTGGGCTGTTTGGGGCGGCTATGGTCAACCCGGATTGGTTTGCAGCACGCATGCAGGGGATAGCCTTGGTGCCTGAGCCCTTGTGGTGGCTTTTGGGTGTGGTGGTGAGTTTCTACTTTGGTGCGCGCCATCAGGCAAAGGGACAGGAATTTCAGCGTGTTATGTCGCACTACGTCATGCGCTCCAGTGCCGATGCTGGTCGTCAGTCACTTGAGGCGAGCGATGGCGGTGACAATCCGGCACTGCGGGCGTGGCAGGAGAGACAGGATCGCGTGCGTGAGCGTTGAGGGTGCGGCGCGGGGCCGCAACAAAGTGATCGTCTGATTGACGCAAATGGCATTGGCCCCGCCTGAGCCGCACTCTATATTGGCGTCATGATAATCGAGCTCGGCCATTTTGCACTGATCCTAGCCGCCGTCACCGCTTTGGTGCAGGCGATTGTTCCTCTTATTGGCGCGCAAATGCGCTGGCCCGGCTGGATGGCCGTGGCTGAACCTGCGGCGGGGGTGCAGTTTGTCTTCACTCTGTTCAGCTTTGCCGCGCTGACCTACGCCTTTGTCACCTCTGATTTCTCGCTGAATCTTGTCACGGCCAACTCACATACGTTGAAGCCGATGCTCTATAAAATCAGCGGGGTCTGGGGAAATCATGAAGGTTCCATGCTGCTCTGGGTGCTGATCCTGACATTGTTTGGGGCCTGTCTGGCATGGTTTGGAGGCAATCTGCCCCCCGGCATCCGCGCCCGTGCGCTTGCGGTGCAGGGCTCTGTGGCGGTGGCGTTTTTTGCCTTTATCCTGTTCACCTCCAACCCGTTTGAGCGCATGGAGGTGGTGCCGTTTGATGGGCGTGACCTGAACCCGCTGTTGCAGGATGTGGGCCTCGCTTTGCATCCGCCGTTTCTCTATCTGGGCTATGTTGGGCTTTCGATGGCCTTCTCCTTTGCCATTGCCGCGCTGATTGAGGGCCGCGTGGATGCGGCCTGGGGACGGTGGGTGCGCCCGTGGACATTGGCGGCCTGGGTGTTTCTGACCATCGGCATCGCGCTTGGTTCGTGGTGGGCTTATTATGAGCTGGGCTGGGGTGGTTTCTGGTTCTGGGATCCGGTGGAGAATGCCTCTTTTATGCCATGGCTTCTGGCAGCGGCGCTGTTGCATTCAGCCATTGTGGTGGAGAAGCGCGAGGCGCTTAAAAGCTGGACCATCCTGCTGGCGATCATGGCCTTTAGTTTCTCTCTGATCGGGACCTTTATTGTGCGCTCTGGTGTGATCACCTCGGTGCATGCCTTTGCCAATGATCCTGAGCGGGGGGTATTTATTCTGGCCATTCTGGCGTTGTTCACGGGCGGCGGGCTGACGCTTTTTGCTGCGCGGGCAAGTGCGATGGAAGCCAAAGGTGTGTTTGGCGTGGTCAGCCGCGAAAGCGCGCTGGTGCTGAACAATATCCTGCTGGCGGTGAGCTGTTTTGTGGTCTTCATTGGCACCATCTGGCCGTTGGTGAGCGAGATGTTCTTTGATCGTAAGCTGAGCGTGGGGCCGCCTTTCTTCAATATGGCCTTCACGCCGTTTATGGTGCTTTTGGGAGCGATTTTGCCGATCGGGGCGATGCTGCCGTGGAAGCGCGCCAAGTTGGATCGGGTTGTGAAGCCGCTGATCCCGGCTCTGGTGCTGGCGCTGGCCATTGGTGGGCTGGCTTGGGCGATGCAAAGTGGGCGCTCTTTGCTGGGGCCGATTGGTCTGTTTCTTGGGGCCTGGCTGGTCTTTGGTGCGGGCGTGGACCTGATGTCGCGTACCGGACGCGGAGCGGTGACGGAACGGCTTGCGCGACTGGGCCGTTTGCCACGGGCCGACTGGGGCAAGGCGGTGGCGCATGCGGGCTTTGGCATCACCATGCTGGGCGTAGCCGGGTTGATGGCCTGGGAGCAGGAAGACATCCGCGTGGCGCAGCTGAATGAACCTTATGTGGTTGGCAAATATGAAATCACATTGGAGCAGGTGCGCGAGGTGGAAGGACCAAACTATCTGAGCACCATGGCGGATATCCGTGTGCGCCAAGATGGTCGGGAGATCGCGCTGTTGCATCCTGAAAAGCGGGTCTATCCGGTGGCAGGCATGCCCACCACCGAAGCGGCGATTGACTATCGCCCCATGCGCGACGTCTATCTGGCGATTGGGGATGCGCAGGCAGGCGGGGCCTATACTGTGCGGACCTACATCAAACCTCTGACCAACTGGATCTGGCTCGGCTCCGCTCTGATGGCGCTGGGGGGCTGCCTGAGCCTGACAGACCGCCGCTATCGGGTGGCCGCCGGCGCGCGTAAGGCGCCAAAAGCGGGAGTGCCGGCAGAATGATGCGGGGAATGCAAACTTTGAAAGCCCTTGTGCTGGCCGGGGCATGTGTTCTGGGCGCGGCTGCGCCAGCTTTGGCGGTTCAACCGGATGAGGTTCTGGCTGATCCTGCGCTGGAAGAACGGGCGCGGGTGATTTCCAAAGATCTGCGCTGTCTGGTGTGTCGCAATGAGAGCATTGATGAATCCAACGCCCAGTTGGCGCGGGATTTGCGCATATTGGTGCGCGAGCGCCTTGTGGCCGGGGACAGCAATGTGCAGGTCGTTGATTTTGTTGTGGATCGCTATGGCGAATATGTGCTGTTGCGCCCACGCACAAGTGGGACGAATATCCTGCTGTATGCTGCCGGGCCGGTGATGTTGCTTTTGGCGTTGGGTATGGGATTTGCCTATACACGCCGCCGCTCACAGGCGCGCAGCGCAACCGAACGGGGCTTAAGTGCCGAGGAGCAGGCGCGCCTGAGTGAAATCCTGAAGGAGTGATTTGGGGTTCATGACGCGCATATAAGAGCGGGCTGTCGGAATAAGGCAGCGGGCGGAGGGGATTTATGGAATACCAAACCATTTTGTATGAGCTTGCGGACAATGTCGCGACAGTGACATTGAACCGGCCAGAGACTTTGAATGCTCTGACCCAGCAGATGCGCGCAGAGATCACCCATGCATTGGGTGTGGCGGGCAAAGAGGCGCGTGTTGTGGTCTTGACCGGTGCGGGCAAGGCGTTTTGCTCTGGTCAGGATCTGGGGGATGGCTCCAGCGCGGCCAATCTCGATCTGGAGCGCACGCTGCGTGATGAGTACCTGCCGATGATCAGGGCCATTCGGGAGTGCCCCGTCCCCACCATTTGTGCCGTGAATGGACCAGCAGCCGGAGCGGGCGCGAACCTTGCTCTGTCAGCGGATGTGGTGATCGCCAAGGAAAGCGCCTATTTTATGCAGGCGTTTTCGCGTATTGGCCTGATGCCGGATGCTGGGGGCACCTATGAGTTGCCGCGATCCATGGGCGCGGCCAAGGCCATGGGAGCTGCGCTGTTTGCAGATAAAATCACGGCCCGTCAGGCAGATGACTGGGGTATGATCTGGGAAGCGGTTGCCGATGAGGCGTATAGTGCTCAGGTAGAGGCGCGGGCGACCTATCTGGCGAATGGTCCGACGCTGGCCTTTAAGGAAATCAAACGCACCATTCAGGAAAGCTATGGCAATGACTGGGGGGCGCAGATGGCTCAGGAAGCCAAGCGTCAGGGCAAATTGGGCAAGACGCGTGACTTCAAGGAAGGCGTAGTGGCCTTTCTGGACAAACGCCCCGCGAAATACGAGGGGCGCTGAGCTTAGCGTTCTTTCAGGCGTTTCATAAGGGCCAGCGCTTCGGGCGTTGGCCTTTGTTCTGTGCGACGATAGACGCGCCCATCAATCGTGCGTGTGGCCAGCTTATGGTCGATCAGAGAGCGCCGCAAAAGTACATGATCGTCAAAGCCAAGGCCAGCTTTGAGCACCTCATTGACCTGCTTTTCGGTGAGATCCTGATGCGCAGGCAGGCGTGCCCAGAAAGGCCAGAGACACAGCCCTTGCACTTTGGTCCATTTGGGCCAGCGATTCATGCGGCCGTTTTCATCAAACACACGCAGCGCCCGTTTGAGGGCGAGCTCATCCAAGGTGGGCGCAGTGGCGTTTGTGTCTGCTTTGAGATGTTGATGGTTCTGAAATCCTGCGGCTTTGGCCACCAGCGTTAACATGGTGGCATGTCCGGGCAGGCTGTCCCGATCTGACAAAGCAGCGCGCAGGGTTTTGGTGAAGGCGGAAACATCCGCCACATAAAGAGGGGTCACGTCTTTAGACATGAGGGCATCCTTTTGAAATCGTGCATCCCGATAAGGCCGGGGTCGATGGCCGCCCTTGTCGACGGCACGTGCAAAAGTATGCTGTCGATGATGTGTCTGGCAGGTTTAGCGAAGTCATATGACCGGCGGCGCCTGGGTGAACTGCGGACCCTGAGACAAGAGGTACGCGCAAGCCGGTGAAAACGCAAGAGGGGCCATGGCCGACGTGTTGTGCGGCCATGGCGCTATAGAGATCAGGTCAGGGTGACGGCGCTCAGCACAACGTCACTGGCAAAGAAGGGGCCGCCGTCGCCTTGTACGCGCAGCACAAGCTGACCATCCGCATAAACAAGCGTTTCATTGTTTTCACTGCCCAGCGTGATGGTTGGTGGGGTTTCGCCCGCCGGATAGAGTACGGAGATGGTGTCATCTTCTTCGTTAAAGTCTGTCACCAGAGGCACGTTGTCTTCGTCATCGACCCAATGGCCCACGTCAAAATCGTCGTCGCCTTCGCCGCCTGTTGCGACGTCGCCTTCGCCCAAGAGCAGGGTGTCATCACCTTCACCGCCATCAAGCACATTGGCTTCGGCCGTTGTGGGCACTTCAAATCTCAGCGGGCTGGAGGGGGTGCGATCATCGTGACGGTCGGCGATTTCCAGATCGCGGTTGGTGATATCTGCGCCCACCAGATCGTCATCACCAGGGCCGCCATAAAGCGTGTCATTGCCTGCGGCACCATAGAGAACATCGTCGCCACGCCCGCCATGGAGTTCGTCATCGCCGTTGCCGCCGAACAGCTCATCTGTGCCGGTTTGGCCATAGAGGGAATCTTCGCCATCGCCCCCCAGCAGGAAGTCGATACCATCCCGGCCACGCAGGCTGTCATCGCCGTCTTGGCCAGACAGAATATCGGGGCCGTTTGTGCCAAAGATCTGCTCATCACTGTCATTGCCGGAGATCAGTTCACCAACTTCACCATCGCGCTGAATTGGGGTCCGTTCATCGCTTGGCTCCGGGCTTCCGGTGCTCTCATCAGAATCGTCACTGTCAAATGCACCCACCATTGCACCCACGGCAACACCGGTCAAAAGGAGGCTTAACATCAGCATGGTCTTCGTCCTTGCACGTCGCAACGCCTCAGCGCCACGTCTTGAATTTGGGTCTGAAGCGTCTTGCTGAAAATGAGGCAGACGCGTTTGGGTGCACAGTCAAACATTCTGTTCAAAATAATGCGTATGTGTGATGGACCGCTTCGGCGGTCTTGATTGGGTGGAAACCTGCAAAAACACGCTAAAGGTGTCAAGACTTTGAGGGAAATTCGCCAAAAATCGGGATCAATGGCCCAGGATCAAACGGATTGTTTCTCACAAACGGTGGCCATAAAAAAACGCGCCGAAATCCGGCGCGTTTGGTGTTTTGCATGTCAGCGCGTGATCAGCGGTTTTCGATGTCCGCATAGGAGCGCACGTCTTCGCCGAGATAAAGCTGACGTGGGCGACCGATTTTATGCGCCGGATCGGAAAGCTGTTCTTTCCACTGAGAAATCCAGCCCACGGTGCGGGACAGCGCGAAGATCGGTGTGAACATCGACGTTGGGAAGCCCATCGCTTCCAGAATGATGCCGGAGTAGAAGTCCACATTCGGGAAGAGCTTCTTGTCCTTGAAGTAAGGATCGTTGAGCGCGATGTGCTCCAGCTCTTTGGCGACCTGCAGCAGCGGGTTGTCTTCGACACCCAGCAGTTCCAGCACTTCGTCGGCGCTTTCTTTCATCACGGTCGCGCGTGGGTCCATGTTTTTGTAAACACGGTGGCCAAAGCCCATCAGGCGGAACGGATCGTTCTTGTCTTTGGCGCGGGCGATATACTCAGGGATGCGATCCACGGAACCGATCTCTTTGAGCATTTCCAGGCAGGCTTGGTTTGCGCCACCATGTGCCGGACCCCAGAGGCAAGCGATGCCCGCTGCGATACAGGCAAATGGGTTTGCGCCGGAAGAAGAGGCCAGACGTACGGTGGAAGTCGATGCGTTCTGTTCGTGATCCGCGTGCAGGGTGAAGATACGGTCCATCGCGCGGGACAGGATCGGGTTCACCTCATAGTCTTCGGCTGGCACTGCAAAGCACATGCGCAGGAAGTTTGAAGCGTAGTCCAGATCGTTGCGTGGGGACACAAACGGCTGACCGATGGTGTATTTATAGGCCATGGCCGCGATGGTTGGCATCTTTGCGATCAGACGATGAGAGGCGATCTCACGCTGACGTGGGTCATTGATGTCGGTGCTGTCATGATAGAAGGCGGACATGGCACCCACAACACCGACCATGATGGCCATTGGGTGTGCATCGCGACGGAAACCGCGGAAGAAGTTCACCATCTGCTCGTGCAGCATTGTGTGACGGGTGATGGTGCTTTCGAAATCTTCCAGTTCTGCGGCGGTTGGCAGGGCACCGTAAAGCAGCAGGTAGCAGACTTCGAGATAGTGGGATTTGCCCGCCAGATCTCCGATTGGGTAGCCACGGTGGGTCAGGATACCTTCTTCACCGTCGATATAGGTGATGGTGGATTCACAGGAGGCGGTGGAGGTGAAGCCGGGATCATAGGTAAAGACGCCCGCCTGACCGTAGAGTTTGCGGATATCCAACACATCCGGACCGGATGTCGGCGAGTAGACCGGCAAGTCGTAAGTCGCACCATCAATTGTGAGGGTGGCTGTTTTCTGAGTCTCGGACATGGCTCTTTCCCTTCTTCTCAAGCCGGGGTCGCGGATCGCCCCGGCGTTTTTTCTATGCTGCGGATTAAGGATACGTTACGCGCCCTCACTCCCCAGTGTCGTTGTCAGCAGCGTCTGTCAGACGTGCGAGCGTTTCATCGCGACCCAACACAAGCATCATGTCAAAGACGCTGGGGGTTGCGGCTCGGCCCGCCAGCGCAGCCCGGAGCGGGCCTGCCATCTTGCCGAACTTGATTTCCTTGGCTTCTGCAAAGCTGTTCATCACAGCCTCAAGCCCTTCACGGGTCCAGCTAGCATTTTGCAGCTGCGGCGTCAATTCAGTCAGTATACCACGGGATACTGAATCAAGGTTTTTGGCCGCTTTTGCCTCTACGTCAATTGGGCGGCTGGTCACGGCAAAGTGAGCTTTTTCAAGGAGATCGGGGAAAGTCTTGGCGCGGTCTTTGAGGCAGTAGAGCGCCTCCCGTAGTAATACGGTCTGCGCGTCGTTCAGGGCAGGCAGACCGGCTGCAGCCATATATTCAAGGGTTTCTTGCAGCAACGCAGCATCGTCGGCCACGGCCATGTGCTGACCGCAGATGTTTTCCAGCTTTTTGGTGTCAAAGCGGGCGGGGCTTTTGCCGATGCCGTTCAGATCAAACCATTCCTTGGCCTGAGCGTCAGTAAAGAATTCGTCATCTCCGTGACTCCATCCCAGTCGGGCGAGGTAGTTGCGCATGCCTGCCGCTGGGTAGCCCATGGCTTGATATTCCTGTGCTCCCAGTGCGCCATGGCGTTTGGAGAGCTTTTTGCCGTCTGCGCCGTGGATCAGAGGAATATGCGCATAGACCGGCAGATCCCAGCCCATGGCGGTGTAGATCATCATCTGACGTGCGGCATTGTTGAGGTGATCATCGCCCCGGATCACATGGGTCACGCCCATATCATGGTCATCAACAACTACCGCCAGCATGTAAACGGGCGTGCCATCGGAACGTAACAGGATCATGTCATCCAGTTGATCGTTACGAATGGTCACATCGCCCTGAACCTGATCGCGGATCACGGTGTTGCCCTCACGCGGGGCCTTGATGCGGATCACATAGGGTGCGTCGGGATGTGTGGCTGGATCGGCATCGCGCCAGGGGCTGTGATAGAGCGTTGATTTGCCTTCGGCGCGGGCCTGATCACGGAAGGCGGCGATTTCTTCCTGTGTGGCGAAACACTTGTAAGCCTTGCCTTCGGAGAGAAGTTGCTGTGCCACTTCGGCGTGGCGGGCGGCGCCGTTAAACTGGCTGACGACCTCGCCGTCATGATCCAGACCAAGCCATTGCATGCCTTGCAAAATGGCATCCGTGGCCTCTGGCGTGGAGCGTTCGCGATCGGTGTCTTCGATGCGCAGGAGGAACTTGCCGCCGCGGCCACGGGCATAAAGCCAGTTGAACAGCGCCGTGCGCGCGCCACCAATATGCAGATAGCCGGTGGGCGAAGGGGCGAAACGGGTGACGACCTGGCCTGTCATAGCGGGCTTAACCTTTCAGTAACCATGGGTGATTTAGCGTTGAGCACTGTCTAGCGACACGGTCGGGAGAGGACAAGGCTTGCGCATCGTCGCATCCCTGCGTCTGTCCCTGTTGGCACAGCGCGGGCATCTGTTTTGTTGGGTGCCGGTCTGTCTGGCAATGGGGATTGGGCTTTATTTTGTGGTGCCCGTGGAGCCAAGCGGCACCCTGTTGATCAGTGCGGGCGCAGTCTTTCTCTTTTTAGCGATTTTCAAATGGCGCCGGGAGGCGGATCTGGCGGCGGCGATCTGGGCGCTTGCGCTGATTGCAGGGGGATTTGCTCTGGCTGGAGCGCGCGCACATGGCGTTGCGGGGCCGGTTTTGCAGTGGCGGTATTATGGGCCAATTGAAGGACGGGTCGTGAAAATTGACCGCTCCGCCTCGGAGGCGTTGAGGCTTACATTGGCGCAGGTGCGGCTTGGCGAAGTGCCCCCGGATGAGACGCCCCGGCATGTGCGGGTGGCCTTACATGGGGAGCAGAGTGGCGTCGTGCCAGCGGCGGGCATGCTGGTGGGGCTGACCGGGCATCTGGCACCGCCGTCCGGGCCGGTGGAGCCCGGTGGCTTCGATTTTCAGCGTCATGCCTGGTTTCAGAAGATTGGGGCGGTCGGCTATACGCGCAGCCCAGTGGTGCGTCTGGATCCTACGCCGATCCGGGGCAGTATTTATGGGCTGCGCATGTGGATTTCCGCAGAGGTGCAGGCGCGCATGCCACAGGATGTGGCCGGGGTTGCGGCGGCGATCACCACGGGGGATCGATCTGCCATTCCCAAGGCGGTGACCGAGGCGCTGCGCGGGGCCAATCTGGCGCATTTGCTCGCCATTTCTGGGCTGCATATGGGGCTGTTGGCCGGGTTTGTTTTTGGCGCGGTGCGGTTCACTGTGGCGCTGTTTCCCTGGCTGGGGCTGCGGGTGAATGGCAAGAAAATTGCTGCTGGTGTGGCGATGATGGCGGCGGGGGCCTATTTGTTGCTGTCCGGCAGCAGCGTGTCCACGGAGCGCGCCTTTGTGATGACGGCAGTGGTTTTGCTTGCGGTGCTGCTGGATCGACGGGCCTTGACCCTGCGGGCGGTGGCGCTGGCGGCGGTGCTGGTGCTGTTGATGCGGCCAGAGGCGTTGCTGGGGCCGGGATTTCAGATGTCCTTTGCGGCGACCGCGGCTTTGGTGGGAATATTTGGCTGGATTCGCGACAGCGGCTGGCGTCTTGGGCCGTGGTGGCTGCGCCCGATTTTGGCGGTGATGATCTCCTCTCTGGTGGCAGGATTGGCCACTGCGCCGATTGCGGCCATGCATTTCAATCTGGTGGCGCATTATGGTCTGCTGGCCAATGTGATTTCCGTGCCGGTGATGGGGCTTTTGGTGATGCCAAGCGCGGTGATGGCGGCTGTGCTGGCTCCGCTGGGGCTTGAATCGCTGCCCCTGTGGGTGATGACGCAGGGATTACGCTGGATCTTGTCGGTGGCCGCTTTTGTCAGTGGGCTTGAGGGGGCGCAGGGCATGGTGAAAGGCGGCGGTCGATGGGCCTTGCCGCTGCTGGCGATGGGCGGCGTCATTGTATTGCTGTGGCAGGGGCGGGGGCGATGGGGTGGCGTGCCGCTTATGCTGGCGGCGGCTTTGGTCTGGGTGTTGACCCCTCGGCCGGATGTGCTGATTTCGGATACGGCCGGGCTTGTTGGGGTTCTGACAGACAAGGGGCGGGCCTTGTCAAAACCCAGCGGGCAGGGGTTTGTGGCGCGCAATTGGTTGGAAAATGACGGGGTGCTTCTGGCGCAGGAGGGGGCGGCCAAGCTTTGGGAGGATGTGCAGCCCTTGCCCCATCTGGGCGCGGTTCAGCATGTGGTGGGGAAACGTGGATTGGCGCAGTTTTCGGGCTGTGCGCCGGAGGCTCTGGTGATTTCGTCAGTGCCGTTTGACGCGCCTGTGCCCTGTCAGGTGTTGGATGTAGAGGATTTGAAGGACAGTGGTGCGATTGCGGTGTTTCTCACAGAAACGGGTGTCACACTAAAAACGGCCCGCCAGGTGGCAGGCCGTCGCCTTTGGAATGATGCAGAGATCCGCGCAGAGTGGGGGCATCAATAGGTGCGGATCAGCCCGACAAGTTTGCCCTGAACCTT
Source organism: Shimia marina (assembly GCF_001458175.1). Taxonomy (GTDB): domain Bacteria; phylum Pseudomonadota; class Alphaproteobacteria; order Rhodobacterales; family Rhodobacteraceae; genus Shimia; species Shimia marina. The sequence goes on from NZ_CYPW01000027.1 coordinate 426,035, forward strand.
GACCTTATCTTCGGGATAGACGCGGGTTTCATAGGCGGGGTTGGCCGCCTCCAAAGCAATTGAGGCCCCTTTGCGATGGTAGGTTTTCAGTGTCGCTTCCTGATCTTCGACCAGCGCGACCACGATGTCACCGTTGTCAGCGGCGTTGGTTTCGGAAATGATCACCACATCGCCATTGTTGATGCCGGCGTCGATCATGGAGTCGCCTTTGACCTCCAGCGCGTAGTGATTTTGCCCCACAGAGAGCATTTGTCCGGGCACGGCCACGTGATGGTCCACATGGCTGATCGCCTCAATCGGGACACCCGCAGCAATCTTGCCCATCACCGGCAGTTCGCGGGCAAAGAGCTGTACCTCATCTGGGGTGATATTGGCCGGTTTGGCCGGAGAGGGATGCGGCCCGTCGATGACTTTGGGTGTGAAGCCCGCCGCTGTGGGCGCAGATGGGACACCACCCATGCTTTCCGGCAGTTTCACGATCTCAATTGCGCGGGCACGATGGGCCAGACGGCGAATGAAGCCACGCTCCTCCAGCGCAGTGATCAGCCGGTGGATGCCGGATTTTGAGCGCAGATCCAGCGCGTCTTTCATCTCATCAAAGCTGGGCGGCACACCATCACGTTGCAGGCGGGTGTGAATGAATTCCAGCAGGTCCAGTTGCTTCTTGGTCAACATGCTCGACGACCCCTTTATTAAACGTATTAACCTTGTTCTACGCATGTTCTCGTTTTGTGTCAAAACATTTTGAGAACATTGCGGAAACAATGCATGAAAATACGTTTGAATTCAATGAATTAAATCAAATTTGAATAAATTCCGCGGGGGTGCCTGCAGGCTGCTTTGCGGCATTTGGGGGGCAGACGATCAGCGCATTTGCCTCTGACAGGATGGTGAGAAGGGAGCTGTCCTGATTGCCGAAACTGTGCAGCTGACCGTCTTGCAGGCGGGCGCGCATGTAGTGTTCGCGGGGGCCATTGGCGGGCAGGGCTGTGGCAAGGGGGGCGGTCAGGCGTGGGCTTGGGGCTTCGCCGAGGCCAAGCATGGCACGGATCACCGGCAGCACAAAAACATGGCCGCAGACCATGGCGGACACCGGGTTGCCCGGCAGGCCGATCATCATCGCGCCATTGGCCATGCTGCCCGCCATCAGCGGCTTGCCGGGGCGCATGGCGATTTTGTAAAAGCGCCGACCCATACCGAGCTCTTGCGCCACATCCCCCACCAGATCGTGATCCCCCACAGAGGCCCCGCCAATGGTGATCAGCAGGTCTGCGTCATCAATCAGCTCAAACGCCATGCGGAGTGAGGCCTTGGTGTCTTTGGCAATCGGCAGCAGCCGGGCCTCAGCACCGGCGTTGCGCAACATGGCCTGTAGCCCGAAGCTGTTGGAGGCAATGATTTGATCCGGGTTTGGCGTTTCACCGGGCATGACCAATTCGTCGCCGGTCGACAGAATGGCCACCTTCGGGCGGCGCGTGACGGGCACCTCGGCGATGTTCATGGCCGCCATAAGCGCCACATCAGAGGGGCGCAGAAGGCGCGGGCCTTCAATGGTTTGACCGGTCTTAAAATCGCCCCCCGCAGGGCGGATATGGGTGCCTTTGTTGAGCCTGTCGGACAGGGTGATGACATCGCCTTTGCGGGTAACATCTTCTTGGATGATCACACGATCAACCCCATCGGGCACAGGCGCGCCGGTGAAAATGCGCACGGCCTCGCCCGGTTTGGCTGTGCCTGCGTAAGAATGACCTGCGGCTGCCTCGCCAATCACCTTGTAGCGCGCGCCGGGGACGACACCAGCAGCGCCAACGCCGTAGCCATCCATGGCAGAGGCGGCAAAAGGCGGCTGATCGCGGCGCGCGGTCACAGCAGAGGCCAGCACGCGCCCGTTGGCCAGACCCAGCGGGACGGTTTCCGTTTCCAACGAGGATGTCAGAGAGAACAGATGTGCGAGGGCCTCAGGTACGGAGATCATTTTGCTTCGTAACGTCCTGATTTTCCGCCGTCTTTCAGAATGACGCGGATGCCGCCGATTTCCATATCTTTGTCGACCGCTTTGGACATGTCATAGACCGTCAGGGCGGCAACATTGACCGCTGTGAGCGCTTCCATCTCAACACCGGTCTGGCCAGTGGTTTTTACGGTGGCTTCAATGCGCACGCCCGGAAGATCGGCATCCGGGGTCAGCTCTACCGCCACTTTGGTGATCGGCAGGGGATGGCACAGCGGGATCAGGTCAGAGCATTTCTTGGCACCCATAATACCCGCGAGGCGGGCAACGCCCAGAACGTCGCCTTTTTTGGCGCGCCCAGCAGCGATGATTTCATGAGTTTCTGGCGCCATTTTGACCCAGCCTTCGGCGGTGGCAATGCGAGATGTGACCGCTTTTTCTGAGACGTCGACCATATGGGCGTCGCCTTTGCCGTCAAAATGGGTGAGGCCTGAGCTCTGCGCGGCCATCACATGCCCCCCATGGCATTGAGCGGGTTGGCGAGAATGCTGCGGGTGGCGGCTGTGACATCTTCCTGTCGCATGAGACTTTCCCCAATCAGGAAGGTGCGCGCGCCGTAGCGGGCCATATCGGCCAGTTCCGCAGGTGTGTTCAGGCCGCTTTCACAGACAATCAGCCGGTCTTCGGGCACCAGTTTGGAGAGGGTGCGCGTGGTGTCCAGCGTGGTTTCAAAGGTTTTGAGGTTGCGGTTGTTGATGCCCATCAGAGGGGATTTCAACAGGCTAGCGCGCTCCAGCTCTTGTTGATCGTGGACTTCCAGAAGCACATCCATGTCCCAGCTGAAGGCAGCATCTTCGAGCTCTTGGGCCTGTGCATCGCTGACAGAGGCCAGAATGATCAGGATACAGTCCGCACCCAGCGCACGGGCCTCGGCGACCTGATAGGTGTCATACATGAAGTCTTTGCGCAGGGCGGGCAGGGTGGTAGCGTTGCGTGCTTCGGTGAGAAAAGATTTCTGCCCCTGAAAGCTTGGTGTGTCCGTCAGAACCGAAAGGCAGGTTGCGCCGCCCTCTTCATAGGCTTTGGCCAAGACAGGCGGATTGAAATCTTCGCGGATCAGCCCTTTTGAGGGGGAGGCTTTTTTGACTTCGGCAATGAGACCATAGCCGGAACGGCTGGCTTTGTGCAGCGCATCGGAAAAGCCGCGCGTGGGGCCAGCTTCGCGGGCCTCGGCTTCGACCGCTTCCAGCGGTTTGGCTGCTTTGTCAGCAGCGACCTCTTCAAGTTTGTAAGCCTTGATCTTGTCCAGAACGGTTTCGGTCATGGGTGCGTCCAGTTTATTTGCCGCTCGCCGCGATCAGCAAGCCAGGTGTTGATTTTGGAAAACGGGCGGGACCCGAAAAACCCGCGCCTTGCGGAGAGCGGAGAGGGGTGCGCCGTTTCAATCATCAGATGTTCAGCGCCATCTTTAGGCGCTTGAATGTGTGGTGCAAGCGTTTGTGCCTGTTTTCCCCAGAGAAGGAAGGCACAGGGCCTTTGGCGTGAGACCTCTGCAAGCACCTCATGGGTGAGGTCTTGCCAACCCAGCGCCTTGTGGCCATTGGCCTCACCGGCGGGCACGGTTAACACCGTGTTGAGCAACAGAACCCCCTGATCCGCCCAGAATCGCAGATCGCCTGTCTCGGGCGCGGTGCCGAGATCTTCGCGCAGTTCCTTAAAGATGTTGTTGAGCGAGCGCGGCAGAGGGCGCACATCCGGTTCCACAGAAAACGACAGCCCATGGGCGTGACCCGGGGTTGGGTAGGGATCTTGCCCCAAGATCACCACGCGCACATCCTGTGGAGCCACCCGCTCCAGCGCGGCGAAACGCTGTTCTGCGGGGGGCAGAATGTCACGCCTGTCAGCCAGGATCTGGGCCTGAAGCTTGGGCCAGCGGGTCTCAAAAAACGCCAGATGGGCCCAATTGGCAGGCGGTGTCATGGCGCTCACGCGGCGGTTGAAGTGATTTTGGCCAAGGCGGCAACCTTGGCTTTGGCGGCCCCGCTGTCGATGCTCTCGCGGGCTTTTTCAACGCCTTCGCGCAGGTCCGTTGCGGCATCGGCCACCACAAGCGCGGCAGCGCTGTTGAGCAGAACCGCATCGCGATAGGCGCCTGCGGCCCCATCAAGCAGCGCGCGAAAGGCATTGGCATTGTCCTCTGGCGTGCCGCCGACAATGGCTTCAAAAGGATGCACCGGCAGGCCTGCGTCTTCGGGGTGCAGCTCCACGTCTTTGATCTGGCCATCCGCTTCAAGCGCGCTGACCCAGCTGACACCCGTGATGGTCAATTCATCGGTGCCGTCAGATCCATGCACAAGCCAGGCGCGCTTGCTGCCCAATTGGCCCAGTGTTTCCGCCATCGGACGGATCAGGTCGCGGGTGAAAGCGCCTGTCAGCTGGCGTTTCACGCCTGCCGGGTTGGTCAGCGGGCCCAGAATGTTGAAAATGGTGCGGGTGCCCAGCTCGGCCCGTGTGGGCATCACATGGGCAATGGCCGGATGGTGCATGGGGGCCATCATGAAGGCGATGCCACATTGTGCGAGGGCTTTTTCAACCACCTCAGGGCCAACCATTACATTGATGCCCATCTGTGTCTGCACATCTGCGGTGCCGGATTTGGAGCTGAGGTTGCGGTTGCCGTGTTTGGCCACAGGCACGCCTGCGCCTGCCGTGACAAAAGCTGTAGCGGTGGAGATGTTAAGTGTGTGCTTGCCATCACCGCCGGTGCCGACGATGTCGATTGCGCCCTCTGGTGCGGTTACGGCGTTGCATTTTGCGCGCATAACAGCAGCAGCTGCGGCGTATTCATCGACAGTTTCCCCGCGTGTGCGCATGGCCATGAGCAGACCGCCCATCTGACTTGGGGTGGCTTCGCCTTCAAACAGCAGAGTAAAGGCGTCTTCGGCTTCGGCGCGGGTGAGCGGGCGCTCTGCGGCGGCGCCGATCAGAAACTTGATATCTGCGCTCATGCCGCCGCGCCTTTTTTGCTAGGCATCATGTCCAGAAAGTTCTTCAGCAGCGCGTGGCCGTGTTCAGAGGCGATGGATTCGGGATGGAATTGTACGCCGTGAATGGGCAGCTCTTTGTGCTGCAGGCCCATGATGGTGCCATCTTCAAGTTCGGCGGTGATTTCCAGACTGTCGGGCAGGGTGGCGCGATCCACCACCAGAGAGTGGTAGCGCGTGGCCTCAAACGGGGAAGGCAGGCCGGCAAACAGACCTTTGTTGGTGTGATGCATGGTGCCCATTTTGCCGTGTACGATTTCATGACACCGGACCACATCGCCGCCAAAGGCCTGACCGATTGTCTGATGACCGAGACAGACACCCATCAGCGGAATGCGCGTTTCTGCGGCGGCCTCAGTCAACGCCAGACAGATACCAGCCTGATCCGGGTCGCATGGACCGGGTGAGAGCAAAATTCCCGATGGGTTCATGCCCATTGCATCCTGAACAGTCAGCGCGTCATTTCGCCAGACCTGCACATCGGCGCCCATCTCGCCAAGATAATGCACAAGGTTGTAGGTGAAACTGTCGTAATTATCGATCAGAAGCAGCATTTTGTGGGTTCTTGTCCTAAAGATGCGAAAGGGGTGGAGGCCGAGGGCCTGCTCGCGGTATACATGCTCAGGCTTGGCCCGGAGGGTCAAGAGGGGCACAGGCAGGTTCGCCCCGTAAATTGGGAACAAACTCCCAAACTGGGAACAAAGAAGGGCAGTGGATGATGTTGCGCGGAGTATTGGCGGGGGCGTTCTGGGGCGTCATCTTGGTGGGCGGTGTGTTGTCGGCGGTGTCATTGTTGTTGCCACTGCCAGCGACGGTCACGCCGCAGACATCGGCTGAGGCTCCCAAAGATCGGTCACAAGTGGCCCCTGTGAGCGGTGCTTTGCAGGACACGTCGGAGGCGGACACCACGGTCGAAGCTGCGCCCGCTGCGGATGCGCCAAGCCAGGCTGGTGGAGATCAGCCCCCTTTGAGTGATACTGAGTCTGCGCCCAAACCGGAAACCGGTGGTGTTGAGGCGGCTTTGGCGGCCCCAGTGGCACCGCAGGGTGGCGGTGCCGTGGCTGTTGAGGCAGAGAGCCCTGTGTTGCCAAACCCACAGGCGCAAAACCCGGAAGCGCCTGATGTGGAAACTGAGTTGTCGATTTCTACAAATCCCGCGCAGCCTTCTGCGCCAGAGGTTGCAGCCAGCGAAGCTTTTGTGACGCCTGAGGCCGCGCCTGAAGTGCCAGCGCAGGCGGAGGACGCACCGCTTGAGACCGCGACAGAGGGCAGCGCAGATGACAGCGGCGCTGACGGTGGTGACGCGCTTGTTTCAGAGGCGGTGCCGAGTCCTGAGGCCGAAGATGTGACGCCGCGCGCTGAGGCTGAGGAGGCGCCTGCACCCGCTGAGACTGCGGAAACCATGATCAAACCTGCAGGCGATCTGAATGAGGCTTTCCCGCAGCATAAATCCACACGCTTGCCAACCGTTGGGGTGGCGGCAGAGAACGCAGAGGCCCCGGCACCGAGGGCGTCGCGCCCGGTAGAGGCCAATGCAGAAGCTTTTGAAAACCCCGATCAAAAGCCGTTGATGGCGATTGTGCTGGTGGATGCCGGAGCACAGGAGTTTGACATGGAAGCTCTCACCAGCTTTCCGTATCCGGTCAGCATCGCTGTCAGTACGCTGGATCCGCAGGTCGGACAAAAGGTGGAAACCTATCGGTCCCAAGGGCTGGAGGTACTTGCGATGATTGATCTGCCTGCGGAAGCAGAGGCGGCGGATGTCGAGCAGGCCATGCAGGCGCATTTGTCGGTTTCTGACCAGTTTGTAGGGGTGGTCGAAGGTCTGGAAGAAGGGCTGCAAAGCAGCAAGGTGATCAGTGATCAGGTCACGGAAGCTTTGATGGGCAGTGGCCATGGGCTTTTGATGTTCACAAACGGGCTTAATACCGCACAAAAGCTTGCGGCCAAAGAAGGGGTGCCTTCCGCCAGCGTGTTCCGTGATTTCGATGACAAAGGGCAGACATCCGCTGTGATGCGGCGTTTTCTGGATCAGGCGGCGTTCAAGGCCGCGCAGGAGGATGGTGTTGTCATGGTGGGGCGTCTGCGGGATGAGACGCTTTCGGCGCTGCTTTTGTGGGCGTTGCAGGATCGGATCAACACCGTTGCTCTGGGCCCGGTGTCTGCGCTGTTTGATACCATCAATTGACCAGAACGAACCCGTTGAAATGAAAAAGCCGGTACAGATCTGTACCGGCTTTTGTATGTCTTCAGCGCCTTTATTGAGAGATCTTGACGCGCGGGATGGGCTTTGTGGTGAGCGCGTCTGGCCAGCCGATGAAACGCTCTATAGCGACAAGCGCAAGGCAGGCCAGAATGACGCCAAAGACGAGTTTGACGCGTGTTTCAGACGGTGGGTTGCGTGCCCAGCGGCTCATGCGAATGAGATGTCTGAAATTCATGGCGCGTCCTCATGGGGGAGGTTGGGCAAAATCTAGGAGATCTGCCCGGTTGATGCAAACTGCGCGATGATCAGCTGCCTTCGACGAAGCGCACTTTGCCGATGAAAGGCAGGTTACGGTTGCGTTGGGCGTAGTCGATCCCATAGCCCACGACAAATTCATCGGGAATTGAAAAGCCGATCCAATCCGCAGCGATATCAGCTTCACGGCGGCTGGGTTTATCAAGCAGGGCGATGGTTTTGATCTTGCGAGGGTTGCGCGCTTTCAGCAGGTGCAACACATGGGTCAGCGTATGGCCGGTGTCGACAATATCTTCGACAACCAAAACATCGCGCCCTTCAATTTCACCTCGTAAGTCTTTGAAAATACGAACCTCACGGCTGCTTTCCATGGCGTTTCCGTAAGAGGATGCCTCCAGAAAGTCGACCTCAACGGGCAGGTTCAGCTCTCGCACGAGATCGGCGATAAAGACAAAAGAGCCGCGCAGAAGACCGACGACGATCAGTTTGTCGGTGTCCCGATATTCGGCTGTGATCTCTTTGCAGAGCTCTTCGATACGGGCAGCAATCGACTTTGCGGAGATCATTTCATCGATGACATATGGACGCTCTGACATGAGACCCTCTTGATTTTCACCATCATGCGCCGCTATGTGCGGCAAACGGGGCCGTTCTTAGCGGGGACGCTGCGGCCTGTCACGCAAAAACAGGCCCGCGAGAGCAAGACATTATGCCGACGCATTCAGAGACACGCACACTGCCATATAGCGCCCAACAGATGTACGATTTGGTGGCGGATGTGGCGTCATATCCGAAGTTTCTGCCGTGGTGCGCCGCTGCGCGGATCCGATCCTGTCGTCCGATTGAGACCGATTGGGGCGCCTCTGAGGAGATGCTGGCGGATCTGGTGATCTCTTTCAAAGTGTTCCGCGAGCGGTTTGGCAGCCGCGTGATTTTATGCCCGGACGCCAAGCATATTGATACCGAATACCTGGATGGTCCGTTCAAATATATGAAATCCACCTGGGATTTTGCCGATGTTGACGATGGTGTTGAAGTGAAGTTCTTTGTGGATTTTGAATTCAAGAACATCATTTTGCAAAAGGCTATTGGGCTTGTGTTTTTTGAGGCCATGAACCGTATCGTTGCCGCTTTTGAACAGCGTGCTGAGGCGCTTTACGCCTGAGCTTTAGCGCCTGTTCCGCGGCGCGTGTTGTCGAGCAGCTTGCGGAATTTGGGGCATTCAAAGTGGTCGTCATGGGGGCAGTGGGCGATGTGGTGCAGCACTTTGGACAGGGCTTGCAACTCAGCAATCTGCTGATCCACGTGACGTGCCTTTGCTGAGAACGCGGCACGATCCAGCGCTATAGATTTAACTGTCGGCATCATGGACGACACGTCCTTGAGCGAAAACTGTGCGTTTTGTGCCATTGTGATGAAGGCCAGCCTCTCGAGCACCTCTGGATCATATTGGCGACGCAGCCCGTTTTTGCCTGCAGGGCGGATCAGCCCGCGTTTTTCATAGTAGCGTAGTGTGGAAGGGGGCAGACCGGTTTTTTCGGCGACCTCAGCGATGTCGAGTATTTTGGCTTTCACGATCTTGACCTAAACTGCACTTCAAGTTGCATGGTCATCAGACGCATGTGAATCAGGAGGCGTCAATGGAAGAAGCGTTTTGGCAGGACCGCTGGAAAAAACAGCAGATCGGATTTCATGAGGCGGCTCCAAATCCGCTTTTGACAGCGCATTTTAAAGCGCTGGATATTTTCGCACATGCGGCGGTCTTTGTGCCGCTTTGTGGCAAGACGCTCGACATCGACTGGCTCTTGGCGTGCGGGCACCCGGTGGTGGGTGTCGAGTTTCATGAAGCGGCCATTCAGGAGGTGTTTGCCCGGCTGGAACTGGTGCCTGAGATTTCTGAGGTTGCGGGGCTGACGCGATATCACGCCGGGGATCTGACACTCTATTGCGGAGATTTTTTCTCGCTGCGCCGCGGCCATCTGCCGAGCGTTGGGGCGGTGTTTGATCGAGCTGCCTTGGTGGCCGTGGCGCCTGCGCAGCGGCAGGCCTATGTGGATCATATCCGCCTGCTGAGCGATGAGGCGCCTATCCTGCTGGTGTCGTTTGATTATGACCCTTCTTTGAAGGCCGGGCCTCCCTTTAGCGTTTCAGGGGCGGAAATTGATCGGTTGATGCGGGGCATCATGACGCGAGGTGTGTTGCAGAGTACCCCGATTACCAGCCCACCAAAGGCGGTTGGGCATGGGGTTGAGGAAGTTCATCTGCTGCGCAGGCAGTGATTTTTGAGAGAAAAAGGGCGACTCGTGTGTGAGCCGCCCTTTTTCTGTTGTGTTTGATTGTTATGGGTAAGGCGCGCTTTAGGAGGCGATGTCGTAGGCGCGTTCGCCGTGGGCAGAGAGATCCAGCCCATTGACTTCGCTTTCTTCATCCACCCGAAGCGGGGTGACCAAGCCAACCAGTTTGACGAGCACAACCGTCACCACAAAGGTGAAGATGCCGACAACAGCCAAAGCGCCCAGCTGCGCCAGCCATGTGCCTTCACCAAAGACAGCAATCATGATGGTGCCAAAGATACCGCCCACACCGTGTACGGCGAAGACATCCAAGGTGTCGTCAATCTTCAATCCATTGCGCACAACATTGACCGCTTCCTGACAGAGCACGCCTGCGATTGCACCAATGATCAACGCTTCGATGGGACCCACAAAACCCGACGCAGGTGTGATGGAGGCAAGACCTGCGATGGTGCCGGTCACGAGGCCCACAAGGGAGGCTTTGCCGTATTTGATGCGTTCCCAAAGCGCCCAAGTCAGCGAGGCGGTGGCGGCGGAGATATGGGTTACGGTCAGAGCCATGGCAGCGCCGCCATCAGCGGCGAGCTGGGAGCCGCCGTTGAAGCCAAACCAGCCCACCCAAAGCATTGCGGCGCCGATCATGACCATCCATGGGGCATGTGGTGGCGTGGTGCGGTGTTTGCGCGCGCCGAGCATGACGGCGATCACCAGAGCGGCAATGCCAGCGGTTTCATGCACCACGATGCCACCGGCAAAGTCGCGCACGCCGATCTCGCCAAAGATCCCGCCATCCGCCATCATGCCGCCGCCCCAGATCCAATGCACAACGGGGGCATAGCACAGCAGCATCCAAAGTCCGGAGAACAGCAGGACAAAGCCAAAGCCGATCCGCTCGACATAGGCGCCAACAATCAGCGCGGGGGTGATGATGGCGAAGGTCATCTGAAAGGCGAAGAACAGGATTTCGGGCAGGGTGCCGGAGAGGCTTTCTGTTGTGACGCCGGAGAGGGCCATTTTGCTCAGGCCGCCCCAGGGGGATGTTGCGCCACCCTCATTGCCGAAGGCGATTGTGTAGCCGAATACGAGCCACAAAACGCTCATCAAACAGGCGATGGCATAGGTTTGCATAAAGACGCTGAGCACATTTCTGGCGCGGACAAGCCCGCCGTAGAAAAGTGCCAGTCCCGGTAGTGTCATGAAGAGCACCAAGGCCGTGGCCACGATGATCCATGCGGTGTCCGCTCCGTTCATTTCTCTTCCCTTTTGTCTCGTGAGTGATGGTTTTTTGGTCAAAGAGACGAAAAACCATGCAGGACAAAGGAAAGCCTGTGCGGAGAGCGCCTTAAAATCATGCATTTTGCAACATGATTAAAAATAAGGCTCTTAAAGTGGTGTGGTGTTTAAATTTACATCAAGCAGTGGATGTGCCCGCCAGAATGAGCGTCAATGCGTGATTCCGCGCGGCGATACGGACCTTGTCCCGTCCCAACGCACCAAACTCAATTGTCTCCGTGCGACAGGCCGCGTGGGTGGCGAGGCCAAAACAGACGCGCCCTTCCGGTTTGAACTCAGAACCGCCGGGGCCTGCGATGCCAGTGATGGAGACAGCGATATCAGCCTCAGAATGTGCAAGCGCCCCAAGAGCCATTTCGTGTGCCACCTCCTCTGAGACGGCTCCGACCGCGTCGAGCGTTGCCTGCTGGACGCCCAGCATCTCGACTTTGGCCTGATTGGTGTATGTCACAAAACCGCGTTCAAAAGAAGCGGAGCTGCCGGGGATATCGGTGAGCGCAGCGGCCACCATGCCTCCTGTGCAGCTTTCGGCGGTGGCAATGCGCAGATCAGCGGCGCGACAGGCCGCGAGGAGTGCAGTGACATCCACCATCAGATCAGCACCATATGATAGAGCGCCGCGGCTGCCATGGTGGCGAAGCCTGCAAAGATCCCTGCCCAGATGTCATCCAGCATCACACCGATGGGATCATGGCGTCGGTCCGCACGTCCCACAAGCCATGGCTTGCGGATGTCAAACAGGCGGAAAAACAGGAAGGCGGCCACGGGGCCGGGCCAGACCATGGACATATCGCGCATCGCAAATGCGATGGCCGGGAACAAAAGCGCAATCCACATGCCCGCCACTTCGTCGATGACGATTTCAGAGGGGTCCTCGCCGGGTTTGTCAGAGAGCTCCCGATTACAGGACCAAAAGCCTGCGAGAATGGCCAAACCTGTGAGCACGATCAGAAGCCAGACGCCGACATAGCGTTCAGCGGCCCAACCGATGATCAGCGCGGCCAGCGATCCCCAGGTGCCGGGCGCAAAGGGCAGTCGGCCGACGCCAAAGAAAGTTGCAATCAAATTGCTCATGCGTTCACTCAATTTGCCACTGGGCGCGGCAATCCTTCCTTTGTGGCCACTGAGGCCGCTATGTGTCTTTCCGGAATCTGGTTTCCCGGAGAGGGGTACTTATATCTCTTTTGCTGCCTATCACAATTTGCAGCGCTGATCCCAAAGTGGGTTCTTATCTGCACATCGGATCGATTCAGTGTTGCGGGCAATGTGCGTTAACTTGGGGGCTGGCTGCAAGGTGATGAGCATCCGTTCAGCGACGCTTTTTAAAGCGGTGCATTTCACTATTTGTCTGGCGCGGGGGAGATTGAGTCTCTTGGATACCAAAAACACCTATAGCGAGAATCTCTGAGACGCCGATGAATGAGGCAATTTAGAGGTCTGCCGTGTAGAAGCTGCAAGTCTGAGTGGCAATTGCCCCTATGTGTTTGCTTAAATAATGAGCATATGCGAGTTATTGCCAAAATTATCACCACGCCTTCATTGAGTTCGATCTAGGGGTCAGCTACGCCGGAGGTGCTGCACAAGGATTAAGCACGTGACCGTTCAAGTCGCACATCTAACGCTAACACCTCCAGTTTTCCTGGCGCCATTGGCAGGCATCACGGATCGCCCTTTCCGCGATCTGGTGAGCCGCTTTGGGGCCGGGCTTGTGGTGAGTGAAATGGTCGCCAGCCAGGAGATGGTTCAGGCGAAGCCAGGGGTTCGGGAACGTGCGGAGCTGGGGTTTGGGAATGCGACCACATCCGTGCAGTTGGCAGGGCGTGAGGCCCATTGGATGGCGGAAGCCGCCCGTCAGGTCGAAGCCAATGGGGCGACGCTGATTGATATCAATATGGGATGCCCTGCAAAGAAGGTGACCAGTGCGAGCGGTGCGGGGGCCAGCGGGTCAGCCCTGATGAAAGATCTGGATCATGCGCTGACGCTGATTGAGGCCGTGGTGGGAGCCGTTGATATTCCTGTGACGCTGAAAACCCGGCTGGGCTGGGATGATACGATGCTGAATGCTCCTGAGCTTGCCCGCCGCGCAGAGGATGCCGGCGTGCAAATGCTGACGATACACGGGCGCACGCGGTGTCAGTTTTATAAAGGGGCGGCCGACTGGGCGGCCATCAAGGGTGTCAAACATGCTGTGTCGATCCCGGTGATTGCCAACGGCGATATCGTTGATCTGGCGTCGGCCAAAGCGGCGCTTGCCGCTTCGGGTGCAGATGGCGTGATGGTGGGGCGCGGTGCGCAGGGCAAACCCTGGATTCTGGCGCAGCTTGCTGCAGCGCTTTTCGGGGGCGATGCGCCTGTTACGCCAGAAGGTGCTGCATTGGTTGCAATGGTGCAGGGGCACTATGAGGCCATGTTGTCTTTCTATGGCACAGATTTGGGGTTGCGCGTCGCACGTAAGCATCTGGGTTGGTACATGGATGGTGTCGGCACAGAAGCGGGATTGCGCCGCCGCGTACAGACAAGCCGTGATCCGCAGGAGGTTCTTGCACTTTTGCAAGAGGCATTGATGCCGACTGACGGAGCGCCCGACACAACAACTTCAGGAAATAAAGAGGCGGCATGAACGCGCAAAACCCCATATGGAATTCCTTGCCGGTGCCGGCACTGGTGGTGGATGACACGGATCAGATTTTGCGGATCAATCCTGCTGCTGAGACCTTTCTTAATGCCTCTGCCAAAGCGATGGTTGGGCAGCCAATCTGGGACAAGGTGATGATTGATGCGCCTTTGGAAGAGGCGTTTCACCGGGCGCGTGAACATGGCACGCCCTTATTCGTCAATGACGCAGATGTTGGCACGGGCGATGGCCCGCCCGTGCAATGCAATCTTCAGATCGCCCCGCTGGCCGATGCGCCGGGGGAGATGCTGTTTTTGATTTCCAGCCGGGAACTCGCGGGGCGTATGACGCGCAGCCAAGGGGTCAAATCCTCGGCAAAATCCGCCATAGGCATGGCGGAAATGCTTGCCCATGAGATCAAGAACCCGCTTGCTGGGATCACCGGTGCGGCGCAGCTTCTGTCCATGAACCTAAGCCCCGATGATTTGCAACTGACGGATCTGATCGTGGCGGAGAGCCGCCGGATCGTGAAGTTGCTGGAGCAGGTGGAACAATTTGGCAATCTGTCCTTGCCACAGCGCAAGCCGGTCAACATTCACGATGTTCTGGATCGGGCGCGGCGGTCGGCTTTGGTCAGCTATGGTGCACATATGTCGATCATTGAGGACTATGATCCCTCATTGCCGCCCGCCGAGGGGGATGCGGATCAGCTTTTACAGGTGATCCTGAACCTGCTGAAGAATGCGTCAGAGGCCGCCGAAAAAATGGGTGAGATCCGCATTCGGACTTACTATGAGCATTCTTTCAGGTTGCGCCGCTCTGATGGCAGTGGCCAGCCATTGCCGCTGCAGATTGAGATCATTGATGATGGTCCCGGTCTGCCTCGTGATCTGGAAGGGGACGTTTTTGATCCCTTCGTGTCCGGGCGTGAAAATGGCACCGGGCTTGGGCTTGCTCTGGTCAGCAAAATTATCTCAGACCATGGCGGTCTGATCTCGGTGAACAGCGTGCCCGGGCGCACGGTGTTCAAACTGTCGCTGCCTCGCGCCAGTAAAGAAACCCTTTTGAAATATGAGGAGAGCCTCTGATGGATGGCACTGTTCTTGTCGCAGATGACGATCGCACAATCCGCACGGTTTTGACCCAGGCGCTGACGCGCGCAGGGTGCAAAGTGCATGCAACGTCCTCGCTCACAACTCTGATGCGTTGGGTCGGGGAAGGCAAAGGCGATGTGGTGATCACAGATGTGATGATGCCAGACGGGAACGGTTTGGAGATGTTGCCAAAAATCTCAGAGGATCGCCCCGGATTGCCGGTGATTGTGATTTCTGCGCAAAACACCATCATGACCGCGATTCAGGCCGCAGAAGCAGAGGCTTATGACTATCTGCCCAAGCCGTTTGACCTGCCTGATCTGATGAAGCGCACCGGCAAAGCGCTCGAGCAGAAACGGCGCGCACCGGCTGCCCCGGTGGCGGAGGATGAACGCCCTGATGAGTTGCCGCTTGTGGGGCGCACACCGGCGATGCAGGCGCTTTATCGTTTGGTGGCCCGTGTGATGAACACCGATCTGCCGGTCTTGATTTCGGGCGAAAGCGGTACGGGGAAATCGCTGATTGCCAAAGAAGTGCATGATTTCTCGGACCGGCGTAATCTGCCCTTTGTGGTGGTGAATGCGTCTGAGTTGAGCGACCTTGAAGGTCCGGCGCGGGTGTTGGCCAAGGCCAAGGGCGGCACAATTCTGTTTGATGAGATTGGTGATATTGATGATGAAATGCAGGCGCGGATTGTGCGCATGATTGACGCGCCGGGCGATCAGAACCCGCGCTTCATGGCCACCAGCCAAGTTAATCTCAATACGGCCATGGAAAATGGCTCGGTGCGTCAGGATCTCTACTATCGCCTGAACGGTGCGGCGCTACATGTGCCTGCCTTACGTGAGCGCGTGGATGATATTCCGTTGCTGGTGGAGCATTTTCTGCACCGCTCTGAGCGCGAAGGGGCGCCCATGCGGGTTTTCTCCGAAGATGCGATGGAGCTGTTTCGCGCCTATAGCTGGCCGGGCAATGTGCGCCAGTTGGAAAACGCTGTGCGGCGGCTTGTGTTGACGGCTCAGGCGGAAGAAGTCACCTTGTCTGAAGCGGAAATGGTTTTGGGAGCGCAGCCTCAGGCCGGGCCATTGCTGGGCGGTGAAGACAGCGAGAAGCTCTCTGCAAGTGTGGCGCGCCATCTGCGCCGGTATTTTGATCTGCATGGCAATATGCTGCCACCTGCGGGGCTATACGCGCGGATTCTGCGCGAAATAGAGCTGCCTCTGATAGAAATCGCTTTGGATGCGACGGGTGGAAATCAGGCAAAATGCGCTGATCTTTTGGGGATCAACCGGAATACGCTTCGTAAAAAGATCACTGATTTGGATATTCACGTGACACGCCGTCGCAAATTGATGTAAAAACGCCACATAAGCGTGGCGCGAGGGCCGCAGTTCTTAGAAAAGCTCTGTGACCTTGAAGATGCCACTGGATATGGCGGTGGGCCGCGAAAGCGGTACCAAATCAATTGAGGTAGTCGGGTGTCTAGCCGGACAGTGACCAGTCATTGGGCGCGTTTTCAGCGCCTGCGACGACAGAGGCGTGTTCAGAATGCCGCAACTTTGGGCCTCGTTGTGTTGGGGCCTGTGCTGGCATTGGCCACGTTTCTTGTTCTGGGGCCTTTTGATCTTGGGGCTTCGTCAAGCGCGCTGCGTGCGATTCTGCTTGTGGATTTTGTCTATGTTTTGTCCGTGGCTGCGTTGGTTCTGCAGAACGTGGTGCGTGCAATTGCGTCACGGCGCGCGCGGTCTGCCGGATCAAGGCTGCATCTGCGACTGACAGGGGCCTTTACGGTGCTGGCGATTGTGCCAGCCGTTACAGTGGCGGTTTTTGCCGGGCTGACGTTGAATATCGGTCTGGAAGGGTGGTTTAGCGAGCGGGTGCGCCAGGTGGTTGGCAACTCTCTTTCTGCTGCGCAGGCCTATGAAGAAGAGCACATCGAAGCGCTTAAGGAAGATGCTGCGGCGCTTGCAGATTTCCTGAATGCACAGCGGCGCGCGACCTATTTTATGGATTCCGGGGAGTTGCGCGTTCTGCTGGCGGCGGGGCAGGTGCAAATTCAACGCGGATTGAAGGAAGCCTTTGTCATTGACGGAACGGGGGAAATCCGTGCGCGTGGCGAGCGGTCCTATTTGTTTGATTTTGAACAGCCCAGCGAAGCGCAAATGGCGGAAGCCCTTGAGCAGGGTTATGCCATTATTCGTGATCTTGAAAACAACGAGATGCGCGCACTGGTGCGGCTGGACGCTTTTGTGGACCGGTTCCTCTACATCAGTCGCGAAGTTGATGCAGAGATCTTTCAACTGCTGGACGACACGCAGGCCAGTGCCATGCTGTATTCGCAATTGGAGAGCGAACGTGGACGGCGGTTGTTTGAATTTGGCCTGATCTACCTCGGCTTTGCGCTTATTCTCGTGTTGGCAGCGATCTGGATGGGCATGTGGTTTGCCGAGCGTCTTTCACGACCTGTTGGACGTTTGACCAGCGCGGCGCAGCGCGTTGGGGGAGGAGATCTTGATGTGCGCGTTGTGGAGGAGGAAGGCGACGATGAAATCGCCATGCTCAGCCGTTACTTCAACCAAATGACGCGGCAATTGAAGGTGCAGCGTCAAACGCTGTTGGACAATACACGCCAGATTGATCGCCGCCGCCGCATGTTTGATTCCGTTTTGAGCTCTGTGACCTCAGGTGTTGTTGGGCTGGATGCCGAAGGCAAGGTGGCCTTTGTCAATAAATCGGCGGAAAGCCTGTTGGAGTGGGCTGATGATCGGCAGGATATGCCGCTTACTTTGGCTGTGCCTGAATTTGGTCTGATGTTTGAAAACCTATGTGACAGCGGCAAGGAAGTGTCTCAGGAAGAGATCAAAGTCTCGCGCTCCGGACGGCTGGAAAACCTACTTGTGCGCATGTCCACGCGTCGCCGCGATGACGGATCGCTTGAAGGCTATGTTGTCGCCTTTGATGACGTCACATCGCTTGTGACCGCGCAGCGTATGGCGGCTTGGGGCGATGTGGCGCGCCGTATCGCGCATGAAATCAAAAACCCGCTGACACCGATCCAGTTGAGTGCGGAGCGTATTCGCCGGAAGTTTGCCAGCCGTGTGGGGGAGGAGAGTGATCAATTGGAGCAGATGACAGATGTGATCGTGCGCCAGACAAATGATTTGCGCCGCATTGTCGATGAATTCTCAAAATTTGCACGGATGCCCGAGCCGGAGCGCAGACCGGTTGATGTGGTGGAACTGGTGTCTGGGGCGGTGTTGTTGCAGGAGGCTGGTCAGCCGGACGTGCGGTTTGTGCGCGATATTTGTTCAGGGCCATTGGCGGCTGAACTGGACGCGACAATGATTTCGCAGGCTTTGACAAACCTTATCAAAAATGCCGGAGAAGCCATTGAAACTTTGATGGAAAAATCTGCTCCGGATGGGTTTGTCCCGGAAATACACATTGATCTTTCTGTGGAAGGGCGCGATGCGATTGTCTGTATTGCAGACAATGGTATTGGCCTGCCTGAAGATCGTGCCAAACTTTTTGAGCCCTATGTGACAACACGTGACAAGGGCACCGGGCTTGGTCTGCCCATCGTGAAAAAGATCATCGAAGAACACGGGGGCCAGCTCTCTTTGCTGGATGCTCCGGTGTTTGAAAACAATGCCCACTTTGGAGCCATGGCGCAGATGCGCCTGCCGCTGACAGAGTCAGCGGTCTCCTCGGCGGAATAGAAAGAGAGCGAGTATTATGAGTGACATTCTGATTGTTGACGATGAACGCGACATTCGCGAACTGATTTCCGATATCCTCAAGGATGAGGGATATAGCACACGGTTGGCAGGCAATTCCGACGAGGCCATGGAGCAGGTGACGCGGGAACAGCCCGCCCTGATGATCCTCGATATCTGGCTGAAGGATAGCAATATGGATGGCATCGACATCCTGAAAGCTGTGAAGACCGATTATCCAGAGGTGCCGGTGGTGATTATTTCCGGACATGGCAACATTGAGATCGCGGTCGCGGCGATCAAGCAGGGGGCCTATGATTTTATCGAGAAGCCCTTCAACATCGATCAGCTTTTGGTCGTGATCAAACGCGCGATGGAAACCAGCCGGTTGCGGCGGGAAAATACGGAGCTGAAACGTCAGGACAGTAAGCCTACCGATTTGATTGGGGAAAGTGCAGCCTATCGCGGGATGATTTCTCAGTTGGACAAGGTGACGCGATCCAACGGGCGGGTGATGCTGACTGGACCGGCAGGCGTCGGCAAGGATGTGGCAGCACGCTATATTCACGCCAATTCCAATCGTGCGGCGGCGCCCTTTGTAACAGTGTCCTGTGCGGGTATGGATCCGGACCGTGTGGAAGAAATCCTGTTTGGTCGTGAGAGCGTTGAGCGGGGCATTGAAACAGGTCTGTTGGAGCAGGCCAGTGGCGGTGTTGTCTATTTTGACGAAGTGGCTGACATGCCATTGGCCGCTCAGAGCAAGATCCTGCGTGTGCTGGTCGATCAGCAATTCACGCGTGTGGGTGGCTCCAAGAAGGTGCGTGTGGATTTACGTGTCATTTCCTCGACAAACCGGGATTTGGGGCAGGCCATTGCGGATGGGAGCTTCCGGGAAGAGCTTTATCACCGGCTCAACGTTGTGCCGATTGCTGTGCCTTCTCTGGAGGAGCGTCGCGAAGATATTCCTGCGCTCGCCGGGTACTTCCTTCAGCAACTACATGAAGGGCAGGGCCTGCCACTGCGTGAGCTGAGCACGGAGGCTGTGGCGCTGATGCAGACCATGGTTTGGCCGGGCAATGTGCGCCAGCTCAAGAATCTGATTGAGCGCGTGCTTATTCTGGGCGACGGTCAAGGCCCGATTGAGAGCCGCGAGTTGCCCGGAGAAAGTGAGGCGCCTTCTGATGACGGGCGGGTCGTCTTGTCTGGCACTTTGGCGACACTTCCCTTGAGAGAAGCGCGAGAGGCGTTTGAGCGTGAATACCTTCTGACCCAGATCAACCGTTTCGGGGGTAATATCAGCCGGACCGCCAGTTTTGTTGGGATGGAACGCAGTGCCTTGCATCGCAAGCTGAAATCTCTGGGCGTCGTGACGTCGAACAAGGCGGGTGCACGCGTGGCACATGTCAACGAGACAGAGGATGGCACAGAAAAAGAGGCAAGCTGACGCTTGCCTCTTTCTGGGGGCGCATGGCCCCCTTTATCAAAACCTGATCAGATTGGTTTGCTCAGATCGATCAAGACGCGTCCGCCACCTTCGGTGCGCAGACCACAGATACTGGGCGTAAGTTCTGGGGCCACTTCGATCTTGGCATAATTGCGGCCAGCGAGCTGTTCATCCTTACAATAGGGGATGGTCACGCGTTCATAGCCTTTTTCCACCATACAGTTGCGCGCGGCAGTGTAGCGCGGGCCCTCGTTGATGTCATATTGCTCCATGCGCTGGCTGACGACGCGGCCTTTGGAATCATAGATCGGCCACCAATCCGTGACGATGCGCGGTGGGTATGCGTCAGCGGCGGCGCGATTGCATTGCGCCTGATCGACGTTCAAGTCTGTCTTGGTCTGACCCACTTTGTAGAAGGTTTTGAATTCGGTGCAGCCGCTGAGTGCGAGTACGGCAAGACCTGTTACGAAAGCATGTTTCATGGTTTTGTCCTTCTCTCTTACACGGGGGCGTTTAGATCAACCAAAGCAACGCCGCCGCTTTGAGCGCGAATGGCGCAGATATTTGGTGCAGGCTTGGGCGCGCCAGAAATCGGGCGATAGTTTTGGCCGTTAAGCTGTGCTTCTGTGCAGATAGGGTGCGTGACGGGCGTGTAGCCTTTGAGCGTCATGCAGTCTTGCCGATGTTCCGCGCGCATGGAGGCGTTGGCGTCGCGCATCTGAACATGAGAACCGCCCCAATACCCCGGATAACCGCCCCAATAACCGCCTGCATAGCCACCGTACCCACCGTGGAACCCCCCATAGACTGTTGTGGTGAAATTGGCAGCAGGGAAAAGCTGGTTGGCTTCGACAGAACAGGCGGTATCGTCACGTGAGGCTGTTTCGCGCGACGCGGAAGGATGAGAAAACCCGGAATAGGTGGTGGGGCTACACCCGGCGACAGCGATTGCTGCGGCAGCCATGGCATATGTTATTTTTTTCATTGCGAACTCTCGCCTCAACCAACTGAAATTGCATACAATCAAAGCGCGATTGGGGGGCGAGGTCAATGGTAACAATTGACCTCCGTTCCCCCTTCTGGCATGGCTTTTTTGAAACCCATGAGGGAAGCACATGAAGGTCATTATCTGCGGGGCCGGTCAGGTCGGATGGCAAATTGCGCGCCATTTGTCCGGTGAAAACAACGACGTCACCGTTGTCGACAACAACCCTGATCTCGTGCGTCGCGCCACGGATACCCTTGATGTTCAAGGGATTTCTGGTTTTGCGAGCTACCCCGATGTGCTGGATCGGGCCGGAGCGCGGGATGCGGATATGCTGATCGCGGCGACTTATTCAGATGAAGTGAATATGGTGACCTGCCAGGTGGCACATTCGGTGTTTGCGGTGCCGCGCAAGATTGCCCGCCTGCGCAGCCAGTCTTATCTGGATGTGTTATATTCGGATCTCTATCGGCGCGATCATATGCCGATTGACGTTGTGATTTCGCCTGAGCGCGAAGTTGCCGATGCCGCGTTAAAACGACTTACCGCGCCGCGCGCATTTGATGCCGAGACTTTTTTGAAGGGCAAGGTGCAGATGCTGGGGCTGTTGTTGGACGAGGAGTGTCCGGTGGTGAACACCCCTCTGCGGCAGTTGACGGATCTTTTTTCGACATTGAGTGCGGTCGTAGTTGGCGTGCGGCGTGGTGGCACGCTTTTTGCGCCTGAGCCGGGAGACCAGCTGTTTGTTGGCGACGAAATCTATGTGTTCACATTTGCGGCGGACGTGAACCGCACCATGGAGGTTTTTGGAAAACCTCAAAACAAGCAGGAACGCGCCATTATCATGGGCGGCGGGAATGTTGGCCTGATGGTGGCCCAGCGGCTGGAGCAAAGTGCCAACCGTATCCGCGTGAAAATCATTGAGCGCGATCGCAAAGTTGCTGAGCGTGCAGCAGAGGCGTTGGAACGGACCATTGTTTTGAATGGGGATGGATTGGATGCCGCGCTTTTGACCGAAGCGGGCGTGGACCGCGCGGACGCGATCCTGGCGGTGACGGATGATGACAAGACCAATATGCTGGCCTCTGTGCGGTCAAAGGCAAATGGTTGTCCGCTGGCGATTGCGCTGATCAATGACCCCACCTTGGCACCGCTGATGAAACCTTTGGGTATTGATGCCTTTATCAACCCGCGCGCCACTACGGTGAGTTCGATCCTGCGCCACATCCGTCATGGACGTGTGCGTGCCGTGTATTCCATTGGTGATGCGGAAGCGGAGATCATCGAGGCCGAAGTGCTCTCTACCTCGCCCATTGCCGGGCAGATGGTACGGGATGTAGACTTTCCCGAAGGTGTGCTGATCGGTGCCATTCAAAAAGGCAAAGAGGTCGTGAAGCCAAAAGGTGGTACGCGTATTGACGAAGGCGATGTGATCGCGCTGTTTGTTTTGACTGCGGATGTGCCCGCAGTGGAGCAGCTGTTGCAGGTCTCTATCGACTTCTTCTGATCAGATGAAGCTGAGCCTGTCACGTATTCCTCTGCTTGTGCAGATGGCCCTGATGTCTGGGGGCATGATGTTTGTGCCCGCGGTGGTGGCCAACCGGCAGAACGATGACCACGTGGCGCAGATGTTTTTCTACTCTGGTCTGCTGGTAATGTTTGCCTGTGCGCTGATTGCTTTGGCGGTGCAAGGCACACGTCGCAACTTGCGTATCATCGACAACCTGAAGGCCATGTTTCTTGCGATGTTGGTGTTGCCCGCTGTTCTGGCCATACCGGTTTATGAATCCCTGGATATTGTGCCTTTTGTCACGGTCTACTTTGAAATGGTCAGCAGTTTGACCACAACTGGAATGACCACCTTTGAACCGGCAAGCATGTTGACAGAGGCCCTGCACCTTTGGCGCGGGATGGTCGGCTGGATGGGGGGATTGTTGATGTGGGTGGCGGCGGCGGCTGTGCTTGCGCCGTTGAGCCTGGGGGGCTTTGAGGTTACCGCTTTGGGGGATGCGGGGCAAAACAGTAACAATCATGGTCAGATGCAGCGCGCGCGCCCAATGAAACGATGGAGCCGAGCCGCGCGGGCCTTGGTGCCCATTTATGTGGGGCTGACATTTGCACTTTGGGTGATGCTGCTGATCCTTGGGGATCGTCCGATCACGGCTTTGATGCATGCCATGGCCACCCTCTCAACCAGTGGTATTTCTGGCATTGGTGGTGTTGCTGATGCAGCTTCTGGGGTGGCGGGAGAATTGGTTATTTTTCTCTTTCTGCTCTTTGCGTTGTCGCGCGGTACGTTCAGTTCGGACACGGGGGCTGTGAAGCGCAGCAACCTTTGGGATGATCCTGAACTGCGTCTTGGCTTTTTGATTGTCGTGGCTGTGCCAGCGATGCTTTTTATGCGCCATTGGTTTGGAGCTCTGGAAGAAGAGGCCATCAACGACAGTGCGGCGGCGATAAAAGCGGCTTGGGGTGGGGTGTTCACAGTGCTGAGCTTCCTGAGCACAACCGGTTTTGAAAGTTCCGAATGGAGCGTGGCACGAGAGTGGAGCGGTCTTCAGACGCCCGGTTTGATCCTCTTGGCCTTGGCGATGGTGGGTGGTGGCGTGGCGACCACTGCGGGCGGGGTGAAACTGCTCCGGGTGTATGCGCTTTACCTGCAGGGGTTGGGTGAAATGGAACGCCTTGTGCATCCAAATGTGGTGCTGGGGCGCCGACGTGCGGCAGCGCAGGGTATCCGGCGCCGGGGCGCAGTGATTGCCTGGGTGTTTTTCATGCTTTTTGCGCTGTCTTTGGCGGCGGTCACAATGGTGCTTGCTGTGTTGGGCAATAGCTTTCAGGAGGCCTTGATCCTCGCCATCTCCGCACTGACCACGACGGGGCCTCTGACGCAGGTGGCGGGTGAGTTTCCGATTGCGATTTCCTCACTTGGTGCGCCGGAAAAGCTTATTATTTGTGCAGCAATGATCGTTGGCCGCTTGGAAGCCTTGGCGATCATTGCGTTGATGTCCCCTGATTTGTGGCAGAAATGATGCGTTTGGTGATAAGGCAGGCAAAAAACTTAACTTTTTAGGCTGGTAAGTCTCAAAAACGCGTTCCATACTCGCCTCGCACGACTACCCGATGCACGAACAAGAACAAAGGCAAACGCGACATGGCTTCGGATCGACAGAATCTCCAAGACGCTTTTTTGAATCACGTCCGGAAAACCAAAGTTCCGGTGACTATCTTTTTGATTAACGGTGTGAAATTGCAGGGTGTGATCACCTGGTTTGACAATTTTTGTGTGTTGCTGCGCCGCGATGGCCAGAGTCAGCTGGTATATAAGCACGCGATTTCTACCATCATGCCGGCCCAGCCGATCTCTCTTTATGAAGGCGAAGACGCCTCTTGATGGAGCATGACACGCAGGTTACCCGCGCTTGGGTCCTGCATCCCGATATCACTAGCGCTGAGCAGCGGCGCGAGGCCTCTTTCGCATTGGAAGAGGCCATATCGCTTGCAGCCGCGCTTCCTGAGCTTGAAGTTGTAGGCTCAAATGTTGTGCGTTTGTCAAAAGCGCAGCCCGGTAAGCTGTTTGGATCGGGCAAGATCGAAGAGCTCAAGGCGCTTTTTAAGGCCAATGAGGTGGAGCTGGTCCTGATTGATGGACCGGTGACGCCGGTGCAGCAGCGCAATCTGGAAAAGGAATGGAAGGTCAAACTTCTGGACCGGACCGGATTGATCCTTGAGATTTTCTCTGATCGGGCGCGCACGCGGGAAGGTGTGCTGCAGGTTGAAATGGCGGCCTTGTCCTACCAACGTACACGCTTGGTGCGGGCTTGGACCCACCTTGAGCGTCAGCGCGGCGGCCTTGGTTTTGTTGGTGGTCCCGGCGAGACCCAGATCGAGGCGGATCGTCGTGCGATTGACGATCAACTGGTGCGGTTGCGGCGGCAATTGGCGAAGGTGGTGAAAACCCGTGAATTGCATCGCAAAGCGCGCGCGAAAGTGCCGTTTCCGATTGTTGCTCTGGTGGGCTATACCAACGCCGGAAAATCGACGCTTTTCAACCGTGTCACCGGTGCGGATGTGATGGCGAAAGATATGCTTTTTGCCACGCTCGATCCAACCATGCGGGCGGTGGAGCTTCCCAACAACGGACCTGAGGTGATCCTGTCGGATACGGTGGGGTTCATCAGTGATCTGCCAACACAGCTTGTGGCGGCGTTTCGGGCGACACTGGAAGAGGTGCTGGCGGCGGATCTGGTGCTGCATGTGCGCGACATTGCACATCCTGAAACAGAACATCAGGCTGAGGACGTGCGCAGCATTCTTGAAACGCTTGGCATGAGCGAGGAAACGCCGCAGATTGAGGTCTGGAACAAGATTGATCTGTTGGACGCCGATGACAGAGAGGCTGTTGTGGCTCGGGCGGAGCGTGAAGAGGGTATCTTTGCGGTTTCTGCTGTCAGTGGTCAGGGTCTGGATGACATGTTTGCGGCCATTGCCAAGGCCTTGGCCAGTGAGAAGACCCGTGAAGTGCTCTCCCTGAGCTTTTCGGAAGGCAAAGCGCGGGCTTGGCTGTTTAAGGAAGGCGTGGTTGAAGCGGAAACGCAGACCGACGAAGGCTTTGAAATCGAAGTGCTTTGGAGTGCCAAGCAGCGCGCGCAGTATCAGACGCTGTAGGCGTCTGATTTTCAGAAATTCTTAGAGACCTAAGGTGTGGGCGTTATGATTGTAACGCCCACAGCTGCGGCGCGCGCGAGCTCTTTGTCCAAGGACATTGGGATGTATTCACCACGCCTCCAAAGCTGTGCCATATCGTCATAAAAGCGCGATAGGAAATGGCCAGATTGCCCGGTTGAGATCACAAAGACAGAGCTGTCGGGATCGGCAAAATCGTAGACGCCACGATAGCCTGCGGCGTGAACATTCAGGAATGGATTGTCTCCTACACCGGCAGTTTTGCCGCGCTGAAGGGTGTTGTCGCCGCCAGAGGTGGATTGGCGGATGTTGACGAAATAGCGCAGGAGCGGAACCTTGCCGAGTGTCGGGTGATCATGGGTTGCCTGATGAGCATCTCCCCAACGCAGTGCCTCTAGCTGTTGGCCGTAGCGCTCTTCAATTGCCAGAAGCGCATCATCCAATGCGAGCTGTGCCATTTCGGAACATGTTTCCATACGCGCGCTTTGACGGACGTCACACCAGGCGGCGGCGCCCTCCACATCCCGGAACACCCGTTCGATGAAGAGAGGTTCCACATGGGTGAACTCCTCGGCCAGCGGGCCAAGATCGTCGCGGATGAGGCGGCTTTGCAGGCTGCGCATCCACGCCGCATAGATCAGGGGTTCGGGCATATGTTCGTTCATCTCGCCATTCCACTCAGACAGAAGCGCCAATGCGCGTTGACGTTGGCGTGCGCGAGAACCATCTGGCGCTGCTTCGCTTGTGTACCAAAGATCTGCGGCGATTAGAGGCAGGAGCGCCCGAGCCGAAAAGCTGACGGTATCCAACTGTGCTTCGATAAAACTATCGCGGGTGTGGACGCGGCGGTTCTGCATCAGGCGTTGCCAGCGCTGGATGCGTTGGCTGTCCCCCCACAAGAACGAGATATGGCGGGGGAAGGGGCGCTCTACAATTTTATTGTTGGTATTGCCGAGAATGCCGCCGGAGGGTTTCTCGAAGGTGGGGGTATCTGTGGCTGGGAGCAGGCCCTGCCACTGGTTTTCCGGCCGCCATCCAAGGGAAGGCAGGCGTCCTTGACTTTGATGGATTGCGTCGCGACGCGGCAGAGCGCCGATCAAAGCCATGGCCACATCATTTTGGTCGGCCAAAGTCAGGGTCAAACCGGGGGCAGTATGGTCTTTGCCGGTGGCCAGCGCCGCTGAAATATCTGTCGCGCGCATGAGCCCCATGAGCGCTGTGGTTGAGCGATCTTGTGGGCTGAGCGCGGTCCAGCCAAGGGACGCTACGTGGCCGGGGGGCGTCACTGCCGCGAGATTGAACGCAGAGCCGGGAAGAACGGGGCCATTGTCTGTCCAGCGCAGGGTGAGCGTGACGGGCTTGGCATCCTTGATGTTGATGATCGACTTGCGTGTTTTGAAAGGCTTGAAACCTGTGGATGTGCGATAGGACTCTGGGTTTGACGCATCTAGTTCTTCGATGAAGATGTCCTGGTCATCGACATAGGCCGCTGTCACCCCCCAGCCCAGCTGATCACTGCGCCCTGCCAGAATGGCTGGAATGCCGGGAATGGTGGCACCGATCACACCACCGCTTTGCAGCTCTAGGCGGGCCAGATACCAGATTGCGGGTGCAGACAGACCGAGGTGCGGGTCATTTGCCAGCAAGGTGCCGCCGGCGGCGCTGCGCGAAGGGGCCGCAGCCCATGCATTGGAGGCCCCAGACAGAGGGAGCGGCGTAAATGGAGACAGTGGATGTGCAGGCAAAGGTTGGGACTGCGCAAATACAGGCGTGCCCGGCACCAGATTGGCGTATTTGGGCAGGGTTGCGATGCCTTTACCGGGGGCATCAGGCAGGATGTCACGCAGACGATCTGCATCGGGGAGGGCAAGAGATGTGCGCGCGCGCAGCACCTCTGATTGCAGGTGACCCGTGAGCTGAAGCGCCATAAGCTTCTGAAGCGCAATGGAATCTGCGGGTTGCCAGGGCGCGAAGGTCTGCTGGAACAAGAATAACTCGGGTGCGCCGCGCCCCAATGCTTCTTGGTTGACCTCCTCAATGCGGGCATTCACGCCGCGTGCATAGGCTTGAAGCGCGATCAGTATGTCGGGATCCTGTGCGGATACGGACATGCGGGCCGCCGTGGCCAAATCGAGCCGGCGCATCAGGGTGTCGATTTCCAGCGTTTGTTGCCCAAACACTTCGGAGAGGCGGCCCTGTACAGTGCGCCGCATTGTGATCATTTGCCAGAGCCGGTCCTGTGCATGGGCATAACCGAGGCCAAAGAAAACATCCTCGTCATTGTTCCCAAAAATATGCGGGACATTGGCGTTGTTGCGGATGATTTCGACAGGTTGCGAAATACCGCTTGCGGTGAAGGTTTTATCATAGGTCGGGAGGCTGCGCGAGGCGAGGAAATAGATCATCGCCACTGCAAGCACGACGAGAATCACCAAGCCGCTGGCGATGCGCATCAGCCATTGAAAAAAGGTCGCCATGTCTCTGTCCCTGATTGTTCTTGCCTTCTGCGGGTGCAGGCGAGACAAGTATTACGACGAATGACAGACAGGGGAAAGCCAATGGCAAAAGTTGCGTTTTTGGGCTTGGGAGTGATGGGCTATCCGATGGCCGGATATCTTTTGAAAGAGGGGCATGAGGTCACGGTTTATAACCGCACGACCGCCAAAGCGGAGGCCTGGGCCAATGAACATGGCGGAGCGTTTGCTGCCACGCCGCGTGAAGCGGCTTTGGAGGCTGAGTTTGTCATGTGCTGTGTGGGCAATGATGATGATCTTCGCTCTGTCTGTCTGGGCGAGGATGGTGCCTTTGCGGGCATGCATTCGGGGGCCACATTTGTTGATCATACGACGGTGTCTGCAAAAGTGACCTCTGAGCTTTACAGTGCGGCCGCGGAAAAAAGCGTCGCCTTTGTGGATGCGCCTGTCTCAGGCGGTCAGGCCGGTGCTGAAAACGGTATTTTGTCGATCATGTGCGGTGGTGACCAAGCCGCCTACGACAAGGCAGAGCCGATCATGCAGGCCTATGGGCGCTCAATCAAACGTTTGGGAGAAAGTGGTGCTGGTCAGCTGACCAAGATGGTCAATCAGATTTGCATTGCTGGTCTGGTACAGGGCCTTTCAGAGGGGCTGAATTTTGCTGAGAAAGCCGGGCTGGATGGGCGCGCGGTTGTTGAGGTGATTGCCGGGGGGGCCGCAGGCAGCTGGCAGATGCAGAACCGGTATGAAACCATGATTGAGGATCAGTTTGAGCACGGGTTTGCCGTGGACTGGATGCGCAAAGATCTCGGCATTGTGTTGTCCACTGGCGATGAGATTGGGGCGAGCTTGCCGGTGACGGCGCTGGTGGATCAATTCTACAAAGATGTGCAGAAGCTCGGCGGTGGGCGTTGGGATACATCCAGTCTGATCAAACGCCTGCGCGCGCTGGATTGATTTTTTCAAGCTTTTAGAAACAAATAAAGCGCGGGATGCCCCGCGCTTTATCTTTGGAAAATGAACGGGCAGGGCCGTTACTTATGGGATGATGCGCGTATATTTGATGCCTTCGAGCGTTGCGCCAATCTTGAGGCCTGCTTGACCAAACACCACGGCAATCACCGGGGCCAGCAAGTTGGTGGTCTCTGCGCTGAGATCGCCGCCTTCATTGGCCACAACATACTCAACGCCCGCGCCGGCAGCCCAGCCATTGGAACGGCGGAATTCAGACAGGGCACCTTCGGTCATG
Organism: Shimia marina; assembly: GCF_001458175.1. GTDB lineage: Bacteria > Pseudomonadota > Alphaproteobacteria > Rhodobacterales > Rhodobacteraceae > Shimia > Shimia marina. The sequence goes on from NZ_CYPW01000027.1 coordinate 455,340, forward strand.
AAGAACAGAACATGTGCGTGTTGTTGTGCCCCAAATTGCAGGCCAACGCTGCCTTTGGTCGCGGAGTAGTAATCGACGGTCACGTCGTTGACCCGCAGCGCACCGCGGCCATATCCGCCGCCAAAGCCCAGACCTGCTTCTGTGATCAGCGGCATCACCAAAATGCCGGTGGATTTGTCGCGCAGATCGCGGGTGTTGGGGTATTCGTTGTAGAGATAATTCAGCGTGGTATCGACGCGTGCGTCGATTTCATTGGCGCCATTAGAGCCGATGCCATTGCCGCATGCGGCGGTCATGCCTGCAGCTGCGAGGCCGGTCAGCGCAAAGCCGCGACGAGTGAGATTGTTCATGATGTTGCCTGTATTCTGTTTGCTCGTGGTCCGGTTGGGTCCGGGATTGACCGCAGTATAGTCAGCCCCGAACAACCTGTCACTAGATGTGCGCCTGTTCAGCCCATTTTGCGGGCAACTTCCGGCGCAAAATAGCTCAAAATCCCGTCACATCCGGCGCGTTTGAAGGCCATTAGGCTTTCGACCATCGCGCGATCGCCATCAATCCAGCCATTCTGCGCGGCGGCTTTGATCATCGCGTATTCACCGGACACCTGATAGGCAAAGGTCGGCACGCCAAATTCGTCTTTTACACGGCGGCAGATGTCCAGATAGGGCATGCCGGGTTTGACCATAACCATATCCGCGCCTTCAGAAAGATCACGGGCGACAAGGCGCAGGGCTTCGTCGGAGTTGGCGGGATCCATCTGATAGGTGGTTTTGTCCCCCTTTAGAGCACCGGACGCCCCAACCGCATCGCGGAAGGGCCCATAAAAGGCAGAGGCATATTTGGCCGCGTAGCTCATGATGGTCACGTTTTGATGGTTTTTGGCTTCAAGGGCAATGCGAATGGCGCCAATCCGCCCATCCATCATGTCAGACGGGCCAAGAATGTCGGCGCCTGCCTCTGCTTGCGAGAGCGCCTGTTTGACCAGAGCCTCGACAGTGCGATCATTGATAATATGACCGTTTTCAACAAATCCATCGTGGCCGTGGATGTTGTAGGGATCCAATGCGATGTCGGTCATAACGGCGATTTCGGGCACGGCCGCCTTGATGGCGCGTGTGGCTCTGTTGGAGAGGTTGTCGGGGTTCCAAGCCTCTGCACAGTCTTCGGTCTTCAGAGCGGGATCGGTGTAGGGAAAGAGACAGATTACAGGGATGCCCAAATCTGCAGCTTCGCGCGCGGCCTCAACAATTTTGTCGACCGAGCGGCGAAAGACGCCGGGCATAGAGGGCACGGGCTCCTCAACGCCGTCGCCGTCACGCACAAACACAGGCCAGATCAAATCATCCACGGTCAGCGTGTTTTCGCGCACAAGACCGCGGATTGCGCTGGATTGACGTGTGCGACGCAGGCGCGCGGTTGGGAAATTGGCAGGCGTGAGGGTCATTGCGGGCTCCGTTACATTCCGTGCCCACAGGTGCCATGGAATTTCCCACATCTCAAGGCTAGGAATTGCCGCATGGGCAGGGTATGTGGAATGGAAAATCTTATGGGCAGTAAACACCTTGGACCTGAGCCAAACCGTACTTGAACTCATCGACTTCCGAAGCTTTTCAAACCTGTGGTTTTGGATCGCTCTGGCTGTTTTCTGGTCATCTGCCAGCCATTGGGTGCTCGGGGTGCCGTGGGATCTTGTGTTGCGGGCCAAGCGCAATGGCGGGCAGGCAGAGGCAGATTTTCATGATCTGGTGCGCATCAACATCAATAGGATCCTGCATATCGCGACGGTTTCTGGCCTTTGGCTGATTGGCATCACCTGCTTCATCCTCACCGGCCTTGCCGTGCTGGGCTGGCAATATCAGATCGAATTTGCGCAGGCGGTATTTTTGATCTTTCTGCCAATGAGCCTCGTAGGGGCCATGAGCATACGTGCTGCAAGGCATATTCACATGGAGAGCTTGCAGAGCGACGCCTTGCGAAAGCGTTTGGCGCGACATCGCTTTTGGGTGCAGTTTGTTGGCATGATCTCTATTTTTGTGACCTCATTGTGGGGTATGTACCAAAATCTTCTGGTCTCACCTTTGGGATAAACCCGTGGTGCAAGTTACTGAAATTGAAAGATAAGAGTGATGAAAGACGCGCAGCACATCTCTGTTGGCGGGGCGCCGGAAGGCTTTGACGCACAGCTTATTCTCAATGAGGTAGAAAAGAGCGGTGGCCCGGTCATGCATGTGGCCCGTGATGACAAGCGGATGGTGGCGACGCGGGCGGCGCTGGAGTTTTTCCGGCCAGACATGCCCGTGATTGTCTTTCCGGGGTGGGATTGTCTGCCATATGATCGAGTGTCCCCCAATGCCGATATTTCCGCCACGCGGATGGCGACCCTGGCGGGGTTGGTACATGGGATGCCTCAGCAGTTTGTTTTGCTGACAACGCTGAATGCTGCGACACAACGTGTGCCGGCGCGCGATGTGCTCAAAGAGGCCGCCTTCCGTGCCCATGTTGATGGGCGCGTAGATGAAGGAGCATTGCGTAAGTTTCTGGTACGTATGGGGTTTTCTCAAGCGCCGACTGTGATGGAACCCGGCGATTATGCCATTCGAGGCGGCATCATTGATATTTTTCCTCCCGGTGACACCGGTCCGGTTCGGTTGGATTTCTTTGGGGATGTTCTGGACGGAGCGCGCCGCTTTGATCCCGCGACCCAACGCACGACGGAAAAGCTCGACAACATTGAGTTGGCACCGGTCAGTGAAGTCATTCTGGATGAAGCGGCGATTACGCGATTCCGACAGAACTACCGCATTGAATTTGGCGCGGCGGGCACGGACGATCCGCTCTATGAAGCGATCAGCGCCGGACGCAAACATCAGGGTGTTGAACACTGGATGCCGTTTTTTCACGAGCGTCTGGAAACCTTGTTTGACTACCTGCCGGATGCCTCCATTTCTGTTGATGATCAGATGGATGTGGCGCGCATTGCGCGTTGGGATGCCGTTGACGATCAATATGAAACCCGCAAACATGCGATGAGCCAGAAGGCGCGGATGGATACGGTCTATAAGCCTGTGCCGCCGGGTCTGTTGTATTTGGATGAAGCCGCGTGGGATCAGGCCGTTGCAGGGCGGCGGATGTTGCATTTTTCGGCTTTGCCGCAGGCCTCAGGCCCCGGAACGATTGACGCTGGTGGGCGGATTGGGCGCAATTTCGCTCCTGAGAGGCAACAAGAAAGTCTGAGCCTTTTCGGGGCTTTGGCGGAACATATTAACAAGAAATTACCAGATGGTCCGGTTGTTGTTGCCAGCTACTCCGAGGGGGCACGTGAGCGTTTGAGCGGGCTTATCGAAGATGAAGGTTTGGCTGAAACCATTCATGTCAAAGATGCCAGCCGGATTGGCACGAGCGGGTTGTATCTGGCGGTCTGGGCTTTGGAACATGGGTTTGAAACGCCGCATATGACGGTGATTTCAGAGCAGGATGTTTTAGGGGATCGGTTGATCCGGGCGCCGCGTAAGAAGAAGCGGGCAGAGAATTTCCTGACGGAAACACAATCTTTGAGCCCGGGTGATCTGGTGGTGCATGTAGACCATGGCATCGGGCGCTATCTTGGGCTTGAAGTGGTCACGGCGGCTGGGGCCGCGCATGAGACGATTTCTCTGGAATATGCCGAAAATGCAAAGCTTTACCTGCCGGTAGAGAATATCGAGCTGCTCTCCAAATATGGCCATGATGAGGGTTTGCTGGATCGGCTTGGCGGTGGGGCGTGGCAGGCCAAAAAGGCCAAACTCAAAGAACGTATTCGAGAGATGGCGGATCGTCTCATCCGGGTGGCAGCGGAGCGGGAATTGCGCTCCGCCCCTGTGCTCGAAGCGCAGCATCACGCCTGGGAAGAGTTTTCCGCACGTTTCCCCTATCAGGAGACCGATGATCAGTTGCGCGCGATCGGCGATGTGATTGACGATCTGGCATCGGGACGCCCGATGGACCGGTTGGTCTGCGGCGATGTTGGCTTTGGCAAAACCGAAGTGGCGATGCGCGCGGCCTTTGTGGCGGCGATGTCCGGGCAGCAGGTGGCGGTGATTGCGCCGACCACACTTCTGGCGCGTCAGCATGCGAAGGGTTTCCAAGAGCGATTTAGAGGATTCCCCTTAGAAGTCAGATCGTTGTCGCGTTTTGTCTCTGCGAAAGAGGCTGAGAAAACTCGCGACGGCATGGCGCGGGGCACGGTGGATATCGTGGTCGGCACACATGCGCTTTTGGCCAAAAACACCCGCTTTAAAAACCTAGGATTGCTGATCATCGATGAAGAACAGCATTTTGGGGTTGCCCATAAGGAGCGGCTGAAACAGATGCGCAGTGATGTGCATGTTCTGACGTTGACTGCGACGCCGATCCCGCGCACGCTGCAGTTGAGCCTTTCGGGTGTGCGCGATCTGTCTATCATTGGCACGCCGCCGGTGGACCGTCTGGCGATCCGCACCTATGTGAGCAGCTTTGATGCTGTGACCGTGCGTGAGGCGCTTTTGCGGGAGCATTACCGCGGTGGGCAGAGCTTCTATGTTGTGCCGCGTGTGAGCGACCTTCCTGAGATTGAAGAGTTTTTGCGTGATCACGTCCCTGAGGTGAGTTTCATCACGGCGCATGGCCAACTGGCGGCAGGTGATCTGGATGACCGGATGAACGCCTTCTATGACGGTAAATACGATGTTCTGTTGGCGACCACGATTGTTGAAAGTGGATTGGACATTCCAACCGCCAACACAATGATTGTACATCGCGCGGATATGTTTGGATTGGCGCAGCTTTACCAAATCCGGGGGCGTGTGGGTCGCTCCAAGACCCGTGCCTATGCCTATCTAACTACCAAGCCACGTGTGAAGCTGACACCCGCGGCGGAAAAGCGGCTGCGGGTTCTGGGATCTCTGGACACGCTTGGGGCCGGTTTTACGCTTGCCTCTCAGGATCTCGATATTCGCGGGGCCGGTAACCTTCTGGGCGAAGAACAATCTGGTCAGATGCGGGATGTGGGCTATGAACTCTATCAATCCATGCTTGAGGAGGCCATTGCCAAGATCAAGGCTGGCGAGTTGGAAGGTCTGTCAGATGGGGATGATCAATGGGCACCGCAGATCAATCTGGGTGTGCCTGTTTTGATCCCGGAAACCTATGTGCCGGATCTGGATGTGCGGCTGGGCCTTTATCGCCGTTTGAGCGGGTTGCAGGGCAAGGTGGAACTCGAAGGCTTTGCTGCCGAACTGATTGACCGCTTTGGTAAACTGCCCAAAGAGGTCAACACCTTGCTGCTGATCGTGCGTATCAAAGAGATGTGTAAGAAAGCCGGTATTGCGAAGCTGGACGGCGGGCCGAAGGGGGCGACCATCCAGTTCCACAATGATAAATTCGCTTCGCCACAGGGGCTGGTGGAATTCATCACCGAGCAAAAGGGGCTGGCCAAGGTCAAAGACAACAAGATTGTTGTGCGGCGCGATTGGGGGAAATCGTCTGACAAGATCAAAGGTGCCTTTGCAATTGCGCGGGACCTTGCGCAGAAGGTGGTCAACGAGCGGAAGAAGGCTAAGGCGAAAGCGAGCACGTAACCTGCATCAATGCCGACGGTCGTGCGTGGGGCAGGATGCTTGTTTTTCAAGGAGTGTTAAGAGCAGCGCGGAGTGCAACTCGGGCGTTCATGCCGCGAGTGCTTCCAGACGGCGCATGTGCAGCATCAGGCCAAAGCTGATCACTGCGAAAATGCCAAGCGCCATCGCCATGGGCAGAGGGGTGCCGTCAAAAGCCAGCCCGATTGGTGTCGCCAGAAGACCACCTAGAATGGTGGCGAAGGCGCCCATCACAGAGGCCGCAGTGCCCGCCATATGGCCCAGTGGTTCCATCGCCAAGGCGTTGAGGTTGCCGATTGTGAAGCCGATGGAGAAGAAGGTGGCTGTCTGCCAGATGACAAAGGCGGCAAAATGCACGGAGGTGTTGGAAGAGGCGTATGCCGCCAGAATGGCGATGGCAAAAAAGATCTGTGTGCTGACGGCGATGGTAACGAGGCTGCGCATGCCAAACACCATCACCAAGCGGGCGTTGAGCAGGCTTGCGGTGCCTGAAATCAATGCGATGCCAGCAAACCAGAGTGGAAATTCATCCGCGCGATCAAAGGTCTGGGCATAGATGGGTTGCACGGAGCTGATCATGGCAAAGAGCCCGGCAAAGATGAGCGATTGCACCAGCATGGAGGTGCGCACGGCGGGGATCGCCCACATCTCTTTTACGCCAGACAAAAGCTTGCCCATGCTGAAAGCGCGGCGGTTCTCTTTGGCGAGTGGTTCTGGCAGACGAATACCCACCCAGAGCACGGATGCGATAGAGAATAGGATGAAGGCGGCAAAGATGCCGCGCCATGACGACAGATCTATTATGAGACTGCCCAAAAGGGGTGCTATGGCCGGCACGAGCGTGAAGATCATCATGGCAAAGGACATGATGCGCGCCATCTCGCGCCCTGAATAGAGGTCCCGAACAATCGCCAACGTCACAATGCGCGGACCTGCGGCACCGACGCCCTGCACAAAACGTGCTGCAAGAACCCATTCAAGGCTTTGCGATTTCCAGCCAACAAAGGCGCAGAGCGAGTACAGAAGTGCCCCGCTGATGAGGACAGGTTTGCGTCCAAAGGCATCAGAAAGGGGGCCGGTGAAAAATGTACCAAAGCCCATCCCCATGACAAAAGAGGTGATAATCAGCGTGGCGCGATTCAGGTTTCCGGGGCTGAGTTCATTGGCAATTTCCGGCAGAGCCGGCAGCATAGCATCAATCGAGAATGCAATGGTGGCAAACATCATGGCGCAAAGTGAAATGAATTCTACCTGCGACATGGGCAGGTTGTCTCTGGTCATGACGAGCTCCAGTGGCAATGGCTGCGATGCGGGCACAGAGGTTCTGTCAGAAGGCGACACAGCATTCCGGAAAGGCTCTGGCCTACACCCGTTTGGTGATGGTGCTTGGGCATACCAGAGGTACTGAATGGTCCTGTGGTATAACGCGACCTTAGCTTGGGCGTTTGTCTGTCACAAGCGGGAAAATGAATGGCTGTTCAGTTTGCAGTGACCTATTCGGCTGCGTCTCCGGCGGCCTGCTGCGCACGCAGATCTGCGATCACGCGCAGCCAGAGATCAGCGGGCTGTGCGCCGGGGACGGCGTGTTGATTGGCCACAATGAAGGTCGGCACGGAGTTTACACCCATCTGGCGGCTGTGGGCATCGCGGTTTCGGATGTCTTCCACATCGGAGTTAGAGACGAGTAATTTGCGCACCACCGCGGCATCCATGCCAGCGCTGTCGGCAATATCGGCCAAGACATCGGTGTCGCCGATGTCCCGCCCTTCAGTGAAATAGGCCGCAAAGAGCGCGTCGACCACGGCATTTTGCTTTTGCTCAATGCCTGCCCAGTGGATCAGGCGGTGGGCGTTGATGGTGTTGGGTGTGCGTTTGATGGCGGCAAAATCAATATTGAGCCCTTCCTCAAGCGCATGTTTTTCGATCTCTCCATAGACACGCACCGCGTTTTCCTTGCCGCCAAATTTGGTTTCCAGATAGTCCCGGCGGTCCATGCCATCCGCGGGCATGTCCGGGTTGAGCTGAAACGGGTGCCATTCGATCACAAACGGGTGGTCCGGTTCCTGTGCGAGGGCTTTTTCAAGGCGGGTCTTGCCGATGAAGCACCATGGGCAGATCGGGTCAGAAATGATGTCGAGCTTGATCATGACGAAGCCTTAAAAAGGGCGCGCAGGGCGCGGCGGTTGAGTTTGCCATTGGCATTGGTTGGCAGGCTGGGCAGCCGCCGGAAGAGCCGAGGCTGCTTGTAGCGTGCCAGATGCGTGGCTGCAAAGGCTTTGAGGTCTGTCTCCACGATATCGTGATCTGCGGTATAAAAGGCGGCGATGACATAGGTGTCGGCTTTGATCTCCACATCCGTCACTGCGAGAGACGTGATTTCTGGATGTGCGATCAGGGTGGCTTCGACCTCCAGCGGGGAGACGCGAAAGCCGCCTGCGTTCATCATGTCATCGGCCCGCCCCATATAGGTGATATGGCCCTGCGCGTCCATTTGGCCCAGGTCGCCGGTGAGAAACCACTCCCCACAAAAACGTGCGTCAGTGGCCTCCGGCGCATTTAAGTACTCCAACATGAGACCCGGATCGGAGCGGTGAATGGCAATGGTGCCGGGCGTATTGAGAGGTGTCGGGTTTTGGTCAGCCAAAATGGCGACGCGACGGCCTTTTTGTGGGCGACCCAGCGTGCCAGCGGGTGCGGGGTGATCGGGGTTCGCGGAAATAAAGGTGGAGCATTCGGACATGCCAAAGGCTTCGTAGAGCTTTGTGCCGGTGGCCGCGTTCCAGCGCGTGCGCAGAGGCTCGGAAAGTTTTTCACCGGCGCAAAGCCCGTGGCGCAGATCGGGAAGCGCCGGGTCTGGCTGTGTCTCCAGCATCTTTCGGTACACCCCCGGCGCGGCGGCAAAAAGAGTCGCACGGTGCTGGCGCAGCAAGGTTGGCAGCTCTTGAGGATCTGTGTTTGGCGCAGGGATCAGCGCGGTGGCTCCGATGGTCCAGGGATCCATGAGGCCGGTGCCCAAAGTGAATGTCCAATTGAAGGCCCCGGCGTGCAGCAGGCGGTCCTGTTTTGTGAGCCCATACCAGCCCTCAAACATCATCTGGCGCGCCCAGATGGCCCGGTGGGCGTGCATCACCGCGCGCGGTGTGCCAGAGGTGCCAGATGTATAGATGATATAGGCAGGTCGATTTGGATCGCCCATATGAAATGATGCGGCCGGAAGATCATGCATGGCAGCAAGATCTTCCGTCGTCAGAACGGCTATGGTCGGGGTGTCAGGTAGAGGTACTGTGACATCATGTAAAATCGCCGCTGGTTGCAGCGTGGGGAGCATCTTTGCCACTTCCGGCGCTGTCAGCTGCGCAGATGTGGGCACAGGGACCAGCCCCACGGCAATGCAAGCAAGATAGGCAATCGGAAACTCAACCGTATTTCCAAGACGCATGAGCACGCGGTCACCCGGTATCAGCCCGGTGCGGAGCAGCCCTGTGCCGGTGCCGAGGATGGCCGCTTGGAGTTTGGCGTAGGAATAATGCTGCGGTGTCGGCTCAGATAGCACGGACAAAGCGATTTTCTCTGACAGCGCGTTGGCATGGCCGAGCACATGTGCAGCCATGTTGAAGCGCTTGGGGCAGGGCGGTGGCGGGCCTTGATCAAACAGGGACGTCATGGGGGGGTGGGTAAGTGGTTGGTGGCGCGGGAGCAAGTGCGACGTTGCGGTTGCAGGAGGGGCTCTGGGCAGGATAGAAGCCTGTCATGAGTGACATAGATCCAAAATCTCTGATCCGTATCGCGCGCGAGGGCGGTGGCGAAGATCACGTTGAACCCCTTGACCTTGGCGAGCGCGTGCGGGAATTGCGCAAGGCGCGCAAATGGACCTTGGAACAGGCCGCGTCACAGGCGGGGCTGGCACGGTCCACCTTGTCCAAGATCGAGAATGGACAGATGTCGCCAACATATGATGCGGTGAAAAAACTGGCCGTTGGATTAGAAATTTCTGTCCCACAGCTCTTCACGGCGCCCCAGAAGGATCAGATCAATGGCCGTATGGCCGTTGTGAAATCCGGTGAGGGTGCGCATCAGGTCACCACGACCTATGAGCATGAATTATTGGCGGAAGGATTGCGCAAGAAAGCCATGTTGCCGTATCGCGCGCGGGTTCGAGCGCGCAGCATGGATGAGTTTGATGGCTGGGTGCGCCATGACGGGGAAGAGTTTCTCTATGTGCTCACGGGCGTGGTGCAGCTTTACACGGAATTTTATGAACCAGTTGAAATGCGGCGCGGCGACAGCGCCTATTATGACGGCTCCATGGGGCACAATGTGATCTCGGTCAGCGATGAGGATGCCACTATCCTCTGGGTGACATCGCTGACTTAAGGTGGATCTGTTAAAGTTAACGTTAGATCAGAAGTTTAAAATTTTGTTAACGTTTAGTTTTTTGGCTCTTTTAAGGCGACTTTTGGTGTGCAGGTGAGCGACGCTCAGTTGCGTGCTTTCAGAGGTTTAAGAGCTGTTTCCAGATCGCCATACCCTGTGAAGCGGCGCTCAAATGCCAGCCCCAGACGCTCTGCGCAGTCTTGAGCCTTGGCGGTAAGGGTGGGATCCTCTGTTTGGGCCTGATACACAAGTTTCTCGTAGTTTCCGAAATACATGTCTTTGAGTTCTGGATGGCGATCCAGCCCCATGGGTTTGATGACAAAGGCATCGAACTGACGGACCAGAAAATCGGTCAGATAGAAGGCTGTGAATTCCTCCTCTGCGATTTTTGCGAACCGGTCGTTGCCCTCAAAGAAACTGTAGCAATGTGGACCGGGGATCATTTCGACGCCGAGGTCCTTGCAGGTCTTTGCAAGTGCGCCTCCGGTGCCACAATCCGCATAAACGACAAAAATCTGCTCATAACTGCCGCGGTGTTTCGCAACAGCCTCGGCGATGGCCGGAGCAATGCGTTCCGGATGATTGTGGTAGATCGCCGGGAGGCAGGTAAGGTCCATGTGGGACCAACTGTTGATCTCGATGAGGGCAAGAATTTCACGGGCCAAGGCGCCGCAGGCCAAGAGGAGCACACGGCCGGTTTCGCCTGTTGGAGACAGGCCATTTTCCGTCAATTTGGCGTCGTTGAGCTGGGTGATCTTGTCGGTCACGTTGGCTGGCGCCTCCAAGCGCTGGGAGCGTTTAAACAAAAATGGCCCGCCGGGGAGGGCGGGCCAGACCCGCAAGTGCGGGGGAGTGAAACAAAGGCCCTTAGGCGTTCATTTGGTTGTGCTTGCGCGCAACGTAGTCTTTGGCCATCTCAACAGCGACAGCCGCATCGCGGCAATAGCCGTCTGCGCCGATCGCTTTGCCGAACTCTTCGTTCAGCGGCGCGCCCCCGACCAGAACGATGTAGTCCTCACGGACACCGCTCTCGACCATCGTGTCAATCACGACTTTCATGTAAGGCATGGTCGTGGTCAGCAGAGCAGACATGCCCAGAATGTCTGGCTTGTGCTCTTCGAGCGCTTCCAGGTAGTTTTCGACTGGGTTGTTGATGCCGATGTCCACAACTTCGAAGCCTGCGCCTTCCATCATCATGGACACGAGGTTTTTACCGATGTCGTGAATGTCACCTTTCACCGTGCCGATCACCATGGACCCCATGCGCGGTGCGCCAGTTTCGGCGAGCAGCGGCTTGAGGATGGCCATGCCGCCTTTCATGGCGTTTGCAGCCAGAAGCACTTCAGGCACGAAGAGGATTCCATCGCGGAAGTCGGCGCCAACGATGGTCATGCCGCCAACAAGCGCGTCGGTCAGGATGTTGTAAGGCGCCCAACCCCGTTCCAACAGGATGTTCACAGCCTCTTCGATTTCCTCTTTGAGGCCATCGTAGAGGTCGTCAAACATCTGTTGGACAAGTTCCTCGTCGTCCAGCTCGGACAGGATGATGTCTTCTTCTTCTGACATGTGCATGTTCCCATATCATGGCTTCGCCGGTTACGTGGCGTCGCTCGCTCTCTGTTGTCCCAGATGTCGGTCTTTTTGACGCGGCAAACTGTCTGAATAGCGACATAGCCAAGGTCGCGTGCGACGTGTAGGGGCAAAAATGGCGTTTCTGATGAAAGTTTTTCATTCAGATTATGGGTTTTATTGTGTGCGTTCTACTTTTGTTCTATCTTTGACGTATGGTGGATGAAAAACGACATGAGCTGGCAGCCTATTTGGAGCGCATAGATCCCAGACGTCGTCGTGCCCGGGGGGCACGCAGCAATGCAAGCGGCCGGTTTGAGACTTCGCGTGAAGAGGTTTGGGATGGCTGGGATATGGTCGAAGAGCGTGCAGACTTTGCTACAGAAGTGCGTGAAGAGGCGCCGCGCTCTGTGATCGTGCGCAATCAATCGCCCGATGTACCTTTTGATCAATCCCTTAATCCTTACCGGGGGTGTGAACATGGGTGTATCTATTGTTTTGCGCGCCCAACACATGCCTACCTCGGATTGTCACCCGGATTGGATTTTGAAAGCAAGCTCGTGGCACGGCCTAATGCGGCGCAAGTGCTGGAGCGTCAGTTGCGCTCAAAATCCTATGTGCCGGATGTGCTGGCACTAGGCACCAATACGGACCCTTATCAACCCATTGAGCGTCGATATCGGATTATGCGGAGGATTTTGGAGGTTCTGGAGCGGTTTCAGCATCCGGTGGCGATTGTGACCAAAGGGACGCTGATTGAGCGGGATATCGACATATTGCAGCGTTTGGCGCAGCGGGGGCTGGCGCAGGTTGGCGTTTCACTCACGACGCTTGATGAGAATCTTTCCAGAGCGATGGAGCCACGTGTGCCCTTGCCTGCGCGCCGGGTTGAGATGATCAGACGTTTGAGTGCGGCAGATATTCCCGTGCGTGTGATGTTGGCGCCGGTGGTGCCGGGTTTGAGTGATCACGAAGTTGAACGCTTGTTGGCTGCCGGGGCGCAGGCCGGTGCGAGGGCGGCAAGCTGGATCATGCTGCGTTTGCCCGGAGAGGTCGCGCCGCTCTTTGAGGAGTGGTTGGAGGATGCCTACCCTGCAAGAGCGGGCAAAGTGATGGCGCGCCTGCGCGAGATGCATGGCGGCGACCTCTATCAGGCCGCTTGGGGGAAGCGCATGCGGGGCGAGGGCATTTTTGCGGAAATGATTGCCCAGCGCTTTGAGGCGGCACGTAAGCGGCTGGGCCTTTTGAAGACCCTCCCGGAGTTGCGCCGGGATTTGTTTGAAGTGCCTCTGGATCGGGACGGGCAAATGGCGCTTTTTTAGCGGATCTGAATGCGCGGCACGGACGTGATTTTCAGCCGCTGACAGGACGTGAACGGCTGTGATGTTGCTATTGTCAGGCCCGCGTAGCCGGCTGCACCAACCTGGGGCACAGTTTCCCTTTCCAAAGCGGGTACATGTTGAATTTCCAACAAAGTCTCGGGACGTTGATAAAGCCAAGGGCGGTTTTCCACCGCGGTTGGATCCGCGTTGGGCGGCGATGCCTGAGTGCTGCCATAGAAATAAAGCGTGAAGCCAAAGGGCGTTACGTCTTGAATGGAGAGCAGCGGGAGGCCCCATGACAGGATGTCTGGCTGAATGGCGGTGATATCGGAGGTGCGCAGGGTCACGAGATTGATATGCGGCCCGCCGCCAAGCAGGCTCTCGTCATAGGGGCGTGTTGGGCGGTTGCCTTTGAAATGATGATCTATCAGTTCGACTGGAAAGCCTTCAGGATCCATCGCTTTGGCGAGGTATCCTACATCGCGAAACTGTTTCGGTGTGGTGCACTCCACTCCTGCCGCGCGCAGTTGGCTGACGGCCAAATCGATATTTGGCACGGCGATGGCAATTTTCCAGAAGAGATCGCTGTCTTGTGGGGCATAGGGGTGCTGGGCCTGCTCAAAACTTAGAGAGACGTCTTGAGCGCTGTAGCTCAGTGTACCGTTATCGCTTTCCGACATGCCGAAAACATCGCGGTAAAAGCAGCGCTGTGCATCAGGGTTGCTGACGCGGAGGGTGAGCGTGTCCAGATGTGCCAAAATTCGGCCTCTCAAGTGGTGTGAGTGTTCGTGATTTTTGTATCGGAGTTTTGCTCGCAACGAAACGGTCGTGATCGGTCTCTGAGCGGATGACAGGCGTTGAAGATCAGGGTAGGTGGAGGGCGGAACTTAACTGATGAAGACCAATAATGAAAAGACTAGTACTGGCTGCGGTATTGGCAGCCACGCCTGTTGGGGCAGAAGTGAGGGTGCGGGATGCGGACACCATAGTGGTGGATGGCACGCCGGTGAGATTTCAGGGTGTCGACGCGCCGGAGCTTAAAACGCGTGCGGGAAAAGATGCGAAACGGTGGACTGTCAATTACTTACGGGGCAAATCCGTGAAATGTGATTTGACGGGAGAACGCTCTTATGATCGCCACATCGGGGTTTGTTATGCAGATGGCGAAGACATTGGAGCTGCCGTGATTGCGGCGGGACACGCGCTTGATTGCGCCCGCTATTCGGGTGGGCGTTATCGCCATCTGGAGCGACCCTCCGCCAAAAGCCGGATTGCGCGGGCACGCTATTGTTGATCGTATAGACAAACAGCCCGGCACGTGGCCGGGCTGTTTGCCAAATGTGTGATTGTGATTGAACTTAGGCGCGACGGCGCCCACGGCGTTCGCGTTTTGGCGCTTCCGCCTCACCCGTACCGTCCGAGGTCGAAGAAAACCCGCCGAGTTTTTCTGTGATCTGCTCCAGTGTGGGCCGCTCGCCACGGGGGCGTGTTTCCAGAGCGTGACGCATGGCTTTCAGGTGCTCCGCCATTGTGCCGCAGCATCCGCCAATGATGGTGGCTCCGCAATCACGCGCCATAACCGCATATTCGGCCATCAGTTCCGGCGTGCCATCGTAGTGGATGTGACCGTCATGGTATTTGGGAATGCCGGCATTCCCTTTGGCCACGATCGGGCGCTCAATTCCCTGGGCAGAAAAGCCAAGCACGGTGCGCAGCAGGTCGGCGGCCCCTACGCCGCAGTTTGCGCCAAAGCCGAGTGGCGGATTGGGAAGGGCTTCGACCATCTGGGCCATATCAGCAGAGGTCACGCCCATCATGGTGCGTCCGGCGGTGTCAAAACTCATAGTGCCGACCCATGGCATATCTGCCAAAGCAAAGGCTTCGGCGGCGGCTTTGTATTCTTCGGGCGCAGAAATGGTTTCAAGCCAGAGCACGTCAGCGCCGCCTTCTTTCAGGCCTTCGGCTTGCTCATGAAACATTTCGACGGCACCAGCGTGGCTCAGAGTGCCGACCGGCTCCATGATGTCTCCGGTTGGCCCGACAGAGCCAGCAACCACAACGGGACGACCGGCGGCATCTGCCACGTCCCGGCCAATTTCGGCAGCCAGACGGTTGAGCTCACGGACACGGCCCTGTGCGTCATGCAGTTTCAAACGCGACGCATTCCCGCCAAAAGAGTTGGTCAGAAAGATATCGGACCCGCTCTCTACAGCGAGGCTGTAGAGTTTCTTGATGTTTTCCGGATGCGTGTCGTTCCAGATTTCAGGCGCATCGCCGGAGGTGAGCCCCATATTGAACAGATTGGTGCCAGTGGCGCCATCTGCCATCAGCCAGTCACGGGTTTCCAAGAGTTTGGAGAGGGCGTTCGTCATCTGAGACTCCTTTCGGCGCGGACGGGCCGCGTAGTTTATCTTCGCCGTGTGCCACGAAGGCCGCGAAGGCTCAAATTCATTTGATGCATGACAATTATGAGTCAGATCGCATGTGACCTTTGATCGTTGCCATCTGGACCACAGGGGCGCAGTCAATGGGGGTCGCCGGTGCGCTGCGCAGGTTGACGGCACGGATCAGATCTAATGTTGCCAAGCTCAGTTGGGCAGGCCCCGGAGCCGCCATGAACAGAGGCTGCCAGCGCGGGGCGAAACACGCCTTGAATTGCCGCAATCCCGCGCCACCGCCGTGTTTGAAGTGCTGTGTGCGCAAAAACTGCTCTAGTCGGGTGCGTCCGGTGGGCAATGCGGGGGCTGCAGCCAAGGACAGGCACTGCACGTCGAGATCTGCAGCCGCTTCGATGGCACGCTGCACAAGGAGATGCATGGTGCCATCTGGCGCATCCGGAAGCACACGCATCAGATCCAGACACCACTCATGTGCGGTAGCATGAAAGCTTACAAAGCCAACAAGCCGTGCGCCCTGATAGGCAAGAAAAACCTGCTGGTGGCCGACGTAGAGATCGTCAAACCGTCCCATGGTCAGCCCGCGCGGGACGCCGTGGCGCGCTTCCCAAGCGGAGGACACACGAGCCATGTCGCCTAAGGGCAATGTGCCTTCAGGGCGCAAGACTGAGATATCTGCCTTTTCGGCATGACGCAGCTTGCGACGCAATTGGCGATAGGAGGCGCCATCGGTGCTGTGCATGGCTGGGTGGATGAGTGCCTCATCCGAAATATGCAACACAGCCCAGCCAGCCTTGCGCGCGCTCACAGCTTGACGCGCAGATATTTTATATTTGCAGGCAATACGGTTTTGCGCGCGGGCGGCATGTTTAAGAGGACGGGCCATACTGTTGGCATCGCCTTCGATCGGGTCAAACAGCGCCACCAGCGTTTGGCCAATGCGCACAATGCCACAGCGGCCAGCATCGCAAGACAAGAGCGCGCCGCCATTTTGACGAATAACGCCCAGTTCTGCGCGGCTGACCGAGGAAAGAGGGGTTTCACCAAAGGCCTCAAACGCGCGTGCGTGGCGCGGTTGGCGCGCAAGAGAGGGGCGCAGCAGACATCGCAACAGAGCGGCGCCAGACAACAAGGCTGGCAGCGCATAGTAGATCGCGCGGAAGGCCAGAACACCGGCAAGCAGGATGGGCTCTGGCTGATGCGGTAGAAGCGCAAGAAGGGTCAGTTCGAAAGGTCCCACGCCGCCGGGGGTGCCGGAGAAAATAGCGGCTCCCAGTGCAATTAGAAAGACAGGCAGCAGCGTGGCGAAGCTGAGGGACATGTCAGGCGGGAGCAGTACATAGAGCGCAAGTGCGGCAAACACAGTGTCGATCAGGCACAGGCTCAACAGAGCGGCCATGGCAGGCAGGGTGGGCAGCGTGAAGCGGCGACCTTGACGGGAAAGGACCGGAAACATGAAGGCCACAATTGCTAATCCAAGGGCGACCGCGAGAATCAGATAGGGCAGGTAGCCAGGAATATGTGGCGTCGGGAGGGCCAGCGCAGCCAGCGCGATGGTCACAGCCAGTGCGGCAAGGAAGGTGACGGTGACAAACGCAGTTATGCGCGCGGCGTCTTTGAGTGAAAGATCTGGCGTCATGCGCCAGCGCACAAAAGTGCCGACAATGGCACCCGCGCCAAGGGTTTGCCCAAGGCCGATGGCGGATGCGCCCACCCACATGGCCTCAGAAGGGGCGCGATCCATTTGGAAATGTCGCTGTGCAATGACGTCATAACGGGCCACAGCAAGAAAGCTGACGAGGGTCGCGCCAATGGCGAGGGACCATTGCAATGGCGTCACATCCATCACGGCGCTCCAGAGGGCGGAAAGATCCATGCCCTCCAATTGCCTCGCTAAAATGACACAGCAAAGAGTGCCAAGCGCCAGCGGCCAGATGTGCCGAAGCACTGATTTTGCCTTTTTAATAATCAACATTCCCCAGGTTCCCGCCCAAAATGTTCTTCAAAGTGATGCAAAAATGCTATCTGGCGCAGGGTTTCCGCTGGCTTAACATATTCAATTAGAGAGAAAAAAAGCGCGCGGATGAGGCGCGCTTTCTGAATTGAGCATTTGGTGGGCCTGATCAGGCTGCCAATTCCTCTTTCGCTTGTGCAAGGCATTCCCGACGTTTGGCGCGAATGCTGCTTTCGTCGGATTTGCCTTCAAGGTCGGCGACAACCTTGCGGATCACATCATCATGACCTGCTTCTTCGAAATCTGCGCGGATAACAGATTTGGCGTAGTCTTCGGCATCATCGCCAGACTTTCCGAGCAATTCAGCGGCCCAGAGGCCAAGCAATTTGTTCGCCCGTGCGTCCGCTTTGAAAGTCATTTCTTCATCATGTGCGAATTTGGCTTCAAATGCTGCTTCGCGTTCGTCAAAGGTGCTCATGTCACTTGGTCCTCTTGGCCCTCAAACTTCTCTGAGAGATATGGCAACTTGCGGCATTCGACGCAAGAGGGCGCGGCAAGCTTGCGACAAAGCTGCCCATCATTTAAGAGGGCGGCTGAATCCGGGACTCATCGCCGGAAAAAGAGGATACAGCCATGGCCCGCGGCAAAAAAATCTATGAAGGCAAAGCCAAGATTCTGTTTGAAGGGCCTGAGCCAGGCACAATCGTTCAGTATTTCAAGGATGATGCCACCGCATTCAACGCGGAGAAGAAAGACGTGATTGATGGCAAAGGTGTGCTGAACAACCGCCTGAGCGAGTATTTCATGACGGGTCTGACGCAGATTGGCGTGCCGACACACTTTTTGAAACGCCTGAACATGCGTGAGCAGCTGGTGCGCAACTGTGAGATCATTCCTCTGGAAGTGATCGTGCGTAACTTTGCGGCAGGATCCATGAGCAAACGTCTGGGCATTGAAGAAGGCACACAGCTGCCGCGCCCGATCGTTGAATATTGCTACAAAGACGACAGCCTTGGCGATCCGCTTGTGTCCGAAGAACACATTGCCGCCTTTGGTTGGGCGAGCCAGCAGGACATGGATGACATTCTTGGTCTTGCGCTGCGTGTGAACGACTATCTGAGCGGCGTCATGTATGGCGTTGGTATTCGCCTGATCGATTTCAAAATCGAAATTGGCCGCGTCTACGAAGGGGATTTCCAGCGTCTGGTTGTGGCGGACGAGATCAGCCCGGACAGCTGCCGCCTGTGGGACATTGAGAGTGGTCAGAAGCTCGACAAAGATGTGTTCCGCCGTGATCTTGGCAGCTTGACGGACGCTTATGCCGAAGTGGCGCGCCGTCTGGGTGTGCTGCCCAAAGGCACCGGCCCAAAGCCGACCTTGGTAAACTGACCCCAATCTGAGGCTCCAGTGCCCGGTGGCGGGCGCCGGGGTTAGACTATTTTTTGGCAGGAGGCAAAGGGACTGGCCCGCCTCCGCCCAACCGGAGAGAGACCACATGAAAGCCCGCGTTTATGTCATGCTGAAGAACGGCGTTTTGGATCCGCAAGGTGAGGCCGTGCGCCATGCGCTTGGCAGCCTTGGTTTTGACGGCGTGGAAGGCGTACGTCAGGGTAAGGTGATAGAGCTGGATCTCGCTGAAGGCACCACCGAGGCGACCGTAACCGAGATGTGCGAGAAGTTGCTGGCAAACACCGTGATCGAAAGCTACCGGGTGGAGATGGGCTGATGAAAGCAGCGGTCATTGTTTTCCCGGGTTCCAACTGTGACCGCGATCTGGCGGTTGCTTTTGAGCAGGCCGGGGCGGATGTCACCATGGTGTGGCACAAGGACACCGCGTTGCCAGAAGGCATCGACATTGTGGGCGTGCCAGGTGGGTTCAGCTTTGGTGATTATCTGCGCTGTGGTGCGATTGCGGCGAACTCTCCGATTTGTCAGTCTTTGATTCAGCACGCTGAGCGCGGCGGTTATGCGCTTGGGGTTTGCAATGGATTTCAGATTTTGACCGAAACCGGGCTGTTGCCGGGGGCGCTGCGCCGCAATGCGGGTTTGAAATACATTTGCCGCACTGTGGGGCTTGAAGTGGCATCGGCCAACACCGCCTTCACTTATGGTTATAACAAAGGCGACGTGGTGAACGTTCCGATTGCGCACCATGATGGCAACTACTTTGTAACAGAGGATAAGCTGGCAGAGCTGCGCGATGAAGACCGCATTGCCTTCACCTACACAGACAATCCAAATGGGTCCGTGGCGGATATTGCGGGCGTGGTCAGCAAGAACCGTCGCGTGCTTGGCATGATGCCTCACCCGGAGCGGGCGGCGGATATCGGCCACGGTGGCACCGATGGGGTGGCAATGTTCCGCGCGTTGATGGATCAGTTTGCCGCAGCGTGACTTGAGGCTTTGGGCGGAGCGGCGTAGTGTCGTTTCATGACGCAAAACGCCGCTCCCCCTGACGATATGGTGCCTTCGGCCACGGCCAGTTGGCGCGCCCGTGTGGTATTGGCGCTGATTGCGGTTGTCGCCGGGGTAACCATATGGGTCACAAACAGCTATCTGACAGCACGTTTTACTGAAAACACCCGCAATCGTGCGGAGCTTCGGTTGGCGCTTTATTCCGGAAACTTGATCAGTGAGTTGCGGCGTAACGCAATTGTGCCACAGCTTCTGGCAAAAGACCCGGCGCTGATTGGTGCGCTGAACTCTCAGGACTTCACCACCTCCACCCAACGCTTGATTTCATTTGTTGATGAAATTGGTGCGGCCTCTCTTCTTTTGCTGGATGAAAGCGGCCGAACGGTGGCTGCGACAGACCGTACACGGCTGGGCACCAACTATCGTGATCAAGCGTTCTTTATTGATGCACTGCGCTCTAATCTGACGCTGTTTACCGTGTCTCAGAATGAGACAGGCGCCTACCGTTTTATGTATTCGCGCCGTCTTGAAAGCGGCGGCAGCACGTTGGGTGTGATCGCAGTTGAGGTGGATCTGCACAAATTTGAACATGCCTGGGCTGGGATTTCTGATGCGATTCTTGTGACCAATAGCGAAGGCGTGATCATCCTGTCTAGTGAACCACGATGGCGGGGATTGACCGAGGCAGAGGCCTTGGCGCGGCAACCTGCGCTTGGGGCGATTGAGCGCGCAATCAAAGTGACTTCGGATTGGGCCCAGGACCCAGCAGATGCCTATCTCAGCGGTGAAGCCGTGATGCGCATCGGTGCCCGTATTCCCTTCCGGGGGTGGCAGATGACAAGCTTCACGACCTATGCCAGCGTCCGCGAGCGGGTGAACGCGGTATTGGCGTTGGAAATCATGGGGTTTGCGATCCTGCTGGCGCTCGGGTTTTATGTGCTGGGCCGCAAGAGCGCATCGCGCATGGTGTTTTTCCAGCGTGAAAGTGTGGAGCTGCGCGGTTTGAACCTGCGGCTGCAGCGGGAGATCGCCGAACGGGAGCGGATGCAGTTGAGCCTTGAAGTGGCGGAGCAGAGTCTGGCGCAAAGTTCCAAACTGGCGGCTTTGGGGGAGATGTCGGCGGCGGTGAGCCATGAGCTCAATCAGCCTCTGGCCGCAATGAAGACCTACCTTGCAGGTGCGCGCCTGCTGGTGAGCCGCAATCGGCCAGATGAGGCGTTGACCTCCTTTCAGCGCATTGATGATCTGATTGAGCGAATGGGAGCGATCACCAAACAGTTGAAATCCTATGCGCGCAAAGGGGGCGATGAATTCCATCCCGTCGATATGGGAGATGCGGTGGCCTCGGCCCTGTCGATGATGGAGCCGCAGTTGCGCCAGCGACAGGTGCGCATCAGTAAGATTGTGCCCACCGAACAAGTGCGGGTGATGGGCGATCGGGTGCGCATTGAACAGGTGATGATCAACTTGCTGCGCAACGCATTGGATGCCACGGAGCCGGTCAGTGATCCTGAAATTGAGATTCTTTTGGCAGCAGGTGAGACGGCGACGTTGACGGTGCGCGACAATGGTCCGGGCATCGACGATCTGGACAATCTGTTTGAGCCATTTTTCACCACCAAACAGCCGGGTGAGGGCGTGGGGCTTGGCCTTGCGATTTCATCGGGCATCGTGAATGACCTTGGCGGGCGGCTGACCGCGCGCAACGGGCAGGGACGGGGGGCTGTATTTGAGGTGCAGCTGCCTATCTTGAATGAAGACATAGAAGCAGCGGAGTGAATTCGTGGCCCAGAGCATGAAAATTGCAATCGTCGATGACGAGCAGGATATGCGGCAATCCATCAGCCAATGGCTGGCCCTGTCAGGATATGACACGGAAACCTATGGCAGTGCGGAAGATGCGCTCAAATCACTTGGGCCGGATTTCCCGGGTATTGTCATTAGCGACATCAAGATGCCCGGCATGGATGGCATGCAGTTTTTGAAAAAACTGATGGGGGCTGACAGTGCCCTGCCAGTGATCATGATCACTGGCCACGGCGACGTGCCTATGGCAGTGGAGGCCATGCGTGTTGGGGCGTTTGATTTTCTGGAAAAGCCGTTCAATCCCGACCGCATGACGCAACTGGCCAAAAAAGCCACCAATGCGCGGCGGTTGACCTTGGATGCGCGTGCGCTGCGGCGTGAGCTGTCAGATGGCGATCAGATCATGAACAAACTGATTGGTGCCAGCCCAACAATGGTGCGCCTGAAAGAAGATATTCTGGATCTTGGTCAGGCAGATGGTCATGTGTTGATCGATGGGGAAACCGGGACCGGCAAAACACTCGTCGCACATGCGCTGCATGCGGTTGGCAGCCGTGGGGGCAAAAAGTTTGTTCTTGTGAGCTGCGCGGCTTTTGAAGAAGAGGCGCTGGCCAAGCGGTTGTTTGGGCCTATGAACCCGGAAGACAGCCAGCTGCCCGCCATCGAAGAGGCCCGTGGGGGCACTTTGGTGCTGGAAGATATCGAAAGCCTGAGCGACACGCTGCAAGCCAAGCTGCTCAATGTGATCAACGAGCAGGGCACGCCTGCGGAAACCCGTATCATTGCAATTTCGAACATGCAGGAACAGGATCGCACTTGCGAGGACGCGCTGCGCTCTGACCTGTTTTACCGATTGGCCGCTTTGCGGATCACGGTGCCCCCTCTGCGCCAGCGTGGCGAAGACATCCTGACGCTGTTCACTCGGCTTTCTGAGCAATTCAGCGAAGAATATGGCTGTGAAGCCCCAAAGGTCAGCGCTCAGGAGGCCGCGCAATTGTTGCAGGCACCATGGCCTGGCAATGTGCGCCAGCTCATCAATCTGGCGGAGCGCGCGGTGTTGCAGAGCCGCCGTGGCGGAGGCACGATAGCGTCACTTCTGATGAATGATCACGAAGAAATGCAGCCTGTTGTGACCACGGAAGGCAAGCCGCTGAAGGAATATGTGGAGGCTTTTGAGCGCATGTTGATCGACAACACCATGCGACGCCATCGCGGTTCGATTGCGGGTGTGATGGAGGAGCTCTGTCTGCCGCGTCGCACCTTGAACGAGAAGATGGCCAAGTATGGTTTGCAACGTGCGGATTACCTCTGATACGCCATATTTCATTGTGATGGGTTAAGTGAACGCCATGGTCCTTCTAAGGGATTGTGGCGTTCAGACTTTCTTGGCATGGAATGTAAAATCATTGGTTTTGGACGATTTGAAAAATGCGTGATTTTCCAACGTCTCCTGAGGCGTTTGATGCCTGTCTGTTTGATATGGATGGATTGCTCTTGGATACGGAGCGCATGTTTATGCGCTCCTTTGTGGCGCTGACTTCAGATCTTGATATTGCGCCTTCCGAGGCAGAGGCTTTTTTCATTACTTTGGTCGGTACATCCGCTGCCGAGACAACCCGGCGACTGGGGGCGTTTCTACCGTCTGGTGTCGATATAGCGGGGTTCGATTTGGTCTGGCGTGAAAATCATGCGGCCAATGCGGCTCAGGGAATTGCGCTTAAGCCCTATGTTTTGGAGGTGCTGTCTGCGCTGCATGTGCGAAATATCCCAATGGCGGTTGTGACATCCACGGCGGGCTGTTTTGCACGTAAACATCTCAAACATGCAGGTTTGCTTCGGTTTTTTGATGCCGTGTGTGCGGGGGACGAGGTGCGGGCAAACAAGCCACACCCGGAGCCGTATCTGACTGGCGCTGCGCTACTTGGTGTGGATGCGGCACGTTGTGTAGCATTTGAAGACAGTGATTTGGGCACGCGTGCGGCTATTGCGGCGGGATGCGCGACCTTTCAGATTCCTGATCTGCGTCCAACTGAGGTGCCGGTTCCAGACATTGGCCAGAAAGTGGTGACGCATCTTGGGGAAGCCGCCCGTCATATAGGTGTTTTGGAAGAAGGGTTTTGAGTTCTCAGCGTGATGAGAACGGATGAGTCGGAGCTCGTCGGCCTGTGGATAACTTGTTTCACCTGTGAAGGGTGTACTTGGCCATGGCGGCGTCTAAACGGCTCTTGGTTTCATTGATTTCAGTTTGTGAAATGCACGAAAAATAAAGGTTTTCGTTGTAAAGCAGGGGCATCTGAGCCGCATGCGTTGATTGCCCATTGTAATCCGGACGGGCTTGGTCTTATGTAGTCTAACGGCAGGATGTGTTCCGCCGCATGAGTTTCGCTGTTTGGTGTGTTCCGAATTGATCCGCTCAGCCCAAGAGGCATCGGGTCGGCGCACCAAATAGACCGATTGGGTCCGCATAGCGGATCGATAGAGACGCCCGCACCGTACGCGGAGGGCTTAGAACAGGCACTGACGTGGCGCAATCCGCCCGCGGTGTCGGAGAAGAAACGCGATGAAGCGCGCGATTGACATGAGAGACCGAGCAGAGGCCGTAAGCGGCCCTGACGGCGGCGCGCATCTCCTCGCTCAGACAAGACACCCCACTCAAGTTCAACGACCCGATCCCCCGGGAGGGGCGCGGCGCTTGCGCGGGTGCAAACGGACAACATGGCTAAGAAAATGCTCATCGATGCCACCCACGCGGAGGAAACCCGCGTCGTGGTGGTTGACGGAAACAAGGTTGAGGAATTTGACTTTGAATCCGAAAACAAACGCCAGCTTGCTGGCAACATCTATCTTGCAAAAGTAACACGGGTTGAGCCGTCGCTTCAGGCGGCCTTTGTCGACTATGGTGGAAACCGTCATGGATTCCTCGCTTTTTCAGAGATTCACCCGGATTATTATCAGATCCCAGTGGCGGATCGTGAAGCACTTCTTGAAGAAGAACGCGCTTATGCGGAGTCTTTGAAGGCACGTGATGAAGACGAGGAAAAGCCAAAGTCCTCGCGCTCTCGATCCCGGTCTCGCTCCCGTAAATCAAAAACGGATGATCAGGTTTCTGAAAACAAGACTGATGACACGTCGCCCGTAGAGTCGGTAGAGACCTCTGCACCGTTGGCTGAGATCTCCGGCATGGAAACCATTGATTTGGTGGAAGACGCAGGCGAAGACGCCGGTGAAGGCCTTTCGCCAATGGAATTGGTGGATGAGACGCCGGTTGAAGAACCCGTTGATGCGGTTGAAAGCGCGTCTGATGAGGCACAGCCAGAGGCGGACGCTGTCGCCGATGCACCCATTGCGGAGGACACGAATGACGTGTCTGCTGAAGAAACGGTTGTTTCTGAGGACGCAAGCGCACCTGAGGGCGTAGCGGAAGAGGCAGATGTTTCTTCTGAGGAGGGCGCTGGAGAGAGTGCTACTGAAGAAGTCGCGGCTCAAGACGAAGACAAAAAAGACGATGGTGGGAGCAAAACAATTGCGGCTAACACCGAAGGTGGCGATGCCGTTGTCAGTAAAGACCCGGAGACGGGCGAAGAAGTGGAAACGGAAGCCACTGAAACTTCTCTAGAGGATGGTGCACAACCTGAGCCGGCTGAAGCGGACGCTACCGCAGATATTGCCGATGACACTGCAGAGACAGAAAACGTTACTGCGGAAGCAAATGACACGGCTGAGGCCGCCACTGCAGACGCACCGGTTGTTGAAGAAGTCAGTGAAAGTGTAGAGGGCGCAGAGCAGGGTGCTGTGGAAGAAGCGTCCGGAGGCACTGCTGAAACCGAAGGCGTTTCAGCTGAGGGTCAAGAAGCGGCAGCAGTAGCGCCTGAAACTGACGTCGCTGAAACGGATACGCCAGCAGACACAGCAGTGGAAGCTTCTGAAGAGAGCGACGCTGACGCAGATGAAGATGGCGATGCGGAAGACGCAGAGGAAGACACTGGCAAAGGCGGTCGTCGCAACTCGCGCAGCCGTCGCTCGCGCAGCCGTTCAAAACGTTCTGACGCCTCTGAGAAGGATGAGAGCATCGAGTCCGTTGCGGATGAAGATGACAGCGAAGACATTCGCCCCCCTCGGAAGCCTCGGCCGCGCCGCTATAAAATCCAGGAAGTGATCAAAGTGCGCCAGATCATGCTGGTGCAGGTGGTGAAAGAAGAGCGCGGCAACAAAGGTGCTGCACTGACAACCTATTTGTCCCTGGCAGGCCGCTATTGCGTTTTGATGCCAAACACAGCACGCGGCGGTGGCATTTCGCGTAAGATCACAAATGCTGCAGATCGCAAGAAGCTCAAAGAAATCGCCAATGAAATTGACGTGCCAACCGGCGCAGGGCTTATTGTGCGCACGGCGGGTGCAAAACGCACCAAGAGCGAGATCAAGCGGGACTATGAATATCTGCAACGCCTGTGGGAGCAGATCCGCGAACTGACGCTGAAATCCATCGCCCCTGCTAAGATCTATGAAGAAGGCGACCTGATCAAGCGTTCGATCCGTGATCTCTATTCGCGTGAGATTGATGAGGTTCTGGTTGAAGGTGAGCGCGGCTATCGCATCGCCAAGGACTTCATGAAAATGATCATGCCGTCCCACGCAAAGAACGTTAAGCAGTATCAGGACAGCCTGCCGCTGTTTGCGCGCTATCAGGTGGAAAGCTACCTGTCGGGCATGTTCAACCCGACGGTGCAGCTGAAATCTGGCGGTTATATCGTGATTGGTGTCACGGAAGCTCTAGTGGCGATTGACGTGAACTCCGGCCGGGCCACCAAAGAGGGCTCGATTGAAGAGACCGCGCTGAAGACCAACCTTGAGGCCGCGGAAGAAGTGGCACGTCAGCTGCGCCTGCGCGATCTGGCTGGTCTGATTGTGATCGACTTCATCGATATGGATGAGCGCAAGAACAACACAGCGGTTGAGAAACGTCTGAAAGATAAGCTCAAAACCGATCGTGCGCGTATTCAGGTGGGCCGTATCTCAGGCTTTGGCCTGTTGGAAATGTCCCGTCAGCGTTTGCGTCCGGGTATGATTGAGGCCACAACACAGCCCTGTCCGCATTGTCATGGCACCGGTCTGATCCGCTCTGACGACAATCTTGCACTGTCTATTCTGCGACAGATCGAGGAAGAAGGGACCCGTGGTCGGTCTCGTGAGGTTCTGGTGAAAGCGCCGGTGGCGATTGCCAACTATCTTATGAACCAGAAGCGGGAGCATATTGCACAGATTGAGGCGCGCTATGGCCTGTCTGTGCGTGTCGAAGGGGATCCGCACCTCGTGTCGCCTGACTTCACGATTGAGAAATTCAAAACAGCGACGCGTTCTGTGCCTGAGCCTGAAGCGCCCGTTGTCTCCGGCGACATCGCCATTATGGATGCGATCGATGAGGCGGATGGGGAAGAGGAGGTTGTTGAAACAACCGATACTCCCGCTGCGGAAGAAGGGGAAGTCAAGCCCAAGAAGCGCCGTCGTCGCCGTCGTCGTCGCCGGGGTGGCTCTGAGGCAGGCGACGCTTCTGGAGATGGCGAGACCGGATCAGAAGACGCATCTGATGGCGGGGCGGAGTCACACGAGCCTGAGGCGGACAAGTCTGACGCTGGTGCCGAAGAGGATGAGGCAGAGAAGCCAAAGAAAAGTTCTTCTCGCAGCCGGAGCCGCAGTCGATCACGTAGCCGGTCTTCCAAATCGAAGAAGGATGAGGAGAGCGCTGGCGTTGAGGCGGGTTCTGATGAGGCGACGTCTGGTACGGATGCAAATACGACAGAAGAGGTAGCCTCCACAGCGGTCGAGCACGAGAAAGGCGAAGCGGAAGTGGCTTCCGCAGCACCAGAAGCAGAGGCTGCATCCGATACGGTTGCTGGTGCTGCAGCGGGTACGTCTCAGCCTGAGGCTATAAAGGCGGATGAGGTTGTGGAGGACACCGCCACATCGAGCCTCGCGAAGGAAACCGTGGAAGAGGTTGCACTTGAATCGGAAGCAGAGCCTGAGATGGCGAAGGAGCCGGCTGAGGTTGTTGTCTCCGCTGAGCCTGCTGCGCCACCTAAGCCGAAACGGCGTGGCTGGTGGTCTCGCGGATAAATTTTAGAAGCGCCGGGCAAGTCCCGGCGCTTTCGTTTGTGCTTAGGCACTAGCAATATGAAAAGTTACGAAAAAGTACCTTTTAGATCGAAAGGTGCTTTAAGCTTAAGAATATTTCTCAGACGTTATTGACGGCATGATCTCTCCGCGCACAAGGTACGCTTCATAAGATCAAAAAGGATCAGGGAGCAAAAAAATGAATTTGCGGAATGCGGCTTTGGCCGCTTCGATGGCGTTGATCGCTGCGACAGCGCAGGCGGATGTCAAAGTGGGTATGATCACCACCTTGTCCGGTGGCGGTGCAGGTCTTGGAATTGATGTGCGTGACGGCTTTATGCTGGCCGTCAAACAGGCCGGGCGCGACGATCTGGAGGTTGTGATTGAGGATGATCAGCGCAAGCCGGACGTGGCGGTGCAACTGGCAGACAAGATGATCCAATCAGAAAAGGTTGACGTTCTGACCGGTATCATTTGGTCTAATCTCGCGATGGCTGTGGTGCCTGCGGCCACGGCACAGGGCAAATTCTATCTGTCGCCCAATGCTGGACCTTCGCCATTGGCGGGCAAAGGGTGTCATCCGAACTATTTCAATGTGGCTTGGCAGAATGACAACCTGCATGAAGCTGCGGGTGCCTATGCAACTGACAGCGGCTTCAAAAACAGCTTTGTCCTCGCGCCGAATTATCCCGCGGGCAAGGATGCGCTGACCGGCTACAAACGCTTCTTCAAAGGAGAGTTGGCCGGGGAGCTTTACACCAAGTTGGGTCAAACTGATTATGCGGCAGAGATCGCCCAAATCCGTGCATCTGGTGCAGATAGCGTGTTCTTCTTCCTGCCCGGCGGCATGGGGATTTCTTTCCTGAAGCAATACGCCGCAAGCGGTGTGGATCTGCCATTGGTGGGGCCTGCATTCAGCTTTGATCAGGGCGTTCTGCAAGCGGTTGGGGATGCGGCCATGGGCGTAAAAAACACCAGCCAGTGGAACAAAGACATCGACAACGCAGCCAATGCGGCTTTTGTGGAGAGTTTTCAGGCCGAATATGGTCGTTTGCCTTCGCTGTATGCGTCCCAAGGCTTTGATACTGCGAACCTATTGATCTCGGCGATGGATAAAGCGGATGTGGCGGATGCGGATGCGTTCCGTGCAGCTCTGAAGGCAGCGGAGTTTGACTCTGTGCGTGGGGATTTCTCATTCGGGGATAACCACCATCCAATCCAGACCATCTATGTGCGTGAAGTGATCAAAGAAGGGGATGTGTTCACCAACAAGATCATCGCCACGGGTCTGAGTGACCATGTGGATGCGTATGGTGCTGAGTGCAAGATGTAATGGGAAATGGGGAGGGGGGGCTCCCCATTTTACCGCCTTTGACCAGAGGTCTTGGCGGGCATTTCGTAGATAAAACGACAAGAATACCGCCGCACTAGCGCGGCGATGCGCCACCTGTTGTGGCGTTGGGCAGGGCGATGACACCTCTTCTTTTCATTGAGCAATTGCTAAACGGGCTTCAGTTTGGCGTGATGTTGTTTTTGATGAGTGCCGGGCTGACGCTGGTATTTGGCGTTATGGGGCTGATCAATCTGGCACATGGTTCGCTTTATATGATCGGGGCCTTTGCCGCCGCCGCTGTGGCGGCTGCGACAGGGTCCTTTATTTTGGCCTTGATGGCGTCCCTGGCGGCGGCGGCGCTGGCGGGGGCCCTGATTGAACTGACGATCATTCGGCGGCTATATGATCGGGATCATTTGGATCAAGTGCTGGCGACCTTCGCGCTGATCCTGATTTTCTCGGAAGGCACGCGCTGGTTGTTTGGATCGTTTCCACTGTTTCTGGATGTACCAGCCGCTTTGGCAGGGCCGGTGACCTTGCCCGGCGGCATTGAGTATCCGACCTATCGGCTCACCATCATTGTGATTGGCTTTCTGGTCGCGGCGGGGATGTTTGCTCTGATCAACCGCACGCGTATTGGCATTCGCATTCGTGCTGGGGAAGCAGATCGGGAGATGATCGCCGCGCTTGGCGTGGATATTGCCAAGCTTTACACATTTGTCTTTGCGCTTGGCGCAGCTTTGGCTGGCTTTGCGGGCGCTTTGGTTGGCGCGATTCAATCGGTGCAGGTGGGCATGGGGGAGCCTGTGCTGATCCTTGCTTTTGTGGTGATTGTGATTGGCGGCATTGGCAGCATCAAAGGGGCCTTTGTCGGCGCGCTTTTGGTTGGGCTTACAGATACGATGGGGCGTTTTTTGCTGCCGCAGGTTTTTGCGCTGTTTATGGAGCCGTCGGCGGCGGTTTCCATTGGATCAGCTTTGGCATCAATGCTGATCTACATCCTTATGGCTGGCGTGCTGGTGATGCGTCCGCGCGGACTTTATGGGGTGAGCTGACATGAGCCGCGAAACCTATCTCAATATTGCAACGCTGGCTGTGCTGGCCGGAGTGCCTTTATGGGCTTGGATGGCAGATGAGCCATTCACCATCACATTGGCCACGCGTGCGGTTATTTTTGCGCTGGCTGGTGTTGGTTTGAACCTAGCCCTTGGATTGGGGGGCTTGGTGAGCCTTGGGCACGCCGCGTTTTTTGGCATTGGCGGCTATGCCATGGGGATCCTTGCCAGCCATGCGCAGTCTTACACGCCCTTGATAGAGGTGCCCTTTGTGATTGAGGGCACGAAATCCATGATTGTGATCTGGCTGGTGGCGATCTTGGCAAGCGCTTTGGCGGCTTTGGCGATAGGTGTTCTGAGTCTGCGCACTTCGGGTGTATATTTCATCATGATCACCTTGGCCTTCGGGCAGATGATTTATTATTTCGCGATCAGCTGGCCTGCCTATGGCGGCGAGGATGGGTTGTCGATCTATCTGCGCAATGACTTTCCGGGAGTGAACACGCTGATGCCGATGCAGTTCTTCGGATTGTGTTTTGCTATTCTCTGTCTGGTGCTTGTGGGAATGAACCTGCTTCAAAAATCGGCTTTTGGTCTGGCTTTGAGCGCCGCACGACAGAATGAGACACGTGT
Source organism: Shimia marina (assembly GCF_001458175.1). GTDB lineage: Bacteria > Pseudomonadota > Alphaproteobacteria > Rhodobacterales > Rhodobacteraceae > Shimia > Shimia marina. The sequence goes on from NZ_CYPW01000027.1 coordinate 485,917, forward strand.
TCTTTCGGTGGGCATGGAACCTTATAAGCTTCGACTGGTGGCTTTTGTGATTTCAGGAGCCATCACTGGATTGGCTGGTGCTTTGTTCGCGGATCTCAACCGATTTGTGAGCCCAACCATGTTGAGCTGGCAAATGTCGGGAGAAATCATGATTTTCATTATCATTGGTGGCGTAGGGCGGCTGTTTGGTCCGGTCATTGGTGCAATGATATTCATTCTGCTGGAACATGTATTGGGGGGCTTGTCCGAATTTTGGCACGTCTATCTTGGTGCATTGCTGTTGGGCATCGTTCTTTTTGCCAAAGGGGGCGTGATTGGCGCGCTTGCCGGTCGGGAGAAGGCCCATGACTGATACTGTTTTGCGCGTTGAGAACCTGTTCAAGAGCTTCGGCGCCCTGAGGGCGACAAATGATGTCTCGCTAGATCTGCGAGCGGGTGAAATTCATGCGCTCATTGGGCCCAATGGGGCAGGGAAGTCGACGCTGATTCAGCAGATCACCGGGCATCTTGCCTCAGATAGCGGTCGCGTGTTTTTGATGGAGGAAGACCTCGCTGGTATTGGGCCGGCAGGGCGCGCGCGCAGAGGGCTGGGGCGGACATTTCAGATTTCGTCATTGGCGATGGAGCATACGGTTTTACAGAACGCAGTCCTTGGCGCCTTGGGGAGACGCGGGCATGCGATGTCGTTCTTCAAGCCGGTCATGAAAGATGTGGCCTTGTTGGAAGCTGCTCACAGCGCATTGGATCAGGTTGGCTTAGCGCAGCATGGGGCGGTTCGGACGGCGGATTTGAGCCATGGGCAGAGGCGTCAGCTTGAGGTGGCTGTGGCCCTTACGCTTCGTCCCAAAGTGTTTTTGATGGATGAGCCTATGGCGGGTCTCGGGCTAGAGGGCGCACAGCAGATGATTGGGCTTCTCACAGAGCTTCGGAATTCAGCGCCAATTCTTTTGATTGAGCATGATATGGATGCGGTCTTTGCCTTGGCGGATCGTATCAGCGTGCTGGTCTATGGTGAGGTGATTGCCACGGGAACGCCGGATGAGATCCGTGTTAATCCAGAAATACGACGCGCCTACTTGGGGGATGATGTGCCGCTATGAGCCTAATGTCACTCACGCATATCGAAGCTTTTTATGGATCAAGCCAAGCGCTGTTTGATGTGTCTTTGTCGGTGGATGAAGGTGAGGTGCTTGCGCTGATGGGACGCAACGGTATGGGCAAGACCAGCACCGTAAAAGTCATGTGTCGAATGTTAGGCCATGCTGCAGGTGAAGTGTCTTTCGCTGGGCGCGACATTGGGGGCATGCCTTCCCATAGGGCTGCGCGACTTGGGATTGGTCTTGTACCAGAAGGGCGCAGGTGTTTTGCAAATTTGACGGTTTATGAAAACCTGATTGCCGCGGCGCGCAAAGGGGCATGGGATTTTAATGCTGTCTGTCGCCTGTTTCCGCGGCTTGAAGAACGCCACGCGCAGTCTGCTGCTTCGCTATCTGGCGGGGAGCAGCAAATGCTAGCGATTGGGCGTGCGCTGATGACCAATCCGCGTTTGCTTATTCTGGATGAAGCCACCGAAGGGTTGGCGCCTGTGATCCGGCAGGAAATTTGGGAGGCCGTTGCCAAGCTAAAATCGGAAACGGGCATGGCGATCATTGCCATCGACAAAAGCTTGAAGGAACTGGGGCAGGTGGCAGACCGTGCGGTGATCCTTGAAAAGGGGCGCACGGTCTGGCACGGGCCATTTGCGGCTTTGGGTGCAGCGGAAACAGACCGGTATCTGGGTGTCTAGGTGCCGCTTTGAGGCAGTTTGGGCGCACTGCGATCGGTGGCCAGTTTTGCGTCTGAGAAGTGCCAAGGCCCGCGCACACCTTTGATGCCCTCCGCTTCAATCACCATGCCACGCGCCTGAATTTGAGGATCATTGAGCGTATCTGCGATGGCGTTGATCGGTCCTGCGGGGACGGTTGCGGCTTCCAATGCGGCGAGCAAATCCAGCGCAGTCCATTTTATCGTCTCAGCTTCAATTGCAGCCGTCAGGGCGTCGCGATGGGCAACGCGCAACTGATTTGTTGCATAGTCTGGGCAATCTTCGAGGTCGCCGCACGACAACACCCCACACAAGCGTTGAAACTGCCCGTCATTACCCACGGCGATGATAATGTGACCATCAGAGGTTGGCACCACTTGGTAAGGCGCGATGTTGGGGTGCGCATTGCCTTTGCGGGTGGGGCTGTCTCCGGTGGCAAGATAATTCATGGCTTGGTTGGCCAGAAGGGCGGTTGCACAATCCAGCAAAGACATGTCGATATGTTGACCTCTACCGGTCCTGTGGCGTTGCTCGACCGCGGCCAAGACGCCGATGGTGCCATAGAGGCCGGTTACGACATCCGTGACGGCGACGCCAACTTTCTGAGGCTGCCGGTCAGGTTCGCCGGTGATCGACATCAGGCCAGACATGCCCTGAATCATAAAATCATATCCGGCGCGTGTTGCGTAAGGCCCGGTTTGGCCAAACCCAGTGATGGAACAATAGATCAGCCGCGGATTGAGTTTGGACAGGCTGTCATAATCCAGCCCATATTTTGCAAGTCCGCCGACCTTGAAGTTCTCAATCAGAATGTCCGCGTCCTTGATCAGTGTGAGAACCTTTTCGCGCCCTTCATCGGTCCGAAAATCCGCCACCACAGATGTTTTGCCCCGATTGGCCGCATAGAAATAGGCCGCTGTCTTGTCCTCTTCACGTTCGATAAAGGGAGGCCCCCAGGTGCGGGTGTCATCGCCTTGGGGCGCTTCGACTTTGATCACTTCAGCGCCCAGATCCGCAAGAGACTGGCCAATCCAGGGGCCAGCGAGAATGCGGGCGAGTTCAACAACTTTGAGACCGTGTAGTGGGGTCATGGTGGGCTTTCACAGGTAAGGCGGCGTGCAGGCAGATATCACCTCAGCCGGTTTTTCAGACAGGTTTCGAAAACGATGAGGATGCTGACTGTCAAACAGGTAGCTGTCTCCGGCCCGCAGTATGCGGCTTTGTGTGCCGACGGTGACTTCCACTTCGCCGCTGATCACGATGCCGCCCTCATGCGCGGGGTGGCTGAGCATGGTTTCACCGGTATCGGCACCAGGTTCATACCGCTCTTTGAGGATCTGGAGGCCATGTGCGCGTGCATCCCCTATCTGTTTGAGGGTGAGCTGACCTGCGTCAGTTGGCAGCGCAGATGACAGATCCGTCAGATCATCCGGGCCAAAAAAGACCTGGCCGGGCAAAACGGCCTCTGGTTCAAAGAATTCGGCCATGGACATGTTCATGCCGCCCAGTATTTTGCGCAGGCTGGCAACAGAGGGGCTTGAACGGTTGGTTTCGATCATAGAGATCTGTCCATGCGGAACGTCTGCTGAAACCGCCAGCTGACGTTGGCTCAAACCCGCAGATATTCTTAATTTTTTAAGGCGATCCCCTACGTCAAATACGTTTTCCATGGCGTACCCATCCCTGCCAGCCAAACTGTGGTATTCTTGCTCTTCGTGACGTCGTGCAACACTTGTCATTTTCTCGTAGCAATGCTCAATATTTTGCGCAATAGAAGGAGAAAATCTTTTTGCGACGTTACGACTTTTGGACCTCATGTCCTTGACCCTTGGGCACTTAGGTTCACATTGGCGGCAACGAAAATCACTGTCTGTGCGTCTTGATGAAAAGGCGTGAGGAAGGAGACCACATGGCCAAAGATCTGGCACCGCAATCAAAACCTGACCTGGGTTCATTCAACTGGGAAGATCCTTTTCTGATCGAGAACCAGCTGGAAGAAGATGAGCGTTTGGTTCGGGACTCCGCGCGCGCTTATTGTGATGAAAAACTCGCCCCGCGCGTGACCGCTGCGTTTGAAAATGAAGAAACCGATCCTGCTATTTTTGCCGAAATGGGCGAGATGGGTTTGCTGGGCACGACCATTCCTGAGGAATATGGCGGGATCGGCGCGGGCTATGTAACCTATGGTCTGGTTGCACGCGAAGTGGAGCGGGTGGATAGCGGCTATCGTTCGATGATGTCCGTGCAGAGCTCTTTGGTGATGTACCCAATTTATGCTTACGGCTCTGAAGAGCAGCGCAAGAAATATCTGCCAAAACTGGCTTCTGGTGAGTGGATCGGCTGTTTTGGTCTAACCGAACCAGATGCTGGATCGGATCCTGCAGGCATGAAAACCACCGCTAAAAAAGTGGATGGCGGCTATGTGCTGCATGGCTCAAAGATGTGGATTTCGAACTCTCCAATTGCGGATGTTTTTGTGGTTTGGGCTAAGTCTGAAGCGCATGGTGGCAAAATCCGGGGTTTTGTGCTTGAGAAGGGGATGAAGGGCCTGTCCGCACCCAAAATTATGCATAAGGCTTCGCTGCGCGCTTCTATCACCGGTGAGATTGTTTTGGACAATGTCGAGGTTTCTGAAGATGCGCTTTTGCCGAATATCGAAGGTCTTAAAGGGCCGTTTGGCTGTTTGAACCGCGCGCGCTATGGCATCGCATGGGGCGCCATGGGGGCCGCGGAATACTGCTGGCATGCGGCACGTCAGTATGGTTTGGACCGCAAGCAGTTCAACAAACCTCTGGCACAGACACAGCTGTTTCAATTGAAGCTTGCCAATATGCAGACTGAGATTTCGCTTGGTTTGCAGGCTGCGCTGCGGGTTGGTCGCCTGATGGATGAGGCCAAGGCCGCACCAGAAATGGTGTCGATCATCAAGCGCAACAACTGCGGCAAGGCATTGGATATCGCGCGCTTGTCGCGTGATATGCATGGCGGAAACGGGATCAGTCTCGAGTTTGGCGTGATCCGCCATATGGTGAACCTTGAAACGGTCAACACTTATGAGGGCACTCATGATGTGCATGCGCTGATTTTGGGGCGTGCGCAAACCGGCCTGCAGGCTTTCTTTTGATCTAGCTCTTCAGTGATCACATTGCGAAATGCGCATTTCCTATCGGAGATGCGCATTTTTGCATAATTGAAGGTGACTGGCGCCAATGGCGTGCGAAACATCGTTTGTGTGCCAATGAAATTAGATCACGTAGTGAGACCTTAATCCACCAGAATTCGAATCGCCGCAGTAATTGGTTGGTCGCCGACCACATAGGCGCGGTGGTCATTGGTGGACAAAGTGACACGAATGTCGTGCACACCGGGAGGCAATTTCCCGATTGTTGTGGAGGGCGTGTACAGCCGACCAAGCTTCATCCCATTGAGATACAGATGGCCGTGGCCTGTGCCGGGAACATGGGGGCCGTCTGCAAGATGTGGCGTAAACTCGAAGTCTTCTGATAGGACTTCAATCTTCCATTTCAGACCTTGGCGCATGGCGACCACCTCAATAGCAGGTGCAGGTTCACCTTCGCCAACCTGACAGACATCCCCGATGCCAAAAAGGCCAAAATCAGGCGCAGCCCCTGTTTGTGTCGGTGCCACGAGGCGCGCGCGCGTGGTCAAGGTGCCGGCCTTCTCAAAGGTAAGGGAAAGCGGCAAGGTGCGACCATCCTGAAGCTCGCCGTTGGTTACGGACAGGATAATGTACATCCCATCGGCAGCCAGAGAGACCTCTGTATTGGCCGGAATAATGCGGCGGCTGTCAGAACCGCTGAGTGTGGCGGAGACCGCGCTGGGAGAACTCACAGAGACCAGCCGGTCCGGGGGGCCGCTGTTGGTGATATCGACAAAAACGGCTAGGTTGCTCGTGTCGTTTTCAAGTGGCGAAGCAATGGCATTGGTCAGGAGAATATCCGTATTCGGCACGCGGGTCATGAGCACCCAGAGCGTAAATGAAATGGCAGAGATCGCGAGTAAAACTCCGATCATTTTTCGCGCTTTCATCTAAATGGCTCCTCGCTATAGTCCGCCCATGTGCAAAAGGATGTCTCACCCAATTCCGCGGATCAAGGTTCTCCTGCAGATCGCTGCGTTGATCTTGTTTGTAGGCTGCGTAATTTCCACTGAGGCCCATGCACATACGTCTGAGGGCGGTTTTGTATTGTTGCTGCCCACCGATATGTACATTGCGGCGGGTATTCTCGCGGTGGCTTTGACCGTTATACTCTTGGTTGTGCTTCCTGATGACGTGGCGGTGCGAGCGTTTGAACCGGGCCGTTTTGTGCTCAGGAGAAAATTGTTTAAACGCATAGCGCGATGGGCGCTTCTCGTTCTGCAAACGCTCTCCTTTGTCGCCTTGGTGTGGTTGACTTACATCGGTCTGACAGGGCCCCGTGACCCGTTGGCAAACCCGTTGCCTCTGACAATCTGGACGTTGGGCTGGGGCGCTTTTCTTTTCCTGCAGGGGGTGTTGGGGGATCTTTGGCGCTGGATAGACCCTTGGCGGATCCCCGTGGCCATCACGCATTGGTGTGCCGGCTTGCGCAGGCCTTTGCGCTATCCGGTTTGGATCGGGCATTGGCTTGGCGTTGTCAGTTTCTTGGCATTTATGGGGTTCCTGCTCGCAGACCCGGCCCCATCAGATCCGGCCCGACTTGCGAAAATCGTTGCCTTGTATTGGTTGATCAACTTTGTCGGGCGCGTGGCCTTTGGGAGATGTTGGGCGCAACGCGCAGATGGTCTGACAATGATGCTTTCTCTTTACGGACGTATTGGTGTGTTTGGCGGAAGACGGGACCATCTTGTTATGGGACTCTTCGGATGGAGAATCCTAAAGGGGCGTGCCTTGCCATTGGGGCTCGCCGTGTTTTGCCTTTTGATATTGGGCAGTGGCATTTTTGATGGGTTGAATGAGACCTTCTGGTGGCTGGCTCAAATTGGGATCAACCCGCTGGCCTTTCCGGGCAGATCTGCGGTGATTGGTGAAACGCTGGTTGGGTTGGCGATCTCAAATATTGTGCTGATTGGCCTATTTGTCGCCGCGCTCTGGGCTGGGTTGAAGATTGGTCGCATTGAGATGCCGCTAACGCGCGCTGTTGGACTTTTTGCCCCGACCGTCTTGCCAATCGCGCTTGGCTACCATTTTGCACATTATTTCACGAGCTTTCTGGTAGAGGCTCAATATGCGCTGGCAGCGGCCACGGATCCCTGGGCCACTGGGCGTGATTATCTGGGGCTTGGCACGTTTTATGTGTCGACCGGTTTCTTTAACACACAAGACAGTGTGCGCATCCTGTGGCTCTGTCAGGCGGGTGGCGTGGTGAGTGGCCATGTTGTGGCGTTGATGCTCTCCCACGCCGTTGCGGTTCGCCATTTTGGCGCACGTGCCATGCTGTCTCAGCTGCCTTTGGTGGCCTTTATGATTGGTTGTACTTTCATTGGGCTTTGGCTGCTTGCATCGCCGCGCGGATTTTGACACAAACCTGTCCCTCAAAGCAGAAGCTGAGTTCATTTGCGCTCTAACAAGTGTGGTGAGTTCGGAGATTTCGGTCACAAAACCATGTGAACACAGGGGGACAGAAGATGACCAAGCCAAAGACGACACAGACCACGCGCCGGGGCGCATTGAAAACACTGGCACTTGGCGGCGGGGCTGCGGCCACATTGCCGCTCTGGGCACGGTATACCAGCGCTCAAACAGCAGCGCCGGTCAAGGTGGGGTTTCAGGTACACCGCACGGGGATTGGTGCGGCATATGGGCGGTGGTATGATCGCACGACCACAGCTGCGGCCGCCTTGATCAACGAGCAGGGCGGTATCAATGGACGGCCGATTGAGATCGTTGCGGAAGACGATGGGACAGATCCCAAGCGTGGCGCGGAAGTTGTCGAGAAATTTGTAAGTCAGCACCAATGTGATGTGGGCTTTGGCACGCTGTTTTCCCATGTTGTCATCGGTTCCGCGCCCCGTGCCGGAGAATTGAAGCTACCATATTTCGTGGTGAGTGAGGGGCATCATGTCGCCAGTGGCATGCTCAACCGCTATACATTGCAGCCCGGTATCACCGATGTGAAAAGTCAGGTGCAAGCCATGGCTCCCTTTGTGGCGGAAAACCTCGGCAAGAAGGTCACGATGATCTTTCCGGATTTCGCCTTTGGCCATGATCACCGCGATTTCTTTACAGCAGCGATTGAGGCGCAGGGCGGTGAGGTGCTTGAGCATATTGCCATCCCGCCAACCGAAACCTCATTCACCAAGTATTTCCCCAAAATCCCGCGGGACACGGAAGTGATTTATCACGTCATGGTTGGCCCTGCGGTTTTGACATTTGTGAAAGAGCTTGGGGAGTTTTTCGGCCCAAGCCGCCCGGAAATCTTTGGGTTTATCGACAGTCTTGAAGCCGTAGATATTGCCAGCCCGGGCCTTGAGTTTCTGGATGGCACGTATTTCTGGGAAGGCAACCCGCGTTACGCGCAGGACAATCAATCAGACTATGATGCGTTTTTCCGCGCGCGCGTGGGGGTTGATGCTAATGGGGCTTCCATCAGTGATCCCAAAGATGTCTCCACCTATGCGCATATGTTTGGATGCTGGGAAACGCTGCATGTGATCAAAGCCGGGATGGAGGCGGCCGGATATCAATCCGCTGCGGATCGTGGCAAGCTGATTGAGGCTGTGGAAGCGATTGAAGAGATGCCGCATTCCAATGCCTATCCGCAAGGCGCCAAAATCTTCAACGGCAAGACCCACCAGGTGTTTGGACACCAGTATATTTCAAAGGTGGTCGACGGAAAGCTGCTCCTCGTGCACACAACTTCCATTGAAGACACGCTCTATCCGGATGAAGTGGACTATACCACGCAACCGCTCTGAGAGCTGTTTGGTGCGCTGCTGCAGGTGGCGCACCTTTGATACATCTGGGCGACACATCTGGGTAAGAGTAAAGATGGATTTTGGACCTTATTTGATGCTCGCGACGCTGGAAGGCGCCGTGACAGCGGCGGTATTGGCCCTGACGGCCAGCGGGTTGGCTTTGGTGTTTGGTATCATGCGTGTGGTAAATGTGGCACATGGCGAATTCTTCATGCTTGGGGCGGTTCTGGCCTGGTGGGTGACCGACCTCATGGGGGCCACTCCGGTGCTTGGTTTTGCCATCGCACTCGTGGTGGTGCCTCTCATGGTCGCGGCGCTCGCGACCTTTGCGGATATGACCATCTTGAAACGGATCAACTATGATCCGGAGCGCACGATTGTCGCGACGATTGGTATTTTATATATCTTACAGCAAGTTACGCTCATGACTTACGGGCCTGACGCCCGCCCTGTGACCGCACCATTTAACACACGTCTTGCCTTGCCATGGTTTGAGAGGACCGAGGATGGCATCAGCCTTTATTGGCCTTGGGGCCTAAGTATTACGAGCTACAAACTGGCGGTGATTGGGGCGGCAGGTGGTGTGCTCCTTGGGCTTTGGGCCGTTATGAAACGAAGTCGGCTTGGCCTGATGATGCGCGCGACCGAGCAAGACCGCGAGATGGCGCTGGCTTTTGGTATCCCGGTTGAGCGCATATATGCGCTTGTCTTTGGAATGGGCGCGGGGCTTGCGGCCCTTGCCGCTGTACTGGTGGTTCCGATTCAGCAGGCGCATTATTTAATGGGTGGCGATCCTTTGTTGCTGAGCTTTATTGTGGTCATCATTGGCGGTTTGGGGAGCCTGCCCGGAACAGTTCTCGCCGCGCTTTTGATTGGATTGTCAGACGGGATCATTTCGGTCTTCTTCTCACCCACGCTGGCCAAAATCTTGGCAACGCTGCTTGTGGCGATGTTGCTGGTGTTCCGCCCACAGGGAATGTTTGGGGAGCGCCGATTATGAGACGCGATGTGCAAAAAAACCTGCTGTTGCACGGCGGCGTTCTTGTTGCGCTCTTTGCGCTGCAATTTGTTTTACCAGCCTATCATCATGGCAATGTGGCGCGGATTATGGTTCTGGCGACCTATGCCATGGGATATAATTTATTATTTGGTTACGTGGACTTACTGAGCCTTGGTCATGCGGTTTTCTTTGCCGCGGGTCTTTACGGGATGGGGATCGCGGTGAGCCATTTGGGAGTGTCTGCGCCCCTTGGGCTCATGATTGGCGTGCTGGCAGGCGGCGTGGTTGGGGCCATCATCGGCGCGCTGGCATTGCGCACAGAAGGCGTGGCTTTCATGATCGTCACATTGATGTTTGCGCAGGCTGGATACCTGATCATTCTCTATTTTGGGGAGATTACCCGCGGGGACGAAGGGTTTGTGATCCAACAGGTGGATCGCTTGTTCTTTGGGGGGGATCTGAGCGATCCATTCATCAGATATTATGCTGCGTTTACAGTATTCTGTATCTCTTTCTTAAGTATTTTGGCTCTGTTGCATTCCCCCTTTGGTAAAACCCTGATTGCCATTCGGGAAAATCAAGAGCGCGCGGTGATGCTGGGGTATAATGTGATGCGCTTCAAGCTGCTTGCTGTGATTTTCTCTGCTGCTCTTTCGGCTTTGGCAGGAGCCACTTATGGGCTTTTGTTCGGTTATGTCGGTGCGAGTTTTGCCTCGGTGCAATACTCAATTTTTCCATTGCTTTGGGTGCTTTTAGGGGGCGCAGGCACCGCTTTGGGGCCCTTGGTTGGTGTGTTTTTTATGTTTTACCTCATCGACATAAGTTCCGGCATGACGACCGCCTATATGTTGGTCGCTGGGGTGGTTTTGGTGGGGCTCACGCTGTTTGCGCCTCAGGGATTGATGGGGGAAATCCGGCGTCGTTTTTGGAGGTGGCTGCCATGAGCGTTTTGGTTGCTAAAGGGTTAATAAGGCAATTCAACGGCTTGCGCGCGGTTGATAATGTGACCCTGGAGATCCCTGAGCAGCAGGTTCGGGCTTTAATAGGCCCAAATGGCGCGGGAAAGACAACTTTGGTGGGCCTGCTTTCTGGTCGCTTAGCGTGCTCAAACGGCAGGATTGATTTTCTAGGACGGGACATCACGAAGGTCCCACCGCATAAGCGTATCGCCATGGGGATGGCCTATACATTTCAAATTACATCGATTTTCCCCAGTCTTTCGGTTCATGAGAACGTAGCGATCGCCGCGCGCCGGCTGTGTCGGAATGAGAAGGACACAAGGGCTGTTGTGGCGGATGCACTCAAGCGTGTCTCTTTGGCACATGTGGCAAACACGGATGCCGCAGATCTGAGCTATGGACATCAGCGCCTTCTGGAGATCGCAATGGGCCTGTCACAGTCACCCCGTTTGTTGATCCTTGATGAACCGACGCAGGGATTGGCAGAAGGGGAAGTGGCCGAATTTATCAAGCTGATACATGATATACGGCAGAACACGACGGTTCTCTTAATCGAGCACAATATGGATGTTGTCATGCAAGTGGCTGATGTTGTGACGGTTTTGAATCACGGTCAGGTTTTGTTCGAAGGCACGCCTGCAGATGTGCAAGCCAACATTGAGGTCCAGACGGCCTATCTTGGGGGCGCGCATGTTAAAGCTTGATCAAGTCGATGCAGGTTACGGGCGTGCGCAGGTTTTGCGGTCTGTGTCTCTGGAAGCGAAAGCCGGCGAAATCACATGCTTGTTGGGACGTAATGGTGCCGGGAAGACCACGACACTTAAGGCGATCATGCAGGTGATACCTTTGATGAGTGGTGCCGTGTATTTAGAGAGCAGCTCTTTGTCAGAACGGGCAGCGCAGGATGTGGCGCGCAGTGGTGTTGGCTATGTGCCTCAGGGACGTCGGTTGTTTGGCGCTTTGACGGTTGCTGAAAATCTGGATGTTGGCCGCTTTACACGACCGCAAGACAGCATGGTTCTGGAGGAGGTTTTTGAACTTTTTCCGCGGCTGCGGGAAAGATCTCAGCAGCGCGCCAATACGTTGAGTGGCGGAGAGCAACAGATGCTGGCCATGGCGCGTGCTCTTTGTTTGCGCCCAAAGGTGGTGCTTTTGGATGAACCTACGGAGGGTTTGCAGCCATCAATGATGGAGGCGATCCGCAATGTCACCCGGACTTTAAGAGAACGCGGGGTTGCTGTGGTTTTGGTGGAGCAACGTATTGAAGCCATTCTGGACTTGGCAGATCATGCAGTTTTCTTGGAGAACGGACAGGTGGTGGAGACCGTGCCAGGGGAGGCTCTGCGTGATACGCCTCAGATTTTGGCACGCCATTTGGGGGTGTAGCCTTCCTCGTAACAGGCTTGTTCAAAGCAGCTTTTGAAGCAGGAGGAGAAAGATGGTCTGTTCTGTCTCATTTAGGGGCGAGAGCGTGTCTTTTGTGATCTGGCGCGCGGCCTGAGTGCGGGTTTCAAACAAGGACCAGCCCTCAGAGGTGGCTTTGACAAGCACGCGGCGCTGATCTTTTGGATCAGGCATGCTTTCAACGAGGTTGCGTGCGCGCAGCCTGTCTACCACGCCCTTTATCGTCGCAGCGTCCATTGCCGTTGCACGCCCCAATGCGTTTTGAGGCAAGGCACCAACTTCACAGAGTTTGGCCAGTGCCGCGAATTGCGTGGGGGTGAGATCAGAAATTCCTTCGGCAAAAATAGCAAGGTGGCGTTGATTGGCACGCCGCATCAGGAAACCGACCTGCGCATCAAGACGATAATCAAGGGCGGTTTCGTCGGGCGCTTGCGTCTTGGGTGTCGCTTTGTTTTGAGTCATACCGGGCTCTGTGCTCTACATGCTTTTAAATGGCTTCGGGGGCAGGGGCATATGCGTCCCTTTGGGATCTTCTGTCTCAGATGTGACGCCATGCAAACAAATGTCGTCCATCAATGGGGTGAGAGATCAGAATGGGTATTTATCACCGTCCCGACAAGTTGAAAGACGCGCTGCACCTGCTTGCAAGTGCGCCTGTGACCTTGGCGTCTGGCTGCACCGATCTCTTTGCAGCAACCGAGGCCGCTGCTTTGGAAGGGCAAATATTGGATCTCACCAATATCGCGCCATTGAAAACCATAGAAAATTGCCATGGTCATTGGCGTTTCGGCGCCGCTGTGTCGTGGTCTTCTATTGTGGGGGCTGCTTTGCCGCCAGCTTTTGACATGCTGAAAGCTGCTGCGCGCCAAGTTGGTGGCGTGCAGGTTCAGAATGCCGGAACTCTTGGTGGTAATATTTGCAACGCCTCACCAGCCGCTGATGGTGTTCCACCGTTGCTGGCGCTTGATGCGCGGGTGGAATTGCAGAGTGTTTCAGGCATGCGATACGTCCCTTTATCTGCATTTATCACAGGCCCACGTCAGACCACCCGGCGTAGAGATGAGATCATGACCGCGATTTTGGTTGATGAAGGTAAGGCACAAGGCAGCAGTGCCTTTCTGAAGTTGGGTACGCGCAAGCATCTTGTGATTTCTATTGCCTCGGTGGCGGTGCGTTTGCGGCTTAACGGAGATCGCGTGGCAGAGGCGGCGCTGGCTGTGGGGGCTTGCAGCCCAGTTGCTTGCCGACTTGGTGCGGTGGAAGCTGCCTTGTCGGGGGTGAGGGTCGATACGGTCGAGCAGCATGTGATGGAGGCAGATGTGCGAGCGGCTCTTGCGCCGATCTCAGACATTCGGGCCACCTCAGCCTATCGTCTGGACGGTGTTCCAAGCCTGGTCCGCAATGCGCTGATCCTCGCGTCAGGGCGCGGAAAGGCGTTAGAATGATCAGGCTTCAGATTAATGGGCGCGCGCTAAATTATGAGGGGGATCCTCGACGGAGACTGTCGGATGTATTGCGCCACAACTATAGGCTGACCGGAACAAAAGTGGGCTGTGATGCAGGTGATTGTGGTGCTTGTACCGTGTTGGTGGACGGTGCGGCTGTCTGCGCTTGCCTGACCCCCATCGCACAGGTTTCCGAGCGCCGGGTTGAGACCATTGAAGGGCTGCATCCGCGCGGACCCGGCGCTTTGCAACGGGCGTTCCTGCGGCATGGGGCGGCACAATGTGGGATATGCTCTCCGGGTATGGTGATGGCAGCGGAAGCACTTTTGCGTGACACGCCAAAGCCAGACAGATCGCAGGTGGAAACTGCGCTATCGGGTGTTCTGTGCAGATGCACAGGCTACCAGAAGATCATTGCTGCTGTTTTGGATGTGGCCGGATCTGAGGAAGAGACTTCACCAAAATCTGGTAAAGCAGTCGGTGCAAGAGTTGAAAGGCTGGACGGCGCGGCCAAACTCTGTGGTGAGGAGGCCTTTGGTGCGGATTTTGTTCCTGATAACGCGCTTTGGGTGCGGGCCATCCGCAGCCCCTATGCAGCGGCGCGGTTTGCCTTTTCTGAGCTGAGCGCGTGGGCTGCGCGGCTTGGGGTGCAAGTCTTCACAGCAGAAGATGTGCCCGGACGCAATTGCATTGGTGTGATCCCAAGGTTTGCGGATCAGCCGGTCTTGGCGGAACGTCATGTGCGCATGGTGGGGGAAGCAGTGGCGCTTGTTGCTGGGCCAAGGGAGGTTGTGCAGGCGCTTGATCTCACCACCGCGCCAATCAACTGGTTTCAGGAACAGTCTGTGGATTTGCAAGACGCCAAAACCAATGGCGTAAAACCTCTGCATGACACGCGCCCCGATAATATTTTGATTGCTGGTGTGGTATCTCGTGGTGATGCGCAGGCGGCTTTTGAACAGGCGTTCCACCAGGTGCACGGGATGTTTGAGACCACGCATGTAGAACATGCCTATATTGAGCCAGAAGCAGGAACAGCCTGGATGGAAGGGGATGTACTTAATATCCGCGCCGCCACGCAGGCCCCTGTTATGGATCGGGACGATACGGCACTTTTTCTTGGGATGCCTCAAGAGAAAGTTCGTATCCGTCCAGCGGCCACAGGTGGAGGATTTGGCGGCAAGCTTGATATGTCCGTTCAGCCTTTGCTAGGGCTGGTTACACGTCTGACCGGGCGTCCAAGCGTTATGGTCTTCTCCCGTGCCGAGAGCATGCAGGCCAGCACAAAGCGCCATCCGGCCCAGATGACGGCACGTCTGGCCGCTGATGCGCAGGGCAAGCTGACTGGCATGTGCTTTGATGGGGATTTTGACACAGGTGCCTACGCCAGCTGGGGGCCTACGGTAGCCGTGCGTGTGCCTGTGCATGCGAGCGGCCCTTATCAGATCCCAAACTATCAGGCCGAGGCGCGTGCCATCCATACAAACGGTCCGGTGGCAGGCGCCTTTCGAGGATTTGGCGTGCCGCAAGCAACGGTTTTGCAGGAAACCCTGATGGATCAGTTGGCCGTCAAGCTTGGAATGGATCGGCTGGTTTTTCGCCAGCTTAATGCGCTGCAAGATGGGCAGCAAACGGTCTGTGGGCAGCGGCTACAGACCGTTGGCATCGGGGCCTGTCTGGATGCCCTGGCTGCGCGTTGGGCGCAGGCGAATGAAGAAGTTGCCGCATTTAATGGGCAATCAGGACGTCTGCGGCGCGGGATCGGGCTCGCAAGTTGCTGGTATGGTTGCGGCAACACCGCTTTGCCAAATCCTTCAACCATGCGCATGGGCCTGACGGCTGAAGGGGTTTTGTGCCTCCATCAAGGGGCCATGGACATTGGTCAGGGCGCAAATACCGTGATGGCGCAGATCGCGGCGGATGGCTTGGGCGTGACGGTGGATCAGTTCACACTGATCGATGCAGATACAGCGATCACGCCTGATGCTGGCAAGACCTCCGCAAGTCGGCAAACGGTGGTGAGCGGCCAAGCCGTTTTGCGCGCCGCTCAGGCGCTGCGGCAACAGATTTTGCAGCTTGTGAACATGGGGCAAGGCGCGAAGATAGAGATTGGGCCCAAACACGTGACAGTTTCGCAAGGGGCGCAGCGACGTGACGTTGCTCTGAGAGATTTGCCCTTGGGGGCGGAAGGTTACGTGCTGATGGCAGAGGCGCGGTATGATCCACCGACCGAGGCGCTTGATGCGCAAGGGCAGGGCGCGCCCTATGCGGTCTATGGATATGGTGCGCAACTTGCAGAGGTGGAGGTTGATCTTGATCTCGGTACCGTTAAGACGCTGCGGGTGAGCGCGGCGCATGATCTGGGTCGTGTGATCAACCCGACGCTGGCAGAAGGGCAAATTGAGGGCGGTATCGCGCAGGGCTTGGGTATGGCCCTCATGGAAGAATATGTGCCGGGGCAGACTTGTAATCTGCATGACTATCTGATCCCAACGGTGGGCGATATGCCTGAAGTGGTCAGCCACCTCATCGAGGTGCCCGATCCGGAAGGCCCGTTGGGGGCGAAAGGTCTGGGCGAACACGCGCTTATTCCAACCGCGCCCGCGATTTTGAATGCCATTACACACGCCTGTGGCGCGCAGCTCACACAACTGCCTGCGCGCCCTGATCGCGTTTTAGCGGCCATCAAAGCTGCAGCACTGAAAGCAGAAACGGCGTGATCAGCTCTCTTTGAAAATGCGGGCGAGAGCGCAGAATTGTTCCAGTGAAACGCGCTCAGCACGCTCTGTTGGCTGAATGCCTGCCGCCAAGAGCCGGTCTTCGATATCGGGCGCCTGACCCTTGAGGGCGGCGCGCAGCATTTTACGACGTTGATTGAAAGCTGCAGCAACGAGGCGTGACAATGTGTCAGCATCTGCAGGGTAACGCGGCTCTGGTAGGGCTGTGAGGTGCACAACCGCGGAATGTACTTTGGGCGGAGGCGAGAAGGCGCCGGGGGGCAGGGACATCACAATATTTGCGTTGGCACGCCATTGAGACAGTATGGCCAGACGGCCATAGGCCTTGGATCCGGGCGTCGCTGTAATACGTTCCGCCACTTCACGCTGAAACATGAGGGTGAGGCTCTGCCAGAAGGGCGGCCATTCTTTCGGGGTGAGCCAGCGCACCAGAAGCTCTGTGCCCACGTTATAAGGCAAGTTGGCGGCCACACGGATGGGGGGCGTCAGATGGCTGAGCGGGTCGACTTCAAGCGCATCGCCATTGATCACTTTCAGCTGTCCCGGGTAAGCCGCTTCGATTTCTGCCAGGGCGGACATGCAGCGCTCATCTTTTTCGATGGCAAGCACGCGACGGGCACCTTCGGCCAACAGACCTCGTGTCAAACCACCAGGCCCTGGGCCGATTTCCAGCACGTCACAGTCTGTCAGGTCGCCTGCGCGGCGGGCAATTTTTGCCGTCAAATTGAGGTCCAGCAGGAAATTTTGCCCCAGCGATTTCCGCGCTGAGAGGCCATGTGTATCGATCACTTCGCGCAGTGGGGGAAGATCGTCTATGGCGCTCATTGGGTCAGCCCTGTGGTTTGGCGGCTGTGCCGCGATTTCTGCCTCCGGCGGGGATATTTGCAGCCAAATGAAGCGTCAAGCGCTTTGTGCCATCTGCCGCGCCATGCGCAGTGCCGCGATCGTACTGGAAGGATTGGCCTGACCTGTGCCTGCAATGTCAAATGCGGTGCCATGATCCGGGGAGGTACGAATGAACGGGAGACCTAAGGTGACATTGACGCCCCCGTCAAAGTCCAGGGTCTTGATTGGGATAAGCGCCTGATCGTGATAAGCGCAGATCGCCACATCATAGCGCGCGCGGGCGGCTGCATGAAACATGGTGTCCGCCGGAAGTGGGCTTGCGAGATCAAAGCCTTCGGCACGCAATTTTGTGATCACAGGTGCAATAACAGTCGCATCTTCATGGCCCATGGCACCGCCTTCACCAGCGTGTGGGTTGAGGCCAGCGATTGCGATCCGTGGCGCGGCCACACCACATTGGTCCTGCAGGCCCTTTGCCGTGATGCGGATGGTGTCTTCCAACACCTCTTGTGTGAACGCCGATGGCACCTCTGAGAGGGGAATGTGAATGGTTGCAGGCACGACGCGCAACTGGTCTGAGGCCAGCATCATGACCACGCGCTCGACATTGCCGAGGTCAGCTAAGTACTCTGTGTGGCCGGGATAGGCAAAATCGGCACCGTCCTTGAGTGCCTTTTTATGGATTGGGAGGGTGCAGATGGCGCAGACTTGCTCAGACATAGCAAGATCGACAGCCTGAGCAATGACGTCAATTACGCCTTCAGCATTCTGTGGCGCTGCCCGTCCCGGGGTGCGTGGCGCAGCAAAGGGATGGGCCATGATCGGTAGGGCTTGCGCCATCACGGCAATCGCATCAGCGGGGTCGTCAATCAATTGAACGGGCACCGAGCCTGGCAAATGATCGGGATCTGCTATTAAAAAAAATGTCAGCTCAGAGCGCAAAGCGCTCCAGGCTTTTTCCGCTATTTCCAGGCCAACGCCAGCAGGCTCTCCACAGGTCAGCGCGATGGGGCGGTCTGTCATTTTTCGGAAATCCGGGCCTGCGCGCGCAGCTGGCTGAGATAGCTGTTTGCGTAGCTTTCCAAACGTGTGTTGCGTAGGGATTGAGCCACATCCTCGCGCGAAATTTCCTCATCCAAAGTGGCTGTGCGACCACACAGCATTAGGACAATCATAGATTGGCCATTTGCTGTGGTCAGATTGGTGGAAATTTCATTGTCGTCCAGCTTTGCCAACTCCAACCCAACGTCCTTGGGGATTTCATTGGGCGCTTTATTTTCACGAGTAAGAAGCTCTTCTGGCTTGTCAAAAGCCACACCAAACAGGTCATCACAGCGATCTACCGTAGCGCGAATGCGGGCAGCTTCCTGTAGGTTTTCTTCGGTGCGTCCACCAGGCAGCAGGTAGGTGATATAATCAATGGCCGCGTAGTTCGGCGCAGCGCGTCCAGTTTCGGCAACGCTGCGCATCTGGAAGATCGCAACGGCGTTGGGAAGTTGCAGCGGAGGGCTAACGTCACCTGGCCGCATTGCACTGAGGACTGGCCGTAGGGCGGGTGGCAATTTTGTGACATTCATCCAATCAACTCGTCCACCATCTTCTTTGGTGCCCGCAGCGGAATAAGTACGCGCAGCAGCTTCGAACTCCTCAAAGCTTGAGATTTCGGAGATTTGTGCTGCAAGACTGTTGACCTGTCGTGCATTCTGAGGCGTGACGGGGATGATGATTTCAGACAGTAGAACGCGTACACCTCCTGCACCGCTGTTTTGCGCAATGGCCCGATCAATTTCATCTTCGCTAATTTCGGCATTGCGGCCAAAGCGGGTTTGGACGACGGCACCCCAGGTGATTTGAGATGCGAGAAAATCACGGAGTGTTTCTGCGTCGACGCCTTCGCCGGACAAGGCTTTGATCAGGTCTTCCGGATTCATGTTTACACGGGCTGCGAAGTTTTCGATGCCCGATTGGATGCCTTCCTCTGACGGTTCAATTCCAATTTGGCGCGCGGCTTGTGCTTTGAGACGGTCTTCGATCAACTGTTCGCGCGCGAGTTCCTCGGGGTTGCCTGGTGCGCTCATGATGGCGAGCAAACGGGCTCGTTGATCCAATTCAAAATAGGTGATGGCCGCGTCATTGACCAGGATAGCCGGGCTGAACGCGTTTTGGGCGAAGGCGGTACCAGTTAGAAATGCGCTGAGAGCCAAAGTACCGACCGTGCCAGTCAAAGCGCGGAAAAAGGAGCGGATCACGGGGCGTTGCGTCATTTGTGTCTTGTCTTCCTGCAAATCAGCCGCAAGTGCGGTCATAACTCTTATTGTTAGAATTCACCGAAAAGCCAAGCAGAGCCACGCTCAGGCCAACGCTTGTGCTGGATTGTACGGTAGAAGAAGTCGAGAAGCGGCGCGAGAGTGAAAGTTCCACCTTCACGCATTCGTTTCTGTATTCAAGGCCGAGACCTGCTTCTGAAGCACGTCCTGAAACCGCGTCAAACCGCCAATCCAGCAGGCCGGTCCAATGGCGTGCCAAGCGGTAGCGGCTGTCGAGCGCGAGCTCAGAAATTTCCTGATCGCGGTTTTCTTGTAAGTCTTCATTCAGCCAGATGTAGCTGGCATCCAACCAGAGAGTGCTGTTGCTCCAGCCGACCCGAGCGGAGGCTTTGTCCAAGGTGCCGTTGGGATCAATGAGACCACGGGCGTTGAGGAGGAGACCCGTTTGGTTTTTCAATTGTCCTGCGATCAAGAAGTCAGAAGTTGTCCCAGACAGGCCAGAAGTCTGGGTAAAGTCGCCTTGCGCCTCGGAGCGAAAAATTTGCCCCAAAGATACATGGCTCTGCCAGCCTTTGGTATTGAGGCGTGACCAGTTTAGGCCAACAGCGGTTTGCGCGCCTCTCTCTCTGCGATCATAAGATGTAAAGCGCGACAGCGAGAGTAAATTGCCCTCGTCAAATTCATTGCGCGTGCTTTCGTCATTGGCCACGTCGAGATTGTTGCCACCAGTCCAGCCAATTTGAGCCACCGGCTCAAGCAGGTAGGTTGCGCCGTCTGCAGCTATCTTCGCCAAGGGATACCGGAAGTCCACAGCGATGGAAGGCGTTATGGCACTGTCAAAGGAGGAAAAGCTACTGTCGTTCAGAGTGCGATAAGCGTCGAAAGCCAACTCGCCAGTGACGCCAGCTCTCAGACCGCCACGTAGTGTCCAGTTGCGCAACCATTGCAAAGATGCATTTGCACGGCCCACGTCACGTCCAGCATCGCCATCGACACTGGAACGGCGTTGATGGCCGTGTGCTTCGACGCGCGTGCGTATTTCACCGCCTATTGATGTTGGAAAGTAGCGGCGCTCTGTTTGCGCCTGCAGCACGAGAGACGGCAGCGTGTCATTGTCTTCCTCTGCCCGTAGCGACTTGAAATGATGGAATGCAAACTCAGTGCTCTCATCGCGGTTTGCGCGTGAAATTTTGATATTGCTGTTCAGGCGATCCAGATCGGAATAATCGTAGTCGGACAGATAGCTGTCGTCGCTCACAGCGCGCAGATTGAAGGTCAGCTTATAGTCGCGTCCTAAGTCAAAGAGGCCGTTTGCAAACACATAGCCACGCGTGATGTCAGGGCGAATGGTATCATCAGAGAGCGCGCCGTTGAACTCGATGCCGCCTTTTTCAAAACCCTGACGATACCGGAATTCCATCGTGCGAGTCTCAGAAGCCAGATATGGCGTGAGTGTCAGATCTCGGGTGTCTCCGAGAGGAATAAAGTACGGAACTTTGACGCCGTAGCCCAATAGGCTGGTGCTTTCAATTGTAGGAATTAAGAATCCCTGGGTGCGATCAAGAGTTGGATCTGGCATCCGCAGATGCGGAAAGTAAAAAACAGGCACGTCTCGGATCAATAGGCTGGCGTGATCAAAGTAGATCTGCCGCTCTTGCTGATCATGAACAACACGTTTTGCACGGATACGCCATAGTGGGGGCTCACCAGTCTGACAGACTCTACAAGACGAGACGGTTGTCTGGTTCAAAACATTGAACCGTGCATCAAGCCGCTTCATCTCAGCAGATGCCATCTGCATCTGGCCAGCGAGCACCACGCGCGCACTTCTGATCAGACCAGAGCGCAGTTCGTTGTCGAGCTCTGCGGCATCCGCGATGATTGACACATCTTCACCCTGTGTGATGCGAATAGGACCTTCGAAATTGATTTGGCCAGTCTGATTGTCGTAGGTGACTTGTGTGGCCTGCAACCGGATGCCATCTGCCAGTGCCTCGACATTCCCTTCAGCAACCAGCAAGCCTTCTGCGGATATATGAACAGTATCCGCAACAAGGACAACTTTCTTCGGCGGGGGATTGGTCGTGTTCGATTGCGTTGTACCCTGTGCAAACGCCTGGTTTGACAGAGCACAGGTAAGTGCTGTGGCTGCGAGCAGACGGGAAAGTACGTTTGTCATCCGTCCTCCATATGCAACAACAACCCGAGTGCCAACATCACGCTTGCAGTAGGAGGGGCCCAAGCTGCCAGTAAGACTGGAATCTGACCATTCTCACCAAGTATTTGAGCAAAGTTACGTACAAAGTACAGGCTAAAGCCAATCAATACAGCCGTGAGAACCGCGATCCCAGTGTTGCCAAAACGAGTATGGCGCATTGTGAATGCGGATGCGATCAGTACCATTGCCATGAGAAACAGGGGTTGCGCCAGCTCCATGTGAAGCCAGACCGTATGGCGCCGCGCTGAGAAACCTGCGTCGTTCAATTCGCGAATAAAGCCTGGCAGTTGCCAAATGGGAACCGAAGATGGGGTCCCAAATCGATCCCGAATACGATCAGGTGTAAGGCTGCTCCCCACCAATAGAGTTTCGTGGAAAGATGCGTCAGCACTCTGACTGATGCCACCATTAAGATCCCAAACCTGCGCATTGCTAAGCTCCCACCCGTCCTCAATCAAGCGGGCGGACACAGCCTCAATGCGTCGTTCGGGACCGTTGTTTTCAGAATAGGCAATGATGCTCAAATCAACAAATTCGGTGGCATCTGCATTTGTACGGGCCGCATGAATAACTGCATGGCCTGTGCTGCCGCCTTGACGCAACCAAATCCCTTCTTTGGAAAAGGACAGTGCGTTGGAACCATTGGATCGCAGCGCATCGCTCTGCACCTGATATTGAACCGAGGTCGACGCTACGATTGGGTTGAACATGGTAATAGCAACCACGCCGATGATCAGTGTCATGATTGCAGGGGACAGCACAGAGATGATGCCTGATCGACCTGCTGCACGCACGACCACGAGCTCCGAGCTGCGCGACAAAGCAATGAAAAGAGCAATTGTTGCCAAGATCACGATTAATGGAAGAAGTTGGTAGATGCTTTCGGGGGTGCGCAACAAAGTGAGAGCCACGACCTTCGCAAAGCCGACCTCGTTTACGTCGTAACGTCGCAATTGTTCCATCATGTCCACCAGAACAGTCAGGATGAAGAACACGGCAACAATACCAAGAAAGATCCAAACGAACTTTCTGGCGAAATAGAAATGTACGGTCACTTCGCCATCCTCCGTCGCAGATGGATCGGATTGGCAGACAAGTTCAATAGTCCTGCGGCAATGGCGAGTCCCAGAAACGCTGGCAAATAGACCAAAGGCCAAGTCTCAGGCGCAGCGCGCACTGGGGAGTCCATGGCATTTTTCAGCGTTTCCAACAGCACCAAAATGACAAAGGCAATCAGAACTTGGCGCCAAACACCGAATCGACTGAAGCTTCCTGAGATCAGCATTGCAAATCCGATCAATGCGAAAACAACACACATGATCGGTTGGGAGAACCGTTCGTGAAACTCTTGCGTGATGCGGCCAATACTATCACCAGTTTCTTCAGCGACCTGAGGAATTTTACCCGCAATTTCCCAACTCGGGTAATGGCGCGCTGACTTCTTCGGAGCAGATTGCGGGTCAATCATTACGCCCACGTCATAAGAGAAATCAGCAAAGTTGGTTGTCATCAACTGATTGGTATCTGCGCTAAAAAACTGGGCAAGCCCATCGACCATTACCAGTTTAGGTCCGGATTCATCTTGAACGAGATAGGCCTCTGATGCTGTGTACGTCGTTGCACGACCTGGCGTACGATTATCTGACAGGAAAACGTCACGTAGTACGCCATCGGATGTGATTTCTCGGATGTAGAATGTCACGCCACTTGAAGGATGAAGAAAAGTACCATCCGTCAAAAGGCGTGCCGTGATGTTTTCAGTAATTTCCTTTTGCCGCTCGCTCAAAGTCGCGTTGCTGGCAGGCACCAGATAATGTGTCAAAACCGAGAGCATCAAACCTGAAATGATCCCGAATACAGCGACAGGGCGTGCCAACCTCCAAGGGCTGAAACCTGTGGCCTGCATGACCGTGAGTTCGCTTTCACTGGACAGGCGGTTTGTTACGTAAAGAGTCCCCGCGAACACCGCCATAGGCAACACCAAACGGATGACATTGGGTAAGGTTAGAATAGACAATTCAAGGAACACAGACACGTTGTGCCCGCTGGCGATCAGCGTATCAAACAGCGACACAGCCCGATTGACCCAATAGACCGACACGAGGATCAGCGCAAAAAAGCCAAACAGGGTCAAGAGCTGCGACAAGATATATCTGTCGAATCTGCTCACGCCCAAAAATCCCCCAAGTGCCGTTCTTTGTTTGCGTGCAGTTTAGAGGAATTGCTTAGGTGGTGAAACTGCTAACTGGCGGATGTCATTGGGATCACTCTGGTCAAGCGGGAAGTCGCGGGTTAGGTGTTTTGTACCATCAACACGGAGAACAGATGATGCGCCCTGTGCAGTTTGCTTTTGAAGAGACACAGTTGGACACGATTGCCGACGTAGAAGGACGGATTGCTGTCTTTGTGCCGTCAGAAGGCAACCTTGATCAGGGGGCGCGGCGCATCAATCGGCTGACCAGAGGGGCCATTGAAAAACTGCGTGAGCAAAAAGGCGCGGACATTGCGGCCGGGACTCATATCGCCTTGGCCTTTCCGGCTGGTTTGAAGGCAGAGGCCGTGGACGTGGTGGTTCTGCCGCGCCGCTGCTCGGTGGAAGATGCGCGCAAAGCTGGCGCTGCACTTGGCAAGGCGCGCAACGGCTCGGAACTGACCGTGCTGGCGGGCACACATCCCAAAGCCGCACAGATCGCTTTTGGCATTGCGATGCGCGACTATGGGTTTGCGGATCACAAAACCGCAGAGGCCAAAGATGATGCACGTGCAGTGTGCATGATGGTGAGCAAGCCCGACGATGTTGAAGCAGCAGCAGCACCTTTGCTGGCAGTTGCGGAGGGAACGTTTTTCACGCGCGATCTTGTCAATGAGCCTGCCAATGTATTGGCCACAACAGAGTTTGCCGATCGTCTTGTTGCTTTGAAAGATCTTGGTGTTGAGGTTGAGGTCCTGAACGAAGCCGCACTCAAAGATCTGGGAATGGGCGCGCTTTTGTCGGTTGGTGAGGGTTCCGAAAGCCCTTCGAAAGTGGTTGTCATGCAGTGGAACGGTGGGGAAAAAGACGCCGCGCCGCTGGCGTTGGTTGGTAAAGGTGTTGTTTTTGACACCGGGGGTATTTCTCTCAAACCTGCGGCGGGTATGGAAGACATGACCATGGACATGGGCGGTGCCGGCGTGGTCGCAGGGGCGATGAAGGCTCTGGCACTTCGCAAGGCAAAAGCCAATGTGGTTGGGCTTGTGGGGCTGGTTGAGAACATGCCGTCTGGGCGTGCGACCCGCCCAGGTGATGTTGTGACATCGATGAAAGGTGACACCATCGAAGTGATCAACACCGATGCAGAAGGCCGTTTGGTGCTGTGTGACGTGATGCATTATGCCCAAGATCGTTTCAAACCCGCTGGCATGATTGATTTGGCAACCCTGACGGGGGCGATCATCATTGGTTTGGGGCATGACAATGCCGGTGTGTTTTCCAATGATGACACGCTGTGTAATGCCTTTTTGAAGGCAGCAGGTGCTGAAGGTGAAGGTGCGTGGCGCATGCCCTTGGGCAGCGGCTATGCCAAACAGCTGAAATCGCGCATTGCGGATGTCAAAAACGTCGGCGGGCGACCTGCAGGATCCATTACGGCTGCGGAGTTTCTGCAGAGGTTTGTGCAGGACGGAACGCCTTGGATTCACCTCGATATTGCCGGTGTGGCCAGTGTGAAATCTGAGACCGCGCTTGCGCCAGCGGGCGCCACGGGCTGGGGTGTGAGCGCCCTGAGCCGCCTTGTGGCAGACCATTTCGAGGAGTAATGCGCGTGGGTGCGGCTTATTTCTACCACCTGACCCAGGCATCCATGGATGTGACCTTGCCGCGGCTTTTAGAAAAGGCGCGCGGGGCAGGGTGGAGAATTGCCGTGCGCGGTGTTGATCCCGGCCGCATGGAGTGGCTTGATCAGAAACTATGGCTTTTGGGCGAGGAGAGTTTTCTTGCCCATGGCCTTGCTGGTGGCGCACATGATGCCATGCAACCCATTCTTCTGACCACTGAGACGATGTTGGCCAATGGAGCAACATGTGTGATGTCGGTGGATGGCGCACAGGTCAGCGCAGAAGAAGTTCAGGCCTCGGATCGGGTCTGTATCTTATTTGATGGTCATGACCCGGAGGCAGTGCAGCACGCGCGCGGACAGTGGAAAGCGCTGACCGATGGGGGCTGTGCCGCGCAATATTGGTCTGAGGAAAGTGGCAACTGGCAGAAGAAGGCCGAAAGCGGTGCTGCCTGACATGAAACGGTCGCTTAGCGGATCAGGATCAGCCTGTTTCCTGCGATGGTGATCTGTTCGAAACGTTCCAGATAGCTCATGCCCAGCAGGGATTGTGACATCTCGCCTTCATTCACGCTGGCACGCACATCGTGGTCTTCAATGCCGCTGAAAGAGACATCTTCCAGCCAAACAGGGGCGGTGCGCACTTCGCCATTGGCGGTCATGGCGCGCCCGAAGTAAGGTAGATTGTCAGGGTCCAGTCCGGCGCGGCGGGCATCCGCCTGTGTCAAAACAAGATCTGTGGCCCCCGTGTCGACAACAAATCGAATAGACGCGCCATTGATGTCGAGATTTGCGTAAAAATGCCCATCCGCGTTGCGTGGAATCTCGATCCGGCCATCCTCGGCAAGCACGGACTGCATTGGGCGCACCGAATGTTGAATGTCTTCCCAAAGCCCAACAAGAGCGATGGCCCCTAAAAAGATAAGCGCCCAGATCGCCGCGTGGCGGAGGGTTTGTCCGAGGTTGATGCGGCCCGAAGAAAGAAACCAGATCAGGACCATGATCAACAGAAGTGCCATATAGATAAGGTGGCCAACATCAAATTCGCTCATGGCGGTGTCTTTCTTTGGTCTAGCCGGCCATCAGGCCAAAGTCTTTCAATCCATCCAATATGAATTGCACCGCCAATGCCGCCAACAACATGCCAAGCAGGCGTGTGATGACGGTAATGCCGGTACGGCCGAGAAGGCGCTCGAGAAACCCTGCGGTCAGAAATAGGCAAAATACAATACTTAACACGAGAAGTGCGACGCCAAGGACCGCAACGGTGGTCTGCACGCCGCTTTCCTGACCTGCCAAAAGGATCACAGATGTGATTGCACCTGGCCCCGCCAAGAGCGGTATGGCCAGAGGGAAGATGGAGGGATCGGGGTAGTCCTCCTCTGCTTCTTCGGCTTGATCTTCGCGCCGTTTGGTACGGCGTTCAAATAGCATGTCCAGGGCCGTCAGAAATAGGAGGATCCCACCCGCAATGCGGAAGGCTGGCATGGAGATGCCAATGCCATTCAATACTGCCTCGCCCAAAAATGCGAAGACAGACAAAATGATGAAAGCGGTGACACATGCGCGAATGGCAATCATGCGTCGTTGCTGCGCAGGCACGCCCTGTGTCAAGGACACATAGATCGGGAAGAGCCCGATTGGGTCTATGATGACGAAGAGCGTCACAAAGGCCGTGATAAAGGCGGCGCTGTCCATAGTGTTTGGGTGCTCCCTCTTAGAGTGACGTTGAGGCTACGGTCAGCTCTCGGCCTTTTCCAGCTTTTCCAGCGCCTTCATCCAAAGATCTTCGGCGCGGTCTTGGGCATCTCGGACTTCGGCGTATTTCTTCTGCCAGATTTCCATTTCGCCAAGTTTGTCACCCTCATAAAATGACGGATCGGCAAGTTTGGTGGCAAGTTTGTCTGCCATCTCATTAAGCTTCTCGATCCGTTGTTCTGATTTCCTGACGTCTGCGCGCAGAGCCAAGATTTCATCACGGCTTGCTTTCTTGGCGACGGGTTTGGGCTTGGGTTTGGAGCCTGCAGGTTTCTCAGCTGTCAGCAAAAGTTTGCGATAGGCTTGCAGGTCATCCTCATAGGGTTTCACTGTTCCGTCTTTTACCAACCAAAGTCGATCGGCCACCAAAGTGAGCAGATGCATGTCGTGGCTGACCAGAATAACCGCACCGGTGTAGGCGGTGAGCGCCTCCACCAAGGCCTCGCGGCTCTCGATATCAAGGTGGTTGGTCGGTTCGTCAAGGATAAGCAGGTGCGGCGCATCCAAGGTGGCCAGCAAGAGCGACAGGCGTGCTTTTTGCCCACCTGACAGGCGTCCTACTTCGGTCTCCGCTTGCGCAGCTGCGAGGCCAAAGCCAGCAAGCCGTGCACGCAGGCGCGCTTGACCTTCTGCGGGGCGCTCGCGCATCAGGTGCTGAATTGGGGTTTCATCGACATAAAGCTCATCCACCTGATGCTGCGCAAAAAAGCCGATGCGCAGTTTGGAGGATGTGGTGAATTTGCCGCCCATGGGATCAAGACGGCTGGACAGAAGTTTTGCAAGCGTGGATTTACCCTGACCGTTTTTGCCCAGAAGCGCGATGCGATCATCCTGATCAATACGCAGGTTCAGGTTTTTTAGCACCACCTTGTCGTCATAGCCGGTGGATCCACCTTCAATCGCAATGATGGGCGGCGAAAGCTCTTCGGGTTTGGGGAAGGTGAACACAACACGCGCCGCATCTTCGGGCGCGGTGATGGGCGTCATCTTCTCCAGCATTTTCACACGGCTTTGCGCCTGTTTGGCTTTTGACGCTTTGGCTTTGAAGCGATCGACAAAGGCTTGCAGATGTTCACGCTGCGCTTGTTGTTTCTTGGCGGCTGCGGCCTGAACCGCGCGCTGCTCGGCACGCTGGCGGGCAAATTGATCATATGGGCCGGTATAATAAGCCAGCTTTCGTTCATCCAAATGAAGGATCGCGCCAACAGAGCGATTGAGAAGCTCACGGTCGTGCGAAATGATGAGAACAGTATGCGGATATTTGACCAGATAGTTCTCAAGCCACAGCGCGCCTTCGAGATCGAGATAGTTGGTCGGCTCATCCAACAGCAGGTAGTCCGGCTGAGAGAACAATACAGCGGCCAAGGCGACGCGCATGCGCCAACCTCCGGAATAGTCGGAGCAGGGACGCAGTTGATCCTCATGATCAAAGCCCAGCCCTTTCAGGATAGAGGCGGCGCGGGCCTCTGCACTCCAGGCGTCAATGTCGCTCAGGCGGGTTTGAATTTCGGCGATGCGGTCTGAGTCGGTGGCGGTTTCCGCTTCAGCGAGCAAGGCCGCGCGTTCTTTGTCAGCGGCCAAAACAGTGTCGATCAGAGACACTTCGTTAGAGGGCACTTCCTGTGCGACTCCGCCGATGCGCGCGCGGTGGGGCAGGGTAATGCTGCCGCCTTCGAGTGACAACTCTCCGCGGATCAAGCGGAACAGAGTGGTTTTTCCGGCCCCGTTGCGGCCGATCAGACCCACTTTGTGGCCGGTGGGAATGGTCGCTGAGGCGCCTTCAAACAGAGGGCGGCCTTCGACGGAATAGGCGATGTCTGAGATCTTAAGCATGATGCGGGTTTGGCGCAGTATTGCAGCGGCGTCAATCATCGCTTTTCAAGTGTCCAAACCCATGCTATCGGAGCGCCAATTCGAATGCTGGCCAGACACGGTGTATGGCCCTCAGTTTAATGGAGATACAGACATGGCTCTGGAACGCACCTTCTCGATCATCAAACCCGATGCCACCCGCCGCAACCTGACCGGCGCAATCAACGCCAAGTTCGAAGAAGCTGGCCTGCGTATCGTTGCACAAAAGCGCATCCACCTGACCAAAGCGCAGGCAGGTGTGTTTTACGCGGTTCACGCAGAGCGTCCTTTCTACGACGAACTGTGCGAATTCATGGCCTCCGCACCAATCGTTGCACAGGTTCTGGAAGGTGAAGGCGCGATCGCGAAAAACCGCGAAGTCATGGGCGCAACCAACCCAGCAGATGCAGCACCAGGCACGATCCGCGCCGAGTTCGCTGAATCCGTTGGCGAAAACTCCGTGCACGGTTCCGACGCGCCTGAAACAGCAGCGGTAGAAATCGCATACTTCTTCTCCGGCCTAGAGCTGGTGGGCTAAGCCTGACCGTTTCACGGATGACGATTTTTGAGCGCGGGAGGGCAACCTTCCGCGCTTTTCGTTTGATGTGCCTATGGTGAGGAGGTGCAAAGGGGCCAGCCCCTCTGGTTCCCCGGGGACTTTTGGGGGCAAATGAAACAGGGAACGTGGATCAGAGCGCGGATTTTTCAATCACGCCGATCTTGTCGAGCCATGCCTCAAGCTCATTTGTGGCATTGACTTTTGGGGTAAGTGTTTTGGCTTTGAGCGCATCAAAACGTGCGCGCAGCTCTGCTTTTTCCTTACCTTTGCAATCGTTCCAGGGGCGCCCTTGGAGCCCCATAACGAGTACGTAGTAGCCAATGAAATGGGGGCGTGTGCCCGATCTGAGCAGTCTTGTGTAGGTTTCGTCGGCTCCCAAGGCGCGGAGTTCTTCCGCTGAGTGAATACCCGCTTTGTGGCAGGCAGCCTCGACCGCGGGACCAAGATTGCGAATGGAAGAAACCGGTGTGCTCATGCCCTATTTGGTGACATGGGGCAAATTTGATTTCAAGCCAATTGGCGGTTAGCTGTTTTTAATCGCGTTTCTCTAGAGACTGTTGGTCAAATCATCGCCCAGTCGGAAAATACCGGTTTGGGAGCAGACCCATTGGTTTTGGCGGGTTTGTCCTGACGCGCAGGTTTTGCCGGTTGTGCGGCGAGATCTTTTGCGGAATGAGCCATAACTGAGCCTTTCGTTCAAAGTTGTGCAGACCGTCTTAGAAGACTGCGTGTTAAACTATGACGTCAGCTTGCCCGGTTGTTTTGATTGCGGAGTGCTCAAATTAGGGCATTTTTTTGCACTAAAGGCTCAATTCTATTCTTTTGCGTGGCAGTCTGGCGCGGTTCAAACCTACTTGCCATAAACGAGACGATCGATACGCTAAGCCGGCTTAGAGGGGAATTTGCACATGTGGACGAGCTTGATCGCTGCCGGCATCCTGCTGCTGGAGTTGAGTGCCGCTTATTGTGGATGGCGGGCTATTTCTTCGGCGCGGACTGCGCAGGGGGCCATGGGCTGGGTGTTGTTCCTGATATTTGCGCCAGTTTTTGCGGTGCCTTTGTATTTGTTTTTCGGTCATCACCGATTTTCACACTATACAGTTGCACGAAGGAACTCTGCCCTTATTCATGCGGGATTAAGTTCTTTTCACGAGACACACCGACCCGTCACGCCTTTGCCACAGGTGGCGTATGCTTTAGAAAAAGTAGCGGATCTGGACACCATGCGCGGCAACAGTATGTCGCTTCTGAAAAATGGCGAAGCCACTTTTGAAGCGATTTTTTCAGCCATTGATGCAGCCGAACACTATGTCTTGGTGCAGTTCTATATTTTTCGCGATGATGCATTGGGTGGGCAACTTAAGGACCATTTGATCGCCGCCGCCAAGCGCGGTGTCTCTGTTGCCTTCCTGTATGATCAAGTTGGCAGCCTCCGCCTTTCTCAAGCTTATTTGGATGAGTTAAGCGCCGCGGGGGTGAAAGTACCGACAAATGCCGAAATGCGTGGACCTAAGACGCGTTTCCAAATCAATTTCCGAAATCACCGGAAGACCGTGGTGGTTGATGGTCGCGTTGGTTTCATCGGCGGGCATAATGTGGGGGACGAGTATCTTGGCAAAGACCCTGCATTGGGCACCTGGCGGGACACGCATATCAAACTTCTGGGGCCTGTGGTGATGCAGTTGCAGCTCGTTTTTGCCGAAGACTGGCATTGGGTGACAGATGAGGTTTTGGGCGATGCGCTAAATTGGGCTCCGGAAACGGTGCATGAGGATATGAACGCGCTACTGGTGCCCACGGGGCCGGCTGACCGGCTTGAAACCGGAGCCTTGATGTTCTTCGCTGCCATTTGCGCAGCCAAAGAGCGTGTTTGGATTGCCTCACCCTATTTTGTGCCTGATCGTGATATTCTGAGCGCCCTAAAAGTCGCCGCCATGCGTGGCGTGGATGTGCGTCTTTTGCTGCCAAGTACAATTGACCATCGTATCGTCTGGTTGGCGCGCTTTGCCTTCTTTGATGAAGTGCGTTTGGCCGGCGTTAAAATTTATGGCTATCAGCCGGGCTTTATGCATCAAAAGGTGATTTTGGTGGATGATATTTTGGCGGGCGTTGGCACGACCAATCTCGACAATCGCTCATTCCGGTTGAACTTTGAAGCGATGGCGATGTTTTTTGATCCGCGCGCTGCGCAAGACGTGGCGCAGATGCTTGAAACGGACTTTGAACAAGCCGAATTGCTTGAGATGCCACTTTCAGAGCATCCCTGGCACGTCCGTTATGGGGCACCGATCGCACGTCTGTTTGCTCCGATCCTATAGATCGGTAGCGCAGACATCTTTAAGGGGGTGTCCGACTTGATGTCAGAGGGAAACGATCTTTACCGCAGTGCCTTTTGCCGCCAGTGCCACCTTCCCCTCACAAAGCCGCAGCGCATCCGCGCCAAAAACCTCATGCCGCCAGCCGTGCAATGCAGCCACATCGCGGCTGCCAGAGGCTAAAGCGTCCAGATCCGCAGAGGTCGCGATCAGCTTTGGGGCCACGCCAGAACTTTCGGTCTTGGCCTTCAGCAGCACGCGCAGCAAATCCGCCAGCGCCGGGTTGACCTGCTGCTTGTCATCCTTTTTGGGCACGCGGGGCATGTCGGAGGCGGGGCATTCCAGACCTGTCTTCACAGAGGTCAGAATGCCATCCGCAATCTCGCCCTTGCGTGCCTCACGAAGGAGAAGACGCGACCGACCAAGATCGTTCATATTACCGGGCTTGGTGGAGGCCAGCTCCACTAATGCGTCATCTTTGAACACGCGGTTGCGCGGCACATTGCGGCTCTGAGCATAGGCTTCGCGAAACTTTGCCAGCTCACGCACGATTGCGAGAAACTTTGGCGAGGTGGTGCGGGTTTTCACCCGTTTCCAAGCATTCTCCGGATCGATGACATAGGTCTCAGGCCGTGTCAGCATCTGGAGTTCTTCCTGAACCCAATGCGCACGTCCCGTCTCAGCCAACTTTGCGGCCAAAAACTCATATATCTTGCGCAGATGCGTCACATCGGCCAAAGCGTATGTTTTCTGTGCTTCGGTCAGGGGACGGCGCGACCAGTCGGTAAAACGGGAGCTTTTATCCAGTCCCTGCTTGGCAATTTTACGCACCAGTGTTTCATAGCCGACCTGTTCGCCAAAGCCGCACACCATTGCGGCGACCTGTGTGTCAAAGAGCGGATCCGGGAAAACACCAGCTTCCACAAAGAAAATTTCGAGATCCTGACGCGCGGCGTGAAATACTTTGACAACAGAGGTGTCCCGGAACAGTTCGTAAAGCGGCTCAAGCGACAAGCCGTCTACCAGCGGGTCCACCAAAACCGCAGTATCATCGGTATCGCCAGGAATGGCGAGTTGGATCAGACAGAGCTTGGAATAGTAAGTACGTTCGCGCAGAAATTCGGTGTCGATTGTCACATAGGGCTCTTGGCGCGCCATGTTGCAAAACTGCGCGAGCTCTTCAGTTGTTGTGAGAGTTTTCATGTGCGGCTTTTCTTCTAGCTCTACTGTGCCTTGATATTGTCATCAGGACTAAGGACAATTTTAGCGGAAAGCAATTGACCAAGGCTTAAAGAGTGATGGGTGTGGTATTTCCGGCTGCAAAACGGCGCAAAACGGCTGGATAGAGCTCGTGCTCTTGTTTCAATACGCGCGCAGCGAGCGTTTCGGGGGTATCGCCATCTTCAATGGGAACCGTGGCCTGCCCAAGGATAGGGCCATCATCAAGGGCGGGCGTCACCAGATGGACCGTGCATCCATGTTCTTCGTCACCTGCATCTATTGCGCGCGCGTGGGTGTGCAAACCTTTGTATTTTGGCAAAAGCGACGGGTGGATGTTCAACATGCGCCCTTCCCATGTGGCGACAAAGCCTTCCGTGAGAACGCGCATGAAGCCTGCGAGGCACAGGATGTCGGGCTGCACCGTATCCAGTTCTGCCTGTAGCGCGGCCTCGAAAGCGGCGCGATCCCCTTTGAAAGGACGATGGTCCACCGCGACGGTTTTGACGCCCATCTGAGCGGCTTTGGCCAGCCCGCCAGCATCTGCACTATTGGCGAGTACGAGCACAGGTTCTGCCGGATGGTCGTCTTTGTTCATATCCTCCAGCAGGCGGACCATGTTGGATCCGCCGCCAGAAATGAAAATCGCGACGCGTTTCTTCACAGAAGCGATCCTGTATAGGTGACACCTTCACCTGCCGTCACGCGGCCAAGCGTATACACCATTTCGCCCTGATCTTTCAGCAACGCTGCCAAAGATTCGGCCTGATCCGCCTCCACTGCGAGGATCATGCCGACCCCGCAGTTGAAGGTTTTCAACAGCTCCGCCTCATCTATTCCGCCGGTTTTGGCGAGCCATTTGAAGACTGAGGGCAGTTCCCATGCAGCGAGATCAATGTCACCAGCCAAACCTTCGGGCAAGACACGTGGCAGGTTTTCAGTCAGGCCACCACCGGTGATATGCGCCAATGCATGTACGCCACCAGCGCGCACTGCAGCCAGAGCCTGTTTCACATAGAGCCGTGTTGGCGTGAGCAGGGCCGCGCCCAGAGTTTGGGTTTCGTCCCAAGGGCAAGTGTCATCCCAGGACAATCCAGAAACTTCGACCAACTTGCGGACCAGGCTATACCCATTGGAGTGAACGCCATTGGAGCCAAGACCAATCAGCACATCGCCTTCTTTTACGCCTGCGGGCAGATCCGAGCCGCGCTCCATCGCACCCACCGAGAAACCGGCAAGATCAAAGTCGCCCGCTTCATACATACCGGGCATTTCCGCAGTTTCGCCCCCAATCAAAGCGCACCCCGATTGATAGCATCCTTCCGCGATGCCTTCGATGATGCGCGCTGCGGTTTCGGTTTCCAGCTTCCCTGTGGCAAAATAGTCTAGGAAAAATAGTGGTTCTGCGCCCTGACAGACCAGATCATTGACGCACATCGCCACCAGATCAATGCCAACACCGTCAACGTTTCCGGTGTCGATCGCAATCCGAAGCTTTGTGCCCACACCATCGGTTGCGGCGACGAGGATTGGGTCGGAGTAACCTGCGTCTTTGAGGTCAAACAGCGCGCCAAATCCGCCCAATCCAGCCATCACGCCCGAACGCGTTGTGCGTTTTGCGGCTGGCTTGATGCGCTCCACCAACTCGTTGCCTGCGTCAATGTCCACACCTGCATCTGCGTAGGTGATGCCGTTTTTGCCGTCGCTCATGGGGATACGTCCTTAGAAACCGTTGCTTGGCGTGCTGCTTACTGCATCACTTGGCCAAAGGAAACCAAGGATTGCACCGTCTGCGCTAACAGACGGTGCAATCCACGCCTCATGCGCCGTATTGCCAGGGTGTCGCTTGGAAGGCGTAGCCGTCTTGCGCGCGTCGCACCTTGCCCAATCCTGGGAAGTCGATGTGTGCGCCCGTCAATAAGAGATCATCCGCGACCGCACGATCAAGCAATTTCAGGCGGGTTTGCACGGTTTGTTGCGCATCCGTATCAAAGGCGACTGTCATGCCAGGGGTTTCAAATTGCAGTGCAGTCAGGTGGATAACATCCCCCCAGAACAGTAGCTGCTTGTCCGCAGATTTCAGGATGTAGCCAGAGTGACCTGGTGTATGGCCCGGAAGGGGCAGGGAGGTGAGACCCGAAACCACTTCTTCCTCACCCGTGTGGAGGATCAACCGATCTTTATATGGCGCTACCGAGTTCCTTGCGATTTGGAAAAAACCTCGGGCGCTTTCCGGCACGCTCGCCATAATCGAGTCATCATGCCAGAAACGGTATTCCTCATCGGCGATGGAAATTTGTGCATTGGCAAAGACCGCGGCGCCTTGAGCATCAATCAAGCCGCCCGCATGGTCTGGATGGATATGTGTGAGAGCGATCATTTCAATTGTATCTGGCCGCACGTTGAGTGCGTTCAGTGCTGCCTGCAGATCTCCAAGCGTGTCTCCCAATAAATTGGACGTACCGGCATCAATCAAAATACGCCTTCCGTGCATCTCAATGAGGAAGGCGTTCACAGGGATCCGTACGCCGCCAGCGTATAGTGATTGCTGCGCTTTTTTCAGAGAGGCCTTAGCGCGGTTTTGCTCAAAGCCAGTGATCAAATCTGGCGCAATGTCGATGTAGCCGTCCAGAAGTGCCGTTACGGTCGCATCACCAACCGTAAACCGATAAGTCCCCTGAAAGGGGGTATCGGCTGCCGAGCTAGCAAATGAAAGTGAAGGCGCAGCAAGTGCAGCAGGGGTTGTCGCTGCGAAGGCCAAGAGAGATCTGCGGGTAATAGACATTAGGAGCTCCGTTATCAAAAGAGAGTGTTGTCCAGAAAATATCTGGCTGAACTCAATTAATGCGCGTAAATTCAGTTTCGTACCGCTGGATCGCTAATATCGACCATAAGGAAATCTAATATCATGGATCGCTTGGGACTGCTTGAAACTTTGATCAGCGCCTTAAGCGCAGGTAGCCTCTCCGGCGCAGGCCTGCGACGCGGTATATCTCAATCAGCCGTTAGCCAACAGTTGCGTCAACTGGAAACCCACCTCGGACAGCAGCTCCTGCATCGCTCTTCTCAAGGTGTAACGGGGACACGTGCGGGCATCCTTGTGCAAGAGCATGCGCAGAAACTTTTGGAACGCTATGAGTTGATGCTGGCTGAGCTGGAGGCGCTTGATCAGGATGTGAGTGGGAAAATACGGATCAGTGCTGGAAATTTCCTTGGGCGCGTTGTTTTTGGGCCTGTTTTGCTCGAGTTGGGCAAAGTGCATCCAGATTTGGATATCATTCTCCGACTGGACGACAGGATGGTAGATGTCGTTCGCGAAGGATATGATCTGGCGATCCGCGCAGGTAAGCTCGGGGACACCGCTGGCTTTGGGCGCAAAATAGCGTCCCTTGAAACTGTTTTCTTCGCCAGCCCGACGTATCTTGAGGCACACGGCAGGCCAGAATCCCCCGAAGACCTAATGCATTTGAAGTTTATTCAGCATCGTGAAGAAAAATCAGGGGGACAGTTTATACTTCATAAAAGTGGGGTGGCACATGAGGTGCCTGTGCGCATTGGATTCACCGCCGATGATCCGGAAATCATCCTAAACGCGGTCCGCACCGGTATGGGATACACGCGCGCGGCGCGACTTCTGATACAAAAGGAACTGGAGGTCGGGATCTATGAAGAAATCTTGCCCAGATTCATCGCGCCGAGGAAAGACGTGTTTGCGCTTTCGCCAACAAAGACTGTTCCTGGATCCAAGGTTGATCTGGTGATCAACGCATTTGTCGACAAGCTTGCCACGTTGAGCGCAGGGCTTGAAGAGATTGAAGCAAATGCAAAAATGACGGCTTGACGCCCTTCGCACCATCTCATAACCACTCACATGACGGGCCTGTAGCTCAATTGGTTAGAGCAGAGCGCTCATAACGCTTTGGTTGCGGGTTCAAGTCCTGCCGGGCCTACCAAAAACCGTCAAACTCTGAGCAACACTGGCTTCGTATGCGGGATATAGCGCTTAACGAATTCGCTGGTCGATGCTGTTCTCAACACCTTTGATGCGAATGCTGCGCGCGCCAGCAAGCTGTTGATCTGTCAGGACCGTTGCGGAGGTAA
This sequence comes from Shimia marina, assembly GCF_001458175.1. Lineage (GTDB taxonomy): Bacteria > Pseudomonadota > Alphaproteobacteria > Rhodobacterales > Rhodobacteraceae > Shimia > Shimia marina. Next base: position 523,130 of record NZ_CYPW01000027.1, read on the forward strand.
GTTGGCGTGTGATATCGGAGCCACCAATGATCGGTTTACTTGGCGGTAATGCCATAAGGTCAAGTGTCAGCACACCGCTTTCAACGGAGCCGCCATCCCGTGCGATAAGTCGCACATCATGCATGCCGTGCGTTGAGGCGACACCAACCACCAAGATAAGTTGACCTTCTGGGACACGGTGTGTTTCGACACGGCTGATGCGCTGTACTGGGACGCCGATGTATTGCGCCTGTTCTTGACTGACGGAAAATGACTGCCCATCGGAGGTTTGCTCAGGAATCAAGGGATTCACATCTGTTTGAACTGTGCTTTCCCTGTCAGCACCCCACCAATTTGCCGGGTTCCACCGGGACTGACATGCAGAGAGTGTAAGAGTTGCAGTCAGCAAAAACAGGACAGGTGCGCGCATTGATCAGCCTCATTCTTTGCCCCATGGGTTAGCCTATTCATCGGCCTTTGAAAAGCGCCTTAGAGGTGTATCAGTTTTGAGGTAGACCTTTGGGGTTTGGAATATTAGGTGAAAGAAACCAATCTGGAGACCGGCTGACATGGCGACGCAAGCTTTTGAAGACATTGTGGAGGACTTCGAGTTCATTGAGGACTGGGAAGATCGCTATCGCTATGTGATTGAACAGGGCAAAGACATGCCCGTGTTGGAAGAAGCGCTGCGCGTGCCTGCCACCAAAGTGGATGGATGTGCCAGTCAGGTTTGGTTGCACCCCAAGATTGAGGCCGGTGTGTTTTCCTTTGAGGGCGCCAGTGACGCGATGATTGTGAGCGGATTGATTGCAGTTTTGCGCAAACTCTATAACGGGTTGCCTGTGGCCGATGTTTTGAGCGTGGACGCGCGTGCAGAAATGGAGCGCCTGGGGTTGAACGAACATCTGTCCTCTCAGCGTTCCAATGGGCTACGGGCAATGATCGAGCGCATCCGTCTGGTGGCGAGCGAAGCGGTTTAGCACTGTTTTCATGCCCTTGCGGGCATTGTCTCGACAGGGATGTGTGAAACTCAAAAAACTTAAGGTGAGGCTTTGCTGGCGCGGTCGCGATAGTGGTTGAGCACGAAGAGACGTATCGCGGTTGCGAGGCCGGTATCTAGGTTGCGGTTGGCATCAATTTGCGCGGCGAGTTCGTTGATTGGCGTGTCTGTTTCCGCTGCGATATCACGAAAGGCCCGCCAGAAATCATCTTCGAGAGACACACTTGTGCGATGGCCGCGCAAGGTCAACGAGCGCTTAATGGGACGGCTCATGTAGGAGGCGTGTCCCGCTCTTTGCCATCCAATATGTGTTTGGCCTTTGCAGCCTCTTTCGCTTCTTTTTGCTTTTGCGCCTTGGTGCGCCCGAATTTCACCGCGTTTTCATCGGCCTGCGCTTTTTGGGTCGCGCGGGCTTTGGATTTGCGAAACGTGTTGAGATTGATGATATCAGCCATGTCCTTAATATTGGAACGATGTGGCACAAAAGAAAAGAGGCGGCTTGGGGGCCGCCTCTGATTTATAGCTATTTTACCGAGGATCAGTCTTTGGGGCCAATCATCTGCTCTGGACGCACAACTGCATCAAAGGTTGCCTCATTCACGAATCCAAGCGCGATGGCTTCTTCTTTGAGGGTGGTGCCGTTCTTGTGCGCGGTCTTGGCAACGGTGGTGGCGTTGTCATAGCCGATGGTTGGCGCAAGGGCTGTCACCAACATGAGGCTTTCTTTCATCAGCTTGTCGATGCGTGGTTCGTTGGCCTTGATGCCGTTGAGCATACGCTCGGTGAAGCTATCGGCCACGTCACCCAGAAGTTGCATGGATTGCAGCAGGTTGTAGCTCATCATCGGGTTGTAGACGTTGAGCTCAAAGTGGCCCTGAGAGCCGGCAAAAGTCATGGCGGCGTTGTTGCCCATCACGTGCGCGGCAACCTGTGTCATCGCTTCGGCTTGTGTTGGGTTCACTTTGCCCGGCATGATGGAAGAGCCTGGCTCGTTTTCTGGCAGGATCAGCTCTCCGAGACCGGAACGTGGGCCGGAGCCGAGGAAACGGATGTCGTTGGCGATTTTGTACATTGCGCCAGCAACAGTTGCGAGAGCGCCGGACATGAAGACCATCGCGTCATGGGCCGCTAGTGCTTCAAATTTGTTTGGCGCAGTCACAAACGGCAAGCCGGTGATTTCAGCCATATTGGCTGCTACAGCCTCGCCCCATCCTTTCTGGGTGTTCAGTCCAGTGCCAACGGCGGTGCCGCCCTGCGCCAACTCGTAGATGCCGGGAAGGGCCGCTTCAACGCGGGCAATGCCCTGACGGATTTGGTGGGCGTAGCCGCCAAATTCCTGCCCAAGCGTTAGCGGTGTCGCATCTTGAGTATGGGTGCGACCGATCTTGATGATATCTTTGAATGCTTCGGATTTTGCTTCAAGACCTTCGGCGAGTTTGGTCAGGCCGGGCAGCAGCACGTCACGCACAGTCATTGCAGCCGCGATGTGCATCGCGGTTGGGAAAGTGTCGTTGGAAGACTGACCCATGTTGCAGTGATCGTTGGGGTGCACTGGGTCTTTAGAGCCAATCACGCCGCCAAGAATTTCGATTGCGCGATTTGCAATCACCTCGTTGGAGTTCATGTTGGACTGGGTGCCGGAACCGGTCTGCCAGACAACCAGAGGGAAGTTGTCGTCAAACTTGCCTGCAACCACTTCAGACGCTGCCTGAATGACAGCGTCTGCAATTTTTGCGTCCATCTTGCCAGTAGCTTTGTTCTGCATGGCGCAGGCCTGTTTGATCACACCAAGTGCGCGCACGATAGCGACTGGTTGCTTTTCCCAACCGATTGGGAAGTTCATGATCGAACGCTGGGTCTGTGCGCCCCAATACTTTTCGGAAGGAACCTCAAGCGGGCCAAAGCTGTCGGTTTCGGTGCGGGTATCTGCCATCATGACCTCCGGTAAAATATGTCAGGAGTGTCATAGCGCAATGGGGGCAAAGTGCAACACTGTATACCGTGGGATACCGCTAACAGCCCATCTTCGCTGATAGCAGCTGCTCAATACAGAAATGAACCGTAAGGTTGCTTATCAGATCCATCCAGAAGCAGGCCGCGGCCTTTAACGTGGCGACTTACTTTCGGAAGCTATCCAGCGACACAACTTCAGCGTCTTTACGTGGTTCTTCTACGATCTCTTCTAGATTGATCTCTTCGGGCAACTCATCGAGCAATTCTTCCTCTGCTTCATCATCTTGCGTCTCAAAACGCAGGCCAAACTCAACGGAGGGATCTACAAACGTCTTGATTGCATTGTAGGGGATGTAAAGCGGTTCTGGTGAATCGCCAAAATTCAGTGTGACAGCGAAGCCTTCGTCCGTGACGGTCAGATTATCGTACCAATGCTGCATCACAACGGTCATTTCGCCGGGATAGCGATCCGCCAGCCATTCGGCAATTTCGACATCAGGATGTTGAGTGTCAAAAGTGATGAAGAAATGGTGTTCCCCGGGGAGACCCTTCGTTTGCACGTCTTCGAGGACAGTCTGAATCAGGCTGCGCATGGCGCGGTGCATGAGGTTTCCATAGTCGATGTTTTCGGACATGAAAGGGCTCCGTTGGTCTCCTGTTTCGACAATAACTTATTGTACGGGAAACGAAAGGTGATCCAGTCGAAAAAACACTCAGAGCAGTGCCAAAAATGTTGAAGCAGCGGTGCAAAGGCTGAGTGTTACCAGAAGAGGCAACCTCAAGATGAGAAGCACCAGCAGTGCGAGCGCGGAAAGGGCACCTGCGGTGACATCGAAGCTGCTGAGAATGGGGAGGGGGCCGGCTATGCTTGGCTTAAGCTGTGCAAACAAAAGATTTATTGTGAACCAGAGGCTTAGGTTTGCAATGACACCCAAAACAGCTGCGGAGATGAGCGCGAGTGCGTGACTGAGGCGTGGCTCGGAGAGGATCCGTGCAACATGCGGGGCACCGGCGAATATCCAAAGGAAACAGGGTATAAAGGTGCACCAAAGCGCCACTGCACCTGCTGCCAAAGCCAAAGCAACGCCACCTTGTCCATGCCCAGAAAGTGTGGCGACAAACTGTGTTACAAGGATCAGGGGGCCAGGGGTTGTTTCGGCGAGACCCAAGGCGTCCATCATTTGATCGGTGGTGAGCCAGCCATAGTCTTGCACAACGGTTTGCACCATATAGGCAAGTAAAGCGTACGCGCCCCCAAAACTGACAATTGCCAGCTGCGAGAAAAACAGGGCAACCTCTTTTAAAAATCCGCCTTGCAAAAATAGCAGAAAGACGGGGATGGCCCAAAGGCTTCCCCACACCAAGATGGCCTTAAGGCTTTCTTGCATCGCCGAGGCGCCAGATTGAGCAGGGCTTGCTGGGACTTGTATGGGGTCATCAGAGGGCCATAAAAATCCAATCGCTGCGGCAAGAAAAATCACGGCAGGAAATGGCATTAATCCGGCATAGAGGCTTACGAAGCTTAGAAGCGCAACTGCCACATTAATCTTTTTTGTCAGTACTTTGCGCGACAAATTTAATAGCGCTTGCAACACAATTGCCACCACGGCAGCCTTCACACCAACGAAGGCCGCCGCGACCAATGGCATTGCACCATACAGGGCGTAGCTAATCGCGAGCCCAAAAATCAATACGGCGCCAGGCAACACGAACAGTGCACCTGCGATCAAACCTCCTAAGGTCCCACGCAGTTTCCAACCGCAAAAGGTTGCAAGCTGCATGGCCTCGGGCCCTGGCAGGAGCATGCAGAACGACAGTGCGCCGAGAAATTCTTTCTCTTTGAGCCAGCCGGTCCTTTCAACCAATTCCTGATGCATCAGCCCGATTTGAGCGGCGGGCCCTCCGAAAGAGAGGAACCCGATCCGGGCAAATACCCTAAGAATCTGCGTGATATGAGGCGCATGTGACATGCGCCTATCGCTAGCGACACGAGTGAATGTTGCAAGCGCTTTATTTGTGTCAGGCGACCTTTTGGCCGGTCAGACACATTGCCATGGTTTGCTCCGGCAAGAAGCCGAGTTTTTCAAAAAACGCGACGAGATCGAAGTTGTTATAGGCTTCTACCATAATCGCGCCTTCAAAACGGACGAAGAGTTGACCAAACCCGGTGATCCTTTCACCTGATACCGGATTCATGATGCTCATGGTCCAGAGCGCTGCGGCCCAATCCCCATCAACCATGACTTTTTCTACGCAGACGATCGGATCTTCGACCAATGCAAGATACATGGTTGCCATCTCGCGGAAGTCTTCTGGACCTACGCCAAAACCTGGCAGCACGCCCTCGGCGGTGCTGTCCGGGCGGAACATTTCGTCAATTGCGTCCATATCCTGTTCGATCCAGACGCGGCGGAACCAGTCCTCTATGATTTGCTGCTTGTCCACAGTCATAATAGTGCCTTCCTGTGTTATCCCCACAACGACGCTAAAACCCCAAAAGTAAGCGAATAGTTAAGAAATACGGTTCAATGCAGGCAAAATTATGGTTTTGTGAAGAAAGTTGAAAATTAGGCATTTCGCAATTGCTGTTACGAAAAAGTCAACAGCAAAAGCGCCTTAAAACACACGTTTTTTGATCGTGATGAAGATGTGATTTGGTCGATGATTCTCTGGCGTGAGGTGCAGGATTCTGTTGCCAGGTTCCTGCGGACCCCGCCTGAGGCAGCTAGCGTCAGGACTTAGATTTCGGTGTTAGGCACTGCTTACGCAGCGACTGCTACCGGAGCACGATTGTCATTTGCAATTGTACAGTTTTCGCCGATAACGGTGGCAGACAGCCGAGACAAAGCTAACTTCTTTAGACGTCCGTCGATCCTGTTTCGTCCCCATGATCCCCAAATGAAGGATGTTTGGTGGAGACGCCGGGTACCGCCCCCGGGTCCGATCCGTTTATTACAAGCGCGTTTATGTCCATAGTTCCCGAGGGAACATGTTCTAGATAGTGGTGTTGCGCGCGGGGTGCAAGCGCCGTTAACCTGATTTTGGCGCGTCAGTATCGCGTCGGTATCCCAACCGTATCGCGGCGGCGCCAAATTCGACCAATTCGAAACCTAAACGCAGCGCACGTTGCGTGTTTTACCGGTGCTTTTAGAGATGGCCTTCGAGACGATAATGGCCGGTCATTGGGTAAAGCGGCAAAAAATCATCGAGGCGTGTGCCCAAACCTGCATTGTGTAAGATCAACGGGCGGCTGCCATCGCGCGAGGTGCGATCCGACACAATGCCAATGTGCGGCCTGCCGGGGGCGATTTTCCAGGTGATGATATCGCCGGGTTGGAAATCAGATTGCAGCGTCGGCGCAGGCAGGGCGGCTCCGATATGTTCGAAGTAGCGGCGCAGGTTTGGGACTCGGCGATGGTCAATATTGCTATCGGGGCGTGTGAGACCCCAGTGATTGGGATAGCTGGCGAACCGATTGCGCATGTCTTGATGAACCTGTTCTTGCAGATCTATCTGATGTGCGTCGCGCAGGGCGCGGATCACCACATCTGTGCAGACGCCATCACGACGCGGGATGTCCCCGTTGGGATAGGAGAGCGCAACATAGGCAGGATCATAATTCACGGTGACGCCGATTTGCGATGCGGCGCTGTTGATGATATCTGTGGCCCAAGGTGTGCTGGATAGGCTAGGGGCGGGATGTAGGGGCAGACCTGTCAGACGCTCAACGGTGAACACAGCCTGACTTTGCAGGAGGTAGCGCCATTTCGGCTGGCTCCAGATGATGGCGGTGGATGCCAGTAAGGCGCTGACGACCATAGCGGTGAGAACTTTCCAACTCACAATGCAACCTCAGTTTTTCGCCACTCTGGGGGATCTGTAGATGGGCAACAATTCCAATGAAATCATTGGGCTTAATTGAGCAAAGATCCGCTTTCTGCGACACGTGCCTTTGCATCAAGAGATGCTTTGCGTGACCTGTGCTTTTATAGACACGAGGATTATTTGGGCGTTTTGGGCGCTCAAATCGACTATTTCGCTCGAATTTGGGTATCTCTTCGAAAAATTGTTGACTTTGCACGCCATCCTCTTGTCAAATTTTACCATAAGGTAAAAAACAGGGATGCAGCAATGACCTCACTCGCCACAAAGTTTACGGGCCTTGAATTCGTCAATCCTTTTATTCTGGCCTCTGCGCCGCCCACGGAAAGCAAGCGCAAAATCCTGAAAGCCTTTGATGCTGGCTGGGGGGGGGTCGTGACCAAGACGATTGGGCTGCATCCTGTTGAAAATGTCGCTGGCCCCAAAACCATCTATCAGCGCACCAGTGAGGAGAAGCCCTATGTCTCACGCATGAAGCGGCCTGATACGGTGTCACATTCTTCGTGGAACTGGGAATTGATTTCGGATCAGCCGCTGGAGCAATGGCTGCCCGACCTGAAGGACATCAAAGAGGCCTATCCCGACAGAATGGTGATTGCCTCCATCATGGCGGGGGCGGGCAGTGAAGAGGAGATGGACAACTGGCGCAAGCTGGCGACCTCTTGCGTGGAGGTGGGCTGTGACGCGCTGGAACTGAACCTGTCTTGTCCGCATATGGATCGTAAAGACATGGGCGCGCATGTGGCCAATGATCAAGAGATCATTCGCTCCATTCTGAAAGCTGTGACGGAAGTGGTGGATGTGCCGATCTGGGTCAAGCTGACCCCGGCGACATCGACTTTGGTGGATGCGGCGCGCGCGGCCTACGAGGCGGGGGGCTCCTGTATTTCGCTGTGCAACACCTTTCCATCATTGCCACTGATGGATCCGGAAACCCTGAAGTTTGAAGCGGAAGTGGATGGGCTTGTGACCTCTGGCGGGCAGGGTGGGCTGGCGATCCTGCATCAGGCTTTGTTGCGTGTTTCTGATATTTCAAAGGCCTTTCCTGACAAGGAAATCTCTGGCATCGGCGGCATTCGCGGCTTTCGTGAGGCGTTTAACTTCATCGTGCATGGGGCGGGCAATCTGCAGATCTGCACGGCGGCGATGGAAGAGAAAGGCAGTGGCGGCGTGGGTGTCAAGCTGATTGAGGAATTGAAGACCGATCTGGTGGAGTATCTTGAGCGCCATGGCCATGACTCCATCGAAGCGTTTCGTGGGATTGCGCGCGAGAGGATCGTAGAGCACTCACAGGTGCGTCGCAAAAGCGACGACTACAATGGTGGCTATTTGGAACCAACAGCGGCGGAGTAAAGTTCGCCGCGATCCGTATGGCGGGGCTGTGGTGATCGCGCTGGATCTCAAAGAAATCGGGCGCTTTGCGATATTGCAAGCGCCCGATTTGTGTTTGTGAGGCCAAGTCTACAGCATTGGATTGCGCCAGATCCAGACAGCGGCAAACACCCCGGCAAAAAGGGACAGTGCCATGATCGCATATCCGGCCTGCGCCGCGCCAAAACTGTCTGACGCATAGTTCAGAGCTTCGGCGATGTAATTCATGATCCCGCGTTTTCCCTTCATGGTTTCTCCCTGCGCCATTTTGCGGCCCACAGAGAAAAAGAAACCAAACAGAAGGGAACTTGCGATGATGGTTGGCAAAGTGAAGCGTAGTTTTTCCAACATTCTAATGTGCTCTGCCGTTATGTTTGTGAGGTTTTATCAAGGCCCAATCAGGCGGCGTAAGAGGCATCCCAGAAGGCGCGTTCCAGTTTGGCAGCGCGCAGGAACATGGTTTCGACCTCGGATCGGGCGGTGTCGCTGAGGCTGTCCCATGTGATGTCCAACTGGCCGCGCAGGTATTCCACCACGCCTTCAAAGCCCTCTCCGGCATGCAGAGTGATCCATTCAGCGAAATAGAATGGCAGCTCTTCTTTGGGAGGGTTCACGGGGGTGGCCCAGCTCAGATAGACCCATTCGGCCACGACCAGCACCGCCAGCATCAATTCATACCGTCCAGAGGCGGCGGCTTCGGCCATCAGCGCATTGAAGCCTTCGGTTGGCGGGGCGGGCGGCGCATTTTGCGCGGCCTCATCCATGCCAAGCGCCTCAAAGGAGCGCAGGAAGTAGGTGTTTTCCGGGCCAGTGACCAGTGCGAGGAACTGTGCGGCAGGCACGCTGTCCGCTAAGGTGGGCGCATGGGCGATGGCACTGGCCAGTAGGCGCACGAAATTTCCGACAAACTGGTAATCCTGCGCCAGATACCAGCGCATCTTATCAAGTGGCAGCGTGCCGTCGGCAAGCTCAGTGCAGAACGGGTGGGTTGTGGCGGCGATCCAGTCATCGCCAGCAAGGCTGCGCAGGTGATCGGTAGGGCGCATGAAGTCTGTCTCCTGTTGCTCGGCGGTGCGGGCCGCTTTCATGGGCAGAAAACGCAGATTTTCGCGCGGGTGCAAGGCGATAGTGCGCTTTGCTTCAGCGTTTTGCGCGGGCGGCCATGGCCTCTTCGCCAAGCGTGAGCGTATAGGCGGTGAGCTCGGCCAGAGCTGTGTCGGCGGCGGCTCCGTTGTTGTGCTCCAGCGCGTCGGCGATGCGGGTGTGCAGCCCGATGATCACATCGCGATTGCGCTGGGTGAAGGTGATCATATTCATCAAGGGCTGCATGGCCTCCACCGCACCGGCGAGTTGGTAGGACAACACCGGGTTGCCCGCACCATCCACCAAGGCGCGGTGAAAGGCGACATCGCTGTCACAGAAGCGTTCATCGGAAAGACCCGGCTGTGCCTGACGGTGAATTTCTGCGCGCATGGTGGCGAGGTGATCAGGGGTGCAGCGCGCGGCGGAGAGCGGGGCACAGGCGCGCTCCAGCGCGAAGCGGGCCTCACAGGCGGTCTCAAAATCCACTGCGTTCATGGAAAGCAAAAGCGTGCTGGTGGTGATATGCTGCGCATAGGCCTCATCATAAGACAGACGCCGCACAAAGGCCCCGCCGGAGGCCCCGCGGCGGGTGCGGATAAGGTTTTGCGCCGCCAGCCGTTTAAGCGCTTCGCGCACGGTGGGGCGGGAGACATCAAACTGATCGGCCAGCTCCGCTTCAGAGGGCAGGCGTTCATCCACGATCATGTCGCCGGAGATGATGGCATCGCGGATGGCTTTGGCGATCTGAGCGGAGAGGTCGGCGGGGTTTTGAGGATCGATTTTCAATTGTCTGACATTTAGTGTTTGCTGTGTGTTTAATTGTCTGACATTTTAAATCCAAGAAACGAGTCGCGGCAAGAGGAGGAATGCCGAGATGGTCGCAGATCGCATCCGTTCCATGACCGGTTGGCACTGGCTGACACTGTTTGGCGGCATTTTCGCAGCTTGGATTGTTCTGTTTCTGATGGCGGTGCCCGCCGAGATGCGCGCAATGAGCGCGGTTTACGGCGCGGATTTCTGGGAGAGTCTTTGCACCATAACGCCCGATGCCGCCGGGTTTCTGCGGGTCTTGCTGATGTGGGTTGTGATGTCAGCGGCAATGATGGCGCCCACCGCATTGCCCGCCTTTGCCACTTATGAGGATTTGTCTCAGCAATTTGAGACGGCGCGGTTTGGCGTTTTGGTGAGCGGGTATCTGGTGATCTGGATTGGGTTTTCCGTGATGGCCGCTGCGGTGCAGATGGGGCTGTTTCAGGCGGGGTTGATCGGGGCGCTTGGCGAGAGCCGTTCCGCGCTTTTGTCGGCTGGATTGCTTTGGATTGCGGGCATGTATCAGTTCTCTGCTCTTAAAGAAGCCTGCTTGAGCAAATGCCGGATGCCGATGTCCTTTTTTCTTCAGCATTTTGAGGAAGGGCCTTGGAGAAATGGGCTGCGGCTTGGATTGACCTGCTTGGGATGTTGCTGGGCGCTGATGCTTTTGGCCTTTGTGGGCGGAGTGATGAACATCGCCTTCATGGGGCTCGCAACCGTGATCATGATTTTTGAGAAACTGCCTGAGATCGGGCGCTGGGTGACCAAACCTCTTGGGGTGGTGTTGCTTCTGGCATCCCTCTGGATCGGGTTTGGCGCAATTTGACCGTTTTGTAGTGGAGGACATAAAGATGGCGTTGGATGAAGTGGGCACGGTGCCCTGGACCATCAAAGGGGAGTTGATCCTGAACTGTAACTGCACAGTGTTTTGCCCCTGTGTGGTGAGCCTTGGCAAACACCCGCCCACGGAAGGGCATTGTCAGGCCTGGGCCGGGGTGCGTATTGACGAAGGCCAATATGGTGAGGAAGACCTGTCTGGTCTGAACATCGGCCTGTTCCTTGAGATCCCCGGCAACATGGGGCGCGGCAACTGGAAAGCGGCGGTGTTCATTGATGATCGCGCCTCTGAAGAAGCCTACAACGGTTTGGTCAATATTTTCAGTGGCGCCGCGCGGGGCACAACGGGTCTGTTTGGCATGTTGGTGGGTGAATTCCTTGGCGCCTCGCGCGAGCAGGTGATCTTCGAAACCGAAGGCAATGAACGTCGCCTGATGGTGGGCAAGAAAATCCAAGGCGCGGTTGTGCCGGTGGCCGGTAAAGACGGCAAGGACATGGTTGTCACCAACACCGAATACTGGATGGGGCCTGACATCACCGTGGGCACCGCCACCAAAGGGCGTGTGCGCGCCTTTGGCCGGGTCTGGGATTTTGATGGGCGCTCTGCTGAAATCTGCCAGATTGACTGGCACGGCCCCCGGTAAGGAACAGCACGATGATCACGCCGCAATATTGTCAGATGATGGCGCGCTACAACGCGTGGCAGAACCATAACATGCGTGCGGCGTGTGAAACCCTGACCGACGAAGACCGCCGCGCCGATCGCGGCGCGTTCTTTGGCTCGGTCATGGCCACGATCAATCACATCCTTTGGGGTGACAGCCTTTGGATGAGCCGGTTGGATGGCGGCGCAGGCCCAAAAGTCGCGGCAAAAGATCACAAAGACCTCTGCGACAGCTTTGCGCAATGGGCCACAGAGCGCCGCGTGATGGATCAGCGCATTCTGCACTGGGCCAACACGGTGACGGAGCCGCAATTGCAGGGGGATCTGCACTGGCATGCGCAGATGCTCAATGCGGATATGCGCAAGCCCATGGGGCTTTGTGTGGTGCATATGTTCAACCACCAGACACATCATCGCGGGCAGGTGCACGCGCTTTTGACCGGGTTCGGCAAGACCCCGGAAGACACCGATCTTGTTTTGATGCCAGAGGAGGCACAATGGCTCTGATTTCTCCCTCTCGTCGTTTGCGGCGCACCCCGTTTTCAGAAGGGGTCGAGGCCGCAGGTGTGAAAGCTTATACGGTTTACAACCGGATGCTCTTGCCCACGGTATTTCGCTCAGTGGAAGAGGATTACCGCCATCTGAAAACGGCTGTGCAGATCTGGGATGTGGCGGTCGAGCGGCAGGTGGAAATCCGCGGACCTGATGCGGGGCGTCTGATGCAGATGCTCACGCCGCGCGATCTGCGCGGGATGCTGCCGGGGCAATGTTACTATGTGCCCATCGTGGATGAGACCGGCGGCATGCTGAATGATCCGGTGGCGGTGAAACTGGCCGAAGACCGCTGGTGGATTTCCATTGCCGACAGTGATCTGCTGCTGTGGGTGAAGGGCATTGCCTATGGCTATCGGCTGGATGTGCTGGTGGATGAGCCGGATGTGAGCCCGCTGGCGGTGCAGGGGCCGAAATCGGATGATCTGATGGCGCGGGTGTTTGGCGACAAGATCCGGGATCTGCGCTTCTTCCGGTTTGGCTGGTTTGAGTTTCAGGGGCGCAACCTTGTGATTGCGCGCTCTGGCTACTCCAAGCAGGGCGGCTTTGAGATCTACGTCGAAGGCGGTGACATTGGCATGCCGCTCTGGAATGCGCTGATGGAGGCTGGCAAGGATCTGGATGTGCATGCGGGATGCCCCAACCTGATTGAACGCATCGAAGGCGGCTTGCTGAGCTATGGCAACGACATGACCGATGACAACACGCCACATGAATGTGGGCTGGGCCGGTTCTGCAACACCAACACGGCGATTGGCTGTGTCGGGCGCGATGCGCTGTTGCGGGTGGCGCAGGAAGGGCCGGTGCGCCAGATCCGCCCGATTGAAATTCACGGTGCTGGGGTGCCGCCCTGTGATCAGCTCTGGCCGATCATGGATGGGGAAGCGCATGTCGGCAATATCAGCAGCGCCGCATGGTCGCCGGACTTCAATACAAATGTGGCCATCGGCATGGTGCGCATGACGCATTGGACCTCCGGCAGCGAGGTGGATGTGCTGACACCCGACGGGGTGCGCCCGGCCACGGTTTATGAGGCGTTTTGGCAGTAACGCGCCCGAAGCGACGCCTTTGGAAATGCCCCGCGCAGAGGCTGTGCGGAGACAACTTGATAAAGACAACGAGAGTTAGGAGTAAACATGTTCAAAGCACTGGTGATGGAGCAGGGCGAAGACGGCCTCGCAAGCAGCGCAATCAAAGAGCTGTCAGAGGCGGATCTGCCGCAGGGCGACGTGACCGTCGCGGTGGAGTACTCCACGGTGAACTACAAAGACGGGTTGTGCCTGTCACCCAAAGGTGGCGGATTGGTGCGCAACTATCCGCATGTGCCGGGGATCGACTTTGCCGGGACGGTGGAGAGCTCTGAGGACGCGCGCTACAAGCCCGGCGACAAGGTCGTGCTGACCGGCTGGCGTGTTGGTGAGGTGCATTGGGGCGGCTATGGCCAGAAGGCCCGCGTGAAAGCCGATTGGCTGGTGCCGTTGCCTGAGGGTCTGAGCACAAAGCAGGCGATGGCCGTGGGGACGGCGGGCTTTACCTCCATGCTGTCGGTGATGGCGCTGGAAGATCATGGCGTCAGCCCGGACAAAGGCCCGGTTCTGGTGACCGGTGCCGCTGGGGGCGTTGGGTCGGTGGCAGTCGGCATTCTGGCCAATCTTGGCTATGAGGTGGCCGGTGTGACCGGGCGTCCGGAAACGGAGGGGTACCTGAAATCCCTTGGTGTGAGCCAGATTGTGCCCCGTGAAGATCTCAATGAGACCGTCAAACGCCCGCTGGAAAGCGAGACCTGGGCAGGCTGTATTGATGCGGTGGGCGGCGAGATGCTGGCACGTGTGCTGGGACAGATGAAATATGGTGGCTCTGTTGCCGCTGTTGGTCTGGCCGGTGGGGCCGGGCTGCCCGCCACGGTGATCCCGTTCCTGCTGCGGGGGGTGAATCTGCTGGGCATCGATTCCGTCATGCGCCCCTATGAAGACCGCCTGCGCGCTTGGGAGCGGATTGCAAAAGATCTGCCTATGGACAAGCTGGAAGCGATGGTGAAACCAGCCACGCTTTCTGATCTGCCGCAGCTGGGTGCAGACATCCTGAAAGGACAGGTGCAGGGCCGCGTTGTTGTGGATGTGAACGCCTGATCATTTCACATATGCGACAACACGGAAGGCGCTCCTGCGGGGGCGCCTTTTTTACGAGAAGACCATTGAATTCAAAAATATGAATGTGTTTGATTTGGATCAAAGGCCCCAATAACGCGGCGTGATTGGATGTGGATATTAGGTGCATCAAAAACTCAGGTTTTGGCGCATCTGATTGTTTTTTATTGAGAAAGGACATCGCTGTGAAACGCGTTCTGACCACCCTTGCTGCTGCGGCCACTTTGACCTGTACAGGTCTCGTCGCGCAGGCCGAAGAGGCCCCATCGCTTGTCACCATTCTGACCGAAGATCAGCCACAGACCCAATTGATGGCGATGGTGCTGACCATGCAGGCGGCACAACAGGGGGCAGCCCCCCATATTTTGCTGTGTGGCGCGGCGGGCGATCTGGCTTTGAAAGACGCTCCGGAAAGCGCGACGGCAGGCCAGCCGCCCAAGGATATGAGCCCACAGGGTTTGATGCAGAAAATCATGACGCTGCCTGGCGCCAAGGTGGAGGTCTGCGCGATCTATCTGCCAGCGCTGGGGCAGGGGCCGGATGTCTTGTTGGACGGGGTCGGTGTCGCCAAGCCGGGGGAAATGGCCAAAGCCATGATGGCGGCTGACGCCTCTATGAGCTTCTGAAGCCTTTGGAAGAGTGAGACAGTGCAAGGCGTTGGGAAACGGCTTGCACATGGGCGCTGGCTTGGGCAACGTGACGCCAAATCGATCTATCTGAGAGCGGAGCAGCCTGAGCTATGGCCTATGACAACGACAATATTTTCGCAAAGATCCTGCGCGGAGAAATCCCCAGCGAGAAACTTTATGAAGATGCGGACACCTATGTGTTCATGGACATCATGCCACGAGCCGATGGACATTGTCTGATCATCCCCAAAACACCCTGCCGCAATATGCTGGACGCCACGCCTGAGCAGCTTTCCGCTTGTTTGAGGACGGTTCAGAAGATGGGCCACGCGGTGATGAAAGCCTTTGATGCCAAAGGGGTTACCGTACAGCAGTTCAACGAAGCTGCAGGCGGCCAAGAGGTGTTCCATCTGCACTATCACGTGCTGCCACGCCATGAAGGTGTTGGACTGCGCGCCCCCGGGCAGATGGCGGATTTTGATGTGCTCAAGGCGCAGGCGGAGAAAATCCGCGCTGCTCTGGCCTGATCCTTAACAGGTGATATTTACCGTCTTGACCCTCTCAGCAATCAGCGGTTTTCTCGGCTTAGTTGAGAGGGAGACGCAACATGCTGGATATGGATTTTGTGCGGGGGATGTTCCCGGCGTTTTCCGAACCATCACTTGAGGGGCAGGCCTTTTTTGAGAATGCCGGCGGCAGCTATACTTGCGCGCCGGTGATTGACCGCCTGACGCGCTACTACAAAGAGCGCAAGGTACAGCCCTATGCGCCTTATGCCGCTTCCCAGCTGGCCGGTGCGGAAATGGATGAGGCGCGTGCGCGGCTGGCGGCCCTGATGGGCGTGGCCCCTCAGGATGTCTCCTTCGGGCCCTCCACCACGCAAAACACCTATGTGCTTGCGCAGGCGTTTCGCCAGTGGATGGATCCGGGCGATGCCATTATCGTGACCAATCAGGACCATGAGGCCAACAGCGGCCCGTGGCGACGTCTGGCCGAGGACGGCATTGAAGTGCGCGAGTGGCAGATTGATCCGGAGACCGGACATCTGGACGTCGAGGCGCTCAACACGCTGCTGGATGATCGCGTGCGGCTGGTCTGTTTTCCGCATTGCTCCAACGTGGTAGGTGAAATCAATCCGGTGGCGAAGATCACGGCTGCGGCGCATGCCGCCGGGGCGTTTGTCTGTGTTGACGGGGTCAGCTATGCGCCACATGGCTTTCCAGATGTGGGGGCGCTTGGCGCGGATATTTATTTGTTTTCTGCCTATAAAACCTATGGCCCCCATCAGGGCATCATGGTGATGCGGCGCAATCTGGCAGAGCTTTTGCCCAATCAGGGGCATTATTTTAATGCCGGTACGCCATTCAAACGGTTTACACCCGCAGGGCCAGATCATGCGCAGGTGGCCGCCTGTGCGGGGATGGCCGACTATATTGAGGACTTGGCCCGGCGCCATGGTCTTGCGTCAAATGATCCAGTGGGCATGGGCACGGCGGTGCATGATCTGATGCGCGCGCATGAAACGGAGCTGCTGCAACCGGTGCTGGATTTTGCGCGCACACGTAATTCTGTGCGCTTGCTGGGGCCCTCAGACGCCTCTGAACGTGCGCCAACGGTGGCCTTGGCGACAAATGTGCCCGGTGCGGCTTTGGCCGAAAAACTCTCCAGCCATGGGATTATGGCCGGGGGCGGGGATTTTTATGCAATCCGCGCCTTGAAGGGGATGAATGTGGATCCTGACAAAGGTGTTTTGCGGCTCAGCTTTGTGCACTACACAACGCAGGAAGAGATCGACAAGCTGCTGACCGCGCTGGATGCGGTTTTGTGATCTGATTTTATGATCCATGGCCGGATTTCTCCCGTATTGTAGGTTCAATACAGGATGGGAAAACAATAACTTGGCGCAAGAGACTTCCGAAAACCTCACATTGGTCTGGCTGCGGCGTGATCTGCGCCTGAGTGACAACAGGGCGCTTGTAGCGGCGGCAGAACGGGGCGCGGTTGTGCCTGTGTTTGTGCTTGATGAGCTGTTTGAGCAGATGGGCGCGGCCCCGAAACTGCGCATGATGCTTTCTTTGCAGGCGCTGGCGCAGGATCTGGAGGCGCGCGGCTTGCGTTTGATCCTGCGTCGCGGGCCGGCGCGGGGCGCGCTGGAAGAGCTGGTGGCTGCTACCGGCGCAAATGCCGTTTACTGGAGTCGTGGCTATGCGCCAGACGTTGTGGCGCGAGACAGTGAAATCAAGACTGCGCTGAAAGATCGCGGGCTGGCGGCGCAGAGTTTCACCGGGACGCTATTGTTTGAACCCTGGACCGTAGAGACACAGCAAGGCGCGCCGTTTCGGGTCTACTCGCCCTTCTGGCGGGCCGTGCGGACACGTTCGGTTGCGCCTTGCCTCGATGTTCCGGAGCTGCATGGCCCCACACAGTGGCCTGCAAGCGACAGTCTTGAGACGTGGCATCTGGACCGTGAAATGCGCCGCGGCGCCGCCGTGGTGTCCCGCTTTGTGGCGGCAGGAGAGCAGGCGGCACAGCGGCGGCTGGCGGTTTTTCTGGAGGAACGCATTGAGGGCTATAAAGCGGAGCGGGATTTTCTTGATCGTGCGGCCACCTCTGAGCTGTCAGATGCGTTGAGTTATGGCGAAATCAGCCCGGCGCAGATGTGGCATGCCGGGCAGCGCGCAATGCAGGAGGGGGCCGCCGGGGCAGAGCATTTCCTCAAAGAGGTGGTCTGGCGTGAGTTTGCCTGGCATTTGATGTGGTTTTTCCCGACCATTGCGGAAGGCAACTGGCGGGAGGCCTGGGACGCGTTTGAGTGGATTGAAGACGCAGATCATCCGCATTTCCAAGCCTGGTGTCAGGGGCGCACGGGCGTGGCGCTGGTGGATGCGGCTATGCGGGAGCTTTATGTGACCGGTAAGATGCACAACCGGGCGCGCATGCTGACCGCGAGCTATCTGACCAAACATCTGAACATCCATTGGAAGCTGGGGCTTAAGTGGTTTGAAGACTGTCTGGTGGATTGGGATCCGGCATCCAATGCCATGGGATGGCAATGGGTTGCGGGATCTGGCCCGGATGCGGCACCGTATTTTCGCATTTTCAATCCTGACACACAGGCCGAGAAATTTGACGCAGACGGGCGCTATCGCAAGCAGTGGCTGAGCCATGCCCCTGAGATGGGCAGTGACACCGCCGCCTTGTTCTTTGCGGCCATGCCCCTGTCGTGGCAGGCGCAATTTGAACAGCCGCAGCGGGAGGCCATTGTGTCTCTTGCGACGGGCAGACAACGGGCGCTGGCGGCCTATGAGGCCTTTAAAGCCTAATAAATCCTTGCCGGAGGGCGTGCTCTGCGCCTAGCATTTACAACAACATGGGGAGGGAGAGTAAGATGTTCCTGACTTCGACAAAAGGCGAGAACAACTTGCCACGGTATTTTCCGGCTGTGTTTGACACCGCTAAAAAGATCAACCACGGGCGGATTGATTTTGTGCTGGAAGATGGGCGCAAATTTCGCGCGGAGGGGCCCAAGCCCGGACCGGTCTGTGAGATGCATGTGCATAATGGCGATACCTTTGGCCGATTGATGCGCGAAGGGGAGCTTGGATTCTGTGAGGCCTATCTGGAAGGATGGTGGAGCACGCCGGATTTGCAGGCCTTCTGTGATTTCCTGCGCGCCGACAATGACGACCTTTATGATGGTTTTCCGGGTATGTTCTTCGTGCGCGCGTTTGAGCGGCTGCGTCATTGGATGAACAACAACTCCAAAGCGCAGGCCAAGAAGAACATCAGCTACCACTATGATCTGGGCAATGAGTTTTACGGGCTCTGGCTGGATGACACGATGACCTATTCCTCCGCGCTGTTTGAGACCGGACAGGAGAGCATGGAAGCGGCGCAAACTGCGAAATATGCCTCCATGGTGGATCAGATGGGCGTCAAAGCAGGGGATCATGTGTTGGAAATCGGCTGTGGCTGGGGCGGGTTTGCGGAATATGCCGCCAAGGAGCGCGGCCTGCGGGTTACAGGGTTAACAATCTCTGAAGAGCAACTGAAGTTTGCGCAGGATCGCATTGAAAAGGCAGGACTTTCCCATCTGGTGGATTTCAAGTTGCAAGATTATCGCGACGAGACGGCGACCTATGATGGCATTGCCAGCATCGAGATGTTTGAGGCGGTGGGTGAGAAATACTGGCCGGTTTATTTTGAAACGGTGCGTGAGCGTCTGAAACCCGGTGCGCGCGCCACGCTTCAGATCATTACAATCACCGAGAAACGCTTTGATCAATATCGCAAGGGTGTTGATTTCATTCAAAAATATATCTTCCCCGGTGGGATGCTTCCCAGTCCGACTGTACTGCGCCAGCAGGTGCAACAGGCCGGTTTGAAAGTGAACGGGTCTATTGAATTTGGCGAGAGCTACAGCCAGACGCTGCGGCGGTGGTATGATACGTTTAATGCCCGTTGGGAGAGCATTCAGCCCATGGGGTTTGATGAACGGTTCCGTCGGATGTGGAATTTCTATCTGACCTCTTGTGCAGCGGCCTTTCACAGTGGAAGCTGTGACGTGACACAGATCACGATTTCAAAACCGAGCACATGACCACATCCAACAAGCTGATTGCCGCCATCTGTCTCGCCTTTATTGGCGGGCTGGTGGCGGAATTTGTAAAACCGCAGATGCCTGAGGGCTCTGATCCCGGACAGATGACATTGATTTCTGCCGCCGTTGGCTTGGTTGTGGGCTGGCGCGTGATGGGGCCGCGGGCGGGACGCAGCGGGCCCATTGAGCTTGGGTTGATTGGAGTTTTCTGGCTTGTGTTCTGGGGGCTGGCAACCTTTGGAACCATCGAAATGCTGCGCCTTGCCTTGCGCCGTCGGTTTGATGAACCGGTGGAAGCCTTGGAAAACCTTGTGCGCATTGCCTTGGAGTACAGCCTGTATCTGAGCGCGACGCCGATTTTGATCACACTTTTGGCAGGTGTTGTCGTGAGTGGGACCGTGACCAATTTTGCGCATCGACGCTGGGGATGATCATGAAAAATCTATTTGTTTATGGCACGTTGCGCCACGTGCCTTTGCTTGAGGCTGTGCTGGGGAAAGCCGCAGCTGAGATCGAAATGGCACCTGCCACATTGGAGGGCCACAGCGTTTTTGCCGTGAAAGATCAGGATTTCCCGATCATCAAAGAGCGTGAGGGTGCCGCGCAGGGGTTATGGCTGGGCAATCTGAGTGCGACCGATGTGGCGCGGCTGGAATTCTATGAAGGTGGGTTTGACTATGATCTGGCGCCAGTGGAGGTCAGTGTTGAGGGTGCAAACCGTCCGGCGCAAGTGTTTAAGAGCGACGCAGGATGGCAGCCCGATGGCCCATGGTCTCTTGAAAACTGGGCGCAGATCTATGGTGCGTTGACCGTTTGCAGCGCCACGGAAGAGATGAGCTACTTTGGCGTCAAGCCACGTGGTGAGGTGGATGGGATGTTGCCAATGATCAAGGCGCGCGCGATCGCGCAGCAATTGGCAGCGCAGGGCAGTCTCGGCGAGAGCCCCGGAGGGATGATACGCGCGGATGTGCGCGACGTTTCTGTGACGCGTGCCTATGCGAAGTATTTCACGCTGGATGATTATGAAATGAGCTTCCGGCGCTATGACGGCACACAGAGCGTTGCGGTGCAGCGCGCGGTTTTTGTGGCAACGGATGCGGTGATCGTGTTGCCTTATGATCCTGTGCGTGATCGCGTTTTGTTGATTGAGCAATTCCGCCCCGGTCCCTTTGCGCGGGGCGACGACCTGCCGTGGCAGTTGGAGCCGATTGCAGGGCGGATTGATGCCAACGAAGCGCCGCAGGAGACAGCGCGCCGCGAGGCGCAGGAAGAGGCAGGCCTTGCGCTTGGGGCGCTGCATGAGGTCTCCAAAAGCTATGCTTCGCCGGGATGCAGCACCGAGTTTTACCATATTTACATCGCGATTGCAGATCTGCCGGATGAGGTGGTTGGCGTGTCAGGGCTTGAGCAGGAAGCGGAAGACATTCGCTCGTTCCTCTATTCCTTTGAGGATCTGATGCAGATGACCGATGAGATGAAACTGGTGAATGCGCCACTGGTTCTTGCGTCGCTCTGGCTGGCACGACACCGCGACAGGTTGCGCGCGAGTGCTTGAGTTCCGCTCACGGCTTGCCTACACAGGTTTCAAACATTCAAAAAGGACCGCGCAACATGCATATTGCCCGTGATCTGGCCCAAGCCATCGGCAACACCCCTTTGATCCGTCTCAACAAGGTGAGTGAGGCGACCGGCTGTGACATTTACGGCAAGGCGGAGTTCATGAATCCCGGCCAGTCGGTCAAGGACCGTGCCGCATTGTATATCATCAAAGATGCGCTGGCGCGTGGGGATCTGAAGCCCGGGGGCACCATTGTGGAAGGCACCGCAGGCAACACCGGCATCGGTCTTGCGCTGGTCGGGGCCTCCATGGGCTTTAAAACCGTGATCGTGATCCCCGAGACCCAGTCTCAGGAAAAGAAAGACATGTTGCGCCTTGCCGGAGCGGAGCTGGTGCAGGTGCCTGCGGCGCCGTATCGCAACCCCAACAACTATGTGCGCTATTCTGGCCGTTTGGCTGCGGAGCTGGCCAAGACCGAACCCAACGGCGCGATCTGGGCCAACCAGTTTGACAATGTGGCCAACCGTCAGGCGCATGTGGAAACCACTGGTCCGGAAATCTGGGAGCAAACCGAGGGCAAAGTGGATGGTTTCATCTGTGCTGTTGGCTCCGGTGGGACGTTGGCTGGTGTAGCAGAGGCCATTCAGGGCAAAGGCGTGAAAATCGGTCTGGCCGATCCGATGGGTGCAGCGCTGCATAGTTACTACACCGATGGCGAACTGAAATCTGAGGGTGGCTCCATCACTGAGGGGATTGGGCAGGGGCGGATCACCGCCAACCTTGAAGGCTTCAAGCCGGATATGAGCTATCAGATCCCCGATGACGAAGCGCTGCCCTATGTGTTTGATCTGCTTGCTGAAGAGGGGCTGTGCCTTGGTGGGTCTTCTGGTGTGAATATCGCCGGGGCTGTGCGCATGGCCAAAGAAATGGGGCCGGGGCACACAATTGTGACCATTCTTTGCGACTATGGCACGCGCTATCAGTCCAAACTGTTCAACCCGGCGTTCCTGAAAGAAAAAGGTCTGCCAAGCCCGGAGTGGTTGGGCAACACGGGCCCGTCCAGCATCCCGGGTGTCTTCGAAGACGTCTGAGGACATCTGCGACATGTGGCGCGCCCTGACCCGACTTTTCGCGATGACGGCCATCTTACTGGCCGTTTCCTTCACTTCTGTCGGGGCGCAGTCCTCTGAGGACCCTGATTATGGCGATTGGCGGCGCACGGCAGTGCGCGCCACGGAAGCCATCGACAACAATCGTGCCTCTGAGGCGGCGATGGATTCTTTGCGCAATCAGTTGATTGACTGGCGCAATGCGTTTTCCGGAGACAGTTCGCGCACCCGGATCTCTGTCAGCACGTTGGAGGCCCAGCTGGATCGGCTGGGCCCGGTGCCGGAGGGCGGCGAAGCGGAGGATGTGGCCGAAGAACGTCGGCAACTGCAACTGCAACTGTCCGAGGCGCTGGCCCCTGTAAGGCGGGCGGAACTGGCGCAGACGGAGGCGGAGGAACTGATCCGCTCCATTGACTCGCTTTTGCGGGATCGGCAGGCGGAAAGGTTGCTGACGCCGGGGCCGTTCCCATTGTCGCCCGCGCTTTGGTGGCCGGCGCTGGATCAGGTGCTTGAGACCTTCAAGCTGGTTGCGCTGGAGTTTCAAACCGGTTGGGTACATGAAAAACAGCGCAACGAGCTGCGCGATACTTTGCCCATCATGCTGTTCTATCTGGCGATCAGTATCATGTTGCTGACGCGGGGCACCCGTTGGATCGACAATCTACTGACCTCTATGGTGTGGCGGCGTGAACGGCTTTCAGCCGTGCGTTGGGTGGTTGTTTTCGCGCTGTCCTATGGGCAGGTTGTGTTGCCGATGCTCGGCGTATTTGCCTTTTCAAAGGCGGTCTATGCCTCTGATCTACCAGGGTTTCGGGGGGATGTGATCCTCGCCATTCTGCCGATCATGACCTTTGAGCTGCTCACTGCGAGATGGCTGGGCGAACGGATTTTCTCGCGTCGCAGCCAACCCTTGCTTCAGGTGAACCTGTCAGAAGTCGAGAAGCGCAAAGGGCGTCGGGCAAGCGTCTCGCTGGGCGCGGTGCTGGCGCTGAGTACGCTGTTTGTTGAGCTTGTCCGCTATGAAAACTGGAGCGAAGGCACCGAAGCGGTGATCTTCTTCGTTCTGAGTGTCGCTGCGGCCTATTTCCTGCGCCGCCTTGGCCAATTGGTGATCCGCCACGCCAAAACCATGCGTGTGGAGCCGGATGGGCCTTTGTCCGCCATTGGACAGCTTATTTCCATGCTGGGCCGCTACACGATGATCGTAACGGTGGTTGTGGCGGTGCTTGCTGTGCTTGGGTTGACGCGCGGGGCGAGCTATCTGGTCTTATCCAGTACGCGCACGGTGTTCCTTGTGGCCTTTCTTCTGGTGCTTCAGCGGCTCATTCAGAAGATTTTCTCCGCCCTCAATCGCCGTGATGATGATGAAGGCACGCTCGGAGCGGTGTTGGCTGGGCTTATGCTCTTTGTCATGTCGCTTCCGATTTTTGCCCTGTGTTGGGGCGCGCAGATCAGCAGCTTGAAGCTTGCCTGGCAGAAACTGCTTGAGGGGCTGAAAATCGGCGATCTTGTGTTGTCGCCTCAGACCATTTTCCTGCTGATTGCTGTGTATGCAGTGGGGCATGGGGTGACGCGGCTGTCGCAGAGCTTTCTGCGCGATAACATTCTGCCAAAAACCAAATTGGATCCCGGCGGGCAGACAGCGGTTGTGTCAGGTGCCGGCTATGTGGGGATTTTCCTGGCTGCGCTTGTGGCGCTGACGGTGGCGGGCATCAACATGAGCAACATTGCGCTGTTTGCAGGCGCGCTGTCGGTTGGGATTGGTTTTGGTCTGCAGAACATTGTCTCCAACTTCGTCAGCGGCATCATTCTCTTGATTGAGCGGCCCGTGAGTGAGGGCGATTGGATCGAAGTGGGTGGTCAGATGGGCTATGTGCGCGATATTTCGGTGCGCTCCACCCGGATTGAGACCTTCGATCGTACCGATGTTGTGGTGCCAAACTCCGACCTCGTGTCTGGCACGGTGACCAATTACACCCATGGAAATACGGTGGGCCGGGTGATTGTGCCCGTTGGGGTGGCCTATGGAACGGACACGCGTGTGGTCGAGCGGATTTTGATGGAAATTGCCAATGCCCATCCCATGGTTCTGGCCAATCCGGGGCCATCGGTGGTGTTTCAGGGCTTTGGCGCGGATGCGCTGGAGTTTGAAATTCGCGCGATCCTGCGGGATGTGAACTGGGTGCTGACCGCCAAGAGCGATCTGAACCATGAAATCGCACGCCGGTTTGTGGAAGAGGGCATTGAGATACCCTTTGCCCAGCGTGACATCTGGCTGCGCAACCCGGAGGTTTTGAAGGGAGGGGCCGCCCCAGAGCAAAACCAGCCTGTGGCAAAGGCCAGCACGGCGTCTGTGGTGCACACGCCACCGGATTTGGAAGATTTGGATGCCGCGGACGCGGATGGAGACGGTGCTGGAGAGGGGGACGGACGATGACGGAACTGCTGTTTTTGAAAGATGCCTACATGAAAGAAGCCATTGCAACAGTGGTGGGGCACACGCCTGAGGGCGGTATTTTGCTGGACGCAACACTGTTTTATGCCACCAGTGGCGGACAGCCGGGCGACAGCGGACATCTGAGCTGGAACGGACAGCAGCTTGAAATCGCGACAACTGTGAAAACCGCTGAAGGGGGCATCGCATTGGTTCCCTCAGAGCCAGCAGAGCTGCCAGCGGTGGGCACGGAGGTGATGCAGGTTCTCAATTGGGCGCGCCGCCATCGGCACATGCGGGTGCATACGGCACTGCATCTGCTGTCTGTGGTGATCCCTCTGCCTGTCACGGGCGGCTCCATTGGCACCGAAAAAGGCCGTTTGGATTTCGACATGCCCGAGGCGCCAGAGGACAAGGCAGCCCTGACAGAGGCGCTTAACGCGTTGATCGCAGAAGATCATGCTGTGAGTGAGCAGTGGATTACCGATGCCGAGCTTGAAGCCAACCCTGGATTGGTGAAAACCATGTCCGTCGCGCCGCCAAAAGGTGCCGGGAAAGTGCGACTGGTGCGGATCGGCTCAGGGGACCATCAGGTGGATCTGCAACCCTGCGGTGGCACCCATGTGGCCAGCATTGGGGAAATTGGACCTGTGCGCATTGGGAAAATCGAAAAGAAAGGTCGCCAAAACCGGCGGGTTTATTTGCACCTCGAGTAGGCTGTGAACTCTAATTAGATGCGCCAGACATAAGACCAGACACAAAAAAAGGCGGGGTGCCATGACCAAATGACCCCGCCTTTTTTCGGTTGTCCCAGGTTCTCCTAGGCGTCGGTTGCCACCACACGCAGGTGTGGGTGCTTTGTCGGAATGAGGCGTGGCATGTCATCAGCTGCCGCAGCTGTCTTGCGCAGCGGTGCCTTCAAGCTTGGCGCTGGCAAAGTGATTTTGTTGTGTTGCACCGCATCGCTGCTGATGAGGCGTTTGGCACTGCCGGGAACGTCAATGCGACGCAGGAAGCTGCCTTCCAGATCAAAACGCTGCGGCGTACGACCACGGTCCCCTTCACAGGTGATGGCCCCCAGAATGCGGTTGACTTCGCCATTGTCGCTGCGCAGAGGCAGAAGCATCATTTCTGCCTGCAGACCGCTGCGCCCAAAGGGGCGAGAGGTGGAGAGTTCCAGGCGGCCAATGGCCGGAGCCGCAAAGACTTTTTCCAGAGCTTCGGAGAAATTCTCACGGGACTCGCCGTTGATCAGAGAGGACATAGGCATGCCGCGCATGTCCATGCCCATCACATCGGTCAGCGTGTTGCAGGAGACCCGAAGACGGGCCATGCCGGGTGCGATGCGCTCCAGAATGAAAGCGTGCTTGAGAACCTTTTGAATGCTGCGTGGATCCACTTCGCTACGGTATGGGATGGGATGCCCGTTACGCAGACCTTCCCAGTAGCTTTTGACATCTTGCATGACCGCGATGCTGTGCACCTTGGCTGCGCTGGATTTACCGTCTCCAAAAATTCTCACAACTTTTCCCCCCGGAAAAATATCTCTTGGTGCGCTGTTTTGCGCGGTGACCTTCGACCGGTGTGTGTCAGTCAGGCGCCTTATGTGCTGGCCCGCTGGCGTGTCGGTTCAGAAAGTCGTTTACAACTCGTAAAACAGTTATGTCATATTTTAGAGGATTTGCGATAAAAAATGATTTGAATGGTTAACCGCTTGATCCGTTAACATTGCTCTTCGCGCCAGAATAGATTTAGCTGCGCAGACATAAAATGGCAGGAGGTGCCTTTGCTGGAGTCAATGACTGGATACGCCACGCTGAAGGGAGACGCCCTTGGGCACAGCTGGACATGGGACATGCGCAGTGTGAACGCCAAGGGGCTGGATTTGCGGCTGCGGGTGCCGGATTGGATTGAAGGGCTGGAGCCTGCGGTGCGTGCGGCGCTGTCCAAAGCGCTTGTGCGGGGCAGTGTGAACCTGTCGCTGCGTGTTCAAAAGGACGAAGAGCAGGGCGCGCTGGCGCTCAACAAGGTGCAACTTGCCGCCGTTCTCAATGCGCTGAAGGCCGCAGAGGACGCCGCCGCAGAGGCGGAGGTGGCACTGGCGCCCACACGCGGCAGTGACCTTCTGGCGTTGCGCGGCGTGTTGGAAACGGCGGTGGAAGACACCGACAGCAAGGCGTTGATGGCGCAGATCACGGTGCAACTGCCCGCCTTGCTTCAGAGCTTTAAGGATATGCGACAGGCTGAGGGGCAGGCGCTGGAGACTGTGCTTTTGGATCAATTGGCGCAGATTGAGGCTTTGACGGCGCAGGCGGCGGAAGTTGCAGAGGCGCGCCGGGCCGAAAGTGCAGCTGCGCTGCGCAGCAATATGGAACGGGTGCTGGAAAATGCCGACGCTGTTGATGAAGCGCGCCTGGCCCAAGAACTTGCCCTGCTGGCGGTCAAAGCGGACGTCATGGAAGAGATTGACCGTCTGAAGGCCCATGTCGCCGCCGCGCGCAGTTTGATTGCCAATGGCAGCCCCATCGGGCGCAAGCTTGATTTTCTGATGCAGGAATTCAACCGGGAGGCCAATACGCTCTGCTCCAAAGCGCAATCTGTGGATTTGACGCGGGTCGGCCTGGACCTTAAAGCCGTGATCGACCAGATGCGCGAACAAGTTCAAAACGTGGAATAAGACAATGACTGACAGACGCGGCCTTCTCATCATCCTGTCCAGCCCTTCGGGCGCAGGCAAATCCACTCTGGCAAAGCGGCTGATGGCCTGGGATCCCGGGCTGGCGTTTTCGGTCTCCGCCACGACCCGCGATCCGCGCCCCGGCGAAGAGCATGGGCGGGAGTATTACTTCATGTCCGAAGAAGACTTCAAAGGGCAGGTGACCGAGGGCGAAATGCTGGAGCATGCCCACGTCTTTGGCAACTTTTACGGCTCGCCAGCGGGCCCTGTGCGCGAGACCATTGAGAGCGGTCAGGACGTGTTGTTTGATGTGGACTGGCAGGGCGAAATTCAGATCCGCAATTCCGATCTGGGCAAACATGCGCTGTCGATCTTCATTCTGCCGCCCTCCATTGTGGAGCTGCGTCGCCGTCTGGAAACCCGCGCACAGGACAGTGCGGATGTGATTGCCAAACGTATGCTCAAGAGCTGGGATGAGATCAGCCACTGGGGCTATTATGATTATGTGCTGGTCAATGATGATCTGGACGAGACCGAGGCCAAGCTGAAAACCATTGTGGAAGCGGAGCGCATGCGCCGCATTCAGCAGCCGATGTTGCAAAATCATGTGCGTGATCTGCAGGCGCAGTTTGAGGAGATGTCTTAATGCCGCTCTATGCGTTAGAGGATATTGCACCACGATGTGACGACAGCAGCTGGGTTGCGCCCGATGCCAATGTGATTGGCAATGTGGTGCTTGAGGCGGAGAGTTCTGTCTGGTTCGGCTGTACGCTGCGCGGTGACAATGAAGAGATCCGCATTGGGGCAGGGTCTAACGTGCAGGAAAACTGTGTCATGCACACTGATCCGGGATTTGGGCTCACCATTGGGCAGAATTGCACCATCGGCCATAAGGCGATGCTGCATGGCTGCACCATTGGCGACAACAGCCTGATCGGCATGGGGGCGACCGTGCTCAATGGTGCAAAGATTGGCAAGAACTGTCTGATTGGGGCAGGGGCTCTGATCACCGAGGGCAAAGAGATCCCGGATGGCAGTCTTGTGATGGGGGCGCCGGGTAAAATTGTGCGTCAGCTTGATGACGCGGCGATCACGGGGCTGACGCAATCTGCAAAGCATTATCAGGCCAATGCCCGCCGTTTCCGCGCTGGACTGCGACAGATCGACGAATAATGTCGCGCGCGCCCAGTTGAGCGTCATAAAACCGTTACGTTTAAGCGGTTTGAGGCATGGATGGGTGCCGGTTTGACGGTGCGAAAAGGGCATTTGGAGAACATCACATGCAGCGCGATTTCTACAAAAACTATCTGGAAGGCATTCCGCTGCCTGCGATGCTGGTGGACAGCCGGGCGCGCATTGTGGCCGGTAATGCGCAGGCGGTCTCTCTCAATCCGCATGCCGACCAGGATCGCCCGCTGGTCTTGGTGTTTCGCCAGCCAAGCCTCAATGACGCTGTGGCTGCCTGCCTGCGCGACGGCAAGGCGCATCGGGCGATTTATATGCACAGCGATGGGCCGCAGGAGCACCGTTATGATGTGAACTGTGCCCCGGTGAGCCTGCCTGCACAGGCCAATGATCGCGGCCTGCGCCTCTCAGGCGGCGGAGTGAGCGTGACCGGGGTGCTGATCTGTTTTCAGGATGTCACAGAGGTGCAGCAGCTGGATCAGATGCGGCGTGATTTTGTGGCCAATGTCAGCCATGAGCTGCGTACCCCTTTGACCGCGATTCTGGGCTTTGTGGAAACCCTTCAGGGCCCTGCGCGGGGGGATCCAGCCGCCAGTGACCGATTTCTGTCGATCATGGCCACGGAAGCCAGCCGCATGAACCGTCTGGTTGGCGACCTTTTGTCCTTGAGCCGAGTTGAGGAAGTCTCCCGTATGCGGCCTATGGATCCGGTGGATTTGGATCAGGTCATCCGCTCCGTTCTTCAGAACCTCTCAACCGTGGCATCAGAAGCGGGCTGTGCATTGGTTTACGAACGCGCGCGGGCAGAGGCGACAGTGCCGGGCGATGCGGACCAGCTTTTGCAGGTGATAACCAACCTCGTGGAGAATGCGGTCAAATATGGGGGCGCTGGCACAACTGTGACCGTGACGCTTGAGGATACTGATGAAGGGGTAGGTGTGCGCAAGCGTGGCTACGCGCTGGCGGTGAGTGATGATGGGCCGGGCATCGACAATTCGCATATCGCACGACTGACCGAGCGATTCTATCGCATCGATTCCCACAGGTCGCGTGAAATGGGCGGAACCGGGCTTGGGCTGGCAATTGTGAAACATATTGTAAACCGTCACCGCGGCCGGATGCAGATCGACAGTGTTTTTGGAAAAGGGAGTGTTTTCAGAGTCTTGATACCCGCTGATTAACCTGTTGTTCAGACATTTTTTGTCAGTCTGACACAGTTTTGGGGTGACTGTCATATAGCTGTTACATACGTGTCACAAAAGCTTCGAACAGGCTGTTTAGACCCCGGCAGGAGACTGCCAACGAACAGTCTGGATCAAATGGAGTTACACTTATGTCCGTCAAACTGTCTGCCTCTGCTCTGGCCATCGCGGCCGTTGCTGCCACATCCGCTGCCGCACGTGACCAGGTTCAGGTCGCCGGTTCTTCCACCGTTCTGCCTTATGCTTCCATCGTGGCCGAAGCTTTTGGCGAAAACTTTGACTTCCCAACCCCGGTTGTTGAATCTGGTGGATCCTCCGCAGGTTTGAAGCGCTTTTGTGAAGGTGTTGGCGAAAACACCATCGACGTGGCAAACGCGTCCCGCAAAATCAAAGACAAAGAAATCAAAGCCTGTGCAGAAGCCGGTGTGACCGACATCATCGAAGTGCGCATTGGCTATGATGGCATCGTTTTTGCCTCTGACATCAACGGCAACGGCTTTGAATACACCCCATCCGACTGGTTCCTTGCGCTGTCCAACGAAATCCTCGTGGATGGTCAGATGGTGGCCAACCCGAATAAGACTTGGGCTGACGTGAATGCCAATTTCCCGGCGCAGGCGCTGCAGGCATTCATCCCCGGCACCAAACACGGCACACGTGAAGTGTTTGAAGACAAGGTGATCCTGGCAGGCTGTGAAGCGACAGGCGCCTTTGACGTGCTGCTGGCCTCGGCCGAAGGTGACACCGACAAAGCCAAGCACAAAGCCGCTGAGAAGGCGTGTATCTCACTGCGCACAGATGGCGTGTCCGTGGACATCGATGGCGATTACACTGAGACCCTCGCACGTATCGAGAGCAACAAAGACGGCATCGGCGTGTTTGGTCTGGCGTTTTATGAAAACAACACAGACAAGCTTCAGGTTGCGACCATGTCCGGCATCGTGCCGTCCACCGAAAGCATCGCAACCGGCGAGTATCCAGTGTCCCGCCCGCTGTACTTCTACGTGAAGAAAGCGCACATCGGCGTGATCCCTGGCCTGAAAGAATACGCTGAGTTCTTCGTCGCTGATGAAATTGCTGGCCCAGATGGCCCGCTGGCGGAATATGGTCTGGTTGCGGATCCTGAGCTGGCAGACACGCAGAACGCTGTTGCAGACGAAGCCGTGCTCGGCTCCAACATGTAAACCCTTCTGATCGGGCGATGCGCAGATGTGTGCCGCCCGGTTTTCCACTAAACAAAGGCGCCCTGAGATGCCACTTTCCTGGCTTGTCCTGATTGTCCTCGCCCTCGCTGCGGCGGGGTATTTTGTTGGACGGATCCGTGTATTGAAACTCGCAGGGGGCGATGTGCGCGCGCTGCACAGTCTGCCTGTCTACTATGGCGCGAATGTTGCTCTGAG
Organism: Shimia marina; assembly: GCF_001458175.1. Classification (GTDB taxonomy): domain Bacteria; phylum Pseudomonadota; class Alphaproteobacteria; order Rhodobacterales; family Rhodobacteraceae; genus Shimia; species Shimia marina. The sequence continues at coordinate 554,202 of NZ_CYPW01000027.1, forward strand.
CGCAGCTGTGCCTGCGTTGGGCGTTTTGCTTCTGTGGCTGTTGATCCAGCCAAGCCTGATTGAAAATACGGTGTCCGCGATGATTGCCCCGGAGATGATTCCGGAGGGCTCCAACCTCAATCTGGTTATGGCGGATGTGCGCCGGGTGGCGGATGGTCTGTATACGGCTGTTGAAACCGGCGCGATGAATATGGCGCAAGTCGACGCGCTGCAGGCCAGTGCGGATGTGCGTGCCACGCTTGGTGAACTGGGTGTGGCCCTTGGACAGGATGTGCGCCCAGAAGTCTTGGCGGCGGCCAAATCCTATCTTGTTGCCTCTGGCACCGGAAACACGGCCCGTATGGTGGTGGTCCTGGCGCTGTCCTTGACGGGGCTTGTCTTGTCCATGATCCGTACCAAGCCGGATTACCGTGCCCGGAATGTGGTTGAACGAGCGGTTCTTGCGCTTTTGATGGCGGCGGCCTCTCTGGCAATCCTGACCACCGTGGGCATTGTTTTGTCGATGTTGTTTGAGACCATCAATTTCTTTGGTCTGCACAGTTGGAAAGACTTTTTCTTTGGCACCATCTGGGCACCGAATTTCCGTGGTGACAGCGAACTGTCAATCCTGCCGCTGTTGTGGGGAACGCTCTATATTTCCTTTATCGCGCTGTTGGTGGCTGTACCCATTGGACTGTTTGCAGCGATCTACCTGTCTGAATATGCTGGCCCCAAGACCCGCGCTTTCGCAAAACCACTGCTGGAAATCCTCGCAGGCATTCCAACCATTGTTTATGGTTTGTTTGCGCTGCTGACAGTAGGTCCAATGTTGATCAACCTGTTTGGTCAGACGGGCGCTCTGGGCGTGAATTGGATGAGCGGCGCCACGTCGGTTCTGACGGCAGGTGTGGTGATGGGCATCATGCTGATCCCATTTGTAAGCTCACTGTCTGATGACATTATCAACGCGGTGCCACAGGCCATGCGCGACGGATCTCTGGGCTTGGGGGCGACGCAAAGCGAGACCATTCGCCAGGTTGTGATCCCCGCCGCCTTGCCCGGTATCGTTGGTGCCATTCTTCTGGCGGCAAGCCGCGCGATTGGCGAGACCATGATTGTGGTGATGGGGGCAGGGGCGATTGCCAAGTTCAGCCTCAACCCCTTTGAGAGCATGACCACAATCACCACCCGGATTGTCAGCCAATTGACCGGTGATGGCGATTTTTCCAGCCCGGAAACGCTTGTGGCTTTTGCCCTTGGGCTGACCCTCTTTGTTCTGACCCTCGGCCTTAATGTGCTGGCGCTTTACATCGTGCGCAAATATCGGGAGCAATACGAATGACCGACGTTTCTCAGCCCAACTCCGCTGGAACGCCCCAGAGCTCGCTGCACAGGCTGGATGCTCGCACCAAGCGCCGCAACGCCGCAGAGAGCCGGTTCAAGTTCTATGGCATTGTGGCCATTCTGATTGGCCTGCTGATGCTGGTGACTTTGTTGTATACCATTCTGTCCAAGGGCACCGGAGCGTTTTCACAAACCTTTGTGACCATGCAGGTGGAACTTTTGGAGAGCAAGCTGGACAAATCCGGCACCCGTGATCTGGAGAAGATCAAAAAGGTGACAACCTTTGGCTATGCGCCTTTGATCAAAGGGGCGTTTGAAAAATCCGTTCTGGAACATGGGATTGATACAGATCTGAAAACCAAGGACATGGCCAAAATCCTGTCAAAGTCCGCAGCAAGCCAGCTGCGCGGCTATGTGATCGCAAATCCGGATAAGATCGGCGAAACCATCGAGTTCCGGTTTCTTGCCAACAGCCGCGTGGATGGCTACCTGAAAGGCCGCGTGAGCCGTGAGAGCATTGCCAATGACAAGAATATCACCGCAGCGCAGCTTGATTTTGTCGATCAACTGATCGCAGCGGGTGTGCTTGAGAAAACCTTCAACATCGACTTCATCATCGGTGCAGATGCCTCTGATCAGCGCCCTGAGGCTGCGGGCATTGGCGTGGCCATGGTGGGCAGTCTGTTCATGATGCTTGTGGTGCTTGCACTGGCGCTGCCAATCGGGGTTGCGGCTTCGATCTATCTCGAAGAATTTGCCCCCAAGAACTGGATCACCGACATCATTGAGGTGAATATTTCAAACCTCGCCGCGGTTCCTTCGATCGTCTTTGGCATTTTGGGTCTGGCAGTCTTCATCAACTATATGCATCTGCCGCAGTCCGCGCCATTGGTTGGCGGGTTGGTTCTGACGCTGATGACCTTGCCGACAATCATCATCTCGACACGCGCCGCCCTGAAGGCCGTTCCGCCCAGTATCCGCGACGCAGCGCTGGGGGTAGGGGCCTCCAAAATGCAGGCAGTGTTCCATCACGTGCTGCCACTGGCGGCGCCGGGCATCCTGACGGGCACCATCATCGGTCTGGCACAGGCCCTGGGGGAAACGGCGCCATTGCTGCTGATTGGGATGATCGGCTTTATCGCCTCCAACATGCCCGAAACCATCGGCGAGGGGCTGTTGTCACCGAACTCTGCCATGCCAGCGCAGATTTACGAATGGGCCAAGCGGGCGGATCCAGCGTTTTACGAACGTGCCTGGGGGGGAATCATCATTCTCTTGATCTTCCTGATCTCTATGAACACTCTCGCAGTCATCCTGCGCCGCCGGTTCGAACGCCGCTGGTAAGCCAAGGACAGAAATCCATGTATGATATCGCAAAAATGGGGACCGACGTGGACCAGAATACGACCAAAATTTCGGCCCGAAATGTACAGGTGTACTACGGTGACACACATGCCATCAAAGACGTGAACGTCGAGATTGGCGCACGCTCTGTGACGGCCTTCATCGGCCCCTCCGGTTGTGGCAAATCTACCTTCCTGCGCTGCATCAACCGGATGAATGACACCATTGATGTGTGCCGCGTGGACGGCGACATTCTGATTGATGGTGAGGACATCTATGACAAACGCGTTGACCCTGTTCAGCTGCGCGCCAAAGTGGGTATGGTGTTTCAGAAGCCCAACCCGTTTCCCAAGTCGATCTATGACAACATCGCCTATGGGCCACGCATCCATGGCCTTGCCAAGAACAAGGCGGATCTGGATGAAATCGTCGAAAAATCCCTGCGCCGTGGTGCGATCTGGAATGAGGTGAAAGACCGTCTGCATGCGCCGGGCACCGGCCTGTCCGGCGGTCAGCAACAGCGTCTGTGCATTGCACGGGCCATTGCGACAGAGCCAGAAGTGCTTTTGATGGACGAGCCGTGTTCCGCGCTTGACCCAATCGCAACCGCGCAGGTGGAAGAGCTGATTGATGAATTGCGCAATCAGTTTTCTGTGGTGATCGTGACGCACTCCATGCAGCAGGCCGCCCGCGTGAGCCAGAAGACCGCGTTCTTCCACCTCGGCAATCTGGTGGAATATGGTGACACCTCGCAGATTTTCACCAACCCGCAAGACGAACGCACCGAAAGCTACATCACCGGCCGGATCGGCTAAGGAGACCCTGGACCATGAACGATCAACACATTCTCTCTGCCTTTGACCGCGATCTGGAGGGCATTCAGGCCAACGTCATGAAAATGGGCGGACTGGTTGAGGAGGCCATCGGTGAGGCGGCCATGTCGATGCAGAACCGCGACGAGGAACTGGCGGCGCATGTGATCAAAGGCGACAAGGCCGTGGACGGTCTTGAAGATATGATCAACGAACAATGCGCCAACCTGATTGCGCTGCGTGCGCCTGCGGCGGTGGATCTGCGCGTGGTGCTCTCTGTGATGAAGATTGCGGGCAACCTGGAGCGTATTGGCGACTATGCCAAAAACATGGCGAAACGCACGTCGGTGCTGGTGCATATGGAACGCGTCGAGGGCGCACACAGTTCGCTGCGCCGTATGGCGCAGGAAGTGCAACACATGCTGACGGATGTGCTGGATGCCTTTATTCAGCGTGATGTGGAGCGCGCCAAGGACGTGCTGGAACGCGATCATAATGTTGATCAGATGTACAATGCCTTGTTCCGGGAATTCCTGACCTTCATGATGGAAGATCCACGCTACATCACCCCCTGTATGCATTTGCATTTCATGGCGAAAAACACCGAGCGCATGGGCGACCACGTGACCGCGATTGCCGAGCAGGTGATCTATCTGGTGACCGGCTCCATGCCGGAAGAAGCGCGTCCGAAGGCCACACGCCTGGACGCATAAGAATTTTGAGAGACCAAAAAGATGGCAAAAGATCACCCCACCGTGCTTGTGGTCGAGGATGAACCCGCACAGCGCGAAGTTCTGAGCTACAACCTTCAGGCGGAGGGTTTCGACGTAGAGGCCGCCGCCGATGGCGACACGGCGCTTATGATGGTACAGGAAGTCATGCCGGACATCATCGTGCTGGACTGGATGCTGCCAGGAACCTCTGGCATTGAAATCTGCCGCCGCCTGAAAACCCGGTCAGAAACCAAGAATATTCCAGTGATCATGCTCTCTGCGCGTTCTGAGGAAGTGGACCGCGTGCGCGGGTTGGAAACCGGTGCCGACGACTATGTGGTGAAACCATATTCGGTAATGGAACTCATGGCGCGGGTGCGCAATCAGCTGCGCCGTGTACGACCATCCTCGGTTGGGCAGACCTTGAGTTATGAAGACATTGTTCTTGATGCCGAAACCCATCGCGTGACCCGCGCCGATGCGGCGCTGCGGCTTGGGCCAACGGAGTTCCGCTTATTGGCAACATTTATGGAAAAGCCTGGTCGCGTCTGGAGCAGAGAACAGTTGCTGGACCGTGTCTGGGGCAGGGACATCTATGTCGACAGCCGGACCGTTGACGTCCACATCGGACGCCTGCGTAAGGCGCTCTGCGTGCATGGCGGCGATGATCCTCTGCGCACAGTGCGTGGCGCGGGCTACGCGCTCGGATGAGTTCCTGAAGCGTTTCGGGTTTTGACTGAAACATCTAGTGACACGAGTGTCCCGAGAATGCCGTTGGCACTACAGGGTATTTATGTCCCAAGCTAAGCCCGAAACGCCATAAGTGAAGATCACCCATTAAGTCTTTGTTAGAAAAAGGTCACTCAGGTCAGGACGAGGTTGTGAGATCTCCGATAGGGATCCCGCAATTTCATTATCGTCACCGCTTTTAGGTGGGCTACGTCACGCTAAATCGCTGACTACATAATTCGCATAATTGGTATTATGGTAATTACACTACCATCGTGAGCCAATCGTGAATCCCTTCCTGACCATCTGGACAGTCAGGTAAGGCTTACTATACCTTTTTACGCAGTTCATGGGGATGAATGACAACAATTTAGCAGTGAATTCACCCTGTAAGACAACGTGCCCCACGGGCTGCGCGGATATAATCTGCGCTTGAGTGATTGAGACAAGTTATGGATTCCACAATGGATTACATCGAAGAAGTGTTGAACCAGATCAGCCTTGAGGCGCTTTGGGAGATGCATTGCGAAAAGATGGCATCGTTTGGCTTTGACAAGATCATGTACGGCTACACCAATTACCGCAACGGCGCCTCGCTCGGTGATGCGGATGATTTCTTTGTCCTCTCCAATCACCAACGTGATTATCTGGATCGCTTCATCGGCGATGGTCTGTACTTTGACGGGCCGATGATGAAATGGTCGCTTGAAAACTCCGGTGCGCAAAGCTGGAGCATCGTGAAACAAGCCTACAAGGCCGGAAAACTCACGCCAAAACAGCTGCGGGTGTTTCAGGTGAACCAGGAATATGGCCTGCATGCCGGCTACACTGTGAGCTTCCCAACCGTTTCGTCGCGCACCAAAGGTGCCATTTCTCTCGGCGCTCATGAGAATTACAGCCAAGAGGCCATCGATGCCATGTGGGAGAAATCTGGCCGCGAAATAACGCTGATCAATAATGTGACACATCTGAAAATCCAGTCCCTGCCCTACAATAACCCAGAGCGCGAATTGACCAAGCGACAGCGCGAGGTTCTGGAGTGGGTTGGCGACGGAAAAACCATTCAGGACATCGCGCTTTTGATTGAACGTACGCCTGCAACTGTCGAGAAACACTTGCGTTTGGCGCGTGACGCTATGAACGTAGAGACCACAGCGCAGGCACTTTTGAAGGCGTCCTTCATGCACCAAATTTACTTGCTAGAGGGGCGAAACTGACGCATAATAGCGTCAATAGTAAGGTTACCCTGACTTGTGGATCTTGTGTTAGAGTGGCAAAATTGGATTGTTCCGTGAGTGGTGGCTTTGGCCTTTGGAACAAATCGGCTACGAACTTCGCAATTTCGAAGCTCTCTTGGTCGACCGGTAATCAACCCGGACGTTGGCATGGGATGTATTTTCATACCCATGCTGACATTTTTCGGTGGCCTCCCCATCCCCATGTTTTGGAGGCCCTTTGGAAAGAGCGGCGTCACCTTTTTCAGGTGGCGCCGTTTTTATTTGTGAAATGGCTTTTGCACTGAGCACAAGCAAAGATCAGAACGACGTTGGTATGTTGCATACCCGGTAGAAATGTCACTGGGTTTGCAAAGCAGAAGTGTCACCCTGGATGCAACGCAAGCAAGGTTTTTAAGCCGGTAGACATGATATATCGAAGGGTTGAAAGGCCTTTCTGGGGCCAGCTCAATCATAAACTCTATGGCGATGAATTTGAGCGAGGAAAGCGAATTTGCCTTGTGGTGATAGTCTGATTTTGGTGCATCTAGCATTTTGGCCTATGCTGGTCGTGCTGACGGTCGTCATCGCCCGTCACAATAGTTTCGGCCTAAAAGACGCGCTCTTGGCGGCGGTAGGTATGAAGAGTTCGACAGAACGCTTGCGATCAATGTCCTACACGCTTTGACCATCTTGCTACCGATTGGTGTCGCGGTTTGGGTCGTTCAACCCTGTCTGGCTTGAGCTGCCCATTCTGACCGCCGCTGTTCATAGCAGGCTTCCATCTTTGAAGGTCGCCCTGACGGGCGGCGTCCGGTCTTCTGGTAGCTGTTCTTTGCGCTGACAACGCTTAACCGGCGCGACCTTCTTGTTCTACCTTGAACACCGAAGAACCACACGCAAGCAAAACGCCGCCCAACACATGTTGAACGGCGTTTGAAGATCGTGTGATTTGAGCGGGACTTAGCCCTGAGCGGCTTTGGCCACTTCTGCTGCGAAATCTTCTTCTTTTTTCTCGATGCCTTCGCCCACTTCCATGCGGACGTAGCCAACGATTTCCGCACCAGCTTCTTTGGCCGCTGCTTCAACGGTCAGATCTGGGTTGATCACGAAGTCCTGACCCAGCAGGGTCACTTCGGACATGAATTTCTTCATGCGGCCCACGATCATCTTCTCGATCACCTGCTCCGGCTTGCCGGATTCACGTGCGATCTCGATCTGAACGTTTTTCTCTTTTTCAACGATGGCTGGGTCGAGGTCTGCTTCGCCCAGAGCCTGCGGGTTGGCCGCTGCGATGTGCATGGCAACCTGCTTACCAAATGCCTCATCGCCGCCTTTCAGCGCCACGAGAACACCGATTTTGCCCATGCCGTCGGTGGCTGGGTTGTGCACGTAGGAGGTCACAACGTCGCCTTCAACGGAGGCCATGCGGCGCACGGACATGTTCTCACCGATGGTGGCAACCGCGTCAGTCACGGTTTCTTCAACGGTTTTGCCGCCCAGATCCGCTGCTTTCAGCGCGTCAACGTCAGAAACGTTTACGGCGGCGCCAGCGATTTTGGCAACCATGGACTGGAAGTCCGCGTTTTTGCCAACGAAGTCGGTTTCGGAGTTCACCTCAACGGCAACACCTTTGCCACCTTCAACAGTGACTGCCACCAGACCTTCGGCAGCGGTACGGCCGGATTTCTTGGCCGCTTTCGCCAGACCTTTGGTGCGCAGCCAATCGATTGCTGCTTCCTGGTCGCCGTCAGTTTCGGTCAACGCTTTTTTCGCGTCCATCATGCCTGCGCCGGTCATCTCGCGCAGTTCTTTAACCATTGCTGCTGTGATCGCCATCTTAGGCTCTCCTCGTCAGAATTGGGAATGTGGGGGCGGGTCTACCCTGCCCCCATGTCAGATTTGTAACGTCGCTTACGCGTCTGCTGCGGCTTCTTCGGCCACGGCTTCTTCAACCGGAGCTTCGAATTCGCCCAGATCCACGCCTGCGGCGCCCAGCTGTGCGGTCATGCCGTCCAGCGCTGCGCGGGCTGCGAGGTCACAGTACAGGGAGATCGCGCGGGATGCGTCGTCGTTGCCTGGGATGATGTAGTCAACGCCGTCTGGGGAGCAGTTGGTGTCAACCACGGCCACAACTGGGATGCCCAGTTTGTTGGCTTCGGCGATGGCCAGTGCTTCTTTTTTCACGTCGATGACGAACAGCAGGTCAGGAACGCCGCCCATGTCGCGGATACCGCCGAGAGAGGCTTGCAGCTTCTCCTGGTCGCGCTCGATGCCCAGACGCTCTTTCTTGGTCAGGCCTTCTGCGCCGGATGCCAGTTTCTCGTCGATCTCTTTCAGACGGTTGATGGACTGGGAAACGGTTTTCCAGTTGGTCAGCGTGCCGCCGAGCCAGCGGTGGTTCATGAAGTACTGAGCGGATTTCTCTGCTGCATCTGCGATCGGCGCTGCGGCCTGACGCTTGGTGCCAACGAAGAGGACGCGGCCGCCTTTGGCAACAGTGTCACGTACGGCTGTCAGAGCCTGGTCCAGCATAGGAACGGTCTGGGTCAGGTCCATGATGTGGATGCCGTTGCGAGAGCCGTAGATGAACGGGCCCATGCGTGGGTTCCAGCGCTGTGTTTGGTGACCAAAGTGAACGCCAGCTTCGAGCAGCTGACGCATGGAGAACTCGGGAAGAGCCATGCTATTTTCCTTTTCCGGTTTACGCCTTGGCGGGGAGAAGTGAGAGCAGATGCTCCAACCGGCGGACCGACAGGGATGTCTCCCCTGTCCAAGCCCAAACCCCGCCTGCGGGTTTGAATGCCGCGCGTTTACAGCAGCTTCCCCAAGCTTGCAAGCCCTGAGTGACGGCGTTTTGGGGCAATCCGACGCATTTCCGTCGGGACCGGGGTTGACCTCAGCCTACAAGGGATCAGGTTGAGGCAGAGGCATGGCCATTTCAACGGCGCCATATCGGCTGCGGGGGCGTGATACCAACGCATGCCATGCGCAGCAAGCACGGACTAAGGATCTGTTTTCATGATTAAACTCTACCACCTCAACAAATCGCGCTCGCTCCGGATTATGTGGCTTCTGGAAGAAATTGGACAGCCCTATGAGCTCTGCGCCTATCATCGGAACAGGGAGACATTTCTGGCACCTGATGCACTGAAAGATATCCATCCGCTTGGGAAAGCGCCCATGCTGGAGATTGACGGCCATCTGATCACGGAATCTGCCGCCATTGTGGAAGTGCTTTGTCAGAGATTCGCGCCCCATATGCTGCCCGATGCCAGTGATGAAGCAGCCAGTCTGGCGCATCTTCAACTGATGCATTTTGCCGAAGGCTCCGCCATGACGCCGCTTTTGCTGGGCATTTATACCAGCCGTCTTGGGGAGGCCGCCGCCCCCTTGCATCCGCGCATCCAATCAGAAACTCAAAGCCATTTTGCCTATATGGAAAGCCTGATCCGACCCTCGGGGCATTTTGTACTGGATCAATTGTCAGCAGTGGATGTGATGATGCTGTTTCCTGCGCAGGCCGCCATCCACCGGCTCGGACTGGCAGCGGCCTTTCCTAAGCTGGCCGCCTTTGTTGGATCCATTGAGGCGCGTGAGGCGTTTCAGAAAGCGGCGTTGCGCGACGAAGGTTAACCCATGTGGCGCGCCATCAGGGCCATATGACATGGCCCTGCCCCGCGCGCCGTTTTTACATAGAGGTCTCAAGCCCCGCGCGGACCAAATTTTCTGCGGCGCGCGCCAGAGCTTTGCGATCCGCGAAATCGGCCACTTTTAGAGGCGCGTGGTAAGTGAGTGTCACCGCGCCCTGCCGCTTGGCCGCCAAAGTGCTCAGCAGGTGCGGACCAAATTCCATATCACCCCACCAGCCATAAAAGCGCGGCTCGGCACCCTTTGGGGCGTGATAGCGCACGGTCACCGGCTGAATGATCATGTCCTCTTTCAGATTTGGATCAAAGAAGGCCTGAAACAGCGTAGTTTTGAACGGCAGCACGCGCAGGCTGTCGCTGCTGGTGCCTTCCGGGAAAAACAACAGCTGGTGCCCTGCCCGCAGCCGATCCTCAAACAGTTCTTTATGCGCCCGCGCCTCACGCCGGTCACGTCGGATGAACAAGGTGCCGGTGGCCCGCGCCAGCCAGCCGATGCCGGGCCAGTTGGCCACTTCAGCCTTGGAGACAAAATAGACCTGCTGTGGCGCGTTCAGCGCAAAGATATCCAGCCAAGACGCATGATTGGCCACCACCGCGCCCTGATCGCGGATGGGCGTGCCCTCCGTGGCAAAGCGGATGCCCAGCAGGCGGAAGGCATTGCGGCACACAAACTGCGTGATGTAGGGCGTCCATGGGCGGCGCAGACCAAAAAGCGGTTTTTCGATCATGCGCAGAAGCAGCAAAAGCGCAAGGCAGCCGAAAACCAATAGCGCCAGCGGCAGGCCGCGGATGAGGGCGCGCAACGCGCCCATGACACCAATCTTATGGGGGATCGGATAGCCTTCGTCACCTTCCCAGGTGCTCACAGTTTGCGCCCTTTGGTATAGAGTGCCCGGTTTTTCTCATTCATGCGTGCTGTGTCGAGGATCAGACAGACATCGGTGGTGTTAAAGGCATGATCCAGATAGGCACCCTCCCCTACAAATCCGCCAATCCGCAGATAGGCCTTGATCAACGGCGGCACCGCCAACATGGCGGCGCGACGGTCAATCTGCTCCTCCGGGATCAGATCCATGGGTTCAAACACCTCTTTCTGCGCGCGCGTGCGGATGTCTTTGGGGGCAAGGTGGCGATGATGCAGCAGCGAAAGTGCGGCGGCATGCGCATTTACATCGGTGCCGTGAAAACTCGCCACACCAAAAAGAATGTCGATGTCATGTTCGGACACATAGGCCGCCAGCGCACTCCAGAGATGAAACATGCCCACACCGCCGCGATAGGCGGGCAGCAGGCAGGATCGCCCCAATTCCAGCAGGCGGCGGCCCGAGGCCTTGAGCGCGGTAAGATCATATTCATCTTCGGAATAGAATTGCCCAATCTGGACGGCCTGCTCTTCGCGCAGCAGACGGTAAACCCCCACGACCTGATCCAACGGATCGGATTTAAGCGCATTGTCGCGCAGGATCAAATGATCGAAATAGGCGTCAAAACGATCAATTTCGAGCCGGGCGTCATGATCGACCATATCCCCATCGGCGCCCAGTTCCTCGACAAACACGCGGTAGCGCAGGCGTTGCGCGGCCCTCAGCTCTTCCTCAGTCGTGGCAAGCTTAACCTGAAATTCCGGCACATGTGCGCTCATCGCCCCACCGTGTCCTCTTTGTTTTGATGCGTTTTAGGCAGGCGACGCTCAGAAATCAACCAAGCGACAATCTGCGCATGCATTCATAGATTTTTCACGCAATACACGATTTGTTAACCAAATCAGACGTCTGATGCGGGCATGAGCATGACACGCGTGCCATCCAAGACGACCTTGCCCGCGTCCCGGAAATTGACGGTGATTTTGCCGCCGATGTTGGATTGAACCTGTCCCAGCCCCCAATCGGGTTGATCCGGATGGGTAACCAGCATACCGGGTTCCAAAAAGGCGTTCAGATCTTGCATGGGGCGCTCGTCGCAAAAGGGAATACAGATGTCACATAGTACGGATTTCGCCGCATTGGTAGGGTCGCGAATTTGCCACGACCTGATCAGCCCCGTAGGCGCAATTGGAAATGGTTTGGAACTACTGTCGTTAACAGGGGATGCCAAAGGGCCAGAGATGGACATGATCTCTGACAGCGTGAACAACGCAAATGCGCGTATTCGCCTGTTTCGAGTGGCCTTTGGTCAGCCAGGCGATACACAGATGGTCGGCGAAGCGGAAATTCAATCTATTCTTCAGGGACTTGCGCCCAGTTCTCGAGTCTCCACCTACTGGGAAGTCGACGGTGCGGTGCCGCGCTCTGAACTGCGCCTCGCCTTCTTGGGGTTGATGTGTTTTGAAAGCGCGATGCCCTTTGGCGGGAGCATCACGGTGACACGTGAGGGAGAGGGCTGGTTCCTTCTGGCCGAAACGGAAAAATTGCGTGCGGACCCTGATCTGTGGGAACCGGTGGCAAAAGGCGATGTGCCAGAAGGGCTGGTCCCGGCAAAAGTGCAGTTTGGCCTGCTGCCGGCGGGCGCCAAAATGCTGGGGCGGGATTTGAAAGTGGATCTCAATGAGGTGAGTATTGAGGTGCGATTCTGATTAACCCATTCTTAACAAATAGATAGGGCACCTTGTTAAGGCGCCCTTTTTTGCTTTTGCACGCAAGCTTAAGAGCGGGTCGCGCCATCCCCTTCGACCAGATATTTGAAGCTGGTGAGCTGTGCCGCGCCAACGGGACCACGCGCGTGCATTTTGCCGGTAGCAATGCCGATTTCTGCGCCCATGCCAAATTCCCCACCGTCTGCAAACTGCGTGGAGGCATTGCGCATCAGAATGGCACTGTCGAGCCGCTCAAAGAAACGGGCCGCTGTCGCATCGTCTTCGGTCAGGATGCAATCGGTGTGATTGGAGCCATATTGGCGGATATGCGCGATGGCCCCGTCAACATCAGGAACCACTTTGGCAGCGATATCCATATCCAGATACTCCTTGCCCCAATCTTCAGGGGTGGCCGCTGTGGTGCCTGCGATCTTTTGCAGGGTTTCATCCGCATGCACCCGCACACCGGCATCCAGCAGCATCTGAATGAGCGCCGCGCCCAGCGTTTCTGCAAGACTTTCATGGATCAGCAGACATTCCGCAGCGCCACAGATGCCGGTGCGGCGGGTTTTGGCGTTGAGCACCACATCCATGGCTTTTTGCGCATCAGCAGCGGCATCAACATAGATGTGCACGATGCCTTCAAGATGGGCAAAAACCGGCACGCGGGCTTCGCGCTGCACGAGGCCCACGAGGCCTTTACCACCGCGCGGCACAATCACATCCACGGTGTCGACCATGGTCAGGAGTTCCTGCACCGCGGCGCGGTCACGAGTGGGCACCAGTTGAATCGCCGCTTCTGGCAGGCCAACGGATTTCAACCCATCAACGAGGCAGGCATGAATGGCACCAGAGCTGTGAAAGCTTTCAGAGCCGCCACGCAAGATCACGGCATTGCCCGATTTCAGACACAGCGCGCCCGCGTCTGCGGTCACATTGGGGCGGCTTTCATAAATCACGCCAACCACACCCAGAGGCGTGCGCACGCGGCGGATGTTGAGGCCGGAAGGCATATCCCACTGGGTCAGTACCTCGCCAACAGGGTCATCTTGTGCCGCAACAGTGCGTAGGCCGGACACGATGCCCTCAATGCGGGGCTCATCGAGCATCAGGCGATCCATCATCGCATCAGAGAGGCCTTTGTCACGGCCAAATTCGAGGTCTTTTTTGTTGGCCTCAATGATCTCGGTGCGACGGGACCAGACCGCATCGGCGGCAGCCTCAAGCGCGGCGCGCTTCACCTCCGGCGGGGCAAAGGCCAGCTCCGCGCTTGCCGCTTTGGCTTGCGCGCCAATCTGGGCCATCAGGGCGGGGATATCTGCGATGTCTTTCATCAGATCTGTCCTTTGTGGGTTACGATATGTGATCAGAGTTTCGCCTTCGGCGAGGATATTTGCATCAAGAGGAAGGCTAAAGTGCCATGTCGTCACGGTGAACAAGCGCCGTGCGCCCGGGATATCCTAAAATGGGTTCAATGTCGCGGCTGTGATGGCCCTTGATCCGGCGCGCTTCCTCAGAGGAATACGCGCTGAGCCCCTGGCCGAGACGGTGGCCCGATCCATCCGTGATTTCAATCGGATCGCCCCGGCCAAATTGCCCGTTGACCTCGGTCACACCGGCAGGCAGCAGGCTTTTGCCGGAGCTGAGCGCATGGGCCGCGCCGGCATCCACCACCAGAGCGCCCTGTGGTTTCATGGAGGTGATCCAGCGTTTGCGGGCAAGCTGTGGGGTGCCTTCTGCAGTAAACCACGTGGCATTGGCCCCTTGCTCCAGCGCTTGAATGGGACGCAGGGCAGAACCTTCGGTGATCGCCATGGCACAGCCGCCAGCGGTGGCGGTTTTGGCCGCCATGAGCTTGGTGATCATGCCGCCTTTGGAGAGGCCAGAAACGCCTTCGCCGGCCATGTCTTCGATCTCCGGCGTGATGGTTTCAATCACTTCAAAGCGCTGAGCATTGGGGTCGGTCATGGGGTTGGCGGAATAGAAGCCGTCCACGTCCGAGAGCAGGATCAGATGATCCGCGCCGGTGGTCAGCGCGATCTGCGCGGCGAGACGGTCATTATCGCCATAGCGGATTTCATCCGTGGCCACGGTGTCATTTTCATTGACGATGGGCACAACGCCCAACGTCAGCAATTGATCCAATGTGGCGCGCGAATTGAGGTAGCGGCGGCGGTTGGCGCTGTCTTCCAGCGTCACAAGCACCTGCGCGGTGGTGATCTCGTAAGGCGCCAAAACCTCTTCATAGGCGCGGGCAAGACGGATCTGGCCCACGGCAGCGGCGGCCTGCGACTGATCCAATGACAGATCTGCGGCCGCAGGCAGGCCAAGCGCGCCGCGCCCCAGCGCGATCGAGCCAGAAGACACCAGCACCACATCGGTGCCGCGTGCCTTCAGCAGGGCAACATCTGCGGCCAAAGCCTTCAGCCAGTCAGCCTTCAACAGGCCAGTGTTCCGGTCAACCAGCAGAGCTGACCCGATTTTAATAACAACCCGCTTGGCAGTGATCAGGGTTGCCACGGCGCCTCTTCCTCATCTGCGGTGTCTTCGATTTTCTGACGCACACGGTCATCATCGATTTCCGCTCGCAGCGCGCGCAGCACCTCGGTGGTGCCTTCATGGCTGGCCCCGGACATGAGCATCACCGGGCCTTGGGCCACGGCCTCCAACTCCTCTTTGAGGAATTCACGCTCTTCGGCGTCCAGACTGTCGATTTTGTTGAGCACGGTCACGCGCGGTTTGTCTGCGAGAATATCGGCGTAGTTGGTGATTTCCTGCACGATGGTTTTATAGTCTTCCAGAAGCGTGCCGGAAGTACCATCCACCAGATGCAGAAGCACCGCACAGCGCTCCACATGGCCAAGGAAAAGGTCACCAAGGCCCCTGCCCTCGCTGGCTCCCTCGATCAGGCCGGGAATGTCAGCCACCACAAACTCCACCCCATCAACACCGACAACACCAAGGTTCGGATGCAGCGTGGTGAACGGGTAATCCGCAATCTTGGGCCGCGCATTGGAGGTGGCGGCAAGGAAGGTGGATTTGCCTGCGTTTGGCAGGCCCAGAAGGCCCACATCGGCGATAAGCTTCAGGCGCAGCCAGATGGTACGCTCCACCCCCGGCTGGCCCGGATTGGCCCGACGCGGGGCCTGGTTGGTAGCGGATTTGAAGTGCAGGTTGCCAAAACCGCCGTTGCCGCCTTTGGCCAAGAGCACGCGCTGGCCCACCTCGGTCAGATCGGCAATCAGGGTTTCCTGATCTTCATCAAGGATTTCGGTGCCCACAGGTACGCGCAGCACAATGTCATCGCCGGATTTGCCGGTGCGCTGGTTGCCCATGCCCGGCTGGCCGGATTTGGCAAAGAAGTGCTGTTGATAGCGGAAGTCGATCAGCGTGTTGAGCCCTTCGACAGCTTCGGCCCAGACGTAGCCCCCATTGCCGCCGTCGCCCCCATCAGGGCCGCCGTATTCAATGTATTTCTCCCGTCGGAAGGACACACAACCGCCCCCGCCGCCACCGGAGCGGATGTAGACTTTGGCAAGGTCGAGGAATTTCATGTCAGTGGTCCTTTCGGGGCGCGTTTTGCGCTCATACCCTGCCTGCGCGCAAGGCTCAATCCAGTTTCAAACTATAGGTCCAGGTTGGCACTGTGGCATCGCGGGCCACAGAGAAGCTTTCGGCATCCCCCAGATACTGAAAACCGCAGTTTGTCAGTACCCGCGCAGAGGCCGGATTGTCCTGAAACACAGAGGCGAAGATTGTGCTGCTCTCCAGCGGGTTGGCCGCGATCAACGCACGTACGGCCTCTGAGGCCAGTCCGGTGTTCCAGAACGCCTTGCCAATCCAGTAGCCAATTTCGGTCTGCCCCTCATCAACGCGCGTGAGGCTGATCAAGCCCATGACCTCAGGATGGCCTTCGGTGCTGCCATCAATGGCCCAGACGTCCTCGACCCGATCTTCGGATTGCGCGCGCGCAATGAACGCTTCGGTGGCACCGGGTGGCACCGGGTTGGGGATGCTGGTGGTCATACGGGCCAACTCGCGATCGGCCGTATGCATTTCAATCAAACCAAGATCGGAGCGGCGCAGCGGCCGCAGCGCAAAACGTGGGGTGTCGACAACGGGTTGATTGACTATTGTGTCCAGTTTCATACGCGTTCTCCTCCTCAAAGAGCCACATAAAGCACAGAGAGGACGGTCAGGGCCGCCAATGTGCGCATTAAATAAATTTCCCCGCGCGTGCCTGCGACGCGTCTTGCGATCCGATCTCCGGCATAGGTCCAGATCGGATGCAGAACGGCCTGCGCGCTCAAAAGGCAGATGGCAATTGTTGCCGTGGCCATCAAGGCTGATGTCCCCGGTGTGACAAAATTTGTAAATCCGGCCACGATCATGGCCCAGGCCTTGGGATTGAGCGGGTGCACCAGCAGGCCAGCGGCAAATCCTGGCGGCGTTTGCGGATCTGCGCTTGCTGTGGTCAGGCGCAGATTGGCAACCTTCCAGGCAAGCCAGAAAATATAAGCCACACTCAGCCATTTCAGCGCTTCAAAAAGCCCCGGCACCGCCTCGGCGAGTTCCATCACACCAAAGCCAATCGGCCAGATGATCAATTGCTTGCCCAGAGCCACCCCGGCCACAAATGGCAAGGCCGCCCGAAAGCCAAAGCGCGCGCCTGTTGCCAAAAGCGCCATATTCGCAGGCCCAGGTGTGCCCACCTGACTTGCGGCAAAAACGCTAAAACTGATCACGGCAACGCTCATGGCGTATCTCAATACTCAAAAAGAAAAAGGGACCGGCGTTTGCTGCCGGTCCCTTAGATGTCTCATAACCTTTTGGGTCGGCTTATTCAGCGGCCTCCGCCACTGGCAGAACCGAAATAAAGGTGCGGCCTTTGAGGCCTTTGTGGAACTTCACGTTGCCGTCAACGGTTGCAAAGATGGTGTGATCTTTGCCCATGCCAACGCCTTCGCCCGGCCACATCTTGGTGCCGCGCTGACGCAGGATGATGTTGCCTGGGATCACGGCTTCGCCACCGTATTTCTTCACGCCAAGACGGCGACCTGCGGAGTCGCGACCGTTACGGGAACTACCACCAGCTTTTTTATGTGCCATATCGTTAGTCTCCTATCCGTCTTTTACTTCGCCAGTTCGGCTGCTTGCGCAACCCACTCTGGCTTCACTTTGGCGCCTTCGAAGGTGTCAACATCCACGGCTGCCAGAGCAGCGTAAGTGGTGATGCCTGCCTCCACCAGTTTCTTGGCAGCGGCTGGACCAACGCCGGTGATGGCGGTCAGGTCGTCGCCTGCTGCTGCCGGAGCTTCTGCTTTTGCAGCGGCTTTGGCAGGTTTGGCTTCTGCTGCTGCGGCAGGAGCGGACACGGAGCCTGCGCCGATTGCAGCTTTCACACCAGACTTGTCACCACCGGTGGCAAGAATGTCGGTGATGCGAACCAGTGTCAGTTTCTGACGGTGGCCCACGGTGCGCTTGGAGCTGTGCTTACGACGACGCTTCACGAATTTGATCAGCTTTTCGCCTTTGATCTGTTCGATCACGTCAGCCTGCACGGCAGCGCCTTCAACGAAAGGTGCGCCAACAACGGTGGACTCACCGCCAACCATCAGCACATCGTTGAATTGAATCTTTTCGCCAGCGTCTGCAGCCAGTTTTTCGACACGCAGGACGTCGCCTGCCTGTACTTTATACTGTTTACCGCCGGTCTTCAGGACTGCGAACATGTCCTATTCCTTCGATCTGATCGCGTCCTGTGGCCCCGCATCCTGAAGGATTTGGCGTTGTGGCAGGCTTTGACACCATGCCGCCTCGAACTGCGCGCCCCTGTATGGGGCTGTGTTACAATAAAATCAGGCGCAAAGTCTGCACTTCACGCCGGATGCGCGCTTATCCTGTGGAAAACCTCTCAAGTCAACCCTTAACTTCGGCCCACATCGCGCCAGGCGCCGACCTTACAGCTCCTGTGCGGGTTGTAACTCCCCCATGCGCAGCGCCAAGGCTTCAAACCGGTTTGACATCACTTCAAAATGCACC
This sequence comes from Shimia marina, assembly GCF_001458175.1. Taxonomy (GTDB): domain Bacteria; phylum Pseudomonadota; class Alphaproteobacteria; order Rhodobacterales; family Rhodobacteraceae; genus Shimia; species Shimia marina. The sequence goes on from NZ_CYPW01000027.1 coordinate 572,601, forward strand.
GCGTTCATCAGTTCGTAGACCGTCATCATATCCGGATGCTCCAGCGCCTCAGTATAGGCTGCAATCTCCTCCACAGAGAAATCCTGATAGGTGTAGGCGGCATTGCGCAGGGACGACTGCTCCATTTCATGCGCAATCTCTTCTGCATTCTCATTGAGAGCCGCGCGCAGCCCCTCCTCATCTGTGCGCAGAGAGATCACCCCCGCATAAGAGGCCGCCAAAAGAAACCTGACCTGAATTTCAGTCATGGCCTGCCCGCCAATGTCTTTGGGATCAATCGCGTGGTTCATGCGCTTAAACAAATCAATGCGCGGATCGTCATTGGCTTTGAGCGCGTCAAGCAATGCGGCCCCATCTGTGTCTTTGGCGATATCATCTCCCATATGCGAGCTATTCTCCACCGCCACAAGGCGTTGCCCAAGGTCGCTGGCATAAAATTCAGCCGCATGCGCCAGCAAAGCCTCATCCAATGTGGCCTCCAAAATATCAAGCGCGCGGCTCTGCATGAGTTCAACATCAAACACATCCTCAGAAAGCGTCTGCCACTGAAGGCCAAAATCTTCCTCGGCCAATCCCAGCATTTCCGGCGCCGCCGAAGCCGAGAGCGCAATTGACTCAATCGCCACATCAAAGCCGGTGACCTGTAAAAACGCAGCCACGCGATCCCGGCCTGCGGCCTTCGCGCCACCTGCGATGCCAGTCAAGCAGAGCACAAACACAGCGCAGAAGCCAAAAATGGCGCGCAGGGAGATCACAGAGGGCGGGGCCAATCGGGCAAGAGCTGAAACCATAACTACAGGCTAAATCATTTCACGGGCGAAACAACGCAAATCCCACTTGCACGTGATCACGAACGCGCGTAAACGACGGCGCACCAAGACCACGGTCTATGCGGACGGAGAGGTGCCGGAGTGGTCGAACGGGGCGGTCTCGAAAACCGTTGAGCCTTCACGGGTTCCCAGGGTTCGAATCCCTGTCTCTCCGCCATTATCCCCCTTGATACTTATTGTATAATTCGCCTTTTTTTGCACCTAAGAAACCTCTGATTTGTTTCCTGAACCTTGAGCCACTTTGGGCCATTAGCTTCATACAATGACACCTTTTGCAGCCTTTAGGTGTGCCGACCATATAAGCGAATGGAATACTTGATTAGATAACAATCTTTCGAGCGTGGCGCGAAGCGTGCAACCCGTCGAAGATAAGGGGCTAGCAGAAACGATGGGCTGGCCTGATCCCCCCTTACATTTCGGGTGCAGCTGCCGCCCCCCCCTCCGACCCATTTAAGAGACGTGCTGTGGGAAATGAGAGCACCTAAATACCAAAAAATCCCTCAAACAATTGTAACTTGAGGGATTTTTATGGCTCCGGCGGTAGGGATCGAACCTACGACCAATTGATTAACAGTCAACTGCTCTACCGCTGAGCTACGCCGGAACATTTATCTCTGAGCTGCCTCAGAAGGTGTCGCAGGGTATAGCCGCGCTTTTTGGGGACGTCCAGAGGATTTCTTACCGATTGCAGGAAGAAATTTCACCTCAGAACACAAGCTTGCGAAAAACAAAAAATCCCTCAAGTCTTTGTGACTTAAGGGATTTTTATGGCTCCGGCGGTAGGGATCGAACCTACGACCAATTGATTAACAGTCAACTGCTCTACCGCTGAGCTACGCCGGAACATCTATCCCTGAGCTGTCTCAGGAGATGTGGCGGGGTATAGCTTTGGATTTCAGAGACGTCCAGAGGCTTTTTTGAAGTTTTTTGAATTTCCGCAAAAAACTTTTACAGCAGTTCAAAAATCGCATCTGCGGCGAGCCGACCCCGTACTGAAACTCTTTTTTTACCATTTAAATCAACGAGGTGCGCGAAAACGTTGCGCGTGGCAGCTGGGAGGAGCGCGGCAGGAGTTTCTTTATAGATTGCCGCGGCCAGTGCCTCTGCGGTGGTTGGCGCATTGGCCAGCGCTGCCAGGATTTCAGCCTCCCGTCCCTTGCGGTGCGCCATCAACCACGCCAAGCGCTCTGATGGGTTTTCTATCGGAGCCCCATGGCCTGCGTGAAATACGCGCCATTGCCGCGCAGAAAGCTTCTCACAAGAGGCCATAAAATCGGTGAGATCCCCGTCAGGTGGGGACACCAGCGAACTGGCCCATCCCATGACATGGTCTCCACAGAAACAGACATCCTCCATGGCAAGAGAAATATGGTTTCCAAAATGGCCGGGCGTGTGAATCACTTCCAGCGCCCAGCCCCTGCCCCGCAGCACCTCGCCTTCGCAGACCACGCGATCTGGCATGAAGTCCACATCCACCCCCTCGCCGCCGCCGGCCAGACCACTGCTCGCAAGGGCTTGCATCACCGCACTGCGCCCGGCATCGGGATCCCCATAGGCATAGACCGGCGCACCGGTTTCTTCCGAGAGCGCCCTGGCCAGCGGGGAATGGTCCAAATGGGCATGGGTCACAATGATATGTGTGATTGTCTGCTCTCCCGTCACCGCTGCCAGAATGGCCTTCAGGTGGTCTGGGTGATCTGGCCCCGGATCAATAACGGCAAGCTCTGTATCTCCGATGAGATAGGTGTTGGTCCCCCGAAAGGTCATCGGCGACGGATTAGGCGCGAGGATGCGGCGCAGATTTGGCGCCAATTGCTCGGCTTTTCCGGGTTCAGGGTTGAAAGCCAGAATATGGGCGTCCATGGTCATCCTCTCAGAATATCTTTCGCCAAGGTGTAGGCATGTTTTTTCGCTGGCTCAAACGCTATATGCCCCGCAGTCTCTATGGGCGGGCTGCGCTGATCCTGATCCTGCCGGTGGTTTTGCTGCAACTCGTGGTCTCTTTCGGGCTTGTGACACGGCATTTCGAAGGGGTGACAGAACAGATGTCACGGGCCGTTGCGCGGGAGGTGCAGCTCTTTATTGATGCTGTCGCCGTGAAAGAGAGCGTGCCTGAGGCGCTGCCGACGGTGTTAAACACCTTGGACATGGCGGTCACCTACCCCACAGATCTCAGTTATGATGATACGCGCGTCTGGTATGATTTTTCGGCCTTTATCATCTCGCGAGAATTTCGCGCCTCACTGCCTCAGGTCACGGCGGTGCAGCTGGCACAGGATGGCAAGGTCTTCCTGCATCTGGACCTGCCTGATGGGCCGGCGATTCTGGACTTTGATCGCGACCGTGTTTCCGCCTCAAACTCACATCAGCTTTTTGTAAATATGGTCTTCTTTGGCGCGGTCCTGACATTTGTGGCCTATCTTTATCTGAGAAACCAATTGCGCCCAATCAAACGCTTGGCCGTCGCCGCAGAGGCATTTGGGCGCGGCCGCTCGGTTGCCTATTCCCCCGGCGGCGCCATCGAAGTGCGCGCAGCGGGCAGCGCGTTTTTGGACATGCGTGCCCGGATAGAGCGCCAGATGGAGCAACGCACCCTTCTGTTGTCGGGGGTCAGCCATGATCTGCGTACGCCGCTGACACGGTTTAAGCTTGGCCTGTCCCTCCTGGATGATGTGGATCGGGAACCGCTGGAACGCGATGTCGAAGAAATGCAACGCATGCTGGACGCCTTTTTGAGCTTTGCCCGCGGGGTCTATGAGGATGAAACAGAAGGGGTCGACCCTGTCCTGCTGACAACCGAAATTGTAGAAGATTTCAAACGCAGCGGCGCGGATGTTGCGCTTGTATCAACAGAGGGCAGCGGTGAGGTGGAGCTGCGTCCTGCCACGGTCCGGCGCGCCGTTGAAAATTTGATCGGCAACGCAGTGCGCTATGCCAATTGCGCCCAAGTCTCTGTCCAGATCACAGAGCGATATCTGCGCATTCGCGTGGAGGATGATGGGCCGGGCATCTCGCCTGCGCAACGCGAAGAAGCGCTTAAACCCTTTGCCCGACTGGAACCCGGACGCAATCAGAACAAGGGGATTGGTGTTGGTCTGGGCCTCTCCATTGCCGCCGATGTGGCCCGCGCCCATGGTGGCATTCTGCGCCTTGGCGAAAGTGAAACTCTGGGTGGCCTACGCGCAGATTTGGTGCTGGGCATGTAGGCGCACTGTCGCTTTGACCATTGGCTCATACAGGCGCCCGCTTTACAGCGCAATTCAGAGACGATAGCAGTCAGAAAAATGTGCTGCGACAATTAGAAAGGAAGCGACATGCGTATTGGCAACCGAGAGATTGGCCCAAATCATCCGCCCCTCGTCATCGCAGAAATCGGCATCAATCACGGCGGTGATCTCTCTGTTGCAAAAGAAATGGTGCGTCTTGCGGCTTTGTCTGGCTGCGAGTTGGTCAAGCATCAGACCCATTTTGTCGACGATGAAATGACCGATGAGGCCAAACAGATCTTCCCACCAAATGCAGATGTGTCGATCTGGGAAGTGATGGAGCAATGCGCATTGTCCGCCGAGGATGAACTGGAGCTGATGCGCTATACGGAAGAGCTGGGTATGATTTTCATCTCCACGCCTTTCTCGCGCAAAGCTGCGGATTTCCTCGCAGAGGCGGGCGTTCCGGCATTCAAGATCGGCTCCGGTGAGGCCGACAACCTGCCCTTGATCCGCCATATCGCCTCCTTTGGCAAACCTGTCATCATGTCCACCGGCATGCAAACCATTGAAACCATGCAACGCTCTGTCGCCATCCTCGAAGAGGCAGGCGTGGAGTATGCGCTGCTGGAATGCACCAACCTCTACCCTTCGCCGCCCGAAATCGTGTCTCTGCGCGGCGTGACCGATCTCAAAGAGGCTTTTCCAAATGCGGTTATAGGCTTCTCCGATCATTCCATCGGGCCAGAAATGGCACTGGCCTCTGTGGCGCTGGGCGCCTGCATTCTGGAACGACACTATACCGACACGCGCTATCGTCAGGGCCCGGACATCATCAATTCGATGGACCCCTCAGAGCTGCGCTTTCTGATTGAACGCTCCCGTGAAATCTGGATTGCCGCCAACAACCCCAAACAGCGCACTGAGGCCGAAGAACCGGTTTATGCCTTTGCCCGCGCCTCTGTGGTGGCTGACAAGGATCTGCCAGAAGGTCACGTGATCACCGAGCAAGACATCTGGGTCCGCCGTCCGGGCTCTGGCGAAATCCCGGGCTATGACTTTGACAAGGTAGTGGGCAAAACTTTGACACGGGCAGTCACACGAAACACGCAGTTGAAGTGGGAAGATCTGGAGGGCTGAAGCCAGATGCAGCGCTTCCAATTCACCTGTCTGGACCCACGCAAAAAGAAACGCGCCACCATTGCGCGCGTTCTCTCTGAGAGTGGGCCAATCCACTGGCGCAAACTGGCTCCGCTCAGCCTGCGCAGCTGGCCAGAAACCGCAAAGGTCGCCCAAGAGGCGCTGGAAATGTCCAAGGATCGCGGTGCCAGCGGCTTTGCGCAGGCGCTGCATCTGTGGCTGCTCAAGCTGCAATATAATGGCGCCCGCGCCTATTTTACCAAACACGCCGATCAGGTCGCGGTCTGCTGGAATGGGCTTAACGGGACGCGCCGCGTGTTTATGCAGGGCGCCAAGGCCGCAGGCGCCAAAACCCTGTTTTTTGAACTTGGGCCTTTTCCGGGCCGGATCACTGTGGATCCGCAGGGCGTAAACAACGCAAGTTGCCTGCCGCGTGACATTGCGCCTTACGCAGACTGGTATCACACAGCGGAGAAACGCAACTGGCGCGACATCAAGGGCCAGATCAAACAGCGCAGCGCCCTGCGAGACGCCGAAGTCCTGGATGCGCCTCCGCTCAGTGATCCGTTTATCTTTGTGGCACTCCAGACACCGGGTGACAGCCAGCTGCGCCTGTTTGGCGGCAATTTCCCCACCGTCCCGATCCTGATTGACGCCATTGCCAAAGCCGCAAAGGCCCTGCCCGAAGGATGGCACATCCGCATCAAGGAACACCCCACCGCGCCGGAATCTTTTGCCGCCCAGATCCAGAGTGCCCTGCCCGGCAAAGTGTTTCTGGACAACGCCAATGACACGTTTTCACAGGTGGCCGCCAGCCGCGGTGTGGTGACAGTCAATTCCTCCGTCGGGCTTGAGGCGATGTTTTATGACAAACCGGTGGTGGCCTGTGGCCAATGTTACTGGGCCATCGACGGCGTCGCCCTGCGCGCGCCAGACACCGTCGCGCTGACGGCGCTTTTTGCCGCGCCCGAAACACTTTCCTTCTCAACAAAGGCCCGCGACGCATTCATGTCTTTTCTGGATCAGGTCTACTACCCCAGCATCGAAGGCGAACCACCTTTCGCGCTCATCGCACAGCGCCTGAGTGACAGCGACACCTCCGGCATCTGGCGGAGGAAAACATGATCTGGCCGTTCAAGAAAACACGCAAAAAAGGGCGCGCCTCGCGCATTACCATAAGCCCCCCGAAACCGGATGCGGATCGTCACGGCATTGCACTTGTGGCCATCGCCAAAAACGAAGAGCGCCGGCTCGAAGACTGGCTGACATTCTATGCCCTTGCAGGCGTGCGGGAGGTCATCCTCTATGACAATATGTCAGATGACCGCACCGCAGAAATAGCACGCAATTTCAAAGGTATGAAGGTCACAGTTGTGCCATGGCAATTACATACCGAAACCACCTCACCGGTTTTGGTTCTGCCACGTCAGATCGTTGCTTACTGCCATGCAATATGCACCTTTGGCGCGAAGTTTCGCTGGATGAGCATGATTGATCTGGACGAATATATCGTCCCCAAAGAGGCGATGTCGCTTCCCGAAGCGCTAAAACCACTTGAGGTACACAGTAATATTTCGCTGCCCTGGGTGATGTTTGGCCACAATGGCCACGAAGCGCCGACATCCGCACCCATCCCTTTTGACTACACCGCCCGCGCCGCTGACCAATCCGGCCCACTGCTCAATTTCAAATGTATCATCGACCCTTGCGACGTAACCAAAGTGAGCGTGCATAAATTTGAAACCGCAGCCATGGGCAAACACACCGTCAACACCTTGGGTCAGAGCGCGACCAACAAAGCGCGCAAATCAGCGGCGTTTGTCACAACCGATGTTTTGCAGCTCAATCACTATTACCTGCTGTCTCGTGAAGAAACTGATCACAAGATCAACCGCGGTGCCGTGTCCGGAGTGTCCAATGACACGCGCGCAAAATCTCTCCGTGAGAAACAGACCTTGATTGAGGCAAATCCGATCACAGACAATTCCGCTTTGGAATTTCTCTCCCGCCATGGCATCAAGAACGCCAATGATTTCGCAGACAAATTTCGAGGGTAGCTCATGTCCGCTTTGATGTTTCAACACCTGCGTGACACCAAAAATGTCGGCGACGCAATGTGCAGCCCATATGATTATTTTGACTGGCAGGATGCTCAGGCCAAAGACCTGCGCACCCCAAGCCCTGACTACAAAATCGGGATTTATGGCGGTGGCAAAATATTCGGCGGGCTCGCGGATGAGGCCGGCATTCTGAAGCAGGAGGGTGTGAAACACATCGCCTGGGGGGTGGGAACACGGCAAACCTTTCCGATTTCACGCAAATACAGCCGCGCACGTGCACTCTGTGATCTGGTCGGCAGCCGCGACTATGGCGACACGCGTTACGACTACGCTCCCTGCGCCAGCTGCATGTCGCCTCTGTTTGACGCGCAGGCAGCCCCTGAACACGACGTGGTGTTCTATTTTCATGGTGGCAAAACCGAGAAACAGAAACTCGGCATCCCCGACGACATGCCCAAACTGTCAAACAACTGCAATTCTCTGGAAGAGGCGCTGGCCTTTATTGCCAGTGGCAAAACGGTTGTTTCCAACTCCTATCACGGGGTCTACTGGTCGCTTTTGATGGGGCGCAAAACCATCTGTGTGCCGTTTTCCAACAAGTTCTACGGCTACCGGTTCAAACCCGCCTATGCGACGCCCAAAAACTGGAAAAGTAAGCTCGATACCGGCCTCGCAGCACCAGAGATGCTAAAGACGTGCCGCGACGCGACACATGCGTTCAAAGCCAAAGTAGACGCCCTTATCAAAGAGGTCTGTCAATGACCCGCTCCCTCCTCTTCCTCACCGGCACCCGCGCTGATTTCGGCAAGCTGGAGCCTCTGGCCATTGCTGCGCGGGATGCGGGCTTTGATGTGACGTTTTTCATCACCGGCATGCATATGCTGGCGCGCTATGGGATGACCAAGATCGAGGTGCATCGCATGCCCGGTGTCACCAAACATGAATTCCTCAATCAGCGTCCCGGTGATCCGCAAGACATCATTCTGGCGAAAACCGTGGTCGGCTTTTCTGACTACGTGACTGAAACGCGCCCGGATATGGTGGTGGTTCATGGCGACCGGATCGAAGCGCTCGCGGGCGCTTTGGTGGCGGCAACCAATTACATCCCCTGTGCGCATATCGAGGGCGGTGAGGTCTCCGGCACGATTGACGAGATCTACCGCCACTGCAATACAAAGCTGTCCAGCCATCATTTTGTCAGCTCAGATGCCGCCAAGAAACGGGTCATGGCCATGGGCGAACCTGAGGGGGCGATCCATGTGATCGGCTCACCAGAGCTGGATTTCCACGCAGGCGCCTCCGGTGTCACCCTGCAAGAGGTGCAGGCGCATTATGACATCCCGTTTGATGACTTCGGGCTGGTGACCTTCCATCCGGTGACGTCGGAGCAGGCCACCATGGGCGCACAGGCCCAAGCGCTTTTTGCAGAGCTTGAGGCATCTGGAAAGAACTTTGTGGTGATCGCGCCCAACAATGATCCCGGCTCCGAAGACATCTTCACAGTGCTCGACGCCTTGCCAAAAGACCGCTTTCGTCAGTTCCCCTCAATGCGATTTAACCACTTCTCAGAATTGATGAAAAACGCGGCCTGTATGATTGGTAACTCCTCTGCTGGTGTGCGCGAAGCACCCTTCTTAGGCTTGCCATCACTGGATGTCGGCACCCGCCAGACCAACCGCGCACAGGCCGGATCGGTGTTCTCCTGCGCCGCAGAGGACAGTGCAGCAATACAGACATTTTTGCAAAACCAATGGGGCACGCCGCATCAGCCGCACACCGGCTTTGGCGAAGGCCGCTCTGCGGATCGCTTTGTGGATCTGCTCAACAGCGATACGTTCTGGACCCAGGGCCTGCAAAAAGCCTTTCAGGACAACGCCTGAAAGGCTTGGGCATTTAGGACATCTCCAAATCCACAACACCGGTGAAGCGCCGCGCCTCCCAGGCGCGCGCAATCAACAGGCTGCTGTCGCGCATGGTGTCAAACCGGGGAATCAGCGGGTTGCCGGATGTCTCCTGACCCCGCACAAGCGCCAGAAAATCACGCATCATATCCATGAACATGTCATTGCGCTCAAAGGAAAATGGCGTGACCTGCGCACCCTGCCCCATATCTTCCGACAAGGTGGGGGTGAGGAAATCCAAATCCACAACGCGTTCTGCGCCCCGTAACGCGGCTTTGCGCAACGAGACAGGTGAGACATAATCCATCGAAATGGTGCCCACTGCTCCAGAGGCCGAGACAACATCCACGCGGGTGGCAAAATCAATCTGGGGAAAATCGTCATGTGCCAGGGCGCGCACATCAGAGATCTCAAGCGGGCCCATCACCGCCAGCGCCAGATCCATTTCATGGCACAGGTCCATCAAGACGCCGCCGCCCTCTGGCTCTGCGGCGTAGCTCCCGGCAAAGGACCAGTTTTCCCGCCACTGGCGCACGTCATGACCGATCTCGAATGAAAACCCGTAGGTCTGGCTCAGATCCAGCGCGGCCAGCGCCCGCACCGCAGGGTGATAGCGCATCATGAACCCCACCATGGAGCGCGCCGCTACAGGGGCGGCAGCAGCGTGAATGGCCTCCACCTGCGCCACACGCCAGGCCAGCGGTTTTTCTGCATAAAACGGCCAATCATGTGCAGCGCACATCTCGATCAGTTCCAGCCGGATCGGGGTAGAGGTGGCAATCACCACCGCCTCGATGTCTTGCCGTGTCTCAAAGGCGGCGCGGTCAAACCCGCGCCAGCCGATCAGCTCAACAGCCTCGCCCAATGCGGCCAGATTGGCCGCATGGCGTTTGCCAATCGAGCCGGCACCGATGACCGCGATCACCACGCGGAGAAGCCCCCATCCACATTGACCATCTGACCGGTCATATGGCCTGCGTGTTTGCTGGCCAAGAAGAGCATCACATCTGCGATTTCATCCGGCTGCGCCATGCGGTCCTGCATGATCAGCGCGCCGACGCGTTTCTGAAACTCCTCAGAATGGCCATTGAACACAGCGCCCGGCGCAATGGTGTTCACGGTGGCGTCGCGCTTGGCCCAATAGCCTGCAAGCCAGACGGTCATGCCGTGGATCCCTGCTTTGGACACGCCATAGGCAGAGAAGTTCTTAAACGGCATGCCGTCATAAATCGGGTGATGCGCACCGTTAAGGGCATACATCGACGCCACATTGATCAAAGCGCTTGGGTATTTGCCCACGATGTCGCGATCCATCTGGCGCGCGATCATGAACGCACCGGTGAGATTGGTGCGCATGGTGCGCTCAAAGTCTTCGACGCTGGTATCGGCAAAATCCGGAAACGGCTTGCCCGCGCCCATCAGCATCTCACCGGTGATGGCGGCGTTGTTGAGCACCACATTGGGCTGCCAGCCATCTGCCATCACCCGCTTGAAGATCTCAACCACCTCTTCTTCGACACCCACGTTCAGGTCGTAGTAGCCAAAGTTCGGATTATCGCCATGCGCCTCTTTGAGGGTATCCGCGCGTGCACCGGGCAGATCGGTGGCCACAACCTTGGCACCAACTTCCAGCATGCGGCGTACATAGGTGGAGCCCAGCACACCGCCGGACCCTGTGATAAAGACTGTGCGCCCGTCCAATTGTTTGTCCATTTTGTCTGGCCTCCTTCAGCCGTCTTGACCAAGCTCTTCACGCAGAAGCATCTCGACCAGCTTGAAATCAAAGGGGGAATCCACATCAATGCAGCGCTCTGGCGGCATTTCAAACGGGATCACACGCCCCTCATAAATGGTTTTGGCACGGCGCAGATACTCTGGCGCAACCACATAGGTTGAGGCGGCGTGCTCATAGACCGTTGGCGCGGCCTGCCGCGCCCAGACGCCGCCGGGCAGCGGTTTGCTCACATGCAGTGCTCCGGTTTCATCCGGTTCCACAAGGTTAAAATAGGGGTTCTTGCGCGCCTCACAGACGCTCATCACCATATCCGGCGCCTCTTTCAGAAAGAGATCAATCGCCCCGCTGATATCGCTGCTGTGACGCAGAGGTGAAGTGCAGTCCAAATCGAGAAAAGCCGTCGCCGCCTGACCTGCGGTGGATTCCGCCGTGGCCATGGCATGCTGCCAAACACCCCATTTGGGCGCGGAATCTGTAGCCAGCTCCGCCGGACGCAGCCCAATTGGCAAAGCGCCCTTGGCGACCGCATGCTCATATATGGCTTCATCATCTGTAGACACCACCACAGCATCGACTTCAGGATGCTCAAGCAGCTGGTCGAGAGACCAGTCAATCATCGGCTTGCCGCAGAGATCCTTGAAGTTTTTGCCCGGCACGCCTTTGGAGCCTTTGCGCGCTCCGATATGTCCGAGGATCATTCCTGTCTCTCCATTGTTTTTAAACCGCTTTGCTTCATTCAATGCCAGACAAGCCCCCGCCCTGCAATCCCCGTGCGCAATGTGATGGGGATGCCTTCGCAAACGCGGCAATGTGCTTGCGCGTGCGCAGGACAGAACCTAAATACGAAACTGAATTTTGGACAGATGCAACGCAGGAACATCCCCACCATGGACGCACCGCAGGGCAAATTCTCTCATCGTGTGAGTGACGTCTTCATCCGTGGGTTCCTCGCGACCATGCGCACCCTGCCTTATGAACAGCGCATTACACTTGCCGGAAAATTTGCCACCAAAGTTCTGGCCCCCCTCTCAGGCAGTCGTCGCCGCATTCGCGAAAACCTTGCCTTGGTGATGCCTGAGCTGTCCCACGATGCGGTCGAAGCCATTGTGCGCGAAACACCAGAGACCATGGGGCGCATGCTCATGGAAACCTATTCGCCCGATGAGTTTCTGGCACGTTGTGCGGCGGTCCCGATCCTTGGCCCCGGACTGGAGATCGCGAAAGCTTCGCAAGCGGAGGGCAAAGGCGGCCTTTTGGTCACCGGGCATTTTGGCAATTATCTGGCCGCGCGCGGGGCGTTTTTGGCGAATGGCATCCCAATTGGTGTGCTCTACAAGCGGATGAACAATCCCTTCTTTAACGCGCACTACGTGGAGGCCATGGCCAAATTTGGGGAACCGATGTTTGAACGCGGTCGCCGCGGTATGTCCAGCATGATCAAACATCTGCGCAGCGGCGGCTTTGTCGGTATCGTTCAGGATCAACGCATCAACAATGCGCCTGTGATGCCCTTCATGGGCAAACCCGCACGCACGGCTTTGTCGTCAGCCGAACTTGCGCTGAAATATGACATACCGCTGATACCGGTCTATGGTGTCCGCGAGCCTGACGGCAGCTACAAGGTTGTTACGGAACCAGCCATCGTGCGCAGCACGCCCGAGGAGATGACGCAGGCCGTAAACGCAAGCCTAGAGGCGCAAATCCGGGCACACCCGGGCCAATGGATGTGGACCCATAATCGCTGGCGCGATGCCGGAAATGCCACGTCAGAAGACCGCGCACGCGGCAAAGCTTAAGTCGATTTTTAAAGGCGCTTCGCAGAAACGCCGTATTTGCGCACCAGTTTCACCATCTCTCACAGGCAAAATCACACATGCGCCCAGTCTGCCCGGGCGCCTGCCGCCATAGGAGATATTCATGTTTCAGGCTTTATTTGCGACGCCCAAAGCAGAGCCTCAAAAGGTCTCGCGCCATGCGCGCCTCTTCGAGCTTCTGCGCCAACAGAACCTTGCCTCACAAAGCGCGCAGGCCAGAGCCGCGCGCGCTGAGGGTGACTTCCTTGCGGATCGCTTGCTGCAAAATGCCACAAGCTCCCTGCGCCGCAACGCATAAGGCCAGTGGCAAGTTTCGCTCAGCCGCGAAAGCCTGTGGCGACCACAAATTTTTCAGAACTGTCTGAGCGGCTGCTGGGCGGTTTCACATTGGCGACTTTGGTGAACTTCTGTTTCAGGAGCTTCTGAAGCTCGCCTTCCGCCCCCCCGGCCAATACTTTGGCCACAAAGGTGCCGCCCTCTTCCAGCACGTCAAATGCAAAGTAAGCCGCCGCTTCACAGAGTGCCATAATGCGCAGGTGGTCGGTCTGTTTGTGTCCGGAGCTGGCCGCGGCCATGTCGCTCATCACCACATCCGCCTGACCGCCAAGCCAGTCTTTGACCTTTAGATCGGCATCGTCTTCCATGAAATCAAGCTGATGGATTTCAGCGCCCGCAATAGGCTCCACTTCCTGAAGATCGACCCCCAAAATGGTGCCAACTTTCTTGCCAGCCTTCTCGCCAAGCGCATTCACGCGCGGCACGGCCACCTGACACCAGCCACCGGGCGCACAGCCCAGATCCACAACCCGCGCACCCGGAACGAGAAAGCGATACTTGTCATCCAGTTCCATGATTTTAAAGGCCGCGCGACCACGGTAGCCTTCGGCCTTGGCGCGCAGAACGTAGGGATCATTCAACTGGCGCTGCAACCAACGGGTGCTGGACAATTTGCGCCCGCGCGCAGACTTGACCTTAATGGTCAAATCACGCTGTCCGCGTCCTGATGTGTTCTTGCCGGTCGGTTTCTTGGCCATATCCGCACCCGTTTTCTCTAGAGAGAGTGTCTTCTAATCATTTTTGTCAGCTTCACAAGGCGAACCGCAATCCGAACGTCTTAAAAATGCCCGTCTTCCAAGACTCCATCTGCACTCATCTGCGCATAAAGCAGGCCCTCCCGCAGCCCGCGGTCTGCAACAGAGAGCCGATCCGTCGGCCAGCAGCGCAAGAGTGCCTGCAAAATTGCAGAGCCACTCATGATCAGAGCCTGGCGATCCTGCCCGATGCGCGGATCATTGCGTCGCCCCTTTGGCCCCAAATCCAGATAGCCACGGATCACCTTGTCAATCTGATCGCTGGTCATGCGCAGCCCATCCACCTTGTTGCGGTCATACCGCCGCAATCCAAGATGGCTCGCCGCAACAGTTGTCACCGTGCCGCTGGTGCCAATGATCTGAAACCCCTCACTGGGGGGCGCATCTTTATAAGGGGCAAACTCGCTCAGGTTCTCCTCAAAAAACCAGCTCATCAGGGCAAAGCGCGCAGCATCATCTTCCACATCCCGGAATTGATCTCGCAGGGTGGCAACCCCGAGGGGAACCGAAATCCAATCCACCACCTTGGCAGCCGGAAATGGGCTATCGACCGTGTGAAAACCGCCTCGCAGGCGCATGATCGCGCGCGGGCGCTCGATGCGGGGTACCGAAGAGAGATCAATCCAGACAAGCTCTGTAGAGCCGCCGCCAATATCCACCACCAAGAGCTGTTCCGTCTTGGTAGAGACCAAAGGCGCGCAACTGATCACGGCCAGACGTGCCTCTTCTTCGGCCTGAATGATCTCAAGCTGCAGGCCGGTTTCCCGCCGCACCTGCCGCACAAAATCCCGTGCGTTCTTGGCGCGTCGGCAGGCTTCTGTGGCCACCAGCCGCATGCGCTTCACCTTGTGGCGCTTGAGCTTCTGCTGGCAGATGCGCATGGCCTGTATGGTGCGCCGCATTGAGCCGCGCGACAAACGGCCGGTGCTCTCCAGTCCGGAGCCCAGCTGGACAGACTTGCTAAAGCTGTCCACCACATGAATCTGACTGCCCTTTGGCTGAGCAATCAGCATGCGACAACTGTTGGTGCCCAGATCCAGCGCCGCATAAAGCGTGCTGGGATCGGGCGGTTTGGGCGCGGGGCTCTCAACCGGTTTTGGGAATGCGCCCGCACCTTTGGGACGCTTGGGCGTCATCGTCACGCCCTCCATTTCGTGTTGATCTCAACCTAGTCCTTCGGCTCACGCCACGCAATCCCTCCAGCCCATTCAATGCCTTGAAACCGAGCATTGATTTTACGCCTCTGCGCCTTTCATCTTTATCATGTAAAGATTTCACGCCGCACCACATAGCCAGCGCGCCTTGTCAGGGCTACAAAGCGCTCACAACAAACCCCGAGGTCGCGTTAAGCTTTCCTTTTGTCGAAATTGTACCAAGCCGGTCGTCATCCCTGCCCTAGGAATGATCTACCGATACTGGAGGAATCAAATCCCATGCCTGATGTTACCATTGTTTACTGGCGCGATATTCCCGCTCAAGTGATTGTGGGCAAAGGGCGTCGCGGCGCGAAAAAGCCTTTGGCAGAACGCTTTGAGCAGGCCATTGACCGCGCAGCGATGAAGGTCGGCGCTTCGGGTACGGATGCGTATCTGGCAGAATGGCGCAAAGCTGATCCCTACACAGTAGAAGGTGAGCCGCAAACCATCTTGGAGGATGAGGTGGCGCGGCTTGAGGCAGAATACGATCGCGAGCGCATCAAGGCTCTGATCGCAAATGAAGGCTGGGCATGACACGCCCCTCATTTTGGGAGGCCGCAATGGCTTTGTTGAATTTCAAGCGCAAGTCGGAAGAGGGCAAGACCACCTCGCCGGAGATGGAAGCTTTCCTGAAGGGCTACTCCATCGAAGTCATGCCGCGCACAGCGGCAAAGGTTGAGGATTTCCGCGCTCTGTTGCCAGAAGGCACACGCGTTTACATCGCGCACATCGAAGGCACCCCAATCGAAGACATGGTTGCCACAGCCAAGCGCATCAAAGGCGAGGGCTATGATGTGATGCCCCACTTCCCGGCGCGCATCATCAAAGACAAAGCCACGCTTGAGACCTGGATCTCCATGTATCAGGGCGAAGCCGACGTGAAACAGGCGCTGTTGCTCGCAGGTGGCGTGACAACCCCACACGGCGATTTTTCTGACTCCATGCAGCTTCTGGACACTGGCCTGTTTGACAAAGCCGGCTTTACCAATCTGCATGTTGCCGGCCACCCAGAGCCCAACATGGACATCGACCCAGATGGCGGGCGCACCAACACCTACGCGGCGCTGGACTGGAAACAGGAATATTCCAAGCGCACCGACGCCTCCATGGCGCTGGCGACACAGTTCTGCTTTGAGGCAGACCCAGTGATCGAATGGGCCAACACGCTGAAAGAGCGCGGTATGAACCTGCCGATCCACATCGGTATTGCAGGCCCCGCCAAGCTGCAGACCATGATCAAATTCGCGATTGCCTGTGGCGTTGGCCCCTCTCTCAAAGTGCTGCAGAAGCGCGCGAAAGATGTGTCCAAACTGCTTTTGCCACATGAGCCCACCGAAGTTCTGGCCGGTCTGGCAGCGCATAAGGCGGCCAACCCCGACTTCAACATCGAAAAAGTACACTTCTTCCCGCTCGGTGGCATCAAAACCAATGCCAACTGGGCCATTGAAAATGGCGGCGCCTCGACCAAACCCGCTGCTGCACAACAGGACTGACCATGACCCGTACCATTATCGAATCCGCCACCAAAACCGCGATCATGGGCTTTGATCAGCCCTTCACCGTGATCGGCGAGCGCATCAACCCCACGGGTCGTAAAATCCTAAACGAAGAGCTGGAGCGCGGCGATTTCTCCCGCGTGCAGGCCGACGCGCTGGCACAGGTTGCCGCAGGCGCCACCGTTCTGGACATCAACTCCGGCGCAGTTTTCTCCAACAAAATGGCCGAAGATCCTCGCTACGCGGACAACAACTTTGTTGAACCTGATCTGATGCGTCAGCTTGTGGAAAAAGTGCAGGAAGTGACCGATTGCCCGCTGTGTATCGACAGCTCTGTGCCCGGCGCGCTTGAGGCAGGTCTGGCCGCCGCCAAAGGCCGTCCGCTGCTGAACTCCGTCACAGGTGAAGAAGAGCGTCTGGAAGTGGTTCTGCCGCTGGTTGCCAAATACAATGTGCCTGTTGTGGCGATTTCCAACGATGACACCGGCATCTCCGAAGATCCGGAAGTGCGCTTCGCGGTTGCCAAAAAGATCGTTGAACGCGCTGCCGATTTTGGCATCCCGGCGCATGACATCGTGGTTGATCCTCTGGTGATGCCAATTGGCGCCATGGGCACTGCGGGTCTGCAGGTGTTTGAACTCAACAACCGCCTGCGCAATGAACTGGGTGTGAACACCACCTGTGGCGCGTCCAACATTTCCTTTGGCCTGCCAAACCGTCACGGTATCAACAACGCCTTCCTGCCAATGGCGATGGCCACAGGCATGACCTCCGCAATCATGAACCCGGTTGCGCTGCCAATCGGCCCGAAAAAGATCGCTGAGAAGAAAGCAGAAGTTGAAGCCGCCGGTGTGGTTTTGCCAGAAGGCATGGACGACGAAGCTTTCGTAAAACTCTTCGGCATGGGCTCCACCAAGGCACGCCCCGGCAAGGAAATGGAAGCCATCCGCGCTGCCAACTTCCTGACCAACAACGACGAAGGTGGTGCAGAGTGGATCAAGTTCAACAAATCCCCGGATGACGCCGCAGCCGGTGGTCGTGGTGGTCGCCGCCGTCGTCGCGGCTGATCGCACCTTAAAATGCCAAAACAAAAGAGCCCGAAGTGCAATACTTCGGGCTTTTTTTGTGTTTTTGTAAAATTAGGGAAGCGCGGTTAACCCGTCCTTTACCAAGGTACCGTCAAGTAAACCTATGCAACCCACACTGGCACATACGACCACCGGTCAGACTTGGCTGGATCAGGTTTTCAAAACCCTCACAACCGGGGAAACCTGCGCGGTAAAGCGTCGGGTGGCGGATGTAGATCGAGAGTGCGGGCGCGCCGCTTTGGAACTTGCCGTGCGCAAACGCGGCTGGCATCTCATCGAAACGGACCGGGATTTCATCATCCTTTGTGACACCAGCCCGTTTCGTGTGATCTGCTGAAAATCACCCGCGTTTCTTACGTCCACGGTAGTCCAGAGCGCCCGCTGTGGGATCAGACTCCGCACCAAACAGGCTATGTTTCTGAATTTTCTGGGTTCCTGTCACCGGAATATCCGCCATAAAACGGATCCAACCCGGCGCCTTGTAATAGGCCAGCCGCGCAAAGCACCACTCAAACAGCTCTTCTGCCAAAGCCTCTGAAACATCACCGATAATTTGAATGCAGGCCATGACCTCTTCGTCGCGCATCGCATCGGGCACCGCCACAACCGCAACGCGATCCACTTTGGGATGGTCCTGCAGGCAAGCTTCGATTTCAGCAGCGGCAATATTCTCGCCAGAGCGACGAATGATGTTCTTCTTGCGATCCACAAAGAACACCATATCGCTGTCATCCATCATCACTGTATCGCCGGTGTGAAACCAGCCTCCGCGCCAGGCCTCCTCTGTGGCCACTGGCAGGTTCAGATAACCGGAAAACGCACCACGCCTTGGGGTCGCATCGCTATAGCGCAGCACCATTTCACCGGGCGTACCGCGCACCACTTCGATGTCATTTTCATCTACCACGCGCACGTCCAGCCCCGGCTGTGGCCGCCCCATTGCGCGGGTGTCGATCTGGCGCGGCTCATGACAATCCGCCAGCATTCGGCACATTTCAGTCATGCCCCAAACTTCGACCAGCGGAAAGCCAAAGCGCTCTTCAAAGGGGCGGTGCAAGGTGGGTTCCACCCCTGCCCCAACGGCCCATGTGACTTTATGTTTCTGCTCCCAGTCTTCCGGTGCCCGGTTCATCAGAGCCGGAATAATGATGCCCAGATAATGCGCCGCTGTCGCCTCTGTTTCCGCGAGTTCCCGCCACCACGCGCTGGCGCGAAACCGCTCAGGAATGATATGGGTGCTGCCGGTTTCGATGACTGCCATAAACAGCAAAATGGCGGCATTCACATGAAAAAGCGGCAGGGGGCAGTAAACTTTGGTGTGCCCCGCTTCAAACTGGATCAGCCCCCCGCGAGAGGCGTACCACTGCCCCATTTCCACCTCATAGGCATGGCTGAGCATACAGCCCTTGGGGCGCCCCGTCGTGCCAGAGGTGTAGATCAAACTGGATTCTGTCTCAGCGGTGAGCGGCCCTGATTTGGGCGGCGTGGAGGGGCTTTGCGGCAATACTGGCAAGGTTTGCTCAAACACAACCATCTGCACGTCACGCCCGCTCTCGGCGATGCCCGCCTGCATCAGCTCTGTGAGCGTGGGCGCCACAAGCGCCAGCTCGGCACCACAATCCTGCAACAGATAGGCCACCTCCGCAGGGCGATAGTCTGGATTGACCGGGACCCAACTGATGCCACACCGTGCCAGCGCCAGTTTTACAAGCAACATTTCAGGCCGGTTTTCAAGCAACACGGCAACGCGGTGTCCATGGCCGTAACCTGCGGTTTTGAAGGCTGTTGCTATCTGCATGACCTGCGCCAGCGCCTGCCCATATGTGCAGTCATACCCATCTGGATGATAGGCCCGCTCAGCATTGCCTGGCACACGCAGAAAAACGTTGTTTTCAAAGAGCTTGGCGCGCGCAGTGAACAGCGCATCAATGGTGGTTGTCATGTCCCGGTCTCCTCCCCTGAGTGGGGCGACTTTACGCAAAGTCGAGGAGGGTGCAATCCGCAACAATACGGGATCAGGCAATCACTGTGCGCGCCGGCGCTCATCCATCAGTTGGCCATTGAATTCCGCGCCCAGCACAAAGATTGCAGACATGAGATACAGATATACCAAAGCCGACATGATCCCGGCCAATCCCGCATAGGTCACGGAATAGGTCGAAAAACTGGAGATGTAAAAAGCAAAGGCTTTAGAAGCCGCCCACCAAAGGATGACGCACAATAAAATGCCCGGCCAGAGGTCGCCTGTCTTGTGTTTTACCCCCGGCAGCCATTTGTGACAGGCATAGAGGAAGAACAGGCTGATCGAGATCGTGACCAACTGACGGAAATCCTCATTGCTGAGAATGGATTGATTGAGCCACGGCACAAACTCATCAAAATAGTGCAAGGCCAGTGGCACAATCAGGCTGACGCCGCCTGCGATAACAAACAGGGATGATCCAGCGATCACAAAAAGGATCGACAGGCCTCGTGTCTTCCAGAAGGGGCGCGGATCGGTCTCGCGATAGGCGTCCGTGATGACAAGCCGGATCGCATCGACACCATTTGAGGCGAAGATAATCGCCAGAAGCGCCCCTACGGTCACCGTTGAACTCCCGGCCTGAAGCACCGCACGCAGCTCGCTTTCAATGGGCCCCGAAATCGCATCCGGCCAGGCACCAATGGCAAAATTCACCAGATCATCGACCTTGGCCTGTGGGCTGAGCACACCGGCAAGCGACAAAGCAAATAGACAGAAGGGAAAAATGGCAAACATGAAAGACAGGGCCAGGTGCGAGCTGCGCACAAAGCCGCCCTTCTCCAGAAAACGGAGTACGGTTGCCTTGAAGCTCTTCAGCATTGTCACCCTACCCCACTTCACCCGTTTGACGCGATTTGGCCTGAGCGCGCCCTAAGCGTCAAGACGATATGCCGGTACGAGACGCGCCAAAAAGAAGACACCGGCCATTTGGCATGAATTCACAATGAATCTTCTTAGATTCAAAAACGATTTGTTTAGAATTGCACCATATCAAGGTTACACGGAGCGACAGGATCTGGGGAATGGATCAACTGCTTCCGGGAACGACCTGCGCCGCAGCCCTCCCTAGGCATATGTGACGCATTTAGACGACCAACGCCTACTCTCCCTCCTCCTCCCTCAGGCGTTGGTTGTCTGATCAAAATGTTACGCCTTGGCATTTTGATCTGTCTGTGCCCATGCCAGACCGCTCACGAAACCCAAGGCACGCGCCGGCCCTCTTTGCGAGCGCCGGCGCCTTACCATCATGACACCGGCGTATCTATCGATGATCGCCACACCAGTTCCCCCAAAACACAACATGCACCAAAACAACTTTAAAGGTGTGACGACCCAAGCCTGATCAACCCCGCATTTGTAACTTTCGACACTCTCAATAACGGCGCCTATGCGCCGACAATGCGATGACATCAAAGAATCCAGCCATTCGGCAGGTAAGAATGAAACATGGCAGTTCAGCGAAATTTCGGGCGATCAACTTGCCGGTCTTCACATCACACACATTACCAAATTTGATGCACATACCTCATTCTGTAACAGAATTCTGCATCACGCAGAGCCACCAAAACGCCATTCTTTGGTCGATGAGCGGTGCGCTTTCTGTTGCGCGCACCGATGGTCTCGCAACCCCTCCCATTTCCCCTCTCATGACGCGAAGTCTTAGGGTCGATCGGGTCACTCTGGATGATTTGATGTATGGCTCCATCAATCAAGCCGGATAAGACAACCACAACATAGCACGTGTGACGGCCCTCTTGACATGTCGGTCACCCGCCTCGTTTTAGACGCCGCACGTCAACTCACACGCACCGGCGGGCGCTCTGCACGTTGTGCGTTAGTATTGGTCAAAGCACAGCACTCATGCTCTAGAGAGGCTGAGACCTGATCGTTCCGATAAAACCAAATCACAGGCAGCACAATCATCACGGCCAGAGGCCGGCGCATCAAAATGAAGCTGTGTGATTGCTTGGCTATGGTGCCTCGGGAACGATATATTTAGCGGTAGATCCCTGCCCCATCTTGTGCACTTGGACGACGCGCAAGATGGGGCAGAGATCACACAGGATCCGCGAGTTGAGTTAGTTTGAGCAGGCAGACCTCAAACCAGCTGTCGCAGTATCACATCCGATTGGACCAGTCGTCGGCACATCGGAAGGATCAACATCGGGAGAGCCGCCGCTCTCTGGCTCTTCTGTCTCAAAAGAAGCGCCCAGTCCAAGACCGTAATCAAGCGCTTGTGTGCCGGTGTCATAACCAAGGCTTAGGTCCAGATAATAGTCATCGGCCAGATAGGCCACACCAACAGTTGGGCGAAAAGAGCCGGATCCAAATTTGTAATCCGCACCCAAGGCCAGCTTCACTTCATCCGGTTCATTGTCATGGAATACACGGACACCTAAAGCCCAATCACCGCCAAAAACATAGCTGAGACCAAATCCAAATGCGGGCTCCGCTTGCACGGCGCCTCCGCCGGAAATAAGAGACACAACCGCTGCTGCAAAAATATGCTTTTTCATAACGTTACCTTAAAAATAAATACGAGCAATATTTTATACTAAATTTGAACCAAATAATAGGATAATTTTATATGTTGCATGGGTCTTATTGCGCCCCTTGCAACATATAGCGTGCTTAGGCTCAGGACCCATTAATTTTTCTGCACCGGCGCCAAAATCGCAAAATATCAGGGGTTTGAGATGTGCTGGACATAGTGGAACTATTTACAAGCATCTCACGCCACTGAGATGCCGCGATTTTGACGTCTGCGATTTGGCGGATGTTCGAACTGAGCATCGTCACATACCCTTGAAATAGAACACTATTCCTGCGGCCATGTTCCTTGTCGGTTCGAAAATCTGTCAAACCGGTGCTAAAACATTAATGGGTCCTGAGCCTAGGCTTAGTCTTTCACACAGGCATGGCCAGTACGTCGGAAACACTGGCTCGAAGAAGCAGTTCACGCTATGCAATGCGCATCTCAATCCGGATGTGCACATGCCTCTCACGCTGACCCAACTCTCCGATCTCGCCACATTGCCATTTGATGAGATCATTGATGTGCGCTCGCCTGCGGAATTTGCCGAAGACCACATCCCCGGCGCCATCAATCTGCCTGCGATGTCCAATGCAGAGCGCGCCAAAGTTGGCACCATCTATGTTCAGGACAGCCCCTTCAAAGCGCGCAAGATTGGCGCGGCAATCGTTTCTCGCAGTATGGCAGCACATCTAGAGGGGCCTTTGGCAGAACGGGATGGCAGCTACAGGCCGCTGGTGTATTGCTGGCGGGGCGGCCAACGCTCTGGCTCGGTTGCGATCATACTCAAACAGATCGGCTGGCGCGCTGACACGGTGGAGGGTGGGTATCAGGCCTATCGCCGCCTTGTCTCCAAAGCTCTTTATGATGGGCGCATGCCCTGCCCCATTGTGCTGATCGACGGGGGCACCGGCACCGCCAAAACCCGCCTTCTGGATCACCTGGCACAACAAGGCGCACAGACGCTGGATCTGGAAGCCATGGCAGAACACCGTGGCAGTCTTTTTGGCCCCATGGGCGCAAATCAGCCCAGCCAAAAAGCCTTTGAAAGCAGGCTCGCCATGGGGATCGCCGGGCTTGATCCGGCCCGTCCGGTCTATGTGGAGGCGGAAAGCTCCAAAATTGGCCGCCTGATCCTGCCGCCCAGCCTCTGGCAAGCCATGATCGCTGCCCCAACCCTGCGTCTCAATGCGCCGCTTGACGCGCGTGTGGCCCATCTCATCACAGCCTACCCCGACATGCGCGCGGACACCGACAAACTGCTTCAGGTGCTGGAGCAGTTGACAAGCTACCACGGTCATGACTGTGTCACGCAATGGAAGGCTTTGGTGGCGGCGCAGGATTACCCAAGCCTCACGCGCGCCTTGATTGAAACCCATTATGACCCGAGGTATCGGCGCATCTCCCGCAACCATGCTGCCAAGGCCCAAGAGCTGTTCCTTGAGGATCTCAGCGATGCCACATTGGCACAGACCGCATCAAAGATCATCGCGCGACAACAGGCAGACGCATAGGGGCTCCCCACGCTCACAAACAGCGCAGCGCCACTGGGCCGGCCTCAAGCTGACCAATCACGGCCGCCTCATGCCCCGCTGCGCGCAGCTTTATCAGTAACCCTTCGGCCGCCTGAGGCGCAACCGCTGCAAGCAGCCCTCCCGCAGTCTGCGGATCATGCAACAGAGCGACCTTTGGCCCCGCCCCCCCAGTCACCGGCGCATGGGCGCGGTTGGCCTCATAGATCGTGCTGCGATGTCCTTCTGCGGCCAGAGCTTCGGCCCCCGCATAGGTCGGGATTGCTGCGAGATCCAACACAGCCGCCACATCAGAGGCTGCACAGATCGCTCTCAAATGCCCTGCCAGGCCAAAACCCGTCACATCCGTCATGGCATGCGCAGATCGCAACATTTCCGCCGCATCTCCCTGCGGCCGCGCCATTCGCTCCAGAAGCGCTGTCACATCTGCACCCCGCGCTTTTCCCTGCATGGAGGCCGCCAATATCGTACCTGAGCCAATCGGGCGCGTCAGGATCAGCGCATCGCCGGGCTGCGCCCCCGCAACTGTGATCGCGGCCTGCTCCAGCACGCCCGTCACGGTCAAGCCGATGCTGAGCTCCGCCCCCATGGTGCTATGCCCGCCAACGATGTCCGCTCCGGCGTGGCGCACCACATCCCCTGCTGCCGCCATGATTTCCGCCATGGCGCGGGCCTGCAAATCCGGAGACATGCGCGGCAGGGTCACCGACATCAGCGCGCTTTGCGGTGCCGCGCCCATGGCCCAGATGTCCCCCAAGGCATGTACCGCCCCGATGCGCGCAACCAGGCCATGATCCGCCACAAAGCCGCGCAGGTGATCCACACTGATCACCTGTGTCACATCGCCAAAGCGCAGCTGCGCCGCATCATCTCCGGGGCCGCTCACAACATCCGCGCGCCTATTCTGTGGCATCTGAGCCAAAGCTTTGGCCAATTCTGTCGGGGCAACCTTGGCCCCACAGCCGCCACACAGCATCTGCTGCGCAGTTTCCTCCGCACCAAAGGCCACCGCTCCTTGGTCTGGTGATAGGGACGCCCCCATGTTGGGGTAATGGGTGAACTGCGCCATGAATTTCTGATCAATCCGGTCCTTGATCGCCCAGAGCCGCTTCGCCGGTTTGGACAGGCAACGCCCCCATTTGGCGGCCATGGCCTCCTGTCCTCCCAATGAAATCAGCTTGAGGTAATCCCCCTGAGGCAAGAAGGATCGCATCGCGTCCCCGGCCAGTTCCGCCTTGAGATTGTGCAGCAGCACAGGCGCAGCCCGCACAGCAAACACCCCGGCTTTGGGTCTTGGCGAAGCCGTGAGATGCGCACAATCTCCAACCGCAAACAGCCCCTCACAGCCCAACACACGCAACTCTGCATCCACTTTGACAAAGCCATCTGCATCACAGGGTAGCGGCGATTGCGCCACCCAAGGGTGGGCAAACCCACCCGCCGTTGCCACGGTCAGATGCGCAGAAATATGACGCCCATCGCTCAGGATCACGGCCTCTGGGGTGACTTCTGCAACCTTGGCATTGGTCTCCACATTGACGCCCAACCGCGCCATCGCCGCCCGCAGCACCGGGTCCGCGCGTGGTATAATGGGCGCAAGCTGTCCTTCCGCTTCAATCACCGTGACGCCGCCTTTGGCTCCGACGGAAGCAAGGCGATGTGCCATGGCCATGGCCAATTCAACCCCGGCCACGCCGCCGCCAATCACCGCAACATCCGGCTGAGCCTGTCCCGCCGCAACCTGCGCTACAAAGGAGGCCCAGCGGTCGGCATAGGTATCCAAGGGTTTTGCGCCAACGCCATGCTCCGCCAATCCCGCCAGATGGGGTGTCACTGCGTGCAACCCCACATCGAGGGAGGCCACATCATAGGCAATTTTACCCCGCCCTGTGACCGTGATGGTCTTGGCCACCGGATCGACAGACTCTGCAGCGCCCATGATCAAACGGGCACCGGCAAATTGCGCAAGCTTCACAAGATCAATATCCAATGCGTCCCGCGTGTAGTGACCGGCAATATGACCCGGCAACATGCCGGAATATGGTGCTGTGGGGCCCGGATTGATCAGCGTCAGCTGCACCCCAGCCACCGGGGCCATGGCCCACATCCGCAAAGCCAGCGCATGGGCATGCCCGCCACCGACCAAAACCAGATCTCGTGTCAGAATGCTGTTTCCCGTCATGCCCATTGCCCGCTCCTTGCCCGCCCCATGCGGTCTCTCGGCAAGTCGATACCCGATCAGACAGCACAACAACAGCCACCTTCGAAAAAGTGAATATGACTTGTGCGGAGAAAGCCCGGAGCACCTTCCAGCGGCCAACTCGGCGGATTTTCACCAGATCGCAGGCTTTTTGGTGCGCGCAAGCGATCCTTTCTGGACAAGCTCTCTCCCCCCTGAGAATGTGCCCCTTCACGACAGCAGAGGGATACCATGAGCGCGCGCAAAATCATCATCGACACAGATCCGGGCCAAGACGATGCCGTCGCCATCCTTCTGGCGCTTGCCAGCCCAGAAGAGATTGACGTCTTAGGCATCACCGCCGTAGCAGGCAATGTGCCACTCTCCCTGACATCGAAAAATGCACGCATTGTCTGTGAGTTGGCAGGTAAAGCAAACGTTAAGGTCTATGAGGGATGTGATCGCCCAATGGGACGGGCCTTGGTGACCGCAGAACATGTGCATGGAGAAACCGGTCTCAATGGGCCTGCTCTGCCGGATCCTGTCATGACCTTAGAGTCCCAACATGCGGTCGATTTCATCATCGAAACCCTGCGCAGCCACGACACCGGCACCGTCACGCTCTGTCCGCTTGGACCCCTAACCAATATCGCAACCGCGTTCACAAAAGCGCCGGACATCATTGAAAAGGTTCAGGAAATTATCCTGATGGGCGGGGCCTATTTTGAAGTTGGCAACATCACACCTACCGCTGAGTTTAACATTTACGTTGATCCACAAGCTGCTGATATTGTGTTTAAATCTGACGTATCAATTGTGGTGATGCCCCTGGATGTAACCCACAAGGTTCTGGTGACGAAACCACGCAATGATGCCTTCCGCGCGCTGGGCACCAAGGTTGGCAAAGCCGTCGCAGAAATGACGGATTTCTTTGAGAGATTTGACAAAGAGAAATATGGCTCCGAAGGTGCGCCACTTCATGATCCCTGCGTCACCGCCTACTTGATCGCGCCAGATCTCTTTTCCGGACGCCACATCAATGTGGAGATCGAAACGCAATCTGAGCTCACCATGGGCATGACCGTCGCCGACTGGTGGGGCGTGACAGAACGTACCCCCAATGCGCTCTTCATCGGGGATGTCGACGCAGACGGCTTTTTTGCGCTTTTGACAGAAAGACTGTCCCGCCTATGACCGGCGCGCTGCACCTTGCCACCGCTGACGACTTTGCCAAACTCGAAGCTCTCGTGGCGGCCTTTCACGCCGAACATCAGATCACATCGGATGCAACGCACCGGCAGACCGCGCTTCAGCCGCTTTTGGAAGGCTCCCCCTATGGGGTTGCCTATCTGATCGGCCCAAGGCGCGCGCCGGTCGGCTATGTGATTGTGACATTCACCTGGTCCATGGCATTTGCAGGGCTGAGCGGCACGATTGAGGAGGTTTTCATTCGCCCCAATGTGCGCGGGCGCGGTATGGCCTCCAATGCGTTGTTTGGCCTCTGCCAAACGCTTGAAAACAATGGTGTGGTGGCGCTCCATGTCGAAGGGTCTCCAAACCCTTCCACCTCCAGCAAGCTGTTTGCCCGGCTTGGCTTTCGCGCAGCAGAGCACGGCACACGCCTGACGCGTCTGCGCTGAAACAAGGCGCGGGGTGGCATTTTTTCCCTCCGCGCTTATGTTGCCCTCATGACCCTGCATATTCCTTTTGAAAACAGCTATGTCCGCCTGCCTGATCGGCTTTACGCCCGTCAAATGCCGACACCCGTGCGCGCGCCGCAATTGATTGCGTATAATCAGCCCCTTGGCGCCACCTTGGGCATCACCGGTACAGAAGATGAGGCGCAGCTCGCGCAGGTCTTTGCCGGCAATGTACTACCTGACGGCGCAGAGCCGCTGGCGCAGCTCTATGCCGGCCATCAATTTGGAAACTGGAACCCGCAACTGGGGGATGGTCGCGCGGTTTTGCTTGGTGAAACAAAGGGATATGACATTCAGCTTAAAGGGTCTGGGCCCACGCCTTTCTCCCGCCGTGGCGACGGGCGCGCTTGGCTGGGTCCGGTACTGCGCGAATATATCATGTCTGAGGCCATGCATGCGCTTGGTGTGCCAACAACGCGTGCGCTAGCCGCCGTCACCACCGGCGAAGAGGTCATCCGTGAACGCCCTCTGCCCGGTGCGGTTCTGACGCGGGTGGCAAGCAGTCACCTGCGCGTGGGCACCTTTCAGGTTTTGGCCGCACGGCAAGACAAAGAGGGGCTGGCCGCGCTGTTGGAATTCGCCATCGCACGTCACTACCCCGAAGCCACAAGCGCCGCAGAGTTTTTAAAGGCCGTGATCCGGTCACAGGGGAAACTTATCGCGCATTGGATGGCATTGGGGTTCATCCACGGGGTGATGAACACCGACAATGCGACAATCTCCGGCGAAACCATCGACTTTGGGCCCTGCGCCTTCATGGATACATTCCATCCCGGACAGGTGTTCTCTTCCATAGATCGAAACGGGCGCTATGCCTATGGAAATCAACCAGATATCGCCGTCTGGAACATAGCACAGCTGGCCACGGCGCTGCTGCCGCTCGAAGACAACTCCGACGCTGCGGTGGCCGAGTTTACCGATCTGGTCAACGCCATGCCAGATGTGATCCGAAGCGCTTGGCGCGCCCGTTTTGGCGCCAAGCTGGGGCTCTCTGAAGCACATGAGCAGGATGAAGCTCTCATCATTGAATTTCTCACCATCCTTTCAGAGCAAAAGGCTGATTTCACAAATGGTTTCAGATCTTTGTCGCGCACTCCTGAAAGTTCGGAGATGCTGATCCCTCACAAGGATTTTGCGTCTTGGCATACAAAATGGCAGGCAAGGCTCACGGAGGGTGAAGATGCCGTGGCACAGCATATGGCCGCGGCCAATCCGGCGCGCATCCCGCGCAATCATCAGGTGGAAGCCATGATTGCCGCCGCAGTGGCGGGTGATTTTGAACCCTTCCACCAATTGGCTGGCGCCTTGGCAGATCCCTATCAGGAGGATCCGGAGTACCGAAGCTATTGCCTGCCGCCACGACCCGAAGAAAGAGTGACACAAACCTTCTGCGGCACTTAACAAACCCGCAGCAAGACGTATCATCAGGATCAGACACCAGCATCAGAGACAGGCTCACCGTGCGTATTGCCAGTTACAATCTTCAGAAATGTGTTGGCATTGATATGCAACGGCGCCCGGCGCGGTCTATGGTGGTGATCCGGGCGCTGCGCGCAGATATCGTTGTGTTGCAGGAGGCAGACAAACGGCTCCCGCCACGTCCAACAGCCCTGCCACGCGATCTGGTCGAAAAGAAGGGGCTTATGCCCGTGGATTTTGGACAGCCTCGGGGCTCTCTTGGCTGGCATGGCAATGCGATGTTGTTGCGCCCTTCGATAAAGGTGATTGAAGCGCAGGGGTTGGATTTGCCGGGGCTGGAGCCACGAGGTGCCATTCGGGCGGATCTGGACACAGAGGAAGGCCCGATCCGGGTGATCGGCCTGCATCTTGGCCTTTTGCGGCGCTACCGCCTGATGCAGCTGAATGCCGTCTCTCGCGTGCTACGCCGCCTGCCGCCTTTGCCCACGATCATTGCTGGGGACTTCAATGAATGGGGCCCAAAAACCGCATTGGACGCGGCGACGCCAGGTTTTGATTTTGTGCCCACCGGCCATACCTTCCCCGCACCACGCCCCATTGCCGCATTGGACGGCTTTGCCCACACCGAAAATGTCATCGCGAAAAATCATGGCATTTTGACACGCATTCCAGCGCAAGCCGCCTCCGATCATCTCCCCATTTGGATGGACTTTGATGTCACTGATGAGACCCCATCACAAACATCACGTCAGACAGCCACGCGAAAGGCCAACGCATAATGACGCGCTATTTTGTTTACGATGTATTTACGAATTCGCCCTTTGGTGGCAATCCATTAGCCGTCATCCCTGATGCAACACAACTGAAGGAAGACGACCTTCAGCGCATCGCCCGCGAGTTCAATTTCTCCGAAACAACCTTTGTCTTCCCTCCCGAAGACGCCACCAACACCGCGCGGGTGCGTATTTTCACCCCCACGATGGAAATCCCCTTTGCCGGTCATCCGGTCATTGGCACCGCTGTGGCCCTCAACGATATGGGCGGTAGAGACGAGATGACGCTGGAACTGGGCATCGGGATCCTACCCTGCAAAGTACAGGCAGGTATGGCCGCGTTCACCACATCCGCACAACTGGAAATACTGGCCAAACCAGATCCGGAAACCGTGGCGGCAGCCTTAGGTATTTCCACGCAAGACATTGATTTCGAAACGCATCCGCCAACCATGGCCTCTCTAGGTCTGCCCTTTACTTTGACCCGACTCAAAAATCGCAAGGCCCTGGGCGCGATTGAAACCGATGTCTCGGCCTTTCGTGCAGGACATGCCACCTTCCCATCGAGCCTCGATTTTGCTCAATTTGCCTATACCTGCGACAGCAATACCGGCATGGTTCATGCCCGGATGTTTGCACCGCTCGACAATATCCCAGAAGATCCCGCCACCGGCAGCGCCTGTGCCACATTGGGGGCCTTGCTGTCCAAAATTGAACAGGCCCCAGTGACACTTTCTATTGTTCAGGGCGAAGATATGGGCCGGCGCAGCGAAATTTCAGTGCAAGCCGCGCAAGACAATGTCACAGTATCCGGGAGTGCGATCAAGGTCATGGAAGGGGTTCTGTGCCACAGACAGAAACAGTGATTTTGAATTGCAACATTGCCAGCAAAACCTGTGGTAACTGCTGAGTGGTTTCGATAGACAGGAAAGCCAGAAAACAAACGGATCCAAAACGGACAAGTCATGGGCGACACAATCATTGAACGGTGCGAAGCAAAAGGCCTGCGAATGACGGGGCAGCGACGCATAATTGCCGCTGTGCTACAGGACAGCACCGATCACCCCGACGTGGAAGAACTCTATGCCCGCGCCTCCGCGCGTGACGCCGGCATTTCGCTGGCCACTGTCTATCGTACCGTGAAGCTTTTTGAAGAAGCGAGGATTCTCGACAAGCTGGAGTTTGGCGACGGGCGTGCGCGCTATGAAGATGCGGAGCGGGCCCATCACGACCACCTCATCGACATCAACTCTGGCGAAGTGATCGAATTCGTCGATCCCGAGATTGAAGCGCTACAGGAAAAAATCGCAGAAAAGCTGGGCTATAAACTCAAGGGCCACCGGCTGGAGCTTTATGGCGTTCCCCTCAAACAATAGCCGCAGGCTGACAACCTTGTTGTTGGCGGCAGGCGCCTCCTCACGCATGCGTGGGCAGGACAAGCTCCTGCAACCCATTGATGGCATCCCTCTTCTGAGGGTTCTGGTAGAGCGGGTCTCAGACATCTCTGATCAGGTGCTTGTGGCCCTGCCCCAAGACCGCCCCGCCCGCGCGGCCGCTTTGAAAGGGACATCTGCACAGAGCATCGTGGTGCCAGAAGCATCAGAGGGCATGGCGCATTCACTGAAAGGGGCTTTGTCCTTTGTGCGACCTGACGCCAGTGCGGTCATGATTGTACCCGCAGATATGCCGGAGCTTACGTCAGCGGATTTTGCAACGCTTTCAGAAATGCATCAGGCCCACCCTGACCTTATCATCAGAGGGGCCGCTGAGGATGGTCGCCCGGGACATCCGGTGATCTTTCCCCAGCCTTATTTCCCCGTTCTTTCAAAACTCTCCGGCGATTTGGGCGCGCGCAGTATTTTACAGGACAACAAATCGCAAATTCATCTATGTCCTTTGCCGGAAGAGCACGCACTCACAGATCTGGACACACCAGAGGAGTGGGCCACCTGGTACGCAGCTCAATTTGATAGAGGGCTTTAGGTCAGAACAGGAAATGACCGCTGTCCAGATCGTTGATCGCCACATCTTCCAATGTGATTTGATCGCTGCCCACAAAGATCACAACATCCTCGCCGGACTGACGGATATGGTTGCTCATAAGATCGGTGTAATCCGTGATTTCCGCCACAAAAGACAGATCCATCACGTCATAACCACCTGAGACTTCAAAATCGGTTATGAGGTTCTGACCAAAGTCATTGTGGAAGACAAAGACATCGGAACCATCCCCACCTTCCAGACGATCATTCCCTTCATCCGCACGCAGCGTGTCATTGCCTGCGCCCCCAATAAGCGTATCGTTGCCGCCAGCCCCGCGCAGGAAATTGTCGCCATCATCACCGGTCAGAACATCGCTGCCGCTGTTTGACCCGATCAGATGCTCAATCCCCATGAAGCTATCTTCACCGCTGTTCTGCCCCGTGCTCAGATCAACTGTGATGCCTGATTGCAGCCCCCAATAAGAGACCGTGTCTTCGCCAGCACCGCCGATAAACGTGTCACGGCCCACTTCATCGCGGAAATAGTCATCACCTGCGCCGCCATCCATGATGTCATTGCCGCTTTGACCATAGAGGCGATCATCATCGTCCTCCCCATAAAGCCGGTCATTGCCGCTGCCGCCCAGAAGCGTGTCATCGCCGCCCTTGCCGCGCAACAGATCGCTTGCACCTTCTCCATCAATCTTATTGGCGCCCTCATCACCTGTCAGCGTATCGGAGGCCAGATTGGACCCAAAGACATGCTCAATACCGTCAAAGCTGTCCCCATCCAGAGTGTTGCCATTGCCCAGATTGATCCGCACACCGTCGCTGCTGCCCCAGTAAGAAATCGTATCTTGCCCGTCTCCACCGAGGAAAACGTCTACACCACCATCATCACGCAGGAAGTCATTGCCAGATCCGCCTTCCAGTCGGTCGTCTCCCAATCCGCCAAACAGCCGATCCGCACCGGCACCCCCCTCAAGGATATCGTCGCCATCATAGCCATACAGCGAGTCATTGCCTCCGGCTCCATCAACGTGGTTTGTCAGGTGGTTGCCCGCCAGCCAGTCCCCCCCAGTATTGGAGCCCTGAAGGTGCTCAATGCTGTTGAAACTGTCTCCACTGGAATTGGCCCCCGTGGTGAGGTTGGCGCTTACCCCGGATTGATCCCCCCAGTACGACACGGTGTCCTGTCCATTGCCGCCCACGAACACATCCCGACCACTGACATCGCGCAGGAAATCATTGCCATCTCCGCCTTTGAGCGTGTCATTGCCAGAGCGTCCATAAAGCCGATCATCGCCACCTGCCCCATGCAGAAGATTGTCCCCCGCATCGCCAAAGATCGTGTCATTGGCCAGGTTTGACCCATAGATGTTTTCAATGCTGTTGTACGTGTCTGAACTGTTGTTGGCCCCGGTTTCAAGATCTACGAACACCGCTGTCTGGTGCCCCCAATAAGCAGCCGTGTCGCGCCCATTGCCGCCCACAAAATCGTCGCTTCCGCCATCATCGCGCAGATAGTCGTCGCCGTCGCCACCAACCATCTTGTCGTCACCTGCGCCGCCAAAAATCCGGTCGTTGCCTGCTTTACCTTCAAGGCGGTCATTCATGTCCCCGCCGATCAACGTGTCCTCACCAGTGCCGCCATTAAGATTGTCGCGCCCACCGGACCCGCGGATATAATCATCGCCGCCACTGCCGTAGATTACATCATCGCCACTGCCACCGTTGAACACATCCGCAGAACTGTTCCCCATGACAACCTGCGCATGCTCAATGGTGATCTCGATAACCTCATATGGGTTCAGAGTGACCGTCAAATCAGAGACGCGATCCCCTAATTCAAGCTGGGACACCTCAGTCAATGAGGCCGCAACATCTGTTTCCGTGGCAAAGTAGAAGTCGTCCATGCTGCTCGGACGGCCAACACCGGGACGCAGATAGATATCTTCTGGTTTGGGCAGGTAGGTCAGCCACTGACTACCGCTCAGCTTGAAAAACGATTCATCATAAGCGTCTCCCAACACATCAATCAGCTCCGCCCGTTCAGCATCGTCCACTTTGCGGCGGGACAACCTTGAAACGAGGTTACCGTCCTCATCATAGGCCGCATTGTCACTTTGGCCATCGGAGCTGTTGGCATCAATTCCAATGGTGCGCCCGCTCCAGCTCAGCGCGTGTGGCGCCAATAATGACAGATCAAGAGAGAACTCTTCCGCAAAATTATCGCTATGTGAGGTCACATAGATCACACTGCGATAGCCATTGGTGTAGCCATTCACCTCCAGCTCAGTTGGATCAAACCCGCCAAGGTCCACAGTGTACATCGGCGTGCTAGAGGCGCCGAGGCTCTCCGCCATCAACTTCAGCGCCATGCCGGAGGGGGTTAATTCAATTGCCCCTGCGTCCCCACTGGCACCGGCAACGGCCGTCGTGGTGTTATGGCGGAGTGTCCAGAAATCAGCGCCATCCACGCCCAATTCCATCATATTTTGAAACTGCTCAACCACAACGCCAGCACCGCGAAGACCCATCCAGGCCCAAGTGTTGGTTTCCACGTTCCACTCAGTCACCTGAATGTCGAGATTCTGAGGCATCATGGCTTCCCAGGTGGCAAACCGCAGATCCAGCGCCTTGATCTCGGACCGTGTTGCCACATCCGTCAGATCATAGCCCTCAACATTATCGTCATAATAGTAATGCGCAATGATCCCATCGATGCCGTTGGTCGTGGTGTCTTTCTGGAACCCATTGGTGATGTCGTGATCCGCATCAAGCTGCTCCAGCAACTCAAGATTGCCCTTGATCACACGCTGATGGAAATTGCTTAGGCCGACGTAGTATTTCTGCGCGCTCTGCCCATCCTGCCAGTCATCTGGCCGGAAGTCTGGATCCCAATGCTCCATAGCGGCGATCGCGTCAGCGTCGCTGATGGAGCCATAGCTGCCACCTTTGTAGTTGGAGGCGCCCCCCACCACGTTGGAAGTCTGCACCCAAATTTGCGGCTGATGACCATTTACCGTGACCGTGCCAAGCGCCTTGGCAATGTCATAGGCATTTTCACCATATTCAATTTCATCAATTTCGGCCCAGAATTCATTGCCAATTTCATAACCAACAATCAGATCGGCCTTATCGCCCATATAGGTGAGCATCAGTTCGGCCCAGTCCTGCACATCACGGACATTGGCGTGCTCGTCGGTCAATGCAGGCAACACAAGAGTGGTGCGACTGTCGGTGTCCATCGCCCAATCCAAATACGCTCTGAGATCTTCGCGCAACTGATCGGAGCCACTTTCGCTGCGGTCCAGCTCGATGATGTTCTCAGAGGCCGCACGTCCGCCGGGATAGCGCAATCGGGTCGCGCCCACCTCATCTACGGCATCAATGTAAAGATCGTTAGGAACACCATCTGTTTCGTTGGTCCGCCCCAGAAGGTTGGCCCCGAACATGTCCGCGCGCACCTCTACCGGTGCACTACTGTGATCCACAGTAATGGTAATAGGCATAAAACTGTCCTCAGAGTCGTCAGTGGCGCGGCGTGCGGATGGTGATGTCCAGCTTCGTGGAAACGCATCCTGTGCTTCGCGACATCAGCACTTTTGCTCTGATGCGTTCAGTAGGAGAAATCTGTTTGTCTAACATAGCCTCGTCCCCACGATATGGCCCCCCACGGGCCGATACAAATCCCACATTCAGAGGTAAGTTACGTCTCTTAACGAACCTAAAACAAAGCATCAGCAACTTTACTTAAGTAATATAATAATTTGTTTTTAAAAAATATTTCGCCTCAAACCCCAGTATTCATACTGTTTTGAAGGCAGATCAAAAATTTCTCCGCTGCGGGCCGATATTTTCCAAATTTTAAGAAGATGCACAGTGCCCAAAAGCTGCCACATTCTCGTCACTTGAGCGCCAAACCCAATGAAACAAGGCTGCAAAGCTGCCGCATTTGACGCCGAGGAGGTGGTATCGATTCGCAAACAACCGACGAAGTTTCCTATCAACACAGGTCCGAATTGATCTTTGCCCGCCCCCCAAACGCACAATGAATGCATCCGTTGGCGCCGGCGCGCGCCTTGATTACCCTGCGATCAACGTACGCTGCACCGCCCGACCGGTCACGGATGTGAAGAACTCAGATCGGCTCACAAGCCAAAATCCGGCATCAGAAGTCGCCACCGCATCAGACAGCGGCACCAAACTGCCCGCTGCCAAAAGATCCTCCACAACCCCCATCCAGGCCAGAGTGGCACCTGCCCCAGTCAACGCCAGATGAAGCGCGAAACCATGGTCATTGACGGTCATTCTATCTGCTGACTGCAAATGTTCGTTGCCTGTCTGACTGCGCCATTCCTCCCAACCGATCCAGCGTTCTTCCGGATCGTCCTGCTCAATGATGGTTATCCCCCCCGTGTCACTGTCGTCCGATGTGTTGCGGAAGGTCTGTACCAAATCTGGGGATGCCACGGGGCAGACAATCTCTGGCATAAGCAAGCGCCCCTCAAGACCGGACCACGGCCCTTTGCCAAAAAGGATCATGCAATCTGCATCTTCATTCAGGATATCGGTATCCTTGACCAGAGTGAC
Organism: Shimia marina; assembly: GCF_001458175.1. Taxonomy (GTDB): domain Bacteria; phylum Pseudomonadota; class Alphaproteobacteria; order Rhodobacterales; family Rhodobacteraceae; genus Shimia; species Shimia marina. Next base: position 608,895 of record NZ_CYPW01000027.1, read on the forward strand.
CACTTTCACCGGCAGGCCAAGCGCCTTGGAAAGCGCGGGCAGCTTCGAAGATAGCCAGTGGGTGCCAATTCCGGGGTATGTCGCAATCGTGAAGACAGATGTCTCAGAGCTTTGCCGCAATCTGTTTGATGTACGTCGGATTGAATCAAAGGCATGCGACAGAGTCTCATACAGCTCATGGGCCGCGGCAGTCGGGATCAATCGCCCACGCTCTTTGGCAAAGAGAGTGACACCAAGATCATCCTCTAAACGCTTGATTTGATAGCTTATTGCTGGCTGCTGCACATTTAATCGCTTAGCAGCGGCGGTATAGCTGCCAAGTAAAAAAGCTTCTTCAAAGGCACGCAGGCCTTTCAGGGTTGGTAAACTGTCTGCCATAAATTTTTTCAATCTCCTCCGTAATTTTTTCCTTATACCACTTACGTCATTTTCGAAATAACCAATTGCTTCAAGACGCGTACATGAGATGAGGAGAGCCCATGCCCGCACCAATCGACACCATTCTCGAAGCGGCACGCAAGCACGCTGATGAGGTGATCAAACCCAATGTAAATGCTTGGAACGAAGCCGCCGTTTGGCCGCGCGATGCGTCTGACAAGGCGGCCGCGCTGGGTTTGACGGGCCTTTACGCCCCAGAAGACCTTGGCGGTCAGGGGCTGTCTCTGGGCGACGGCATCCGAGTTTACGAAGAGCTTGGCAAGGGAGATGGCGCATATGCTTTCGCTCTGTCCATGCACAACATCTGCACCTTTGCCGGCTGCGGCTATGGCACAGATGCGTTCAAAGAAACATGGGCCCGCGAACTGACATCTGGCCGCAAACTTGCGAACTTTGCCCTCACTGAGCCGCAGTCAGGCTCGGACGCAACCAATATGTACAGCCGTGCGGTGATCAATGACGATGGCACATGGACGATCAATGGCGCGAAGGCCTGGGTGTCTTTGGCTGGGGAAGCGGACATCTATTTCACCGTTGTGAAAACCACCGATGAACCCGGTCACCATGACATGGCCATGATTGCAATCCCGGCTGATGCAGCGGGGCTGAGCTTTGGCCCGCGCTATGACACCCCATCCTATGAGTTTTTGCCACTCTCTGAGATGTACATGAAAGACGTGGTGGTGTCGGAAGACAACATCATCCTGCCAGTTGGTCAGGGCCTGCAAGGCTCGTTGATGGCCATCGACATCGCCCGCGTTTCCATTGCCTCGGGATGCTGTGGCCTGATGGAAGCCGCGCTGGACACGGCTTTGGCCTATGCCAAGAACCGCAAGATGTTTGGCGGCAAGAACCTTGATCTGGACGGCATCCAATGGATGCTTGGGGATGTGGCCACCGAATTGGAAGCCTCACGCCTGCTCTATCGGGCCGCGGCCAATGCTCTTGGCACACCTGAGGGCCCGGTTATGGCGGCCCATGCCAAACGCTTCGTGCCAGACGCCGCTGTCAAAGCGGCCAACACCTGCACACAGGTTCTTGGCGGCATGGGGCTGCTCAAACCCTATGGCATGGATCGCCTGTCGCGCCTCAGTCAGATGCTGCGCATTGTCGATGGCACGACCGAGATCAGCCGAGTTGTGATTGGCCGCAGTCTTCAAAAACGGGCAAAGTCACTTCCAGATCTACCAGTTCCCAAGGGGTTCGGCGAAAGCTGACCCCCAACCGGGAAGCCCGGTACATCGAGAAAATCCGCATTGGTCATTTAGGGAGGAGCGACCATGCAAGAGAACTTTGACAAGTTCGACAAGGCCACGGCCAATTTTGTGCCGCTGTCGCCAGTGTCATTTTTAAACCGCGCAGAGGCGCTGCATGGTCAGCGCACAGCCGTCATCTATGGTGATCTGCACCGCAGCTGGGCCGAGATGGCGACCCGCACGCGCGCCGTTGCGGCGGGGCTTAGGGCACAGGGCATTGGCCGGGGGGACACGGTCTCCGTACTGTGCCCCAATATTCCAGAGTTGTTTGAGCTGCATTTCGCCCTGCCAATGACCGGTGCGGTGATCAACACGCTCAACACGCGGTTAGAGCCAGAAACGATCGCCTATATTCTTGATCATGCCGATACAAAGGTTGTGATCGTGGATCGGGAGCTTATTCCTCTTCTGTCGCAAGCATTTGAGCTGCTTGGTCGCACGATCCCTGTGATTGAGATCACCGACCCCGCTGCGGCGCAGACGGCAACATTGGGCGGCCCTGACTACGAGACTTTGCTGGCGCATGGGGAAACCGACGCAGGCGCAGGCTGGCCGCAGGATGAATGGGATGCCATCGCGCTGAACTATACGTCCGGCACCTCTGGCCGCCCCAAAGGCGTGGTTTACCATCACCGGGGCGCCTATCTTATGGCGCTGGGCACGGTGGCCGCATGGCAAATGCCGCATTATCCGGTCTATCTCTCGGTCGTGCCAATGTTTCACTGCAATGGCTGGGGGCACCCTTGGGTGATCGCCATGCTGGGGGGCACCATGGTCTTCACCCGCACACCCGCACCAGATCTGATCCTCAATGCCATCCGCACCCATGGCGTGACTCATTTTGGCGCAGCGCCGATTGTGTTGCAGATGCTGGCTGAGGCTGAAACAGGCGACAGTGCCCGCTTTGATCCACCCATTCGCGTGTTGACGGCAGGTGCCCCACCGCCCCCTTCCGTATTGGAAAAAACCCGCGCCATGGGCTTTGACGTGATGCAGGTTTACGGCCTGACCGAAACCTATGGCCACATCTCCAAATGCCTCTGGCAAGAAGGCTGGGATGCGCTTGCCCCCGGTCAACAGGCCGAATTGCAAGCCCAGCAGGGCATCGCCCTGCCGATGGTCGAAGCGGTCTCGGTGATTGATACCGCCACGGGCCAGCCCGTGGAACGTGATGGGGCGACACAGGGTGAAATCGGCATCCGCGGCAATACGGTCATGAAAGGCTACTACAAAGACCCGGAGGCCACCGCCAAAAGCTTTGACAAAGGATGGTTCTGGTCTGGTGACGCCGCCGTGGTGCATCCCGATGGCTACATGCAGATCCGCGACCGGCTGAAAGATGTGATCATCTCGGGAGGGGAAAACATCTCCTCTGTTGAAATTGAGGCTGTGCTCTATCGCCACCCTGCGGTGCAAGCAGCGGCGGTGGTTGCCATGCCACATGAGAAATGGGGGGAAACCCCTTGTGCCTTCATTGAACTGCGCCCTGAAACCGAGGCAACAGTAGAGGAGATTATCAGCTTCTGCCGCGCCCATCTGGCGGGTTTCAAAGCGCCAAAGGCCGTCGTCTTTCAAGAACTGCCCAAGACTTCCACCGGAAAAATTCAGAAATTTGCGCTGCGTGATGCGGCCAAAACCATGGTACTCTAAATGGTCTATACAATCTCTCATTCACGCCGCCTGCGTTCAACGCCCTTCACTCCCGGTGTCGAAGCCGCTGGCGTCACGTCATACACCGTCTACAACCGCATGCTTCTGCCAACGGTTTTTGACAGCGTGGAAAGTGACTACCGTCATCTCAAGGAACATGTTCAGGTCTGGGACGTGTCCGTAGAGCGTCAGATTGAACTCAACGGGCCGGACGCCTCACATCTGATGCAGTTGATGACACCGCGTAACTTGCGCAAGATGCAGTCAGATCAGTGTTATTATGTGCCGATCACAGACGAAGACGGTAAAATGCTGAATGATCCTGTGGCGATCAAGCACAGCGAAACACGTTGGTGGATCTCCATCGCAGACAGCGACTTGATACTCTGGATCAAAGGATTGGCAGTCGGGCGCGGATTGAATGTGCGGGTGTTTGAACCTGATGTCTCCCCACTTGCCGTACAAGGCCCAAAGGCAGAAACCCTGATGGCGCGCGTTTTTGGTGAGGAGATTTATGACATCCGTTTCTTCCGCTACAAGCGGCTCGCCTTCGGAGAGACCTCTTTCATCGTGGCGCGTTCGGGATACTCAAAACAGGGCGGCTTTGAGATCTACGTTGAAGGCAGTGAGAACGGCATGCCGCTTTGGAATGCCCTTTTTGGCGCAGGTCAAGATCTCCATGTACGCCCGGGCTGCCCCAATCTGATTGAACGGATCGAAGGCGGATTGCTGAGCTATGGCAATGACATGAACATGGAAAACTCGCCGCTGGAATGCGGTCTTGGCAAGTTCTGCCCGCCCGCCGAAGACATTGCCCATATCGGCATTGAAGCGATGTCGCAGGAACGCAATGCTGGACCTCATCGTCAGATCCGGCCAATATCGGTCATTGGCGCACCGCTCTCGCCAGCGCGCGCTATTTGGCCACTGACGCGTGATGGCGTACGCGTGGGGCAAATCACATCCGCGACATGGTCGCCGGACTTTGATACCAATGTCGCCATTGGAATGGTTGACGCGGGCCACTGGGAGGCTGGCACCGTGTTGATTGTGGAAACGCCTGAAGGGCCGCGGGAGGCCATCATAGAGGAGACGTTCTGGATCTAACGCGCACAAGACCCGTGGCCTTGAACGCGTAATAAGAAATACCCTAGGGAGGAACACATGGCCCAAAAGCCACCACTAATGGAATTGCCCATCAAAACAGCCGAAGGCGGCTTCTATGATGGCTTCAGCAAGGACGTGACCATCACGGCCAAGATCTTAATCGGTGCCCTGATCATCTGGGCAATCGCATTTCCAGACAATGCTGCAAGCGTTCTCAGCACACTCAACAGCTTCCTTCTGGCCAGTTTCGCCAGTTGGTATATCTGGGTTGTTGCCTTTTTCATCATTGTCTGCGTCGTTCTTGCCATCCTGCCCTCAACCGGACGGTTGCGTATGGGCCTGCCTGATGATGAACCGGAATTTTCAAGTTTTTCCTGGTTCTCCATGATGTTTGGCGCCGGGATTGGCATTGGTATGCTGACCTTCGCTACCGCAGAGCCGATGTACCATTTTGCCAACAACCCTGAAGTCATTCAGGGATTGGCTGAAGGCTCTTCGGCGGACAATGTCCGCTATGCCTACAAATGGTCCTTCCTGCATTGGGGCTTCTCAGCCTGGGCTTGCTATGCCCTCGTGGGCCTCTCGCTGGGCTATTTTTCCTATCGCCGCAACCTGCCGCTGACAATTCGTTCCGGCCTGTCCCCCCTGTTTGGCTCCAGCCTGTCTGGCCCATTGGGACATGTCATCGACATCGTGGCCGTGGTGGCAACCGTGCTTGGTGTGGCGCAGACCCTGGGCTTTGGTGTAGAACAATTTGTGGCTGGCATGCACCGCATCGGCATTGGGGACTGGCTGCTCAATGATGACGGTAAAGCCACAACATCGGCCATCATCTTTGCCCTGCTGATCATCATGGGCGCGTCCACATTGTCCGCGCTTTCCGGTGTCGGCAAAGGCATCAAATGGCTCTCCAACATCAACATGGGCCTCAGCTTCTTCCTGCTGGCCTTCTTCTTGATCTTCGGCTCTGCCTTCTTTGGTCTCAAAGCGCTGTTTGTCGGCCTGTTTGACTACATCGTGGCCCTGCCAAGCCTGTTGTTCACCGTGTGGCGGCCGGATGGCACCGAGGTTGGCGATGCGCTGGCGGGCTGGCAAGGTGGCTGGTCGGTCTTCTACTGGGCCTGGTGGATTGCTTTTGCCCCATTTGTGGGCGTGTTCCTTGCGCGTATTTCTCGCGGACGCACCGTGCGCGAATATGTGCTTGGCGCGATCATCATCCCATCCGTGATGTGTTTCTTCTGGTTCACAATCGTGGGCGGCACCGCCATTGATCTGACCTTGAACGGAACCGCCGGCGATGCCATTTCCGGCGCAGGCCAGCAGGCCCAGCTCTTTGCCATGCTGGATGTGATCCTTTCCAGTGGTTTCGCATGGATCATGGCGGTCATCGTGGTGGTTTTGCTGCTGACCTATCTGGTCACCTCCGCAGACAGCGCCGTGCTGATTGTGAACACCATCAACTCAGGCGGCGACGAAGGCCCCAAAGGGCGCCCGCATATCATCTTCTGGGGTGTGGCGCTGGCGCTGGTTGTGGGCGCGCTTCTGATCATGGGCGGACTGGGTGCCATCCAGACAGCCATGGTCATCGGGGCCCTCCCCTTCAGCATTGTGATGGCTTTGATGGGCATCGCGCTGATCAAGGGCATTTTGCGTGACAGTCGTCGCGAAGCCCTTGGTGTACAAAGCGTACATACTGAGTAAAAACTTATTTCAGGTCGGGCCCTTCGGGGCCCGCCTACCCCTTCTAACTTAACGAACTGAGGCCGCATCACATGGCGCAACACCATCCCGCCTTTTCTTTTACCAATGTCACTGTCACCCAGGATCAAGAGGATGATGGTATCTGGGTCGCCACCCTCAATCGCGCGTCCAAACGCAATGCGCTGGACGCAGCGACCATTGAAGAGCTGATCGAGTTGTTTTCCAAGGCGCCACGTCTGGGTGCCAAGGCCATTGTGCTGGCAGCGGCAGGCGATCATTTCTGCGCGGGCCTCGATCTTATCGAACATCATGACGAAGACCGCAGCCCAGCCGACTTCATGCATGTCTGCCTACGCTGGCATGAAGCCTTCAACAAAATGGAATACGGCGGCGTGCCGGTCATTGCCGCTCTGCATGGCGCAGTTGTCGGTGGCGGCCTCGAACTGGCCAGCTCGGCTCATGTCCGCGTGGCGGATGAAAGCACCTATTTCGCGCTGCCAGAAGGCCAACGCGGCCTCTTTACGGGTGGCGGTGCCACCATCCGTGTGGCGGACCTCGTGGGCAAGTCCCGCATGATCGACATGATGCTGACCGGCCGTGTCTATCAGGGGCAGGAAGCCATGGACGTGGGATTGATGCAATATCTTGTGTCTGGCTCCAGCTTTGACAAAGCCATGGAACTCGCCCGCCGTGCCGCCGCCAACCTGCCACTGTCCAACTTCGCAATCTGCTCCGCCGTCAGCCATATGCAAAACATGTCTGCGCTGGATGCCGCCTATTGCGAAGCCGTGATTGCTGGCGTGGTCAACACCCAGCCTGACGCCCGCGCCCGTCTTGATGCCTTTGCCAAAAAGACCGCCGCACGGGTTCGGCCCAACGACTAAGCTCGCCTTCTTTGTCACAGCAGAAAGCACGCCATGACTTGCCATGACACCAGACCGTTCCTGCAAGCACCGCACGCGAGCCAAGGTCCCGCACATCGGTTTGTCTTTCTGCTGCTGCCAACCCATTCACCGGCGGATGTGAGCCTCGCCATAGAGACTCTGTCTGAGGCCAATGCCGCCGGTGCAAACCCGCCTTATACATGGCAAATTCTCAGCGAAGACGGCCTGCCCCTACGCTCGCAAAGCGGCCTTTCTCTGGCTGTGGAAGGCGGTGTGGAAGAGATTGATCTTACTGCAACAATTTTCCTCTGCGGAGGCAATCGCATGGAGGCACCGGCTAGCCAGAAGCTGCTTAACCTGCTCCGCAAAGCCACCCGATATGGTGCCACTTTGGGCGCATTGGGCAGCGGCTGTGCCATTCTCGCGCAAGCGGGTCTGTTGCCAGACAAAAAAGTGGCCGCACATTGGGCCATTTCAACGTCGATACAGGAAACATTTCCTGATCTGGATGTGCGCCAACAGGTCTATGACACCAGCAGCAAATCTCTGACCTGTGCCGGTGGCCTTGCCACGGCTGACATGTTTCTCAATGTGATTGGCACGCAACAGGGCACAAACTGCGCTCAGAAAACCGCTGCCGCCCTCGCCTGTTCCAGCATTCGCGATCAAAGCAACGCACAAACGCTCTCCGCCGCCTGTGAAATCGGTGCCAAGAGTGTTCATCTGGTCCAGGCGGTCGAGATCATGCGCGAGAACCTCGAACACCCTCTGTCCCCCACTGTGATTGCCAAAACGGTTGGCGTCTCAAGCCGGCAGTTGGAGCGCCTGTTTTCCAAACACCTCGGCATGTCGCCCAAAAGCTACAGCAACAAACTGCGCCTCGAAAACGCAAGACGCCTCATCCAGCAGACCAAACTGAGTGTACTGGAAGTTGCCATCGCCAGCGGTTTCTCCAGCACATCGCATTTTTCCAAACAATACCGCAAACGTTTCGGGGCCTCCCCAAGCAGCGAACGCGGTATCCCGTCCGCATCTTAACAGCGCCATGCCCGTTCAGGAGCTGAGTTTCAGCACGGCTTGTTCAGTTGCGGCTGGACCTCGAATTCTGAACTGCTAATCTTGTCTCTTGGAGAGGGTGAGGTTGCTGCGGTTGCGGCTGGACCTCGAATTCTGAACTGCTAATCTCACCAGAGGCAGCGCCATGAGGTTGGCCAGTTGCGGCTGGACCTCGAATTCTGAACTGCTAATCTGCGTCCGTACCATATGTCACGCTGCCGATAGTTGCGGCTGGACCTCGAATTCTGAACTGCTAATCTCAAAGGCTATTTTGACAACCCGTATTCTGAGTTGCGGCTGGACCTCGAATTCTGAACTGCTAATCTCGATGCTCTGACGGCCACTGAGTATGTGCTGTTGCGGCTGGACCTCGAATTCTGAACTGCTAATCTTTGAGCTTCTGCATGGTCTCATCGCCAACGGTTGCGGCTGGACCTCGAATTCTGAACTGCTAATCTACGCCGGTTGCGGAATTGACCGATTCGTAGTTGCGGCTGGACCTCGAATTCTGAACTGCTAATCTAACGGTAGTCATGGTGCGGTGTTCCCTTGCGTTGCGGCTGGACCTCGAATTCTGAACTGCTAATCTAGATCACCCCTCAACCCCTTGTTCACGCAAGGTTTTGAGGGGGATTTACTTGTATATTTCCGTGGGGTTTTCATCAAAACAGCGCCAACTGATCCGGATTCTTTCGGGCCGTCTGTCGGCCCTGATCTGAAAAATGAACAATATCACGATATTGGCGATCGGTGAAGTTGAGGATTTGGATGTCACCTTTATCGGGCAAATTGCGCGCGATTCTGTTCACCCGTGTCTGGAATGCTTCCTTCCCATTGACGAAACGGGCATAGACTGAAAACTGGCTGCGCTCGAACCCCTCATCAAGCAAAAAATTGCGAAAATTCGTTGCGGCCTTACGCTGCGGTTTGGTGTCCGTCGGCAGATCAAACATCACGAGTATCCACATGATTCTATATCCTGATAAATGGCTTGGATAAAATGTCATGCGCCCAGCCCTGCGAGGGTGAGTGCATCGGGTGGTTGTGGCAGAGAGAGCGAGAGTTTGCCGCTCTCGAAGCTTTGCCCGAGCGACGTCGCTAGTTTCATAATAGCGACAGAGACTGGAGACTGACTATCGCCCAGAGGGAGATCAAGCGCGATAAGGCGCGCAAGCGTCTGTTTGGCTTCGGTGTCAACCTGCGGTCCGTTGCGCTCAGCGAGCGCGCGCGCGGCGCAATCAACCAAAGGGCGAAAAGGCTCCATCAGGTCATCCGCAAGAGCAAAAGCATTGCCGCGGTTGGAATGGTGCAGGCCGATGGTCGGGTGTAGCCCTGCGGCTACGATGGCGCGGGCTGTCGCCGCGCGAAGGACAGTATATCCGTAGTTCAGGATGGCGTTGACATCGGGGACGTCACGATTGCGTCGAAAGTTGTCCCCCATCATAAGGGGCCAATAGTAACGGGCGGCCTGCGCCTCGACATTGGTACTGTCACCGCTGGTAACCGCGCGGGCCATCATGGTAAGCGGGGCATGAGGCGCAGCGATAGCCTCCAGCGCGGCGGCTTGCATTGAGATCTTTGAGATCACCACCTGCTTCCATGCCTGTTTGACCATTGGGGCTTTGGCTTGCCATTGAGCCCGCAAGCGCCCGCCCTGTGCGTGGTGCCCCTCGATCGGCATGAGGACAGAGCGGGGCGTATGGTTGGACGCGCAAAACACAACGGGCACCCCACGATCACCAAGCTCTGCAAGAAGGTGGCCTGACACCGTGGCCCCGTGGGCATGGACGATAACAGCGGTGATTTCATCCAACGCGACGCGCCCGATTTCAGCGCCCGCTTCGGAGACTTTTAAAAACCCACGTTCACGCGAAAGGTGACGCCCTTCCGTGGCAATATCAATAACACGATCCAAAAATCATACTCCAAATGGTTGGAAGCATGATCTATTTTCGCGATTCGCACGACTGCACTCAGAGTTTGGGAGGGCCCGGGTCACGCAGGCGACCGATTTCGTCCACTAGAACCCGGCGAAGGCCCGTTTTAACGAGTGTACCTGCACCCATCTGAAGAAATTTAAATGGATCGGTCTTGTCGCGATTTCTGGCGTCCGCATTTGCTTCGAGATGCTGAGCAACAAAGAGCCCGTTCTTGATGTGCATGGATTGTACGTAACCTACTATTTCTTCACCGTCCTTGGTAAGTTTCACCATGTCTTTCTTAAAAACGCGCAAAATACGCTTTGCTGCGGGATGGGGACGTGGGGCGCTGCCTGCGTGGGCTTCATAGGTTGTCACAACCTGCGGCACGATTTTTCCGTCAGGTAGTTTCCAAAGCTCATAACAATGGTTGCTGTCGCCTTTGTACGCCTTCAGGGGTTGGCCGCTCTCGGTTTTGCCAATCTCAACGCGCGCTGCTTTTTGCAGCGTTTCGACCAAACGGACACGACGGATACCCTGATAGGGACCTTCTTTGGAGGCAAAATCCACCAGAGCCTGTTCAAACATCTTCCCCTCTTTGCCTTTGGTCGCCACATAAAGGGCGTTTTGCAGTTGCGGATCGCGAATGTTTTTCCCACGTTCTGTGATGGCGATATCGGAGGGTTTGAGTGACATAAGCGGGGTCCGGCTGGCAACGGTGAGATCGTCAATCACGCCATAGGCCGTGTCGTTGTGCAGCCGGCCTGCGGTGCTATCACGTCCCGTTTTGCGCCCCTCGACGTCGATGCGGCCATGATCGGCCCGATGGCTGACAATAATCTTCTCAAGCTGACTGGCGATGTCGGCGCGGAAATGCTCCCATGGAGCATCTGTGTCACGCGCGATCAACTCAGCGGATTGGCCAGCGTTCTCGCCCTGACCAGCCGCACGGCTGATTTTTTGCATGAGCCGATAGTCTGTGGCTGCGACCACAGCCGCATCAATTGCATGATGACGGTGATCGGTGCGGTTTTTGGCCTTTACGGCGCCTCTGTCCTTGTCATTCAGAAGTGCGTTCAGGCCCCAATGGCGTCGCAGCATTTCCGTCATACGCCCCGGCACAACCCAGACATGCCCCCCCTTGGTAAAGAGCGTATCAAGATACATACGCGAGATTTTTGCCAGATACTGCGTATCCACCAAGGCGCGGTCGAGGAAATCGTTTTCCCCCTCGAACCACTCCATCGCGTCTGGGCCAAAACGCTTGCGTTTTTTCTCGGGCAGGTTCTTGAGATTGGCCGCGATATCGTCCCACTGGTCCGTACCGCCCCACGCCTCCCACGGGGTTCTGTCTGATTTCTCGCGGTTGGCCTCCTTCAGGCAGAGGGTGCGGTTGGCAAAGCTGTCATCCAGCGTGCGCGAAAAGGGCAGGATGTGATCCACATCACAGGAGCCGTCAAACACCATCGTGACACTGATTGTCTTTCCTGTGTAGGGGCAACAGCGCGGCCCGATTGCGGGGCCAAGGTCTTCCCAAAGACGCAAGAGCATTCGGTTATGCCCCGTGTTTGGCTGTCCAAGTTGCTCAAGCTGCTCACTCCGACGGATCGCATCGGCCGTGGTGTTCCGGAGGCGTTTCATCGCGTCTTTCTTCTGGGGCTCAGATTGCTTCAACTCTCGCGCCAGTTCGACGACGATCTGGTCGGGCTTGCCATGGACTTCAATGATTTTATTAACCAATCGCCGCAATTGGTTCAGCCCGATATGCACGGTCGGATTGGTGATCCGCCCATACCGTGTGATCTCGTCGTCGGTCGCGTCATAGGTGCCGGGGATCACATGGCGATCAAGCACCTCGCCGTAATAGGGAAGCACCTCGAGACACGCCCCCGTGCGCTGATCTGAGTGGTGCCACCCGCATTTCGCAACAGCGTCGGAATAGGTGCAAACCTCGGCTTTCAATTGGTCCAGAATACGCTCGGTGGCGCTGAACCCAAGGCGCGCGTACCCTTCGGGCAACGGGGCGTTCCCAACGGCCTTGGCGTGATCCGCGTCAAGCCCATGACCCTGTATCAACCAGTCGGTCAGCTCTATAAACTCACCCTCGCTCTGAACCTGCCTCACGCGGGAAATCACATCCCATTGCGCCTCCCAATCAAGGGAGGACCACTGGGGCCCAAAGCGTGCGGGATGGGCCATGCAGGCGCGGACCGGATCACAGGAGATGTTTTCACGGACACCTGTCTCCAGGGTGAAACGTTCACCGTCGCGCAGCTTAAGCAACTTGGCGAGTGCCTTCAGCGTCATATTCATAGACGTCATGGATTTGGTCGGTTTTTTATTATCCAGCGCGTGAACAAGTGTGTCCCGCTCCTCCAGTGTCAACGGACGGGTCGAACGCCCATCCGCCGTGACGCGCAATTGGTTGATGGTCTCAAAAAGCACACGCCGCTGTGTCAGTGGATGTGCCTTGGCGATACGTTCCTCTGCTGTAAACAGGCACAGACCGATTTTCGGCTCCTTTAACGGGCGCTGATAGAAAATCTTCTCAAAGACCAGATCGCGTAGATCGTCCGTCAGTGCCTGGTGGTGCGTGGCCTGTGCCGCCCAAAGCGCATGAAACTCTTCCTCCAGATGATGGCGATCAGGATAGAAATCATAGCCCGCCTCAGCCTTCGCATCGGGGCCGCCACGGGCCGCAACCGACAAGCGCGTGCGCACACTCGGCACATGGCGTGGATCGCTGGCACGCTGACGGCGCATATGCAGAAACTCGCCATAGCTGCGCGCGCCGCTGGTCATCATTTCCAGATCAAGGCGCGCGGTGGCCTCCCTAATCTTGCCATTCTCGTTGTCGCCCCGATCTGTCTTGCGGTTTGACTTGAAACCACGCCGCTGATTGAGATGAAAGAGAGCGCGGCCGAAATGGGTGAGCGGCAAGGCGTCATCCAAACCCGTTGATCTGAGTTCATAGGGATCCAGTCGTTCGAGCTTTTTCGCCTCCACTGGATCGGCAGGCATAAGCCCCGTGCGTGCCAATAGCTTCATCAAACTGGCGCGGCGGCGCAGGTAGCGATCCCGGCGGCGGCGCGCCGCACGCGCAACACGACGGTCAACCGCGAGGGAGGTCTTGGATTTGGGGTCACGCCCATCGGAGAAAATCCGAACGCCCCCATCAATCACCTCAACAATCCGTGCAGAAGCCGCTTCGCCATCTGTTTTGTACAGCCACCAACCAACCGAATTTGTCCCAATATCCAAACCAAGCCGCATAATAAACCTCATGAAAATAAGAGGAAAGTTTTCTCCGGATCGCATAAGATTGCAACTTGAAAGTGAGTGGTGAATCTGTAACGCTCAGCGCAGTTCAGAATTCGCGGTCGAGCCGTTAACAAGCTCGAAGTAGCACCACATTAAAGCGCGTCCTACGGGGCGCGCTTTTCCGTTCTCACGCGGTTTTTATACAAACAGGAAAGCCCCAAATTTAGCACTCATTGCTCTCCAGTTACCCAATAGGCGATGTGCAAAGCAAACCTGCCGAAAGGAGCCAGGGGCGCTTTCCATCGGCATGGAAGAGGAAAAGGGAAGTCCGCGCCAACCACGAATAGGGCAACACACCCGAAAAGACGAACCAGTTCAAACATTCAAAGAAATGCATGAATTTATCATATATTTAAGGAGGTAACATGGCGCACCCAGAAGGATTCGAACCTTCGACCTTCGCCTTCGGAGGGCGACACTCTATCCAGCTGAGCTATGGGTGCTTCCAAAACGGGGTATAGCCAGTGTCGCTACGCCCCGCAATCGTAAAATGCCTGCTTAAAGCGTTTCGAGAGCAACTTGAGATATCGAGTTGATAACGAAACGCCCACAACATCTATTGGCTGCGCGCGTTTCGCCTAACCATGTGCCTTTACAATAGGTCGAAACGCTTTAGGCAAAGAGTTCATGCGCCAGTTCCAGCGCGTCAATCAACACATCCACTTCGTCAGTGGTGTTATAGAGGCCAAAGCTCGCACGGCAGGTCGCCGATACGCCAAGATGCTCCATCAGAGGCCCGGCACAGTGGTGCCCTGCCCGCACCGCAACGCCTTTTTTGTCCAGAATCGTTGAAATATCATGGGCATGCGCCGCGCCATCCAGCGTGAAGCTAAAGATTGCCGCCTTATTTGCTGTGGTGCCTTGCACCTGAAGCCAGTTGAGTCCCGAAAGTTTCTGCACCGCATAATCGCGCAGTTTGGCCTCATGTGCGGCGATGTTTTCCATGCCAAGACCCATCATATACTCAAGCGCAACGCCGAGCCCGATGGTCTGTACGATGCCGGGCGTGCCTGCCTCAAATTTCATCGGCGGATCGTTGTAGATGACAGCTTCTTTGCTGACTTCCTTGATCATGTCACCGCCACCAATAAACGGCCGCATCTCAGCCATACGCGCGGCTTTGCAATAGATCGCGCCCGACCCGGAGGGTCCATAAAGCTTGTGGCCGGTAATGGCATAGAAATCACAGCCGATGTCCTGCACATCCACAGGCGCATGCACCGAGCCCTGCGAGCCGTCCACCAGAACCGCAACACCTTTTTCATGGGCGGCTTTGGTGATGGTTTTCACATCCACCATTGTGCCCAGAACATTGGAGCACTGCGTGATCGCCACCAGTTTGGTTTTGGGACCAATCGCGTCAATCACGGCTTGGGGATCCAGCGCGCCTGTGGCGTCCACATCCACCCATTTGATCACCACGCCCTGACGCTCCCGTAGAAAATGCCACGGCACGATATTGGCGTGATGTTCCATCACCGACAGCACGATCTCATCGCCTGCTTCCATACGCGGCATCGCCCAGCCATAGGCCACCATATTGATGCCTTCGGTGGTGCCGGAATTCAGCACAATCTCATCTTCGCTCTTGGCATTCAGAAACTTGGCGATGATGCCACGCACGACTTCGTATTTGTCCGTTGCGAGGTTGGAGAGGTAATGCAGCCCGCGGTGCACATTGGCATATTCCTGTTCATAGGCCCGCGTGATGGCGTCGATCACCACTTTTGGCTTTTGCGCCGAGGCCCCATTGTCCAGATACACCAAAGGCTTTCCATTCACCTCACGGCTGAGGATCGGAAAATCAGCACGGATTTTATTTACGTCATACATCTCAGGAAGTTCCCAGAAAGAGCGACACCAGCAGGGACGCGAAGAAAGACAGACCAATCGCCAATGCCACCATCGTGGCGGCCAGCAGCATCAGAGATTTGGCAACGCTGCCAAATCCATGCAACACGTTTACGAATTGAAGGCTGATCCAGATGCCATAAAGGCTCATGCCCAACACGACAAAAGACGCGAGGTTTGAAGAGAAGACCGCCAAAAGCAAGATCCCCACATGGACACCGGCCTGAAACATCTGCAGCCAGCCAAAACCCAAGAGCAATTCCTCAAAGCCCGCGCGCCCGCCAACGGCCTGACCGCCCCAGAAAAGCGCGGCAACCATCGCGCTCATACGGACCATCAGGATCGCGGCAAACAACAGCGGTGCCTGATCCAGCGGGGCAAAAAGCTGCGCCAGAATGGGGAAGAGCGAAATGGTGGCAAAGGTCAGAACGGTGTTGAGCACCACGCCCAGTCCCAGAACCTGCCAGCCGATCTCGCGTGGCATGGGCCGCCCCATCACCACCAAAGCAGCTTCGCCGGGATCCTTGAGCGTGAGCCAGAACAGAGCACTAAGTGGATGTGTCATGCAGTTGTCTTGCCCGCCTCAATCAACCCGGAAATCCAGATCCGCAGAAAGAACACCAGCCACAACACCCCGACGATGCTGAGCGGCACGCCTTCGCCAATAAAGCCCTCAACAAGCCCAACCAGCAGATAAAGCGGACCGGTTGCCGCCATCGCCCAGAACAGCGCAATACGGGCACCAAAGGCACTTTGCTTGCGCCCAAACGCCCTTAAAATCAGATGGCTGACAAAGGACAGCGCATAGGCAAAGAGCGGCAGAATGAACACCAAGGCAAAGAGGCTGCCCCCAAGCAAGGGGTTCAGCTCCGTCTGCGTCAAATGGGCTTCACGCGCCAACGCAGGCCAGCGCGAGACAAAAATCACGATACAGGCCGCCATGAGGATCGCAAACGCGCGATCTTCCCGCTCCCCCATATCCAGCAGACCGCGCACCACAGACCGTGGTGCGCGATAGCTTGCCAAAATGTCCAGCGTGACAGACATCAGTCGCGACGACGCTCCAGCCAGCCTTCCAGACGCGCCAGAACGGAGTCCTTCAGAGTTTCGCTTTCAATCTCATCCACCGCTTCTGCCACAAAGGACATCACCAGAAGATCGGTTGCGATATCCTTTGGCACACCGCGCGCGCGCAGATAGAACAAAGCATCCTCATCAATTGCCCCAGATGTGGAGCCATGCGAACAGGCCACGTCATCGGCGTAGATTTCCAGCTCTGGCTTGGCGAGGAACTGGCTGTCTTCATCCAGCAGAAGCGATTGGCTGATCTGATAGCCATCGGTTTTCTGCGCTCCCGGCTTCACCAGGATTTTGCCCTGAAACACGCCAACGGCCCCGTTGCGCAGCACTTTCTTGAAGACCTGACGGCTTTCACAGTTCAGCGCATCATGGGTCACAAACACCGTGTCGTCATGATGGAAATCACCATCGCCAAGACAGGCACCGGCCACATGTGCCACCGCATCATCCCCGGTCAACTCCAACACAGCTTCGTTGCGGGTCAGGCGACCGTTCACTGTCAGCGTGAAGGATTTGAACACGCTTTCGGTGCCCAGACGGCCAAAGATATGGGTCACTGCGCGCCGTTCATGATCACGCCCCTGCGCACGCACATGGTGGAACGCCGCACCATCGGCCACATCCACTTCCATGACCTTATTGAAGCGTGCCGCCGCCGGGCCGTTTTCCAGCACAGTCAGCTCTGCGCCCGCGTCCAGTTTGATCACATGGTGCAAAATCGCATCCGAGCTCGTCTCTGCATGTTTGTAGATCAGGTTCACCGGCTTGCTCACCTTGCCAGTGACATGGATCACCAGACCATCGCTCGCAAAGGCCGTATTCAACGCCGCCAGAGGGCGCTGCACCGGGTCCTGACCTTTCAGTTCAAGCTTGCCATAAAGGTCTTTGGCCCAGTGAATGTCTGCGCCCGCTACGTCCTGCAACCGTTCGATCACAAGACCTTCCGCGCTCAGATCATCCGATTGCGCAGCGTCAAAAACACCATCCACAAAGACAACTTTGAGACGTTCAATCTCATCAAACAGTGGCGCTTCGCCGGTTTCAAAGGTCGCCGCCTCTGCAACCTCGCTCTGCACTAGCGTGTCCGGACGGGTGAACTTCCAGTATTCGTCACGACGCTCCGGCAGCCCCATGCCCTTGACGCGCGCCAGAGCCGCTTCGCGGGCTTCGGTGATCCACTGACCACCCGAAGGCACCGCCATCTCTGCGAGCCGCGCCGCCGTTGCCTCTTGTTTTTTTGCCAAAGCGGCCATTATGCCACCTCCGCCAGAATGTCGGCATAGCCGTTCTTTTCAACTTCCAGTGCCAGCTCCGGACCACCGGTCTTGATGATGCGGCCATCAGCCATAATGTGCACCACGTCTGGTTTGATGTGGTCCAGCAGACGCTGGTAGTGGGTGATGACAAGGAAACCACGGCCTTCGTCACGCAGCGCGTTCACACCCTCAGACACCAGTTTCATCGCATCCACATCCAGACCGGAGTCGGTCTCATCAAGGATGCACATCTTTGGGGCCAGCATGGCCATCTGCAGGATCTCGTTGCGCTTCTTCTCACCACCGGAGAAGCCCACGTTGACCGGACGCTTCAGCATGTCGGCGTCGATCTTGAGCGTCTTCGCCTTGGCGCGCACCTCTTTGAGGAAATCCGCCGCAGAGAGCTCTTCTTCGCCGCGCGCTTTACGCTGTGCATTCACTGCGGTGCGCAGGAAGGTCATGTTGCCCACACCGGGAATTTCCACCGGATATTGGAAGGCCAGAAACAGACCAAGCGCCGCGCGCTCTTCTGCTTCCATCTCCAACAGATCTTCACCGTCCAGCGTCGCTGCACCGTCAGTGACCTCATAGCCGTCTTTGCCGGACAGAACATAAGACAGAGTGGATTTGCCAGAGCCGTTCGGGCCCATGATGGCATGCACCTTGCCCGCTTCCACTTTCAGATCCACACCTTTCAGGATCTGCTTGTCTTCATTTTCCAGTTTGACCTTCAGGCCTTTGATTTCCAACATTTTCTATTCCTTCGCGTTTCCTCAGGCGCGCACGCCCGGTCATATCTTGTTACGTGGCGCTCGCCGTCAGGCGCTCACATATGTGATCAGCATCATCACGCCCATGGCGACAATTCCGCAGACAGCGGAGGTCACAAAGACCGATCCGCCAATCAGACCTTCGGAGCTGCCAGAGCGCTTACGGCGCAAGCCAAAGCCCACAGCAGAGCCAAGCGCGATCCCCGCGCCCACACCTGCGGATTGCTGCATCAGAGCGTGAATGGTTTCCATCAGCCCACAGAGCCTTCCAGTGAGATCGCCACAAGCTGCTGTGCTTCCATGGCAAATTCCATCGGCAGCGCCTGAAGCACTTCCTTGGCAAAGCCATTCACGATCAGCGCCACGGCCTCTTCCTCGTCCATGCCGCGCTGACGGCAGTAGAACATCTGCTCATCATCCACCTTGGAAGTGGTCGCCTCATGCTCCACGCGGGAGGAGTTGTTCTTCACCTCAATATACGGCACCGTATGGGCCCCACATTTGTCGCCAATCAGCAGACTGTCACATTGCGTGTAGTTCCGGCTGTTCTTGGCTTTCGGGTGCATGGACACGAGACCGCGATAAGTGTTCTGCGCCACACCTGCACTGATGCCTTTGGACACGATCCGCGACTTGGAGTTTTTGCCCAAGTGGATCATCTTGGTGCCGGTATCGGCTTGCTGGTGGTTGTTTGTGATGGCAATCGAGTAGAACTCGCCCTGGCTGTCATTGCCACGCAACACGCAGGACGGATACTTCCAGGTCACGGCAGAGCCGGTTTCCACCTGTGTCCACATGATCTTGGAGCGATCGCCCCGGCAATCCGCGCGTTTGGTCACAAAGTTGTAGATGCCACCCTTGCCGTTCTCATCACCGGGATACCAGTTCTGAACGGTGGAGTATTTCACCTCGGCGTCTTCTTCGATGATGATTTCCACCACGGCCGCGTGCAGCTGGCTGGTGTCACGCTGAGGCGCGGTGCACCCTTCCAGATAAGACACATAAGAGCCTTTGTCGGCGATGATCAGCGTGCGCTCAAACTGGCCGGTGTTTTCCGCGTTGATCCGGAAATAGGTGGACAGCTCCATCGGGCAGCGCACACCGGGCGGCACATAAACAAACGAGCCGTCAGAGAACACCGCGCTGTTGAGCGTCGCATAGAAGTTGTCGCTCACCGGCACAACAGAGCCGAGGTATTTCTTCACCAGCTCGGGATGCTCACGGATCGCCTCGGAGATCGAGCAGAAGATCACGCCCGCCTCTTTCAGCTCTTTCTGGAAGGTCGTGCCCACGGAAACGGAGTCAAACACCGCATCCACAGCCACCTTGCGGCCTTCCGCAGGCGCATCCTCGGCACCTTCAACACCCGCCAAAATCATCTGCTCTTTCAGAGGGATACCGAGCTTTTCGTAAGTTGCCAGCAGCTTGGGGTCCACCTCATCCAGTGATTTGGGCTTCTCTTCCATGCTCTTGGGGCGCGCATAGTAGTACTGATCCTGAAAATCCACTTCAGGGTAGTCCAGCATCGCCCAGTCTGGTTCTTCCTTGGTCAGCCAGCGCTGATACGCCTCCAGCCGCCATTCGGTCATCCACTCCGGCTCTTCATTCTTTTCGGAAATCAGGCGCACAATATCCGGCGTCAGCCCCTTGGGGGCATATTCCATCTCAATTTCGGTTTCCCAACCGTATTTGTATTTGCCGCCCACTTCGCGGACGGCATCCACGGTCTCCTGATCGACGCCTTCTTTTACTTGCGTCTGGTCGATTGCGGCCATGAGCTACTCCTGTATGTTCGCTAGGCTCACACGCTCTTATGCGGAGCGGGCAAGATGTTTCCCGTGAATGGACAGCCATTTGTCGGCAAATCCCATCACGTCCTGTTCTGTAGTTACGGGTCCAAGACTGACCCGGATCGCGCTTGCGGCTGTGGTTTCATCAAACCCCATTGCGGTCAAAACCTTGCTCGCCCGGACTTTGCCGGAGGAACAGGCTGACCCGGCAGACACCGCATAGCCTGCCAAATCCATTTGCATCACCTGCGTTTCCCCTTTCCAACCGGGGGTGGCAATGCAGCTTGTGTTGGGAAGACGCTTGGCGCCCTGTCCCACAAAGATGGTGTTGCCCGCGCCCTCTGCAAGGCGGGCTTCCAACATATCGCGCAATTGGGCGACACGGTCCCATACCCCATCAGCCAGATCGCGCGCCGCCGCCGTGGCCGCCGCAGCAAACCCCGCTGCGCCAATGATATTTTCGGTGCCAGCACGGCGGCCCATCTCTTGGCCACCGCCGCGCAGCTGTGCGGAAATATCGGTGCCACGCTTCACCACCAGCGCGCCAATGCCTTTGGGGCCGCCCAGCTTATGCGCTGAGATCAGCGCCATCTGCGCCCCGCTCCAGTTAAAGGCCACAGGCAGCTTTCCAAAGGCCTGCGTCATGTCGCTCACCGCGATCCCTTCGGGCAGCTTTTGCACCACACCGGTTTCGGAGTTCGCCAATTGCACACAGCTCGCCGCCGGATCGGTGATCACAATTTCGCCATCACGGCCCACCGCAAGATCCGGGGTCACCCAAGCTCCCACCGCATCATGCTCCACATCCCCCGCATGCAGCTCGCGCCCACGCAATGCAAGCGCCGCAGATTCCGTGGCGCTGGAGGTGAAAATCACATCCGCCCCATCTGCGCCAAAAGCGCTCGCGATTTCTGTGCGCGCCTTCTCAAGCAGGCTCTTGGCCGCACGCCCTTCCGCATGCACCGAAGACGGGTTGCCCGCCACATCCATGGCCGCAATCATCGCATCTCGGGCTTCCGGTCTCAGCGGCGTTGTCGCGTTATGATCAAGGTAGACGCGCATCACCCTTCTTCGTCGACAACGGCAAACAACGTTGGCACAGCCGGACAAGGTGCCAGATCATTCTGTACGATGTCAGACAGGCGGGTCTGGTGCAGAAACACGTAAACATGCGCAGACAACCCTTCCCACAGACGGTTCGCCATGGATTGCGCCCGTGATCCGCTAGAACCGCACTCGCACCCGCGCCAGTGTGCAGCGCAGAG
>NZ_CYPW01000027.1:630403-674065 GCF_001458175.1 Shimia marina
GGCAAGCCGATAGCCTCCCCCCGGTCCGCGCACCGATTCAACCAATCCCGCACGGCGCAGCTTCACAAATAGCTGCTCAAGGTAGGGCAAAGAAATGTCCTGTCGCTTAGAGATTTCATTGAGGCTCACGAGGTTCTCAGGGGGCTGAAGCGCAATATCAGCCAATGCAACGACCGCGTAGCGGCCTTTTGTTGACAGTTTCATCACACTCCCCTTCGAATTGATTGACCTCAGCCATCACTGTGCTTAAGTCGCTAAGACCCGTTTCACGCATCCGCACGAAACGATTTAGAAGCGTTCTAAGATGACTACGCAAATTCGTCAAGAATAGCAGGCCATCTTTTCAGGGAGAAAAGCGACAAACATGCCTGAGGTGATTTTTCCAGGACCAGAAGGCCGCCTCGAAGGCCGTTACCACCCACAAAAAGAGCGGGACGCGCCGATTGCCATCGTGCTGCATCCGCATCCGCAATTTGGCGGCACCATGAACAACAAGGTGGTCTACAACCTTCACTATGCGTTTTACAACATGGGTTTCACCGTTCTGCGGTTCAACTTCCGTGGCGTGGGCCGCTCACAGGGCGAGTATGATCAGGGCGTTGGTGAACTGTCTGATGCGGCATCCGCACTCGATTACCTGCAATCCATGAACAACAACTCCAAGCACTGCTGGGTTGCGGGTTTCTCCTTTGGGGCATGGATTGGCATGCAGCTGCTGATGCGGCGTCCGGAAATCACAGGGTTCATCTCCATTGCGCCTCCGGCCAATATGTATGACTTCTCCTTCCTGGCCCCCTGCCCCAGCTCCGGCCTGATCCTCAACGGCACCAATGACCGTGTGGCCCCGCCAGCGGAGACCCACAATCTCGTCGGCAAGCTGCACGAGCAGAAAGGCATCACAATCACCCATACGGAGATTGAAGGTGCAGGTCACTTCTTTGAGACCGAAGAGCATATGGACCAGATGACAGGCCACGTCACCGACTACGTGAAACGCCGCCTGACGGAGAACAGCCGCTGATGAGCACATTGGAGGCGCTGGCCGCCAAGCTTGCCGAAGACACCATGAAAGCTCAGAAAGAGCTGGGTGACGAACGCCTGTTCGTCGAGGTGAGCAACATTCTGGCTGCGTCCTCTCAATCGCTCGAAGAGGCCTATCTCACAGAAGTTCGCGTGCGCATGTCCGAAGAGAAGGCGCGCGCGTTCCTCATCAACAAAGTCAAAGCGGCCCGCGCCGCCAAAGCCGCCACAGACACCCCATGACAGACCGCCTTGATCGCCAACTGGCGTTTCTGACCGAAGCAGACAAGCTCAAATCCGTATATCGCGCCACAAAAGTGCTGGATGGCCACCGCAAAGAAGACAGCGGCAGCCACAGCTGGCACATCGCGCTCTATGCGCTCATCCTTCAGGAACATGCCAACCGCGACATCAACATCGACCGCGTCATTCGCATGTTGTTGATCCATGATCTGGTGGAAATTGACGTCGGCGACAGTCCGATCCACGGCGATCATGACATCGCTGCCATGGAAGCCGCAGAAAGCGCGGCAGCGGATCGGCTGTTTGGCATGTTGCCGGAGGATCAAAGCCGGGATCTGCGCGCGCTCTGGGAAGAGTTTGAAGCAGCAGAAAGCGACGATGCCGTCTTTGCCAAATCCATCGACCGTGTGCAGCCGGTGATTGGCAATCTGGAAACTGATGGCGGCACTTGGCCGGAATACAATGTCACACGTGAACAGCTCGAAGACCGCGTCGGATGGAAAGTTGCCAAAGGCGCGCCTGCGATCTGGGACCATCTGAAAGCCCGCATCGCCACCTGGTTTGCCGCGCGCAGCTAGTTTCACTTCGCGCCCAAGCAATCCCTCACCAACACTGGGGCCAGCCATAGCCCCAGCGCCATGACAGTCCCGAACAGGGCAACCCGCCAAGGCGTACCGCATCATACATGCGATCCGCCGTAAAGCTGATTGCGGCCTGCACGGTTGCCTCTGACCAATCATATTGCACGGCCAGCGCCGCACTGTCCGCTGCCCCCACATCGCGCACGCACTGACGCAGCGCCTCATCCGCTGTCAGCCTGGCAAAATAGCTTGCCTCCGGCGTCGGGTCAGCGCCGCCCAGATGATAGGCCCGATCATGCACCACACAGCAGTCATGCCAAGGCGCTTGGTTTTCAAACACCTCATAAAACCCCGGAAACTGCAGCGCCAGCGCCTCCCATGCGGCCGACATGCCGCCGGAACAGCCATCTGTTGTGAACGGCAGCAATGACACGCCTGCTTCGGTGCGCGTGGCTTCCAGCCGGCTATGCCGCCAAATCTCCACCTTCGCAGCCAGCGGCTGGGCCTCACGCGCCTCCGCAGACACCATCTGCACAGGCATCACAACGCCCAGACATGCCAGAAAGACAGCCAGATCAGCTTTCACTGTCATCACGCTCCGGCAGATCAAGACCAATCCGTCCGGCCAGTCCCAGCACAAGCCGCTCAACCCCGCTCAGCGTGCGCCGATCCGCCAGCACCTGACGCGCCAGCGCAGGTTCATCGGTGATCAGCCCATCCACGCCAAAGGACAACATGCCCGACATCGACAAGGCGTCATTCACAGTCCAGACATAGACTTTCTTGCCAACCTCCTGCGATGAGCGCACCAACCGCGTGGAGATGGTCGCGCTGTTCACCGCAAGGAAATCTGCATCCAGCTTCCACATATTTCCCAGCGAGGCCGAGGCCAGCAGGCCAATGGTCCAATCCGGACGCAGGGTGCGCATTTTCTGCACCGCATCATATTTCAGGGACATGATCTTCACCTGATCCTGCATCCCGGTTTCCTCAACAATGTCCACCACCCGCTGCTCCAGCATCTCGTCGTGGCCATAGTATTTCAGCTCAATAACAACGCCCGCCTTATCCTTCGCGGCCAGCAAAATGTCTTTCAAAAGCGGCGTGCGCTCCGCGGCATAAGCGGGGTCATACCAACTGCCGATGTCGATCTTTTCCAGATCCGTGAGCGTGGCATCCCAGATTTTCAGCGGGTTGCCTGCCACTTTCATAAAATCGCTGTCGTGGATCACCACAACCGCGCCATCACGCGTTTCCTGCACGTCGATTTCAACCCAATCCGTCTGATCTTCGATCGCCTTGAGCACAGAGGCCATGGTGTTTTCAGGGCGCGCACCAGCGGCCCCGCGATGGGCGATCACCGCCACCGGCCGGGTGCTGTCAACAGCCATGACGCCCGCAACACCCAAGCCACCGAGCACGCTGACACCCAGCGCAAGCATCACACACATGATGAGCAGTACACGCGGCATCCGCGCCGCTTTCTGCACACCAGAGCGTGGCCAATCTGCCTCTTCCATAAAGCTCACCGCCAGCGCACCGGTTGTGAAAGCAGTCAAAAAGAGGTTCAAAAGCGCCCATACACCTGTCGACAAAAGCAAGAAAACCGCCACACCACGCAGGCCAAAGGGCATAAATTCAAGCCCCAACTGCAACAGCATGCCAACTGCGGCCAGCAGCAACAGGCTGATCACCCCGCCCATCGCGGCCCAGATCACCAATTTGCCCAGAAACTGCACCCTGCGCCCCTGCATGCGCTGCTGACTTTCACGGATCGCCGCACGCGGAGACAGCCCGTCAAACACAACCAGCGGCACAGACAGCACCCACCCCAGACTGCGCCAGATCAGCAGAACAATCAATGCGGCCAAAGCCCCGCCAATCACCATCACCGCCTGCCGAAACTCCGGCGGATGCTGGCTGAGGTAATAGTTGATGTCATGCTCTGTCAGCCAATAGACAAACGCCGCACCGGCAATCGCCAGAAACGGCACCGCCATCACCAAGACGCGCAGCGCAAGCTGCACCCCAACCCCAAAAACCGCAGGCAACCGCGGCAAAACCAGAGACACACCGTCCCAGAGATCATGCGACTTGGCTTGATGATCACGCAGTGCAACCGCCATCATCAACGACACATCCAAAACCAGAAGCACAATAAACAGGCCAGCCATGGTCACCCCAGCGAGCAGCCCCACAGGCGACAGCAGAAACACGGCAATATCAAAATCCGCCAGCGCAGGTTTGCCGGACAGTTTTAAAGCCACAAAAACCGTCAGCGCCATCAATGGCGCGAAGATCGAAGCCATAAGAATATTGAAGATCACATGCGTCTTCACAAACGGCAGCCGCAATCGCCAGGCCAATTTATAATGCTGTAAAACGTCAGAAACAGTATGGGCCATAAGATCCTCAAAAATATACAGTTGGCACAACCCTACCGACAGTTGACACCGGGGTCGAGCCATCACCCGCTCTCGCCCGCCCCGCCCCCAGGAAATCGCACCGCTCCAAACAGGCAATCGGTTGTTAACCTACCATCAGTAAGCCAACGTCAAGTACAAGGGCAACACTTCGGTATGCAATCGCATACATTACTTTCCTTTCTGATGAATTTCCCTTAGGACACCCTCACTGACTCGGTGCACAGGAGACCCCCATGACCAAGATCAAAGTTGAAAACCCCATCGTCGAAATGGACGGCGATGAGATGACCCGCATCATGTGGCAGTTCATCAAAGAGAAGCTGATCCTGCCCTATCTTGACCTCGATCTGCTTTACTATGATCTGGGCATCGAAGAGCGTGACCGCACCGAAGATCAGATCACCATCGACGCCGCCGAAAAAACCAAAGAGGTCGGCGTGGCGGTCAAATGTGCGACCATCACGCCGGATGAACAGCGCGTTGAGGAGTTTGGCCTCAAACAGATGTGGCGCAGCCCCAATGGCACCATCCGCAACATCCTCGGTGGTGTGGTTTTCCGTCAGCCGATCATCTGCCAAAACGTGCCCCGTCTTGTGCCCGGCTGGACCTCCCCCATCGTCGTGGGCCGCCACGCCTTTGGCGATCAGTACAAAGCCACCGATTTCACTTTCCCCGGCGCGGGCAAGCTGACCATGAAATTTGTCGGCGAAGACGGCACCGTGATCGAAAAAGAGGTCTATGACGCCCCATCTGCGGGCGTCTATCAGGCCATGTACAACCTCGACAGCTCGATCATCGATTTTGCCCGCGCCTCGCTCAACTACGGCCTCAATCTCGGCTGGCCGGTCTATCTCTCCACCAAGAACACCATCCTGAAAGCCTATGACGGCCGCTTCAAGGATCTGTTCCAGAAGGTCTATGAGGAAGAGTTTGAAGAGAAATTCAAAGCCGCCGGCATCTGGTATGAGCACCGCCTGATCGACGACATGGTCGCCTGCGCCATGAAGTGGAACGGCAAATTTGTCTGGGCCTGCAAAAACTACGATGGCGATGTGCAGTCTGACACCGTTGCACAGGGCTTTGGCTCGCTCGGTCTGATGACCAGCCAGCTGATGACGCCGGATGGCAAGATCGTGGAAGCGGAGGCCGCCCATGGCACCGTCACCCGCCACTATCGCCAGCACCAGAAAGGCGAAGCCACCTCCACCAACTCGATCGCCTCCATCTACGCATGGACCGGCGGCCTGAAGCACCGCGCCAAACTCGACAACAACGCCCCCCTGCGCACCTTTGCTGAGACACTGGAACATGTGATCATTCAAACCGTGGAGAGCGGCCATATGACCAAAGATCTGGCTTTGTTGGTTGGCCCGGATCAGGGCTGGCTCACCACCATGGGCTTCCTTGAAAAGGTCGATGAAAACCTCAACAAGGCGCTCGCGGGCTAAGCCTATAGTCCGAAGTCCATGCAGGGTGCCCTTCTCGGGCGCCTCGCTATTCCCCGACCAGCTCAAACTTCAGTCAAAGTCACAGCTTTGAGATATTCTCATAGCTGCTATGCGCCTCACGCACTGGACACCCTGCCCCTCGCTGTCGCACATGCTCCTTATGGTTAGTTTTCTGGACTCCCCCACCCCCGAACATCACAGCCTGTTTGAAGACATTCAGGGGCTGATCGTTGGCACGCTGCTGGTGTCGCTCGCGGTCACCTTTCTGCAAAACAGCAGCCTGTTCACCGGACAGATCGCTGGCTTGGCTCTGGTGGCCAGCAAAGCCCTCGGCGTGCCTTTTTCCGCGTTCTTCTTTCTATTCAACCTGCCCTTCTATGTCATCGCCTACATTCGCATGGGGTTGGCCTTTACACTGAAAACATTCCTTGCGGTGGGGCTCATGTCTCTGTGGACCTATCTGATCCCCAGTTTTCTGACCATTTCCCAATTAACCCCACTGGTCGCTGCCATTCTCGCTGGCGTGACCGCTGGCTCCGGTCTGATCGCCCTTTTTCGCCACGGCGCAACCCTTGGCGGCGTTGGCATCGTGGCGGTCTGGCTACAGGACACCAAAGGCATCAAAGCCGGATGGGTACAACTTGGATTTGATTTTTGCGTCTTCGCGCTCGCCTTGTCGTTTTTTGACATGCACGCAGTCGTCTTTTCGCTGATTGGTGCGGCAATCACCAATATCATGATTGCAACAAATCACCGGCGCGATCGCTACATCGCGCGCTGACTTTCAGGACGCCCAATGCCCAAAGCCTATCTGATCCTCATGATCGCCGTTGTGTTTGAAACCATCGGCACTGCCGCGCTTCAGGCCAGTCAGCAATTCACCAAACCGATCCCCTCCATCATTGTGGTGGTCGGCTATGGTCTGGCCTTTTACATGATGGCGCTCACCCTGAAGTTTCTGCCAGTTGGCATCACCTATGCGGTCTGGTCCGGCCTTGGCATCATCTCGATTTCCGTGATCGCCTATTTTGCTTTTGGCCAAAAGCTCGACTTGCCTGCCGTGCTCGGTCTGGGCCTCATTGTTGCCGGGATCCTCGTCATCAACCTGTTTTCCAAAACAGCTGTGCACTAAAGCGCATTAAAGGGCTGGCCTTTTGCACCAACCCACGTTAGGGCGGGCGCGAACAGGAAAGGCTGCCCTTATGGATCTTCGCAATATCGCCATCATCGCCCACGTTGACCACGGCAAAACCACCCTCGTGGATGAGCTGCTTAAGCAATCCGGGGCATTCCGTGAAAACCAGGAAGTGGCCGAGCGCGCCATGGACAGCAACGATCTGGAGCGCGAACGCGGCATCACGATCTTTGCCAAGCCAACCTCCGTGGAATGGAAAGGCACCCGCATCAACATCGTGGACACCCCCGGCCACGCCGACTTCGGCGGCGAAGTGGAGCGTATCCTGAGCATGGTGGACGGTGTGGTTCTGCTGGTCGACGCGGCCGAAGGCCCGATGCCACAGACCAAATTTGTGACCTCCAAGGCGCTCGCGCTGGGTCTGCGCCCGATTGTGGTGCTCAACAAAGTGGACAAACCAGACGCCGAGCCGGATCGCGCGCTGGATGAGTGTTTTGACCTCTTCGCCTCGCTGGACGCCAACGACGATCAGCTCGACTTCCCGCACATGTACGCCTCTGGCCGTAATGGCTGGGCGGATGCAGAGCTTGATGGCCCGCGCAAAGACCTGCACGCGCTCTTCAACCTGATCGTGAACCACGTCCCTGCGCCCAATCAGGTGACCCGTCAGGATGAAGACTTCCGCATGCTGGCCACCACGCTGGGCTCTGACCCCTTTGTGGGCCGCATCCTCACCGGTCGTGTGGAATCCGGCACGCTGAAAGTCGGCGCAACCGTTCAGGCGATCTCCCGCATCGGCCAGAAAATCGAACAGTTCCGTGTCACCAAAATTCAGGCCTTCCGCGGCCTTGCTCAGCAGGACATCGAAGAAGCCCAGGCTGGCGACATCGTCTCCATCGCGGGCATGGCGAAAGCCACCGTGGCCGACACCATCTGTGCGCTGGCCGTGGATGAGCCGCTTGAAGCACAGCCAATCGATCCGCCCACCATCACCGTGACCTTCGGCATCAACGACAGCCCTCTGGCCGGTCGTGACGGCAAAAAGGTACAGTCCCGTGTGATCCGGGATCGTCTCTACAAAGAAGCCGAATCCAACGTCGCGATCAAAATCGCCGACACCCCCGGTGGTGAAGCCTTTGAGGTCTCCGGCCGTGGCGAACTTCAGATGGGCGTTCTGATCGAAAACATGCGCCGCGAAGGCTTTGAGCTGTCGATCTCCCGTCCGCAGGTGATCATGCGTGAAGAAAACGGCGTGCGCATGGAGCCGGTCGAAGAAGCCACCATCGACGTGGATGACGAATACTCCGGCGCGGTGATCGAAAAACTCACCGGTGCGCGCAAAGGCGAGCTGGTTGAAATGCGCCCCGCAGGCGCAGGCAAAACCCGCATCATCGCCCATGTGCCGTCGCGTGGCCTGATCGGCTACCACGGTGAGTTCCTCACCGACACCCGCGGCACCGGCGTTCTGAACCGCGTGTTCCACGGTTGGACAGAATTCAAAGGCGCCATCCCGGGCCGCCGCGCAGGCGTGCTGATCTCCATGGAAAACGGCACCTCCGTGGCCTATGCGCTGTGGAACCTCGAAGATCGCGGCAAGATGATGATCGGCGCACAGGCGGATGTCTACACCGGCATGATCATCGGCGAGCACTCCCGCGACAACGATCTCGAGGTGAACCCACTCAAAGGCAAAAAGCTCACCAACGTGCGCGCCTCCGGCTCTGACGACGCGGTGCGCCTCACCACGCCTATGGTGCTAAGCCTCGAAGAAGCGATTGCCTATATCAATGACGACGAGCTGGTGGAAGTGACCCCCAACAACGTGCGTCTGCGCAAACGCTACCTCGACCCGCACGAGCGTAAGCGGATGGCCAAAACCTTCCAATAAATGAGAAAGCCCCGACAAACGTCGGGGCTTTTCTTTTTGCTGCTTGCGAAAACTTTGAAGGTTCGCTTCGCGCAGGCCGTTCCGAGTCTGTATGGACTAAATTTGCGGGACCAAGCAATGCCCGACTATCTGCGTTTCTAGGTATCTTCAGGTGTGACACAGAAGATTACGCCCGCCCCAAAGCAAGCCGACAAAAAGTGAGCGCCAAAAGATTGTAGGCCTATGTCAGTGCCCATGTGTGCATTTGTAAACAAACCTACGAGCACAGGACAGAACAGAAAACCAAATACACTAAACGCATGTGATAGCCGCTTGCCAATATCTTCGGAAATGTTCCCACAGTAAGTGGAAATGACGATGGCAAACTTACCGCCAATAAAAATGCCCAGCCACATACTGGCAAAAAACGCAAGTATACCAATTCCTCGCGAAACCTGACCGCCAAACATGGTTGCTACGGGAAAGAGAACGAAGGGAGCTATGCCAAACCAAGGCAACCACTTCGATTTTTCCAGTTTCTTAAAAACCTCAGTCAACATAACGATCAAGTAACACAAACGAGGAAACATCCAAAGAAGACAATGGTATGCATGTAACAGGTGTCCGAAGCTCCCGGCACAACCGATATCCGTTTTCTCAGACGGACCAAAAAAGCTTTTATGTCAGCGGCCGAAACGGCTCAATCTCAAAGCTGCCGTCTTTGTGGAACCGGCAGAAAGACCCAGCCGGGATCGCCTCCCAACCATCCTCTGCCGCCACCAGCGGCTCACTGACCACTGCGCGGCCTTTGCGGCTGTCACTTTCACGATGATAGATCGTGGGTGCCCGCTCATCGGACGCATAGCGCACCGCATACAGCGTCTCTCCATCCGAAAAAGCTGCCGCAAGCCGCATATGAGGCGTTGTGCCCCGCTCCCGGCTCATGCGCTGCAAAATGCCAACGGCAATCTGCATGGCCTCTTTCGGATTGTCCTCAAGACCTTCCGTAAGCCCAAGCAGGAACAGCACTTCACTGTCCGTGGCGCCCTTGCGCTCCTGATACAGGCTATCGGGGATCAGCATATCCGCGCGACGGCGGAACAGTTCAAAGCCGCCCACCTGCCCATTGTGCATGAAAGACCAGTTGCGCACCGCAAAAGGATGGCAATTGTTGCGACTGGTCGCCGTACCGGTTGAGGCCCGCACATGTGCGAGAAACAATCCGGATTTCACCTGTGCTGTGATTGATCGCAAATTGGGATCAGACCAGGCTGGGTGGGTATCGCGATAGATCCCCGGCTCGGGGCGACTGTCATACCACGCCAGACCAACGCCATCGCCGTTGGTCTGGGTTTTGCATTCCGTCGCCTGAATGCTTTGCTGGATCAGAGAATGATCTGGCCGTGTGACAACATCTTCAAGATAACAAGGTGCCCCAATATAGGCGGCCCAACGACACATGCGGCCTCACTCCTCTGGTCTTAGTCGGTGGTTTCCACCACCATCAATTCGCGCTCACTTGCGCCACGCGCATGGTTCAGCGCCTCTTGATATTCCGGGCTGTGGTAACAGGCCACAGCCGTGTCCACATCGGGGAATTTCGCCACCACATTGCGGGGGCGTTCCTTGCCTTCCAGCTGCACAAATTTGCCGCCACGGGCAATGAACTCACCGCCATGTTTGGCAATGGCTGGCCCCGCAAGCTCAGCATATTTTCCATAAGCGTCCGCGTCTGTCACGGTCACATGTGCAATCCAAAGGGCACCCATCTGGTTCTCCAATTCTGTTGTCCTGCGCGACACTCTAAACGAAGTGCCGCACAGGCCAAGCATTATTGACCAAATGGTCAGCCTGCGATCACCGCTTCGGCAGCCGCAAAGGCTTCGTCGGATTTGGAGGCATCTTTGGCACCGCCCTGCGCCATATCCGGACGGCCACCGCCGCCCTTGCCACCCAAGGCACCCACGGCCGCGCGCACCAGATCCACGGCGCTCAGATCGCCTTTCAGATCATCGGTCACACCCGCAGCCACAGCCACTTTGCCATCTGTGTCCGCAATCAACAGCACCGCACCGCTTTCCAGACGCGCCTTATGCTCGTCAATCAGCGGCGGCAGGTCTTTGCCAGACACGCCAGAGAGCACCTGAGCGAAGAACTTCACACCGTTGATCTCTTTGGCTTCCGGGCCCGCGCCCTGACCAGCACCGCCAGACATCGCCAGCTCACGGCGCAGGGTCGCCACCTCGTTTTGCAGCGCCTTACGCTCATCCAGAAGCGCTTTCACACGGTCCACGATGTCAGCAGGCTGTGCCTTCAATGTGCCGGCCACTTCGGCCACCCGTTTGGCTTCACGCTCCAGATGGGCAAAAGCCACCTCACCGGTCAGCGCCTCAATCCGGCGCACCCCCGCAGAGGACGCGCTGTCAGACAAAAGCACAAACACACCGATGTCGCCGGTCTGTTTCACATGGGTGCCGCCGCAAAGCTCCAGCGAGTAGGTGTCGCCGTTCAGCCCTTTGCCGGTCAGCGCATGCCCCATAGAGACCACCCGCACCTCATCGCCGTATTTTTCGCCAAACAGCGCCTGTGCGCCCATTTCGCGCGCATCATCGGGCGTCATGATCCGGGTTTCCACGGCGGTGTTCTGGCGAATATAGGCATTCACCTCAAGGCCGACCTTGCTCAGCTCCTCTGCGCTCAACGCCTTGTTGTGGCTGAAGTCAAACCGCAGACGATCATCCGCATTCAAAGAGCCACGCTGCGCCACATGCTCGCCAAGCGCATTGCGCAGCGCTTCATGCAGCAGGTGCGTGGCCGAGTGGTTTGCACGGATGGACGTGCGACGGCTGTGATCGACGATCATCGCCACCGGATCTCCTTTGGCAATGCTGCCACGGGACATTGTCACCTTATGGGCAATCAACTTGCCGTCGGCAAACTTCTGAACATCAGAGACATGCGCAAGGTGATCACGGTTTTCCAGACGCTCCACCAGACCATGGTCCGCCACCTGACCGCCGCTTTCGGCATAAAACGGCGTCTGGTTCATCACCAGCCAGCCCTCTTCGCCTTCTGCCAGCGCCTCCACAAGCGCGCCGTCTTTCAGGATCGCCTGCACCTGACCTTCGGCGGTTTCAGTGTCATATCCCAAGAACTCAGACGCGCCATTGTCCTCAGCAATATCAAACCAGATCGCATCCTCAGCCACATCACCGGAGCCCACATGCGCCGCACGCGCCTTGGCCTTCTGCTCTGCCATCGCCGCATCAAACCCGTCGGTATCCACCGCGCGGCCCTTTTCGCGCAGCGCATCCTGCGTCAGATCCAGCGGGAAGCCATAGGTGTCATAAAGCTTAAAGGCCGCCGCACCAGACAGCGGCGCGCCGTCGTCCAGCCCGTCCAGCTCATCATCCAGCAGCTTCAGACCACGGTCCAGCGTCGCCTTAAACTTGGTCTCTTCCTGCTTCAGCGTCTCTTCGATCAGCGCCTGTGCCTGACCCAGCTCTGGGTAAGCTTGGCCCATCTGTTGCACCAGCGACGGCACCAGTTGATGCATCACAGGATCTTTTGCCCCCAACAGGTGCGCATGGCGCATCGCGCGGCGCATGATGCGGCGCAGCACATAGCCACGGCCATCATTGGACGGCATCACCCCATCCGCCATCAGGAAGGAGGTGGAGCGCAGATGGTCCGCAATCACGCGGTGATGCACGTTCTGCTCGCCGTAAGGATCAGTCGACGTCACATTGGCCGACGCTTCAATCAGCGCCTTGAACAGATCGGTGTCATAGTTGTCATGGCTGCCCTGCAGCAGCGCGCCGATCCGCTCCAGCCCCATGCCAGTGTCGATCGACTGCATGTCCAGCGCCTTCATCGAGCCGTCTTCAAACTGCTCGTTCTGCATGAACACCACGTTCCAGATCTCGATGAACCGGTCGCCGTCTTCTTCGGGCGAGCCGGGAGGGCCACCCCAGATGTGCTCGCCGTGATCATAGAAAATCTCGGTGCAGGGGCCACAGGGGCCGGTTGGCCCCATCTGCCAGAAGTTGTCATGAGTCGGAATGCGGATGATCCGATCCTCAGCCACACCCATTTTCTTCCAGATCTCAAAGGCTTCATCGTCTGTGTGATAGACGGTGGTGTAAAGCTTATCCTTCGGAATATCGAATTCCTTGGTGATCAGTTCCCAGGCAAAGGGGATCGCCTCTTCCTTAAAGTAGTCCCCAAAAGAGAAGTTGCCGAGCATTTCAAAGAAGGTGTGGTGGCGCGCGGTGTAGCCCACATTGTCCAGATCGTTGTGCTTGCCGCCGGCGCGCACACATTTCTGCGACGTGGTCGCGCGTTGATAGTCGCGTTTTTCCACCCCGGTGAAGAGGTTTTTAAACTGCACCATCCCCGAGTTGGTGAACATCAGCGTCGGGTCATTGCGCGGCACCAATGGGCTTGAGTCCACAATCTCATGGCCCTGTTTGGCGAAGTAATTCAAAAAGGTCGACCGAATGTCGTTTAAGCTGGCCATGGGGGTCTCTCAACCTGTGCGTTTTGATATCGCAGCGGGTTTATAACCCCCACGCCCGCCTGTCCACATGTCAAAGCCCGCTTGGCAGCATTGGCCTCATATCTGGTCGATTTTCCGCATCACATCCCCGCTGCGCACAACACCGTCCTGTTCGATGCTGCACAAAATACTGCGCAGACGGTACTTGCGATGCTCTGGTGCACGCACCCAGTCATAGACATCCGCACCATACCGGGCCTTCCATTTCACGCAGCCATCATTGAACACTTCAGAGACCCGCAACACAGCCGTGCCGACGGACAAAAGCTGCCCCTCTGGCAGGTTTGCCTCGGTCATATCCAGATCGGCGGCAAAGGTATCACCGGGATGCAACACATCTTCATCGGGCGCCCAAACCAGATCCAGCACCCGTTTGGGGATCACACAGACCTGAATGCCCGGATGCGGCTCCCCCGCTTCGGTGCGCATCCATGGCTGCGTCATCCAGCGTTCCCCCGGAATGCCACCTGCCTTGGTCAGGGTGATTTCATCGACAAATTCCCGCGTGTTGCGCGCAGGGCGCAAACACAGATGCGCAATGGCCGCCCCATCCTTGGGAGCGGCCAATACATGCGGCAAAGCCCGCATCAAGTCTTCACGTGACGGGATCACTCTTCCAAAAGCTCCTCATCCCCCGGGGGCATGTCAAAATCCAGACCATGCGCCGCGCGGATCTTATCTTCGATCTCAAGCGCCATGCGGGTGTTCTCACGCAGGAAGGTTTTCGCGTTTTCACGCCCCTGCCCGATCCGCTCATCGCCATAGCTGAACCAGCTGCCGGATTTATCCACCACGCCGGCTTTCACGCCCAGATCCAGCAGTTCCCCCATTTTGGAGATGCCTTCACCATACATGATGTCAAATTCCACCTGCTTGAACGGTGGCGCCACCTTGTTTTTCACCACTTTCACGCGGGTTGCGTTGCCAACGATTTCGTCACGATCCTTCAGGGCGCCAATGCGGCGAATGTCCAGACGCACCGAGCTGTAGAATTTCAACGCGTTACCGCCGGTTGTTGTTTCCGGGCTGCCAAACATCACGCCGATTTTCATCCGGATCTGGTTGATGAAGATCACCATACAGTTGGAGCGCGCAATCGAACCGGTCAGCTTGCGCATTGCCTGGCTCATCAGACGCGCCTGCACGCCCACATTGCTGTCCCCCATGTCGCCTTCAAGCTCTGACTTTGGTGTCAGCGCGGCAACGGAGTCGACCACAACCATGTTCACAGCCCCCGAACGCACCAGCGTATCGGTGATTTCAAGCGCCTGCTCCCCGGTGTCTGGCTGCGAAATCAGCAGTTCATCAAGGTTCACGCCCAGCTTCTTAGCATACTGCGGATCCAGCGCGTGTTCCGCATCCACAAAGGCGCAAACGCCACCCTTTTTCTGCTCTTCTGCAATACAGTGCAGCGTGAGCGTGGTTTTACCGGAGCTTTCCGGGCCATAGATTTCAATAATCCGCCCCTTGGGCAGACCACCGATGCCCAGAGCAATGTCGAGGCTCAGAGAGCCGGTGGAAGTCGCCTCAATCTCTTGCGCGGGGTTGTCCGCGCCCAGTTTCATGATCGAGCCCTTGCCGAACTGTCGCTCGATCTGTGCCAGCGCGCTGTCCAGCGCCTTCTGTTTGTCCGGGGATGAGGATTTCTTGGAGGTCATTGTCAAAAGATCTGCCGTTGCCATTTGCTTGCTTCCTTATTCCACACCCGCACGCGGGCGGCAATCACTGCCTGTGTTCACCTCTTGTTCTCACCCCTTATGAGATCAAAACAAGAACAAATCAATAGAAAAGAATGAGAACATCTTCCGCTTGAGTGGGTTAACAAGTAGTTTACGAAGTAATAATAGCTTTAGTTAAAACCACATGAGGCTGCGCAGATGCTTGTTTTCTGGAAGAAAAAACTGGTGTTTCTTTCCGTGCCCAAAACAGGCACCACCGCCATCGAGGCCGCATTGGCCCCTGTGGCGGATATGGTGATTTCGAATCCCCCCGAGTTGAAACACGCGCCGGTCTATCGCTACAATCGGTTCTTCCGCCCGATGTTTGAACGTGCCTGCAACGTTGACGATATGGAGCTGATGGCGGTGATGCGCGAACCGATCAGCTGGTTGGCAAGCTGGTATCGGTATCGTCAGCGCGACGCCATGCGCGGACATCGCAATGCCACCCACCATGTAAGCTTCGAAGAGTTTGTCATAGAATACATGAAAGGCGACAAGAAAGCCGCCTTCGCCAATGTCGGCAGTCAGGCCAAATTCTTGGAACCGCGCCCCAATGGCGTGAAGGTCACCCATCTCTTCCCCTATGAGGATCAGCCCCGCCTGATCCGTTTTCTGGAAGAGCGGCTGGATCAGCCCATCAACCTCGCAGAGCACAACCGCTCGCCTCAAATGGATCTGGAATTGTCTCTGGACACACAGCGCAAACTGCGCCGCAAATTCAGTGCCGATTTCGACCTGCACGAAAGCCTGCTCTAAACGCGCCGCCGCGGGAGGCGCGCTTAGAGGCATTGCCCCGTCTTAGGCTTTGCCAACCCGTGCCTGCACCGCCTCGGTCAGATCCCCAAGCGAGAAAGGCTTAGGCAGGAAGCTTGAATTCTCAATCTGTGCCTGATCGTCTGAAAAACTGTCCTCCGCATAGCCGGAAACAAAGATCACTGGCACCTCGGGATAAACGTCTCTGGCCTGACGGATCCAGCTTGGGCCATCAATGCCGGGCATGATCACATCGCTGACAAACACATCGACCCGCGGTTTTTCCGACGCCAGAAGCTCGAGCGCATCTTCCCCCGATGCCGCCTCCAGCACGGTAAACCCCCGCATTTTCAACGCACGCGCCGCAAAAGAGCGCACCGGTGCCTCATCTTCCACCAAAAGCACCACACCGCTGTGTTCCACCGCAGGCAAATCCGGGCGCGCCACTGTTTCAGGTGCCGCAACAAAGGCTTCCGCTGCTCCATGAGCCGGGAACATCAGCGTGAATGTGGTGCCCACACCCTCTGTGCTGTCCACAAAGATATAGCCGCCGGTCTGCTTGATGATGCCATAAGCCGTGCTGAGGCCGAGCCCCGTGCCCTCCCCGGTGCGCTTGGTGGTAAAGAAGGGTTCAAAAACCTTCTGAATCTTGTCTTGGGCAATGCCGACCCCTTCGTCACGCACGGCAACAGAAACATATTTGCCCACCGGCACCACCACACGGTCTCGCTCCAGCGGTTCAGACAATTCCACGCCTTCGGTGATGATCTGAATTTCGCCCCCCTCCGGCATCGCGTCGCGCGCGTTCACCACAAGGTTCATCAACACCTGTTCCAACTGGCGTTTGTCCGCGCGAATGGCTGGCAGCACCGGATCATTATTAAGGTTGAGCGACACACGCTCGCCCACCAGCCGATTGAGAAGATGAGTCAAATCCGCAAGCGTATTGCGCAGGTCCAGCACCTCTGGGCGCAGGTTCTGTTTGCGCGAAAACGCCAGCAACTGCCCGACAAGCGCGGCGGCCCGGTTGGCGTTCTGATTGATCTGGATAAGATCAGCATAGTCGCCATCGCCCTGATCATGACGCAGCAACAGCAGATCACAATGCCCTGAAATGGCCGTCAGCAGATTGTTGAAATCATGCGCCACACCGCCTGCCAACTGTCCAATCGCCTGCATCTTCTGGCTTTGCACAAACTGTGCCTCTAGTGACTTCAGCTCCGTGGCATCGCTCAAAACCGCAATCAACGCCGCGTCGCCGCCCTCAACCACACGGTTGAGGCTGACCTGCACGATCACCTCTTTGTCTTCCCGCTTCAGACGCAGGAATTCGCTGAGATTGGCGGTCTTCCCATCGGCTGCATCCACCAGCCAATCACGAATCGACCGGCCCAGCCCTTCCATCAGATCGCTCATCACCGTTTCTGCGGAGAGCTCCTGTTGCAAGAGATTGCGCGCCGCCCGGTTGGCCAGAATGACGCGCCCCTCCGGCTCAAGCTTGAGAAGCGCCACAGGCAGCTCATCAAACTGCACTTCGCCATCGCGCACTGCCTGCGTTTCCGTTGGCAGAATATAGACCTCGCGCCGCCCGGCCGTGGTATCATATTCTGCCACAAGGCACTGCTGCTCCCCTGTGGCCGTATGCACCAGATTGGCATCCTTAAGATCATCGGCGCCCGCACCGAAGATATCCACCAAGGTCTTTTTCCGCTCCCCCAGCAACTGACGCGCGGCCGCATTCATAAATAAAACCGTCCCTGAACGCCCAACGGTCAGCATGGGCAAACGGGTATTCCCAGCGCTGGCGGAAATATCAGAAACCACCTGAACTTTTTGAACTTCCCAGACCAGAATCCCTGCCTCAACCACTTGAGCTTTGAGCTTCACCGTGCTGTTTCGAAGGTTAATTTCTTCCTCGAAACGCCCAGACGTCTTACAGGCCTCAATGGCATCTGCCACTTTGGTTTCCGCATCCAGCACCTGCCCGGCCAGCACATCGATCATAAGGTCATGGGCACCGTCACCTGCGTCATGCGCAACCTTATTGGCGTAAAGCAAACGCCCATCACCATCGGTGGCAAACACCTTGTCATCCGCCTGCTCCTGCAGACGCTGCAACAGGTCCAGCACAGCGCGACGCCCGGCCGCTTTCTTGAGGGCAAATAAAACTGTGGCAGCCCAAGCGCCCCCCAAAAGGCCACTGGCCAAAATCATGGCAAGCCGCAGCATGCCCTGGTCCAGAACCAAAGCCGTGACCGCCATGGCAATGGCTGCCACGGCAAGTATTCCTGCGTGATGAGAGGGCGCTATTTGTAAGCGGGGCAAGGGCCGTGCGGCCTCGGACGGATGGGTCACGTCTGCACCTTTTAATCTTCTTCGCGAGTAGTTTACGTAGAATTATCTTAATTGCGCATTAACGAATGCTGAAAAGTGCTTTGGTTTTTCACGCGCGCCGCAAAACAGCGCCAAAAAAACCATCACCGCCATCATCAAATCCGTAACTGCGCTGCCATTCCAGCGTAAACTCCGGGTGACG
Source organism: Shimia marina (assembly GCF_001458175.1). GTDB lineage: Bacteria > Pseudomonadota > Alphaproteobacteria > Rhodobacterales > Rhodobacteraceae > Shimia > Shimia marina. The sequence continues at coordinate 648,692 of NZ_CYPW01000027.1, forward strand.
CTGCATAAACGCGGCGATCTGATCCGTGTTCTCCGCCCGCAAAAACGAACATGTGGCATAACACAGCGCGCCGCCCTTTTTGACCAAAGCCTGTGCCGCATCCAAGATCTCTGCCTGCACCGCAACCAGATCCCGCAACGCCTCTTCCGTAAAGCGCCATTTGGCATCCGGCGTGCGCCGCCATGTACCGCTGCCAGAACAAGGTGCGTCACACAACACCAGATCAAAAGGCGCCGCCTCAACGGGTGCATTCAGCAAACATATCTTTGCCCCTGCCCGTTTGGAGCGTGGAGCAATATCCTGCATGCGATTGGCATCCGCATCATGCGCAAAATACGTCGCGCGCGGCACGCGCCCCGCCATAGCCAAAGATTTACCACCGCCCCCGGCGCAATAATCCAGCACCTTCATCCCGTCACGCAAGGGCAAAGCCGCCACCATCGCCTGACTTGCCCCATCCTGAAGCTCGACCAAGCCCTCCAGAAAGGCCGTTGATTGCTTGATCCGCCGCGCGCCTTCCATAACCTCCAGCGCGGTCTCCACCATCGCCATTGGTGCGGAGAGAATACCCTCGGCTTCAAGCGCGTGTTGCGCCTGCGTCACCGATGTCTTTGCCAAATTGACACGCAGCACAATGGGCGCACGGTGCCGCATGCCTTCTGCGGTGCGCTCAAACGCCGCCCCCAGACTCTCCTGTAACGGGTCAATGAGCCAATCCGGCAAATCAAGCGGTGTCTCGCCCTCTGGGGCAATGGCTTCACCGGCTTGCAATGCCGCCGGCGCATAAGCTGCACCGCTAAACACCTCCTCCAGGGTCTCCCCCTTGGCCCGCAGCACCCCCAACATCAAAGCGCGGCCATCAGACCCACCGCCCAGAAAGCCCGCAGAGTTGCGCTGGCGCAGCGCGTCAAACACATGGTCGCGAATGGCAGCTCGGTCCTTTGATCCCGCAAAGCGGCTCTTGCGCGCCCAATTGGTCAGAGCGCGCTCCGCAACCGTGCCCGCCTGTACCTGATCCAAAATCTCAATTGCCGCCTGAACGCGTGCTGCTGGTGTCATCGGACCTTCCTCTGAATGTGCACCAGCCGCACCTACCGCACCTTGCCACGCCTCCGCAAGCGAGACCGCAGCGCACAAAAAACAGGCAAATACAGCAGAAGCTTTCAAAAACAACCTGCCTCCCCCGCCACCACACGAAAAAATACGTATCTGCCGTAGGGAAAAGCGCCAACCATAAGGTTTCTTTAAGTGTGTGCCCGGAAGGATGCAGGTCCGATCCGATATTAATCAAGAGATACCTTCGTTATGCCTGCCTTCCTGACTAAAATATCTGCCCGTATCACGGCACTTGCTGTCGTGGCGCTGGCGTTATCCATCACTCTTACTGTTCTGATGCAGAACCACATGCGCAACACTGCAGAGAATATGTACAACAAAGGTCTGCTGGAACTGACCGAGGCTGCAACATCGCTGCTGGTCAATCTGGAGGCCGGGGTGCAGGAAGGCAAATACTCGTTAGACACTGCACAAGAAATGGCCCGCGACCAACTGGAGGCCCTTTCTTACGGCCAATCGGGATACATGTATGCGTTTGATCTCGACTTCACAATGCGCGCGCATCCGCATCGGCCACAGTGGATCGGCAAAAGCCAGCAGGCGCTGGAGGATGTGAATGGCGTCAAAATCTTTGAGGAAATGAAAAAAGTCGCCGTCGAAAACGGCAGTGGCACCGTCGTGTATCATTTCCAGAAGCCAGACAGCGATATTCAAGAGGCTAAAGTGGGCTTTGCCTATCTCTATGAGCCCTGGGGCTGGATTATTGGTACTGGTGCATACCTGTCCGACATCGAAGCGGAGATGGCGAAAATTCGCAACAAAGCGCTGGTAATTCTTGCAGGCATTCTTGTGGTACTCGCAACTTCGGCCTTTTTCATCACGCGCAGCGTCACAGGACCGATGGGCGCACTGCGCACACGCATGGATAATCTGGCCAAAGGGGATACCGCCTCTGACATTCCATTCACAGAGTCTAAGAATGAGCTGGGCGAAATGGCCCGCACTTTGGATGTCTTCAAAGATGCACTCGTTCGCCAAAAGGAGCTGGAGGAACATCAAAAAGCTGCTGCGGCCGAGCAGAACACAGTTGTACAAACGCTCTCTGAACATCTCTCGACCCTGTCCAAGGGCGATCTGACCGCCAAAATCGACACAACCTTCCCAACCGCCTACGAAAAATTGCGCACGGACTTCAACGACCTGTTGACCAACCTCAGCGAAACCCTCAGCGACGTTGTGGATGCTGCAAAGTCAATCAACAGCGGCGCAACAGAGATCAGCCATGCCTCCGATGAGCTGTCCCAACGCACGGAAGGCCAGGCTGCAACACTGGAGGAAACCGCTGCAGCACTAGATGATCTGACCACTTCGGTGAAAGCCGCGGCCGACGGCGCGCGCACTGTGGAAACCACCATGAAGGAGGCCAAACAGGAGGCTGAAGAAAGCGGCGAAGTGGTGCGCAACGCTGTTGATGCCATGACCGAGATTGAGAACAGCTCTTCTCATATTTCACAGATTATCTCCGTGATTGATGACATCGCCTTCCAAACCAACCTTCTGGCCCTGAACGCAGGCGTTGAAGCCGCCCGCGCGGGCGATGCCGGCCGTGGCTTTGCGGTTGTGGCCTCTGAAGTGCGCAAACTCGCACAAAGCTCGTCTGAGGCCGCCAATGAGATCAAAACCCTGATCAGCGATTCCTCAAAACACGTTGAACGTGGGGTTGTGCTTGTGGGGCAGACCGGCACAGCGCTGACCAAAATCGTCGACCGCGTGGTGCATATCTCTCAGATGGTCTCTGACATTGCCGAGGGAGCCGCTGAACAGTCCCTTGGCCTCGGAGAGATCAACTCCGGCGTGACTCAGCTTGATCAGGTGACCCAGAAAAACGCCGCCATGGTCGAAGAGGCCACCGCCGCCACCCACCTGCTGAAATCGGATGCCACCAGCATGACGGATCTGGTCAATCACTTCACTCTGGACAAACGCACAGCCGCCAAGCCAACCAACGCCACCGCCCCTGAGGTTTCCGAGCAGGACTGGCATGAGGACAAGGCAAAGGACAGCAGCACCAAACAAAAGGCACAACCTGCGCCAAAACAACCAGCGGTGCAAAAATCTGTGCCAATTGTCACTGACGGCAATGCTGCAGAGGAGCTTTGGACAGACTTCTAAGCGCGACATGCAAAGCAAAAGGGCTGCCCCACATGGGCCAGCCCTTTTTTACCGTTCTGCGGCACCGCCAAAGGTGCCAAGTATTCAGCCAATACGATAATTTGGCGCTTCACGCGTGATCTGCACGTCATGCACATGGCTCTCTTTGAGCCCCGCCCCGGTGATTTTCACAAATTTGCTGTTCTTGCGCATCTCTTCAACCGTGGCATTGCCGGTGTAGCCCATCGCCGCACGCAGACCACCCACCAGTTGGTGCACCACAGTGCCAGCTGGGCCTTTGTAAGGCACCTGCCCCTCGATCCCTTCCGGCACCAGCTTATCGCTAGCCGCGTCTTTCTGGAAATACCGATCCGCCGAACCACGCGCCATCGCGCCAAGGCTGCCCATACCGCGATAAGATTTGAACGACCGGCCCTGATAAAGGATCACCTCACCGGGGCTTTCATCGGTGCCCGCAATCATCGAGCCAACCATGGCACAGCTCGCACCGGCCGCAATCGCTTTGGCAAAGTCGCCGGAGAATTTGATGCCGCCATCCGCAATCACCGGCACATCACCGGCGGCGGTCGCACAGTCATCAATCGCGGTCAGCTGGGGCACACCCACACCGGCCACCATGCGTGTGGTACAGATCGAGCCCGGCCCGATGCCAACTTTCACCGCATCCGCACCCGCATCAATCAAAGCACGTGTGGCCTCACCGGTGGCAACGTTGCCCGCAATCACCTGCACAGCATTGCTCTGCGCTTTGATCCGCTTCACCGCCTCAATCACGCCTGCGGAGTGCCCATGCGCCGTGTCCACCACCACGATGTCCACACCCGCATCAATCAGCATCTCGGAACGCGCAAATCCGCTGTCCCCCACCGAAGACGCGGCAGCAACGCGCAAACGTCCCAGATCATCTTTACAGGCCGTCGGGTTCAACACCGCCTGCTCGGTGTCTTTCAACGTCAACAGGCCGGTCAGCTTGCCCTGCCCATCATGCACCAGAAGCTTTTCAATGCGCCGCGCGCGCATCAGGCTCTTGGCTTCTTCCAGATCCGCAGGCTCCGCCAGCATCGCAAGATCATGGGTGGTCATCATCGCATGAACAGGCGTGTCGTCACTCTGGGCAAAACGCATGTCGCGGTTGGTCACGATGCCCACCACGCGCCCTTGCTCATCCACCACCGGGAAACCGGTAAAGCGATAGCGCTCGATCAACGCTTTGGCATCTGCCAGCGTCTGATTGGGGGTCAGCGTGACCGGGTTATAAACAATCCCGCTCTCAAAGCGTTTCACGCGACGCACTTCGCGTGCCTGCTCATCCGCAGTCAGGTTCTTGTGAATCACGCCCATGCCACCGGCCTGTGCCATGGCAATCGCCATCCGGCTTTCGGTCACCGTATCCATCGCCGAACTCAGCAGCGGAATGTTGAGATCAATGGACTTTGTGACCTTGGTGCGCGTATCCGCAGTTGCCGGCAACACCGACGACGCCGCCGGCACCAGTAGAACATCATCAAAAGTGAGGGCCTCACGAATCTCCATCGCACATCTCCAGTTGCGGGTCATCATTTGGCACGTCCCTATCGCACGGCCTTGACCTGCGGAAAACCCCTAATCCGCCCCCGGCGAAGCGCAGGGGCAAAAACTTCGCAAAATGCACAGCCAGACGGGGCAAAACCCACCGCAACAGGCGGAGCTATGGCTGCGCACCCCCTGCGGCAAAATCTCCTTCATGCCGCCCCTGTGTTAATCCATGCCGCTCTTTGGCTTTAACTCCCCAGACAGACAGCTATGTTGAGCACCAAGCGAACAGACCCGAGGCAGACTGATGAGCAGTGACCCACTTGTGATCTTCACCCCTTCCGGAAAACGTGGAAATTTCCCGGTTGGCACCCCTATTCTGACCGCCGCGCGCCAGCTTGGCGTCGATCTGGACTCGGTCTGTGGCGGGCGTGGCATCTGCTCCAAATGTCAGATCACGCCGTCTTATGGTGAATTCCCCAAACATGGCGTCACCGTCTCCGAAGACGCGCTCTCCGACTGGAACGCGGTGGAACAGCGCTATGATGACAAACGTGGCCTCACCAAGGGCCGTCGCCTTGGCTGTCAGGCCACCGTGCAGGGCGATGTGGTCATCGATGTGCCCGCCGAAAGCCAGGTGCACAAACAGGTGGTGCGCAAACGTGCCGAGGTCCGCGACATCACCCTCAACAGCACCGTTCAGCTGGCCTATGTCGAGGTGGAAGAACCCGACATGCACAAACCCTCTGGTGATCTTGAGCGGCTCATCACTGCGCTCAAGGCCAGCACGGGATTTGCAGAGATAGAGATAGACACTCACCTGCTGCGCCCATTGCAGCCGATTTTGCGCAAAGGCGGATGGAAAGTCACCGCCGCGCTGCATCAGGATCACAAGGCACAGACCCCGCGCATCATCGCGCTTTGGCCGGGCTATTTTGAAGGCCCGCTTTATGGCCTCGCCGTTGACCTGGGCTCCACCACCATTGCCGGCCACCTCTGCAATCTTGCCACAGGCGAAGTGGTCGCCTCTTCGGGCCTCATGAACCCTCAGATCCGCTTTGGCGAAGACCTCATGAGCCGCGTCAGCTATGCCATGATGAACAAAGGCGGCGATCTGGAAATGACAGAGGCCGTGCGCGAAGGTCTCAACCAACTTGTGATCGACATCGCAAAAGACGCCGAGGTCGACCCCGCGCATATCCTTGATGCAGTTTTTGTGATGAACCCGGTCATGCACCACCTGTTCCTTGGCATTGATCCGTTTGAACTGGGTCAGGCCCCCTTTGCGCTGGCCACTTCCGATGCGCTCTCGCTTGCAGCGTCTGAACTGGGCCTCACCATTGCGCCGGGCACCCGCGCCTATCTGCTGCCTTGTATCGCAGGTCACGTGGGGGCGGATGCCGCAGGCGTTGCGCTCTCCGAGGCACCGGACAAATCCGAAGACCTCGCGCTTGTGGTGGATGTGGGCACCAATGCCGAGATCCTGCTCGGCGACAAAAACGGCGTTCTGGCCTGTTCTTCGCCCACTGGTCCGGCCTTTGAAGGGGCCCAGATCAGCGCGGGCCAACGCGCCGCCCCCGGTGCCATTGAGCGCGTGGAAATTGATCCCGCCACCAAAGAGCCCCGCTTCCGCGTCATCGGCTGTGAGCTCTGGTCTGATGAAGAGGGCTTTGCCACTGCCGTTGCAGACACCGGCATCACCGGTATCTGCGGCTCCGGCATCATCGAAGTGATCGCCGAGATGCGCATCGCAGGCATCGTGGATGCTTCTGGCCTGATCGGCTCCGCGGAACAGACCGGCTCCGCCCGCTGCTTCCTTGATGGACGCACCAATTCCTACACCCTCTGGGAGGGCGACGCCGACCAGAAGCCCATCACCGTGACCAACGGCGACATCCGCGCTATTCAGATGGCCAAGGCCGCGCTGTATTCCGGCGCGCGCCTGCTGATGGACAAGCGCGGTGTGACAGAGGTGGATCGTGTGGTGCTGGCCGGGGCCTTTGGCGCACATATCTCCGCCAAACACGCCATGGTGTTGGGCATGATCCCCGATTGTCCGCTGGAAAAAGTCACATCCGCCGGCAACGCGGCCGGGACCGGCGCACGCATCGCCCTGCTCAACAAAGACGCCCGCAACAGCATCGAAACGCTTGTGCGCAAAATTGAGAAAATCGAAACCGCCGTAGAGCCCCGCTTTCAGGAGCATTTTGTCAACGCCTCTGCCCTGCCCAACTCCGCAGATCCCTTCCCGATCCTGCGCGAGGTGGTGACCCTGCCAGAGGTCAGCTTCAACACCGGCGGCGGCGAAGGTGCATCTGGCGGCCGCCGCAGACGCCGCCGGGGCTAACACAGGCACCTACATCCCTGCGGCAAGCCTAATGGCCGCGGGGATAGCAAGGTATCTCATTCCAGAATTGTCCCGCACCCCCTTCAGCCCTAGGATTGCGGCGCTTGAGGGAGTGGACTGAATGGCGCGCAAACTGATCATCTGTCTGGACGGCACGGGCAACGAAGTCGAGAAAAACGAAAGCAACATTCTCCGTATTTATAAATGCCTCAAACATGACAATCAGCAACTGGTCTACTACGAGCCCGGTGTTGGCACACTCTCCACCAGACCTTTCGCGCGCGGCTATTTTTCAAAAATCAAACTGCTTTTAGGGCTGGCCGCAGGCCTTGGCCTGCATCAGAATGTCCTGCATGCCTATGCTTTTCTCTGTGAGAATTACCAAGACGGCGATCAGCTTTATTTCTTTGGCTATTCCCGCGGGGCTTATACCGCGCGTGTGTTGGCAGGTTTTATCAATGATTTTGGGCTGGTTGCCCCGCATGAGCTGCATCTGGTCGGTCCGGTCTTCAAAGCCTGGCGCAAACTGCACACAGACAGCACCTCAAAAGACTATGCGACATTGCGTATCTCCGAACAGTTCTTTCATATGCGCCACCCTTCCATCCGCTTTCTTGGCCTCTGGGATACGGTCAGCTCCATGATCCGCATCCGCCTGCGATGGGGCAGCCTGATCGAATTTGGCAGCCATTCGAGCGTCGATGAAAATCCCAGCGTCAAGGCGGTGCGCCATGTACTCGCCATCGACGAAACCCGCCGCTTCTTTCGACATCAGTTCTGGAAACCCGGACAAAAATACTATGGCAACCGCTTCAAAAAGAAATCAGATCCACCAGATCAAGATGTCAAACAGGTCTGGTTTGCCGGCACCCACACAGATGTGGCTGGCTCAGTCCCCGAAACAGAGGCTGGATTGGCCAAAATCACCATGCAATGGATGCGCGAGGAGTTGGACGCGCTCGACAGTGACAGCGCTCTTGTGTTCCGAGATATTTTCTACAATCGCTATGTGCTGGGCAGAGAGGATGAGGTCACCAAACGCATGGGGCTCGCAATCTCGCCTCCCGATGCCAAAGCGCCGCTTCACAGCCAGATGAAATTGCATAAATTCTGGCCCCTTCTGGAGATCTTTCCCCGTCGTGCCAGCCGTAGCCGGTATCCCGATCAAAAAGACTGGCTTGGATATTATCTCCCTCTCGCCCAGCCGCGCTACATTGCGCCGGGCTCACACATCCATCCCACTGTGGCGGAACGCCAATCCGACCCAGCCACCCCCTATGATCCGCCCAACTTGCCGTGATCTCAACAAAACGCACGCCCTTTAATTGGTACCTAAAATATTCCCCAGAGACCCACTTGACCTTCCCTCTGGTTAAAAGTAGCTCTTCGGCCCAGAGCGCGGGTATGGTGAAATGGTATCATGCGAGCTTCCCAAGCTTAAGGTGAGGGTTCGATTCCCTCTACCCGCTCCACCTCCTCCACAAATACCGGATTTCCAAAGCGACGCGGCGCGCAGCGCGATGTTGCGTAAGGTCATGTTTGCCGCATAGCTGACGTGAAGGTAAAGTTTCAGGCAAATTGCCTAATCAATGAGCCTTCCATGTCAATCGTCACCTATGAAACCCGCGGCAAAACTGCCCTGCTGACCCTGAACAATGGCGAAAACCGCCAGAACCCCGCCTTTGCTCAGGCCATGCTCGCGGCCCTGCAACAAGCCGAAGAGGACAAATCCATCCGCTCCGTGGTGATCACCTCAAGTGATGAGAAGAACTGGTCGCAGGGCGTGGATCTCAACTGGTTGATGGCCGCCAAACAGGCGGGCAATCTCGATGATATGCGCGGCTTCATGAATGACATGAACGAAGTCTTTGCTCGGCTGCTCACCTTTCCAATGCCGGTGATCGCCGCCATCACCGGACATGCCTTTGGCAATGGCGCCATGCTGGCCTGTGCCTGTGATTTCCGCTTCATGCGCGCCGATCGCGGCTATTTCTGCTTCCCTGAAGTGGACATCAATATTCCCTTCCTGCCCTCCATGATTGCCTATGTGCGCAAGGCCATTCCAGAATACCGCTTCAATGAGCTGAAACTCACCGGGCGTCGCGCAACCGCAACCGAGCTGGAAGCAGATCACGTCCTCACAGCGGCCGCCGATGCCGAGGCCACCTTGGAGGCTGCGCTGGCTTTCGCCGCCACTTTCTCCAAAGGGCGTGGCATTTTTGGCGAACACAAACGCCGGATGTACAAAGACATTCTGGACACCATGGCCCGCGATGACGCGCCGCTCATTGCCGAACTCAAGCTGACGGTCTGACCTCAGCTCTGAAAGCTGCGAATATACGTCAGAAGCGCCTTTGTGGATTCAGAGGCCGCTTCTGGCGCCTGCCCACTGGCCACAGCCTCAAGCAGTCCTCCGGCCAGTTCCTTGCCCAGTTCCACCCCCCATTGGTCAAAGGAGTTGATGCCATAAATCACCCCTTCGACAAACACCCGATGCTCATAAAGCGCCACAAGCTGTCCCAGAACAAAAGGCGTCAGCCTTGGGTAAACCAATGTCGTGGAGGGACGGTTGCCACTGAAAACCCGGTGCTTTGCCAATTGGTCCAAAGCATCCCCTGACAGCCCCTTGGCTGCCAGTTGCGCCCGCGCCTCCGCCTCGCTGCGCCCCTTCAAAAGCGCCTCAGACTGCGCCAGACAATTTGCCACCAGCGCGCGGTGATGCTCCCCAAGGGCCGGTTCATGGCCCTCCGCCCCCACAAGGAACTCACAGGGCACAACCTGCTGTCCCTGATGGATCAACTGATAAAACGCATGTTGCCCATTGGTGCCCGGCTCGCCCCAAACCACAGGCCCCGCGACACGATCAAGCGGGCGGCCATCCATCGCCACGCCCTTGCCGTTGCTCTCCATTTCCAGCTGCTGCAAATAGGCCGGAAGCCGCGTCAGCCTTTGTTCATAAGGCAGAACCGCCCGCGTGCCATGGCCACAAACCTGCTGGTTCCAGATCCCGACCAGCGCCAGCATCACTGGCAGGTTTTCGGCAAAATCGGCGCTCTGAAAATGCAGGTCCATCGCCTGCCCGCCTTCCAGAAAGCCCTCAAAGGCTGTCGGCCCAATCGCCAACATCAGCGACAGGCCAATGGGCCCCCAGACAGAATAACGTCCCCCCACCCAGTCCTCAAAGCCAAAGACCCGCTCCGCCGGAATGCCAAACTCCGCACAGCGCGCCTCAGCCGTAGAGATCGCCACAAACCGGTCCAACGCCGCAGCCCCCCCAGCCCAGGCCAGCGCCGTGCGCGCATTCATCATGGTTTCCTGCGTGGTGAAGGTCTTGGAGGCGACAATCACCAAAGTGGTGTGCGGATCCAGCCCCTCCAACGTATCGGTCGCATCCGCGCCATCCACATTGGAAATGAAATGGCACTTGGGTCCGTCGTGATAAGGGGCCAGCGCCAGCACCGCCATCAGGGGGCCAAGATCTGATCCGCCAATGCCAATATTGACCACATCGGTGATGCGCCGCCCATCGCCCGGATAGCTGCCATCACGTACAGAAGTGGCAAACCGCGCCATGCGCGCACGGGTTTCGCGGATCTCAGGCAGAACATCCTGCCCCTCCACCAGCACCGGCGTCTCGCCCAGATTGCGCAGCGCCGTATGCAGCACCGCACGCCCTTCGGTCTCATTGATCTTCTCACCGGCAAACATCGCCGCGCGCTTCTGAGCAAGCCCGGCAGCCTCTGCCTGCGCAATCAGGGCTGTGCGCCCTGCCGCATCCATGGATGTCTTACTGTAATCAAACCGCAGCCCCTCTGCGGTGATGGCAAACCCTGTGGCCCGCTCTGCATCCTGCGCAAACAAATCGGCAATCTTGCGCGATTGCGCTGCGGCGCGCATCCCATCCAAGGTGGTCCACATCCCTCGTTACTCCGTCCAATGCACGTCTGCGCCAGAACACACCGCCTTAACAGGCGCTTCTGTCGCTTTCAAATTTTGTGCGGCGTTCAGCGCCTCGCGCTTGTCCGCACCCTTAATCAAAATATGCTTTCGCATGGCCCCGTCTAACACACGTGCAGAGAGGGTAATACGAATATCTGGCAAATCATGGCGACGCACCGGTATCAAGATCGGCGCATCCGCAGCCAAAGCATCTTCCAAGCCATCGGATCCCGGAAACAGCGAGGCCGTATGCATATCTGCCCCCATGCCAAGCAGCGCCACATCCAAAGGCAAAGCCCCGGCAATCACGCTCTCAAGCTCGGCAAGCACAGCTTCTGGCGCCTGTGCAGGCGCATAAAGCGGCAGATACCGCGCCGCCACCGCCCGATTGGTCAACAACCGCGCCTTCACCAACGCAGAATTGGAGCGGTCATGATCTTCCGGCACCCAGCGCTCATCGGTCAGCACCACATCCACCCGGTCCCAGTCCAGATCCACTGCGCTCAGAACATCAAAGATCGGCCCCGGCGTGGTGCCACCGGGCACCGCCAGCACCACCCGGTCTTTCTGATGCAGCGCCTCTGCCAGATCGTCGGCAATCACATTGGCCACATCAATGGCCATCATTTCTGCATCCGGGTAGGTGTTGAAATTCATTTGTCCAATCCTCTCCATTCACGCCCTTCCCTGCGCATCATCAGATCCGCATCATCCGGCCCATGGGCAAAGGCATCATAGGGTTTGGGCACATCCCCGCGCGCTTCCCAGCCATGGATGATCGGATCCGTCCAGGCCCAGGCTGCTTCGACCTCATCATCGCGCATAAACAGCGTCTGATTGCCCCGGATCACATCCATGATCAGCCGCTCATAGGCATCAGAAGAGCCCTGAACCTTTGGCCCCAGCGCTTCGGCAAAGCTCATATCCAGCGGCACATCCACAAGCCGCATGCCGCCGGGGCCCGGCTCCTTGATGGTCACGTTCAGTGTGATGCCCTCATTGGGTTGCAACTGAATATTAAGCTCATTGCGATGCCGTCCGGCTTCGGGGCCAAAAATCGAATGCGGCGTGTCTTTGAACACCACCGTGATTTCACTGTCGCGCGCCCGCAGCCGCTTGCCGGTGCGCAGATAAAACGGCGTGCCCGCCCAACGCCAGTTGTTGACCTGACACTTCAGCGCCACGAAGCTTTCTGTCTTGGAACGTGGATTGTCGACGTCCTCGCGATAGGCCGCCGCGCCATCCGCTGCCGTATATTGACCACGCACAATGTGATGGGGCTGCACCGCATCCAGCGCGCGAATAACCTTGAGCTTTTCATCGCGCACTGCATCGGGCTCAAACTGCGCGGGCGGCTCCATGGCAATCAGGCACAAAAGCTGCATCAGATGATTTTGCACCATATCCCGCATGGCGCCGGACTTTTCATAATAATCTCCGCGCCCGGCCACCCCCACGGTTTCGGCCACGGTGATCTGAATGTGATCAATGTATTGCGCATTCCACAGCGGCTCAAAAAGCATATTGCCAAAGCGCACCGCCATCAGGTTCTGCACCGTCTCCTTGCCCAGATAGTGGTCAATGCGGTAAATCTGGCTCTCGTCAAAATGCTGCGCCAATTCCCGGTTCAGCGCCTGCGCCGTCTCCAGATCATGACCAAAGGGTTTCTCCACCACTATCCGCGTCTCAGGCCCCACAAGACCATGACGTTCAAGCCCCCGCGCCAGGTCTGAATAGACCCCTGGCCCGACGGAAAAATAGAACGCGCGCACCGTCTCCGGTGACAATTCCGCCGCCAGCGCGGACCAGCCTGTCTCTCCACGCGCATCAACAGACACATAATGCACATGCTCACAAAAGGCGCGCACCGTCTCCGCATCAGAGGCGATGTCGCCAACAAACTCCAGCAGGGCCTCTGCCACCAATGCGCGGTAAGCTTGAGTCGTAAGATCAGAGCGCGCCGCGCCGATCAATTTACTGCCATCAGGCACCTGCCCAGAACAGAACCGTTTGAACAAAGCTGGCAGAATCTTGCGCCGTGCCAGATCACCCGTGCCGCCAAAAATCACCAGATCAAATGTTTCCACCGGAATAATACGAGACACCATCCGTATAAGCCCTTTGCCCTCTAAGCCCTGTGCTGCCTAAGCTCTCCGTATCGCGCCGGATGCCATCAGTATTCCGTTAGCGCTACCGAAGCCCTAACACCGCAACCATATCATCGCAACCATGCATCACAACTGTGTCAGAAGATAAACACAAACCTTGGCCATGGCGGTAAACTTTCGGTATGACCGCTGAGGTACCCAAAAATCGGCAGTCTCATGAAAGATCACGCAAATCTCGGCAAGTTTGAAAATCCTTTTGTCACGGCAAAAGGCGACACACGGGCCCATGTAAAGCTCAGTGATCCGCAAACGCTTTGGTTCAACACTGGCACCCTTTGCAACATTCAATGTGAAAACTGCTATATTCTGTCATCACCAACCAATGATGCCCTGCTCTATATCACCGCCGATGAGGTCAGCGACTACCTTGATCAGCTTGATGAGCGGAATTGGAATGTGGGCGAAATTGCCTTCACCGGCGGCGAACCGTTCATGAATCCGGAAATGATTGAAATCGCCCGCCGCGCTCTGGATCGCGGCTATGAGGTGCTGATCCTCACCAACGCGATGCAGCCGCTTATGCGCAAACGCGTTCAACAGGGCCTGCTAGAGCTGCGTGAAACCTACCGTGACAAACTCACCTTCCGCATTTCCATCGATCATTGGAATCCTGACAACCATAATGCCGAACGTGGCGAAGGGTCTTTTGCCAAAATGCTGGAAGGCATGCAGTGGCTGCGCGATGAAGGCTTTCAGATGAAAGTCGCCGGCCGCACCCTCTGGGGCGAAACCGATGCGGACTCCCGCGCAGGCTACGCCGCCCTGTTTGAGACCCACAACTTCCCCATTGATGCGCATAACCCCGGCCAGACCATGCTGTTTCCCGAAATGGACGAAACCGTGGAAGTGCCCGAAATCACAACCGAATGTTGGGGCATCCTAAACAAATCCCCCAATGACATCATGTGCGCCAGCTCCCGCATGGTGGTGCGCCGCAAAGGCTCTGATCATGCCTCCGTCGTGGCCTGCACCCTCCTGCCCTATGTGGAAGAGTTTGATCTCGGCCCGACGCTCAAGGATGCGGAAAAACCGGTGCTTCTCAATCACCCGCATTGCGCAAAATTCTGCGTTCTGGGCGGCGCGAGCTGCTCCGCCTGAGCGCACGTAAACACGACCCAGCCCCCCAAGAGCGGGGGGGGGGTAACCTCATGCCCATCATGACGCCCACACCGGCGGCGGTACGGGCATGGTATCCGGAATATGTCACAAAGCCCGACAGGCCCATTGCACCCCACATGTCGCCTCTGATATAAGCGTTCTAACAACATATTGACCGCCAATAAGAAGCGAGATCGGGACTTGAGCGACACGCCGAAAACCCCTGAAAACGATGAAGAAAAAACCCATGAGCGGATGATCCACGACGGTCCTTCTGTGACCATCGAGGAAGAAATGCGCGCCAGCTATCTCGACTACGCCATGAGCGTGATCGTCAGCCGCGCCATTCCGGACCTGCGCGATGGGCTCAAACCGGTGCACCGCCGCATTCTTTATGCGATGCATGAAACCGGCAACACCCATGAGAAAGCCTACCGCAAATCGGCCCGTCCGGTTGGCGATGTGATGGGTAAATATCACCCCCACGGTGATGGCGCGATCTATGACGCGCTTGTGCGCATGGCACAGGATTTCTCCATGTCACTGCCGCTTCTGGATGGTCAGGGCAACTTCGGCTCCATGGACGGCGACAACCCGGCGGCCATGCGTTACACCGAAGTGCGCATGGACAAACCTGCGGCTGCACTGCTGGCCGATATCGACAAAGAAACCGTTGATTTCCAAGACAACTATGATGGCAAAGACCAGGAGCCAACCGTGCTCCCGGCGCGCTTCCCCAACATGCTTGTCAACGGCGCAGGCGGTATTGCCGTTGGTATGGCCACCAACATTCCGCCGCACAATCTGGGCGAAGTGATTGACGCCACGCTGGCGCTGATTGACGAGCCCGATCTGACCTCTGAGCAGCTCATAGACTATGTGCCCGGTCCTGATTTCCCAACCGGCGGCATCCTTCTGGGCCGGTCTGGCGCGCGTAAAGCCTATCTTGAAGGCCGCGGCAGCGTTGTGATCCGTTCCAAAACCCGCGTCGAGGAAATCCGCAAAGACCGCTATGCCATCGTCATCGACGAAATTCCCTATCAGGTGAACAAATCCTCGATGATCGAAAAGATCGCCGAGGCCGCGCGGGATAAGCGCATCGAGGGCATCGCCCATGTGCAGGATGAATCCGATCGGGACGGCGTGCGCGTGGTTGTGGAGCTGAAACGCGACGCCACCGCCGAAGTCGTGCTCAATCAGCTCTTCCGCTTCACCCCAATGCAAACGCACTTTGGCTGCAACATGCTGGCCCTGAACGGCGGTCGCCCCGAGCAGCTCACTCTGCGCCGCTTCCTGACCTCTTTCATCGACTTCCGCGAAGATGTGGTTGCGCGCCGCACCGCCTATCTGTTGCGCAAAGCGCGTGAACGCAGCCACATCCTCTGCGGTCTGGCTGTGGCCGTGACCAACGTTGATGAAGTTGTGGCAACCATCCGCAGTTCCGCAGATGCAGCAGAAGCCCGTCAAAAGCTGATGACGCGCCGCTGGCCGGCTGCTGAAATCGCGGGCTACATCCGCCTGATCGACGATCCAACCCACACCATGAACGAGGACGGCACCTACAACCTGTCCGAAACACAGGCCCGTGCCATTCTGGAGCTGCGCCTGCAGCGCCTCACACAGATTGGTGTGAAAGAGGTCACTGACGAGCTCGAAGAACTCGCCGCCAAGATCAAGGAATACCTTGAAATCCTCGGCTCGCGTGAGCGCATCATGGGTATCATCAGCGATGAGCTGCGCGAAGTGCGTGACAATTTCGCCGTAGAACGCCGCACCGAAATCGTCGACTGGTCTGGCGATATGGACGACGAAGACCTGATCGAGCGTGAAGACATGGTCGTGACGGTCACTTCCGGTGGCTACATCAAACGCACCCCGCTGGCCGACTTCCGCGCCCAGAAACGCGGCGGCAAGGGCATCTCGGGCATGCAGACCAAAGAAGAGGATGTGGTCACCACCCTCTTTGTGGCCAACACCCATACGCAACTCTTGTTCTTCACCACCGATGGCATGGCCTATAAGCTCAAGACCTGGCGCCTGCCGCTGGGTGGGCGCACCGCCAAAGGCAAGGCCATCGTGAACATCCTGCCAATTCCACAGGGCGTTTCTGTCGCGGCCATCATGCCGGTGGACCGCCCCGAGGACGAATGGGACGATCTGCAAATCATGTTTGCGACTTCTGCGGGCACGGTGCGCCGCAACCGCCTGTCTGATTTCACCAATGTGAAAGCCAATGGCAAGATCGCCATGAAGTTTGAGGATGACCACGCCGACACCAAGCTGATCAACGCCCGCATCTGTACCGAAGAGGACGATGTGATGCTGGTCACCAACTCTGGCCGGGCGATCCGCTTCCCCACCACCGAAGTGCGCGTGTTCAACTCCCGCGCCTCCACCGGTGTGCGCGGCATCAAGCTCAACGGCGATGATGAGGTGGTTTCGATGTCCATCATCCGCCACTTCCGTGCCGAAAGCGAAGAGCGCGCCGCCTATCTCAAGATGCGCCGCGCGGTTGCTGGCCTGACTGACGACGGTGGCGATGACGAAGACGCCCCAGCAGGAGAGCTCTCGCAAGAGCGCTACGCCGAAATGTCGGCCGCCGAAAACCTGATCCTCACGATCACCAAAGGCGGCGCAGGCAAACTCAGCTCCAGCCATGACTATCCGGTCCGTGGACGCGGTGGTCAGGGTGTCGCCGCCATGGACAAAGCCATGCGCGGTGGTGCGCTGGTGGCCTCCTTCCCGGTCGAACTGGGCGATCAGATCATGCTGGCCACCTCCACCGGACAGTCGATCCGCGTGCCTGTGGATGGCATCTCTTTCCGCTCCCGCAATGCGGGCGGCGTGCGGGTGTTCAACACCGGCAAGAACGAAGAAGTGGTCTCCGTTGCTTGGATTGCCGAGCAGGATGAAGACGACACAGCCGAGAGCTGACGTTTCGTAAAGCGCACAAACAGGGGGAGAAATCCCCCTGTTTTTCGCCGATCTGGCACGGCTTTAAAAAACAATTTGACTTAAAAACGCATAATGAACTCCTATGTAAGGCATAGGAAAGTGTGAATTGTTGACAGTATTAACGAAACAGCAATCCCTCAAAACCGAGCACTTTCATCGCTAGGACAAAGACCGTTTTTCGTTATGCTGCTCAATTTCGGGTAGCTTGAAAGGCGTTTGGCACCAACCAAAATATGTGACCTTCGACACAGCACCACTCACGCAATTATTTTTTAAATGGTATCTTTTTCATGATGAACGCACACGACCTGAATTGGGATGACCTGCGTGTCCTTTCAGCGGTCATTGACACCAAAAGCCTCTCCGCGGCCGCCAAAACGCTTGGAATCGATCCGGCCACTGTCTCGCGTCGCATGACCCGGCTCACCGCAACGCTCGGCCTGCCTGTTTACAGCAAACATGTCGATGGATGGCGCCCCAACCCGGATCTTACTCAATTTTTGGAGCTGGTCGCACAGTTCCATCATCAACTGGAACACGCGCTCAGCACATTACAGGAGCGATCCAGCACCCCCTCCGGTCGGATCAGCGTCGAGGCCCCCGCATGTATCGTCACAGGCATTCTTTTACCTAATTTTGAAAACCTGGCCGCATCCGCTCCAGAGCTGAATGTCACCCTGCACCGCAGCGCAGCCGCCAGCGGACTGGGTCAAAACGACCTGATCATCACATCAGTGCAACCCGAACAGGGCCGCCTGATGACACAGGCCATCGGTCAGATGACACTGGAAGCCTTCGCCCCCAAAGACACCCGGCCTGAACAGCACGCGCATTGGATTGCCGGGAGGGAAGCCGAAGACGCCTTCCATGTCGATGACATCGGTGAAACCATTTTCGGCTGCCCGGCCACCCACCATCTTGACACCTTTGCCGATGCCAGCCGCATGATGTTCAGCAGCGGCAGCTCCACCGTCCTGCCCAGGGTGGTGGCCCGTGAACATGCGGCCAAACTCCTGCGCGTCAACCCGACGATGGTCAAGAAAGTGCCGCTGTTTCTCTGTTTTCACGAAAGTCGAAAGTCCGATCCAACGATCCGCGCTGTCACTGATTGGATCCGTGCGACCTTCAAAAAGGAGGGCGCTGCCTGCAAGGCAACCTTTCCCGACCCAGAGTAGGGAATACCCTAAGCAACCGACAAAAATGCAATTTCATGGCTGCACAATTTGCGATTGCAACATGCGCGCTGGAAGGAAAAGATTGATTCATAAAAATCAAAAAAAATTGTATCGAAGTGTAACTAGTTGAATTTGAGGCAATTATGAATGATCAGCCCATCCCCACGCAGATTGCCAGGAATATTGCTCTTCTGTTTTGCAGAATAGTCATCGTCGTATTGCTCGCGGAACAGGTAATTTATTACTGGTTCGACGTTCCAGGACAATCCGTTATTGGCGCGCTTGACAGAGTCATGAGCGCTGAGTGGATGAAGCATGTCGTTACTGCGCAAATGATTTTGGCCGCTGTTTCGCTCGGTCTGGGGTTTGCGCCCCGTCTCATTGCGCTCTGGTCGGTCATGGCAGTCGTGTCGTTGACGTCGCTCTACGTCCAGGACGGCGCGGTAATACCCGACTTTCTTGCGATACGTTTCTGGATCTTCATAGCAGCAACAACCCCAGTGGTGCTTTTAGGGAGCGGTGGACTTTGTATCAAAATACCCCACACCCGGTTCTCGCCCCCAAGCCCAGTTGTCCGTCCTCAGCGCCTTCACCCTCTTTCTAGGCCGCTCAACTAAAGTTACCTAGCCAACTGGGCGCGTTCCATCTGCAACTGGGCGCGCCCATTTTTTTCAGATCAACACGGCACATGCCCCAAACAAAAAGAGGACGCCAAAGCGCCCTCCCCTGAACTCACACTCTGCAACAAACACTCAGAGCCCGTAGATCTCGCCAAATTTCGCTTCCAGATAATCCAGCAGCGGCGCGCCACTTGGGGCCTTACCCGTGGCATGCTCAATGGTCGCCGCTGGCTCACGCAGGCCACCGTGGCGCTGAAGGTTCTCCCGCAACCAGCCCGTCGCGGCCGAAGTATCGCCCTGCGCCAATTGCGCGTCCAATCCCGGCACCGCCGCCCGCAACGCTTCATTCAGACAGCCCGCGTAGACATTGCCCAGAGAATAGGTTGGGAAATAGCCAAACAGCCCCACCGACCAATGCACATCCTGCAAAACGCCATGGGAAGGCCGATCCACCGCATAGCCAAAATCAGCCTTGAAGCGATCGTTCCAGGCCGCCTCCAGATCATTTACCGCCAGATCCCCAAGCATCAGGGCGCGCTCAAGATCAAATCGCAGCATGATATGCAGGTTATATTGCACCTCATCCGCCTCGGTGCGGATATAGCCATCATTGACCCGGTTCACCGTGCCATAAAACGCCTCAGCACTCTCAATGCCAAAATCGCCAAATTCCGCTTTCATCTGCTCAAACAGCCAGCCCGTATAGGCACGGCCACGCCCAAGCTGGTTCTCATAAATCCGGCTCTGGCTCTCATGCACCCCCATGGAGACACCCCGCCCCAGCGGGGTCAACAGATAGGCATCATCAATGCCCTGCTCATAGGCCGCATGCCCGACCTCATGGATCGTGGAGTAAAAACAGTTGAACGGGTCATTTTCACTTGTCCGCGTTGTGATCCGCACATCCTGACCGGAGCCCGAACAGAACGGATGGGTCACGCAATCAATCCGCCCATGGTCAAAATTATAGCCAAAAGAGGCCGCCAGCTTGGCCGTCAGCGCCATCTGCTTGTCCGCCGGATAATGCCCGCTCAGCTTTTGTGGGGCCTCGGCGGCCAGCACTGCTGCACGTAGCGCCACCAGACGCGGGCGCATGGCATCAAACATGGCCGCGATCTCAGCCGCCGTCATTTCCGGCTCATAGTCATCCACCATGGCATCATAAACGTCACCACCTGCCGCAAGCGCCTGCCCTTCCTGACGCTTGAGGTTCACCACCTCCTGCAATGTCGGCAGGAAACCGGCCACATCCTCGTCACTGCGCGCCTGCGCCCAGATCCCTTGCGACCGGCTCGTCACCTTGGCAATTTCCGCCGCCAGATCCGCCGGAACTTTCGATGTGCGCGCATAGGTTTTAGCAATGTGGCGCACATGGGCTTTGGCCACCTCGTCGAGCTGGGCTGTGTCAATCGCCGCCAGCCACTCCCCCACTTTGGGATCAATCCGGCGCGCATGCAGCACGCTTTCCATCGCTGCCATTTCCTCGGCCCGCTGCCCGGCGGCGCCTTTCGGCATGATCGCTTCCTGATCCCAGCCAAGACGCCCGGCCACCTGGCCAAGCGCCTGAGTGGTGTGTTCAAAGGCCATCAACTGCTCATATGCAGACATCTTCTGTTCCCCTTTCAGGATTGTCGTTTCAGGCTGCGTCGCGCAGCGACGTGGCAATCGGATAATGGCTCAAAAAGCGCGCCCGCAGGATCAGCACAACAACAATCACCGCCATGATCTGATGGGTGATGGCCACATGCATATGGGCAAACGTCAGAACCGTGACAACGCCCAGCACCATCTGCAGGAACACCGCCGCCAGTGACATATTGAAAGCAAACCGGGTGGCCTTATGCGCCGAAGCCTGCCCGCGCCGCCACACAACAATGGCAAAGATCATCAAAAGATAGCCCCAGCTGCGGTGCACAAACTGCACAAGCCCGGCATTCTCAAAGAAATTGCGCCACAGCGGCTCCAGATCAAAGGCCTCCGCAGGGAAGACCTGCCCCGCCATCAAAGGCCAGTCATTGTAAGACCGCCCCGCATCAATGCCCGCCACAAGCGCACCCAGCAGGATCTGAACATAGGTGGCATGCAAAAGCCCCGTCGCCAGAGAGAACTGCTTGGCCTCTTTGCCGCGCCGCGCCTGCATCAGATCCCGTTCACTGCGCCCCAGCAACAAAATGTACCATGTGATGAAACCAAGGATCAGAAAGGCCAGCCCCAGATGCGTCGCCAGACGGTAGCTCGCCACGGTCGTGACCCCTTCACCGGAGGTCACCCCGGAGGCCACCATCCACCAGCCAATTGCGCCCTGAAGGCCCCCAAGCCCCCCAATCAGCAAAAGCCGCCCGGTCCATCCGGTTGGAATCTGCCGCGCCACGGCAAAGCCAAGAAAGCCAAGCGCCCAAACCAGACCAATCACACGCCCCAGCTGACGGTGGCCCCATTCCCACCAGTAAATGACCTTGAAATCTTCAAGCGTCATCCAGTTGTTGTCGATCGCCCATTGGTCAATCTGTTTGTATTTCTCAAATTCGCTTTGCCAATCCGCCGCGCTCATCGGCGGCACCGCCCCGGTCACAGGGCGCCATTCGGTGATCGAAAGCCCGCTGTCGGTCAACCGGGTCAGCCCGCCCACGGCGATCATCAGCACCACCAGTACAAAGAGGATCATCAGCCAGAGCCGAATGCCCCGCCGCGCGCCCTTGGCTCCGCTGTCAATCACGCCAACAGCCTTGGGGGCCTCTTTTGGACCCTCGCTGCCAACCTCTTCAAAAATGCTGCGTTTCTGGCTCATCGCTGACTCCTGCTCTTGCGCGTGAGCCTAATTTGGCCACGCGGAAGCTTCAACCACTCTCGGGTACGAATTGATATGGGCTACGGACCTGCAGTGCCTTGCAAGACAGGCAGAAAATCAGCCCTTTTCCTTCCAGCGGACCATCTGTCGCAGCACCCCATGCAGCATCTGCACATCCGCACGGGTCATCGGCATACGACTCCACATATTGCGCAGATTGATCTTCATGCCTTCTGCCTTCTCCGGCGGAAAGAAGAAGCCTGCCGCGTCCAGCCGCTCTTCATAATGGCGCTCAAGCGCCTCCATCTCGGCGTGATTGGCCCAGTCGGTTTTGGTCATATCAACGCGCTCATGCACGATATCCGCAGACTGACGCCGCCACTCATAGGCGGTCAGCAACACACATTGCGCCAGATTGAGCGAGGCATATTCCGGGTTCACCGGCACATTGATAATGGCATTGGCCCGCGCAATGTCCTCATTCTCAAGCCCGGCGCGCTCTGGTCCAAACAGCACAGCCACTTTTTCGCCGCGCGCAATGCGCTCCGCCGCCTGTTTCATCGCCGTCTCAGGCGTCACCACAGGTTTGGTCAGCCCCCGCGCCCGCGCGGTGGTCGCAAACACATAGTGACAGTCCTCCAGCGCTTCCGCCGTGGTCTGCGTCAGAAAGGCACCGTCCAGCACCCTTCCTGCGCCTGAGGCCATGGCCACCGCGCGTTCATTGGGCCAGCCATCGCGCGGATCCACCACCCGCATTTTATCAAGACCAAAATTCAGCATCGCCCGCGCCGCACCACCGATGTTTTCCCCCATCTGCGGGCGCACAAGAACAAAAGCGGGCTGCGGTGTCGCGGTGGTCATGGCTGTCTCCTGAAAAATCCGCCCGCTGATACCCCCGCCGCCCCTGCAAAACAAGCCACCCCGGCTTCATTTGACTGTAAATATCCCCGCCGGAGGCATAAATCTCTTTTGCAAAGCCCGCCGCAAAGTCGGAAACTCACGATGGCCAAGCCAAAAAAACCGCGCTATAGCGGCGCGATCAAACCACGAGGAACCAGAGTATGTCCGAGACAGAGCTGCCGCAGATCTATCTGATCACCCCGCCAGAAATCGAACTCTCCCGTTTCCCCGACCAACTTGCTGCCGTGCTGGATGCTGCGGATATCGCCTGCGTGCGCATGGCGCTGGCCACCCGCGACGAAGATCGCCTGTCACGCGCCGCTGATGCCCTGCGCGAAGTGGCCCATGCCCGTGATGTGGCCATTGTGATTGACGAACATGTGCAACTCTCCGAACGCCTTGGTCTGGATGGGGTGCATCTCACCGATGCCGGGCGCTCGGTGGGCAAAACCCGCAAAGAACTCGGCGCAGATGCCATCATCGGCGCTTTCTGTGGGGCGTCGTCCCACGAAGGCATGACCGCCGGTGAACATGGCGCAGATTACGTCAGCTTCGGCCCCGTCGGGGCCACCGCGCTCGGCGATGGTACGCTGGCCGAAAAAGACCTCTTTGAATGGTGGTCGCAGATGATTGAAGTGCCGGTTGTGGCCGAAGGGGCGCTGGACGTTGAGATCATCGCCAAACTCTCGCCCTTCACGGATTTCTTTGGTATTGGCGAAGAGATCTGGCGCGCCGAAGATCCCGTGGCCAAGCTTAAAGAGCTGCACGCCGCCTTCACCGCCTGATCCCGCGCGCCTGCGCGCTAGGAGCCTCCATGACCACACGTCCCGACATTCTCTGCATCGGCTCTGTCCTCTGGGACATCATTGGCCGCGCGCCCAGCCACATGCGACAGGGCTCTGATGTGCCCGGCCGCATCACCCGCCTGCCCGGCGGTGTGGCTTGGAACATCGCCATGACGCTGGCGCGCTTTGGTCTGCGTCCCGCCGCGCTTTCGGCCATTGGTCAGGATGCAGAAGGCGATGAGTTGATGACCGCCTGTCGTGAAATGGGCGCGATCATGGACTATGTCTATCGCTCCGCCGATCTGCCCACCGACACCTATATGGCCGTAGAAGGCAAAAACGGGCTGATTGCCGCCATCGCAGATGCCCATTCCCTTGAGGCCGCAGGCGACAAAATTCTGGCCCCGCTGGAAAACGGCACGCTTGGCTCAGAGGCCGCCCCCTATGGCGGGCTGATTGCGCTGGATGGCAACCTCACCCAGCGCCTGCTGGATCAGATTGCGCGCAGCACGCTGTTTGCGGCGGCTGACCTGCGCGTGGCCCCGGCATCTCCGGGCAAAGCCGAACGGCTCATGCCCTTCCTGCGCCATTCCCGCGCCGTGCTTTACGTCAATCTCGAAGAGGCCGGCACCCTGTGCCAGACCGAGTTCTCCTCTTCCCAAGCCGCCGCCGAGGGCCTGCTCAAACGTGGCGCGGCCCGTGCGCTGGTCACGGATGGTGGCAACGCCGCCTCTGATGGCACGGCCGACGGCGTGATCACCCAACAACCGCCTGCGGTCATGGTGACCCGCGTCACCGGCGCAGGCGACACTTTCATGGCCGCACATATCGTGGCCGAATCTCAAGGCAGCAGCCGCGAAGAGGCGCTCGCACGCGCTCTCACCGCTGCCGCCAAATACGTCTCTGGAGAACACGCCACATGAGCCTGATCACCCTGTCCCCCGAAGTGGCAGAAGCCAAGAAAAACGGCACCCCCATCGTGGCGCTGGAAAGCACCATCATCACCCACGGCATGCCTTATCCGCAGAACCTCGAAGTGGCGCGTCAGGTCGAAAACGACATCCGTGAAAAAGGCGCCGTGCCGGCCACGATGGCCGTGATCAACGGCACATTGCACGCCGGCCTGACTGACGCGCAACTCGAAGCACTCGCACAGGCTAAAGGCGTCGCCAAGGTCAGCCGCGCCGACATGGCCGTGATCATGGCGCAGGGTCGCACCGGCGCCACCACCGTCGCCGCCACCATGATTGCCGCGCATCTTGCGGGCATTTCCATCTTTGCCACCGGCGGCATCGGCGGCGTGCACAAAGGCGCAGAAGAGAGCTTTGACATCTCCGCCGACCTCACCGAGCTGGGCCACACGCCCGTCACCGTCGTGGCCGCAGGCGCCAAAGCCATCCTGGATGTGCCAAAAACGCTGGAAGTGCTGGAAACCAATGGTGTGCCAGTGATTGCATATGGTCAGGACAGCTTCCCGGCCTTCTGGTCTGCGCAATCCGATCTCACCGCGCCTCTGCGTATGGATGACGCCGCCGCAATCGCCGCCGCCCATAAAATGCGCGGCGCCATGGGCCTGCCCGGCGGCCAGCTGGTTGCCAACCCCATCCCAGCCTCTGAGGAAATCCCGGCCGAAGATCTGGCCCCGGTGATTGCGCAGGCCACCCGCGAAGCCGAAGAACAAGGCGTGACGGGCAAAGGCGTCACCCCCTTCCTGCTGCAACGCATCTTTGAGCTGACCGAAGGCCGCTCGCTGGTGGCCAATATCGCGCTTGTGCGCAACAACGCGCGTCTGGCCGCCGACATCGCCGCCGCGCTTGTAGCCTGAACAGGGCCGGTTTGGGCAAGGCCCATCCTGCCCT
>NZ_CYPW01000027.1:674144-675250 GCF_001458175.1 Shimia marina
CCACGCAATGACAACGCCTTTTGACGAAGATCCCACAAAACACAAAATCGGCTTTCTGGCGCGACTGCGGTCAAGCTTCCTGACCGGCATTGTTGTCATCCTGCCCATCGCGCTGACCATCTGGCTGATCTGGACCCTGATGGGCTGGGTCGATGGCTTTGTACTTCCGCTGGTGCCGCAAACCATTCAGCCCGAAGAATATATTGGCATCAACCTGCGCGGCGTCGGGCTGATCATTTTTCTGATCTTCACTGTGATTGTCGGCTGGATCGCCAAGGGCATTCTCGGGCGCTCTCTCATCCGCTTTGCCGAAAGCCTGGTGGATCGCATGCCGGTTGTGCGCTCAATCTACTCCGGTGTGAAACAAATCGCCGAAACCGTCTTTGCACAGAGCGAACGCACCTTTGAAAAAGCCTGCTTGATCGAATACCCGCGCCGCGGCATCTGGGCCATCGGCTTCATCTCCACCAATGCCAAAGGCGAAGTGGCTCAGACTGCGGCAACAACCAGCCCGCTGATGAGCGTCTTTGTCCCGACAACCCCCAACCCCACATCGGGTTTTCTGCTGTTCTTCCCCAAAGATGACGTGATCGAGCTGGATATGTCCGTGGAAGATGCCGCCAAACTGGTGATCTCCGCCGGTCTGGTTTACCCAAATCCAAAAGATCCGTCTAAACCTTCTGAAGACTGACCTATGCGGCATCTGGCTTATGTGACCATCGGCACCTTGGCGCTGCTGCTCATCGTGTTTGTGTTTGGCATACGGCCTGCGCTCTCTCCGGTCGTGCGCGCAACGGTGACGGATCCCATTTTCACCATCGGCGCGCGCGAGAGCTATGATACCGCGCTGGCCCAAGATAAAACCGTGGTCAAATTTGGCCCAATGCTGTTTGGCCTTTATCCGGGCGGTCTGGCTTTTGAAAGCGCTGAGGCGGCCCACGCGCATATGCTGGCCCATAACTGGGATCCGCAAAAATGGGCAGTCTACAAGCTCTCAGGCAGCTATGGGCAAGACAGCGCAGGCGGGTATCTCACCCACTCTCTGCTGGTGCTTGCCCGCCAATAGCGGCGCGCGGCGCAAACCCTCAATACAACGTGTCTTTGTA
>NZ_CYPW01000027.1:675366-700748 GCF_001458175.1 Shimia marina
TGGCCAGCTTTCCGGCTTCCAGAGCCCCGACCGCATCGGCGCTTTACCGCAATGCAGGAAAATCTCCTCTGCCCGCACCCGCAACACCGTTTTGGGCGCGCGGCCCTTAATGGCAAACCGCGCGCAAAGCGCCGGGTCATCGCTGATCTCTGCCACCCCATTCACCCGCAGCGTCTCCGCCACCGAGGGGATCATAAACAGGATAGAGACTTTCGGATGCGCCAGAATATTGAGCAGCCCATCAATCCGATTGTTCCCAGGACGGTCCGGGATCAGCAGAGTTGTCTCACTCTCCACCTCCACAAACCCCGCCGGATCGCCCTTTGGGGAGGCATCCAGATTGGTGCCATCAGATGTGACAAGCACCAGAAACGGAGAATGCGCGATAAAGCTGCGGCAATGCGCATCAAAATGGGAAATCACTTTCTTGGATGCGTGGGGCGAGGCCTCCCCGTAAATCTCTCTCAGCTTCTCTGGCGTCATAACACCCTCGTTCTCTTTCAAAAATACCCGCGACTTCCATAGCTCAAAGCATGCGCTTTACCAAAACTTGTTTTTAAACAGCGCCGCTCAGACCCCATACATCGCCGCAAGATCCACGGTGCCCTGCACATTCAGATCCGCCTTATGGGCGCTCAGAAACTGCTTGGCCGCCGCTTCACCCGCCTCTTTGAGGTGCAGCAGTACCGAGGTCACAGGCCAGCTTTTGGTGGCCACAGACAGGCGCGTCATCAGGTCATCATCGGCAATCATATGCACTTTTACCTCGCGTTTTTCTTCCCGTGTCAGCGCGCCCTGATCAATCAGCCGCTGTACAAAGGCCACCGCCCGCAGCTCACTCATCAAAGAGGCGTTGAAGCTGATTTCATTGATGCGATTGCCAATCTGCTGCGGCGTCACCGGCAGGGTTTCGCGGCGCAGCGGGTTGATGTTGATGATCACCACATCTTCGGGCAAATCACGCTTGTAAAGCGGCCAGAGCGAAGGATTGCCAGTATAGCCGCCATCCCAATAGGCTTCGGTTTTGCCTGTCTCCGGATCGGCAATCTCCACCGCCTTAAACAGGGTTGGCAGACAGGCGGAAGCCAGCAAAGCTTCGGTGCTGATCTCCTGTCCGGAAAACACCCGCGCCTTGCCGCTGCGCACATTGGTGGCACAGACAAACAGCTCCGGCCCCGCCTCCGCACAGACCAGATCAAAACTCAGCTGATCGACAATATCGCGCAGGGGGTGCTCATAAAACGGCCCCATCGCATAGGGCGATGTCATCCGCTGCAACATATCCGCTGCCATAAACGGCCAGCTATAATCCATCGCCCGACTGACCGCCCCCGGCGGCACCGCCGCAAACCAAAGATCCATGCCCGGCATCTGATGGGCGCCCATCTGCTCCCAGAACCAGCGCAGACTGTCGCGCGCGCCCTGCCGCCCATCTCGCAGCATGCCCGCCTTCAACGCGGCCCCATTCATGGCCCCTGCCGAGGTGCCGGTGATCCCGGCAATCTCAATGTCCTCATCTTGCAACAGAACGTCCAGGACGCCCCAGGTGAAAGCCCCATGTGCGCCCCCACCCTGTAGTGCCAGATTGATGCGCTTCATGAGACCTCTCTCCTATCTGGGTCAAACCTCTTTGTTACAGGGCGGTCCAGCCACCATCGACGCTGAGTGTGGTGCCGGTGATCTGCGCCGCCGCATCAGAACAGAGGAAATTCACCGTGCCGCCCAATTGCTCCACCGTAGCAAATTCCCGGCTCGGCTGACGCTCCAGCATGACCTTCTTGATCACCTCTTCTCGCCCCATGTTATATTTCTCCATGGTGTCCGGGATTTGCGCCTCCACCAATGGCGTCAACACATAGCCCGGGCAGATCGCGTTACAGGTGATCGGCTCTTCTGCGGTTTCCAGCGCGACAGTCTTGGTCATGCCCACCACCCCATGTTTGGCCGCCACATAGGCCGCCTTGAAAGGCGATGCAGTCAGCCCGTGCGCGCTGGCAATGTTGACCACCCGGCCCCAGCCACGCTGGCGCATATGTGGCAAAGCCGCCGCCGTGGTGTGAAACGCCGAATTCATATTGATCGCAATGATCGCATCCCATTTCTCTACCGGGAACGCGTCAATCGGGGCCACATGCTGAATGCCCGCATTATTCACCAGAATGTCACAGCCCCCGGCGGTCTCAATCAACTGGCGACACTGCGCCCCATCGGACATATCCGCCGCGACATAGCGCGCGCTCACGCCAAATTCCGCCGAAATCTCTGCTGCCAATGCATGATCTTCGTTGCGGTCGGTGAAAGAATTGAGCACAACGTCGGCTCCGGCTCGCGCCATCTCACGCGCAATGCCCAAACCGATTCCCGAGTTCGACCCCGTCACAATTGCCGTTTTACCCTTCAAGCTCATGATGCCGCCTCTCTTGAAATACCTTGGCCGCACCATAGCATGCTGCACCCGCAAAATAAGGGGCTATGCACTCGCACCGTAGTCTTACGTAGGCAAAGCTCGGGCCAAAAAAAACGCCCGCGCGAAGCGGGCGTGAAGTTATTGAGGCAGGTTTCATACAGGCAAGAAACCTATCGAGCAGTGAGACCTTTATAAGCGTTATGACGCCGGGCTCCAAGCTAAAAGTTTGATAAGCCTCGAATCCGCCGTTACTTTTTCAGCAAGCAAAACAAGCAACCAACAGGATTGTCTCTGCAATGACATCAGTATGTTTCCCCAAAATGCAGCGGATGACCGCGGCTATCGCCCTTGTGATTCTTGGTGTTCAAGCGCAGGCGGAGCCGCGTCATGGCATTGCTATGTATGGCGATCCGGCCCTGCCCGCCGATTTTACGGCCCTGCCCTATGCCAACCCCGACGCCCCCAAAGGCGGGCGCATTATCACCGGAAACAGCGGCAGTTTTGATTCTCTCAACCCCTTCGTGCGCAAAGGCACCGTGCCATGGCAGCTGCGCTTTTTTGCGTATGAATCTCTGATGGGCCGCAATTGGGGTGAGCCTTTTGCGCTCTACGGTCTGCTCGCCGAATCGATTGAAACAGCCGAAGACCGCTCCTGGGTCGAATTTACCCTGCGCGAAGAGGCCCGATTCTCTGATGGCGCGCCGGTCACCGTCGAAGATGTGATCTGGTCCTATGAAACCCTCGGCACGGTGGGACACCCGCGCTATCTCGGATTCTGGCAACAGGTCGAAAAGATCGAAGCCACCGGCCCCCGTTCCGTGCGTCTCACCTTTAACACCGACAACAGGGAACTCGCCCTGATCGCGGGCCTGCGTCCGATTCTTCAAAAGGCACAGTTTGACGGCAAAGTGTTTGAAGACATCACGCTTCAGGATGTGCCCATCGGCACCGCCCCCTATGTGATCTCCGATTTTGAAGCAGGCCGCTTTGTCACGCTCACGCGGGACGAAAACTATTGGGGCAAAGATCTCCCCTTCCGCCAGGGCACACAAAACTTCGATGAAATCAAAATCGACTTCTTCGGCGACAATGCCGTGATGTTTGAAGCGTTCAAAGCCGGTGAGATTTCTTACCTTCGGGAATTCAACGCAGAAAAATGGGCCGCCAGCTATGATTTCCCCCTCGCGCAATCCGGCGACATTGTGAAATCGGAAATCCCCCATCAAAAGCCCTCCGGCATCACCGGATTTGTCATGAACACACGCCGTGCGCCTCTGGATGACATCCGCGTGCGTGACGCTCTGATGCATGTCTTCAACTTCGAGTTCATCAACGACACGATGACCGGCGGTCGCCAGCCTCGGATCACCTCCTATTTCTCCGGCTCCCTGCTCGGCATGGAAGACGGCCCTGCAACCGGCCGCGTGGCAGAGTTTCTGACCCCCTTCGCAGACAGCCTGCCCCCCGAGGCGCTCGCCGGCTATAGCCTGCCGCAATCCAACGGATCGGTGCGCAACCGCGCCAACCTGCGCAAGGCCATGGGCTTGATGGAAGACGCAGGCTGGACCGTGGTCGATGGTAAAATGCAAAACGCGTCTGGCGAGGTGCTCTCCCTTGAGGTCCTGCTCAAACAGGGCGACACCGAGAACAAGGCCATCACAGACATCTATGCCAAAGCGCTTGAAGGCCTTGGGGCAGAGGTGACCATCACTTTGGTGGACGGGCCACAATACAAACTGCGCACAAATGCCTTTGATTTTGACCTCACCAACTACCGCCGCGCCATTTCGCTCAGCCCCGGCAATGAGCAACTGCTCTATTGGGGGTCAGACGCCGCCGATCAGGAAGGCTCACGCAATCTGATGGGTGTGAAATCTCCGGCCATCGACGCGATGATCGACAAAATGCTCTCCTCCACATCACAGGAAGATTTCGTCGCCGCCACCAAGGCGCTGGATCGGGTGCTGACCACAGGCCGCTATGTGATCCCGATCTGGAACTATGCCGTCGGCCGCGTCGCCCACCAAAAAGAGCTGCACTATCCAGAGCAGCTGCCGATCTATGGCGATGGGGTCGAATGGCTGCCCGGTGTGTGGTGGTATCAGCAGTGATCTGTCGCACAAGGGCGCCTTCGGGCGCCCTTTTCGTTAACCCGCAGAGGGCCTGAAATCCACCGTCGCAATACCGTTGGGATACCGACGCAATACCGACGTCATTTCCGGCGCTCCAGCCGAAGGTTAATGCCATGACGCGACCGCACTGTCAGATGCGCAATGGGCACTGGCGGCGGCCCCTCTGGCGAGATGCGAAAATGCTTCAAAATCATCGACAGCATCAGCACACCTTCCACCATCGCAAAGCCCGCCCCGGTACACACCCGCGCCCCCGCTGAAAACGGCACAAAGGCTTCACGCGCGCATGTCTTGCCATTCTCACTGTGCCACCGCGCCGGATCAAACCCATCCGGATTGTCCCAGAGCCGCTCCTGTCGATGCAGATGCCACGGCGAGATAACCACCTGAGAACCTTTAGGAATATTTCGTTCACGAAAGGTTTGTGGACAGTTCGCTTCCCGCACCATCATGGGAACAGGCGGATAGAGCCGCAGCGCTTCACGAAACACATCGCGGCTGATGCGCAGCTTGCTGATGGACGCAAAATCCGGGGTCAGCCCTGCCGCTTCTTCGGCGATTTTCTCCTGCCATTCGGGAAAGGCTGCGCAAAGATACAGCGCCCAGGCCAGCGCAGAGGCACTGGTCTCATGCCCCGCTAAGAAAAAGATCGCAACCTGATCGACCATCTCATTGGTATCAAATGATTTTCCTGTGACAGGATCCGTGGTTGTCATGATTTTTGTGGCCAGATCATCCGGCGCGGACCCGGCGGTGATCTCTGCCATACGCGCCTCGGTCAGCTGCGTGATCAACCCACGAATACTGGCCGCCGTGCGCTTTGTGTCTTTTCGAAAAAACCTTGGAAACCAACGTGGTAGAGGGATAAATGCACCAAGGTTAACAATAGGTGCACTGCGCTGATAGGTCCGGAATTCATCAAAAACCTGCCCCGCCACCTCGTGATCAATCGGGATCGAAAACAGCGTCCGAAAAATCACATCCGCCGCAGCATGGCTTGTTTCTTCTTCTATTTCAATTACTTGCCCATCATGCTGTGACAAACGCTGCACCGCTGCCTCACTGGCCGCCCACATCGCCGGAAAGGTATCGCGCAGCCGCCCGCCCTCAAAAGCCGGATCAATGATCCGTCGCTGCTGCTTCCAGACCTCGCCGTTGGTCAGAAATACAGAGTCCCCCAAAAGAGGTTTCAAACCCTCGCTAACCCTTTGAGATTTAGGGAAATCATCTGGCCTCTGTTTCAGAACCTCATCAATCAGCGCGGGCTGATTGATCATATAGGACCGGAAAAACGGCGTGCGAAACTCGGCCATCCAGGCGCGGTAAAGCCTCTGCGGCTGCGCCGAAAGCAGGTCTTTGCGAAACAGTCTAACGTATTGATGCAGCGAAACTTTATCAGGCCGCGGTGTTGGCTTTGGCGGGATCATGGCGCCACCGAAGTGTATTTGTTCACGGCACCTTCCTTCCGCGACCCTGAAGGTTTGCGGTCTGCATAACGTTCAGCCAGTGTTTTGGGCCCGGCTGTGATGCGGAAATAATCATAATCTCCCGGTCGATCAAAGGCGCAAAGGTATTGAAAATGCAGCCGAAAAAACCGCCAGCGCAATTCCGCCCAACGCTCTTCACTAAGCGTTTGCGTAAAGGCTGCGGAGACCACCAAAGGCCAGATTTTCCCCTCCGCTGGTGCCACCCCTGAGACCGCAACGGGATCACAAAGCGCAAACGCACAGCCATCACCGGGCGCAGTGACATCCACCCAAGTGATCTCCTGCCGCTGACAGAGAAAGGCCAGATCCGCCCGCAAACGCCATGCCTTTGGCAGAAAAGAAACCATTGGAACCACTTGACCTAATGAGAGAAATCCGATTTTCGGCCCCTCTTCGCGCACCGCACCTTTGCGCAGAAGATCTGCCAATATCGACACCGCCAGATGCGCCCCGCTGGAATGCCCCACCACCAGAACCTCCTCATAAGGTTCCTGCAAAGCCGCCTCAATCCGCGCCCCAAATTCCGCCATCCGGCCTTCCAGATCTTCCGGATTGGCACCTTTGGACGCCGCCGAATAGGCATAGTCATGCATAAGATAATAGGCGAAAAACTTTCCATCGCTTTTTTGGAACCACCGCAAAACAGGCCACAGCACCACCGCACCAAAAACAAAGGTCCACTCCGGCAAAAATCGCATCAGAGCCGCGCCCAGGAGACAACTTAAACCAATTGCAATAAGCAATTGAATTAAAAGAAAACAAACGGGATACAGAGCTGCAATGACAGGCCCTTTGCGCAACTTCATCAAGCGCAACAATGCGCCGCTTCCAATATAGGTGAAAGCTGTGCGCACAAGCTGGCCATAGGTCGCCAGAATGCCCTGCTCCATGCTGCCACGCACGATGTCTGACCAGATCAGCACCTCGACATCTGTGGCCGTCTCAGCACCATCCTGCGTGCTCGTAACATGCCAGCCATAAGGTCCGCCATCCGCGACCTTTGCCGCAAGTTGAATATCGTATTGAGAAGTTTCGGCCTGCGCAGCGGATTCCTTGCGATACAGCTCGCGATACCGGCGCGGATGGATCGGGTCGTAGCCGGGTATATAAAACACCCGGCGCCGCCGCACTGATGTAAACTCGCCTTGCCCCATGAGCCGCCTCTCCGTTTTGTCAGAGTGTAGCGGCTCAATTCGGCAAAATTAAGCCTTATCCGAGGGTTGCTAGTGCCGGAAAGGTTTCCAGAAGCCAGAAAGAGAAGGTTGAGAAGGCACCGGTCAACAGCATGATGCCGACAAAGAGCAAAAGACCGCCCATAACTTTCTCAATTGTTCCCATGTGCGGCTTGATCTTGTTCATCACACCCATGGCACGATTGAGGAAGATCGCAGCCAGCAGAAAGGGAATTCCCAGCCCCGCAGCATAAACACCCAGAAGAATGGTTCCGCGTGCGATAGAGGCCTCTCCCGCAGCGATCGACAAAATCGCCCCCAATTGCGGCCCAATACAGGGCGTCCAGCCAAAGGCAAAAGCCAGCCCAAGCACGTAGGCGCCAAAGGCGGATCCGCCACTGTCACCTGTCTCGATACGGGCTTCGCGATCAAGAAACGGGATCCGGAACACGTTGAGGAAATGCAGACCAAAAATGATCACCACGCCGCCGGCTATTTTGCTGAAAAGCTCCTGATTTTGCAGAAAAAATGCCCCAAACGCTGACGCCGTGAAACCGAGGAAAAGAAACACTGTCGACAAACCGAGCACAAAGAAGAGCGCAGCTATAATGGCCTTGCGACGCGCTTCTTCCTGCGTCGTCAACTCTGACATACTGACGCCACTCATATAGGCGAGATACGGCGGCACAATTGGCAGCACACAGGGGCTGAGGAAGGAGATGGTGCCCGCTACGAGCGCCACGACCATCGCCGGCAAGAGCCCGGCGTCTATGATATCAATTCCAAACATATCTCTCACTTAGAGGATGTCTTTGAGAAGGTCACCTCTCCGCTGGTAACATCCCTGTGGACAGAATGAAACATCGCGCCTATGTGAGGATTATGGATCTGGAAATAGACGCACTCGGGCTGCTGTGCCCCCTCCCTGTTCTCCGCTTACGCAAGCGTATGGAACCCCTGCAATCTGGCGCAGAGGTGCGTCTGATCGCTGATGATCCCGCAGCCATCGTAGACGTCCCCCATTTCTGCAATGAATCAGGCCACAGCTTCGTTGGAATGACAGAAAAAAACGGGCAGCTGGAATTTATAATCCGCAAAGGCTGACAAGCAAAAATGCTGAACGGACATTGCAGATCGCCCTTTGGAATTCCCAGACTCGGGGGGACTACGCATAGATAAGAATGTGTTCACACAAATAATTTCTATCGGTGGTGCAAGAAGTTTTATGGCGGAGAGACAGGGATTCGAACCCTGGAGACGGTTTCCCGCCTACACACTTTCCAGGCGTGCGCCTTCGACCACTCGGCCACCTCTCCGCATCAGAGTGTCGATCAAGTGACCGCCTCTCTGTGGAGCGGTGTTTAGCTTTAACCACCGGGGAGATGCAAGAGGCAATTTGAGGTTATTTTCGCTTTTTAAAACAAAAAAGGGCCGCGCCAAAGCGCAGCCCCTTAAATACTTGCTTTTACAGGCTTAAACAGCTGCTGCCGTTGCCACCTGATCCCGATTAGAAAGCTCTTCGGCCACCAAGAAGGCCAACTCAAGCGATTGGCTCGCATTCAGACGGGGATCACAGGCCGTGTGATAGCGTGCGGAGAGATCTTCCTCCGTCACAGCCCGCACACCACCTGTACATTCTGTCACATCCTGACCAGTCATCTCAAAATGCACACCGCCAGGGATGGTGCCCTCAGCCTTGTGAACGCCGAAGAACTCCCGCACTTCGCGCAGCACACTGTCAAACGGGCGCGTTTTGTAGCCCGTGGCTGATTTGATGGTGTTACCATGCATCGGATCACAGGTCCAAAGCACGTTGGCCCCTTCTTCCTGAACAGCTTTGATCAGGCGCGGCAGATGATCGCCAACACTGCCAGCACCAAAGCGCGCAATCAGTGTCAAGCGCCCTGCTTCATTCTCAGGGTTCAGTTTTTCCATCAGAACCTTGAGGTCCTCTGCCGTCGTGGTTGGGCCACATTTCAAACCGACAGGGTTCTGTACACCGCGGGCAAATTCCACATGCGCGCCATCGGGCTGACGTGTGCGATCACCGATCCAAATCATGTGCCCCGACCCGGCAAGCCATTTGCCCGAGGTCGAATCCATACGTGTCAGCGCTTCTTCATATTCCAGAAGCAGCGATTCATGGCTGGTATAAAAATCAACTGTCTGGAGAGAATGCAGACGGTCTGATGTCACACCAGCGGCCTTCATGAAATCAAGCGTATCGCTGATACGGTTGGCAAGGTCGCGGTATTTTGCGGCTTTTTCACCTTCGGTGAATCCAAGCGTCCAAGAATGCACCTGATGCACATCAGCATACCCGCCCGTGGAGAAGGCACGCAGCAAATTCAGCGTCGCAGCGGCCTGCGTATAGGCCTGCAACATCTTGCTGGGGTCAGGAATGCGCGACTCTGGCGTAAAGGCCAGATCATTAATGATATCGCCACGGTAGCTTGGCAGCTCAATGCCATCGAGTGTCTCTGTTGGTGCGGAGCGAGGCTTGGCGAATTGCCCAGCCATCCGACCGACTTTGACCACCGGCACCTTTGCACCATAAGTCAGCACCATTGCCATCTGCAGCATCACCTTGAAGGTGTCACGAATGCCATCTGCGCTAAACTGTTCAAAGCTCTCCGCGCAATCGCCGCCTTGCAGCAAAAAGGCCTCACCGCGAGAAGCGGCACCCAGCTGAGCTTTCAAGCGACGCGCTTCGCCGGCAAAGACCAACGGCGGATAACTTGCAAGCTTGGCTTCCACAGCCTTAAGCGCAGCCTCATCCGTATATTCAGGCATCTGAACTCGGGGCTTTGCGCGCCAGTCAGATTTTTGCCATTCTGCCATTGTCTTTACTCCGATTGGACAGGTTGAACCGCACTTATACAAAAGCTCTTGTGATAGGACCATAGATGAAATATCGGGCCTTGACGTGTGGGGTCAAAAGTTCGTCTAGTCACTCAATCAAAGGCGTAACACTGCGCCTAAGACAACCGGGAAAACGAAACGATGTCAAACACTTCAACCGCCGCTTCGACAACTAGTCACGAGACTTCCCGGCGTTTCGTGTTTGTGCTTCTCGAAAATTTTACCATGCTCTCTTTCGCTTCGGCGATCGATTGTTTGCGTCTGGCGAACCGCAGATTGGGCAGAGAACACTACACTTGGATTCTCTGCGGTGAAGAAACCGAAACGGTAACCTGCTCGACGCAAACCACCATCAAACTGGATGTAGGGCTCGAAGAATTGAAGCGCGATGACACGATTGTGTTATGCGGTGGTTTGGAAATTCAAAAGGCCACAACCAAACGCCTTCTGAACTGGTTGCGCCGCGAAGCACGCCGAGGGCCACCCATCGTAGGCCTGTGCACGGCCGCCTTTACCATGGCCAAAGCCGGCCTTATGGATGGCAAACGCGCGACGATTCACTGGGAAAACCAAGACAGTTTCGCAGAAGAATTCGATGAAGTGGAGCTCTCCAAAGCTGTTTTCACCATCGATGGCAACCGCATGACGACAGCTGGCGGCACGTCTTCGATTGACCTATTCTTGAAACTTATTGCTCAGGATCTGGGGGAGGATATCGCCAATTGGGTGGCAGATCAGCAAATTTACAATTCTATTCGAACCGATCAGGACACACAGCGCCTTTCTGTTCCAACACGCATTGGCGTCCGTCACCCGAAATTGTCGATGGTTATCCAAATGATGGAAGCCAATATCGAAGAACCCATCAGCCCTTCTCTGCTGGCCCAGGATGTCGGCATGTCAACGCGTCAGCTGGAACGCCTGTTTCGCCGCTACCTGAACCGGTCCCCCAAGCGATATTATATGGAACTGCGGCTCCAAAAAGCACGCAACTTGCTGATGCAAACGGACATGAGCGTGATCAATGTGGCGCTTGCATGTGGTTTTGCATCGCCCAGCCATTTCTCAAAGTGCTACCGAGCACATTACGAGACAACCCCCTACAGGGAACGCGGATCTCAAAGCGCCCAGACACCTGTCTGATGCGCGCCTTGGTCAAAAAAGGCCAAGGAGCTCCTGTACATCCTTGCCGTATTGCAAATTGAGAACTGCAAAACCGTCCTCTCGCCGGTGCATAAGGATGTAGACGTAAAAGTAATCCCCTGCCTCGGTCCAGTAGGCAAGTAACTCCTGCCGAAAGCCATTTTTAAGGGCAGCCGACTGCACCGTGCTACTACCGACAAAATCGTCTGGCACTGTTTTGCGAAGCACATCGTTGAGGGCTTCAATGTCCTTTTCCCCGTAGGCTTTGTCGATTTGGATAAGGTCTATGGCCTCGCCCAGCTCATGCTGCATGACCAGTTCGTTGAACATTGCCAAACCTTGATTGAACTGCGTGCGCTGATTTGTTTGAGCCTGCGTCACACTCGCCGTACAAATGGCCAATAAAGCCGCATAGGCAGTAAATTTCTTCATAGAATCCTCAAGCACCAAAGCCTTAATATGCAGAAGCTTAGTCACGCGGTGTCATCCGGTAAAGGGTGCCTTTGTCCACCGAAAGAAACCAAATACCTCCATCTGGCCCCTCCCTAACATCACGCACACGCCGTGTTGCAGGTCCTCGAAGCCTCTCACGCTCCTGCAGTGCCGCGCCAGAAAGGCGGCTGATATAATCAGATTTCAGACTGCCCACAAAGAAATGGCCGCGCCATTCTGGCCAGAGTTTGCCAGAATAGATCATCAAGCCAGATGGCGCGATGGAAGGATCCCAATAAAAGGCCGGTTGTTCCATTCCTTCTTTCTGCGTGCCCTCACCAATCTTAAAGCCAGAATAGTGCTTACCATACGAAATGACCGGCCAGCCATAGTTACGTCCTTTACGAATAGCGTTGATCTCATCTCCACCTTTGGCACCATGTTCAACGACCCAGAGCTGCCCGGAGACATCCAATGCTGCGCCTTGTGGGTTGCGGTGGCCATAAGACCAGATCTCTGGCAAGGCGTTATCTGCTCCCACAAAAGGGTTCTGCGTGTAGGCTCCACCCGATTTATTGATGCGCACCACGGAACCTTCATGACGGCCAAGTTGCTGTGCAGAGGGCCGATCACCTCTTTCTCCAATTGTGACGAACAACGACCCGTCACCAGCATCAACTATGCGGCTTCCGAAATGACGCCCACCAGAGCTACCCGACGCCATTTCAAAAATCTTGAGCACATTCCTTAGATTATGCCGATCAGACGAAAGCTCTGCGCGAAACACGGCTGTACCCGATCCTCGGGCTTGGGCTACGGAAGCACTGAAAAAGATCAGACCTGTGCTTTCGAAATCTCGGTCAACAACAACATCCAAAAGCCCACCCTGCCCTTGGACGTGCACCTCTGGCACACCAGCTATTTGCGTCTTTGCACCCTGCGGAGAGATGTGGAACAGCTCTCCTCCGCGCTGAGTAATCAGCATGGATTTGTCAGGCAGGTGCGCGACCGCCCAAGGCTCCTCCAGATTGGTCACAATCGCTTTGACCTTCAAGCGTCCTTGTGAGGATTCAATACTCTGTGCCTGCGCCTGTGGTGCTGCAAACACCAACAAACACATACATACCAAGCTCATTGCCGGAAAACGCTTCATGCCCATGTCCTATTCCAAAATGATACCTGTAAGTATCTCATATTCAGGGCGATAAAGATGATCAAAAATCAGTCATTCGGCCCTTTTCTTTTGAAACCACGGCGCATAGGCTCTCAGCCGGAAAAACAAAAAGTACCATTAGGGAGTACCACAATGAAAAAGCTGCTTATGGCCTCTGCTGCTGGCGCGTTGCTGGCCGGAGCTGCATCCGCAGAAGATATCAAACTGGGCGTGATCCTTGGCTTCACAGGCCCAATTGAATCGCTGACCCCAGCGATGGCTGCCGGTGCGGAAATCGCAATGGAAGAAGTGTCCAAAAGCGGCAAGCTGCTTGGTGGATCCACTGTTTCTGCTGTACGTGCAGACTCAACCTGCGTTGACTCCGCCGCTGCAACCGCTGCTGCTGAGCGTCTGATCACCTCTGATGGCGTCAAGGGCATCATGGGCGCGGATTGTTCTGGTGTGACCGGTGCAGTGCTGGCGAATGTGGCTGTGCCAAACGGCATGGTGATGATCTCTCCGTCTGCGACGTCCCCGGCATTGTCTGATGCCTCCGACAACGGCCTGTTCTTCCGCACAGCACCTTCCGACGCACGTCAGGGCCAGGTTCTGGCCAATGTCCTGATTGAAAAAGGCTTTCAGTCTGCGGCCATCACCTACACAAACAACGACTACGGCAAAGGTCTTGCAGACAGCATCGAAGCTGCCTTCAAAGCGGCCGGTGGCGAAGTGACCGCATCTTCTGCGCATGAAGATGGCAAAGCGGACTACTCTGCAGAGGTTGCCGCGCTGGCATCTGCGGGTGGCGATATCCTGATCGTCGCGGGCTATGTTGACCAAGGTGGCCCTGGCATGATCCGTGCCGCATTGGACACAGGTGCATTTGACATGTTCGCCCTGCCAGATGGCATGATCGGCACCGGCCTTGAAACCACCTTCGGCGATGAAATCGAAGGCTCGATTGGCACTTTGCCGGGGAGCGAAGCCGCAGATCCATCCGTCGTGCTGGAAGCCGCTGCAGCCACCGGTGTTGACGCCTCTGGCCCATACATCGGCGAAAGCTATGACGCAGCCGCTCTGATCATGTTGGCAATGCAGGCAGCAGGTTCCAGTGATCCAGCTGCATACTCTGCAAAAATCCAAGACATCGCAAACGCACCGGGTGAGCCTATTGCTGCGGGTGAATTGGACAAGGCCCTTGAAATCCTTGCCGCTGGCGGTGAGATTGACTATGTGGGCGCGACTGCTGTCGAACTGATCAATGGTGGCGAGGCCGCAGGTGGCTATCGTGAAATCGTGATCGAAGGCGGCAAAATCACGACCGCCCAGTATCGCTAAGATCGCGCTACACTGCAGGTAGACACTGAGTAGCCCGGTCATGTGCCGGGCTTCTTCAAATTTTAAGAGCGTAAAACAGGCTCACGGGGGATAGCATATGATCGTCGCAGAAGACGTTCACAAACACTTTGGAGGGTTTCGTGCCGTTGATGGTGCCACCCTTCGGATCGAGCCTGGCTCCATCACCGGGCTGATCGGGCCAAATGGCGCCGGGAAAAGCACAATTTTCAATGTGATTGCCGGGGTTCTGAAACCGACCTCTGGCCGTGTCACCATGGATGGTGAGGACATCACAGGCCTGCCACCCCATGAGCTGTTTCACAAGGGCTTGCTGCGCACCTTCCAGATCGCGCATGAGTTCAGTTCCATGAGCTGTCGCGAGAACCTGATGATGGTGCCGGGGAACCAGTCTGGTGAAACGCTCTGGAACACCTGGTTTGGCCGCAAACGGATCGCTGACGAAGAGCGCGCCTTGCGGGCGAAAGCCGACGAAGTGCTTGAATTCCTTACCATTGAGCACTTGTCGGATCATAAAGCCGGGCAGATTTCGGGCGGTCAGAAAAAGCTGTTGGAGCTGGGCCGCACGATGATGGTGGATGCCAAAATCGTCTTCCTCGATGAGGTGGGCGCAGGCGTGAACCGCACCCTGCTGAACACCATCGGGGATGCGATTATTCGCCTGAACAAAGAGCGCAATTACACCTTTGTGGTGATCGAACATGACATGGATTTCATTGGGCGTCTCTGTGATCCAGTGATCTGCATGGCCGAAGGCAAAGTGCTTGCCGAGGGCACGCTGGACGAGATCAAGGCCAATGAACAGGTGATCGAAGCCTATCTTGGCACGGGCCTCAAAAACAAGGAACAGCTGAGCGCATAAGACGTCAGTATTGCGTCTGTATCGCAGCGGTATTGCAGCGGTATCACGACAGTACTTTGACGGTCATTTACGCCCTCAGCGAGGAGAGTTGGGATGACGGGGAACCCCTATCAGGATGATCGTGGCAACAAGGATGCCTCTATCACCAACCCGAAGGGCGGCGGCGAACTAGTGAGTTCGGTCGGCACCGGGAAAGAGATGAACACAACAGACGCCTTTCTGGTCGGCGACAGCATGACAGGTGGCTACGGCAAAGACGGGCCGGATATTCTGCATGACTGCACCATTGCGGTGAACCCGGGCGAAATCGCTGTGATCGTCGGGCCAAATGGTGCCGGCAAATCCACCGGCATGAAAGCGGTGTTTGGCATGCTCAATCTGCGGCAAGGTTCTGTGCGGCTGGATGGCGAAGACATCACCAGCCTGACACCACAGGATCGCGTGGCAAAAGGCATGGGCTTTGTGCCGCAGGTGAACAACATTTTCACCTCCATGACCGTGGAAGAGAACCTTGAGATGGGGGCCTTCATCCGCAAGGACGATTTCAAGGACACGATGGAGCAGGTCTATGGCCTCTTCCCGATCCTGAAAGACAAACGCAATCAGCCTGCGGGTGAACTCTCTGGTGGTCAGCGTCAACAGGTGGCCGTGGGCCGCGCCCTGATGACTCAGCCCAAAGTGCTGATGCTGGATGAGCCCACCGCAGGTGTGTCGCCCATCGTGATGGATGAGCTGTTTGATCGGATCATCGAAGTGAGCCGCACCGGCATTCCCATCCTGATGGTGGAGCAAAACGCCCGTCAGGCGCTGGAGATTGCCGACAAAGGCTATGTGCTGGTTCAGGGGCGCAATGCCTACACCGGCACAGGCAAAGACCTTCTCGCGGACGAAGAGGTCCGCAAAGCATTCTTGGGAGGGTGAGGTATGCTCTTCACAAAAACGGCCTCACTAGTTGCGGTCCTCATGTGCCTTGGAGGCGCTTTGAGAGTGACCACAGCCCTCATTTTCGGCGGGGATGCTGAAGCGATGCTCAGATATGTGGGCGGGCAATCACCAGGTGCGTACATTGATCAGGGTCTGATGATCATATTTTACGGCCTTATTGTCGGAGTTTTGACTGAAATCAGTCGCTCGGTCGCAAAATTCTCAAAAAACTCTCATGCAAAAATCGAGGGTAACGAATAATGGACTTCCTCAACGCCATTGTGGCGCTTTCTAACTTTGTTCTGATCCCCGCGATTGCCTATGGCAGTCAGCTGGCGCTGGGGGCGCTGGGGGTGACGCTGATCTACGGCATTCTGCGGTTTTCCAACTTTGCCCATGGCGACACCATGGCCTTTGGCGCGATGATTGCCGTTGGTGTGACCTATCTGTTGCAATATTGGGGGGTCAGCTTTGGCCCGCTGCCAACCGCTCTGCTGGCCCTGCCCTTTGCCATTCTTGGCACCATGGCGCTGGTGCTTATCACAGATCGGGTGGTCTATCGATTCTACCGCACACAGAAAGCAAAGCCCGTGATCCTTGTGATTGTCTCTATGGGTGTGATGTTCATCATGAACGGGCTTGTGCGGTTTATCATTGGGCCAAATGATCGCAAATTTGCCGATGGCGAACGTTTCATTATTTCGGTGCGTGAATTCAAACAGATGACCGGTCTGCGCGAAGGTCTGGCGATCAAAACCACACAGGGGATCACCGTTGTGGTGGCCGTGATTGCCGTTGTGCTACTGTTCTGGTTCCTGAACCGCACCCGCACCGGGAAATCCATGCGCGCCTATTCTGACAATGAAGATCTGGCACTGCTGTCAGGCATCAATCCAGAACGTGTGGTGATGTACACTTGGCTGATTGTGGCCGCGCTGGCGACCACGGCAGGTGTGCTCTACGGGCTGGACAAGACCTTCAAACCCTTTGTCTATTTCCAGCTGCTGCTGCCCATTTTTGCCTCTGCCATCGTAGGCGGCCTTGGCAGCCCGATTGGAGCCATCGCGGGTGGGTTTGTGATCGCCTTCTCGGAAGTCACCATCACTTATGCCTGGAAAAAAGTGCTGAAATACATGCTGCCAGAACAGTTGGAGCCGTCTGGGCTCGTGCAGCTTCTGAGCACCGACTATAAATTTGCCGTCAGCTTTGTGATCCTGATTGTGGTTCTGCTGTTTAAGCCGACCGGCCTGTTCAAGGGGAAATCGGTATGAGCGAGACAATGAGAAACACCGCGCTCTTTGGCATTGTGTTTGCCCTGATCATCCTGACCGGTTTCATGCAGAGCTGGAACGTGGCGTTGCTGATCATCAATATGGGGCTCATCTCGGCCATCATGGCGCTTGGCGTGAACCTGCAATGGGGATTTGCCGGGTTGTTCAATGTGGGGGTCATGGGCTTTGTCGCCCTTGGCGGTCTGGCCGTGGTGCTGACCTCTGCGGCCCCGGTTGAGGGTGCCTGGAGCGCCGGGGGCTGGCGGATCATGATTGCTTTGCTCGCAGGCGCTGGCACGATTGTTGGCACGGTGATGGTGCGCCAGCGCATGAGTGCTGGCCGCACGCGCAACCTCGTCACATTTGCGCTCCTGATGGGTGGTTTTTTCCTCTATCGGGGTATCTTTGATCCGGGTGTGGCCGCCGTTGAAGCGATCAATCCAGCCCTGCAAGGCAATTTTGGGGGCCTGAACCTGCCCGTCTTGCTGGCATGGCCCATGGGGGGGCTGCTGGCGGCAGGTGTTGCTTGGCTGATTGGCAAGACCGCATTGGGATTGCGCTCTGACTATCTGGCGATTGCAACACTTGGCATTGCCGAAATCATTATTGCGGTTATGAAAAACGAAGACTGGCTTGCACGCGGCGTGAAAAACGTTGTGGGTCTGGACCGGCCTGTGCCTTACGAAATTGATCTGCAAAATTCATCAAGCTTCATCAATCACGCCGAAGGTCTGGGCATTGATGTCGCCACAGCCTCGTCGCTGTTCGTGAAGCTCAATTATGCGATCCTCTTCACGGCTGTTCTGTTGGTGATTTTCGTGATGGCTCAAATGGCGCTCAACAGCCCATGGGGCCGTATGATGCGCGCCATTCGGGACAATGAAGTGGCGGCAGAGGCTATGGGCAAACATGTCACCAATCGCCACCTGCAGATCTTTGTGCTTGGTTCTGCGATCTGTGGCATTGCCGGTGCGATGATGACCACATTGGATGGGCAGCTGACGCCGGGCACCTAC
The DNA here is from genome assembly GCF_001458175.1 of Shimia marina. Lineage (GTDB taxonomy): Bacteria > Pseudomonadota > Alphaproteobacteria > Rhodobacterales > Rhodobacteraceae > Shimia > Shimia marina. The sequence goes on from NZ_CYPW01000027.1 coordinate 693,584, forward strand.
CAGCCGCTACGCTATACCTTCCTGATCTGGGTCATGGTGATTGTTGGTGGATCCGGCAACAACCTTGGGGCCGTCTTGGGGGGCTTTCTGATCTGGTTTCTCTGGGTTCAGGTGGAGCCATTTGGCCTTTGGCTGATGGAGTTCATCACCTCTGGCCTGTCTGAGGACAGCTGGCTGCGCGATCATCTGATCAAAAGCGCGGCGCATATGCGTCTACTGACCATGGGCGTGGTGCTCCTGTTGGTGCTCCGGTTTAGCCCACGCGGCCTGATCCCCGAAAAATGAAAAAAAGGCGCTCCTTCGGGAGCGCCTTTTGCCTTCGGCCAGAGTATTTTTGGTCAGAAGAAGCGCTGCGCTCAGCGCCCTTTGAACAGGCCACCGAGAATGCCGCGCACAATGCGGCGCCCGGTTGTGCCGGTGAGTTCTTTCATCACCATCTTCCCCATGGCTTCTCCGAAACTGTCGTCTGCGCGAATGCGCATGGACCGGGACGAGGAGCGACTGACGCGGGAGCCGCTGTAGCGGCGGGCCGCATTAAATTCGCGCTGCGCAGTGGATTGCTCTTCTTCCTTTGCTTCCACGTCTTCTGCGGCCTTGGCCGCCTGAGCCGCGCGATCGCGCAAAATCTCATAGGCTGAAAGGCGATCAACGGACTGATCATATTTCCCGGCAACCGGTGAGGTACGCATCAGAGCGCTTCGTGCCGCGCTATCTAATGGCACCAGTTGGGAAGATGGAGGGCGGATCAAAGTGCGCTCCACCACGCCGGGAACGCCTTTCTTCATCAGCATCGAGGTGACGGCCTCGCCCACCCCAACCTCACGGATTGCGGCCTCCGTCTCAAATCTCGGATTGGGGCGATAGGTTTCAGCCGCCATGCGCAGCGCCTTCTTATCACGCGCCGTAAAAGCACGCAGGGCATGTTGCACACGGTTGCCAAGCTGGCCCAGAATGTCCTCTGGAATGTCATCGGGGTTTTGCGTCACAAAATAGACGCCAACGCCTTTGGATCGAATGAGGCGCGCCACCTGTTCCACCTTGTCCACCAAGGCTTTGGGTGCGCCATCAAACAAAAGATGCGCTTCGTCAAAAAAGAATACCAGCTTTGGTTTGTCAGGATCGCCCACCTCTGGCAGGGTTTCAAACAATTCTGACAACAGCCAAAGCAGGAAGGTCGCATAGAGCCGTGGTGCGGCCATGAGCTTATCTGCGGCGAGGATATTGATCTGCCCCCTGCCGTCAGCCGCAACCTGCATCAAATCGGTGAGATCCAGCGCAGGTTCACCAAACAGCTTGTTGGCCCCCTGGTTTTCCAAGACCAGCAATCGCCGCTGAATGGCGCCAATTGAGTTGACGGAAATATTGCCGTAGCGCAGTGCCAGTTCAGCGCGATTTTCCCCTACCCAGACCAAAAGCGCCTGCAGGTCTTTAAGATCCAGAAGCGGCAGCCCCTGCTCATCGGCCAACCGGAAAGCAATGTTCAGAATGCCCTCCTGCGCCTCAGAGAGTTCCATCAATCTTGCCAAAAGAAGTGGCCCCATTTCGGCAACTGTTGTGCGCACAGGATGCCCTTGGTCCCCAAAGAGATCCCAGAACGTCACAGGAAAGGCCTGATAGGCAAAATCCTCAAACCCAATGGTTTTCGCACGGTCCTGAAAAGCGCCATGAAGCTTAAAGTCTGCGCTTCCCGACGCCGCCAGCCCAGAAAGGTCTCCTTTTACGTCAGACAGGAACACAGGCACGCCAGCCGCAGAGAACCCTTCCGCGAGAATCTGCAAGGTGACCGTTTTACCAGTGCCGGTAGCCCCGGCAATCAAGCCATGGCGATTGGCATATTTGAGCGTCAGGCCCTGTTTTTCAGCGTAGTCAACACCACCGCCACCCAAAAAAATCTTGCCGTCCATCAGGGGGTTACCTCATCCTTGATACATTCATCGCGACGCGTCCGGCGCATCACACTCATTTTTAACCTTTCTACCCCACATTCTAAAGTGTTCCGGATCAAACCTTTAACCGTTTGGGAAAGAACTCCTCCCTGTTGAGACTGGCCGCACACAATGTGCGGCCTTTTTTTTAGACATTTCAGTCAGGAACATCCCCTTTTCATGTTGACCGTCACGCCGTTTCTTCGTAGCGTTTGGGCAATAAATAAGTCGGCCAGTCCGACGGGGAGTGAAAACATAAAAGGGCTCGGCAACGGGCCCTTTTTGCTTTTACTGTTTTCGTTTCAGACAACAAAGCAAGCTGATAACAGGCAAGAACCTGCTAATTTTCATCAGGTTTAAGCCAAGCTGTGACTGACATTCCCCCGAGCGCATGATACTGCGCTAGCAGATCTATGCGAAAATCCTGGATACCACGCGATGAACTTAAAAACTGTCCTTGCCTCTTTGTCCTTTGTAGCATTTGCCAGTCAGTTGACAGCACAGGGCGTACCGTCCCTCGCAGATGGGTCTTTGGCCATGGGAGAGGCCGTCGCGCCACAAGCAGAAGCGCAAGCGCCCCAAACTGCGGGTGAAGACATCACATCTGAAATCATCGGAGACTGGGATCTGCAATGTGCGGCCTCTGGCCCTGAACCGCGTCCTTGTCGCCTGTACCAACTGCTCAAGGACCCTGCTGGCACACCCATTGCTGAAGTTACACTTTTTGATCTCGCCGTGCCTGAAGGTGAAGCGGTTGCAGGTGCAAGTGTGATTGTCCCGCTGGAAACCTTGCTCACCTCACAATTGACCGTGACTGTTGATGGTGAAAACGCACGCCGCTACCCTTTTGCCTTCTGTAATCAGATGGGCTGTGTCGCGCGAATTGGCCTGAGCGCGGACGATATCGCCAAATACAAAGGTGGCAAGGCCGCTCAACTGACAATTGTGCCCGCGCTGGCCCCAACTCAGGTGGTGAACATCAACATGTCACTTGCAGGCTTTACCAAGGCCTTTGGCAAAGCCTCAGGAGAAGTAGCGGAATAAAGAACGCTCATACAAAAATGCAAAAGCCGCGCCGGAAGCACCGCGCGGCTTTTGCATGTTAAGCAGTGGCTCTTACACACGGCGCAATGCCATAACGGCGTTAAGCCCGCCAAAAGCAAAGGCATTAGAGAGCGCAACATCAACCTGTGCTTCACGCGCCTGATTGGGCACCACATCCATCTCACATTCCGGATCGGCTTCTTCGTAGCCAATCGTTGGCGCAATCACACCGTCGCGCAGAGCCATGATGCAGGCCAAGAGTTCCACCGCGCCGGTCCCGCCAATCAAATGGCCGTGCATGGACTTGGTAGAAGAGATCATCAGCTTGTCAGCATGGGGGCCGAACACATCGGCAACCGCACTGCACTCGGTTTTGTCATTTGCGGCCGTACCGGTGCCATGTGCGTTGATATATCCAACCTCTTCGCGATTGATACGCGCATCTGCAAGGGCACCAGAAATCGCGCGCGACGCGCCTTGGCGTGACGGCATCACAATATCTGCGGCATCAGATGTCATTGCAAAACCGATCACCTCGGCCAGAATTTCCGCACCGCGCGCCTTGGCATGTTCGTACTCCTCAAACACAAAAACCCCGGCACCTTCGCCCTGCACCATGCCATTGCGTGTCGCCGAAAACGGACGGCATGCATCTTTGGACATCACTCTCAGGCCTTCCCAGGCCTTCACCCCGCCAAAGCACAGCATGGATTCAGCCCCCCCCGTGATCATCACGGGTGACATCGCATGGCGCACCATCTGAAAGGCTTGCGCCATGGCGTGGTTGGAACTGGCACAGGCAGAGGCCACTGTGAAGCTGGGCCCTTTGAGGTTGAACTCCATGCTGATGTGGCTGGCGGCCGCGTTGTTCATGAGTTTTGGCACAACAAACGGGTGAACGCGGTTTTTTCCGTCCTCATAGACCGTGCGATAATTTTCATCCAAGGTCTGCATACCACCACCGGAATTGCCCAGCACCACCCCCGTTTTGGCCGAAAGCTCTCCGGAAAATTCCAGGCCAGACTGCGCCAGAGCTTCACGCGCTGCCACAAGGGCAAATTGCGTAAAACGGTCATAAAGCGCCAATTGCTGCCGGTTAAAGATCTTATCGGGCTCAAACCCGCGCACCTGAGCACCGATCTTGACGGCAAGGCGGTCTACATCTCTCAGGCTTAACTCTCCGATGCCGCACTTACCCTCACGCATTGCGGCAAGGGTCTGGGGCACATCATGCCCCAAGGCATTGATGGTCCCGGCTCCAGTGATGACGACGCGCTTCATTTTTTCGAGCTCTTTGCTGATTGATCGTTTTAGGCGTTCACCAGTTGCTCGATCCCGGCAATGATCGTGGCTACGGAAGAGATATCAAAATCGCTCTTCTCAGGCTCATTTGCGTTGAACGGAATGGAAATGTCAAAAGCTTCCTCAATGGCAAAGATGCTTTCAACCAGACCAAGGCTGTCGATACCGAGATCCTCAAGCGTGCTCTCCATCGACACATCCGATGGCTCCAGCACGGCCTGCTCAGCAATGATGGCAATCACCTGCTTTTTGACGTCCATAACAATTTCCCTTTCAACGAAGTCGGTTCGTTTAGGACTTCAAACCCAACTTCGAAACAGTTTTTTGAAGATCGGCAAATTGCTTGGCCAATCTCGGCAACCGTCTCAAGGCTTTGTACATTTCCAGGTTCGTGTCCATCTTAACGGCAGGGTAACCCAGAACCACTTCTCCGGCCGGAACCTTGCTCAGAATTTTGGAGGCGCCCCCAGCAATGACATTGTCGCCCACGACGGTGTTGTCTGAGACACCAACCTGTCCGCCCATGACAACGTTGTTGCCGATCACAGTAGAGCCTGCGATTCCAACCTGAGCCGCCAAAAGGCAATCGTTACCCACAACCACATTGTGCGCAATGTGCACCATATTGTCGATTTTGCAGCCGTTACCGATACGTGTATCGCGGACAGTCCCATAGTCCACACAGGTGTTTGCGCCGATCTCAACGTCATCGCCAATCGTCACCGCGCCCAGCGAGTGAATACGGGCCCATGCCTGCGCAGACACCTCTCCCTGATCCCCAAGCGAGGCGCGCGCTTTTTCAACACCGCTGGCTTCGGGCGTCACAAACGACATGCCATCGGCCCCGATCCGTGCACCGGGCTGACACCAGAACCGAGCGCCAATTGTGACACGTGCCCCAATGGAGACGTGATCGCGCAACATGGCTCCTGCGCCGATGGTGACATCCGGTCCTATATGGCAAAAAGCGCCAATCACAGATCCTTGGCCAATGCTGCTATGTGCGCCAATCACAACATAGGGGCCTACAGAAACACCTTTACCAAGCGTTGCTGTTTCATCAATCAGCGCCGTGGGGTGGATCCCGACTTGTTGCCCCTGCCCCGGATCCATCATTTTCGATAGTCCGGACATTGCATAACGGCCACGTTTGGCTGTGATGGCCGCTTCCAGCCCCATAGCTTCCCAATCCGCGCCATCCCAAAGCAGAGCGACACGCGCCTGCCCCTGTGACAGACCTTCAGCGAATTTGGGGTTTGTCAGCAAGGCGATGTCATTGGAGCCCGCCAAAGCAGGCTCCGCAACACGCTCGACAACCAAGTCTGTGTTCCCGTGCGCCTGCGCATCAATCGCGGTCGCAATCTCCTGAACAGTGAACGCCATCTGCGGTCCTCCGGGTGATCTCGGAGGCGTGTTTAGCCTTGATAGGACGCCAAGGCCACCCCTTCGTTCGCCATCGCTTTCCAGATCTTCGCATCTCGCCCATAGATATCACGACGGAACTGGACCGGCCCTTTGGCCTCTGTGTAGGCCGTACGATAGATGATATGCACAGGGACATCCTGCTTCAAATCCACGCGGGTTTCACGGCCTGTCTTCAGACGGGTTTGGAAAAACTGCTTGGGATTGTCTTCCTGAACGGCCAACAACGCATAGGCAAAATCAAACGGATCCTGCAGTCGGATACACCCATGGCTATAAGCGCGGATTTCCCGCTTAAAGAGGGCCTTCTGCGGTGTATCGTGCAGATAAATGTTGTACTTGTTCGGGAACATGAATTTCACCAACCCAAGCGCATTTCGGCTGCCTGGGGCCTGCTTCATATCAAACGGGAAATTCCGGGTGGTGAATTGAGAAAAATCAATCGCACTACGGTCAACCGTCTGGCCTCGACCATTCACCAAACGCAGATAGCTCACGGCGTTGGGATTGTTCTTGAGCATTGGCAGATACTCTTTGGTGGCAATGGAACGCGGCACATTCCAGGTTGGATTGATGACCATATGTTCCATGATGTCGGAAAACTCGGGGCTCCGGCGATCTGATTGGTTTTTCCCCACCACGGATCGCGTGCGGAATGTCAGCTTGCCATCATCCAGAATTTTCGCCGTGAAATCTGTCAAGTTCACCAGAATTTCGCGCCCTTCGGCGTGACGCGTCAGCCAGCGCTCGCGTTCCATCGCAACCATAATGGATTTCAGCCGCGTTTCGGCCGAAACATTGATTTCTGTGACGGTGCCCTTGCCTGCCACGCCGTCACTTTCAAGACCATGCGCGATTTGGAAATCCTGCACTGCGGATTTGAGTGCAGCATCATAACTTGCAGAAGCGGAACGCTGCATAAAGCCCATCCGAACCAAACGATCGCGCAGCGCCACAACCGCAGCACCGCTGTCGCCGGGCTCCATCTTGCGTACCGGGACAACCGCCCCCCAGCCACCTTGTGACACCAACCGCTCCATACGCAGCTTCGCTTTCATCAAGCGCGTGTATTCTGGAGTTCGCGGCGCAAGCCCCCGCAAGAAGCCTTTCGCATCTTGTGCATTGGCAAAGCTGTCAAGAAGCTCTTGGCGTTCCCGTTTTTCGATCTTTCGTACAATATCACCATCAATTTTGGAGGGCACCAGCATACCTGATGTCAGATCCCGTGCGTAGGTGAGGTAGGCTTTTGTTAAGGCCACCTCAATCAACCCAAGATCACGCGCGCTGTTGGCGGCAGCCATTTGAGACAGCAAGTCATCCGTCTTGTAACGCGCCTCTGGCAATGCATGGTCGCTCACACGCGCAAGCGCTTGAATCAAGGCCTGGCGGCGTTTTGCGAAGGTCTGACCCTCTCCAGTCCAAAGCGGCTCATAAGCCGCTTCGCGGTAAAACGCGGCAATATCCTGATCTCG
>NZ_CYPW01000028.1 GCF_001458175.1 Shimia marina
GACATGAAGTCGAGCGACCACCTCTGGTTCGGCCCCTGTAGGATCGCCCTCGGCGCTCTGGTGCCCACAGCACGCTTGCGTCCGCCCCGTTTGCGGACGGCCAACCCTTCTTCGCGGTACAGCCGGTAGAGCTTCTTCCAGTTCACTTCCCAGCCCTCCCGCTTCAGCAGGATGTGCAGGCGGCGATAGCCGAACCGGCGCCGCTCACACGCCAGCTCCTTCATCCTGGCCCGAAACTCGGTGTCCGACCTTCGCGTCGATTTGCGCCGATACACGCGCGGATCGATCCCGGCCAAGGCACAGGCCCGTTTCTGATTGTAGCCTTTGGTCTTCATTGCCCAGTCCACGGCGTTCCTCCTCGAACCGGGCTTCAGAAGTTTTTTCCAAGCATCTCTTTCAGCGTGGCAACATCGAGCATCTGCTCCGCCAGCATCTTCTTGAGCTTCGCATTCTCGGCCTCCAGCGCCTTCAGACGCCGCGCGTCAGACACTTCCATGCCACCATATTTGGATCGCCATTTGTAGAAGGTCGCATCGCTGATCCCAGGCTTGCGGCACAGCTCTTTCGCGCTCAAAACCGCCTGATGTTCTTTCAGGATGCCAATAATCTGCTCTTCTCTAAATCGGCTTCTCTTCATCGTCTGTATCCTCAGTTGGGGAACAGGCTAACCTCAAAGTGAGGACTCTAAGGGGAGCACGTCA
>NZ_CYPW01000029.1 GCF_001458175.1 Shimia marina
CTGTTCGTCCGAAAATCTGCGTTTCATTGTCCATCCTTTGCTTGGACGGATTACTAACATCTCAATGGCCCGATTTCAGGGGGCTGGGTCACGCCACATGTGAAAAGCCGATGCGTGTGAAGAGCATTCCATAAGTAAAACGCGCGCCTGTCAGAGTGGCGCGCGTTTTGATATCAGGGCTTATTCGGCTGCTTTGATACCACCGGATGTTGGTGAGTCATTTGCCGGCTTTTTCCCGTCGCCGCGGGGGGCCTCTACCTCTGGGGCCAAGGCTTCAGGATCTACCGGTGTCGACATGTCTGATTTTGTCGGTGCCGGGGCGTCGGCGATCAAGGCGTCCGGCAGGTCCTCATTCCACATCAGAACAGGATGTTTCACATCCCGTGCGGCTCGGCGCAGCGCCCAGTCTTGCCCCGCGCGGGAGGCCCGCCCCATGGACAGACGTGCCAGCAGCTGCATGAGCCAGCCAAAATAGGTGGTGGCCCAGACCCGCAGCGCAAGCATGGAGGGAGTGAACACCAGTGTCAGAACAGTCGCAATGCCCAGCCCGAAGACCACAGCCGTCGCCAGCTGCTTCCACCAAAGCGAGGTCGGGCTATTGATCGAATAGCCGCCCTCAATAAAGTCGAGGCTCAGCCCGAACATCATCGGCGTCAGGCCCGCCATGGTGGTGATGGTGGTCAGAAGCACCGGGCGGATGCGGCTTTGTGCCGTGCGCACGATGGCATCAATGCGCGGCATATATTGGCTGTACTCCTGATAGGTGTCGATCAGAACAATGTTGTTGTTCACCACAATCCCGGCCAGAGCGACAATTCCCGTGCCGGTCATGATGATCGAGAAGGTCTGATCCATGACCAGCATGCCAACCAAGACACCAGCGGTCGACAAAATCACCGCCAGCAGAACCAGCACAGAGTTGTAGAAACTGTTGAATTGCGCGAGCAGGATCACGAACATCAAGCCCAGAGCCGCAGAAAACGCGTTGGTCAAAAAGGCAGCAGATTCTGCCTGCTCTTCCTGATCGCCTGTCCATTCCCAGCTCACGGAGCGGTCAAATGTCGTTGTATTGAGCCAGTTGGTCAGTGTCTCAATGCGTTCTGTGGGGGTCACAGGCACACGGCGCGCACCGTCATCCAGCGCGCTCTGAACATCCGCAACATTGGTCGCTTCCACCAACGTGTGGATGTGAAAGCGATCCCCATTGGCGGCGGTGATGATATCGCCGGTGGCGGAGACATCTGGGCCAATGCTCTTGACGAAAGCGTGGGTGACCACATCGTCGTCCTGACCAGACACCAGCTTTATCAAACCCGGCTCAATATCTGCCTTCACATCATAGTAGCGTTCCTGATCAATCCGGGCGATGGAAGCGCGTTTGGGAACCGGTGAGCGGGTCACAAAGTTTGACAGGGGCACCAAGCCATCTGCGGTGCGGACCTTGAGCGTGTCCAAGGTGGAGAGCACGCGATCCTGATCGGGGAGGCGGAGGCGGATTTCGATTTCCTCGTCGCTGCTGTCCACCCGCATTGTATCAAGCAGGATGCCACGGGTCACAAGCTGCACCATCGCGCCCACCGTGGCCACATCTGCGCCGTAGCGCCCCGCTTTTTCGACGTCTACGTCGATTTGCCAGTCGATGCCGGGCAGGGGGAGCGTGTCTTCCACCAAGGTCAGACCCGGAGTGTTTTCAAAAGCTTCACGCGCTTGTGCCGTGGCCGCATTGAGGGCGTCCCAACCATCACCACGCAGTCGCAGGTGGATGGGCTTGCCTGAGCCCGGGCCTTGCTCAAGCGCTTTGGTTTCGACAAAGAACCCCGGCAGTTTGGCCAACTCAGCATTGAGTTCATCAAGCACCGTGTTTCCGGCGAAGTCCGGCGCGCTCACCTCCCGTTCCAGAAGGTCAAAGAACCATTTTTCCCGCACGGTTGGCCGGTCTTCCCATGGGATGATTTCAAACTGCACCTGACCAATGGTGTCTTGCGGAGACTCGCTATTGCTTGGTCCGCCAGTCGATAGCCCACCTTCGCCAGCAAATGAGAAGACATTGATCACCGCAGGGTGATCCATGATGATGTTTTCGGCGGCCCGCACCATGGCGTCTTTTTCCGCCAATGACAGGTTGCCACGGGCCCGCACCAATGCGGTGGCCTGTTCCGGTTCGGTATCGACGAAGAATTCAACACCGTTGTTGTTTTGCCCGTAGTAGAACGACACCCAAAGAACCACACCTATAACACTTACAAAGGCTACGATTGGCATGATTGGATTACCCACAATCAGTCGAATGACTAGCCCAAAGCCGTTTAGTCTGAAGCCGGACTCGACACTCTTTCGTGGAAATCTAATTTCTGCGGCGCTCAGCATGATCGAAGCTGTAAAAGCGGATAGTATGAAGATCATCGCGCCCACAAGGAGTGGAATGTCCTCTCCAATCTTATCCCCTAACAACCAAATGTTCATGCCGAATCCATCTGGTAGCAGATAAGTAGGGTGCAGCATCTGCATGACCCCGGAGAACATGCCAAACAGGGCAGGTGGCACCAACAGCGCACGCACCACCCAAGGTAGCCGCGCGCGCAGCACTTCAGATGCTCGTCCAAAAAAGCGGCTCATACGCCCGGAGATCCCGCCCACCACGGGCAAGTAGATCAGGGCAACCAGCAAGGACGCAGACAGCACAAAGATCATCGTCACTGGCAGCATGCCCATGAACTCGCCGGGTATGCCTGGCCAGAAGAGCATCGGTAGGAAGGCACAGAGTGTGGTGGCCGTGGAGGAGACAATCGGCCAGAACATCCGCTGCGCCGCTTCCACATAGGCGTGCATCGGACCTGTGCCTTCTTTGATGCGTTTGTCGGCGTATTCAACCACCACAATGGCCCCATCCACCAGCATGCCCACGGCCAGAATGAGACCAAACATCACCATGTTGGAAATGGTGACACCCATCAGTGCGAGGAAGGCAAAACAAAGGAGGAAGGAGGCAGGAATGGCGAAGCCAACCAGCATTGCGGCCCGGCTGCCCAGGGAGGCGAGGATGACGATCATCACGAGTGCAATGGCCGTCAGCACCGAGCCCTCAAGCTGGCGCACCATGGAGCCAACAACGCGACTCTGATCATTTGATGTGCCGACCTGCACCGCGGCTTTGAGCTCTTCAGGCCAGCTTTCCTGCGCGTTGGCGAGCGTGGCCTTAATCTCTTTGACGGTGTCGATGATGTTATAGCCCTTGCCCTTCACCACCTGTAGGGCAACCGTATTTTCGCCGTCAAACCGCGCCGTGCCTGTTCTGTCTTCGAAGGTGAAATTGATGTCTGCGAGATCTCCCAATGTGACGATGCGGTCACCGTTGGTTTTCACCGGCAAGGCGTAGATGTCACTGACCTCATCAAAAGAGGAGGGGATTTTGACAGAGAAAGTCCCCTGATCACTGTCGACCTCACCGGCGGCGATGAGCTGATTGTTGTTTTGTACAACGCCAATGATTTCGGGGGCCGTGACATTGTAGGACTCCAGACGCAGCGGATCGATCACCACCTCGACCATCTCGTCGCGGTTGCCAGCGATTGCGGCCTCTAAAACCGCATCAATGGCTTCAAATTCGTCTTGGAGATCTTTGGCCAGACGCGCCATTGTCCGCTCGGGCACGTCCCCTGTCAGGTTCACAATGACAATCGGGAATTCCGAAAAGTTGATTTCCGTGATGGTGTATTGATCTGCACCCTCTGGGAAATCAGCCTGCGCAGAGTTCATCGCATCGCGCACATCTGCGATTGTGGCGCTCTTGTCCCAGCCAAAATCAAACTCAAGCAACAGGGAAGCATGGTTTTCTGACGCGATGCCCGTCATCTTGTCGAGGCCATCCAGATCAACAGCCTCCGTTTCCATGGGCTTGACCAACAAGCTTTCCGCATCTTCTGCGGAAATGCCGGGGAAGCTCACCGAAACATAGAGAATTGGGATGTCGATGTCAGGTTCACCCTCTTTGGGCAGTCCTGCGTAAGAAAAGGCGCCCACCACAAGAGAGATTGCGATGAACGCCAGAATCATACGGGCACGCTCTGCGGCCCATGTGATGGCTCCGGTCATGGGTTACGCTCCTGAAAACTCGGGTTCACCTTGACGCCGGCAACCACAAACTCTTGTCCGACAATAATGACATTCGCCTTGTCAGGCAGCCCGCCGACCCAGATGCCGTCTTGCCCATCGCGCAGAAGCTCAACCGGGTTGAAGGACACGGTATTGCTGTCATCCACAAGCCGAACGCCCAATGTACCTTCGTCGTTCAGTGTCAAAGACGACTGAGGTAGGAAATGCGCCGGTGCCCCATCCGCCGAAATAAGGATCTCCGCGGTTTGCCCGTCACGAATGGCCAGATCGCTGTTGGGCACTGTGATCTCCACGCGGAAGGTGCGGGTCTGTGGATCGGCAGAGCGGGATACAAATGTCACCTGTCCACTCACATCGTGACCTGTGGTCAGGCGGGCACCCGCCAATGCGCCTTCTTCCACCTGCATGATTTCTATTTCAGGTACAAAACCAACAATGCGCATCGGATCGAGGCGAATGACGGTGCCACAGAGACTGCCTTGCTGCATTAAGCTGCCGAGTTCCGCTGTTTTGCTTTCCAGAAGCCCGTCGAAAGGCGCAACAATCGAGAGTTTTTTGATTTCACGCTCCGCTGCGGCCACAAGCGCCGTTGCGGATTCAATACCGGCCTGTGTGGATTCAAACCCTGAGGTGGCTGATTGTACGGCCGCTTCCGCAGCGCGCACGGCTGCTGCTGCGCTGGCGACGCGGGTTGAGGAGGCAAAGCCGCCTTCAGACAGCTTGCGCGCGGCGTTATCGTTGATACGGGCTTCTTCCAAACGGGCCTCAGCTTCGATCATGGCCGCTTCGGTGCTTGGCACGCGGGCTTGCGCTTCGCTCAGTCTTGCACGTGCTTCTGCAAGGACCGCCATACGTGTGCCAACGTCGAGCCTGCAAAGCTCTTCTCCCGCTTTTACATGAGCGCCGCGGGGCAGGGGTTCACTGACCACCAGCCCGCTTGTTTCAGCCCGCACTTCCACCTGACGATCGGCTTCGGTCTCGCCGCGCAACACCACGGTGCTGCCAATTGTGCGCGCTGTGCTTTGGATTGCCACGACACGGATCAGGTCATTCTCACCTGATGTAGGAGCCGAAGCCCCTTGTTTTGCGTCATCCTGTTCCGTTTCAGTCGCGTCTTGTGCCTCCTGAACATCCAGTTGTTCTGTCGTTGGCGCACCACGGGCAAAAGCCAACAAGCGGTCACGTTCGACCACAAACATATAAAGAAATGCCGCCACAAGTAGCGCGATGAGAAACGGAATGAGCCGCATCTGCTGGTCCCTGTCTTTGAGCACGCGCCTGCTTGCGCGTAAAATATTGAGAGTCATATTGGCGTTTCAAACGCTGGAGACAACCTAAACTACGCAATTTTGAACTCATCGGTTCAAAAAACACCTAAGACGCGATTTGCCTGTCCATGCTCTGGATCACGCGTACGGCACTTGGCACTTTGAAAACAAAACGATAAGACAAGGCAAATCATCAGGAGTCTCGGCGTGAGCAATACCGACAGTTTCATTGAAGAAGTCACCGAAGAAGTGCGCCGTGATCGTTTGTTTGGCTTGATCCGACGCTACGGTTGGATTGCTGTACTGGCCGTGGTGGCGATTGTTGGGGCCGCTGCAGCGAATGAGGTTCGCAAGAACAATGCGCTCAAAGCGGCGCAGAATACTGGTGATGCGCTGATTTCCGCCGTTGCAACAAGCGAGGCTGCTGCGCGTGTTGAAGCTTTGTCCGACCTGAAAACGGACTCAGAAAATGCACAAGTGGTGGCAGATATGCTCCTTGCCACGCACCAAGTTGAAATTGGCGAGGGCTCGGAGGCATCAAATACGCTTCAGGGCATTGTGACCGACACATATGACATGCCTGATATTTATCGCCAGATCGCGGCTTTCAAAGCGGTGCTTGCGCAGGGGTCCGAAACACCTGCATCAGAGCGCCGACTGGCTTTGGAAACGCTGGCTGCGCCAGGCATGCCACTGTCACTTCTTGCACGTGAACAACTTGCCTTGCTGACTTTGGAAGAAGGGGATGCAGAGAGTGCTGTCGCACAATTGCAAGAGCTTCTTCAGGATGCCGGTGTAACAGCGGGCTTGCGCCAACGCGCATCTCAGTTGATTGTGGCACTTGGCGAAACGCCAACAGATGCGATCGGCACGGTTGCTGGCCAATAAGACTAACAAAGCGTGGGGAACTGTGCAGTGACACGTTACACTTGGATGTTTGCAGCTGGCGCTGCCGCGCTCTTTCTGACTGCTTGCCAGGAACCTGAAGTGATCCTTGTAGGGGAACGCGAAGATCTGTTTGAGCAAGCTGAGAAGACAGAAAATCAAAGCCCTGCGCTGCGTCTCTCATCACAATCTCGCAATGCCGCCTGGACGCATCGTATCGGCACCCAAAAGTACCGCGTCGCGAATGCCGCGTTGTCTCAGCGACCAACATTGGCCTGGTCTGCGTCCATTGGGCAGGCGGAATCGCGCAAGAACCGCATCACCGCGGACCCGGTGATGGCGGATGGTAAGATCTTTACGGTCGATGCGCTTGCGACGGTCTCTGCGACAAACACTGCGGGTGAAACACTTTGGAGCAAAGATCTTACGCCCTCTCGTGACAAGGCTGGTCAGGCCTCCACTGGCGGGCTTGCGTATGGCAATGGCACATTGTTTGTGACCACGGGCTACGGCAGTCTACGTGCGCTTGATCCGGCCAGTGGTGCCGACCTGTGGGAACAGGAATTTCAAGCCGTTGGGAGCGGCTCACCAACTGTTTATGGTGATCTGGTTTACGCAGTCTCCGGCGACGCTACCGGCTGGGCTTTGGAAGCCAAAACCGGGCGCGTGGCGTGGCAATTGATTTCCATTCCAACAGTACAGAACATTCAGAGCCCAGCAGCGCCTGCGGTGACGGATCGTTATGCGATTTTCCCCTATGGCTCTGGCGAAATTCAGGCGGCCTTCCGTCAAGGCGGCGTGGCGCGCTGGACAGCGAGCCTGTCTGAAACGCTTCCGGGCCGCTCCATCAATACGATCGGGGACATTTCAAGTGATCCGGTTGTGGCTGGCAATACAATCTATGTTGGCAATCATTCCGGGCGTCTTGCGGCTCTTGATATTGAAACCGGTGCACGGAAGTGGACCGCGGATTATGGTGCGCTGAGCCCCGTATTTCCCGCAGGCGGATCGCTGTTTCTTGTGTCAGAGCGCAACGAACTGCTGCGCTTGAATGCCAGCACTGGAGAGCGGATTTGGGGGCAACAACTCCCACAGTTTGTTTCCAGCAAACCGCGCAAACAATCTGAAATGCACGCTCACTACGGACCTGTGATGGCAGGTGGGCAGCTTGTTGTAGCTTCCTCAGATGAGTTGATCCGGTTTTATGATCCGCAATCCGGCGCTTTGACCTATACGGTTGAATTGCCCCATGGGGCTGCCACCAATCCGATTGTGGCGGGGGGCGTTCTGTACGTTGTGAACCGCAAAGGCGAATTGTACGCTTTCCGTTGACGCAATAATGGTATATCGGGGCGACTTCAGACGTTCCGGAGATCTGTCATGAGTTTCTCGCTCGCCATTGTGGGCCGCCCAAATGTGGGCAAATCCACGCTTTTCAATCGCCTTGTTGGCAAAAAACTCGCGCTGGTGGATGATCAGCCGGGGGTGACGCGTGATTTGCGCGAAGGCGATGCCAAACTGGCCGATTTGCGCTTTACCGCGATTGATACCGCTGGTCTGGAAGACGCCACTGATGACAGTCTGGAAGGGCGCATGCGGCGTCTGACGGAACGGGCGGTGGATATGGCCGATATCTGTCTTTTCATGATTGATGCGCGCGCTGGGGTCACGCCCACTGATATGATTTTTGCGGAAATCCTGCGAAAGCGTGCCACGCATGTGATCCTTGCGGCCAACAAAGGCGAGGGCAAGGCGGCGGATTCTGGCGTCATCGAGGCTTACTCTCTGGGGTTGGGCGAGCCGATCCGCCTATCGGCTGAGCATGGTGAAGGTCTCAATGATCTTTATGCGCAGTTGATGCCGATTGCCGATGAATTTGCCAAACGCGCCGAAGCCTTGAACGACGATGTGGAGACGGACGTTGATCTTGCCGAGCATGAGGCTGATGCCGAGCTTGATCCGGATGCGCTTCTGCCGTCTCAGCTGATTACGGAGAAAAAGCCGCTGCAAATTGCGGTGGTTGGCCGCCCGAATGCGGGCAAATCCACATTGATCAACAAGATCATTGGCGAGGATCGCTTGCTGACGGGGCCTGAGGCCGGGATCACGCGTGATGCGATCAGCCTGCGCACCAACTGGGGCGAAACCCCAATGCGGATTTTTGACACCGCCGGCATGCGCAAAAAGGCCAAGGTGCAGGACAAGCTTGAGAAATTGTCTGTGGGTGATGGTCTGCGCGCGGTGAAATTTGCGGAAGTGGTGGTGGTGCTGCTGGATGCGGCCATTCCCTTTGAGCAACAAGATCTGCGAATCGCGGATCTGGCAGAGCGGGAAGGCCGCGCTGTGATTGTTGCCGTGAACAAATGGGATATTGAGGACGAGAAGCAGGAGAAGCTGCGCGATCTCAAAGAAGCGTTTAACCGTCTGTTGCCTCAGCTGAGGGGTGCGCCTCTGATCACGGTTTCGGCGAAAACAGGACGCGGGCTGGAGCGGTTGCGCGACGCCATTCTGCGCGCTTATGATACCTGGAACCGCCGTGTGCCGACGGCCCAGCTCAACCGCTGGCTTGTGGAAATGCTTCAGCAGCATCCGCCGCCAGCGCCGCAGGGAAAGCGTATCAAGCTTCGCTACATGACACAGGCAAAGACCCGCCCCCCGGGTTTTGTGGTTATGTGCAGCCATCCTGATAAGATTCCGGAGAGCTACTCTCGCTATCTTATCAATGGTTTGCGCGAGACTTTTGATATGCCCGGTACGCCCATTCGCCTGACAATGCGCGGGCAGGGGGACAAGAACCCTTACAAAGGCAAGAAGAAATCTACGCCGTCACGACTGCGCAAGCACATTAAAGGGCGCAACGCGCCGCATTGAGTTCATAAAACGTGCCTTCTAAACAGACACCCGTGCCTTCGCGCGGGTGTTTTGCGTCCATCCGGCGCAAACGCGCACATTGAGCCGGAGTGTTTTCACGCTATAGTTCTCGCATACGATCCCGATTTTGAGGGATATTTTATTTGAGCCCAACCCAGTCATTTTGTGACCAGGCATTATTTTTGTTGAAAGAGAGGGGTTTGCGATGGAGATTCGCGGGCGCTTGAAAGACTTTACTGTGCAGGACGATCGTCTTGGTGCGATCAGTTTCTTTGGCACCTTTGTATTTTACCTTGCAACGCTTTATCTGGCGATTGCCTTCCAGACCATGTGGTATGTGCTGTTGCCCATGATGGCACTGAACGGTCTTTCGGCTGTGCGACTGTACGTTTTACAGCATGACGCTGGCCATGCCTCGCTCTTCAAAACGCGCAAGCACAATGATCTGGCAGGGGAGGCGCTTTCGCTCGTGACTTTCGCGCCCTATGCGGCCATGCGGCACAATCACAATATGCATCATAGTCATCTGGGCAATCTCGATCACCGCGATACCGGGGAAATCCATACGATGACGTTGCGCGAATGGAATACTGCCGGTTTTTGGGAGCGGTTGCAGTATCGGCTGTACCGCAATCCCTTTGTGTTGATCCCATTGGGAAGTCTTTTCACCTATTTTATCCGGTACCGCTGGCCCAAGAACGCGCAGACCATGTGGCGTTCCGTGCTGCTGCACAATCTGGCTGTTTTTTCCTATATGGGGCTGATCTATGCTTTGGCAGGCTGGACAGGGGTATTGATCTGGTTTCTGAGTTCGTTCTTTGGCGGCATGGTGGGGGTGTTCATGGTGTATCTTCAGCATAATTTTGAAGACACCTATTGGGATCGCCGCCCGGATCTGGACCCACGTCTGGCGGCTTTGCAGGGCTCTTCTGCGCTGGATCTTGGCTGGTGGATGGACCTGGCCAGCGCCAATATCGCTTATCACGACATTCATCACTACAATGCGCGGATCCCGCACTATAATCTGCGCAAATGCCATCAGATGCTCAGGCAGGAATTTGACTTGCCCACCATTGAGTGGCCCGAAGCGATACGCTCTTTTTCACTCAAGCTTTGGGATGAAGAGCAGGAGCGGCTTGTGCCTTTTCCGAAAACACGCGCCCAAGGTGCCGTGCCAGCAGAATAGGGCGGGGGTCAGCCCCCGCACCCCCGGGATATTGGGGGGGGCAAATGAAAAAGCGCGGTCCAGTCGGGCCGCGCTCTTTGTTTTTTAGATCAATACGCCCTCTGTGTTGAGAGTGGTTTTTCCTCCGAGGTAAGGTGCCAGCACCTCGGGGAGAAGGACGGAGCCATCCGCCTGTTGACCGTTTTCCAAGACCGCAATCAGGCAGCGTCCCACTGCGAGGCCGGAGCCATTGAGCGTGTGGACATATTCCGGCTTGCCGCCATCGGCGGGACGGAAGCGGGCGTTCATGCGGCGCGCCTGAAAATCACCGGTGGTGGAGACAGAGCTGATCTCGCGATAGGTGTTCTGGCCCGGGATCCACGCCTCGATGTCAAAGGTGCGGCGCGCGCCAAAGCCCATGTCGCCGGTGCAGAGCACCACGGTGCGATAAGGGATGCCGAGCTTTTCCAGAATGTCTTCGGCACAGCGCAGCATGCGCTTCTGCTCGTCTTCGCTGTTGTCCGGATGGGTGATGGAGACCATCTCCACCTTCTCAAACTGGTGCTGGCGCAGCATGCCGGAGGTGTCTTTGCCCGCGCTGCCCGCTTCCGAACGGAAACACAGGGAATGCGCGGTCATGCGGATCGGCAGGGCGCTTTCTTCGAGGATGTCATTTGCCACCGAATAGGTCAGTGGGATTTCCGAGGTGGAGATCAGCCACCAACCATTGGTGGTCTGATAGCTGTCTTCGGCAAATTTGGGCAGTTTATCCGTGCCAAACATTGCCTCATCACGCACCAGCACCGGGGTGTTCACTTCGGTCAGACCGTTTTCATCCACATGGGTGTCGATCATGAATTGCGCCAGCGCGCGGTGAATGCGCGCCACTGCGCCTTTGAGCATCACAAACCGCGCGCCGGAGATTTTGGCGGCGGTGTCAAAATTCATGCTCGCGGCCACGCCGCCGATCTCAAAATGTTCCACCGGGGTGAAATCCATTTCGCGCGGGGTGCCCCAGCGGTTGATTTCGACATTGTCGTCTTCATCCGCCCCATCCGGCACATCCGCGGCGGGCAGGTTGGCAATGCGCGCCAACGCGTCATTGAGCTTGGCATCCAGCTCCTTGGCCTCATTCTGCATTGCCGCCACTTCGGATTTCTTCTCACCCACAAGGGCGCGCAGCCGTTCAAACTCGGTCTCGTCGCCTTTGGCTTTGGCAGCACCCACATCTTTGGCGGCGGCTTTCTGAGCGGCCTGCGCTGCCTCAGCCGCAGCAATTTTGGCGCGCCGCTCCTCGTCTAATGCGAGCAGGGAGGATGACATGGCCGCATCCCCACGGCGGGTCAGGGCGGCGTCAAAAGCGGCCGGGTTCTCGCGGATCGCTTTAATGTCATGCATCTCTCTATTCCTTCATGCTTGAGATGAGTCGTTTGCTCCCCCTGCTTATGGCCGAAATCTTGGTTAATCGTAACCATCGGTGATGTTGGCAGGGCTGTCTGTGCTCTTAAGTGTGTTTCGCCGTAGGTCAAGGGCTTTGACGCCTTGCAAGTGACGCCAAGCCCACATAGGTTCCCAGCGACTTTGCGACGCCTGAGGCGCGCTCCAATTAGAGGGAAACTCACCTATGCAAGAAATCGGCCAGTTTCTGCCGCTCATTCTGATCTTTGCGATCATGTATTTCCTGCTGATCCGTCCGCAGCAGAAGAAAATGAAAGAACATCAAGCCATGGTTGCCGCTGTGCGCCGTGGTGACCAGATCGTGACCCAAGGCGGCCTGATTGGGAAAGTTTCCAAGGTGAAAGACGACAATGAGGTCGAAGTTGAGCTGGCAGAAAACGTCAAAGTACGTGTGGTGAAATCCACCATTGCATCGGTGACCTCCAAAACCGAGCCAGCCAAGTCCGAATAACTAGAAAAACAAGACCAACAGGGCATCCGACATGCTGCAAATCGACCTTTGGAAACGGGTCCTGATCATGCTCACCTGCGTGGTGGGTCTGCTTCTGGCCATGCCAAACGCGTTTTATCCGAGGGTCGAGGCCCATAATGACGCCGTTGCCGACCTGGAGGCGGGGCTTTCTGGAAATGGGATTGAAGAGCTGGCTGCTGGCTGGCCTTCTTTCTTGCCCAGTCGCCTCGTAAATCTGGGGTTGGATCTGCGCGGTGGGGCGCATCTTCTTGCCGAAGTGCAGGTCGAGGATGTCTATGAAAACCGCATGAAAAGCATGTGGCCTGAGGTGCGCGATCTGTTGCGTGCCGAACGCGCCACGATTGGCACCATTCGTCTGCAGCCATCCCCTGCAGATGAGCTGCGTGTGAAAATCTCCAAACCTGAAGCCATTCAACAGGCGGCGTCTCTGGTGCGGGGGCTGTCACGCCCTGTGACCTCTCTGACCGGTGCTGGCGCCAGTGATATTGTTGTGTCAACGGACGGCGATATCATTGTTGTGCGTCTGTCTGATGCGGAAAAACTGGCCACAGATGATCGCACGGTGCAGCAGGCGCTTGAGATCATTCGCCGCCGTATTGACGAAGTGGGCACTCGCGAACCCACAATCCAGCGTCAGGGGGCGGATCGGATCCTCATTCAGGTGCCCGGCATCGGCTCTGCTTCTGAGCTGAAAGGCATTATCGGAACCACGGCACAGCTGACCTTCCATCCTGTTGTTGGGCGCGCGTCCAGTGCGGATGCGACGGCAGGTGCGGGCAATGAGGTGCTGCCTTCCTTGGGTGAAGAGGGCGTGTTCTACATTGTGGAAAGCGCCCCTGTGGTGACGGGTGAAGACCTGGTGGATGCCCAGCCAACATTTGATCAGAACAACCGCCCAGCGGTATCCTTCCGCTTCAACCCCACAGGGGGGCGCAAGTTTGGCAATTATACCGCAGAAAACATTGGCAGTCCCTTTGCGATCGTGCTGGACGGAGAGGTGATCTCTGCACCTGTCATTCAGGCGCATATCGCAGGTGGCTCTGGCATCATTACCGGACGGTTCTCTGTTGAAGAAAGCACCAACCTTGCCGTGCTGCTGCGCGCAGGGGCCTTGCCGGCTGGATTGGAATTTCTTGAAGAGCGCACCATTGGTCCTGAGCTGGGACAAGACAGTATTGAGGCCGGTCGCATCGCCTGTATCGTGGCTTTCATTGCGGTGCTGGTCTTCATGTTCCTGAGCTATGGCCGCTTTGGGCTCTATGCCAATATCGCTTTGATCATCAATGTTGGGCTGATTTTTGGGTTGTTGAGCCTTATCGGGGCCACGCTGACCTTGCCCGGCATTGCAGGCATTGTTTTGACCATCGGTATGGCGGTTGACGCCAATGTTCTGATCTTTGAGCGTATTCGCGAAGAGCTGAAATCTGCCAAAGGTCCGGCGCGCGCCATTGAGCTTGGCTATGAAAAGGCGCTCTCCGCCATTCTGGACGCCAATATCACAACCTTCATCACCGCTGTGATCCTGTTTGCGATGGGCTCTGGCCCGGTGCGCGGATTTGCGATCACGCTCGGCCTTGGCATCCTCACCTCCGTTTTCACCGCGATCTTCGTGACGCGCTTGATGATCGTGATGTGGTTTGAACGCCGCCGTCCTAAGACCATTGAGGTATAATGCCATGCGTTTGAGACTTGTTCCGCAAGACACCAAATGGGATTTCTTTTCTCGTCCAACCCTCTGGCTTGGCATCTCTGGTGCCCTGATGGTGGCGGCTCTGGTGAGCTTTTTTGTGCAGGGGTTAAATTTTGGCATCGATTTCCGGGGTGGGACAACCATCCGGACGGAAAGCACGCAGGCGGTGGTGATTTCGGAGTATCGCGATGCACTGGTGCCGCTTGAGCTGGGCGATATTTCGATCACGGAGGTGTTTGACCCCACCTTTGAAGAAGATCAGCATGTGACCATGATCCGCATTCAGGCGCAGGAAGGGACGGAATCCGTGACCTCAGATGTGATTGAACGGATCGAGGCGCAGCTGCAAACCGTTGCGCCAGACATTTCTTTTGTTTCCGTTGAATCCGTGGGGCCAAAGGTGTCGGGTGAGTTGATCAAGACTGCGGCCATTGCGGTTGTGCTCGCGATTGGGGCGGTTTTGGTTTACATCTGGCTGCGTTTTGAATGGCAATTTGCCCTCGGCGCTGTGGCGGCGCTGGTGCATGATGTGGTGCTGACGATTGGGGTGTTTTCTGAGCTTCAGATCCGATTTGATCTCGCCATTATCGCGGCCCTGCTGACCATCGTCGGCTATTCGTTGAACGATACGGTAGTGGTGTTTGACCGTGTGCGGGAAAATCTGCGCAAGTTCAAAAAGCTGGAGCTGAAAGAGGTTTTGAACCTGTCGATCAATGAGACGCTGAGCCGCACAGTGATGACATCGGTCACCACGCTTTTGGCGTTGATTTCGCTCTTTGTGCTGGGCGGTGATGTGATCCGTGGTTTCGTTTTTGCAATGATCTGGGGCGTGATCGTGGGGACATATAGTTCGATCTTTATCGCCTCTGCCGTGTTGTTGAAGCTCGGCGTGAAGCGGGATTGGTCCAAGCCGGACAATACCGCTGGCAATCAGTTTGCCAATATTGATGCCTGAAGTCCTGACCCAGGCACTGGCCGTTGAAGGCCTTGTCTGGGTCGCGCTTGCCGCCTTTGTGGCGGGCATTGTGCGCGGATTTGCCGGATTTGGCACCGCGATGATCTACCTTCCAATTGCAGCGCAGGTGATGGAGCCGCTCTGGGCGATCATGACGCTTGCGGCCATGGATATCATTGCGCCTTCGGTGCATATTCCTGCGGCGTTGCGCGACGGGCACCGGCGCGACCTGATGCGGTTGATGTTCGGGGTGGTGATTATGATGCCGGTGGGGCTTTGGCTGCTGGATCGAACCGATCCACAGATCTATCGCTATCTCGTGTCCTGTCTGTCCCTGATTATGCTGGCGGTTTTACTGACCGGGTTTCGCTACCGAGGTGCGGTGACGCGGCATATGGTCTATGGGATCGGCGGGGCAGGTGGGCTGCTGGGCGGTGCCGCCGGACTGCCGGGGCCACCTGTGATCTTGTTTTACATGGCCAGTCCGCATGGGCCGAAAGTGATCCGCGCAAATACCTCTGCCTATCTGTTCTTCTATGACATCCTGCTCTTGATCGTGGTATTTGGATTGGGGCGGTTTGACAGCACGCCTTTTGTTTTGGGATTTATGCTGTCTCTGCCAGCCATGGCCGGGAACCTTTTGGGGGGCTGGCTCTTTCATCCCGACTATGAGCGGCTATACAGAGGGGTGGCTTATATGATCATTGCCATGGCTGCGCTGTCTGGTCTGCCGTTTCTGGACGGTCTGGGCACCCACTAGCGGCTTTCTGAGAGGAGACCATTATGCAGATGACAGAAGTGACTTTTGCAGACGCCATACCAATTGACAGCTATGGTCCGGGTTTTTTTCGCATTGGCGGAGAGGTCATTGAAGGGGGCGCGATCATCCATGCCAAGGGCGCGCGCTCATGGAATGGCGTTGAGGATGTAGACGCGATTTTGGCGCTTAAGAGTGAGATCGATTTTATCCTGATGGGCACAGGGGCCACAATGGCACCGGTCGACAGCGCTTTTCGGCAGGTTTTGGAAGAAGCCGGTATCGGCGTGGAGCCCATGGCATCGCCTTCGGCCTGTCGGACGTACAATGTTCTGGTCAGCGAGGGGCGGCGGGTTGCCGCTGTGATGCTGCCTGTTTTGGAGGGCTGACAGCAGCAGAATGGGGGCGTGAAACACAGAGGCTCCCGCCAAAATCTTTCTCATCTTTGATGAGATGTTTTTGTTGGGCATGGCTCAGCTGCGCTGAGCCTAAACGCGCCACATAAAGCCTGGGCACCATCGCAGCGCAAACCTCTTGATGCGTCAAAAGGTTGCTCTTTTGCTTGTGAATGGGATCAGCTAAGGGGAAACCATGGTTTTGCGGGTGAAAAATCTCAGCGTGGCACGTGGCGGTGTGGCTGTTTTGGAAGGGGTGAGTTTTACGCTCGCGCCCTCAGATGCGCTTGTGGTCAAAGGGCCAAACGGCATCGGAAAAACAACGCTTCTGCGCACTGTGGCCGGGTTGCAGCCAGCATTCAAAGGCACAGTGGAGGCCCCTGAGGACAGTCTGGCCTACGCCGCGCATAGCGACGGGTTAAAATCCATGCTGAGCGTGGCAGAAAACCTTGAATTCTGGGCCCATGTTTTTGGACAGAAAGACATCACACAGGCCGTTGATGCCTTTGATCTCTCAGATTTGCGCAACCGCCTGGCCGGGAGCCTGTCGGCGGGGCAAAAGCGGCGCCTGGGTCTGGCCAGACTTTTGGTAACTGCGCGGCCAATCTGGATTTTGGATGAGCCCACGGTGTCCCTTGATACGGCCTCTGTGGCCCTGTTTGCACAAGCTGTGCAGAGGCATCTTTCCTCTGGTGGCAGCGCCCTGCTTGCCACACATATCGATTTGGGGTTGCAGGCAAATATCTTGGATGTTGGGCCTTTTAAGGCGGTTGCCGGGGCAACAGCGATCAGCGGCTATGATGAGGCCTTTCTATGAGAGCTTTGTTGAAGCGGGATTTGATACTGGCCTTCCGCGCCGGTGGCGGATTTGGACTTGGGATTGCCTTCTTCCTGATTGTGGTTGTGCTTGTGCCTTTCTCCGTTGGGCCGGAAAGTGGACTGCTGACCAAAATTGCCCCCGGTGTGCTCTGGCTTGGGGCTTTGCTGGCCTGTCTTTTGTCATTGGACCGGATTTTGGCCTTGGATTGGGAAGACGGCACTTTGGATTTGATGGCGACTGCGCCGTTGCCGCTGGAAGCCGTTGTAACGGTCAAGGCGCTGGCCCATTGGATGACCACGGGGGTGCCGCTTGTGGTGGCTGCGCCGCTTTTTGGCGTGCTTTTGAATCTGCCGCCTCAGGGCTTTGTCTGGCTGGTGGTATCATTGGCGCTTGGCACGCCTGCGCTAAGTGTGATTGGCACCTTTGGTGCGGCGCTGACGGTCGGGCTCAAAAGGGGGGGCTTGTTGCTGTCTCTTTTGATTTTGCCGCTGTATGTGCCCACGCTGATCTTTGGGGCGGAGCTTGCGCGCCGGGGTGCTGAGGGGCAGGCGGTGAGCACGCCGCTGCTGATGTTGGCGGGGATCAGCTTTGGCGTGATTGCGCTTTTGCCCTTTGCGAGTGCCTTGGTATTGCGGGTAAATTTGCGCTAGCCTGACGGTGGGTTTAACCCATGTCAAAGCGCATGGGCGGCTCTCATGAAAGTGAGATGCAAGACGATGGATAGCAAGATAGGACGGCCATATGGGATCGATCTGGGAATACGCCAATCCGGTGAAATTCAGCCAAACCGTTTCGCGGTTTCTGGCACCGGTGGCGATGGGCGCGACGGTCTGTTTGGTGATTGGTCTGGTCTGGGGATTTTTCTTCACGCCGGATGATTTCAGGCAGGGTGCGACAGTGAAGATTATCTATCTTCATGTGCCTGCTGCGCTCATGGCGATCAATGCATGGTTTATGATGCTGGTGACCTCTCTGATCTGGTTGGTACGGCGGCATCATGTCAGTGCTTTGGCGGCCAAAGCAGCCGCCCCCATTGGTGTCACTATGACAGTGATTGCTCTGATCACCGGGGCGATCTGGGGGCAACCGATGTGGGGCACATGGTGGGCATGGGATCCGCGTCTGACATCTTTTCTGATCCTGTTTCTGTTTTATCTCGGCTACATCGCCTTGTGGGAGGCGATTGATGATCCGGATACGGCGGCTGATTTGACCTCTGTATTGTGCATTGTTGGCTCCGTCTTTGCGGTATTGAGCCGCTATGCGGTGAACTTCTGGAACCAGGGCCTGCATCAGGGAGCATCGGTCATGCGGGCGGGGGCGATCACGGGCACAGACACCGAAGAGAAAGTCTCCAATGTGTTCTTTTACCCGCTTCTGGTTTGCATCATCGGATTTGTCTTGTTGTTCGTGGCGCTTGTTTTGCTGCGCACACGTACAGAAATTCACAAGCGGCGCACACGCGCGCTTTTGGCACGGGAGCGCATGGCATGATGCCTGATCTGGGGAAATATGCAGAGACCGTTCTGTCGTCTTATGCGGTCTCTATCCTGCTGATCGTCGCATTGGTGTGGTGGAGCGTGCGTGCCGCGCGCAAAGCCAAACTGGCTCTAGAGGATGTGGAGGCGCGCCGTAAATGAGCGAAGACAGCCAGCCCAAAAAGAAGATTCCGGTTCTGATGATCCTGCCGCCTTTGTTGTTTGCAGGGTTGGCAGCTTTGTTTCTGTGGGGGATGCAACGGGATAACCCCGATGAGTTGCCAAGTGCACTTGTGGGGCAACAGGCGCCTGAGGTGGCCCTGTCTCAGCTGGGCACAAAGGCGCTCTGGGGGCACGCGGAGCTGCGCCAAGGCAAACCCACATTGGTCAATTTCTGGGCCAGTTGGTGTGGGCCTTGTCGTGTGGAGCATCCAAATCTGGCGCAATTGCAGGCAGAAGGGCTGACTATTCTTGGCGTGAACTACAAGGACGCGCCGCACAATGCTCTGAGCTTCCTGGAAGAGCTGGGGGATCCCTATCAGGCTGTTGGTGCGGATGACGCAGGGCGGCTTGCGCTGAACTGGGGCGTCTACGGCGTGCCGGAAACCTATCTGATTGATGGTGAAGGCAATGTGGTTTTGCGGATTGCTGGGCCTGTGACCCAACGCGAAGTTGAGGGGCGTCTGCGCCCGGCACTGGACGCTCTGAAATAACTTAGAGCTTTCCGTCGTTTCTCATCAGAGCCGCGTTTGTAAAAAGGCCCCTGTGGGGCCTTTTTGTTGTCGTTTGGGCGTGTCAGCCCTCGATCATATCGGCGCGGGTGGCGTGACGGCCGCCCTCAAATTCGGTTGCAAGAAAAGCATCAACCAACTCAAGCGCCAGGCTTTCACCAACGATACGTGCGCCAATGGAGAGCATATTGGCGTTGTTATGGGCCCGGATCATCTTGGCAGAAAAGGTATCCATACACACGCCGCAACGGATGCCTGGCACTTTGTTGGCCGCCATCATGATCCCTTGACCGGTGCCGCATAGAATGATCCCCAGATCGCTCTGACCTGATACCACATGTTCCGCCGCAGCTTTGCCATGCAGAGGGTAATGGGTGCTTTCGGTTGTCACCGGGCCGATGTCGGTGACGTCATACCCTTGTTGGGTGAGGTGTTTGGCAATGGCCTGGCGCAGATCGATGGCAGCGTGATCGCTGGAAAGAACGATGCGTTTCTGGGTCATGGAGGCAGATCCTTGGTTGCGAAGCTGTCTGACCCATAGGGCTATACGCCTGAAAGCGCAATTGTTGCGCGGTGTTTGCGAAGGCAATTCAATGGTGAAACGGCTTTGACCTTATATGTGACAGCGACGTTGCGTCTTGCTCACTGATTTCTCTCGAAACCTTGATTGGCATCTCGTCAATTGACGTCTTAGTAAGGAGGGCGGGAAAAGAGCAATGGGATGGATCAAAGCATGATGCGCGTGAGCGGTATTTTGGCGGCAATATGGATGAGCGTGGCTTCTGCGGTGGTGGCAGAGGATATGCCTGTTGTTGTCGAGCTCTACACCTCTCAAGGCTGTTCTTCCTGCCCGCCAGCGGATGACTATTTCCATCGCCAATTGGCGGGGCGACAGGATGTCATCGCTTTGGCTTTGCACGTGGACTACTGGGACTACATCGGTTGGAAAGATGAATTTGCCAGCCCGGCCTATACGCAGCGGCAGCATACATATGCGCGCGCGGCGGGACATCGGTCTGTCTATACGCCACAGATGATTGTGAACGGGAAAGATCACGTGGTGGGCGCACATCCCGATCAGGTGGAAAAGCTCATCTCAGCGCATAAAGCGGTAAAGCGGAATGTGGATCTTGATGTCAAAAGAGACGGTGATCTCATTGAAGTCAAAGCAAAATCAGATATTGAAGCTCCAATGGTGGTGCATGTCATGCGCTATCGTGCTGAGGAGAAGATCTCGATCAAGCGTGGTGAAAACGCGGGACGTGTGCTGACATATGCGAACATTGTTGATGGTTGGGAGAAGGTCCAATCCTGGAATGGTGCGGCGGATCTGTCGCTAAACCTGCGTGTGAAGGGCGATCAGCCGGTTGTGGTGATCATCCAACGCGAAAGCGGCGGTCCAATCGAAGCTGCGGCTCGAGTATTTTGATTGAATTTTGGCCTGCAAGTTGTTGCAGGCCATGTATTAATCTTCGTCGTCATCGTCGTCGGTGAGGAGTTCAATTTCTCCAAGTTCGACCAATTCCCGCACACCTGTACATATTTCCTGCATCGCGCTTTCGGCTTCTTTGGTTTTCACTTCTCCACGTTCGCCAATGCCTTCGCGAAGCTGATCTGCCATACGCGCGGACATGTTGTTGAGGATGAACTCGGTGGAAATTCCAAAATCGCCCTCTGTGGCATAGGCCATGGCAGTGATCAGCGTGGCTTCGTCCAGATCGCGGACCAGGCGTGGCACGTCGAGTGGTTTCAGGCGTGTTGCAATATGTGCGTAGGTGAAGATGCGGCGGCGCACGGCCCCGGCAAACTCCGCATCCTTTTCGTCCAGAGAGTCCAGCACATCGTCGCGTGTCGCGGTGGTTGCGTTGTTGAGGATCGCGCCGAGACGATCTTCGGGACCTTGTTTGAAGGCCTTTGGCGGCCGGTCTTCCAATTGACACGCCAAGGTCAGCCCGATGCGGTCAACGGCTTCTGGCGTGATGTTTTCTGTCATGGACATCGCGAAAGTGATGCGGCGAGATTTGTCGCCGGGCAGTTTGGCGAGGATCATCGCAGCCTTGTCAACGGGCAGCTTGGAAATCAGTACTGCGGAAACCTCAATGCTTTCCCCATCGATCATTTTGATCAGTTCCGGAACATCCAGCTCTTTGATGCGCGACCAAGGGTTGCCAATCATCCGCACGCCGGCTTCCTTGCGCAGGCGCGCTTCGGTGAGCGGGCTGATTTGGCCCTGCAGCACACTTAGTGCGCCAGAGATCCCATTGGGGAAGGAGAGGCCAATGGATTCGAGTTCTTGGGCAAACTCCATGAGGACGTCGCCCAAGGTTTCCCGATCGATGTAGCCCATGTCACCCATCATATAGGTCAGATCGGCCTGATGGTTGTCGGACAACTCTGCCAGAGAAAGCTCAGCTCCCTCATTGAGCAGAAACCTAACGATGATGGCGGCCTTTTGAGGGCGTGTCAGGTTGCCTTTGCGCATATAGCCAAGGCTGGGCACATCAGCGTCGCCCCCAAAGGGCGCCAGAGGAATCGGACTGCTCATCAAAGTCTCCATAGGTGTTGAGTGGCAATCAACCACTCAACCCTAAAGAAACCCTGAACAACATGGTTAATAATTGAATGTTGTACCGGTCTTGATGGCCTCGGAAAGGGAGGCTTCCGCCCAGGTGTTTTCGCCGCCGCGGGTGCGAATTTCATGCAGTTGCGTGCGTGCCAGATCCAGACGGCCGGCTTCGACAAAGGCCTGCCCCATGTAGGAGCGCGCAAGGATATTATCCGGGTTTTGCTGCAAGGCTTTGTTGTAGTAGGCCATGCCGGTTTCAACATCCCCAAGGCGGCGATGGGTGAAGCCCCAATAAGTGAGGGCCAGATCTGAATTTGGATCATTCAAAAGCTGCAACAGCTCCTGTGCCGCCTCATTTTCTCCGGCATAGGCCAGGCTGCGCAGCGTTTTGAAGTAGTCTTCATCCGTCAGCGCACTGTCCTGTTGAACCACGCATTTGCCTTTGCTCTCGCTGAAAACCTTGCCATCGGTGCAGACAACGGTTTTGGGCTTTGGTGTTTCACCGCCGCCGCCAGCAGAGAGGGCTGGACCGGCAATGGTTGCTGCAAGGCAGACTGCAAGTGCAGATTTCATCAATGTCATTTTGGGCTCCTGTTTACTCAAACTTGTTAGCATTACGCTATCATGCCCAAATCGGATGGCTAAATCACACCGGCGTCAGATCACAAAAAAAGGCGCAGCACTGGGCTGCGCCTCACTATTTTGTGTAAGCGCTTATCAGTCTTTGAAGACCCGCGCAAAAATAGTGTCGACATGTTTGGTATGGTACCCCATGTCGAACTTCTCATTGATGCCATCGACGCCCAGTGCCGCAATAACTTCCGCATCCGCCAGAAGCTGCTCTTGGAAATCCACGCGCTCTTCCCAGACTTTGAGCGCATTGCGCTGTACCATGGAGTAGGCGTCTTCACGCGATACACCAGCTTGTGTCAGGGCAAGCAGCACGCGCTGAGACATCACAAGGCCAGGGAACTTGTTCATATTGTCGAGCATGTTTTCAGGGAAGATCAGCATCTTGTCGACAACACCGGCCAGGCGGTTGAGTGCAAAATCGAGCGTGACGGTTGCATCGGGGCCAATCCCACGTTCCACGGAAGAGTGAGAAATATCACGCTCATGCCAGAGGGCGACGTTTTCCATGGCCGGAATGACGGTCATGCGCACGAGACGGGCCAGACCAGTCAGGTTTTCTGTCAGAACCGGATTCTTCTTGTGCGGCATGGCAGAAGAGCCTTTTTGACCCATCGAGAAGAATTCCGCACCTTCCAGCACTTCGGTGCGCTGCATGTGGCGGATCTCTACTGCGATGTTTTCAATTGAGCTTGCGATCACACCGAGGGTTGCAAAGAACATGGCGTGGCGATCACGTGGGATCACCTGCGTGGAGATCGGCTCTGGCGTCAGGCCCAGTTGCTCACAAACGTGTTCTTCGACAGCCGGATCAATGTTGGCAAATGTGCCGACCGCGCCGGAAATTGCACCGGTTGCGATTTCCTCGCGCGCCTGCCGCAGGCGGGCTTTGTTGCGGTCCATTTCTGCATAGAAACGCGCAAAGGTCAGACCCATCGTTGTGGGTTCTGCATGAATGCCGTGACTGCGGCCCACGCGCAGCGTGTCTTTGTGCTCATAGGCGCGTTTCTTCAGGGCTGCCAGCACTTTGTCCAGATCCGCCAGAAGGATATCTGCGGCGCGCACCAGCTGTACGTTCAGGCATGTGTCCAGAACATCAGAAGATGTCATGCCCTGGTGAACAAAACGCGCTTCTTCAGATCCAACATGTTCTGCCAGATGTGTCAGGAAGGCGATCACGTCATGTTTTGTGACGGCCTCGATTTCATCAATCCGTGCTACGTCGAATTCGACGTCTTTGGCTTTCCAAACCGCATCCGCATTTTCCTGCGGAATCACACCGAGTTTGGCTTGCGCGTCACAGGCATGTGCCTCGATTTCAAACCAGATGCGGAACTTGGTTTCTGGTGACCAAACGGCGACCATATCGGGGCGGGCATAGCGAGGGATCATATCTCAGCCTTATTTTGTTAGCGTGGGGTCGCGGCTCCTTTAGCCTTTGAAGGGCAAAACAGCAAGTCAGCAGGGCAGCATAGAGCTGTATTGGCGTAAATTTCCTGTACTATTCTGCTCTTGGATGTGCATATGGGGAGGAATTTGTTGGAGGTAAATGTATGACACGATTGACCAAATTCGGTGCCATTCTGACGGCCGGATTTCTTCTGGCGGGCGCTCAGACGGCATTGGCAGAGACCCAAGCCATTTATTCGGATGCAAGCGATAAGGTGTTTGAAGTTACCGTACCGGACTTCTGGACGCTTCGTGTTGGTGGGGACCGCGATATTGAGGCCTCGACAGAAGAGGGGCTGCGCGCGGTTGAACGCGTTTTTGGCCTATCGCCGGAGAACGGCCATGGCGTGTGGATGGGGCTGATTTCCCCGTCACGTCTTCGCACGCTTGAAGATGCGAAGGACTATGCGCGCAATCTGGGCGGGCAGCTGGCCAAAACAACGGAAATTACCGGAAGCTCCGAACGCCGCGTTGCGGGCTATCCAGCCCATATCATTGAAGGCACAGGTCGGCGCAATGGCAAGGCTATCGACTTCACTGTGATGCTTCTGGATCTGCCAAACAACCGCGTGGTGGTTGGGCTCACGGTTTTGGAGAAAGGCTATGACGTCAGCGCATTGGATGACGTCAACGCAATTCTGCAATCGATCAAAGCACGCTGAAGGAGAGAGTGATGTCTATGAAAAAACTGCGCTCCTTTGTGATGCCTGCTGGTCTTATTGCGGGGTTGATGACCCTTGCGGCCTGTGATGGCACCTCATCCGGCTATGTCAGCACCGGTGTCTACTATGACAGCATGATGTGGAACGACTACTATCATCATTATCCGGATTACCCAGATCGCCCCGACCGACCAGACAGACCGGATCGTCCTGATCGCCCGGAACGTCCCGTGAAGCCGATTGAGCCACGTCCGCCTGTGGCGAAGCCGCCAGTGGCGCGTCCTCCGGTCGCGCGGCCCCGGCCGAGCCCTCGCCCGGGACGTCGCTAAACGGGTTTATCACGCCAGATTGGTGCGCACCTCTGAGGCGCGCTCCAATGTGCGGTGAACAGGGCAGCGATCTGCAATTTCCAGCAGGCGCTGTCGCTGTTCTTCCGTCAGCTCCCCTTCCAAATGAATGGTGCGCGTAAAGGCATCCACCTTTTGCCCTGCAGGGGCTTCTGCGTCGCGGGCGTGCACCTTGTCATGGCTCACGTCGACCCAGACATGTGTCAGGGGCCATGATTTGCGCCGGGCATACATGCGAATGGTCATAGAGGTGCAGGCGCCCAAGCCACCGGCGAGGAATCCATAGGGCGTCATGCCCCGGTTGCTGCCACCATAGGCAAGGGGCTCATCGGCCAGCATATGATGCAGCGGGCCTGCGTTCACATCTTGCAAGAATCCTTCGGGATCGGCTTCTGAGACGCGCACAATACCCTCAGGCGCGCCGGGAGGCGGAGCCGGGGGCGCAAGATCCAGATACCGCCCAGCCCATGATGCAATCACCTCTGCGGCATATTCTGCGTCTTTGGCGTTGCTGATCAGGTGATCTGCGTCATCCAATGTGACAAAGCTTTTGGGGTGTTTGGCAGCTTCAAAGATACGCGCAGCATTGTCGATGCTGACAGTTGTGTCTCTGGGCGCGTGCAAAACCAACAGCGCTTTCTTCATCGAGGCAATGCAGGGCTGCAGGTTCTGGCCTGATATATCGGTTAGAAAATCCCGTGTGATCGTAAAGGGACGCCCAGCCAAAGAAACTTCAGCCTGTCCCGCTGCATCAATTTCGGCCACAGCATCGCCGAATTGATGGCTGACGTGATGGGGCTCATAGGGCGCGCCAAGCGTGACCACCGCTTTGGCACTGTCGATTTTTGTCGCGGCTTTGATCACCGCAGCTCCACCGAGGCTGTGACCGATCAGCAGGCGCGCGGGCATGTTGCGGCTTTGCAAGTAGGCCGCTGCGGCTTCGAGATCCGCCACATTGGAGGAGAAATGTGTATTGGCAAATTCCCCTTCGCTGTGCCCCAGTCCCGTGAAGTCAAATCGCAAGACCGCGATGCCCATGGCCGCAAGGCGCCCTGCAATCCGTCGCGCTGCTGGAATGTCTTTGGAGCAGGTGAAGCAATGCGCAAACAGCGCCGTTGCCAGATGCGGTCCCTCCGGCAAATCCAGACGCGCCGACAGCATGTCGCCATTGTGGCCGGGAAATGAAATTCGTTCGATGGGCATATGTGCACTCCTGAAGGCGTTTGGTGCCAATGTGTGTGTGATGGTACCATTCGAAAAGAGAGATTTCGCAAAGTCACGGCAAGGTGAGCATATGCGAGTTTCTGTCATATTTGTTTCGATGGATGCTTTGAGAGAATTTGACGTGCGATTGCGGATAAAATCCGATAAATCAAAGCTATGGAACCGATTTTACAAGCCAGCATTCCCTATGATGCGCTCGCCGAAAAGTCTCTGCCCGGTATCTCTCCTTTGCAGATGGCGGAGTGGTTGATCGTTGATGATGCCTACAATGGCCAGATGGCCTTGCGGCGACATCTTTTGGAGGCGCAGCGCGGCGAGGTTGCCGCACTTGATCCAGGTGCGCTGCCTGCGGCGCAAGAGGCGCTTGCATTGGTGCTGTCTGAACTCTGCCATATCGAAGGGTTTTCTGTCCTTGCGGATCATGTGATCTGTCCTGATGGTGCCAAAATCAATCTGGACTGGACGGCGCCTCTGATAACTTTAGGGCAGATCATTCAGGAAGATATCTGTCTGTTGCAGAAACAGGGCGCGGAGCATGTTTTGACGGGGGCGGTGCTGTGTTTTCCCGCCAGTTGGACCTTGTCTGAGAAATTCATGCGGCCGCTGCTGCGCATTCATGTGCCTGTTTCAGAATATGACGCCAACATCGCAAAGCGGGTGCAGCGCCTGTTTGATGGGGTGCGGCCCGGTCGGCCTCTGTGGCGAAAAAACGCGCTTTGGTATGATGATCCTGAGCTGTTTACGCCGCGCGCCGAAGATGCGCCCCGGGCGCCAGTGGTGGCGGAAAGCGGCGCGTATCTCAGGTCGGAAAAGCAAAGCATTTTGCGTTTGCCAGAAACCGATGCGGTGATTTTTTCCATCCACACCTTTATGGTCACGAAAGACGCTGTGTTAAAATAGCAGCTGCGACCTTTCGTAGCTGCTATTATTTTCAAAGGGTTACCGAACTTTTCTTAAGTACCCTTAAGGTTTGGCGCGTTGCACCATTCCAAACAGGTCGCGCGGATCATCTGGGTCAGCCAGCATGTCCAAATCCTCATGGAAGGGCGTTTGGGCGACTTTATCGCGCACATATCTCAGTGCGGAGAAGTCTTCGATGGCGAAGCCAACACTGTCAAACAGGGTGGTTTGGCGTGCATCTGTACGCCCCTGTTTTATGCCTGAGATCACTTGCCACAGCTCGGTCACGGCGAAGTCTTCTGGCATCTGCTGAATCTCGCCTTCAATGCGGGTTTGGGGCGGGAACTCCACAAACACATCGGAACGCTCAAGAATGCCTTTGGCGAGTTCTGTCTTAC
Organism: Shimia marina; assembly: GCF_001458175.1. Classification (GTDB taxonomy): domain Bacteria; phylum Pseudomonadota; class Alphaproteobacteria; order Rhodobacterales; family Rhodobacteraceae; genus Shimia; species Shimia marina. The sequence goes on from NZ_CYPW01000029.1 coordinate 27,235, forward strand.
CGGGGCAATCGCCACCAATTGCGTTGATATGCACGCCAGAGCCAACCATATTGTCGCTCAGGATCGTGGCATATTGCTTGTCTGCGGTGCAGGTGGTGAGGATATGTGCGCCTTCAATGGCCTCTTGAGGGCTCGCGCATGAAACAACAGTGAGACCACTATTTTTAAGGTTTTCGGCGCATTTTGCGGTTGCGGCAGGATCCTTGTCATACAGGCGCACGGTCTTCAGCCCGATGATCGCCTTCATGGCGAGTGTTTGAAACTCAGATTGAGCCCCGTTTCCGATCATGGCCATGGTGTCCGCGCCTTTGGGGGCAAGATATTTTGCCGCCATGGCAGAGGTAGCTGCGGTGCGCAGCGCGGTCAAAATGGTCATTTCCGTCAGCAGAACGGGATAGCCTGTATACACATCAGCCAAGAGGCCAAATGCCGTAACAGTCTGCAGCCCCTCGGCGGTATTCTTGGGGTGCCCATTCACATATTTGAAGCCATAGGCTTCCCCGTCGGAGGTGGGCATCAATTCAATCACCCCGACGTCAGAATGGCTGGCCACTCGCGGCGTTTTGTCAAAAAGCTCCCAGCGGCGAAAATCCTCTTCGACGTAATCTGCAAGATCTTTGAGCATCTCTTCAAGACCGATATGGTGCACCAAACGCATCATATTGTCGACGGAAACAAAAGGAACCAGCGCCTTTTCAGAAGGTTGCGTCACGATATTAATCCTCTGTTAAGCATATTGTCAGCGAAGCGCTGGGTTAGGAAAAACTACGGGTGGTGCGGTCAAAGACGCGGCGTCCCAGGGCCGATGCGGCCAGATCCACCATGAGTTTTGCAGTGCGGCCGCGTTCATCCAAGAAGGGATTCAACTCGACTAGATCCAGAGATGTCACCAGCTCGCAATCATGGAGCATTTCCATCACCAGATGCGCCTCTCGCACAGTTGCGCCACCTGGCACGGTTGTGCCAACCGCTGGGGCAACTGACGGATCCAGAAAGTCCACATCAAGGGAGACATGGAGCATGCCGTTCTGTGCGGCCACATGCTCCAGGAAAGCGCTCAGTGGTCGGGCAATCCCGTTTTCATCAATTTCCCGCATGTCATGGCGGCGTATCTTGGTGTCTTGAAGCGCTGCGCGCTCGGCTGCATCCACGGATCGCAACCCAATCATGCAGATGTTTTCTTCTTTCACAGGGTTTTGGACCTTCGGGAACCCTTCAAAGCCGCCGCGACCTGCGAAATAGGCCACAGGTGTGCCATGCAGGTTACCACTGTCTGTGCTTTGTGGAGTGTGGAAGTCTGAATGCGCATCCAGCCAAAGCACGAAGAACGCGCGCCCTAGTGCTTTGGCGTGGTTTGCTGCGCCCGCTACGGTGCCTGCAGCAAGGCTGTGATCGCCCCCAAGGAAGATTGGGAAACCACGTGCACAGGCGGATTCTGCTGTTTCGGTCAGCAGCTCTGTCCAGGCAATGGTTTCATTCAGCGCATGGAGATCATTGTCCTCGGCATCGGGGGCGTAGCCTTGAGGGCGCAAATTCCCGAGGTCTTCGACAGAATGCCCCAGATCTTCGAGGCTTTCCCGCAGGCCCGCAGTGCGATACGCATCCGGCCCCATAAGGCAGCCTCTGCGGCGTTTGCCGCTATCCACAGGGGCTCCGATCAGCAGGCAGGATTTTTGTGTCATTGGATTGTCCATTTTCGCGTTTCCCCAAAATTCATTCCGAAACGGGTTGAATTACACCCATCAAATTGACCATAACGGGTGCAACTTTTCCAAAACGAAATAGGGTATGCGCGAAATGGATGATGTTGATCGAAAGTTGATTTCAGCCTTGCGGCATGATGCACGCGCATCCCTTTCCGATCTTGCCTTGCTTCTGGGGGTGTCGCGTACAACCGTACGGGGGCGGATCGAGCGTCTGCGCCAGCGGGGGGATATTGTCGGCTTTACGGTGGTGCTTCAGGACGATGTGAAAAGCGATCCGGTGCGTGGTTTGATGTTGATCGGCATTGAGGGCAGGGGCACTGACCGCATTGTCCGCAGCCTGACCGGGTTCACTGCAGTGCGGGCGATTCACGCCACCAATGGCCGTTGGGATCTTATTGTCGAGCTGGGCACTGAGACGCTGGCCGAGCTGGACGAGGTGCTCGCCCAGATTCGCCGCCTTGATGGGGTGGCAACAAGCGAAACAAACCTGCTGCTCTCAACGCGAAAATCGGGATAACGCGGTCACTCAGCTCAGTTTGCGTGCGGCGACAATCCAGAGTGCAGCCGCACCTAATGAAAACAATGCGTTGTAGTTGGCCATGGACAGGCCAAACATGTCCCAAGGAATTTCATCACAGCGCACCATTGGGGCGGTCATGATCTGATTGAAGAGATCCTCGGCGTTCATTGAGGTGACGTCACCGCTGGTGCAGGTCGTTGGGCCTTCCCACCATCTCCGCTCCACGCCACTGTGATAAAGCCCGACCAAGCCCGACAAAGCCGTGCCCAAAGCGGCAATATAGGCCAGTGCCACCGTGCCGGTTGCCACCGCCAAGATGCCAGAGCCCGCTGCAAGCCAGTGCGGGTATCGCTGGTAATAGCACAGTTTGCAGGGCGGCATGGCGCCAATGAACTCAAACCCCCAAGCGCCAAGGATCATGAAGGCTGAAAAAGCGGACAGGATGACAAAGGCTGTCTTGCCGGAGAGCATCATAGGTATCTCACAATTAGAAAGCCACCAAAGAGCAGCGTCAGAAAGAGTGTGGTGATAAGGCCAAGGCGTTTCTCGATGAAGTCACGGATCGGGGCACCAAAGCTGCGCAATAGGGCCGCTACCAGAAAAAACCGAATGCCCCGTGCCAAGACAGACGTTGCCATGAAGGTAGCGAGCGGCATCCCCGTGAAACCCGACATGATGGTGATCACCTTGTAGGGGAAGGGGGTGATGCCCGCTCCCAGAACAGCCCAGAATCCAAAATCATTGAAGCGCGTCGAAAACTCGGCAACGGCATCTGCCTTTCCAAGCGAAGTCAGGATCGGCTCGCCGATTTGTTCGAAGGCAAACGAACCAATGGCGTAGCCCAAAAGCCCCCCCATTACAGAGGAGACGAGTGCCACGAGAGCGATCAGCCATGCCCGAGAAGGCGCGGCCAGAATCATGGGAATCATCAAGACATCCGGCGGTATCGGAAAAAATGAGCTTTCAATGAAGCTTACAGCGGCCAGAGCCCAAAGTGCCCGGGGATGATCCGCCAGGCTTAGGGTTCGGTCATAAAGGCTTTGCAGCATGTCGCGATCTCGCGTGCCTGTTTTTCTTTTGAGTCTTGCCTATGGCATCACGTCCGAAGTGCAAGCAAATAATCGTCCAATCCATAAGTATAGGCCAATTCTCTCTCATGCATTTTGTTGCGTTTTGAGGCTGGACCTTCCTCAAAAGCTTATATACATCAGCACCGTGGCCCAAGTGGCGGAATGGTAGACGCAGGGGATTCAAAATCCCCCGATGGTAACATCGTGAGAGTTCGAGTCTCTCCTTGGGCACCATTTCACATTTTGATGTGAAATCCGCTAAAAAATCAAAAATTACAGACACTTGTGGAGTTCGATAACCGTTTTGGCGGTCGTATGCCAATGGTGCCTTGAGAGCCGTTTTCAGGATGGTTTTCCGCACTTCAAGCGATCCCTTTTCATAGATATTCCAAGGACTTGAGAGGAAATCTCTCAAAAGTTCGATAATTTCGGACAGTGTGCTCTTCGGTTTGGTGTTTTGGGATAGCTTGTCTGTCAGCAAAAGCTTTTCCTCTTCCAGCTTCGCAATCTTGCTTTCGAGTGCCGCCATGACCTTTGGATTCGAGGTCTCGACCATGCGTTCGACAAGTGCATCTTGCTGCTTATCCAACTCCTTGTGCTGGCGTTTGATTTCAGCCTTTGCTTGCTTGGCTTGGTCGCCGCGTTGATCCCATGCGTCTTTCAACATCGACATAGCGATATCGAGCATGTTTTTGCTTGGCGTCATCGAACGGAGGATTTTTTCAAACTCAGTGTCGATCTTTTCCGCGCGGATGCTCTTGCGATACTCCGAACAATCACGGGTTTGACAGTTGTAATACGGGTAACGCTTCCCCGTTGCACTTCGTGACCAATAGGCAGTCATCGGCTTGTCGCAGCAGGCACAATTGACCGAACCACGCAAAGGAAAGTCCTTGCTGATGTCAGGGCGCTTGGCGGCGATGCCTTTGCTGTTCCGACGCTCTTGGATGGTTTGATAGGTCTCCAATGAGATCAAAGCTTGGTGGTGGCCTTGGCGACGTGTGATGCCCCAAGGTTCATGCTCAATATAACCTGCATAGATCACGCGGTTGAGCATGTCCGTCACCTTTTGCTGGCGGATTTGACCATTGGGCAGGTCTTTCGGAAACTCTGGCTGGGCTTCCAAGAAACGCTTGATGTCCGCTTGTCCAGCAAAACGACCAGAAGCATAACCTTCCAACGCTTCCTTGACGATGGATGCAACGGGTTCATCTGGCGTGAGCAGTTTCCCATGGCCCTTGGTCTTTTTGTACGTGTAACCCACAGGCGCGGAGAAGACGGAATAACCATTCATCATTCGCCCCTTCATGCGGTTGGAGGTTTGCTCAGCGTTCTTTTCGCGCTGGTGCTGCGCCACAGAGGCAAGCATGTGTTCGACAAGGCGAGAGTCGCTATCCTCACCAAATTCGATGGACGGGCTTTCCAAGATGCCGCCTGCATCGCTCAATGTCTGACGCAGAGAGATATGAGCCTGAACGTCACGGGCAAAGCGGCTGATGTCATCAATGATGACCACCACGCTACCCTTGGGGTGCAGGCGCAGGAAGGCCAACATCCGATCCATCGCTGGACGGCGCTCGAATTTCCCTGACATGTCGTCTTTGAACACCTCGACGACATCGTAGTCTTTGTAAGTCGCATACTCGCGGCACCGGTTTTCCTGACTAGCAAGGCCATCGCCTTCGCGGACCTGCTTTGCCCCCGACACGCGCGCATAAATCACTGCCTTCTTTGGTTTTGCCATTACTCCTGCCATTGGTCCTCCTCTGCACGTGTCTGCGCCCATTCGTTGTTCAACAAGGATACCAAATCACTGGAATCCTGATCCAATGCTTCCTGATCTTCTCCACAGATTTGCGTAACGGGTTTGATGTCATAGCCGAGATCAACAAACATAACGACGATGGACCAAAGGGTTTCGATTAGTTCTTGTTGCTGATCCAGCGGCATATCGCTGGCTTCCAGCATGGCGGCGTAAACCTCCCAATCTACTGAGAGGCTGGGGCGTGTGGGCGTATTGTTTTTATTAGGCGGACAGGTCATGCACGCGCTCCTTTCTTCAAATCGGTTTTTGGAAAATGTCTTTCTCATGTCGCCAATTGTTCCGGGCGCACAATGAGAACAAATAACCACATTTCCCTGCGACCACGCAAGGAAAATCTCTGAATGATCCTATGCGCTTAACCTGTCCCTAGCATGGCAAGGCTGTGGCTATCTCGGGTGTTCAGGGGGTGAATACGGGTGTATGAGGAGACATGTCATTTGATCCAAAGAATAAGGCCGACAAGGCGAAGCTATATCCAGTCCTCAAGGCGCTCGCTGATCTTGATCCAAGGAAAACGCCTGACCTCATCATGGATGACGCTGTGGGTTATCCTGTGGCACGTGGGCAGGATTATGTACGTAATATGCGTAGGGGCGAGATCGCCGCCACATATGCTGCGCTAATCCACCAATGGCTGCTTGAGCATCATTTCAATCTGGCCCATCGCCTTTCGCCTGAGATTTTTCCCGAGACACCAGAGCAACGCTGGCAAGCCATCATAGACGAACGGGCTATCTCAGATCGTTTTCGTCTTGTGCTTGTTCCCCTGACGATGGGCATAGTCGAGCGCGAAAGTCAGTTGAAGCCAGCCGATACGACCATTCGACTTGGCGAGCGGTTTTGCTTTGAATTGGAAAGTGAGACCGAAGGCCATGCCATCGCGTTCCAAGCTGTGCGCGGTCAATGGCACAATGTCCCGCTTGGCTCCAATGGCGAAGTCAGCGCACTAATCCAATCAGGTCAAAATCGATTGCCAAAGCGATCAGATGGACAAGTCGATCCGCTGACTGAAAACCACGATGAAGGCATGCATGAGTTCGTGATGATCACTGCCCCGACCGATGATATCCCGACCAACATTCAAAGCCTAAACACATGGATTGCGGACAGACCAAGCACCATACATCGCATCACGGTTCAGTTTGAGAAATGATCGTCGAGAGTTCAAGTGCCCCTCAGCTTCATGAACACCTATGAATAAGCCTAGGTTGCCAACAGCGCAGGACCGTCGGTGCACCGACGGTCCCCGTTACAACTGCACGTTAAAGCACAACTATCTCATCTTCTTTGGCAAATTTTCTCTCAATAAGATCTGACTTAACTTTAGCTATGTCGGATGTGTAAATTACGTGGGCGAGACTGTTCTTGGCCCTTGTGGACGTAACATAAAACAAACGCCTAGTTCTATCGGCGCTAATCTCTTCACCAGCATCTCGCTTTTTCTGGCTCGCCTTAGAAGGTTCTTTTGCGCCAAAGTACTGTTCGTAAGAGAACAAAAACCCACCTGCTTCATCATGACCCAGCCCCCTGAAATCGGGCCATTGAGATGTTAGTAATCCGTCCAAGCAAAGGATGGACAATGAAACGCAGATTTTCGGACGAACAG
>NZ_CYPW01000030.1 GCF_001458175.1 Shimia marina
AAAAAGCACCGCTAAGGGTTGAAGATCGGGAACAAGTACTCATATCTAATATACGCGCCCGTAAATCACGGGCAAATTTATCAGCGTCTAGAGGCGCTATAGCGATTGCTTCGCTATTGGACCCCGCAAAGGTCCTCAAATCTCAAAACACAATCTAACCGGCTCGACGAATCTATCTTCGTAGCTGCACCCGGATTCCTCCGGAGTGTTCTACCGATTCCGAAGAGCATTTTTGATGCCCGAAGGCTGTAGCCATGGGCTCCATCGACTTGGAAGAAAGAGAATGAGCTTTGATTATCGCAAGCAACAAACCAAATCCATCGAACGAACTGTTACCCGTCTCATTAAATCCGACGTACTCCCGGCCCCTCGACGTTCATGTGTATTCGGCGCATTCCGAGGTTGGGAAAATAGTCGAGCATATTTGGCAGCAAAGCTGTCAGGACCTCTCGACGCATCCGAAAGCAAAGGGAGGAGCGCGCCCGAAGACCAGCTATCGGAACCAATTACGCGTACTGGTCTTGGATCTCTATGTCGCTTGGAAGACAGATCCGAATCTATCTATTGGCGTTCACCTATCCAACACGGCTTGGAACACCAACTCGCGTTACAATGCATTGAACCTCTCTCGGAAAATCCCGGGGCTGGTTCATCGCCTTGCCGAGCAAGGCTACATTGAGTTGTCAAAAGGGAGCTATGCCGGTCCTGGAGCCCAAACCAACCGTACCGCTCGCATCATCGCATTGGAGCCTCTTCGGAAGCTGTTCCGGGAAGCTAAATTTGGTCGGGAGCACATTTACGTGTTCCCGGGCAAAGAAAGCGTGGTGATGCATGACGCAAGGAAGAAGGAGGTTGAATACGCAGACACTGAGTTCACCAAGCGAACTCGCGACGATCTCGCGGCCTACAACACACTCCTGGCCCGGACCTTTATTGATGTGCCTGATCAACAGGAGACATGTATCGAACGGCCAATCAAATCAGGACCTCGCCAAGGAGAAATGACAAAGGTTCCAATCTGCGGAATGGATCATCATGTTCGGAGGATCTTCAATCGATGCGATTGGCGGGCTGGTGGTCGATTTTATGGGGGCTGGTGGCAGAGCGTGGGATCAGAGTTTCGGAAACGGATCCACATCAATGATGAGCCAACCGTAGAGGTCGATTATCAGGCGCTGCATGTTGCTATTCTTGCGGCAGAAAAAGGAGTTGATCTTAAAGGGGATCCATACGCGCTACCTGAAGGCTTGATCCCGGATGTGGATGCCCACGGGCAGCGAAAGCTCGTGAAGAAGTTGGTCTTGATGGCTCTGAATGCCCGTGACAGGTCCACTGCCTGCAAAGCCTTTCGACAGGATGCAGACGTGGGATCTAAGGAGAAGTCGATGACCAACAAGGCCCTTCTACGAGTACTTGATGCTTTCGCTGAGCAGCACCCTTTCTTGGCTGATGGACTTTGTTCGGATCAGGGCATTCGGCTTATGAATGTCGATAGTCGGATCGCAGCTAGGGTGATAAAGTTCTTCACGCGGAGAGAAGTCCCGATCCTGTGTGTACATGACAGCTTCCTCATCAACTACCGTCACGCCATCCAACTCAAGACGGTCATGAAAGCTGCATGTAAGCTTGAGACGGGCTGTATCGTAGCGCT
>NZ_CYPW01000031.1:0-2500 GCF_001458175.1 Shimia marina
TGGTTGCGGGAGTAGGATTTGAACCTACGACCTTCAGGTTATGAGCCTGACGAGCTACCGGGCTGCTCCATCCCGCGACGCTTTTGCCTTTTTGCCAATTTGGCTTTTCGGCTATTTGCTCATTTAGCTTTTAGCTTAGAGCGTTGTCGCCCTTCAGGACGTTTTTTATGTTCTGAAGGTATTTTTTGTATCGTTTTGAGAGATATAGATCTGAGTTGTTTACTAGGTTTGGCGATGACCTACTCTCCCACACCTTAAGATGCAGTACCATCGGCGCTACGGTGCTTAACGGCCGGGTTCGGGATGGGACCGGGTGTTTCACTCGCGCTATGATCACCAAACCGAGTAAACAGCTCAAATCGGTTTGTGTTGTCCAAGTTCTGTACGACTGTGTTTTGTGTATGCTTTTGATTTTCAGTATAAGTCTTTCTTTTACTGGATCAAATCAAGCCTATCGGACCATTAGTACCAGTCAACTGAATGCGTTACCGCACTTACATCTCTGGCCTATCGACGAGGTGGTCTACCTCGGTCCTCAGGGATACCTTGTTTTGAGGGGGGCTTCCCGCTTAGATGCCTTCAGCGGTTATCCTGTCCGATCATAGCTACCCTGCACTGCTGCTGGCGCAACAACAGGTCCACCAGTGGATCGTTCACCCCGGTCCTCTCGTACTAGGGGCAACTCCTCTCAAGTATCCTACACCCACGGCAGATAGGGACCGAACTGTCTCACGACGTTCTAAACCCAGCTCACGTACCTCTTTAAACGGCGAACAGCCGTACCCTTGGGACCTGCTCCAGCCCCAGGATGAGATGAGCCGACATCGAGGTGCCAAACACTGCCGTCGATATGGACTCTTGGGCAGTATCAGCCTGTTATCCCCGGCGTACCTTTTATCCGTTGAGCGATGGCCCTTCCACTCGGGACCACCGGATCACTATGGCCGTCTTTCGACTCTGCTCGACTTGTCAGTCTCGCAGTCAGGCTGGCTTCTGCCATTGCACTCAACGAGCGATTTCCGACCGCTCTGAGCCAACCTTCGCGCGCCTCCGTTACGCTTTAGGAGGCGACCGCCCCAGTCAAACTACCCGCCACACAGGGTCCCGGATCCGGATAACGGACCGCGGTTAGACATCAAGCAATGCAAGGGTGGTATCTCAAGGGAGGCTCCACCATGACTGGCGTCATGGTTTCAAAGCCCACCACCTATCCTGCACATGCATGGCCTGATGCCAGTGTGAAGCTGTAGTAAAGGTGCACGGGGTCTTTCCGTCTAACCGCGGGAAGCCTGCATCTTGACAGGCAATTCAATTTCGCTGAGTCGATGTTGGAGACAGCGGGGAAGTCGTTACGCCATTCGTGCAGGTCGGAACTTACCCGACAAGGAATTTCGCTACCTTAGGACCGTTATAGTTACGGCCGCCGTTTACCTGGGCTTCAATTCAGAGCTCTCACCCCTCCTTTTAACCTTCAGGCACCGGGCAGGCGTCAGACCCTATACGTCGTCTTGCGACTTCGCAGAGCCCTGTGTTTTTAGTAAACAGTCGCCACCCCCTGGTTTGTGCCCCCAGCCAATACTTGCGTAGAAACTGGGCCTCCTTCTCGCGAACTTACGGAGGTATTTTGCCGAGTTCCTTCAACATCGTTCTCTCAAGCGCCTTGGTATGCTCTACCAGTCCACCTGTGTTGGTTTAGGGTACGGTCTCATGGAGGGCTATTTCCAGGAACCAATCAGCGGCCTGCCCAATCCGATAAGGGCAAACAACCTTCATGATCCGTCACATCCTCCTGGCCTAGGAATATTAACCTAGTTCCCATCGCCTACGCCTTTCGGCCTCGGCTTAGGGGCCGGCTTACCCTGCTCAGATTAGCTTTAAGCAGGAACCCTTGGACTTTCGGCGAGAGTGTCTCTCACACTCTTTGTCGCTACTCATGTCATCATTCTCACTAGTGATCTCTCCACGGGATCGCTCACGCGCCCGCTTCATCGAAAGCACTCTATCCTGCGCTACCGCTTCGCTACTTGAGCGCGCTAAACGCTCGCATAACAACGCGATAGAAGAGGATGAGTACTATGTCACACTACGCTCTGCTACCATGCACTATGTGCATCCTAGACTTCGGCTCATGGCTTGAGCCCCGTTACATCTTCGCCGCAGGACAACTTATTTAGACCAGTGAGCTGTTACGCTATCTTTAAAGGATGGCTGCTTCTAAGCCAACCTCCTGGTTGTTTTGGTCGTCCCACCTGCTTTCCCACTTAGCCATGAATTAGGGGCCTTAGTCGTAGGTCAGGGTTGTTTCCCTCTCCACTACGGACGTTAGCATCCGCAGTGTGTCTGCCATCTAGTACTCCCGGGTATTCGGAGTTTGGTTAGGATCAGTAAGCCTGTGGGGCCCCATTACCCATCCAGTGCTCTACCCCCCGGGGTATTCAGATGACGCTCTACCTAAATAGATTTCGCAGAGAACCAGCTATCTCCGAGTTTGATTGGCCTT
>NZ_CYPW01000032.1:0-7530 GCF_001458175.1 Shimia marina
AAAAGGCAAAAGCGTCGCGGGATGGAGCAGCCCGGTAGCTCGTCAGGCTCATAACCTGAAGGTCGTAGGTTCAAATCCTACTCCCGCAACCAGCACCTCTTGCGAGGTCAGCGCAGACACACAGCCCCTATTGGGGGCTGTTTGCGTTTTAGAGCTAAGGTCTTGTTGCATAGGTTGAATTTTAGAAAGCTCCGCTGCGACGCGGCTACTGTCCGACGAGGTGGCGACCGACAGGATACCTGCCAAGTCACCGATGAGATCAATGGTGAGATCGTCATCCGCCTCATTGGGCGGTGACGACCACTTTATCGATCATCGTTCTGAGGTGCTGTTGGATCAATTTCATGACAAGAGATACAGAGGCGCCAATTGCACTGGCTCTTGAAGATTATGATGGCTCTTTGCGTCGCAAATTGATCTTAGGTGTCTATATCGTTTCTGTGACGCTTGTGGCGATCCTCATCTACGTGATCAACTCTATGTAAGGGCAACTTAAATGGTTTATGCTAAATGGATTCTCCGCGTCCTCGTTTGGGGCGGCTTGGCAGCTTGGCTGCATTATACGCTGCCACAGCATGATGTGGTGCGGGTTGTTGGCACCTACGAGGAGCGGCAGGAACTCGGAGATTGGACGCGAATTTTCTGGTCGAAACCAGACAAGCAATCCGCAGGGCTGATCAACCGGGATGTGCAGTTCATTCAGGCCTTTGATGCCAATGAAAATGCGCGGGTCTATCGCAATGAAGATACGGGTTGGAGCTGGCCTCCCTACTTCAAGTTTGACACGGCCAACCTCTATACAGAAGCGAGTGATCTGGTGTCCACCAAGGCCGATCCCGAGTGGGTGGTGATCACACATTATGGCTGGCGCAACGAGTTCTTTTCAGCCTTTCCCAACGCTGTGGGGATCAAACCTGTAGCCGGGCCGGATGTGACCATCATTCCATGGTTCAACATCATTTTCCTGACACTTATGGTGGCGCTTTTCTGGGCGGTCTATGTGCGCTGGCGGCGTTTCCGAGAGGCGCGGATCGACCCTGTGCTCAATGATGTGGCGGACAGCTGGGATGCCGCTGGCGACAATATCACCGAAAAGCGCGGCCGGTTCCGCGCCTGGCTTGATACCTGGCGCGGGAAGGCGCGTTAACGCATGCCGTAGTAGTGGCCGACGACGTGTTCGGCCTCTGCAAAGAACAGCCAGCGGGATGTGGCAACGCCTGCGATATGGCTGAGTACAGCAATCGCGGCCAGGATGTGGCTGAAAGGCAGAAGGGCCAAGATCACCAAGGGCAGCGCGAAGGTGAGCACAAAAGCAATCACACGCAGTTTCTGGGCGTGTTTGCGGCCGATCACATAGATGAACTCCTTGACCAGATAGTTCGGCGCGGTGTGTGGATGCGCCATAGAACGCACAGTGCCTCGTTCGCCCAATCCTGTGGCGGTGCCCATGTCTGTGCCGCTAATGGTTAGCGCGTTGTCGCCCCTTATCCACCAGAAGATTTGGATGACAGCCGCGATGGCCAGCAAGGCGATTGCAATCGTGATACGGCCTGACAGCAGAGCCCCCCCTGCCAGGGAGAAACTGAGGTAAAGTGCTGGCGTTAATGGGGTTTTCCAACGCGGGACAGTATCGAGCTGAGCATAGATCATCGAAGTCGTAAAGACAGTCAGCAGTGACAGTAGCGCTCCGATCCAGCCTAAGATCACGATATGTGTGGCAAAGAAGATCAGGCAGAGCGCATAGAGCCCCATGACGCAGAGCGCGGCGACGGCACAGATGCCCTCGCGACTGAGCCAACTGGTCCGCCATTGGCTAAGCGCACGCCAGGCGCGTTCTGGGTGGCCAAGGTGGAAGGTAGAGGACAAAAGCCCGCCAACCGCCAACGCAAAGCCTATGAAAAAGAAAGCAAAAGCCACTCCGCCTGTGGGGGGCGTGAGGTCGATGCCAAGCCAGAATAGAAGGCCGAACCCAAGACCAGAGAGGGTGGAAAAGATGATGACGGATGGTGCGGGGTGCATCAGGCAGACCCTCCGGGCAGTTTATCAAGCGCTTTGTCGAGCCATCCGAGGAAGCCGACCGGTTCTTCGGCCACAGGTTTCAGAAGCGGGGCCAAAAGGCTTTGATCATCCCAGGAATCCTTGGGCCTTGGGGGCAGATATTTGTTCACAGGTTTGGTGCCCATTTCCGGCATGAGGTCGAATCCGCCTCTGCTTTCAACAAGTTGGCTGACGTCTGAATTGGGATCAGACAGGTCGCCGAAGTGGCGGGCACCAGCAGGACAGGTGCGCACGCAGGAGGGGATTTGGTCTTCTTTGGGCAGGTTTTCATTGTAGATGCGATCGACACACAGCGTGCATTTCTTCATCACGCCCTCTTCCTGATCCAACTCGCGGGCACCATAGGGGCAGGCCCATGCGCAGAGGCCACAGCCGATGCAGTGATCCTCGTTCACCAGAACAATACCATCCTCAACCCGCTTGTAGCTCGCGCCCGTTGGGCAGACGATGACGCAGGGAGCGCTTTCGCAATGTAAACAAGACTTTGGGAAGTGGACGGTCTGCGCTGTGCCGTCCTCGGGCTGCACCTCATAACTGTGTACGCGATTTAGAAATGTGCCCATGGGTTCTGTGCCATAGGGGCGTTGATCAGACAAAGGCGCGCCATAGTTTTCCGTGTTCCAGCCTTTGCAGGAGATCACGCAGGCGTGGCAGCCAACACAGGTGTCCAGATCAATCACAAGGCCGAGGCTGCGGTCGGTTTGGGTTGGGAGATCAGTCATGTTTTGACCTCTGTATTGCGTCGGTATTGCAGCTTTATCGCGGAGGTGCGGAGCCTCGCTCTTTGAATTGAGGTCATACTCATTTGCCGACCTTCCATGTGAGTGTTTCCGGACCTTGCGGCACAGGTGATGTGATGGGGGCAAAGGTCGGTTGCGCCACAACAGGCACGGCCGCTTTTTCGATTTTCACACGCAGATCAAACCAAGCGGCCTGTCCGGTGATGGGATCAGAATTGGCCCACCGCAGGCCATCCCCTTTGGGCGGCAGAAGCTCGTGGATCAGATGGTTGAGCAAAAAGCCCCGGTTGGCTTCCGGCGCATCTTCAGAGAGCGCCCAGGTGCCACGGCGCTTGCCAATGGCATTCCACGTCCAGACGGTGTTTTCATTCAATGCTGACTGATGGGCCACAGGGACAGTGATAGCGCCATGCGCAGAGGTCACGCGTGCCCAGTCGCCTTCTTCAAAACCATGTTTGTTCCAGAGTTTGGTTGGCAGGTAGAGCGGGTTTTCCCCGTGCAACTGCCGCAGCCAGGCGTTTTGCGTGCCCCAACTGTGGTACATCGCCATAGGACGTTGCGTGAGCGCGTGGACATCGAATTCGTCAGGATCCACGCGGCCATCTTCCAGCGGTTCATACCAGATGGGAAGCGGGTCCATGACCTGTTTGAGGCGGTCGCGCAGATGGTCCGGTGGCTGGATGCCCCCATGCCCCTCGGCGGCGCGTTGGAACTTGCGCATCGGCTCGACATAAAGCTGGAACAGGAAGGGCTGCGGTGCATCAAAGAGGCCGATTTTCACCGCCCAGTCCTGATAGTGCTGGTTCCATGGCTTCATGTAGCGCGCATTTTCGGGCACATGTTCGATGGCGAAGCCGCCACTGTCGATGTAGCGCTGTAGCTGCTCCGGGTTCACCTTGCCGCGGCCAAACTGATCGCCCTCCTCGCCACGGAAGCCCGCGAGCGGGCCGACGCCCGGGCGACGTTCATGATTCACGATATAATCGGCGTAGTCTTTCCATTTGGGGGTGCCATCCTCATTGAGGAAATGCGGCAGGCCAATGCGCGCGCCCAACTCGATCAGGACGGATTGGAAGCCGCGCACGTCGCGATCCGGCTCCACCACCGGCCAGCGGATGGCGTCAGCGGCACCGTCTGCCTCACAAATGGGGCGGTCGAGCAGCGATATACAGTCGTGGCGCTCCAGATAGGTGGTGTCTGGCAGGATCAGATCGGCGTAAGCGACCATTTCTGAGCTGTAGGCATCGGAATAGATGATGCGTGGGATGCGATAGCCGCCATCATCATTGCGGTCGGTCAGCATCTTAATCACGCCAGAGGTGTTCATCGTGGAGTTCCACGACATGTTGGCCATGTACATGAACAGCGTGTCGATCGGATAAGGATCTTGGGCGTGGGCGTTTGAGATCACCATATGCATGAGGCCATGCACGGACATGGGGTTTTCCCATGTGAACGCCTTATCAATCCGGCAGGCCGTGCCGTCCTCATTGATCTGCAGGTCTTCGGGGCCACGCGGGAAGCCGAGATGCGGACCAGCGAGGGGTTTGCCCGGGCGGCCATAGCCGTGTGGCGTTGGGTGAGCGGACACCGGCTTGGGATAGGGGGGCTTGAAGCGGAAACCGCCGGGAACTTCGACCGTGCCCAGAAGGATTTGCAGCACATGCAGGGCGCGGCAGGTCTGGAAACCATTGGAATGGGCGGAAATTCCGCGCATGGCGTGGAAGCTGACCGGGCGACCTGTCATGGTCTTGTGGGTTTCGCCACGGAAGTCCGTCCAGTCCTGTTCCAGCTCAAAGGCTTCGTCAAAAGCGACGCGGGCCAGTTCGGCGGCGATGGTTTTGATCTTTTGGGCGGAGATGCCGGTTTTCTCGGCCACGTTTTCCGGCGCGTATTGGGGATCAAGGTATTTCTCCGCCATCAGGTGCATCACCGTGCGATGGGTGACGCCTGCTTTGCGATAGGTCGCGGACAGGTCGGGGCGCACGCCCTTTTGGTCAAAAGGCGTGGGTTTGCCGGTGGTGCGGTCAATGACCAGTTCTTTGCCGTCAGCATCGCGCATCAGGAGGCCGGTTTCCGCGTCTACCAGCACGGCTGCATTGGTGTATTGTGCGAGGTAATGCAGGTCGATCTTGCCCGCCTTCATCAGCTCATGAATGAGGGCGAGAATAAACAGCCCGTCGGTGCCCGGTGTGATGCCGACCCATTCGTCTGCCACGGCGTTGTAGCCGGAGCGCACCGGGTTCACACCAATGACCTTGGCCCCGCGTGCTTTGAGCTTGCCGATGCCTGCTTTGATCGGGTTGCTGTCGTGGTCTTCAGCGACGCCAAAAATCATGAAGAGTTTTGTGTGGTCCCAATCCGGCTGCCCAAATTCCCAGAAGGCTCCGCCCATTGTGTAAATGCCTGCCGCCGCCATATTGACCGAGCAAAATCCGCCGTGGGCTGCGTAGTTGGGCGTGCCAAAGTGCTGGGCCCAGAAGCTTGTGAAGCTTTGTGATTGATCGCGACCGGTGAAGAACGCCAATTTGTGTGGCGCTGTTTCATGCAGCTCGGTGAGCCAGCCAACAGCGATGTTCATCGCCTCTTCCCAGCTGATTTCCTCAAATTCGCCAGATCCGCGTGGGCCAACGCGCTTAAGGGGTTTTTTGAGCCGTGAAGGCGCGTTCACCTGCATGATCCCTGCGGAGCCTTTGGCGCAGAGCACGCCTTTGTTCACCGGGTGGTCGCGATTGCCCTCAATATAGGCGACCTTACCATCCTTCATGTGCACATTGATGCCGCATCGGCAGGCACACATGTAACAGGTTGTCTGGCGGATCTCGTCAGAGACTTTTGGAGAGGTGTTGAGGGTGGGTTGCTGGAATGTCATCTGGCCTCCCTTGGCGCGTTTCTAGGTGAGCAAGTAAATCCCCGCGAGAATAAAGCCTGCAATGAACAGGGTTTCGACAATGATGAGCGCAATGGCTGCACCGCCAACGCCGAGCACCTGTTTGAGATTGGTTTTCATGCCCACAGCGGCCACTGCTGTGAGAAGGAAGTAGCGGGACATGTCGCTGAGAAGGTCACAGATTGGCGCAGGGATCGCGCCAAATGTGTTGAGTGTTGCCAGCGCCAAAAAGCCGAGCACAAACCCGGGCAGAATTGGGGGGCGTTCGCCGGTTGTGGGGGTTTTTACAAAGCTGCGGATCAGGAGCGACGCAATCAGAACAACGGGGGCCAGCATGGACACGCGGATCAACTTGACCAGGACCGCCGTGTCGCCGACTTCCTGAGATATGGAAAACCCTGCGCCTGCAACCTGTGCCACGTCATGGATTGTGCCCCCTAAGAAGACACCGGCCATTTGATCACCCAACTCAAGTTGGGTCACGATGGCCGGATAGGCGATCATGGCGATGGTGGACATCACGGTCACGCCCATCACCGTGAAGAGCAGGCGTTCTTCGCTGCGGTCATCCTTAGGCAGGATGGCGGCGATAGCCATAGCGGCAGAGGCGCCGCAGATGGCAACGGACCCTGCGGTCAGCGTGGCAAACCGCCACTTGTGGCCCAGAAATCGGGCGATAAACAGACCAAAACCAATGGTGGTTGCGACGCCCAGAATGGTCAAAGCGATCAGAGGCCAACCCAGAGCCATCACCGACATGGCAGAAATACGTACACCCAACAGGGCAACGCCAATGCGCAGGAGGGTGCGGGCCGAGAAGCCGACACCGGCCACGGTGCGGCCCTCCTCCCCAAGAAAGTTCAGGGCGATTCCAAAGAGGAGGGCCAGCAGCATAGCCGGCGCGCCATGATGTTCTGAGAGAAGTTGCGCCGTAGCGGCCACGGTAATTGCGACGGCGACACCGGGGAAGTTCTTATGAAACGCCTCCTTTGTGCGCATTTTGATCTGCGAGGAGAGGTGGCTTGGGGATCCAGTTCTGTTTGTCGCACGCAAGCGGGAAAATCCTTCTTTCTGTCAGCAGAGACAAACCAGTCCTGTTGGTCAAGGCAATGTTGGCGTTGGGCGGGGATTTATCTCTCTGACACAGGCGTGTAAGGGCGCACGTCTGGACCATTGTAGAGTGTCAGGGGGCGGATCAAGATGTTGCTGTCTTGCTGATCCATGCACTGGATGATCCAGCCCGGCATACGGCCAATTGCGAAGATCGGCACATAGAGATCCATCGGGATGCCGTGTAGTTGGTAGATGACGCCGGAGTAAAAGTCGACGTTCACGTTTAGGCCGTGGCGCGCGTAAGGCTTCATGGCGTCGACGACGCCTTGCAGGATTTCATACCATTCCGGCGCGCCCATTTCTTCGCCGAGTTTCTTGACGCCATCCCGCATGTGGCGCGCGCGCGGATCCTCTGCACGGTAGACGCGGTGGCCAAAGCCGGTGACAGCTTCGCGGTTCTTGCGCTTTGCTTTGACATAGGCGGCCGCGTTTTCTGGCGTGCCGATGTCCTGCACCATTTTCATCACGTCTTCTGCTGCGCCCCCATGGGCTGGACCTGCCAGCGTGGAGAGCGCGGTCACGATGCCGCCATGAAGGTTTGTATCTGTGCCTATGGTCACGCGCGCGGCAAATGAAGACGCATTGGCGCCGTGTTCGGCGTGCAGGATAAAATCCACATCCGCAAGCTTGGCGGCGTCCTCGGAAGGTGTCTCCCCTTTCAGCATCCAGAGCCAATTCGCGGCATGGCTGAGTGTTTTGTCGGCGGGCACAGGATCACGTCCGTTGCGG
>NZ_CYPW01000032.1:7660-88664 GCF_001458175.1 Shimia marina
CATCCATTGGATGGCCGTCTTTGGTCGCGCGGATAATCTCATAGATCGCTGGAGGCAGGTCGCGCGCGGCTTTGAGGGCGGCATCAAAATCGGCAAGTTCAGCTTCCGTGGGCAGCTCGCCATGGATCAGGAGATAGCAGACCTCTTCAAACGTGGATTGGGTAGCGAGATCATGGATGGAATAGCCACGATAAGAGAGTTCCCCCTTGGCCCCGTCGATGTGACTGACGCCGGAGCGTTCGAAGTAAATACCCTTGAGACCGCGGTTGATCTTGACGTTTTCTGTCACGAGTGGCTCCTTAATTGCAGGAATTGGGGAGGAACAATGTCAGCACTAGAGACCGCCATCGCCGGTGCGAAAGCACGCAAATCACGGGTTGTGATGCCTGAAATGGAAGACGACCGGATTGCGCAAGCTGCGGAGCAGTTGCGGGCCGATGGGATTTGTGTGCCGGTGGCGCTGGGTAACAATACGAAAGCGTATGTATCTGCGTTGATGGCGGCGCGAGGCGTGAAAGAAGCGGTGGCGCGGCGGATGGTGGCGCGCCCGTTATATCGTGCCGCTGCCATGGTGGCCGTTGGTGAGGCAGATGCGATGGTAGCTGGGGCGGTTGCCTCTACCAAGAAAGTGATAGAAGCCGCCAGCATTGGCATTGGGCTGGACGATGGCGTGACGGTCCCAAGCTCTTTCTTTTTGATGCGGTTTCCCAGTGGGCGAGAGGTGATTTTTGCGGACTGCGGTTTGAATGTGGATCCGGAGGCCGAGGCGCTGGCGGCCATTGCGCAGGCGTCTGAGCGCTCAGGCAGAGCGTTATTAGGGACAGCGCGCGTGGCGCTCTTGTCATTTTCAACAGGCGCTTCTGGATCTGGGGCGAGTGTGGACAAGGTGCGCGCGGCTGCGGAGATCACGGGCTTTGTGGGGCCGGTGCAGGGGGATGCAGCGCTTAATCCAACTGTGGCGGAGAAGAAGGGGCTTGGAGCCGGGGATGCCAATGTTTTGGTGTTTCCATCTCTGGATGCGGGCAACATTGCATATAAATTGGCGCAGGAACTGGCTGGCGCGCAGGCTCTGGGCCCCATTCTCCAAGGGTTTCGCAAGCCTGTCTGTGATTTGAGCCGTGGCGCAACCGTGCAGGACATCGTGGATGCCACGGCGGTGACCCTCGCTTTGGCTTGATTTGAACTGGGCTGCACCTGTCGTGAAGGGCAGGTGCAGCCCGACTTTTCCGTCGGGCGGATTGATGTCATCCTCCCGAACACGGTGTTAGTGGCCTTGCTGAGGAACCATATCGGCAGGATCAATGCCGGCGACCGCAACGGGCTTCTTCATGGCATCGCGGCGGAAGGGTTCTCCGAGTTCCTGATTGATCATCGCTTCGATCAAGGTGGTTTTCCCGTGGGTCATCTGATCTTCCACAGCCTTGTTCAACGCGGCGGTCAATTCTTCCATCGTGCGCGCAACGACACCCTGCAGGCCGCAGGCCTGCGCGATCCCTGCATAAGAGACCTGAGTGTCCAGCTCTGTTCCAACGAAGTTGTCGTCATACCACAGGGTCGAATTGCGCTTCTCGGCACCCCATTGGTAGTTGCGGAAGACAACCTGCGTCACTGCGGGCCATTCTTCGCGGCCAATTGCTGTCAGCTCTGTGACCGCGATACCAAAGGCACCATCACCTGAGAAGCCGACCACGGGCACGTCTGGGCAGCCGATCTTCGCCCCAATGACAGAAGGCAGACCATAACCACAGGGACCAAACAGGCCTGGTGCCAGATACTTTCGGCCTGCGTCAAAATCTGGATAGGCGTTGCCGATGGCACAGTTGTTGCCGATATCGGAGCTGATGATGGCTTCGCGAGGGAGCGCGGATTGGATGGCGCGCCATGCCATGCGCGGGCTCATCCATTCAGGTTTGTCTGCGCGCGCGCGCTCATTCCAAGTGGTGCCGGGATCATCGTCTTCATGATCCATCGACGACAGCTGTTGTGCCCAAGCGGATTTTGTTTTGGCAATGTGGCTCTTACGGGCGTCGCGGCCTGCGTCACCTGCGGCTTCCGCCAGCTGTGTCAGGATGCCAGTTGCGACTTTGGCTGCATCCCCAACAATCCCGACATCGACTTTTTTGGTCAGACCAATACGGTTGGGGTTGATGTCCACCTGAATGATTTTGGCATCGGTCGGCCAGTACTCCATGCCATAGCCGGGCAGGGTGGAGAACGGATTCAATCGGGTGCCCAAGGCCAAGACCACATCCGCATCTTTGATAAGTTCCATGGCCGCTTTGGACCCGTTGTATCCAAGCGGGCCTGCGAACAGCGGGTGCGATCCGGGGAAGGCGTCATTGTGCTGGTAGCCGACACAGACGGGCGCATCGAGTTTCTCTGCCAGTGCCATGGACGCGTCAATGCCGCCTTTGGACAGCACAACACCGGCACCATTGAGCATGACAGGGTTTTTGGCTTCAGAGAGCAGAGCGGCGGCTTGTGCGACCGAATCTGTGCCGCCAGAGGAGGCTTCAAATTCCACAGGTTCTGGCAGCGTGATGTCGATCACCTGTGTCCAGACATCACGGGGGATGTTGATTTGAGCTGGGGCGCTGTGGCGCTTGGCCTGTGCGATCACGCGGGCCAGCACCTCGGCCACGCGGGACGGATCGCGCACTTCTTCCTGATAGGCGACCATGTCCTGAAACAGGGCCATTTGTTCGACTTCTTGAAAACCACCCTGACCAACGGTTTTGTTGGCAGCCTGTGGGGTCACCAGAAGCAGCGGGGTGTGGTTCCAATAGGCGGTTTTTACAGCGGTCACAAAGTTGGTGATGCCCGGGCCGTTCTGCGCAATCATCATCGACATTTTGCCGGTGGCGCGCGTGTAGCCATCTGCCATCATGCCGCCGGAGCCTTCATGCGCGCAGTCCCAAAATGTGATCCCCGCTTGCGGGAAAATGTCAGAAATCGGCATGAAGGCAGAGCCGATGATGCCAAAGACATGCTCAATGCCGTGTTTTTGAAGCACTTTTACAAAGGCTTCTTCGGTTGTCATTTTCATGAGGCGAACTCCATACTGCACCCACTTGAGGTAGGCGTGCTGTTTTGATGTGAAATTACGGTTTGGTGGTGTGGGGCGTTAGGGCCAGTTTGGCCATCCAGTTATGGCCAATTCTGTTCCTGGGAGAGGGCTCTTGCGATTTTGTCGATGCCTGCGGGTATGCGCTCTGCCGGAATGGAGGAATACCCTAGGCGATAGAAGTTCTGAGGTGGCGTGTCACTTGAGAAGAAGGATGCGCCCGGCTCGATCAATACGCCTTCTTGCTTGAGGTTTTGCGCGAAATGGGCGGCATTGGAGGCGCTGGGCCCCTGCATCCAGAATGAGGATCCGCCTTCGGCCCCTTTGCCTGCGACCAACAGGCCGGAATGGTCAATGGCTTCCTGCATAATGCTTCGGCGGCTTTTGAGCGCGTCTCTGATGCGGCGGATCAAGGCATCATAATGCCCTAGAGACAGGAAATAAGCTGCGGTTCGCTGAATGTGCCCTGGCGGGTGGCGCAGAACGGAGGCACGCAGTGCGCGGGCTTCGCGGATGAAGCTTTCACTGCCAACAAGATACCCCAGTCGCAGGCCGGGAAAGAGAGATTTGGAGAAGCTGCCGACGTAGATTACGCGCCCTTCGGTATCGAGAGATTTTAGCGCAGGTGAGGGGGCATCCACAAAGGACATTTCGAACTCGTAGTCGTCTTCAACAATCAGCGCGTCGATCTCTCGTGCGCGATCCAAAAGAGCCTGCCTGCGTGTCATGGGCATGGTGGCTGTGGTGGGGCATTGGTGGCTGGGGGTGGTGAAGATGACGTCGGATTCTTTGGGAATTCGGGCTGGGTCAAGGCCGTCCTTGTCCACATTGACAGGCTCCACATGACAGCGAGACTGGTTGAGAATATCGCGCAGCGCGTGGTAGCAGGGGTTCTCTATGGCGGCTGTGCGGCGTTGTGTCAGAAGCACCTGCGCCGCAATCCATAATGCATTTTGAGCGCCAAGTGTGATCAGGATTTCTTCGGGACGCGCAATGATGCCGCGGCGTGGCAATGTATTGCGCGCGATAAACTCGACCAATTCGGGATCATCCTGATCATAGTAGTCAGAGGTCAGAGCCGTAAAATCTTTTTGCCCAAGAGCTTGCAGAGCGCAGAGCCGCCAGTTGGCGTGATCGAACAAGCTTGGATCGGTTTGCCCATACACGAAAGGGTAGCGATAATTGGCCCAGTCTTTGGGTTTGTCCGGGGTCACCCCCCCTGTGAACCGACGCCCAAGAGCGCGGGACCAGTCGACCGTGTCTTCGCGCTCTTTGGGGGGCGAAAAACTTGGGGGAACAGGCGCGTTCTCACTGACGTAGTAGCCAGAGCGCCCGCGCGACGTCAGATAGTCATTGGCCAAAAGTTCGGTATAGGCGAGGGTGACGGTGATACGCGACACCCCCAAATGGCTTGCCAGTTTGCGTGAGGAGGGCAGTTTTTCTCCACGCCGAAATCGGCCAGAAAGAATGCCTTCTGCGATAAGTTGCTGAATTTGGGCCTGAAGTGTGCCCTGAGAGTCAGGTGAGAGGAAGAAGGTTTCAACCGAGATAGCCATAGTGGGACGCTATACTGGACTTATTTGGGTTGCAAACTGGACTTCGCCATTCGGGCTTCACAGTTCGTTTATGCTTGAGGCTAGCGGACGAGGCCGCGATCGCAGAGGTTTATCGTGGTGCGATTTGCAGAATGGGCGCGCGATCCAACCTGGTGGCACAGGGTGAAACTGGATGCCAAAGAGGAAGGCAAATGCGGCGTGTTTGAAAGTCAAACCTGTGTTTCAGCAGCGCAAAGTGGGGTGCGTTCAAGGGAGGACGGACAGCGCCCGACCTCCCTGGCGTTCGCAAAACAGATCAGCCGAAGACTTTGGTGAGCGCGTTGTCCACCGCATTTGTGATCGTGTCGATATCTGCGGCTGTGGCGATCAATGCAGGTGAGAAGGCAATGACGTTATTACGGCCCGGAACCGAGCGGTTGGCAGCGCCGATGATCACCCCTTGTGCGCCACAGTCTGCGACCACGGCGGCAATGTCTGCCTCATCTACAGGCTCTTTGGTCTCACGATCTTTGACCAACTCGCAGCCAAGGAAAAGTCCTTTGCCACGCACGTCACCGATGATGGTGTGTTTCTCCATGAGGGCCTTGAGATTGCCCATCATGCGTTCGCCCATAGCGGTGCAATTTTCCAGCAAACCTTCTTCTTCGATGATGGCCATGTTTTCCAGTGCGGCAGCCGGACCGGCGGTGCAGCCACCGAATGTGGAAATGTCCCGGAAATGATCCAGCTTGTCGGTTGGATCAGATTTGAACATTTCGAAGACTTCTTCTGTGGTGACCATACAGGAGATTGCGGCATATCCAGAGGCAACGCCTTTGGCCATGGTTACGAAGTCAGGCTTGATGCCGTAGTGCTGATAGCCAAACCAATGGGTGCCCGTGCGTCCAATGCCACAGACGACCTCATCAATATGGAGAAGGATGTCATATTCCTGACAGATCTCCTGTACGCGGTCCCAATACCCTTCAGGTGGGGTGATCACGCCGCCGCCTGCGGTGACGGGCTCCAGGCACAGAGCCCCCACGGTTTCTGGACCTTCTCTCAGGATCACATCTTCGATTTGATTGGCTGCGGCAATGCCAAAGTCACGACCGGAGAGGTGGCCAAGGCCCAGCTCATCTTTGCGGTACTCCATACAGTGTGGCACGCGGACAAAGTCCGGTGCAAAGGGGCCGTATTGCGCGTTGCGTTCGTCCTGTCCACCTGCAGACATGGCTGCGAGCGTAGAGCCGTGGTAGTCGCGATCACGGTATAGAATTTTGGTTTTCTTACCGCCGTATTTTTTGTGCGCGATCTGGCGGATCAGTTTGAAAGCCTTCTCATTGGCTTCTGACCCTGAGTTGCAATAGTAGACGCGGCTCATTCCCGGCATCTTTTCAATCAGTTTCTCTGCGTAAAGCGCACCGGGAATATTGCCGGCGGCATTTGCAAAATAGCACATCTTCATGAGGTTCTCGTGCACAGCATTGGCGATGCGTTCGCGGCCATAGCCCACGTTCACCGTCCAGACAGCGCCGGACACAGCATCAAGGTATTCTTTGCCGTTCTGATCCCAGACACGCATGCCTTTGCCTTCGATGATGATACGCGGATCATTGGTCTCAAAAGGCTTGTGTTGGATCAGGTGATGCCAAACATGGGCCTTGTCTGCTTTGACGACATGGCTGATGTCATTGTCTTTCAGAATGCCGTCCATGGCGGGAGACTCCTTAAAAAAACGCAACTTTGGCGTGCTGATTGACCCTCTACGGGCGATGTATCTCGATTTGCACGATATCCTCGCGACTTTTTCAAGCAGCTTTATAGGGCCAAAAGTTATATCTTTATAAGTCCAAAGGCTGCCAGCGTTCTCCTTTGAGAACTTCCCAAAGTGCCGCAAAGCCTTATTTTATATATGTTTCTATCAAATGGTCAAAATTTCAATCGATGGAGGCGCAGGGGGCGGAGCACATTGATTTGACCAAAAAAACATTGATCGGTCGGTGAATTTCCGCTCGGATTGAGAGGGACGCGTTTTGCTGACAGCTCAAAAAGAGATCATAAGATCCATTGGGTGCGGTTCATAACGCGCCACTACAGACAACGGGAGAATTGAAGATGAGTATCAAAAAAGTGCTTTTGGGCGCCACCGCATCCACGGCCATGCTGCTGGGGGCACAGGCCGCGACCGCAGAAATCACCGTCGCCTACTTTCTCGAATGGCCAATGCCATTCCAATACGCCAAGCAAACAGGCATGTATGAAGAAGCGCTGGGCACCACCATCAATTGGGTGAGCTTTGACACAGGTACAGCGATGAGTGCGGCCATGGCCTCTGGGGATGTGCAGATTTCGGTGAGCCAAGGGGTGCCGCCTTTTGTTGTCGCAGCCAGTGCAGGTCAGGATATCCAGATTGTTGACGTTGCTGTCAGCTATTCCGACAATGACAACTGTGTTGTCGCATCGGGCTTGGAAATCGACAAAGACAGCGCGGCAGAGCTCGCTGGCAAGAAAGTGGCCGTCCCTCTGGGAACCGCGGCGCATTATGGCTTCCTGAGCCAGATGAACCATTTTGGCGTTGATGTGGCTTCTATGGAAGTTGTGGATATGGCGCCGGCAGAAGGTGCCGCAGCGCTGGCTCAGGGGTCTTTGGATATGGCCTGTGGCTGGGGCGGTGCGTTGCGTCGTATGACCGAGCACGGCAATGTGCTTTTGACAGGCGCAGAGAAAGAAGAGCTGGGTATTCTGGTGTTTGATGCCACAACGGCCCCTGCTTCCTTCATCGCAGAAGAGGGCGACATGCTGGCGCAGTTCCTCGCAGTGACAGCCAAGGCAAATGCCATGTGGGCCGATGAAGCCAATCAGGCAAAAATGCTGCCGGTGATCGCCAAAGATGCCGGTATGGATGAAGAGGCCACGGCTTCGACACTGGCCACCTTCAAATTCCCAACAGTTGATGAGCAATTGAGCGGCGCATGGCTCGGCGGGACGGCGCAGAGCTTCATGCAAGGTGTTGCGGGCGTTTTTGTCGATGCCGGTTCTATCCCCGGTGCATTGGACAGCTATGACGGTACGGTGAACACCGCGCCCTTGGAAGCTGCAAAAGGGTTGTAAGCCTGACTGTGGGCTGGAGCCTGCCCCGAAAGGTGCTCCAGCCCTTTACCTATTCTTTCCCACGATATAGGCGGCCCACCGCCGTGCGCGTTGAGTGTTTTGCTTGACGTGCCCAATGACTGACAGGGACCATGACAGGATTATCTATTCAAAATCTGTCCATGCGGTTTGATTTGCCCAATGGTGGGCATGTTCAGGCGCTCAAGGACGTGAGCCTAGATCTCAAACAAGGGGAACTGTTGAGCGTATTGGGGCCATCAGGGTGTGGTAAGACCACCTTGCTCAATATTGTGGCAGGCTTTTTGGCCCCTACGGAAGGACAGATCGTCCTGAACGGCCACCAAGTGACCGGGCCTGATGCGGAACGCGGCATGGTGTTTCAGCAGGGCGCGCTGTTTGAGTGGATGAGCGTGCGGGACAATGTGAGCTTTGGGCCGGACATGAAGGGGATGCCCAAAGCGGAAAGCGCGGAAATCGTGGATCATCTGCTCGATGTGGTTGGGCTGCAGGACTTTAAAGAAAAGATGGTCTATGAGCTCTCTGGTGGGATGCAGCAACGGGTGGCGCTGGCCCGGTGTTTGGCCAATGACCCGGATGTCATCCTGATGGATGAACCGCTGGGTGCCTTGGATGCGCTCACGCGGGAGAAAATGCAGAGCCTCGTCCTCAAGCTTTGGAAAGAGACGGGTAAGACGATCATTCTCATTACGCACTCGGTTGAAGAAGCGCTGTTGCTGGGCGAGCGGTTGTTGGTGATGGCGCCACGTCCGGGGCGCATACACAAGGAATACCGCCTGCCTTTTGCAGATATGGGCGTGGGGGCGGATTTGCGTGAGGTGAAGAAACACCCCGACTATGCGCCAACCCGCGAAGAGATCCTCAACATGATCTGGAACATGGAAGAAGAGATCATGGGCCGCACAGAGGAGAGCGCATAAATGGGACAGATTATTGCAGATCTCGGCGGCGAGTTGATCACGCTGTTTTTGTCGGTGCTGGGCATGTTGCCGTATCTGGCACTGTACATCGGGCTCATTCTATTTGCGCTGTTTGTCTATACACAGATCAAGCATCGGCTGTCGCCTGTTCAAGATTTTACCTCCCTGAAAACGGTGACATTTGGCGATGAAAGTGCCGTGGTGTCCAACAAGGCGGCTTCTGTCATCTCGGTTGTTTTGATTTTTGTCATCTGGGGGGCATTCACAGGATCCGCTTGGTTGCCAAAGTTCCTGCACGCTCCGGGACCGTTTCTGGGCGATGCGCGCTTTACCTATACGCTTGAGACAGCGGATGGTGAAACCGCGCAGGCGCAGGTTGCGGTTCGGGTGCATGAAGCAGGGCAGAAGCCCGATGCGCCTGTGGTGGATGGAAACGAAGGGCTGGCGCAGAATGACACGCTGGTTGTTCAGGCCTATCGCTCCAAGCTGCTGCGATGGGATGCCAATGATGTGGTCACGCGCAAAGATGGGGCAAAGATCGTTGCGGTGAACGCGACACCGATCAGCCGCGACGCGGATGTGGATGTGGGCTTTGGCCGTGTGGCCCTTACGGATAAGGGCACGCTGAACTTTGAACCGGACAAGGGCTGGCAGATGGAAAACATCTGGCTGCCTGCTCCAGAGAGCGTGTGGCAAAGACTCATTTCAGTCAGCCGTGATGGGTATCAGAATGTCACGCTGGCTGAGCATCTCAGCTATTCGTTGTTTCGCGTGATTGTTGGGTTTGCCTTGGGCGCCGCGGTGGGTATCCCGCTGGGCTATGCCATGGGGCTGTCAAACTGGTTCCGAGGGTGGTTTGATCCGATCGTCGAATTTATGCGCCCAGTGCCACCACTGGCATTGATTCCCTTGGTGATTATTTGGGCGGGGATCGGCGAGCAGGGTAAGATCATCCTGCTGTTTTTGGCGGCGCTTTGGATTATGGCAATTGGCGCACGCTCCGGCGTGTCCGGTGTGAAAATCTCAAAAGTGCATGCCGCCTATTCGCTTGGCGCAAGTAAGCGTCAGATTTTGCGCCATGTGATCATTCCGAATTCGTTGCCTGAAATTTTCACCGCGGCGCGGGTGGCCATGGGGGTCTGCTGGGGCACGGTTGTGGCCGCAGAGCTGGTTGCTGCGGAAAAGGGGGTGGGGAAGATGATTGTGTCTGCCTCCAAGTTTCAGGACACGGATATTGTTTTGATGGGCATTATCCTGATTGGCATTATTGGCTTTGGCATCGATATGTTGATGCGCTGGGCGGAACAATACCTCGTGCCCTGGAAAGGCAAAGGCTGAGCGTTGGGCAGGAGGGGCCAGCCCCTCTTGGCCTTGCGGCCAATTCACCTCGGGATATTGAAGGCCAAATGAAGGGGCGGATGGTAGCATCGGCTCCTTTTCCCGTTGTGTCGCGCTGCTTGACAAGTTGGCGGGATGTCTTATGTGGGGCGGGTTGCTGCGCAGCCGCGTGAGCAGGCCGCGCCGGGTTTTCTGAGACCGAACGGGCGCATCAGTGACAGATTTCGTTCCCATCACGCAGGGTTCTGACGGACAGGCCGGATGGCACAGAATACGTCTGTGTCGTGGCGGTGCTGCCTTACCCTGTTGCTTCTCCTTTGCGGGAGGTGGCGTTGGCCGTGCCTGAGTGTGCGGCATGAAAGGACATAGACATGTCGACATTTGACGGATTGGGACTGTCGCCGACTTTGCTCAAGGGCTTGAAAGCGGCCGGCTTTGATGCGCCGACCCCTATTCAACAAAAAGCCATTCCACTGGCTTTGGAAGGTCATGACATATTGGGGCTTGCGCAGACCGGAACGGGCAAATCTCTGGCCTTTGGCCTTCCTATGATGGATCAGTTGCTGGCAAAACGTGGCAAACCAGCCCCTAAGACCGTGAAGGCCTTGGTGTTGGCGCCGACGCGCGAGCTGGTCAATCAGATTGCGGACAACCTGCGCCCGATGGTGCAGGGTACGCCGATGAAAGTGATGACGGTTGTCGGCGGGCAGTCCATCAATCGCCAGATTTCTATGTTATCGCGTGGCACAGATATTCTTGTGGCCACGCCGGGACGTTTGATTGACCTGTTGGATCGGCGCGAAATTGACCTGTCGACGGTGGGGTATCTTGTGCTCGATGAAGCGGATCAGATGCTTGACATGGGTTTCATCCATTCGCTGCGCAAAATTGCGCCTCATCTGGGCACGCCGCGCCAGACCATGCTGTTTTCTGCAACCATGCCCAAACAGATGGAAGAGCTGAGCCGCGCTTATCTCAGCGATCCCAAGCGCGTGGAAATTGCGCCGCCCGGCAAGACGGCGGATAAGATTGCCCAATCTGTTGAGTTTCATGAAAAGGCTGAGAAGCGCGAACGGCTGCGGGAAATCCTGTCTGAGAATATGGGGGAGAGCACGCTGATTTTCTCGCGTACCAAACATGGTGCGGAGCGGATGAAGAAGCAGCTGGTGGCTGAAGGGTTCAATGCGGCTTCGATCCATGGCAACAAAAGTCAGGGCCAGCGGGACCGTGCAATTGAAGCCTTTCGCAATGGTGAGGTGACGGTGTTGGTCGCAACGGATGTTGCCGCGCGTGGCATTGATATTCCGGTGATTTCGTTGGTTATCAATTTTGATTTGCCCAATGTGGCGGAAAGCTATGTGCACCGCATTGGGCGCACTGCCCGTGCCGGGCGCGATGGGCGCGCGATATCCTTCTGCGCTGCGGATGAACGGGACTACCTGAAGGACATTGAGAAGCTGATTGGCCGCCGATTTGATCGGCCTGAAGGGGAACCTGAGGAGCCCAAGAAACAGTATGGGCGTGGGCCGCGCTCAGGTGGCGGCGGAAAGTCTCGAAACCGAGGTCGTGGCTCGGGGCAAAAAGCGGCTCAGAGTCCGTCTGAGACCGCAGCACGTAAAGGGGATGGCGCCAAGCCCAACACACGCCGTCCGCGTCGCCGGCGCAATCGCGCAGGAAAACCTGCGGCGTAGAGCGCAGCAGGTTCCGTCTAGACTGGGTCTGATTTACACACCTATAAGATGTAGCTGGTAGTATTTGCTTGAGCTTATGCCCCTGTGGGGCATAGGCGCGCTCAATGCTGGCGTACTGTTGTTTGAAAGGATCTGGGTGTGACGAAAAGGAAATTGGCTGCGGTGTGGTTGGCGACGGCTTTGTTGGCTGTAACGTCTTGCGGAACCACCTATGAGTTGCCCAGTATAAGCGCGGAGCAGACCTCTCGTGCAAAACAGCTTTTTGCCGAGGGTCAGGCACAAACTGCCCGCGCGCCGATGTCCACATCTGCTGCTGAACGGCGTTTCAATCGGGTGCGGGCGAAAATTGTACCCACAGGCAGGGCTGTTTGTGAGGCTGCGACAGCCGATCGCGGTGATTTTGAGTGTAATGTCACAGTCGAAATTGATCGGGAGATGAAGAGCCGAAATGCTTACTTTACCTATGAAAAATCCGGTCCTGTCATTCGGCTGAGCATGCCTTTGCTGCAAGACAGCGCAAATGACGACGAAGTGGCCTTTGTCATGGGGCACGAATATGGGCATTTGATCGGGCGCCATATCGACAAGCAGCAGCAACAGGCTTTGGCTGGTGCGCTCATTCTTGGCACCCTGGCGGCTGCTGCAGGGGCGTCAAATGGCAATTCATATGATCCGCTGCTTGTTGAAAGTAGCATGGCGCTTGGCGCTGCGGCTGGCGGCATGGCCTACTCTCAAGCCTATGAGTTGGAGAGTGATACGCTCGGAACCCGCATTGCTTATATGGCTGGGTATGATCCAGTGGCGGGGGCGCGGTATTTTGCACGCCCCGAAGGGGATCGTCTGGACACGGGAAAGTTGAGTTTTTGGGGGACCCATCCGCCAGACGAAAAGCGGGTGGCGACGGTATTGGCCACGGTGTCGCAGATTGAAGCTCAACAGGCGTTGCAGAAAAAGTAGTGTGTTCAAAACGAAAAAAGCGCCGGACGATTGCCCGGCGCTTTTTCTTCTGTCCTGAGAGATGATCAGTTCAGTGGCACGCCGGAGATAGCTTTGGTTTCACAGAACTCTTCTAGCCCCCATGTGCCGCCTTCGCGGCCGTTGCCGGATTGGCCGTAGCCGCCGAACGGCGAGCCGTTGACGCGGGAGATGCCGTTTGTTTCCACCATGCCAGAACGCACTTGGCGGGCCACGCGTAGGCGTTTCTCGTCATCCTGTGTCTGGATGTAGTTGGTCAGGCCATAGACCGTGTCATTGGCCATTTGCACGGCTTGTGCTTCGTCTTCAAAAGGCGAGATGGCGAGGACCGGGCCGAAAATCTCTTCGCGGTAGATGGTCATCTCTGGGGTCACGTCGGCAAAGACCGTGGGGCGCACATAGTACCCTTTGTTGACACCTTCCGGTCGTCCCAAACCACCCGCGACAAGGGTTGCACCCTCTTTGATACCGGTCTCGATCAGCCCTTGGATTTTGTTGAACTGGAGTTCCGACACGACCGGCCCAATGTGGCGACCGGCCTCAGTGGTGGCGCCCACTTGTGTGGCTTCTGCGGCGGCTTTGGCCTGTTCTACGGCGTCGGCATAGCGCCCGCTTTCGACCATCATACGTGTTGGTGCGTTGCAGGATTGGCCAGAGTTTTGCATGCAGTGGATCACGCCACGTTTGACGGCTTTTTCATCTGCATCCGCAAAGATGATGTTGGCCCCTTTGCCGCCCAGTTCGAGGCTGACGCGCTTGAGCGTGTCAGCGGCGGCTTTGGAGATGGCGATGCCAGCGCGCGTTGAGCCGGTGAAGGACACCATGTCAACGCCCGGATGTGCGGAGAGTTGTGATCCAACGCCAACGCCATCTCCGTTGACCATGTTGAAAACACCGGCGGGGAAGCCAGCTTCATCCATCATTTCGGCAAAGAGAATAGAGGACAGTGGCGCGATTTCGGAGGGCTTTAGAACCATGGTGCAGCCCACCAGAAGCGCGGGGATTGCCTTCAGGAACACTTGGTTCATTGGCCAGTTCCATGGGGTGATCATTGCACAGACGCCAATCGGCTCTTTGCGCATACGATCCGCGCCCATGGCGTATTCAAACTCAAAGCTTTCCAAGGCTTGCAGGAAGCCATCCAAATGCCAAACGCCAGCGCCCCATTGGTTGTTCGTTGCCAGATCTTTTGGCGCGCCCATTTCCAGACGCATGGCCTCTGCCATGTCTTCACGGCGCGCTGTGTAGATGTCGCGCAGCTTTTTCACCAAAGAAACGCGCTCCTCCAGCGGTGTCTCGGCCCAGGCAGGGAAAGCGGCGCGCGCGGCTGCAACCGCGGCATCCGTATCGGCCTGATCCCCCAAGGAGATCACGGCGCAGACCTCTTCGGTGGCCGGGTCAATGACATTGAGGTCATTGGCTGCAACAGGATTGACCCATTGGCCGTTGATGTAGAATTGGCGTTTCTCGATCATGGTGTTCACTCCCTCTCGATCTTGACGCCACTGTGCCGAGCAAATTTGAGCCCCGCAAGTGGCTGGACGTCCGGTTACAATAAATTTGATCAAATTATTTCTGGCACAGAGGGGGTGGCGTTCATGGGAGACAGATGTAGTCTGCGCTATGTCGCATTGCGGCGTCGAAACCTATTTTTGCACATTGGCCCAGCCCGCGCGTTTTGGCGCGCCTGCCTTTGGTCACTGTGTGGCATGTGCACCCAAGTAAAAGGAGGGACCCATGGGCCTTCGTATCAATGATGTTGTGCCGAATTTTACGGCAGAAACCGATCAGGGAACGGTCACTTTTCACGATTGGATCGGCGAAAGCTGGGCGATTTTGTTCTCGCACCCCAAAGACTTTACGCCCGTCTGCACCACCGAATTTGGAGCCGTGGCTCAGTTGGCGGACGAATGGGCGAAACGCGGCACGAAAGTGATTGGCGTTTCCGTCGATGGCGTTGAGGAGCACAAAGGCTGGAAGAAGGATATTGAATCCTACGCCAGCGCCGATGCTGGCTTCCCAATCATCGCCGATGAGGGGCTGGCTGTTTCCAAAGCGTTCGATATGTTGCCTGCGGAAGCTTATTTGCCAGATGGGCGCACGCCTGCGGATAGTGCGACAGTGCGTTCTGTGTTCATTATTGGCCCAGACAAGCAACTGAAGTTGTCTATGACTTACCCAATGAATGTTGGTCGGAACTTCGCGGAAGTTTTGCGTGCGTTGGATGGGCTGCAGACCGCAGCCAAAGAGAACGTAGCCACCCCTGCAAATTGGACCCCGGGCGGTGATGTGGTGATTCCGGTCGCCGTGAGCGACGAGGACGCCAAAGCAAAATACGGTGAATTCACCACGCATTTTCCGTATCTTCGAACTGCGAAATTGCCTGAATAAGGCATTTCCGGAGCAATTTTGATATTGCTCTTTTTGCACCTTATCCTCAGCGCACTGCCAAGTTATTGGCGGTGCGTTTATTTTTCAGATTGAGCCCTGTGGCATCTTGCGTGGTCGCAAAATGGTGACTGTGACGCAAAGAATGCCTGCTGATCGCTCAGAAAATGACCAGAGTTAATCTGGTAGAAACCGGTCAGCGTGCAGATAGGTTGCATGATGCGATTTGCCCAATATCTCCCCGTGGTCCTTGCGGGTGTGTTTTGTGTGACGGTTTTACCCGTCATGACAATGGTTGGCGCGCCTTTAAAAGAAGGTGGCCCCAGGGTGATCGTCGCGGGTCCAGGAGTTGACCTGACTAACTTGGTTGAAGTGTCCGGTGGCTGGGTGGTGGGCGTATCACGTGCGCCTCTTGCCATAATGGGGACATCTGACGCCGAAGATTTCGACATGCGACTTAAATTGAATGGGGCATGGGCCATCCTCGACGGCGACGCGCTGGCTTGGCTCTGCGATGTGAAGACATGAAAGAACATCCCAAATTGGTGAAATCTCGCCAAACAGGCGTAAAAGTTTTGGCGATCGTGGCAGCTCTGCTCGGCGTTGTTGCGGTCGGGGTCGGGGCTATGCTCGGCGGCAATGTACCAGTGATCACCGGTGGATCGGCGATACTTGTTGGGTTGGCAGTTTACGCCACGCGCCTTGGTGGCGGTCTCGCTGCGCGTTTGAGCGTATCTGTCGCATGTTGTGGGCAGATTATGGTGCTGTTGGCGGCGATGGCGGGCCATCCGTGGCAGCTCGACATTCACATGATGTTCTTTGCCATGTTGGCAATGATTTCCATGTTGATTTGTCCCGTTTCAATTGTCGCCGCCGCAGGTGTTATTGCGCTGCACCATTTGAGCATGACCTTCCTTCTACCCTCCTTGGTGTACCCTTCGGTAGATTTGCTTGAAAATGTCGGGCGCACAGCGCTTCATGCTGTGATCGTCGTGGCCGAGACAGGAATCCTTGTCGGCTCGGTGATCAACTATAAGCGTCAGTTGGAGGCGCTGAGCAAAGAACAGTCCGCACAAGCCGAGTTGATGGATACCGTTCGCGAAGAGAAGGCGCTGATTGAGGCTAAAGAGAAAGCGCAATCACACGTGGTAGAAACGTTGCATGAGCGTTTGACTCGTATTTCTCAAGGCAACCTAGATGCCTTCATTGATGACAAATTCGCCGATGGCTACGAAGACCTGCGCAAGAGCTTCAATGACTCCGTGCAGTCTCTTGGGGGGATTGTGAGTTCGGTGACCAAGATTTCCAGTCAGATTGAAATCGATAGCCGCGAGCTTTCTGAAGTGTCTTTGAACGTAGCACACAGCACGGAAAAGCAAGCTGGCGAGTTGCAACATGTCACAGAAGCCGTAGAGCATATCGCGGAGGCCATGAAAGGCGCGGTTGGCAAAGCGATGGACACGCAAAAGCGCTTTGACAACACAACGCACCTTACACGCAATGGCACGGATGTGGTGCGCCAAGCTGTGTCCACCATGGATGAAATCGAGGCCAGCTCCAGTCAAATTGACCATGTGGTGACGCTGATTGAAGACATTGCTTTCCAAACAAATCTTCTCGCTTTGAACGCAGGTGTGGAAGCCGCGCGTGCGGGTGAAGCGGGGGCCGGTTTTGCCATTGTGGCGTCAGAGGTGCGTGAATTGGCGCATCGCTCTGCGGAAGCCGCTCAGAACATCAATGGATTGATCTCTCAGAGCAACGGCCACGTTGCGAGCGGTGTTTCATTGGTGCGAGAAGTTGGTGTTGCGCTTGAGACCATCTTGAACGACGTGAGTGAAGTGCGCGGAAATATCGCGGAAATCTCTGAAATTTCGGACAAGCAGGCACAATCCGTGGCCCAAATCCGCGACAGTATGCAAACGATTGGCTCCGAGACGCAGGCCAATGCAGCGCGGTCTGAAGAAGCCTCTGCGGCGACCTCAAGCCTTGATATGGCTGTGGATCGCCTGGTGGATGGGCTGTCAGGGTTCCGTGTGGCTGATGAAGCTCGACAAGAGCGTGTCTCTGAAGCTGATCTGGATGAGGAATGGGCGGCAGCTTGATCTCCGAGCACCCTTTCAAAAAAAAGCCCCGGTTTTGCAACCGGGGCTTTTTTATTTCAGAATAGAGGAAGAGCTTAGTCTTCTTTCTTCTCTTTTTTCTCTGGAACGATCTCTTCGCCGGTTTCCTGATCCACAATTTTCATGGACAGGCGCACCTTGCCGCGGTCGTCAAAGCCAAGCAGTTTGACTTTCACTTCCTGACCTTCCTTCAGAACGTCGGAAGGATGGTTCAGGCGGCGGTTCTCGATTTGAGACACGTGCACCAGACCGTCGCGCTTGCCGAAGAAGTTCACGAAGGCACCGAAGTCGACGATTTTCACAACTTTACCGGTGTAAACCGCGCCTTCTTCCGGCTCTGCCACGATCGCGTGGATCATGTCGTAGGCCTTCTGGATCGAGTCGCCGTTTGGCGATGCGATCTTGATCACGCCTTCGTCGTTGATATCGACTTTGGCGCCGGAGACTTCGACGATCTCGCGGATCACTTTACCACCGGAGCCGATCACTTCGCGGATCTTGTCGGTTGGGATGTTCATGGTCTCGATGCGAGGCGCGTGGACGGAGAATTCCGATGCGCCGGAGAGAGATTTGTTCATCTCGCCCAGGATGTGCATACGGCCTTCTTTGGCCTGTGCGAGCGCTTTTTCCATGATCTCAGGTGTGATGCCTGCGACTTTGATGTCCATCTGCAGCGAGGTGATGCCGTTTTCGGTCCCTGCCACTTTGAAGTCCATATCGCCCAGGTGATCTTCGTCACCCAGGATGTCGGTCAGGATCGCGTAGTCACCGCTGTCTTCCAGAATGAGGCCCATGGCCACACCGGCAACGGCGGATTTCAGGGGCACACCTGCGTCCATCATGGACAGGGAGCCACCGCAAACGGACGCCATGGAGGAAGAGCCGTTGGATTCGGTGATCTCGGATACCACGCGCACGGTGTATGGGAAATCGGTTGCCGCTGGCAGAACCGCCTGCAGCGCACGCCATGCCAATTTGCCGTGGCCGATTTCGCGACGGCCGGGAGGGCCCACGCGGCCAGCTTCACCTACGGAATAGGGAGGGAAGTTGTAGTGCAGCAGGAAGTTGGAGCGGAAGTTGCCGTGCAGCGCGTCGATGATCTGTTCATCGTCGCCGGTGCCCAGAGTGGTCACAACCAGCCCCTGTGTTTCACCACGGGTGAACAGAGCGGAGCCGTGGGTCCGTGGCAGCATGCCGGTTTCACAGACGATGTCGCGGACTTCGTCGGTTTTACGGCCGTCAATACGGGTGCCGGTTTTCACAACATCGCCACGCAGGATGCCTGCTTCGAGCTTTTTCAGCGCGGAACCGAGGTTCGCGTCTTCCAGTTGCTCTTCGGACAGAGCTGCTTTGATCGCGTCACGGGCAGCGGCCACAGCGGAGGTGCGCTCCTGCTTGTCACGCAGAGCGAAGGCTGCGCGCATCTGCTCTTCACCAGCGGCTTTTACCGCTTCAAACAGGTCGGCGTACTCTGGTGGCTGGAAGTCAAACGGCTCTTTGGCCGCTTCTTCAGCCAGATCGATGATCAGATCGATCACCGGCTGGATGTTTTCATGGGCGAAGTTCACTGCGCCGAGCATCTCTGCTTCGGTCAACTCATAAGCTTCAGATTCCACCATCATCACGGCATCTTTGGTGCCGGCCACAACCAGATCCAGACGCTGATCTGGGTTGGTGCGCAGATCCTGCATGTCGTCAACGGTTGGGTTCAGAACGTATTCGCCGTCTTCATACCCAACACGTGCGCCAGCGATTGGGCCCATGAATGGCGCACCAGAGATGGTCAGCGCGGCAGAGGCTGCGATCATTGCCACGATGTCAGGGTCGTTGACCATGTCGTGCGACAGCACGGTGCACATCACCAGAACTTCGTGTTTGAAGCCATCCACAAACAGCGGGCGGATCGGACGGTCGATCAGGCGCGCGGTCAGGGTTTCTTTTTCAGTTGGGCGCGCTTCGCGCTTAAAGAAGCCACCCGGCACTTTACCAGCGGCATAGTATTTTTCTTGGTAGTGTACGGTCAGTGGGAAGAAGTCCTGACCCGGCTTTGGTGACTTAGCAAAAGTCACGTTGGCCATAACGGATGTCTCGCCCAGAGTGGCGATCACGGACCCGTCGGCCTGACGGGCAACTTTACCCGTTTCCAGTGTGAGCGTCTCTTCGCCCCACTGCATGGATTTCTTTGTTACTTCGAACATCATCGTATCCTGTCTGGGAGCTCTCCTAGGCGTATCCCAGGTCTCCCGTTTGAAATGGTGGCCCCATTGCCACCGATCCCCGTTATCTTGCTTCGAGCGCCGGGATCAGAGCGCAAGCTTTCAGATGGTCGGCCCATATCTGAAAATAGGCCTTTTGGAAACCAGATTTTGAAGAGTGGGGTTTTGGCGGAAGGGGCGCGCGTGGCAAGATGGGTTACTCTTGCTGCGTTTGGGGCAACATATTGTTTACGCGCAAACCGTGGCAATTTGGTGCGAAATTGTTGAAGATGATTGTGCTGCACGGCTTGGGGGCTTGTCGTGTGATTCTGGTAGCGCCGATGGCGTGCAATTTTAGGTATGCTCTATGAAAGCCTCTTTCTTGGTTTCTAGCTTGGTTGGTGCGGTGCTCGCCCTTTTGTCAGGATGTTCTGAAGTTGATCCTGCGCCAGATGGGGCGACTGTGTCAGCTTCTGTTGATCAATCGACAAGCGCGGACGCATCTGATGCGAAAGATATTGTATCTAAGAGCACAGTGTCCTCGGTTCCTGCGTCGCCACGGATCATGGCCATGGGGGATAGTATGATGGCGTGGCACGCACTGACGCAGGCCTCTGTGTCACATGCCATCGAAGATGCCCTGGATGAACCGGTCTCAAGCTATGCGGTGAGCGGTGCGCGCGTTTTGTATAGCTTGCCTGTGACGGGGGCATTAGGCCTCAGAATTTCCGGTCAGTACCGCAAGGGCGATTGGGATTGGATTGTGCTCAATGGCGGCGGCAATGATCTCTGGCTGGGATGCGGGTGCGGGGCCTGCACGCGTACCATGGAAAAGCTGATTTCAGAGGATGGCAAGCGGGGGGCAATCCCTGAGATGGTGCAGACGTTGCGCGCCACAGGCGCACAGGTTGCCTACGTTGGGTATTTGCGCAGCCCCGGCGTGTGGTCTCCGATTGAGGGGTGCCGGGACAATGGCGCGATGTTAGAGGAGCGCATTGCGCGATTGGCGGAGTTGGATTGGGGCGTGCATTTTGTCTCTTTGCAAGACTTGGTGCCAGAAGGGGATCGCAGTTTCCACGGCGTGGATATGATACACCCGTCCCTGAAGGGGAGCCGGGAAATCGGAAAACGTGTCGCCGCCGCTATTTCCACAAATGATCAGGGCAGATAAGTCGGAGACTTATGCAATGAGCCTAAGCCACACCATTGTGCGTGGATTTTGTGATTCAAAGAGAATAACGGGCTTGAATAATCTGAGTAAATTTGTCAGACAATATGTGCCCAGCCAGACATCGTTCAGATGAGCCGGGGTTTCCAATTATGAAGCCGCGACATCCGTCTATTACCTTGGCGCCGATGGTCGCGCATCGGCCAGAGGATCATACGATGTCCCATCTCTTTGCCACGCTTTTGGCAACTGACGATCTTGCTCAAAGAACAGGCTGTGGTTTGAAACCCGAGCTGCGTTCCGCAATGGAAGCCAGTCTGCGTTTCCCGGCGAAGGCGGCATCGCCAATGGACCATGGTCCTCTGGTGCTTGATCCGTCTGATCCGAGTGTTGTTCGGCTTCCCGTGAAATCGCCACATGGCGCGAAAACGGATATGGAGCAGAAAGCATGAGCAGACCGTACAAAAGCATAGATGTGCTTCGTACCGTTGGCTGTGACACATTTGAGATGGGTCTGCTGCCGGTGTTGCGTCATCTGGTTTTGGGCATGTTGGAGGGGGAGGCCAAGGCTTGCGCACGCGCGTTTGACATCGCAATCGAACGTTATGGCGAAGCGATTGGACTGCCTGTGGCACATGGATTGCAGAAAATGGCTGTGAGCTGGTTGACCTGCCGCCAGAGCGATAGCGGGCCTGAAATGCGCGACCCTCTGTGCCTTGAGGCAAAGAAGACCGTGACGGAAGACGAGATCCAGATGATTTCAATGGTGCATCACATGCGCCGAGACAACGCCTCAGCGGC
This sequence comes from Shimia marina, assembly GCF_001458175.1. Lineage (GTDB taxonomy): Bacteria > Pseudomonadota > Alphaproteobacteria > Rhodobacterales > Rhodobacteraceae > Shimia > Shimia marina. The sequence continues at coordinate 28,988 of NZ_CYPW01000032.1, forward strand.
AAGGTCGGCTGTGGCCTGTGTCACACATGGGCGTATGGATCCCGAGTTCATTCGGGCGGGCCTGTCATTTGCGCATCGTTTTCCAGCAGGGGTACAGAGAAACGCGCGCCCGGCTGGGCGCCCGAAGCTCTCTGTCGTGGCTTGAGTTTAGGTCTGTTCGGCTTTTGCACGTTTGGCGCCCGGGCGTTCGGTGATGCCGAAGGCCTTGCGCGCGGTCACAAGCCGTAGGTCCTCAGGGTCCATACCCATAGACAAGAGTGTCTTGCGATCAAAACGTTCTTTTGCAGTGGCTCTGTCGTGGGCTGTACCAAAGAGACGATCAATCCAATCCAGACCAAAGCTGACTTGGAATGTGGCGTGGTGGTCTTGGAAGTGATGCGCAAGGTGCTTGCGTGTGACGTATTGCCCGAACTTTCCTTTGGGAACGTTGAGGTGGGATAGGGTGTGGCAGTATTCATACATTGCAAAGGCGGTGACCGAGCCAACAAAAAGGGCAATGTAGGACAGGGTAAAGGCCATATTCAGGCCAAGGAAAGGCCAGAGGATCAGCGTATGTATCGCGATGGACAAAACGCCAAAGCGTACAGGATACCAATGATCGTCACCGGTAAAAAATTCGGGGTCGGTTGGATACTCGTGGTGGCCAATGTGGCTTTTGTACAGCTCATTGAATGTGCCCTGATCCGTGGGCGGTTCGCGGTGAAACAGGAAGCGATGCATCACGTATTCGACGAAAAGCTGCGCGATGTAGCCATACACCAGTACAACAGGAATCCACCACGACAGGTTTTGCGTGATCAGCCAAAGACCAACGAGCCAGAATGGAAACAGCCGATGCAGGCTGCCCATGCGTATCAATACTGACAAAGTTGCTTTCATGGTGTCCTCCCCTTTGAGAGGTGGATTTTGAGAGTGAATGGCGGCTCTGTCAAATTGACTTGGCGTCAGGTGTTAGGGGCGATCAATGGCTCGCCTCCCAGACCATGCAGGCCCTGGCGCACCAGATCTGCGACCAAGTCTTCTGTGGCTATTTTCTGCACGCTGACGCTGGCCTTTAGCGCAAGGGCGGCGGCCGTGCCGGTGGCCTGCCCCATCGCCATGCATTGTGGCATGCCACGTACGGAGGCAAATGCCACATCATCTGCTGAAACAATGCGACCCGCAAACATCAGGTTGCGGATGGTCTTGGGAACCAACGCGCGGAAGGGCAGGGTGTAATATTGCCCGGGTTGTACAATTGCTTCATGTGTCATGCTGTCTGAGTCGCGCATCACGTCGTCAATGGGATTGTCACAACAGACGATGCCGTCTTCGTATTTTCGCGCCTGCGCGAGATCTGCGCCGCACACCCGCACCATCCCTTCTAATTTGCGCGTTTCACGCACGCCCACAGTGGGGCCCAACATTTTCATATGCGCATTCTCAAAGCCGGGCACGTCGCTGCGCAAAAACTGAGAGAGTTGTAGGCAGCGGCGTCGGCCCTCTTGTGTGGCGCGGCTTATGCTGTGGGCATTTGTGCCATCCACACCTCGTATCACAACTGTGTTGCAGAACACCGAGCCACGGTGAAACCCTTTCATCAGATAGAGCTTTGCGAGGTCCGGATGGAGGCGCTCTTCGCGAATGCCCACTGCTGCGTAATCCTGAAAATAGGGATCTTGCTGCGCGAAGACTCTGTCCCAATCGGCACCTTCCATGAAAAAGCTCAGGGTCACACCCATCATATTTCCATTGGTGTCGCCCAGAGTGTGAGGCACGCCTGCTTTGGCAGACAAGTCGCCATCCCCAGAACAGTCGATGACAATCTTGGGGGTGACAGTATGCCTGCCATTACGGTCAAAGTAGGTGACGGAAGTGATGCTGTTATTGTGCAGAGTGGGCTGGTCGTGCGTGGCGTTTAACCGCAGATCGACACCTGCTTCTTCCAGCATTTCAAACATGGTCAGCGTGGCAATGTCGTGGTCATAAATGACTTCAGGCCCAAAATTTGCCAGCGTCGAGGCGCGCTTTTCCGCAGCTGGGGGTGACATCGCTGTGAGGCGGTTGGTCAATTCTTCGAAGATACCGCCGATGCTATGGTCGCAAGGATATCCCCCACCCCACGGCATGCCGGGGCAGAAGGCCATCACGCCGCCAATTTTGGAGTTCGCTTCCAAAAGGGTGACGGACAGCCCTTTTCGAGCTGCCGCCAGTGCTGCACCAAACCCCGCGGTGCCTCCTCCAACCACTAAGACATCAACGCTTGTGTTTTCCATGTCGCTCCGCCGCCCTGCATTTCGTTGATGCACCCTAGCCAAATTAACGCCGTCGGACAGGTAAATTATGCGACTTGCATATCAAGTTCTTAGGCCTTCGGGGGCGAACCCGTTCAGGCCCGCCGCCACAGCGGGAAAGGATCCTTCATATCGGCATAGTCTGGAAGCGTATCGGGAGAGGCTTCTGCCAACAGGCAGTGATCAAGCTGCGCGCGCAACGTGGCCCAGTCGATGCCAGACCCAATGAAGACCAGTTCCTGACGGCGATCGCCAAAGGGCTCTGCCCAGTGTTGCGCCATATATTCCTGCGCTTGAGGATGTGTCGGGCGTCGTTCTTCTGGGACGGAGGCCCACCATGTGCCTAGAGGCGCAATCGAGGAGAGGGCCCCTGCAAGAGAATATTCTGCCACCCAGTCTGGGCGGTTTGCGAGCCAGAAATGGCCTTTGGCGCGGATAACACCGGGCAGGTCACCATTTAAGACCGCATGGATTTTGGCAGGGTCAAAGGGCTGGCGTGCACGATAGACATAGGACGTGATGCCATATTCTTCACTTTCTGGCGTGTGATCCGCGAAGCCATAAAGCTCTTTGGCCCACATCGGGTGCTCGTGGGCTTTGTCAAAATCAAAGAGCCCAGTGTTGAGCACGTCCAGTGCCGCGACCTGACTGTGATCGGTTTCAACGATCCGGGCATCAGCGTTCAGGCTGCGAATGATTTTGCGCGCGGCCTGCGTTTGTTTGGGACCTGCGTCAGTGACCTTGTTGAGGATCACAACATCCGCAAACTCCAGCTGGTCTGTCAGCAGGTGCACAAGGGCGCGCTTGTCTTCGTCGCCCAGGGTTTCGCCGCGATCGGCAAGCAAATCGTGGCTGGCAAAGTCGCGGGGGAGATTCACGGCGTCCACCACTGTGACCATTGTGTCCAGCCGGGCCACATCTATGAGGCTGTCGCCAGATTCGTCTCGAAACTCAAATGTTGCGGCAACAGGAAGTGGTTCAGAGATGCCTGTGGACTCGATGAGCAAATAGTCAAAGCGGTCTTCCGCGGCTAGGCGGCGCACTTCGCTCAACAGGTCATCACGCAGGGTGCAGCAGATGCATCCGTTTGACATTTCAACCAGTGTTTCTTCGGTTTGGCTGAGCTCTGCTCCGCCTTCGCGGACCAAGTCTGCGTCGATGTTCACTTCGGACATGTCATTGACGATTACGGCCACGCGCAATCCGTCACGGTTGTTGAGAACGCCATTTAGCAGGGTGGTTTTGCCTGCGCCTAGGAAGCCCGAAAGCACTGTTACGGGGAGGCGGGGGTCGGTCATTGGGGAGCTCCAAGATTATATGTAATGATATAATATTACATATTTGGAGACGGCTGCAAGCGGTCAGTGAATTACCTTGCCCAGGTGCGGAGGCCGCAGTCTTGTTGACAACGCAGCCAAGGGATTTTGAAGCGCCAAAAGAAAACCGCGCCCCAAGGGACGCGGTTTAAAAATCAAACTGTGGCGCGTCTTAGCGACGGATGCCCAGACGCTTGATCAGGTCCTGATAGCGTGCTTCGTCTTTGCCCTTGGTGTAGTCCAGCAGCTTACGGCGCTGAGCAACCATTTTCAGAAGACCACGGCGGCCGTGGTTGTCTTTCTTGTGGGTTTTGAAGTGCTCGGTCAGGGTGTTGATGCGGGATGTCAGGATCGCAACCTGGACTTCCGGAGAACCGGTGTCGCCCTCTTTGGTCGCGAATTCTTTCATCAGGCGTGCTTTTTCTTCAACAGTGATCGACATCGGGGTCTCCTATATCAAAGGGTTTCGGGCACGAGCCGGGATGTCGTCCAGCAAGGTCCATAGAGATCTCCCTCAAGAGATTCCCTTGAGAGATGGGCGTACATAGGCGCAAACCCCTTAAAAGAAAAGGGGGAACTGTTGCGCTGCTAGGTCTGGCAGGTGTTCAGTTGCCAGAGTTCCGGCTGTTGCGTGTAGGCAATGTAAAGCGGGTGGCGCGGATGCCCCGCCTTTGTGAGGCCCAGACAGTGAATATCCTGCCCGGTGCTTTGCAGAACGTCACGCATTTGAAAGCCGCGCTGCTGATGATCGCCATGCGCGCCCCAGGCTGCGAGGATAGTATCCGCCCACAGACAGCTTTCCGCCACAACTGCGTCATTGTCAGGCCCCGCTGGCGCAGGGTGCTGGCGCATTTTCTTAGGGTCGGTTTCTCGCAGGGCAAAGATGTTCACCGCGCGAAACCCTCCAAAACCCAAGGCTCTTGCACGGCGTTCGCAGCGTTCGATTGTTGGGTCGTTCTGTTGCTCGGTCGCTTTGGAAGGGTTGAGCATGATGAACAGAAGACGTGGCCGCGCGCTGTCCCAAATGCGGGTCAGCGCATAGCGATATGTCTCGCAATCAGAGTAGATCGCGGAGGAGGCGGCATCGTCTTTTTGAAAGTGGCGCGTGATCATGACCGGGGTTGTTTCAGAGATCTTCTGATTTCACAAAGACCCGGCTTGGATGCAGCTCTCCGGCTTTGAAGATACCAACGGCCACAGCTTCACCTTCATAGCTTGCCCAGCATTCTTCGCCGTATTCAATATCATGTGCCAGCACCATGCCCGGGTTGCCATTGCGCAGGCGCACCGTGCCTTCGGGAGTGGCTTTGACTTCGGGCAGGTCCGCCAGCCCCTCTTCGAGCGGGCGCAGATGGGTGTCAAGCTCGGGTTGCTTCGCCATCTCGTCAATTTTCTCAATGCTCAGCCCTTCGCTGGCATCAAAAGGGCCAGACCAGATGCGACGCAGTTCGCGTACGTGACCGTAACAGCCAAGAGCCGCACCCAAGTCACGGGCGATGGAACGCACGTAGCCGCCTTTGCCACAGGTCATTTCCAATGTGACGTGATCGTCGTCTTCACGCTCAATCATCAAAAGCTCTTCGACCCAGAGCGGGCGGGCGGCGAGTTCGACATCTTCGCCATCACGCGCCAGCTTGTAGGCGCGCTCCCCGTCAATTTTCACCGCAGAAAACTTGGGGGGCACTTGCATGATGTCGCCGACAAACTGGCCCAATGCCGCTTTGATTTCTTCGTCGGAAGGACGGCTTTCGGACTGTGCGATGATTTCGCCTTCGGCGTCGTCGGTATTGGTCGCTTGCCCCAAACGTACAGTGAACGTGTATGCCTTTAGCGCATCGGTGATGTAAGGGACCGTTTTGGTCGCTTCTCCGAGTGCCACGGCCAGAACGCCCGTTGCATCAGGATCCAGGGTGCCGGCATGCCCGGCCTTCTTCGCATTGAAAGCCCAGCGCACTTTGTTCACCACAGAGGTGGAGGTCATGCCAGCGGGTTTGTCGACCACAAGCCAGCCAGAAATGTCGCGTCCTTTGCGTTTGCGTCCCATGCTTTTGACCTCTTGATGTGCAGTGAAGGCGGCGACCTACCGGATCGGTTTGATCCTGTCAATTTAAGCTGATTGAAAAACACCCAAAGAGAAAGGCCACTGGAGCCTTTGTTGTGCCAGGCACGCCTTGAATAAAATGATGAAGTGGTTCCACTATTTCGGTATCGCCCATAAGCGCGTCACTCTGAAGTGATCACGCCCACCATTGGCCCGAGCCAGAACCCGGCATCCGATCGGTCAAGTTGGGGCGCGTGCAGACGGCTGACTTTGCCGTCAAAATAAAGCGCGTTTGGCGTCTTGAGGACATCTCGAAAGAAACGCCCAAAGCGATGAAATGTGACTGGTGTATTGGAGATCACAAAATAGGCGGTTGTGCCATCTTTGGAGGTGCCCACACCATTGCGTAAAAAGCGTGATGTGCTGTCTTTCAAAAAACGCGGATGGAGGGCGCCGTCAATCACCAGCATCGGGCCGGATTGTGTGGCGTCGCGGCATTCGGGGGCGTGTTTGGCGAAGGTCAGTGTTTCAATGACCTGCGCGGATTTGGGTGTGATACAAAACACGCCGTTGGGCAAAAGTCCAAAATTGCCGCGGCTCGCATTGGTGAGAAGCGGCGCTTGTTCTTTGTTATTTTCGACATAGTAGCCAACCGGACTGCGGTTGGCGTGATACATGCCCGCGTTCATTGCAAACGCGAGCTTTTGTTCGTCTGCAAGGTCGCGTTCGATATCACGAAATTGCCCCAACACTGTGCCGCTGTCATCTCTCAGAAAAAGCCGCAGGTCTTCTTGGGTGACATCAACGGTACAGACCGTCATGCTCGTGCCTTCAAAGCCTTCGTCCTGACATGTCACTGCACTGGCCCAGCCAGGGAGGAACATCACCAGAAGGAAGACAGCATAGCGAATCACGGGGTGTCGTTGCCTTCTGCGTCACTGGCATCTGTCTTGGCCACATCTGCCTGAACCCGTTCATCAGACAGCATGCGCCGCGTGGCGTCCATCTGATCAAAAGTGGTGTCGATGCGGAAGCGCAGATCAGGCGCATGCTTCAGCTTGGCTTTGCGACCTATGATGCGGCGCAATTCCCCTTTGTGACGGGCCAGAAGTGCAATCGCTTCTTCCTGTTTGTCGCCCCCCAAAGGCAGTACAAACACCGTTGCTATGCTGAGATCAGGAGTCACGCGCACTTCGCCTACCGTCAGGGACAGGCGGGTGATATCGGGGTCATGCAATTCGTCACGCAGCAGGACTTCGGACAGGGTACGCCGGATCAGTTCGCCAACACGCAACTGACGCTGGGAGGGGCCACGGCCCTCAGAGAAAGAGTTCTTTGCCATAAGCTTCACTTAGGCTTTCTGACAGGCTTTGCCAAGCTGGATTGCTTTCTATAAGCAGAGGGCAACGTCGTATTGGCAGCCTGATAATTGGAGAGCCCCTCATGCAAGACTTGCCCGGAATCGTCATCACCGGAGCCTCAGGACGTATGGGGCAGATGTTGATCAAGACCGTTGTGGAAAGTGACAAAGCCAAGCTTGTGGGCGTGGTTGAGCGCGAAGGGCATGACTGGGTTGGGCGCGATATCGGCGAAGCCATGGGAGGCGCGCCTCTTGGGGTGACGGTTACGGATCAGGCGCTTGATGCTTTTGCCAAGGCTCAGGCGGTGATCGACTTCACGGCACCTGCTGCCACGGTGCAATTTGCCAAATTGGCGGCTCAGGCGCGTGCGGTGCATGTGATCGGTACAACCGGCATGACAGAGGATGATATCGCCCAATTGGCCCCATGTGCGCGTCATGCGGTTATTGTGCGAGCGGGCAACATGAGCCTTGGTGTCAATCTGTTGACCAAATTGACCGAGAAAGTGGCCGCTGCTCTTGATGAGGATTTCGATATCGAGATCATCGAGGCGCATCATCATCACAAAGTGGATGCGCCCAGTGGCACTGCTTTGATGCTGGGGGAGGCCGCTGCGCAGGGGCGGGGCGTTGCGCTTTCTGATGTTGCCGATCGTGGCAGAGATGGAATCACCGGTGCCCGTAAACGTGGCGATATTGGCTTTACGGCTATTCGTGGCGGAGACATTGTTGGAGAGCACGACGTTCTTTTTGCGGCGGCAGGGGAGCGCATTGTGTTGCGTCACCTTGCAACGGACCGTGCAATCTTCGCGCGCGGCGCTCTGAAGGCAGCGCTCTGGGGGCAAGGTCAAAAGCCCGGCGAATATGACATGTTGGATGTTTTGGGGCTGTAGATTTTAGCCCAAGGTACTGAAATTAAATTGCGATTTCCTATGTGTTCCGCCGGTGGTGTGCTGGCGGGGGCTGGTTGGTATCGCCTCAAAAACGCGCTACTCTTTGGCTGTGGCCGACAAAAGATGTATTTTTTGTTGGCAGGTGGATGTTCGTGTGTTTTTATGCGGTCAGTCAAAAACTTAAATGATCATTTAAAAAATGACTCGCAGGGAGAGATGCATGACCAAGATTTTGAAAGCCAGCTTGTCTGCTTTGGCCGTGACTGCAGTGGCAATGTCCGCTCAGGCTGCTGAACTGGGGGCTGCGGATGAGCCAATCAAACTGGCCCTGAATGAATGGACGGGCCAGCACGTGACCACGCATGTTGCCGGTGAGATGCTCAAGGCCGCTGGCTACGAGGTTGAATATGTCACCGCCGGGATGATGAACCAGTTTCAGGCCATTGCGGATGGAGACATCCACGCGACGCTGGAAATCTGGTCTTCGAACGTCTCTGATCAATACGCTGTGCTGAAAGATGACGGCAAACTTGAAGAGCTGTCGGATCTTGGTCTGAATGCGCGCGAAGGCATTGCCTACCCCGCACATGTGGCCGATCTCTGTCCGGGGCTGCCGGCCTGGGAAGCGCTGAAAGACTGTGCGATCAATTTTGCCACTGCTGAAACTCTACCCGCAGGCCGCTTGGTGGATTACCCCGCGGATTGGGGGACACCGGGTGCAGATCGCATGGTTGGGCTGGATCTGCCATTCAAGGCAGTGCCAGCAGGCTCTGAGGGAGCGTTGATCGCAGAATTGCGCGCCTCTACTGAGAAAAAGTCGCCATTGCTGATCACCTTCTGGCAGCCGCATTGGGCCATGTCTGCATATGATGTGAAATTTGTGGAGCTTCCCGCCGGTGAAGATGCATGTTTCACGGATCCAGCCTGGGGGCCAAATCCAAACGCCATCAATGATTGTGACTTCTCTGCCAGCCGTATTTTCAAGGCAGCATGGCCCGGTCTGAAAGATAAATGGCCAGCCGCACATGAGATTTTGGTGAATTATCAGCTGTCCGTGGAAGCACAGCAGCCGATGATGGGCGCCGTGGATGTTGACGGTGACTCCGTTGAAGACGTCGTTGCCGAGTGGATGGCCGCCAATGAAGGCGCCTGGAAGCCCGTTGTCGACGCTGCAACCAAGTAAGACCAAATGACTGAAAAAAATAGCACCGCTCCGGCGATTGCCGTCGAAGGCCTTTGGCAGGTCTTCGGCGAAAACGCCGCTTCTGCACTGCGTGATGCACGTAGTGCTGGGGATGAAAAAAGTATCGCGGAAAAGCTCAAGGAAAAAAGCCTCATCCCGGCCGTTCGTGCCGCGAATTTTGAGGTCAAGTCAGGTGAGCTCTTTGTGATTATGGGCCTGTCGGGCTCCGGTAAATCGACTCTCATCCGTTGCATTTCGCGTCTGATTGAGCCGACCGCCGGGTCGGTGCGCATCGACGGCGAAGATATTCTGCAAGCCAGCGACAAGCGGTTGATTGAGCTGCGCCGTCACAAGCTTGGCATGGTCTTTCAGCACTTCGGCCTGTTCCCGCACATGACCGTGGCGGACAATGTTGGCTTCCCTTTGAAAATGCAGGGGATGGGCAAGGCCGAGCGCCGCGCGCGCGCTTTGGAAGTGCTTGAGATGGTTGATCTGAACGGGCGTGAAGACACATATCCGCGCAACCTGTCAGGGGGGCAGCGTCAGCGCGTCGGCATCGCGCGCAGCTTGGCCGTGAACCCGGATATCTGGTTTCTTGATGAACCGTTTTCGGCTTTGGATCCCCTCATTCGCCGCCAATTGCAGGATGAATTCCTCAATATCCAAGCGACTCTGAAAAAGTCGATCGTCTTCATCACGCATGATATTCAGGAAGCCCTCAAGCTTGCTGATCGTATTGCGATTATGAAAGACGGGGAAGTGGTGCAGATTGGCACCCCGGAAGAGATCATTCTGCATCCGGTGAATGACTATGTCGCAGAGTTTTCCAAAGATGTTCCCAAAGGGCGTCACGCACGGGTGGAATCCGTCTTGATGGAGGGCATCCCGGCCAATATGCCCGATGATCCCGGCATTCGCGTGGGCATGAGCATCGACGCGGCGCTGAGCAAATGTATGGATCTGTATGAGCCGGTGCCTGTGCGGGACGCGCAGGGTGAGTTGATTGGCGCGGTCAATCCGCATGAACTTGCCAAAGCTTTGCAGGCAGAAGAAACATGAGCGCCGTTGAGACAGCCTCCCAAGATCAGGCGCGCAGGCTACAGATCACGCGGGGGAGTGTCGCGGCGCTTCTGGTGCTGGTGATTGCCGCAATCTGCCGATTTTGGGGAGAGGAGTTGACCTGGCTGGTGAGCTGGCCTGATGCGCTGACTGTGCCGATGACCGATTGGGTTGGTGCAGGCGTCGGTTGGTTTTTGGCGGTGTTCAAGCCGATTGCACGTGTCTTTTCCTATCTTCTTGAATTTCCAATGACATGGGTCGGTGGGCTGTTGGGCGGCGCGCCCTGGCCGCTTATCTTGGGCAGCGTCACTGCGCTTGGCTGGTTGATCGGCGGCGCGCGCATGGCGGCCCTTGGCTTCTTCGGCTTTGGCTTTGTTGTGATCAGTGGCTATTGGCTTGAGGGTATGAACACGCTTGCTCTGGTGGCGGTCTCCGTGCCGTTGGCGGCGCTCTTGGGGGCGGGCATTGGCATTTTTGCCTTCGAATATCCGAAACTCAAAAGCAGTGTGAATGTGGTTTTGGATGTGATGCAGACCATGCCAACGTTTGCCTATCTCACGCCTCTGCTTGTGCTCTTTGGGTTTGGTCCCGTGGTGGGTCTGATTGCCTCTGCAATTTTTGCGGCCCCGCCAATGGCGCGTAACGTCTTGTTGGGACTTGAGCGTGTGGAGCCAGAAATCCGCGAGGCGGCCGTGATGTCTGGTGGCACCCGGCGCCAACAGTTGTTTTTGGTAGAATTGCCCGCTGCGTCACAACAGATCATGGTGGGCTTCAACCAATGTCTGATGGCGGCGTTGAGTATGGTCATTATCGCGGCGGTGATTGGCGGTTTTGAGGATATCGGCTGGGAAGTGCTCCTGACCATGCGCAAGGCGTTGTTTGGACCCGCGTTTCTTGCAGGATCTGTGATTGTGGTGTTCGCCGTTGTGATTGACCGCATGTCCGCCGCGCTGGCAGAGCCACGCCCGGCGCAGGACAAACGCGTGGCGCTGGGCATTTTTGCCATTGGTGCGCTGGTGGCTGTCTGGGCCGTGATCGCGGGGTGGAACCCTGCGGGTATTGCCGCCATGGATGGTGTCGCCGACAAAGTTGATCATGGGGTGGGACAATTCACGGCAAATCACGGTGCCACGTTGGACACGATCAAGAACACCTCTATGTTCTATGGATTGTTGCCATTGCGGATTGGTCTGTCGGATGCGGTTTTGCCCTTTACATGGGGCTTTGCATGGACGGCGCAACATAGCTTTGTTTTTTACGCTGTCTTTGCTGCGATCGCTGCACTTGTCGCGTTGCGGGGACATCTGCCTCAGGCTGGCCTGGTATTGATTGGTGCCTATGTGCTTGAGACGGGCATTGCGCAATTGCCTTGGGCCTTCGTGATCTTTGGTGTTGGTGCCGTTGGTTGGGTCGCAGGGGGGCGTAAACTGGCCATTCAGGTGAGCGTGCTGCTTGGGCTGATCTTGGTTTCGGGCCTTTGGGAGCGTGCTTTGCTGTCACTGTATCTGAGTGGGGCATCTGTTGCGGCCTGTGCCCTTGTTGGCGGTGTGCTTGGGTTTTGGTCCGCCATGAGCCCACGGGCATGGATGGTGATCCGCCCTGTCTGTGACACATTGCAGACCATTCCGCTGTTCGTCTTTCTGATCCCTGTGCTTATGTTTTTCCAAATCGGAGAATTCTCTGCGTTTCTCGCTATTTGCATGTATGCGGTTGTGCCTATGATCCGCTACACTCGGCATGGTTTGATCTCCACGCCAGAAGAAATGATCGAAGCGGCTACGGCCAGCGGGGCAGGCAAGTGGCAAACCATGTTTGAGGTGCGAGCACCCTATGCGGCGCCGACAATCCTGCTCGGGCTTAATCAGACTATTCTTTACGCATTTGCCATGTTGGTGATTGCTGCGTTGATTGGGACGACGGGCTTAGGTCAGTCCATCTTTCTAGCGCTTGGGCAGGCTGATGTGGGCCTTGGGGTCACCGCAGGAGTGGCGATGGCCATACTTGCTCTGGTGGCAGACCGACTGGTGCAAGGGTTTGCCGAAGAGCGCAAGCAGGCTCTAGGCCTGTAAGGGGCATCAATAGATATGCGAGCGACCGGTTCTTTCGAGAGCCGGTCGTTCGCCTAAGTGATAGGTCTGACCTATCCGACAGAACAGGTTGCGTGTGAGTTGGAAGGCTCTAAGAGGCGACAAAAGCCGCTTTTTCTTTCATTTTGTTCTTTGGTGGCACAGTTTTGAAAGGCGTCTGTCATGACTGGAAAGCGCAAATTAACAAACAAAAGCAGTAACTTAAATCGTTCTTCTGCGGGGGCGCCCAATACGTTTCTTTGGGGGGCGGTTTGCGTGTCGGTTCTGGGAATGGGGTCTTTCTTGGCCTTTTCTGATGCCATCAAAGAGGTGCGCCGCCCGTTTCCCGAATTCCACAACGCGGCGTCTGTGGTGATTGCGGACGACCATGTTCTGTTGCCACAGTCAGCGACCTTGCGTGAGGTGATGACGCCTGAAGAGCTGGATATGGTTGGGCGCAATCATATGTTCTCTTTTATGGATGTGGCACGCCAAAAGCGGGTTATCTCGCATTCCAAAGCTGTGATAGCGCGCTATCCGGACTATGCAGGCGCTTACGCCACGGCTGCGCATAGCCTCAGCAGCATTGCGATTATGATGAGTGACGCCGGGCGGGCGCAGGTAGTTCTGCGAGAAGCGCATGCGATGCTTGAACTGGCGCTAGAGAGGGATAGTGAAGATCCTTGGACTTCGTCTGCAGAGGCGTGGACAGCCTTTGGCGCAGGACGTTTGGAGGAAGCAAAACAGATAAGTTTACAGGCTTATAGCGCAGCAGAAGGAGACCAGTGCATCCTGATCTTTCACGCACTGATACTGTTGTTCCTGGGAGAATTCGAGGAGGTTCTGCAGGTCACGCAACCTATTTCGGATGTTCCGGAGCAGGGCAATCCAGCGATTTATGGTTTCGCGGCCTTTGAGCTTGGCAACTATCAATCTGCCTTGGATGCGTTTGAGTTGGCTCTCAATCGGGGTGTTGAACAAAACGCAGTGCGCGCCTCTTTCCTTGCAGCTTCTTATGAGGCCGTTGGGCGTCACGAAGAGGCGACAAAGCTGGTGGGGGAGATCAAGCGGCGGTGGCCCACATTCCGGCCTGAAAGGGTGCACGCTGTGTTCATGACGGGTATTTCCGAAGACTATGGAAAGCGGTATTTGCGTTTGTTTCAGGCGGCAGGATGGCGCAGCGATACATAGGGATGTGTCGGTGTGTTAACTTTTTTCGGCAAGGCCGTTTTTGACGTCGGTATTGCGTCGGTTTTCCACCGGTATCACAGCGGTGCTTTTTCAGGCGTGCAAAGGTTAACGGTTCGACGTCAAAATTTCTGCCTCGGGGGTGACCGAAACGGGTTTCGGTGCTTTGCTGGAAGGTATGTTAACATTCCCCCTCTAGGTCAGGTCAGGTCAGGTCAGGAAAATGCGCGGCCATGTTTAAATCTGGAGTTGGCCGCATGAGAGAGGCCGGGAACTATGACAGACTGCTTCCCAAGTTAAGACAGACAGGATGACGGTTTCGCACACAGAATTGAGACCTGCGGCTGAACGCGTACAGGCCTATCTGCAAAGCGCACATCCCGAAGCGTTGGGCCTGCTCTTTGGCCGTCTGCTCAAAGTATATCTGTCTGAATTGTCTAGGGCTGCGCTTTCCGATGTTTCAGAAGACAGTATGGCGCTGTTGCAACGTGCGTTGACAACTTACTACACCGGCGCCGGATACGGAGAGTCTGTGCGCTTCACCATTGATCAGGGCAGGTTCGCACTGATGGTAGAAACTCTAGACTCGCAGAACGCTGCGCTGATGCAGGAGGCTCAGAAGAGCAGTGGTCATTGGCTTTTGGTTCTGGCGGCAGCATGTTTCGTGATCGGCATCTTTGGCTCTCAGATGCTCGACATCAAGAAAAGCCCACACCCCGAAGATAAATGGGCTGAACGCGAAGCCCACCTGGTTGGGCTGCCGGACATGTCAGGGCTGAATGCACGAGAAATCATGGAGCAGGCTTTCCCCGTGATGCTGCCCTTTGTGGATTATCCGGGGCAAAAACGCGCGGCGGAGATGTTCCGTCACGCTCTGTATGTTGAACCTCTGAATGCTGAAGCGCATGCGTCTTTTGCGATCAGCATGATCAGTCTTGCCATTCTGACCATGGGGGGCGGGCAATCGCGGGCCTATCTTCTGGAAGCGGATAAGGGGCTCTCCATTGCCAGTGCACTGGCCCCAGAGAGTGCGCGTGTGCTGATGGCGCGGGGGATGCGCCAGATGCTGGGAGACGACTGGAATGCGGGATGGGTTCTGGCGGAGCGGGCCTATGCGGCCGCGCCTGATGACCCATTTATCTCGTATTTTTATGGTTTCGTTGGGTTCTACAACGGTCAGTTTGAGAAGGTCGCGCTGGCCACCAACCCAGACGACCTTGAACTCACTGGGAAGATCTTGTCCGCGCATCGCTTGCACTTTGGTCTCGCACAATTTTTCTAGAAAATTATGCGGATGTGATCAAAGCGCTTGAATGGGATATTGCGGAACGTAGTGATGTCTCTGTGTTTGATTTTGCTTTCGCGGCGGCGGCGCATGAAAAGCTTGGCAATCATGAGCGTGCCAGCGAATTGATCGGTCTGATGCGCGAAAGATATCCCGACCTGCGTCCCAATTTGACGCTCTCGGGGCGATACACATTGAGGCCGAGTTTCATTGGCCCTTTTGTAGAGGCCTTTGCTGCGGCGGGTTGGGATTTTGAAGAGTAGTGAGGTCCAAGCCTAGAAATCTATGGCGAGGCCCTTTTTCTCCCAGTCGCCGTAGCGCACAGGCTCTGGCCCGTCACGTCCGCCCAGCTCTGTGGGCATTTCCATCGCTTTGGCCTTTTGGCGGCGCTCTTCTGCTTCGGCGAGGGCGCGTTTGGCGGCTTCGGGCAGGTCTGCGCGGGTTTCAGGCGTGTCGCTCATGAGAGGGTTCCTTTCAAGCTGCCCCCTTGATATACGCGCCCGTCCGCTGTTCTCAAGCCCGCAAGGAATCTCCTATGTCCAAATCCGGTTACCAAACCCGCCGCAGTGCCGTGCATCTGCTTGACAAGGTCATGGGGGACGGGCGCCTGATGTCTGATGTTATTCAGGCGGGGGCCTTGCAGAAGCTTGATCCGGCAGACCGGGCGCGTGCGCAACGGTTGGCGACAGAGACGCTGCGCTCTTTGGAGCGGGCCGATCGGCTGTTGCAGAAACATCTCAAAAAGACCCCGGCGATGACGGTGCAGAATGTGCTGCGCCTGGCGACTGTGGAGCTGTGTCAGGGCGGCGCGGCGCATGGTGTGATCAATGACGCGGTGGAGATTGTCAGCAAGGGCAAACGCACGGCGGGCATGAAGGGGCTTGTGAATGCGGTGCTGCGCAAGGTCGCGGACAAAGGGCAGGAGGACTGGGACAAGCTGCGGGTGCCACGCTTGCCAAAATGGCTGCGCAAACCCTTGGCGCAGGCTTATTGCAACGAAGTGATGCTGGAGATTGAGGCCGCGCATTTTGCCGGTGCGCCTCTGGACCTGACGGCCAAGGGTGATGCCGCCGCGCTGGCCGAAGCGGTTGGGGGCAGGCTTTTGCCAAGCGGATCGGTGCGGCTGCAGGACGCAGGGCAGGTGACGGCCCTGCCGGGGTTCACGCAGGGCCAATGGTGGGTGCAGGATGCAGCGGCCGCTTTGCCCGCAAAGGTGTTGAAGGCGCAGCCGGGTGAAAAAGTGCTGGATCTCTGTGCCGCGCCGGGGGGCAAGACCATGCAGATCGCCGCCGCTGGCGCGCATGTGACGGCGGTGGATGACAACCCGGCGCGGATGGAGCGGCTGCGGGAAAACCTAAAGCGGGTGCAGTTGCAGGCAAAGGTTGTTGTGGGTGATGTCATGGCGCAAGAGGGGCAATATGATGCGATCCTGCTGGATGCGCCCTGTTCGGCCACTGGCACGATTCGGCGCCACCCGGATCTGCCCTTTGCCAAGGATGGCAGCGAGTTTGGCGATCTGATTGGCATGCAGGAGGTGTTTCTGGATCACGCGATTGGCCTGTTGAAACCAGGCGGGCGGCTTGTGTTCTGCACCTGTTCGCTGCTGCCGGACGAGGGTGAGGTGCAGGTGGAGGAGGCCGTGGCGCGCTGGGCGGATATCACGGTGGATCGCGACGCGGTGCTGATTGATGGCGTGGATCCGGCATGGATCACCGAAGAAGGTGGCCTGCGTCTGCGGCCAGACTACTGGGCAGCGCAGGGCGGTATGGATGGCTTTTATATGGCCATGTTGCGCAAGGGGGCGTGAGCCGTCTCTTGCCGCTGGAGATTTGCGCGCGATTGAATCGGTGACTCAGCGCTAACAGCTCGCTACACTCCTGCCAAAACGCCAGAGAGCGTAGAGGCAGAGTGGATGTCCAACCCAGAAACCCTATCGGCGCGATGGACCCGTGTGATGCACCGTGTGGCGGCGCGCATGGCAACCCGCGCGCGCCCGGCGACGGGCTTTACCAGTATGCCCGAACCGCGCACCATCGGGCTGTATGCCCGCGGCAAACAGTTGGTTGCAGGCAATTTTCTTTTTGCTGGTCACCTTGTGACGGCCCCCAATGCGTCGATGTGGGACCTTGAGGCACCTGACGAGGTCTTTGCCGAGGATCTGCATGGCTTTGCCTGGCTTGATGATCTGGCGGCGGTGGGCGATGCGCCTGCGCGGGAGCGGGCGCAGGTCTGGCTGTGGCGTTGGATTGCACGCTATGGGCGCGGTGTTGGGCCGGGCTGGACACCTGACTTGGCGGGGCGGCGGCTGATCCGGTGGATCAGCCATGCGATTTTCCTGCTGCGGTCGCGGGATTCGGCCCAGTCTGAGGAATTTTACCGCTCCCTGGCGCAGCAGACGATTTTCCTCTCCAAACGTTGGCACAAGACCGCGCCGGGATTGCCCCGGTTTGAGGCGCTGACCGGGTTGATCTATGCCGGGCTGGCGCTGGAAGGGATGGGCATGCATGTGGCCCCCGCCTGTAAGGCGCTCGACAAGGAATGCGCGCGGCAGGTGGATGCGCAGGGCGGTATTCCGACGCGCAACCCCGAAGAGCTGTTGGAGGTGTTTACGCTTTTGACCTGGGCGGCGACCGCGTTGAAAGAGGCGGATATGCAGCCCTCGGAGGTGCATCTGCAGGCGATTGAGCGGATCGCGCCGACGTTGCGCACGCTGCGCCATGCGGATGGTGGGTTGGCGCGGTTTCATGGTGGCGGGCGCGGCATGGAAGGGCGTCTGGACAGTGCTCTGGCCGAAAGCGGCAACAAGACACGGCAGGCGGATGGGCTGGCGATGGGCTATGCGCGCCTGTCATCAGGGCGCACCAGTGCGGTGATTGATGCCAGCGCGCCGCCAAGCGGGGCCAGCGCGCTGAATGCCCATGCCTCCACATTGGCGTTTGAACTGACTAGCGGGCGGCGGCCTGTGGTGGTGAACTGTGGCTCTGGGGCCAGCTTTGGCGAGGACTGGCGGCGGTTTGGCCGCGCGACGCCCTCACATTCGACGGTGACCGTGGATGAACTCTCCAGCGCGCGGCTTGGTCAGGAAGGCAAGGGCTGGCGTGAGGAGCAACTGGTGGATGCCCCCAAGAATGTGCCGATCCAGATGAGCCAGGCCAGCGACGGGCTGCGCTTTGAAGGGGGGCACGATGGCTATGTGAAAACCCATGGGTTGACCCATGCGCGGACTTTGGAGCTGACCTTTGATGGGCGCGGCATGGCGGGTGAGGATTTGCTGGTGGCGATGGACGATGTCGCCAAACAGCGGTTTGACAAAGCCATGGACGATGGAGCCTTGCAGGGCATCGGGTTTGAGATCGCCTTTCACCTGCATCCGGAGGTGGACGCCAGTCTGGATATGGGCGGCGCGGCGGTGTCGATTGCGCTCAAGAGTGGGGAATTGTGGGTGTTCCGCCATGATGCCATTGCCAAAATGCGGCTGGATGCCAGTGTTTTTCTGGAAAAAGGGCGATTAAAGCCACGTGCGACGAAACAAATCGTTCTATCTGGCGTGGCAATGGAGTATGCGACCCGCATCCGGTGGTCGTTGAGCAAAGCCCATGAGACCAATGTGGCGATCAGGGACCTGAACCGGGATGAGATGGAATTAAACAGCTGAGCCCAAGGACCCCGCCCCTATGACCGATCTCCACCCCATTCGCCGCGCATTGCTCTCCGTATCCGACAAGACCGGATTGATCGAACTGGCCACTGCGCTTTCAAACCGGGGTGTTGAGCTCCTCTCAACCGGCGGTTCCGCCAAAGCCATGCGCGACGCCGGTCTGGCGGTGAAAGACGTGTCTGAGGTCACCGGGTTCCCGGAAATGATGGATGGCCGCGTAAAAACGCTGCATCCCAAGGTGCATGGTGGCTTGCTGGCGCTGCGCGACAATGACGATCACGTGGCCGCCATGGACGAACATGGCATCGGTGCCATCGACCTGCTGGTGGTGAACCTCTATCCGTTTGAGGCCACCGTGGCCGCAGGCGGTGACTATGAGACCTGCATTGAAAACATCGACATTGGCGGCCCGGCGATGATCCGCGCGGCGTCCAAGAACCATGGCTTTGTGAATGTGGTTGTAGACGTTGAAGACTATGATGCGCTGCTGGCGGAGCTGGATGCAAATGATGGGCAGACCACATTTGCGTTCCGTCAGAAGCTGGCACAGACCGCCTATGCGCGCACCGCGGCCTATGACGCGGCTGTGTCGAACTGGATGGCCAAAGCGCTGGAAGAGAAGGCACCGCGCCGCCGGGCCTTTGCCGGAGAAATCAAACAGACCCTGCGCTATGGTGAAAACAGCCATCAGGAAGCGACCTTCTATACTGACGGCAGCGGACGTGCGGGTGTGGCGACGGCCACCCAGCTTCAGGGCAAAGAGCTGAGCTACAACAACATCAATGACACGGATGCGGCGTTTGAGCTTGTGGCGGAGTTTGACCCGGCGGTGAGCCCGGCTGTGGCGATCATCAAACACGCCAATCCTTGCGGTGTGGCCGTGGGCGCAACTTTGGTCGAAGCCTATCAGAAAGCCTTTGATTGTGACCGCACCTCTGCCTTTGGGGGCATTGTGGCCCTGAACCAGCCGCTGGATGCAGAGACCGCCACTAAGATTGTTGAGATCTTCACCGAGGTGGTGATTGCGCCGGGTGCGTCGGAAGAGGCAAAAGAGATCTTTGCGGCCAAGAAGAACCTGCGCCTCCTGCTGACCGATGGTCTGCCTAATGTGCGCGAACCGATCACCGCCTATAAGCAGGTCGCCGGTGGCGTGTTGGTGCAGGACAAAGACGTCGGCTACGTCAGCAAAGAGGATCTGAAGGTGGTGACCAAAGTGGCTCCTTCAGACGCGCAGCTCGACGATCTGCTGTTTGCGTGGAAAGTGGCCAAACATGTGAAATCTAACGCCATCGTCTATGTCAAAGGCGGCGCAACCGTTGGGGTGGGCGCCGGACAGATGAGCCGTCTGGACAGCGCCAACGTGGCCGCAGCCAAGGCACAGCGTATGGCGGATGAGCTGGGCATGAGCGAGAGCCCGGCCAAGGGCTCTGCTGTGGCCTCTGATGCCTTCTTCCCTTTCGCCGATGGTCTTCTGGAGGCGGCGGCAGCAGGTGGCACCTGTGTGATTCAGCCGGGTGGCTCCATGCGTGACGAAGAAGTGATCAAGGCGGCAGATGAGGCCGGTCTGGCGATGGTCTTCACCGGAATGCGCCATTTCCGGCACTAATTTTGTCCTAAGATCCCGCCGCGTGGCACGCTTTACGCGGCGGGACATGTCCAGTTTTGGATTTCTCGCAACCCCCTTGTTGACGATACCTTGCTTGCCGTAGCATAGAGGCAACAGTAGGGCGCAAGATTCTGTGATCAACACGGAGCCGCGCCAAGAGGCAGACAGGCAGAAAGGGGGACGCGGTTGTTGCGTCTTGTGTTTTGGGCAGGCTTTTGGGCCTTTATCACCGATCAGGCGAGCAAATTCCTTGTGCTCAACGCGCTCAATCTGCGCGAGGTGATGCATATAGATGTCTTTCCGCCCTTGCTGCAGTTTCACATGGCGTGGAACCGGGGCATTAACTTTGGTCTGTTTTCTGACAGCCCGGAGGCGGCCAAATGGGTGCTTATCGCGCTGGCGATTCTCATTTGTGGGTTTGTGCTTTATTGGGTGCGCAAAGATCCGCCGGGCAAATGGGGCATGATCAGCGCAGGTCTGCTGATTGGCGGCGCGCTGGGCAATGTTGTGGACCGCCTGTTGTTCGGGGCGGTGGTTGATTTTCTCAATATGTCCTGCTGTGGCATCAACAATCCTTATGCGTTCAACGTGGCGGATATCTGGATTTTTGCCGGGGCGATTGGTCTTGTCATCTTTGGCGGTGGCGACAAAAGAGAAGCGTGACCTTATCCGTTTGATCGGGTAAAGCTGTGCTCAATATACTGGAGAGGTGAGCATGGGCGTGATGCGTCTGAAGTGTCTGGGACTGTTGATGGTGGTGGCTGTGGCCGGATGCACCAGCGGCGATACCCTGCGTTCCAACAAATCGTTGACCCCCGGGCCGGATGAATTTTCGATCCTGCCAGGCAAAGAGCTTACCCAGCCTGCGGATTTTGCGGCGCTGCCGCCGCCCACGCCGGGTGGGGTGAACCGCACCGATCAGGATCCTTTGAGTGATGCGGTGGCCGTGCTTGGTGGCTCTGCTGCGGCGCGCAGTGCTTTGAACAGCTCGGTGCCCAGCAGCGACAGCTCTTTGGTGAGCTATGCATCGCGTATGGGGCGGGATCCAAACATTCGTCAGGTCGTGCTTCAGGAAGATGAAGAGTTTCGTGCAAAGCGTGGCCGATTCACCAGCATCCGCATCTCCAAGAAGGGTCTGTATGAAGAGGTCTATAAACCTCAAGCGCTGGACTATCGCGAAGAATGGTGGCGCTGGAAGCGGGCTGGGGTGCAAACCCCTGCGGCCCCTGTGCAGTGACACGGGGCGCGCGGTCTCACTTTCTCGTTTGATCTCTTGCAGCGCCCCTTCGGGGGCGTATTTATTTGATATGACAATTTGCCGATACGCACTGAAACTGCGGGCTCCGGGGCCTCAGGGATG
Organism: Shimia marina; assembly: GCF_001458175.1. GTDB lineage: Bacteria > Pseudomonadota > Alphaproteobacteria > Rhodobacterales > Rhodobacteraceae > Shimia > Shimia marina. Next base: position 50,276 of record NZ_CYPW01000032.1, read on the forward strand.
TGTTGGCGCTTAAGGGTTGGGAGACACAAGCATGTTGCGACGGATCGTCTTGGCGGTGATTGCAGGCGCGGGCCTTGCGATGCCGGCGGTGGCTGAGGACATCGTTACGGATTTCACCTTGAACAATGGCATGCAGGTTGTGGTGGTCGAGGATCACCGCGCGCCTGTTGTGATGCATATGGTGTGGTATCGCGCCGGATCGGCGGATGAGAAACCCGGCGTCTCCGGGGTGGCGCATTTTCTGGAGCATCTGCTGTTCAAAGGCACGGACACGCTGGCGCCGGGCGAGTTTTCGGCCACTGTGGCGGCCAATGGTGGGCGGGATAATGCTTTCACCAGCTATGACATGACGGCCTATCATCAGCGCGTGGCGGCAGACCGGCTGGAGCTGATGATGCGGATGGAGAGCGACCGCATGGTCAACATCCGGCTTGGCGAAGAGGAGATCCTGACGGAGCGCGATGTCATCATCGAAGAGCGCAATCAGCGGGTGGAGAACAATCCCGGTGCGTTGTTTCGCGAGCAGCTAAATGCGGCGCAGTATCTGAACCACCGTTACGGCGTGCCGATCATTGGCTGGCGTCATGAGATGGAGGCGCTGGATCTGGAAGATGCGCTTGAGTTCTACGGCACCTTTTATGCGCCCAACAATGCGATCCTGATTGTGGCGGGGGATGTACAGCCTGACGAGGTCAAGGCGCTGGCGGAGCAGTATTATGGCGTAATCCCGGCCAACCCGGATCTGCCGGAGCGGGCGCGCCCAAGTGAGCCGCCCCAGACCAGCGCGCGGCGGATGGTGTTTTATGATGCCCGTGTGGCGCAGCCCTATGTGACGCGCAGCTATCTGGCCCCGGAGCGCAACCCAGGTGATCAGAAACAAGCGGCGGCGCTGACCTTGTTGGCGGAGCTTCTGGGGGGCGGACAGACTTCTGTGCTGAGCCAGAAGCTTCAGTTTGAAACCCAACAGTCGATCTATGCGACCTCTTGGTATCGGGGGACGTCGCTGGATGCGACCACCTTCAATCTGCTGACCGTGCCCGCACCTGGCATCACGTTGCAGGAGGCAGAGGATGCGATGGATGGCGTTGTGGCTGCCTTCATGGAGGAGGGCGTGGATGAGGCCCATCTGGGCCGCATCAAGATGCAACTGCGGGCCAGCGAAATCTATGAGCGTGACAGTGTGGAAAGCGTGGCCAACCGCTATGGGCGCGGGCTGACGGCGGGGCTGACCATTGCCGACATTCAGGCCTGGCCCGAGGTGTTACAGGCGGTCACCCCGGAGGAGATCATGGCGGCGGCTGAGATGATTTTTGACAAGGACAAATCGGTGACTGGTTGGCTCAAGATCGCAGAAGAGGAGGTCTCCCAATGATCCGCGCGTGGATGGCCCTAGGGGCGATGATTGTGGCGATGTGCGTGGCAGCACCGGCCTGGGCAGAAATTGACATCAAGGAAGTGACCTCGCCGGGCGGCATCAAAGCCTGGCTGGTGGAAGAGCCGTCGATCCCTTTTGTGGCGCTAGAACTCCGGTTTAAAGGCGGCACCTCGCTGGATGCAGAGGGTAAGCGCGGGGCGACCAACCTGATGGTGGGACTGCTTGAAGAAGGCACCGGCGATCTGGATGCGCAGGGTTTTGCCAAGGCCTCAGAAGCGCTGGCGGCACAGTTCGGCTATGACAGCCACGCCGATGCCGTGTCGATTTCGGCCCGTGTGCTGAGCGAGAACCGCGACGCCGCGCTTGATCTGTTGCGCCAGTCGCTGGTGGCACCAAGCTTTCCGCAGGATGCCTTGGACCGCGTGCGTCAGCAGGTGCTCTCGGGCATCCGCTCTGATCTCAAGGACCCGGAACGCATTGCCAGCACCCGGTTGGCGGAGCTGATCTATGGCGACCATCCTTATGGCTCAAATGGGGAGGGCACAGTAGAGAGTGTCACCCATCTGACGCGGGACGATATGATCGCCGCCCATCAAGGGGCTCTGGCCAAGGATCGGCTGTTTGTGGGCGTGGTGGGCGACATCACGGCACAGGAGCTTGGCCCGTTGCTGGATCAGTTGCTGGGGGATCTGCCTGAGACGGGCGCGCCGATGCCCGCGCCTGCGCAGCTGGAGATCGCGGGGGGCGTGGATGTGGTGGATTTCAACACACCTCAATCCGTGGCGGTCTGGGCGCAGGAGGGCATGGATCGCGATGATCCTGATTTCTTTGCGGCCTATGTGCTCAACACCATTCTGGGTGGGGGCGGTTTTGAGAGCCGTCTGATGACCGAGGTGCGCGAAAAGCGCGGGCTGACCTATGGGGTCTACAGCTATCTGGTGCTGCGGGATCTGGCCAATGTCTATCTGGGCAGCGTGTCCTCTGCCAATGATCGTGTGGCGCAGGCCCTTGAGGTGGTGCAGGCAGAATGGGCGCGCATGGCCGCTGAAGGTGCCACAGAAGAAGAGGTTGAGAAAGCCAAGGCGCTGCTGACCGGTGCCTATCCTCTGCGCTTTGACGGCAATGGGGCGATCGCCAATATCATGGTCTCCATGCAGATGGACGGCATGCCGATTGATTACATCGCCACGCGCAATGACAGGGTTGATGCGGTGACCACCGAAGATGTGGCGCGGGTGGCGCGTCAGTTTCTGGACAGCGACGGGCTGTTGTTTGTTGTGGTTGGGCAGCCAGAAGGTCTCTGACGCAGAGTTTGATGCGAAAACCGCCGCTGTGGGGAGGCCCATGGCGGCGTTTTTTATTCGGGCATGTTTATTCGGGCGTGACCGAGACGCGCGGTGTGTCCAGGTCGCTTTGGCCGTAAGCGGTCAGCAGGTCGCTGAGCGGCAAGGGGCGTGCGAAGAGAAAGCCTTGTAGGAAGTCACAGCCCGAGTGACGCAGGAAGGCGCGCTGGGCGTCGGTCTCGACGCCTTCTACAACCACAGACATGGAGAGCACCTGACCGATGTTGATCATCGTGGTCAGCAGGCCTTTGGTGTTGTCCGTGAAATTGTGCCCGACCAGAAAGCTCTTGTCGATTTTGAGCGAGTGGAACTCAAACAAGTGCAGGTAGCTCAGGCTGGAATAGCCGGTGCCAAAATCATCCAGCGCAAAGCGCACACCGAGATTGTTCAGGGTTTGTTGGACTGTCTGAGTGTCTTCGATACGGTCCAGAATTTGCGACTCCGTGATTTCCACAGTGAGCTTTTCGGCGGGTAACCCATGCGCGGCGAGGGCGTTTTCCACATCTTGTGCAAATTCCGGATGCAGGAGCTGAGAGGAGTTCACATTGATGGAGACACCAAACGCCATGGGCCATTCGGCGGCATCCTTGATGGCCTTCTGCACCACCCATTTGCCAATTTCTGGCATGAGCCCGGAGGCCTCCGCCAATGGCAGGAAGCGATCAGGCGGCACCAGTCCGCGTGTCGGGTGGTTCCAGCGCAGCAGAGCCTCCACCCCTGTCGGCGTGGCATCTGGGTTGCGCAGGATTGGCTGGTAGTAGAGTTCCAGTTGCCCGTCCTGTGCGGCGGTCTGAAGATCCGAGCGCAATTCCCGGTTTTCGATCAGCCCGTCATCCATGGCAGGATCAAAGACGGCAAAATCGCGCTGTGCGGTGGTTTTGCAATGGCGCAACGCCACATCGGCGGCATGCATCAGTTCCTTGGCGCTTTGTCCGTGATCGGGGAAATGTGCCACGCCTGCGCGGCACTGAGGCGCGATGGGCTTGCCGCCAATGGTCAGGGGTTGATTGAGGCTGCTGAGCAGGTCACGGGTGGCGGTTTCAATTTCAGTCGCATCTTCATAGCCAGTGACGAGGATTACAAATTCATCTCCGCCCACACGTCCGGCAATGCGATTGGTGGCAAAGCGGGTGTTAATGCGACTTGAGAGAACCTTGATCACCTCATCGCCTGCCGCATGGCCCCAGGTGTCGTTGATGTGCTTGAAGCGATCGATGTCGCAATAAATCAACGCTGCGGCCCCAGAAGGCGGATTGTCGAGTGTGTCGGCTACGCGCTCGTAGAAATGCTTGCGTTCGGCAAAGCCTGTGAGGCTGTCATGTTGGGCGTCATACAGGGATTTCTGGACAAGAGCTTTGAGTTTGTTCTGTGCGCGGGCGTTGCGCAGGATGGCAATAGTGGCCAGCGCAACGATCAGCCCGACAAACAGTAGCAACACGGGCGCGGAGGTCAGCAGGATGATCATGCTGCGGCTCATGGGGGGCCATGTCATATAGCCTTTGACGCTGCCATCTGCTCCGAGAATTGGGAATTCTGCCCAGCGATCGCCGGGCGTGGGAGAGAATTCCAGATGAGCGAGGGACAGGTTTTGCAAAATGCGGTCCAGATGCGGACGATCCAGAAGGTGAATGGTCACCAGCACATAGGGCATGTTTTCGGAAATTGGGATACCGCCCGGATCTGGCACAATGGCGAAGCTGCCGACAAGGGCCACCTGATCCTTGATGGTGAGTGCCTGAATGTCTGAAAGCTGATCAAGTTTGCCGGAGAAATTCCCGCTCCCCTGAGGCATGAGAGCGCGGAGTTCCTGAAAGTTTGTGCGAATCTCTGCGACAGCGGCCTGAAACATTGGGTTGGTGAACACAGGGGCAACATCGCTGACTTCGGCTGTTGTGTGCTCAAAGGTGACCTGATCGTCTGGGGACAGCAGGAAGGCGCCGGAATGCGGAAACTCCTCAGCCATGTCATCCGCAAAGCGGTTTTTCACCCATGGGCCGGAGAAGTCATATTCGATGTTGATATAGGCCGCGTTGGAGGCAGCGTAGCGCTCCATTTCATTGAGGAGGGCGTATTTGTGGCTTTCAAAAACGCGCTGCACGGAGGTAATTTCGCGTCTGCTGGCACGTTCTTCTGCATCCCATATCAGTGTGAACACCACGCCAAAGGCCACGATGAGGGCGGCGAAACAAAACAGAACGATGAGCTCAACGGAGCGGGATTGGCTCAGCCAGCTGAGACGCTCGCGCACGATCACTTACCTCCGGTCTTGCGCCATGTGGGACACGGTTGACGCATGGTTGTTGATGCGCGATGTGAAACTTGCCCGCATTGCGCATTTCTACCTTTGGCCCCCAGCCTCTCGAATGTGCGGGAAAAAACCTTCGGGATCAACGGCTAAGTCAACTGGCCTTAAGATTTGCTCAACACTGCGACATTTTATGAACGCTGCTTGTATCGTCGGTGCGAGGCGCATTGCCCCCGCGCGCTGTCCGAGCGCACAGGGGAGGGTCATTCCGTCTGAAGGCGCGGGCCTATTTGGGAGAGCTTATTGGAATATTGAGCCGGTGTGATCGCGCCACTCGTGGCGTTCGGGGGCGGAGGCCGATTTGTTGCGCACGATGTAAGGCGCAATCTCATCCATCGGGATTTGCTGGATGTTTTTGCCTGCGGCGCTCCAGTTGTCGTAGTGATCTGCCAGTTCCGCTCGATATGTTGCAAAGACCTCGGCATAGTCCGGGAATTGCTTTTGCAATGTACCAAGTACGGGATCCAAGCCAGCTTGCGGCAGTTTGTGGAGATTGATCAGAGAGATCAGAGTGCCGATGCCTGTCACGAGCCCGACATCGTTGGTGGCCTTGCGTTCGATTAGGCTGGTGCAGAGATCCAGCACGGCTTTGATGAAGGCGTTCTGGGGATGTTTGACATAGATGACGCCATTGAGGACCAGATCGAAATTCATGGATCCCATCAGGCTCAACACAGGGTGCGAGGCGACGTTGCCGGGCACATCGTTGAAGTTCATGAGGAAGCCGTCTTTTTCGGGATCCAAGCCGGTCAAAAATTCATCCAGAGGGTGATGATTTTCCCATGTGATATCAACATAAAGCCCACCCAGAACATAGAGGGCGCAATAGCGGAAATAATCTGAGGCCATGGCCGGCAGGGCGCAGGCGGCAAAGGCTTTTTGTTCGCGTGGGCCAAAGTGCTCTGCGATGAAAGCTGCGGCGCTTTGGCGATCAAACAGGTGCCTGCTGCCTTCGGCGCAGGCTGTAGTCCAAGTGTCCTGACAGGCTTGCAGATCATCTGGCAGGGTGCCTTGGTGCCAATATTGAATCAGGGTGAGGTCGTTCATTAGAGCTCTCAATAAACTAAAAAATTGATGCTCTTTCCTGTCGGTATCTCGGGGGCTCTGTCAATGCTGTAGGCGGGCATCCGAAGGGAGCATCGTAGAGTTTTGCCCGATCTGCTGGATCTGCAAACACCAAAGATGCGCAGGCTCTCAAGCCGTAAAACTGTCTTAGTGGAGTGATTTGGTGGAGCCTAGGAGGATCGAACTCCTGACCTCTACAATGCCATTGTAGCGCTCTCCCAGCTGAGCTAAGGCCCCAAACCAGTGTGACGTTTCCGTCTGTGTGCGCCTGATTAGGCGCTTCCCGGGGCGGGTTCAAGCGAAAAATTCCGCCCCTGAGAAGTTTTTTGAAGATTTTTCGGACGATCAGTTGTCGTCGTCTTCAGACGCCACATCCGCGATTTCATCCAGCGAAACGTTGTCGTCTTCGTCGTCATCCAGAACATCATCATCGAGGTCCAGATCTACGGAGTCATCATCTTCCAGCACGTCATCCGCGTCATCCACGTTGGCGGATTTTGCTTTGAGTGTTGCGGCGTCCGCTGCATCAGCAGCAATCATACGGCTTTTGCCGGCTTCTACTTCAACGACGTCGCCTGTGTATGGGCTGATGACAGGGTTCTTGTTCAGGTCATAAAAACGTTTGCCTGTGGTTGGGCACACACGTTTGACGCCCCATTCTTCCTTGGGCATGGGTAATCCCCTTCAATCGGTTGAGTCGGTCTCGACGGTTTGCGCGACGTGCCATATCAAGGGCCGCGTGTCAAAGGGTATCACACCAAACGCGGCGAAGGAGGGCCTATGGCGCAACATATCATCCCCGGAGCGCCGCCCATCACGGTGGTTTTGCGCCCGTCCTCACGGGCGCGCCGCATCAGCCTGCGGGTGTCGCGGCTGGATGGCAAGGTGACCCTGACCGTGCCGCGCGGTGTCAGCGCGGCGCAGGCGCTCGGATTTGCCGAAGAGAAACAGGACTGGTTGCGCCAGCAACTGGCGAAACAGCCTGCGCAGGTCCCCATTGCGCTTGGTGCTCAGGTGCCGGTGGCCGGACGGGAGCGGGTGATTGTGGCCGGCACGGGGCGCAGTGTTGTCTTGGGGCAGGAAACGCTGGCTGTGCCGGGCAAGCCGGAGCAGGTGGCGCGACGGGTGCAGACTTATTTGAAAGACCTTGCCCGGCACCGATTGTCAGAGGCGGTGGATCACTATGCCATGCGTCTTGGCAAAGCGCCGAGCCGGATGACGCTGCGCGATACGCGCTCACGCTGGGGCTCGTGCTCTTCGGCGGGGGCGTTGATGTTTTCCTGGCGTCTGGTGATGGCCGCGCCGGACGTGTTGGATTATGTGGCGGCCCATGAGGTGGCGCATCTGCAGGAGATGAACCACTCTCAGGCGTTTTGGGATGTGGTGATGCGGCTGCATGGGCCCTATGAGGGGCCGCGCCGCTGGCTGCGCACGGATGGGCAGGTGCTGCACCGATACCGGTTTGAGGATAGGGGTTGAGTCTGCGAGGGGTTGTGCCCGCTGCGGACAGGGCAGAGCGGGCCATCTGAAGCCTGTGACAGGCTGCGGTTGACGCACGCCTTTTTTGTGATCACAAGAGGTCTATGATTACCCATGCGCGCCCTGCCTCCTCTGATCCATCCACATCGGCCCATGACCGGGTCTATCGCGCGCTCAGGGCGCGGATCATGTATGGCGAATTGGCCCCTGCCGAGGCGCTGACGCTGCGGGGCATTGGCAAGGAATATGAGGTCTCCATGACCCCGGCACGGGAGGCGGTGCGCCGTCTGGTGGCCGAAGGGGCGCTGACCCTGTCCAGTTCCGGGCGGGTGGCCACGCCGGAGCTCTCGAGTGAGCGGCTGGAGGAGCTGGCAGCGCTGCGGGCGTTGATTGAGGTGGAGCTGGCCAGCCGGGCGTTGCCGCGGGCGCATATGGCGCTGATCGACCGTTTGGTGAGCATCAACGGCACGGTGGCTGACGCGGTGCGTAAAGGCGATTCTGTTGGCTATATTCGCGCCAATCTGGAGTTCCACCGCACACTTTATTTGCGTGCGCAGGCGCCGGCGATGCTGGCCATGGCAGAAACCGTCTGGCTGCAGCTGGGACCCACCATGCGGGCGCTCTACGGGCGGCTGCGGCGCACAGAGCCGCCGCATTATCATCGGCTGATCATTGCCGCGCTGAAGGCCGGGGATGAGCCGGGGCTGCGTTTGGCCGTGCGGTCAGATGTGACGCAGGGATTGCGGCTTCTGGCGCGCTAGGTCCGGATCAGAAACGCGGATCAGGCGCGGTTTGGCCAGACCAGATGATTGTCATCAATGATGAAGTCATGAGCGTGATTATGCGCGCCGTGGGCTTTCAGATGCGGGTGGTCTGCTGGCAGATCGGGGTGCGTGTGCGGCAGATCTGCGGGGCTGCGCTGCCAGAGCGCAAATCCCAGCGCCGCACTGCCAAGGCCGATCACGCTCAGCACGATCAATGACAGCGCCTGAGATCCGGCGGTGGCGGTCCAGCCAGCCAGAGGATAGGCCAGCAGCCAGCAGGCGTGGCTGAGCGCAAAATGCGCGGTAAAGACAGCGGCGCGATCTTCAGAGTGGGCGGAGCGTTTGAGCAGGCGTCCCGAGGGGGTCATGACGGCGGAAAACAGCAACCCTGCGCAGGCCCAGATCGCAAGGAAGCCCGCCCAAGTAAGGGGCCCCTGCGTCCAGATCACGAGACCATGGGCCAGTTGTACAAGGGCCAGCAGGGCCGCGCTCAGCCCCATGAGGCTGCGGTCAGAGATGTGGTGGAGCAGCCGTGGCAGGGTGAAGGCCGCGATCATGCTGCCCACCCCAAAGGCGCCCATGGCAACCGCAAGACCACTTTCCGCCATGCCATAGCTGTCGCGCACCACAACCACGGTGTTCACAAGCACATAGGCGGTGGTGGCCGCTGCGGCCATGTTGAAGGCCAAGAGGCCACGCAGACGGGGCGTTGAGAGGTAGATCCAGCTGCCGCGCGTCAACCGGGCCACAAAGGGGCGCTCGGTGGTGGGCGCGCGGCTGGGCAACCGGGTGCGTAGGATCAGCAGTGCAGAGAGGGCAAACCCCAGCGCGGTGCCTACAAACAGACCGCTGAAGCTCATCACCAGCAAAAGCAGACCTGCAAAGGCGGGGGAGAGAATGTTTTCCAGATCCGAGGCCAGTCGCGACAGGGACAGCGCCTGCGTATAGGCGTCCTCATCGGGCAGGATGTCGGGAATGGTGGCCTGAAAGGTCGGCGTAAAGACGCCGGAGGCCACCTGCAGCAGAAAGATCAGCGCGTAGACCTGCCCGACACTATCCACAAAAGGCAGGCAGAGCGCCACGCCGATGCGAATCACATCCGCGCCGATCAGGACAGCACGGCGCGGCAGTTTAACCACCAGCGCGCCCATCACCGGCGAGAGGCCAACATAGGCCACCATCTTGATGGTATAGGCGATGCCGAGCACCGCGCCGGCATTGGCCCCGGCCAGATCAAACGCCAGCAGGCCCAGCGCAATGGTCAGGAGGCCGCTGCCTGCCAGCGCCACCAGTTGTGCGGCAAACAGGCGCGAGAAAATCGGGTGTTTTAGCAGTGTCCACATAGGCTCAGGCTACGTCTTCAGCAGGGTAAAGCAAGCGCTCTCTTGTCGGTTCGCCTGCGCCAGAGAGGGCGCGCAGAGGCTCAAGGCGCAGCCTTGAGCCGGGCCCAACCAAAATCCCGCCTCATGGGAGGCGCGGGTTTTGGGCGGGAGTGCCGCGTGGCTGGGCTCAGGCTTGGGTCAGGCGGCGAGGCCTTTGGCGCCGATGTTGAGGAATTTCTTGCGCCGGTTTGACACCAGATCAGCGGCGGACATCTCTTCCAACTCGCCGAGCATTTCGCCAATGGCGTCGGCCACATTCTGCATGGTGGCGGCGCGGTCGCGGTGTGCGCCGCCCTTGGGTTCAGAAATCACCCGATCGGCCACGCCAAGCTGATGCAGATCCTGTGCGGTCACCCGCAGGGCTTCTGCGGCTTCGCGCATCTTGGTGCTGTCTTTCCACAGGATCGAGGCACAGCCTTCCGGGCTGATCACCGAATAGACCGAGTGTTCCAGCATGGCGACGCGGTTGGCGGTGGCAAAGGCCACGGCACCGCCAGATCCGCCTTCGCCGATGATCACAGACACCAGAGGCACGCCGATCTGCAGGCACATTTCCGTGGAGCGCGCGATGGCCTCAGACTGGCCGCGCTCTTCGGCACCTTTGCCCGGATAGGCCCCAGCAGTGTCCACCAGTGTCACAACAGGCAGGCCAAAGCGCCCGGCCATTTCCATCAGGCGCACTGCCTTGCGGTAGCCTTCCGGACGTGCCATGCCAAAGTTATGGGCAATGCGGGATTTGGTGTCATTGCCCTTTTCCTGACCGATCACCATGACCGGCTTGCCGTTGAAGCGCGCCAGACCACCCATCACCGCCAGATCGTCGGCAAAATTGCGGTCGCCCGCCAGCGGGGTGTAATCGGTGAACAGGGTGTCGATATAATCGCGGCAATGCGGGCGCTGTGGATGGCGCGCCACCTGACATTTGCGCCAGGGTGTCAGATCTTTGTACAGCTCTTCGAGCAGCTCTGCGGCCTTACGGTCCAAAGCCGCCGCTTCGTCCGTGACATCCATCTCTTCGTTCTGCCGCGCCATGGCACGCAGCTCTTCGGCTTTGCCTTCGATTTCGGCGAGCGGCTTTTCGAAGTCGAGATAGTTGGTCATTGGGCACTCCACGCGCTTGTCTCACTTCAGAGCTATATGACGCTGACCAAGGGTAATTGCAACGGGGCATGGCATTGGTCAGGATCGCAACTCAGCAAGATTTGTCCTGTGGGGCTGTGACAGTCAGGGGGCAGAGATCAAAGAGGATGCCATGCAGAATTATGAGGCGCGCATGTTGCGGGTGTTGACCTATATCCACGACCATCCGGCCGAGGATCTGTCGCTGGATCGGCTTGCGGAGGTGGCGGCCATGTCACGGTTTCACTGGCACCGGGTGTTTCGGGCCATGACCGGGGAGACCTGCGCGCAGGCCGTGCGGCGTGTGCGCCTGCATCGGGCTGCAAGTCTGTTGTTGCGCGAAGATGTCCCTGTGGCAGAGGTGGCGCAGCGGGTGGGTTATGACCAGCTGCGCAGCTTCAACCGGGCCTTTGCCGCCCAATATGGGCAGACACCGCAGGCCTTTCGGAGCCAACCCAACTGTACGCCATCAGATGCCGTGCATGCGCTTTATCTCGCCCCTGAGACAAAAACCGGAGAGAAATTTATGTATGATATCACTGTGCGCAGCGCGCCTGAGCAGATCGTGATCGGCTTGCCGCATCAAGGCAGCTATCATGAAATTGGCGCGGCCTTTGAGCGATTTTTCACCCTATGTCAGAGCCGCAACCTCTGGCCCCGGCTGGGGCTGCCGATTGGGCTCTATTTCGACAATCCCGCGGAAGTGGCAGAGGCGGAGTTGCGCAGTATGGCGGGCGCGGAACTGCTTGGGGGAGAGGTGCCCATAGAGATGCAGCGCAAAGTGCTGCCTGCTGGGCGGATGGCTGTTTTGACCTACCAAGGGCCTTATGCTGGCCTGTCGGGGGCCTATGACGTGCTTTATGGGCAATGGTTGCCGCAATCTGGCGAATTGCCCGCCGATGCCCCCTGTTTTGAAAGGTATCTCAATAATCCACGCGAGGTGGCGGAAGCGGATCTGTTGACAGAAATCTGCCTGCCGCTTTTGACGCGCGTGGAAGCGGCGGATGTGGCGACACCCGTGGATGCTGCCAGCTAGAGAACGCGGAGCAGGGTGTGCAGCGGCGGATCAGGCCGCTGCATGATCAGAGCTTATGCGGGCATCAGCAAGACATCAGGCAGGCATCAGGAAGGCATCAGGAAGACCGGGATCAGGGAGGCGAGCAGCAACCCGGCCATGGTCCAGTTGAAAATCATCAACCGCTGAGGGCGGTTGAGCAGGCGGCGGATGCCGGTGCCCAGCACTGTCCAGGCGGCGGCGGAAAAGCAGCCGATCAGCAGATAGGTGCCAGCCACCATCAGGATGGCGTCAAGGTCGCGGGAGGTGGCATAAAGCGTGATGGCGCCCAGCCCCATGGTCCAGGCTTTGGGGTTGACCCATTGAAAGGCGGAGGCCTGAAGATAGGTCAGCGGGCGGCTCTCGGTATCCGCATCCTTTGGCGGTGCGGCATGGGCGATTTTCCAGGCCAGCCAGAACATATAAACCACAGCGATCACACGCAGCACGGTGTGGCTGTGCGGCCAGGCGTCAAACAGTTGCATGACCCCCAGGCCGACCAATGTCAGCATGGCCGGAAAGCCTGTGGCCACGCCCAGAAGATGGGGCAGCGAGCGGCGCAGACCGAAATTGGCCCCGGAGGCCATGAGCATGAGATTGTTGGGACCCGGCGAAAACAGGGTGGCAAAAGCGAAGAAGGCGAGGGCGAGGAAGATATCAGTAGTCATTGCGCAATCCTGAGCGAAAAAATGCGCCATGGAATTGCGTTTAGTGTGTTATTGCATATAAGTTCGCAACTTATGTCGAGTATTGATCGTATAGATGACGAAATATTGCGTGTTCTGAGTCGTGATGGGCGGATCAGCAATCTGGCGCTGGCGGAACGGGTGGGGCTGTCGCCTTCGGCCTGTCTGCGCCGAGTCGCGGCACTGGAAAAAGCCGGTATCATTTCCGGCTATCGTGCGGTGCTGGATGCGGCGGCTTTGGGCAAAGGGTTTGTGGCCTATATCACGGTGGGGCTGAACTCCCACACCAAGGCGGCGCAGCTCGCGTTTGAGCGTGCCATGGCGGCGGCGCCAGAAGTGCGCGAATGCCACAATATCACCGGGCAGGTGGAGTATCTTCTGCGTGTCGAAGTGGCTGATATCGGGTCATATAAACGGTTTCACACCGATGTTCTGGGCACGGTGGAGAAGGTGAACGCCATCACCTCTTATGTTGTGTTGGGCTCCCCCAAAGACGAGCGCGCCTGAGGTCTTTTGGACGGATGTGACCCAGCCTGATGGGGCACATGTGCGCGGCGTCACCCGCTGATTTCGACGGAAAACCTGATGGGCGGGCTTTGGGATCCGCTGGATGGCGATATTGACCCGGCCCAGCTCTGTCAGGCGCTGGCGCGGCGCGCGCGGCAGGCCGGGGCAGAGGTGCATCGGCACACGCCGGTGACGGCGCTGCGACAATTGAAAGATGACACCTGGGAGGTGGAGACGCCCAAAGGCACCATTCATGCAGATGTTGTGGTCAATGCCTGTGGCTATCGGGTGAATGAAGTGGGGGCCATGATGGGGGTGCATCACCCGGTGGCTTCGATGGAACATCAATATTTCCTGACCGAGGAGATCCCGGCGATTCGCGATCTGGCGCACCGGGTGCCGCTGTTGCGCTGTCCGATCAGTGATTATTACTCCCGGCAGGAAAAGAATGGTCTGCTGGTTGGGTTTTATGAGCAGGACTGCAAGACCTGGGGCATGGATGGGATTGATCCCAAATTTGTCAACGCGCTGTGCCCGGATGATCTGGATCGGGTGAGTGATGTGCTGGAGGGCGCGTTTGCGCGCATGCCTGCGCTGATGGAGGTGGGCATTCATACGGTGGTGAATGGGCCGATCACCTATACCATTGATGGCGCGCCGCTGGTGGGGCCGATCCCCGGCAAGCGCAACGCCTATTGCATCATTGGCCTGCGTGCGGGGCTGGGCGAGGGGGGCGGTCATGGCTGGCTTCTGGCGCAGCAGATTGTGCATGGAGAGGCCTGCTATGACACCTGGGTGATTGATCCGCGCCGCTTCACCGGACATGCCAATGTGGAACTCACCGCGCTGAAAGCCATTGAAGACTATCAGAACGAGTTTCGGTTTCACTTCCCGCATGAACACCGCCCTGCCGGGCGGCCGATGAAGACAACGCCTCTCACGCCTGTTCTGGCGGCAGAAGGCGCAGAGTTTACCGTGGTCAACGGCTGGGAGCGGGTGGACTACATCAAGCCGACGCCGGATTTCACCGAGACGCTGGGGTTTCGCTTCAATGAGGTGCAGGCGGTTGTGGCCGAGGAGGTCCATGCGGTGCAGACCGGCGTTGGCTTAACCGAGGTCAGCGGGTTCAACCGCTTCGAGATCACCGGCGAGGATGCGCAGGGTTTTCTGGATCGGATGTTCTGCGGGGCTGTGGCGCGCCGGGAGGGGCGCGTTGGGCTGGGCTATCTGCTCAACCATCAGGGCATGCTGAAAGGAGAGGCGACGGTTGCGCATCTTCCGGCGGGGGCCACGGGGGCGGCGCGGATCTGGTATGGTTCGGCGGCGGCCTCTGAGTATCACGACATGGACTGGCTGGCGGCGCATGTGAGGCCGGAGGAGGATGTTGAGATCCGCTCGCTGACCAATGACTGGACGATTCTTGTTTTGGCGGGGCCGAAGGCACGGGCGGTTCTTGCGGAGGTGGCACGCGGGGATTGGTCGGCGGCGGCTTTCCCTTGGCTGTCGGCGCGCGAGGCCTTTGTGGGGATTGCGCCCGCCATTGTGATGGCGGTGAGTTTCTCAGGTGAACTGGCCTATGAAATCCATGTGCCCAATGCGCAGCTTTATGCGGCCTATCTGGCACTGCGACAGGCGGGGGAGGCGCATGGGCTGCGGCTGTTTGGGGCGCGTGCGGTGGATGCGATGCGGCTTGAAAAAGGCTTTTTGCACTGGAAAGCGGAGATCCTGACGGAGTTTGACCCGTTTGAGACGGGGTTGGAGCGGTTTGTGCGGATGGAGAAGCCGGAGTTTGTTGGCAAAGCCGCGCTTCTCGCCCGTCAGGCGGAGGGGCCGCGCAAACGTCTGGTGACTCTGGTGGTGGACTGCGCAGATCGCTGGGCGCAGCCGGGATCCAGTGTGATGCTGGGGGAGCGGGTTGTGGGCACGGTCACCTCAGGGGACTGGGGGCATCGCATTGGGCGCAATCTGGCGATGGCTTTTGTGGACCCGGAGCTGGCCGCAACCGGCCGTGCGCTGGAGATTGACATGCTGGGGACAAAATACCCCGCCGAGGTGATCCCGGCGGGGCCATATGATCCAGAATTTACGCGGGTGCGATCCTGAGGATGCGCCTCTGAGGCGTGGCGCTTAAAGGGCAGCGTCTCTCCCGTGGGAGTGGGTGCTGCCCCAATGCGGCTCTGCGGGCTTAACTTGAGGCACGCCAAGCCCGAAACGCTTTAGGAGCCTGCGATCAGCTCTGCCTGAGCCACGATCACTTCGGCCTGTTTGATTGAGGCGATATCCACAAGGCGACCTTTGTAGACGGTGGCACCTTCGCCATTGGCTTTGGCTGTTTCCATCGCGGCAAGGATTTCGCGGGCTTCGTTCACAGCCTCTTCAGAGGGGGTGAAGACTTCATTGGCCAGGGCAATCTGCTTGGGGTGGATCGCCCATTTGCCGACCATGCCCAAAGTGGCGGAGCGTTTGGCCTGTGCGATGTAGCCCTCATCATCGGAGAAATCGCCAAAGGGGCCATCCACCGGCAATACGCCATGGGTGCGGCAGGCGGCGACAATGGCGGCCTGCGCCCAGTGCCATGGATCGGACCAGTGTTTCTGGCCTGCGTGCAGCATGTAGTAGTTTTCCTGCGTGCCGCCGATGCCGGTGGTCTGCATGCCCATGGAGGCGGCGAAGTCTGCGGCACCGAGGCTCATGGCGACCATGCGCGGGGAGGCGGCGGCGATTTCTTCCACATGGGCGATACCCGCGGCCGATTCGATGATGACTTCAAAGTTGATGCGTTTGCTGCGGCCTTTGGCGGCCTCAATGGCGGTGACCAGCGCATCCACGGCGTAGATGTCACCGGCGCAGCCCACTTTCGGGATCATGATCTGATCGAGGCGCTCCCCGGCTTGTTCCAGCAGATCCACCACGTCGCGGTACCAATAGGGGGTGTCCAGACCATTGATGCGCACGGATAGGGTTTTGTTGCCCCAGTCGATTGTGTTGATCGCCTCAATCGCATTGGCGCGGGCCATGTCCTTGTCAGAGGGGGCCACGGAATCTTCGAGGTCGATGTTGATCACATCCGCAGCAGAGGCCGCCATTTTGGCAAAGAGTTTGGTGTTGGAGGCCGGGCCAAACAGCTGGCAGCGGTTGGGGCGGGCAGGGGCGGCGGGTTGGATACGGAAGCTCATATCGGTCTCTCGGTAAGGAAATTACGTTTTGCTTGCCTGTTGTGGTATGAAGTTGCGCGACCGAGCGCAAGGATATTTTGCACCTGCGGCAACAGAACGCTGCGGCGCGGCAGGTTGGTGTGGGGCAGGCGCAGATTTGCGCAACTTTACGAAGCGTTGAGGGAGAATATTTCGTCAAATGGCAAAAATGGTGAAGAAACTGTGTGAATGAGCTGATTTTGTGGTGGGTTCACAAAGAAATTTCATCAATGGTCGGAGAATATAGCTCAACAAGACTTACGCGAGACATTGGGAAGGACGCGCGATGATCGAGACACCGTATCTTCTGTTTTTGGGCGATGCGCCCGATCAACTGGCAGCCAAAGTGGCTCAGGGCATCAAGGACTGGCGTCCGGAGAATGCCGTTGGGCAATTCCGTATGGAAGGCTGCAAGGCGGACATGGGCCTCACGGATATGACGCTGGTTGAAGCCCGCGAAGCTGGCGCGAAGACGCTGGTGATCGGCGTGGCAAACCGCGGCGGTGTGATTTCTCCAGAATGGAAAAAAGTGCTGGTGATGGCGCTGGAAGAAGGCTTTGATCTGGCTTCCGGGCTGCACAATCTGCTGTGTGATGAGCCGGATCTGGTCGCGGTTGCGCAAGCCACCGGCCGCAAGCTGCATGATGTGCGGGTGCCAGAAGTGGAATACCCTATTGCCAATGGCAAAAAACGCACAGGCAAGCGCTGTCTGGCGGTGGGCACGGATTGTTCCGTGGGCAAAATGTACACCGCGCTCTGCATGGATGCGGAAATGCGCAAGCGGGGTATGAAATCCACCTTCCGCGCCACCGGGCAGACCGGCATTCTGGTCACCGGGGATGGCGTGCCGCTGGATGCGGTGATTGCAGATTTCATGGCGGGTTCCGTTGAGTGGCTGACACCAGACAATGACGCAGATCATTGGGATCACATTGAGGGGCAGGGCAGCCTGTTCCATGTGTCTTATTCTGGTGTGACCATGGCGCTGATCCATGGCGGGCAGCCGGATGCGCTTATTCTGGCGCATGAGCCGACCCGCGATCACATGCGGGGTTTGCCGGAGTATCAGCAGCCAAGCCTGGAAGCGCTGCGGGATATGGCGCTGCCGCTGGCACAGGTGGCCAACCCGGCCTGTCAGGTTGTTGGCGTTTCTGTGAACACCCAGCACATGGCAGAGGATGAGGCGAAAGCCTATCTGGCGAAAATCGAAGCCGACATGGGTCTGCCTGCTACTGATCCGTTCCGCTTTGGCGCGGGCAAGCTGGTGGATGCGCTGGCCGCGCTGTAAGCTGCGCGATAAGCAAGCTGTGAGACAAGAGGCTGGGGGCGTTGCCCCCAGACCCCCAGGATATTTTAGGCCAAATGAAGCCTCGGCAGTTTTGTCTCTGCGGGGGTGGCGGCAAAAAGCTGAGTGAGACTCAAATATGCAATTCTCTGTCACCCCGGATGTGTTCAAACTGGCGCAGGTGTTCACCATTTCGCGCGGCTCGCGCACGGAGGCGAAGGTGCTGACGGTGCGGGTGGAAGATGAGGGCCATGTGGGGTGGGGCGAATGTGTGCCTTATGCGCGCTATAATGAAACCCTTGAGAGTGTGACCGCAGAGATTGAGGCCTTGAGCGGGCGGCTTGACCGTCAGGCCCTGTATGATCTCCTGCCGGCTGGCGCGGCCCGTTTTGGGGTGGATGCGGCGCTTTGGGATCTGGAATGCAAAAAGGCGGGCAAGCGCGCCTGGGAATTGGCTGGATTGCCAAAGCCGGGGCCGGAGATCACCGCCTATACGCTGTCGCTGGCCACACCTGCGGAGATGCAGGCGCAGGCGGCCAAGAATGCGCATCGCCCGCTGTTGAAAATCAAACTGGGCACGCCAGATGATATGGCGCGTCTGGAAGCGGTGCGCGCAGGGGCGCCGAAATCCACCATCATCGTGGATGCCAATGAGGGCTGGTCGGCAGAGGTCTATGCGGATCTGGCGCCACATCTCGTACGTCTCGGTGTGGCTCTGGTGGAGCAACCTTTGCCTGCGGGAGAGGATGAGGCGCTGATCGGGATGGAGCGTCCGGTGCCGGTCTGTGCCGATGAAAGTGCCCATGATTGCAGCAGTCTGCCCAAATTGAAGGGCAAATATGACGTGGTGAACATAAAATTGGACAAAACTGGCGGGCTGACGGAGGCGTTGAAACTGCGCGAAGCGGCTCTGGCGGAAGGTTATAAGGTCATGGTGGGCTGCATGGTTGGCTCCTCGCTGGCGATGGCACCGGCCACGCTGGTGGCGCAGGGGGCCATGATCACTGACCTTGACGGGCCGCTCCTGCTGGCCGAAGACCGTGACACACCACTTTTGTTTGATGACAAGGGCGTGCACCCGCCAGAGGCCGCGCTCTGGGGATAAGGGCGCGATGAAAACAGCCATCATTTTTGACACCGAGTATCTGACCGATGCGGGCGCTTTGGGGCGGTTGTGGTTTGGGCCGGAAGATCCCGATCCGATGCTGGTGCAGATTGGCGCTGTGGCACTGTCGCTGGAAGATGATTTTGAGGTGCTGGCGCGTTATGAGGCGGTGGTGATGCCACGGGATCGTCAAGGGATGCCCTGTCAGGCAACACCCTATTTTGAAGAGCTGACCGGGGTGAGCAACGCGCGGATTGCGCAGGACGGTGGCACGCTGCAGGCGGGTCTGGACGGTTTGCGGGACTTTGCTGCAGGTGCGCCTTTGTGGAGCTGGGGCAAAGATGAGCTCTATGCGCTGGGCGTGAGCTGCTATCTGGCGGGCATTGCGCCGCCGATCCCGGCGCATCGGTTTGGCAATGTGCGCAATCTTGTGCTCAAGGCAGGCATGCCGCAAGAGGATATGGCGCGGTTGAGCAGCAATGAGCTGGGCGGTTACTACGGGCTGCCCAATCAGGATGCGCGGGCGCATGATGCGGTGGACGATGCACTGTCGATTGCCGTGGCATTGCGGCATCTGTTGCAGAAAAGCGCGTTGCGCCCAGAGGATTTTGACCGGCCCGTTCAGGCGGAGGGGCAGGCCCCGCGTGCGGTAGGATAGGGAGTGTCGCCGCGTTGTGGCAGCATGCGCGCTTTGCAGGCGCGTCCGAATTCAGTAGAGACACCATGAACACCGGCTTCAGGGGCCGGAGCAGAAAGAAGGACGACCAACCATGACCCGCACAGTCTATGTGAACGGCGCATATCTGCCGGAGACCGAGGCCACCATTTCGATTTTTGACCGTGGGTTCCTGATGGCGGATGCGGTCTATGAGGTGACATCGGTTCTGGATGGAAAGCTGATTGATTTTGAGGGGCATGCTGTGCGTTTGCAGCGCTCTCTGGATGAGCTGGAGATGGCCGCGCCCTGCACGCAGGAAGAGCTGCTGGAGATCCACCGCAAGCTTGTGGAGTTGAACGACATTGACGAAGGTCTGGTGTACCTGCAGGTGACACGGGGCAGCGATGGCGACCGTGATTTTGTTTTCCCTTCGGCGGACACCAAGCCGAGCCTTGTGCTGTTTACCCAGAACAAACCCGGGCTGGCGGACAATCCGGCGGCCAAGAAAGGGGCCAAGATCATCTCGATTGAAGACATCCGCTGGGGGCGTCGTGACATCAAGACCGTGCAATTGCTCTATCCGTCGATGGGCAAGATGATGGCCAAGAAAGCCGGCTGTGATGATGCGTGGATGGTAGAAGACGGCTATGTGACTGAGGGCACCTCCAACAACGCCTATTTCGTGAAAGACGGCGTGATCGTGACCCGCCCGCTGTCCAATGACATTCTGCATGGCATCACGCGCAAGGCCGTGTTGCGCATGGCGGCAGAGGCGCAGCTTAAGATTGAAGAGCGGCTTTTCACCATTGAAGAAGCCCAGGCGGCGGATGAGGCTTTCACCACCTCTGCATCGGCTTTTGTGATGCCGGTTGTGGAAATTGATGGCGTTGCGTTGGGCGATGGCACGCCGGGGCCGATTGCCAGCCGTTTGCGTGAAATCTATCTCGACGAGAGCCGTAAAGCCGCTGTTTGAGGCAGCCGCACGAGGGTTAAAAATGAAAAAGCCGTCGGAAAATCCGGCGGCTTTTTGTATTCTGTTGTGCCAGCGATAGGGTGCTGGTTTGCTCTTGAAAATAAGGCTTCCGTGAGTGGTGGCCGTGTTCGTAAGTGGTGTTTTCAATACCTTGATATTTACTTAAGAGATATTACCAGTCAACCTTTAGTTGCTTAATTTGTGAATAAAACGTCAGAGACGCTGACCAAGCGGCAAAAAGCGCAGAAATCAGGGTGTGTTAGCAGACACATCAGGAACCCTGCGCCTCGCGATGGTGCTGTCAGGGCGCCACTTGCAGGACAATTTTTCCAATATGACCGCTGCTTTCCATGCGTTGATGGGCAGCAACGGCGTCTTGCAGGGTAAATGTGCTGTCCATGACGGGGGCGATGCGGCCGCTTTCGAGCAGAGGCCAGACATCTTGCAGCAGTGCCTCGGCAATCTTGGCTTTGGCCAGATCGCTTTGCGGACGTAGGGTGGAGCCGGTGATGGTCAGACGGCGCATCATGACATGGGCAAAGTTGAGGCTGATCTTGGGGCCCTGCAGAAAAGCAATCTGCACAAGGCGGCCATCGTCGGCCATGGCTTTGACGTTGCGTGGGAGATAATCGCCGCCCACCATATCCAAAATGAGATCGGCGCCGCCTTCTGCACGCAGGACATCGACAAAATCCTCGTCGCGGTAGTTGATGGCGCGTTCGGCTCCCAGTTTTACGCAGGCATCGCATTTTTCTGCGGAGCCTGCTGTGGTGAACACGCGTGCGCCAGCGGCTTGCGCCAGTTGGATGGCGGTTGTGCCGATGCCAGAAGAGCCGCCATGCACCAGAAACCGTTCGCCGGCTTTCAATCCGCCGCGCTGAAACACGTTGGAATAGACGGTGAAGAAGGTTTCGGGCAGGCAGGCGGCGGCTTTGAGATCCATGCCTTTGGGCACAGGCAGGCAGTGCGCGGCAGGTGTCAGGGCATATTCTGCATAGCCGCCGCCGGGCAGCAACGCACAAACGCTGTCCTCTTCGGCCCATTGGGTGACGCCTGCGCCCACCGCGGCGATGGTGCCTGAGGCCTCAAGGCCGGGCAGGTCGGAGGCATTTGCAGGTGGATTGTAGAGACCGGCCCGCTGCAGCACGTCGGGGCGATTGACGCCTGCATAGGCAACGCGGATCAGCACTTCGCCGGGGCCGGGCGTGGGGATGTCACGGGTGGTGCGTTTCAAAACCTCCGCGCCGCCGGGGGTGCTGATTTCTACGGCTTGCATGGTCTGTGACATGACGCGGTCCCTTCTGCGATCTCTGTGTCCGTGATCTTGTTGACTGTCTAGCAGAGGCAGGGCTTGGGGGAACAGGGACTTTTGTCGCGCTGACGCGAGGGGAGAGCGTCATGGGAGGGCATCGGCGCATGCGCCTGACGCCTGTGTGCGATGCCGGCGGAGGAGGCCAGAGGAGGGGGCGTTGCCCCCGTCGCAGACAGGCTGCGACTCCCCCAGGATATTTGTGGTTAAATGAAGCCCGGGGGCGACTCAGGAACTGGGGGGCGGTGTCCAGAGGTTTTCAAAGTTGCCCGGCAGACCTTTGGGTGGTTCAGGGGCGCGGCATTTGGACAGCGCATTGAGCGGGGCCGCCATGAGCTTGCCCAGAGGGCTTTTGTTGAACTGGGCTTTGGTCTTTTCAAACTGCATGACGTTTTCGATGCGACGATCCAGAAAGGCCCAAGTGGCCTCCTGCGCGCCGCTGTCATCGCCGAGCCAGTAGAGCACGGTGGCGGAATATACCGCGGACAGGGTGGCTCGTTTGGAGTACCAATTGATGTCGCGGGAGCTGTCGCCGATGGCGCGCCAGATGGCATCCGAGGTGCCCCAGATCAGCTGTGCACCGGTGGCGGCATGTTGCGGCAGGGCAAAGAGCGTGCTGCCCCGGCGGATGATTTCGCGATCCGGGCACAGCTCCAGCCGCGTGCGCACGGCAAAGGTGATCTTTTCGCGGATCTTCATATCCTGAAGCGCAGCTGCGCGCAGCGCGTCTTCCATCTGAGAATCACCGCGTTTGTGATAAGCGACGGCCAGATCCACAGCGCCGCGTGGGCAGAGCGCGCGCGCCACGGTGGCATCCACGCCCGTGTCTGCGATGGCGGCCACAAAAGTGGTTTCAGACCAGCCATCAAAGGGCACATGCATCTCTGCGGCCTCCAGAAGGCGGGTTTTGATGTCTGTTGATGCGTGGTTCTGAGCGTCGTCGTGCATGGGTGTCTGCCTCTCAAACGGTGCGGTTGCAGCCATACTAGACAAACTTCGGGCA
Organism: Shimia marina; assembly: GCF_001458175.1. GTDB lineage: Bacteria > Pseudomonadota > Alphaproteobacteria > Rhodobacterales > Rhodobacteraceae > Shimia > Shimia marina. The sequence goes on from NZ_CYPW01000032.1 coordinate 72,882, forward strand.
AGTTGCTATACGGCGGCCTCCTGCAATTTCCTTGCAACTCAAACTTAGAAAGGTGGTGAAAACCACATGCAGGTTAGTGTTCGTGACAACAATGTCGATCAGGCGCTTCGTGCCCTGAAGAAAAAGCTGCAGCGTGAAGGCGTCTTCCGCGAAATGAAGCTCAAGCAACATTTCGAAAAGCCGTCCGAGAAAAAAGCGCGCGAAAAAGCTGAAGCGATCCGCCGTGCCCGTAAACTGGCGCGTAAGAAAGCACAGCGTGAAGGTTTGCTCTAAGCAATTCTTCTTCAGAGCTTTGGACACAAGAATTGACGACCCCCATGGCCCGGCCATGGGGGTTTGTCTTTTGTTGTCGCGACGGATTTTGTGATTAGATGCGTAGCAGGTTGGGGGAGCACCCCGCGCAGAGGGAATTGGGACGGATTTTGCAATGAAGCGCACCTTTGGGTCGTTTGTCTTTGTATTGGTGGCAGGGGCCATCATTGGCGCGCTTTATGGGCTGATGATGAATGAAATTCTTGATCGCAACTGGGGTTTGAAGGCACCAATCCGGGGCGCGGTGCGGGGTATGGCGGTGGCCTCTGTGGCGGTGGCGCTGGAGGTCTGGATCAGCAACAGCGCGATTGGGCGCTGGCAGCGCAGTCTCAAGTTTCGGCGGGGAGTGGCGCTGCGGGTCGCGATCACCTGCCTGATCATCTACGTAGCGCTGGCGGGATCGCATATTGTGCTGATCGGGGACCGCGATGTCTATGTGGACTGGATCCAGAACGGCTTTGGCCCGGACTTCCTTTTTGCGCTGCTGGCCGCTGTTGTGGTGCAGATCCTGTTGCAGGCGCGGCGGCTGATCGGGGGGCGCACCCTGACCTATTTTATTCTGGGCCGCTATGCCCGCCCGACGGAAGAGTGCCGGATTTTTGTGCTGGCGGATCTACGGGGTTCAACGGCGATCACAGAAACGCTGGGAGATCAGAAGGCGCTGGAACTGATCACCGGGGTGTTTCTGGATATTGATGCCACGATCAAGAAACACCGCGGTGTGATCCACAACTATGTTGGGGATGAGATCATCATGAGCTGGCTGGATCGCGGGGCGGATGGCAATATGCAGCTGCTGCAGTGCATCGATGAGATCTTTCAGGTGCTGGCAGCGCGGCAGGGGCATTACCTGGCCAAATTTGGCGTGGCACCTTCGTTGCGCATGGGCATTGCCGGGGGACCGGTTGCCGTGGGCGAATGCGGCTGGGAGAAGCGGCAGGTGGTCTATATCGGGGATACGATCAATAAAGCCAAGCGCATGCAGGAGGCCTGCAAGGCGCATGATCTGTCGGTGATTTTAGATGCGGAGACCGCGCAGGGAATGACTTTGCCCATGGGGATGGGGGTGACTCCGGTAGAGCAGACCACGCTGCGCGGGCGGGCCAATGCCACGCAGATGCTGACACTGACCGCGCCTGACGGCAGCGCGCTTGAGGCGCTGACGCCGGAGAGCAAGACGGCTTAGCCGCGCTGTTTGCCTTTGGGGGCAGCCGCCGCCGCAGCGGCCCGACGGGCTTTGTTTTTCTTGCTGTTGGATTTGCCCTTGGGCGGCGGTGGGCCTTTGGGTTTATCACCGGATTTGCGGCTTGGCTTGGCTTCGCTCAGGGCTCCCTCGGCCATGGCGCGGCGGCGTGGAGCCGCGCTGCCACCCGGACCTGCGCCATAGGCGGGTTTGGACTCGCCGCCTTTGGGTGCTGCTTTGGGGGTGCTGGATTTTGGCTTCTTGTGGCGCGGTGCCGGATCGTCATTCCACGCAACAGGCGGTGTGGATTTGCCGGCTTTCTGGCCGGAGCCTTTGGGTTTTTCGGAAAATTTATCCTGTTTTGGCTTGTGAAATTCCGACTTTTCACTCCGGTCAGAGCGGGGGGCATCCCGGTCTGTGTTGTGTTTGTCGAACTTGCCTTTGCCACGATGGGGTTTGCCGCCCTCTTTGCGGGGGCCCTTGCCAAATGGTTTTCTGCCACCATCACGCCCGTCGCGGCCTTCGCGATAGCCATCCCGTCCGCCTTCGCGTGGGCCACGGGAGGGGCCGCGCTCCAGCACAGGGGCGCTGTCCATCTGGGCCAGCTTTGCCCCTTCCTCAAGGGTCATGGCCGGGCCAATGGCCGCGAGGAAGCCGGCGACGCTGCTTTCCAGCACTTGCACATAGCTCTCATCAGGATTGATGCGGATGGCGCCAATGTCGTCTTTGGTCAGATCGCCCAGTTTGCACAGCATCGGCAGCAGGCGGCGCGGCTCTGCCCCTTTGTTGCGGCCACCGGAAATGGAGAACCAGACCGAGGGGCCAAAGTCTTTGCGCGGGGCTGGTTTGGCATCGGAGGCGGCGATCTCTTCGGGGGCGGAATGTTTGGAATTGTAAAGCCGCAGATAGGCCGCAGCCACTTGTTCAGCCGAAAATGTGCCAAGCAAAGCTTCAATGAGAGGCGTTTCGGTAACGGTTGGTTCAGATGTCCAGTCCGGATCCGCAAACATGCGGGCCTGATCCTGCGCGCTGACCTCATCGGCAGAAGGCGCACCGGACCATTCGGCTTCAAGCTTGGCCCACCGCAGCAGGCGCTCTGCTTTTTTGCGCGATTTGCGGGTCACGATCAGGGCAGACACCCCTTTGCGGCCTGCGCGCCCGGTGCGGCCAGAGCGGTGCAGCAGGGTTTCGTGGTTGTTGGGCAGTTCGGCATGCACCACCAGATCAAGGTTTGGCAGGTCGATGCCGCGCGCGGCCACATCGGTGGCCACACAAACCCGGGCGCGGCCGTCGCGCATGGCCTGAAGCGCATGGGTGCGCTCTGTCTGGGACAGTTCACCTGACAGCGAGACCACCTGAAAGCCGCGATTGGACAGGCGGGTTGTCAGGCGCGCCACCATGGCACGGGTGTTGGCAAAGACAATCGCATTGGGCGCTTCGTAAAAGCGCAGCGTGTTGATCACGGCGTTTTCCGCATCGCGGTCCATCACAGTCATGGCGCGATAGGTGATGTCGGCGTGCTGTTTCTGTTCGGATTTGGTTTCCACCCGGATCGCATCGCGCTGATAGTTTTTGGCCAGCTCGGCGATCATCTTTGGCACGGTGGCGGAGAACAGCAGGGTCTGACGCTCGGCGGGCACCTGTTCCAAAATGAACTCCAGCTCTTCGCGGAAGCCCAGATCGAGCATCTCGTCGGCCTCATCCAGCACCACGGCGCGGATGTCCATCAGATCAATGGAGCCACGATCAATATGGTCCCGCAGGCGGCCCGGTGTGGCCACAACGATATGGGCCCCACGGGCCAGCGCGCGGCGTTCGTCGCGCATGTCCATGCCGCCCACACAGGAGGCAACGCGGGCCCCGGCCTCGGCATAGAGCCAGGTCAGTTCGCGTTTGACCTGAAGCGCCAGTTCACGTGTGGGCGCGATGATCAGCGCCAGCGGGGCGGCGGCCTCTTCAAAGGCCTCAGCCTCTGCCAGCAGGGTGGAAGAAATGGCGAGACCAAATCCCAGCGTTTTGCCAGACCCGGTCTGTGCGGAAACAAGGAGGTCTTTGCCCTGAAGCTCTGGCGCCATGACGGCGGTCTGAACCTGAGTGAGTGTGTCATAGCCTTTGGCGTCAAGCGCGGCCTGAAGTGCGGTTTTCACGGTGAAATCTACTTTTCATCTGAGGAGTGCCAGCTGGACGGCGTCGGCGGGCTCCCTCATTGTCTGAACCGCTCTCATCATCATTTGTGGCAAGAAGCGCAGCACCTAGCCCATATTGCGCCGCATGTATAGCCTCCTTTGATTGCGCACGAAGCTGTGAAGGGGATTTTCTGTCAATTTGCGCCAAAGGCTTTGCTTTGGTGGGAAACTTCCTAAGTTAACGAAAACGCATTTTAGGAAGGGCGCAAAGATGACGGACAGCTACACACCCCCGAAGGTCTGGACATGGGAAAGCAAGAGCGGCGGGCAGTTTGCCAATATCAACCGGCCGATTGCCGGACCCACCCATGACAAAACGCTGACCCGGGGGGCGCATCCCTTCCAGCTGTATTCTCTGGCCACACCCAATGGTGTGAAAGTCACGGTGATGTTTGAAGAGCTGCTGGCCGCAGGCCATAGTGGCGCAGAATATGATGCCTATCTGATCAATATTGGCGAAGGTGATCAGTTTGGCTCTGGTTTTGTGGATGTGAACCCGAACTCCAAGATCCCGGCGCTGATGGATCTGAGCGGTGAGGATGAGGTGCGCGTGTTTGAAAGCGGCGCGATCCTGTTGCATCTGGCGGAGAAGTTTGACGCCTTTCTGGGGCCTAAAGAAAAGCGGGCGGAGATGCTGAGCTGGCTGTTCTGGCAGATGGGCAGCGCGCCGTATCTGGGCGGCGGTTTTGGCCATTTCTATGCCTATGCGCCAGAAAAATGGGAATATCCGATCAACCGCTTTGCCATGGAGACCAAACGCCAGCTGGATGTGCTGGATCGCCAGTTGGCCGACAATCGCTATATCGCGGGTGACGAGTATACCATTGCGGATATTGCGATCTGGAGCTGGTATGGCGCGCTTGTGCTGGGGCGGCTTTATAATGCGGCGGAGTTTCTGGATGTGGAGAGTTACAGTCATGTGCAGCGCTGGGCCAAAGAGATCAATGATCGTCCGGCCGTCAAACGCGGCGTGAAAGTGAACCGCTCCTGGGGCGAACCAGAGCAGCAGCTGCGTGAGCGCCATTCTGCTGAGGATTTTGACACTCGTACGCAGGATAAGCTGGCACCAGAGGCAGAGTGAGACGCGCGCGCTTTTCCTGTTGGGGATTGTCCGGGGGGGCTCCCGCCCGGGCGCAGCGCATTTAGACATGCGCGCTTCTGGTTGGGCCCGGCTCAAAACCATGTTTTGAGCCTGCGCCTGCGGGACGCAGGCGCCACCGCCGTGACAAAAGAGAAGGCCGTGCTCTGACAAGGATCAGAGCGCGGACTTTATGACTGCGGCACCCGCGTTAGGGGGCGTCACACCGGCAGGGCTGTGGTTTTGAAGACGGTGCGCAGGGCAAAGGAGCTTTGCATCTGGGCGACGCCGGGCAGGCGGGCGAGATGCTGGCGGTGGATGCGGGCGAAATCATCGGTGTTTTGTGCCACCACCTTCAGAATGTAATCCGCCGTGCCCGCCATCAGATGGCATTCCAGCACGTCCGGAATGCGGGCCACGGCCTTTTCAAAGGCATCAAGCACCTCATCGGCCTGACCGGACAGGGTGATTTCCACAAACACCGTTGTGGGCACATCCATTTTGCGCGGATCCAGTAGCGCCACGTAATCGCGGATATAGCCATCTTCTTCGAGGCGGTGCACACGCCGGTGACAGGCGGAAGGGGAGAGGTTCACCTTCTCTGAAAGTTCGGCATTAGAGATGCGGCCCTGCTTTTGCAGGACTGTGAGTATGCGACGATCCGTCTGATCCAAAGACATATTATGAAAGCTCCTTGCGTCATGATCACAAATAGTCGAAGATTTTTGCAAATGCGAGTTTTCGTAGTGCTTAAAAATGAAGCACATTCCGGCGGGGGCTTCCTAACCTGACCTTAGGTACATTGAGGAGATGCCGCGATGAAGATCGGATGCCCAACTGAAATCAAACCCCAGGAGTTCCGTGTCGGTATGACGCCAGATGCCGCCCGTGAGGCGGTGGCGCATGGCCATGAGGTGATCATTCAGGCCGGTGCCGGCAATGGCGCAGGCTTTCAGGATGAGGATTATCGCGCGGCGGGCGCGACCCTCCTTGGCACCGCAGAAGAGATTTTTGCCGCCGCCGATATGATCGTGAAAGTGAAAGAGCCGCAGGCGGGCGAGCGCAAGATGCTGCGCGAAGGACAGCTGTTGTTCACCTATCTGCACCTGGCACCAGATCCGGAGCAGACCAAGGATCTTATGGAAAGCGGCTGTACGGCCATCGCTTATGAAACCGTGACCGACGCGTATGGCGGTCTGCCTTTGTTGGCGCCGATGTCTGAGGTGGCGGGCCGTCTCGCGCCACAGGTGGGGGCCTGGACCCTGCAAAAGGCCAATGGCGGGCGGGGTGTCTTGATAGGCGGTGTGCCCGGTGTGGCGCCGGCCAAAGTGGTGGTGATCGGCGGTGGTGTGGTGGGCACCCATGCGGCCAAGATCGCCGCAGGCATGGGCGCGGATGTCACCGTGTTGGACCGTTCTCTGAGCCGCCTGAAATATCTTGATGATGTCTTTGGCGGCACCTTCAAGAACCAATATTCCACCGCAGGCGCCACCGCGGAGCTGGTGCGGGAGGCCGATATGGTGATTGGTGCCGTGCTGATCCCCGGGGCAGCAGCGCCCAAGCTGGTATCGCGTGCGCAGCTTTCAGAGATGAAGCCCGGTGCGGCGCTGGTGGATGTTGCGATTGATCAGGGCGGCTGTTTTGAAACCTCCCGTGCCACCACCCATGCTGATCCGATCTATGAGGTGGATGGCATCATGCATTATTGCGTGGCCAATATGCCGGGCGCGGTGGCGCGCACCTCTACTCAGGCGCTGGGCAATGCCACCCTACCGTTCCTGCTGAACCTCGCGGACAAAGGCTGGAAGCAGGCCTGTGAGGACGATCCGCATCTGCTCAACGGGCTCAATGTGCATGCCGGTCAGCTGACCTATGATGCGGTGGGCAAAGCGCTGGGCATTGATGTGATCTCCCCGGCGCTGGCGCTGAAGAGTTAAACTGTGTTGCCTCCAAGACCCTTGTGGCTTTGGGGGCATTTTTGCGTTGCCACTTATTGGGCACGTGTTTGCGTTATGGCGCAGAGCAGAAGCGGCCCCTGGCGCGTTTAAAGAGGCTGAAGTTGGTCATCTGTGCCTAATGCTGTAATCTGCGCGAATGTCGGCTACACATTTTGAAGTTGTACAAAGTTCTGCGTGGAGCGCTGATTTGACTGCGAACCAACTATCCCTGCTGCTCTTGCCTGTCTTGATCTGCTCATTCGCCGTTTGGCGCTTTGTGCGCATGCGAAATCGTAAGAAAAACCTGCCCATCAAGGTTCACGGGCCGCATCGGCCAGATGCGGGTTATGATGCGAAAGAGATTGCTCGCAGCAAAGGCAAAGGCAACGGCATGGCAGATGGCGGCGTGGGTTGAGGTAGGGGTAAACCTCGGCATGTCTGTGAGCAAAGCTGATTTCCCATCGCCACCAAGACATACATCCTAAAGATGTTGAGGTTGTTTTTTCCAGTTTGAGTTGTTTCGCTTTGAGGTGTACGAGAGACGATCTCCGGGCAATTTACATCAAATGCGCGACGGTTGGGTTGTTCCAGCGTCATTCTTTAATTTTTTCAATGATTTGCGATTTCACTGGCTATGAAGCGATGCCGTTTTGTTCAAAGTGCCTAGACCTTTTTGAGCCCCGTATATTAAAGGGTTGTAGGGGCGCAAACACTTATTTTTGCAGAAAAATCTGCGCGGTGGTGGAGGATCTATCCGGCCACCTCGCGTGCGGCGGCCATCTGTGAGATGTGCCTGTGGGGACAACAAAGGGGATCTAAATGCGTATCGCAGCAGCGGTGATGTTACTGGCACTATCCGGAGCGGCTCTTCCGAGTTTTGCAGAGGAGTTTACGGTTACCGGGCCCACGGCAGTCACCAATGGTGGCAATACCATTGATGGCGATGACACCCTCACGATTGACGATACGGCCTCCATTGTGACCTCCGGAAGTTCCGCGATTGTGACAACAGGTGACAATAATACTATTATTAACAGAGGCTTGGTCTCCAGCGACGTGAATGCCGTGGATCCCAATGGCGATCGCGTGACCATCACGATCATCAACCATGGCACGATCAGAAGCGGCGCAGATGCCATCGATGTGCAGAACGATGACAGTGTCGATATCACCAACTATGGCACGATCTCTGCCCGCACATACCCTATTGATGTGTTCAATAGCCCCTCTGTTGTCGTGCGCAACTTTGGCACCATTCGCAATGATGAGACCTCTTCTGCGCGCAATGTCCTGGACTTGGATGGTGACAATAGCGCTGGCAGCGCTGGATATGTCTACAACGCTGGCACGATCACAAATGGTGCCGTCGATGCTGCGATCTACTTGCGAGATTTCAATGAGGTGGCGGTGGTCAACAGCGGCACTCTCACGCGTGTGGGCACACCGACAAACAATCAAGGTTTGATCGAAGTGGTGGATGCTGCGGATGGGCTTACCTTGCACAACTCAGGCAGGATTCTGGCGCTGGGCGGCGGCGTGGCCTTGGAATATGCAAACGATGGTCGGTCAGATACCTATTTTCTTGATGGGTCGGTGATCAGCGGCTCCACATATTTTAACGGCAGCAGTATCGAAAATGCGCATTTTCATTTCGGTGCGGGCGTGTCTGGCCGCTACCAATTTGGCGGGTTCTCAAGCTCAGGCTTCGTCAGCACACCCGGAAATCAACCGGGGGATCTGGCGTCAATCAACGTGGAAAACGGCGCTTATGTGATCAATGGGGATTATCTGAATGTTGTCGATCTGAGCCTGCAAAACGCGACCACCCGCAATGTCGTGGGCCTGCTTGGACAGCTGCACCATAGAGGGAGGCTGACCTCTGACGGCATCACCACTTCGGATGCCATTGGTGACGGTGAAAATTGGTTTGGTGTTTTTGGATATTATTCCGACAGTTCGGATGCATCCTTTGCGGGCGACTACAGCGGCGCTGGAGTTGGCGTCCAGCGAGGGGGACAACTGAGCAATGGTCTGGACTACTATCTGGGCGCCACCGCGTTGAATTCAGATAGTGAGGCGGATGTTGGCTTTGACAGTACCGGTTACGGTTTGGTCGCGGGCCTGTCTCAGGTGAAGCCGACGGGCCTTGGGTGGAGCCTTGACGTTGGTGTGATGCATCTGAACTCCGAGCGTACCATCAATGATACAACCGTTGTCGCGACCGGTTTGGACAGTGCAGAAGAGGACTATCTGGTGGGCTATGTCTCGCCCGCTCTGCAATTTCACAACGTGCTTGGCTTTCAGGAAATGATTTCGCTGCGGTATGCCGCGATTGTGCAAGAGTCGCAGGATTATGCCTTTGCCTCAACGACGCAGAGGATTGGATCCTCTGTTGCGCATTATGTGGCGGCCGAGTTTGTGAAAGCTGTCGAGCTGAACAATGGCATGATTTTCGACTATGGCTTTACGATTGGATCCACCAACACCAGTGATACAGATATTCGTGTAGACGGTCTCACCAACACGGCTGCAGATCGCTCGTGGGGCGAAGGGGAAGCGATGGTTGGGCTCACAATTGGCCAGTTGCGTTCAGAGCTGCGTCGATCCAGTGAAGGTCGGACCGTCGTGAGCTTTGATTGGCAGCAGACTTTCTAGCGCAAGATCTCTGATCCCGAGGCACCGGGTCGATTTTCTGACCCTCAAGAGACATCCGGCAGGTTGGCCACACCCAAGAGACACAGAGTCAGGGTGAGGCGGGCGTCTGACCTTCAAACAAGGGCTGCAACGCTTTCAGGCGTGCGGTGACAAATTCGGTGAAAATGCGCACGCGGGGGACCTGACGCAGGTCTGCGTGGGTCAGCACCCAAAGCGGCGCCTGTGCAAAGAGGGGCAGGCCCGGCACACGCGCCAGCAGAGGGTCGCTGTCGCCCAGAAAGCAGGCCATGCGGGTGGCGCCGATCTGAGCGCGGACTGCGCCGACGGCGGCGGCCATGTCATCCACGGTGAGCCGGGGCACCAGATTAGGGCGGATGTCTTTGATCTCCTTGGGTGGGCCGGGCCAATGGGCAAAGCGGATCCAATCAAGCGGTGCTGTGCCGCCGGGGTCACGGGAAATCAGATCGCGATGGGCAAAGACCGCGCCTTTCTGTTCAAACAGCTGTCGCCCCACCAGCGTGTCGGGCGGAGACTTGGCAAAACGGATGGCCACATCCGCATCCCGCTGTGCCAGATTGAGTGTGGCATTGGTGGCCACCAGCGAGAGTTCTACATCCGGATGGGTGTGCAGGAAGTCTGCCACGATGGGGGCCAGAACGCGGGCAATCAGCAATTCCGGAGCGGTGACTTTGAGAGGGCCTGAGATGGCAGTGTCCCGCGCGGTGATGCGGCGGTCAAGATCCTGATTGAGTCGGGCCATGGCCTCTGCGGCTTCCACGGCCTCCCAGCCCGCCTCAGTGGGGACATAACCGCTGGGCAGCCGGTCAAACAATCGCGTGCCCAGAGCCGCTTCGGCGGCGGAAATCCGGCGCGCAACAGTCGCGTGGTTCACGCCAAGCGCCCGCGCCGCGCCGCTGGTGCCGCCATGACGGGCGGTGTGCATGACAAATTTCAGGTCGTCCCAATTTTGCATGGGGTGATCATATTTGCACATAAAGCTTGCAGCAATGATCATTTTTGATTGGAAGGCGCGCTCCTATCTCAGGGTCACACAACAGTAATTGGAGCACAGCATGACCGCTTATGCCTTTGTCAATCTGACGATCACCAACCCAGACAGTTTTAACGCCTATCGCGCGCAGGCGGGCGCAGCCCTGAACAAATATGGCGGCGCGGCCATGGAAGTTTCCAAGGAGGCGGAAGTGATTGAAGGGGGTGGCGCTGCGCCTACGGTGGCGGTGATCCTGACCTTCCCGGACCGCGCGGCGGCCAAAGGCTGGATCAATGATCCGGATCTGGCATCGGTGCATGCGCTGCGCGAAGGCAGTGGCACATCCCAGATCATCTTGATGTAATCTGGCAAAGCCCCATCAATATCGCGCAAAAAAAAGGCACCCCGCAGGGTGCCTTTTGTCTGTGATGAGTGCGCGATCTGCGTGAGGCTCAGCCTTCGCGCCGGATTTCCACCGTATGCGGATAGGGGATCGAAATCCCGTCTTTGTCGAAGGCTTCTTTCACCGCCTGTGTGAGGCCGAATTTCAGCTCCCAGAAATCCGCGGCGTTGCACCAGACGCGCATGGTGATGTCCACCGAACTATCGCCCAGATTGGTGACCTGTGCCCAGGCCTCGGGATCCTTGAGCACGCGGGCATCGGCATTGGCTGTGTCCAGAATGATCTGCTTGGCCTTATCCGCATCATCGCCGTAGTCGATGCCAAAGACCACATCCACGCGGCGGGTGTCATGGGCGGAGAAGTTGGTGATGATGCTGCCCCAGGCCTGACCGTTGGGGATGATTATCTGCACATTGTCCGGGGTGACCAGTTCGGTCACAAAGAGGTTGAGATCCACCACCGTGCCTGCGGTGCCGCCCACATCGACATATTGTCCGATTTTGTAAGGGCGGAACAGGATGAGCATGAAACCCGCAGCCAGATCAGAGAGCGTGCCTTGCAGCGCAAGACCAATGGCCAGCGTGGCAGCACCCATCATGGCCACAAGCGAGGTGGCTTCGATGCCAAAGATGCCAAGAATGGCCACAAGTACCATCAGCAGGATCACCCAGCGTACGATGCTGGCAGCAAAATTGCCGAGGGTCTTGTCGATTTCAGGGGTTTTGTTGACCCGGTTGCGGACCATGCGGCTGACGGTGCCGGCCACGATCCAGCCGATCACCAGAACGATCAGGGCCTTGCCCGCCGTGAGGATCAGCGGGGCAAAGCCCTGTGCCTGTTCAATCACTGTTTCCATTTGCAGTCTCCCACTTCCTGTGCCCCTTTGGGCCTGTCCCATGTTTTATTGGCTCTGCGCTGATGCACAGTATCATGCTGTCATGCGCACGAACAGGTGGCTGGCACCATGGGAAAAACAGCTTATCTATCCCCGCATGACCGCAGAAGGAGATTGCCATGACAGCTGTGACAACGCATCCGATCAACCGCCGCTGGGCGGCGGAAAATCCTGAGCTTTTGCAGCTCTATTCCTTTCCCACGCCCAATGGTGTGAAAGTGTCGATCATGCTCGAAGAGATCGGCCTGCCCTATGAGGCGCATCTTGTGACGCTGAGTGATGCGGATGTGCGCAGCCCCGAGTTTCTGGCCCTGAACCCCAACAACAAGATCCCGGCGATCATTGATCCGCAGGGCCCGGATGGGGCGGCGGTGCATCTGTTTGAGAGCGGTGCGATCCTGATCTATCTGGCGGAGAAGACCGGCCAGTTGATCGGAGAGACTGCGGCTGAGAAATATGATGTGCTGAAGTGGGTGATGTTTCAGATGGGCGGGCTGGGCCCGATGCTGGGACAACTTGGGTATTTCACCAAATTTGCCGGTGCAGAGATTGAAGACCCCCGTCCCAGAGAGCGCTTCCGTGTGGAGGCCAAGCGGTTGCTGGCAGTGTTGGAGCAGCAATTGGAGGGGCGCGACTGGATCACCGGATCCTATTCGATTGCGGATATTGCCATTGCGCCATGGCTCAATGCGCTGGCCTATTATGGCACGCAGGAGCTTGTCGGCTGGGAGGACTATCGCAATGTGAACGCCTATCTGGCGCGCTTCTTGGCGCGTCCGGCGGTGCAGGCGGGGCTGAATATTCCACCGCGCCCGGTCTGAGACGGGGAGTAAAAGAGCAGGGGGCTGTCTGCCCCCTGACCCCCGAGGATATTTCAGGTCAAATGAAGCTTAGGCTCAGGACCCATTAATGTTTTAGCACCGGTGCAGAAAAATTAGTGGGTCCTGAGCCTAGGCGCTGCGGATTGCGTCGGCCAGTTTTTCACCGATCATGATGGTTGGGGCATTGGTATTGCCGCCAATCAGACGTGGCATGATAGAGGCATCCACCACGCGCAGGCCCTCCATGCCATGCACATGGCAGTCTTTGTCGACCACGGCCATGGGATCGGTGCCCATTTTGCAGGTGCCAACCGGGTGATAGATGGTATCGGCCCGGTTGCGGATGTCCTCTTCCCAGGCCTTATCGGAGCCGTCGTGATCATAATAGCGGCTGCCGCGCCAGGCGGCCAAGGCCGGATCATCCATGATGCTGTCGAGCATTTTGGCGGCTTTCTTCATGACCGTCAGATCGGCCTCGTTTTCCAGAAAACCGGGATCGATTTTGGGAGGCTTGGCGGGATTGGCAGAGTGCAGGGTCACGCTGCCACGGCTTTGAGGGCGCAGCACGCAGAGGTGACAGCTGTAGCCATAGGGCAGGTGCATTTTGCGGTTGTGCTGATCCACGATACCCACCACGAAATGCAGCTGAATGTCGGGACGTGACAGGCTCGGATCGGTTTTGAAGAAAGCGCCGCTTTCGGCAAAGGGCGAGGCAAAGAGGCCTGTGCCGGTTTTGCGCCAGCGCAGCGCGGCTTTGCCCATTTTGGCCAGCCCCCCCGGTGTCAGCCCCACTGTGTCTTTCTTTTTGTTTTTATAGCTGAGGACATGATCGAGGTGGTCTTGCAGGTTTTGGCCCACGCCGGGCAGCTCATGCACCATTTTTATGCCGTGTTTTTCGATCTCAGCTTTGGGGCCGATGCCTGACAACAGCAGCAGTTGTGGGGAACCAAAAGCACCGCTGGAGAGGATCACCTCCTTGCGCGCTTTCAGGGCCTGCACCTGACCGGCGCGTTTGACCTCCATACCAATGGCGCGGCGGCCTTCGGTCAGCACCTTGCGGGCCTGAGTTTTGGTCATCACGGTCAGGTTGGGGCGATGTAAATTCTCGCGCAGATAGGCGGCAGCGGCGGAGCAGCGTTCGCCTTTGTGATCCCCCTCATAGAACTGGGTCACCTGATAGTGGCCGGCACCTTCCTGATCGGGGCCATTGAAATCTGTGGTGCTGCGGATCTGGTGGCGATTGCAGGCCTCGATGAAGGCGTCGTTGATCGGGCGGGGTTCGGCTTGATCGCCGACCTGAAGCGGGCCGGCTTGACCATGCAGCGCATCGCCGCCGCGCTGATTGCCCTCAGCCTTTTTGAAGTAGGGCAGGACGCTTTGCCAATCCCAGCCCTCACAACCGAGCTCAGCCCATTCGTCATAGTCCTGCTGATGGCCGCGGATATAGAGCATGGCGTTGATGGCCGAGCTGCCGCCGAGGGCTTTGCCGCGGGGTTGAAAGCCGCGTCGGTTGTTGAGGCCGAGCTGGGGCGTGGTGTGCAGCGCCCAGTTGTTGATTTTAGGGCGACCGGGCACCATCGCGGCAATCAGAGCGGGCGCACGGATGAAGATGTCTTCGCCCTTGCCGCCAGCTTCCACCAGACAGACGGTGGTGTCGGCATCTTCTGTGAGGCGTGAGGCCAGCACACAGCCTGCGGAGCCGCCGCCCACGATGATGTAGTCAAATTCCATAGTGCCCTCCCGTGTTGCCACAACTTAGGAGGGCAGGTTTTGAGCGCGCAAGGCTGACGATGCGTCAGACGCCTCTGGGCGCGATGTGCGCCTCAGCTTTGGGGTAGGACGCCGGATTGCACATAGCGCAGGAGCTCGACCACCTGACGGGGTTCTTCGGCCACGGCCAGAGCGGCGGCATGCACTTCTTTCAGCGCGTGTTGCTGATCGGGCATGGACAGCACGATGATGGATTTGCCAAGCGCCGCCGCATAGCCGGCATCAAAGGCGGCGTTCCATTGGCGGTATTTCTCGCCAAAGCGCACCACGACCACATCAGCGTCTTCAATCCCCTTGCGGGTGCGGATCGCATTGACCATCGCGCCCTTATGGTCGTGCCAGTATTTGGTGTCTTCTGCGCCCAAAATGGCCACGCCGCAATCATCGGATGCGCCGTGATCGGTCACCGGGCTGTTGAAGGTGACATTCAGGTCGGCGGCACCGGTGATGATCTGCTCACGCCAATCTGTGTGAATCTCGCCGGACAGGTAAACATTCAAGCTCATGGGGTATCCTTTCTTGCCTGGCATGGTCATAGCCTGTCCAGCCGGGCGCACCAATCCCCCGCTGGCTGATGCAGTGTCAGATTTTGCGGGCCACCAGATAGCGGCTTGGTGGATTGGCCGGGAAGTTGCCGCTTTCAATGATCTGAAACCCGGCAGCTGTCACAGATGCTTCGAGCTCTGCGATGGTCAGAAAGCGCACGAAAGGGGCTTTGCCCAACAGCTGAAGCAGGGGCAGGGCGAGCTTGATCAGGCGCACTCTGAGCGAGGTGATTTTCTCGCCGAGGCAAGGGGTTTTGGAGATGAAAAGCCCGCCGGGTTTGACCCGGGCGGCGATGGCGGCATAGGCGCTGTCTGGATCGGGGAGAAGATGCAGGAGATTATGCGCCATCACCACGTCAAACGGGCCATCTGGCGCGGTTTCTGCGGTGGCTTGCAGCAGCTGGAGGTTGCTTGTCTGTGCCGTATTGGCACGTTCCCGTCCCTCATGCAGCATGCCGTTGGAGACATCGGTGGCGACCATTTCGGTAACCGCATCCGCCAGGGCAATGGCCGTGCCTGCGGTGCCACAGCCCAGCTCAAGTGCGCGGTCTGTATGGGCAAGATAAGAGCGGGTGCGCTCCAGCGTGTAGGTGTAGGATTGCATGTCGCGGATGTCGGACTTGGCGTATTTCTCCGCGATCCCGTCCCAGAATTTGGCGATGTTTTGCATGGTAGGCTCCTTTGAAGGGCAGGGTACACATGCATAAACCCTATGAGAATTGCCGAAATTCGCAGTTCCTCTATACGTAAATGCATGATTGATCCTAATATGCCCTTTGACTGGAACCATATCCGCGCCTTTTTGACGACGGCCGAGGAAGGCTCTTTGTCTGCTGCGGCGCGCAAACTTGGCCAGACCCAACCTACGGTTGGGCGGCAGGTGGCCGCGCTGGAAGCGGATCTGGGCGTGATGCTGTTTGAACGGGTAGGGCGCAGCCTTGCTTTGACCGTGGCCGGGGGAGAATTGCTGGAGCATGTGCGGGCCATGCGCGCGGCTGCGGATCGGG
>NZ_CYPW01000032.1:88825-220969 GCF_001458175.1 Shimia marina
GACGTGGTGGCCTCTGATGATGTGCAGGATCTGATGCGGCGGGAGGCTGATATTGCGGTGCGCCATGTGCGCCCGGAACAGCCGGATCTGATCGCGCGTCTGGTGCGGGAGGCCAATGGATATTTCTATGCCGCCACAGATTATCTGGAACGGCGTGGCAGGCCGCAGGCGCTGGAAGATCTCACCGCCCATGATTTTATTGGCTCCGGCAATGTGGCACGGATGCTGGCGCATCTCACGCCTTTGGGGTTTCCAATCACGGAGGAGAATTTTCGCACCGGATCCGACAGCGGGCTTGTGGCGTGGGAGATGTGCAAACAGGGGTTTGGCATCGCGCCCATGGCTGAGGAAGTGGCGGAGATGACACCGGGGGTGGAGCGTATCCTGCCGAAGCTGGATCCGATTGTCTTCCCAATCTGGCTGACCACACATCGCGAGTTGCACAACAGTCGCCGTATGCGGCTGGTGTTTGATACATTGGCGGCGCATCTCGCCGGATCATAACAAAAACGCGCCCAACAGGGGGCGCGTTTTCTGATCTTGATACTGTTTGGCGGATGTATCAGCCGCGCAGAGTGCCGCCGGTGGCCTTGGTCACCTTCTCGACGATCTTGGCCGCGACGGCCTCAATATCGGCTTCTTTCAGCGTCTTGTCGGTGGGTTGCAGGCGCACGGTGATGGCGAGGGATTTTTTGCCCTCTCCCAATGCGCCTCCGATGAACTCGTCAAAGACGCGCACGTTTTCGATCAGCGCCTTATCTGCACCCGCCGCCGCATTCACCAGCGTCAGTGCTTCGACATCGCCATCCACCACAAAGGCAAAATCACGTTCCACCGCCTGCAGGTCAGACATGGTCACAGCGCCTTTGGAAGCGGACTTTTTGCGTGGCAGCGGGATGTCGGCGATGTGGATAGCAAAGGCCACAACCGGGCCTTTCACATTCAAAGCATCCAGAACCTTTGGGTGGATTTCCCCAAAGGCCCCAAGGATTTTCTTTGGACCCAGACCAACCTTCGCGCTGCGGCCCGGATGCCACCAGCCATTCACACCGCGGTTGTAGGTCAGCTTGGCAGGCGCGCCGAGCGCTTCCATCACCGCTTCCATATCCGCTTTGGCGTCATAGATATCCACGCCACGGCTTTCGCCATGAATGTCTTTGCCAACAGTGCGACCCACCAGAATACCGGTCAGCAGGTTTTCCTGCTCGCCGGGCTCTCCACCGTGGAACACGGCGCCACATTCAAACAGCGCCATATCCATGAATCCACGTGCCTGATTGCGGGCTGCGGCTTGCAATAGGCCTGGCAGCAGGGAGGGGCGCATGTGGCTCATCTCGCTGGAAATCGGGTTTTCCAGCATGGTCGCATCAGAGCCACCGCCAAACAGTTCTGCCGCCGCTTTGTCGATGAAGCTGTAGGTCACACATTCATTGTAGCCCAGTGCGGCCGTCGTGCGGCGCGCGATCTGCTCGCGTTTTTGCATCGGCGACAGGATCTGCTCTGGCAGACCTGCGGTGGCGCGCGGCATGGGCTTGCCTTCCAGCTTGGTCAGTGAGGCGATGCGCGCCACCTCTTCGACCAGATCGGCAGAGCCACGCACATCCGGACGCCAGCTTGGCACATGGGCCATGTCGCCTTCGATGGTGAAACCAAGGGCTTCGAGCGTGGCGCGCTGAGTCTCGGCAGGGATCTTCATGCCCACAAGAGACTGTACGCGATCTGTGTCGAGCTTATAGGCGCGCGACACATCCGGCACTTCGCCTGCGGTGACGATGTTGGAGGCTTCACCGCCGCAGAGATCCAGGATCATCTGGGTGGCATCTTCCATGGCCTGCATGTTGTAAGCCGGGTCGATGCCACGTTCATTGCGGTAGCGTGCGTCGGTGTTGATCTTCAGGCCACGGCCTGTGTAGGCGATCTGAATGTGATCCCAAACCGCGGCCTCAAGGAAGACATTGGTGGTTTCCTCGGTGCAGCCGGTGGGCAGGCCACCCATGATGCCGCCGATGGATTCCACGCCTTCATCATCAGAAATCACCACCATGCCGGGTGCAAATGTGTATTCTTTTTCGTCCAGCCCCATCAGGGTCTCACCGCCCTGAGTGCGGTGCACCCGCAGGTTGCCGTTGACCTTGTCGGCGTCAAACACATGCAGCGGGCGGTTGCGGTCAAAGGTGAAGAAGTTGGTGATGTCCACCAGCGCGGAAATCGGGCGCAGGCCGATGGCTTTCAGGCGGTCCTGTAACCACTGTGGGGAGGGGCCGTTTTTCACACCTTTGATCAGACGTCCGGCAAAGACTTCGCAGCCGTCGGTCTTGGTGTCGTCATCAATGGTTACGGAGATCGGGCTCTCAAAGGTGCCTTCGATGGTTGCGGTTTTGGCGGGTTTCATCTTGCCCAGACCCCGCGCCGCCAGATCCAGCGCGATGCCGCGCACGCCCAGAGCATCCGGGCGGTTTGGCGTGATCGCAATTTCGATCATTGTGTCCACTTTCGACGGGCTGTTTGCCGCCAGCCAGTCGACAAATCTGTCGCCCACTTCGCCAGAGGGCAGTTCGATGATGCCGTCATGTTCATCTGACAGCTCCAGCTCACGCTCAGAGGCCATCATGCCATAGCTTTCCACACCACGGATTTTGCCCACGCTGATGGTGATATCCAGACCGGGAATATACATGCCGGGTTTGCAGACAACCACGGTGATGCCTTCGCGCGCATTGGGCGCACCACAGATGATTTGCAGTTCCCCTTCGTCGGTGGCGACCTTGCAAACGCGCAGCTTATCTGCATCCGGGTGCTTTTCGGCATGCACCACTTTGCCGAGGGTAAATCCGGCCAGCCGCTCTGCGGGGTTGGATACGTCTTCTACCTCAAGGCCAAGGTCGGTCAGCGCTTCGACGATCTCGTCAACGCTTGCGTCGGTCTCAAGGTGGTCTTTCAGCCAAGAAAGAGTGAATTTCATCTGTCCGGTGTCCTATGGCAAGCCATGTTTGTTGCAGCAGGCAATGACAAAGATTGCCCTTATGTGCAAGCCTTGCTGCAAGATAGGGATCACGGATAGCTTGGGGTGAGGCCCAAAAGCGCGTCCAATTGACGGCCAATCCACCCATGGGGAATGAAGTGGCCGCCCGGATGCAGATCCAGTGTCACTGCGCCGCCGTCGCAGTCCCAAGTGGTGCGGCTGAGCGTGAGAAAGCTGCGCACCTGCCAGTCACCCTGATCCGTCCCGTCCGCCGCGCAATCCAGCGCGCGTCGCCACAGCGCCACGGGGTAGGTGGTGTCACCATGCGGCCCCATAGGGAAATCCATCACCGTATCCGCCAACCCATGTACATGGCGCACCTCCGCCGGGGCCTCTGCACAGGTTTCGCTCTGATCAAGGCTGCCCGCGATTGCCAGAAGTGCGGCAACGTCGTCGCCGCTGGCGCAGGCATAGCGCCACGCCATAGCGGAGCCAAAAGAGTATCCGGAGACGTAGATTTTCGTGGCATCCACCGGGAAGCGTTGCGCCACATCTGCCAGCACCGCATCGGCAAACGGCACATCCGGGCTGTCTGCGTTCCAGAAATTCCAGCTTTTGTTAAGGCCATTGGGGGTCACCAGAAGCACGCCACGCCGTTTGGTGGAGGCCCCCACACGATCAGAACGCTGTGCATGGGTGCCGGTGCGCGACCAGCCGTGAAAATGCAACAACACAGGCAGAGGGGTGATGCCATCCCAACCGTCCGGGGCCATCACATGATAGGAGCGCTCCCCCAAAGGGCAGGCGATATCCTCGCCGCAGGCTGCGGCATCGCTTTTCCATGGTCCCATGGCAGCGAGGAAAAAGAGCGCCACACAGGCGGAGAGGCGAAGGGCAAGGCGTGTCATGACGCTGACATTAGCCCAGCGGGGCGGTGTGTCACGTCACATATATGTGGGGCAGCGGAGATGTGTCAGGCGGCCACACCGATGTGGGTCAGCCAGTTGGAGAGTTCGCGCATGCGCATATGTGGGGACAGATCACCGGCGCGCACGCCCAGCCGTTCTGCTGCGCCTTGATCTGTGTCGGCGCACATCAGATCGGGCACCATGGCGGCATGATCGTCGCGCAGGCTCAAAAATCCGGCAATCCGCCCGATGTCCAGCGCACTCATTTCAGGGTGGTATTGCACGCCCCAGAAGTTCACGCCGCCTTTGGTATAGGCCATGGCCTGAACCTGTGAGTGGGCATTGAAGGCGAGGAGTTCAGCCCCCTCCGGCAGGCGCACCACCTCGTGGGAGTGAATGCAGGGGCTGGAGAGTCCGCAATCGCGCTGGCCAAACATCGGATGCGTACGGCCCGCTTCGGTAAAGGTGACCTGCGCGGCCAGGCCAAATTCCAATCCATTGGGCGAATCGTTCACATGGCCGCCCAGAACCGAGGCCGCCAATTGCATACCATTGCACGATCCCCAGACCGGCAGGCCAGTGGCAAAGGCCATTTCCATCGCGGCCCGCAAGGGGGCAGCCCGCGCATCACAGGTGGTCCAATCCACGCCGGATCCGGTGAACACAATGCCATCGACGCCGTCAAACACAGTGGCAGTGAGCGGCGCGGCATAAGGCGCCACCACCCGCAGTTCCGCATGGGGGATCAGCGCCTGAAAAGCTTTCAGGAAATAGGCGGAAGCAGACCGGCTTTGCGCCAGAAGATCGGTGGAGTTGCTTTCAACGATAAGGAGGCGTGTCATGCTGTGTTAAACCGAGTGCGCGTTGGTTACTTACTTCTTGCCCAAGTCTATGAGCTTCGTTGTTTTCAGAGTTCTGTTGCGTTGGGCGACGATGATATCGTTTGAACGGCGCAGCCTTCTGTTAGCAAAGAACAGGCCCGGGAAAATACAAACCCAGCCAATTGGATAGAACACAAATGCCCATTCCCCTAAAGCTGCGGGGAGAAAGGTCATAATCACCGCAGTCACCATCAGAGAGATAAGCCAGCGCCTTGGATGTTTTGAGACTCTCCGGTCCCACCAGTCCAAATAAGCGGCCAAAGCAACTTGAAACTGGTACATCAGCAGGCCTCCTTGAAAGCCTGCTTACGGTAGCGCAAGCTCAAAGCAGGGCTTGCGATCACAGATATTACCGATTCAAACCGCCATGCAGCGTTGGCTGATCCAGCGAGGCAAAGCCATAGTGGCGCAGCCAGCGCAGGTCGCTGTCAAAGAAGGCGCGCAGATCGGGGATGCCGTATTTCAGCATCGCGAGACGGTCGATCCCGATGCCAAAAGCAAAGCCTTGGTACTCATTTGGATCAATGCCGCCCGCCTCAAGCACCTTAGGGTGCACCATGCCGGAGCCCAGCACTTCAAGCCAGTCGTCGCCTTCGCCCACCTTCACGGTGCCACCTTCCCAGCTGCACTGGATGTCCACCTCGGCAGAGGGTTCCGTGAACGGGAAGTGCGAGGCGCGGAAGCGGGTTTTCACTTCGGTGCCGAAGAAGGCAGAGAAGAATTCCTCCAGCACCCACTTGAGGTTCGCCATGGAGATGTCGCGGCCCAAAGCAAGGCCCTCGACCTGATGGAACATCGGGGTGTGGGTTTGGTCATAATCGGCGCGATACACGCGACCGGGGCAGATGATGCGGATCGGCGCGCCGGTTTTCTCCATCGAGCGGATCTGAACCGGGCTGGTGTGGGTGCGCAGCACATGTGGCGGGCGCTCATCCCCTTCGGCGCGATGGGTGTAGAACGTGTCCATCTCGGCGCGGGCCGGGTGGTGGCCGGGGATGTTGAGCGCGTCAAAGTTATACCAGTCGGTTTCAATCTGCGGCCCTTCGGCCACGGAGAAACCCATGTCGGCAAAGATTGCGGTGACCTCTTCGGTCACCTGGCTGATCGGGTGAATGGTGCCCACACGGCGGTTGCGCGCAGGCAGCGTCACATCCAGCCATTCGGTGGCCAGACGGGCATCCAGCGCCGCATCGGCCAGCGCAACCTTCTTGGCCGCCAACGCGGAGTTGATTTCATTTTTCAGCGCATTGAGCGCCGGGCCTGCCACCTGACGCTCTTCTGGGGTCATCTTGCCCAGTTCGCGCATTTTCAGGCTGACTTCGCCCTTTTTGCCCACGGCCTGCAGGCGCAGCTCTTCCAGAGCGGCTTCATCCGCAGCGGCGGCAATGGCGTCGATGTATTTGATGCGCAGATCGTCCATGACAGGGCTGTCCCAAGTGAAGAAATTACCGCAGACCTCCTACCACAAGGCCCATTGATTGCAAGTCTGCTGCTGCGGGTGCAAGCGCGTGCGCCCGCAGCAGGCCTGTTTATTTCCAGATTTGCGCGTCCACACCTTTGGCCAGATCAGGGTGATCTGTGATGTGGAAGCTGGGGGTCTGGCCCGCTTTGCGCTGCGCCTGATAGTCGCGCGCCAGACGGATCACCACGGGTGACAGCAAGGCCAGAGCCACCAGATTAAGCAGCGCCATCAAGCCAATAGACATGTCCGCTGCGTTGAACACCACGCCCACCGATTGCACCGCCCCCCAGATCAGGAACAGCAGGAGGAACACGCGCAGCACGCCAAGCGCCTTGGGCCCATCTTTTTTCAGGAAGACCATGCCGCTTTCCGCATAGCCATAGCAGGCAATTATGGTGGTGAAGGCAAACAGCAATACGGCGATTGCGATGAAATAGGTGCCAAAGGGGCCAAGGAAAGCGGCGGCAGCCTGTTGCGTCATGGCGATGCCCTCAAGCGTGTTGCCATCCGCATCAACCATTTTATCCGCACCGGAGAGGATGATCATCACAGCGGTGGCCGTGCAGACAAGGATGGTGTCGATGAAAACGCCAAAGGCCTGCACAAATCCCTGCGAGGCGGGATGATGGGGCACGGGTGTGGCCGCGGCGGCAATATTGGGTGCAGAGCCCATGCCTGCCTCATTGGAGAAGAGCCCGCGCTTCACCCCGTTGAGCAGCGCAGCAGTCATGCCTCCGGCGGCTCCCCCTGCGGCCTCTTGCAGGCCAAAAGCGCCTTTCACGATCTGTACAAGTGCGCCGGGCACATCCGCGGCATTGGTCAGCAGAACATAGAGTGCCACCAGAATATAGGCCCCGGCCATAAAAGGCACCAGTAGAGAGGCCACGCGGGTGATCGCACGAATGCCACCAAAAATCACAAGGCCCGTGGCCCCTGCCAGCAGTACGCCAGAGAGAATTTCCGGCACCTCAAAGGCGCGGTGCATGGCCTGTGCGATGGAATTGGATTGCACCGCATTCACCACCAGACCGAAAGCAAAGATCAGGAATATAGAGGACAGTGCCCCCAGCCAGGGCATGTTCAGGCCACGTGCGATGTAAAACGCGGGGCCGCCGCGGTAGTTGCCGCTGTCATCGCGGGTTTTATAGAGCTGGGCCAGCGCCGCTTCTGCAAAGGAGGTGGCCATGCCCAAAAGCGCCACAATCCACATCCAGAAAATCGCCCCCGGCCCGCCCAGAGAAATCGCCACGGCCACCCCGGCAAGGTTTCCGGTGCCAATGCGGGAGGCAAGGCTGACTGCAAGGGCCTGAAACGGCGAGATGCCTGCATCATCCGGGCTGCGCGCCACCATCGTCAGGCGGATCTGTTCTTTGAAGTTCACGATCTGAATGAAGCGCAGACGCAGGGTCAGATAGGCGCCAATGCCAAGCAGAAGATACATCAGCAGGTAGCCCCACAGGATGCCGTTCATCTGATTGACGATGAGATTGATGAGATCCAGCACGCTGGTTGTGATCTGGCTCAGGACAGTATCCGGAGCGGCGGTTTCCGCGGAAGAGGTGGTCATGGGTACCCTGCATGTGATGGCGGGTGGCCTTGCGGAGGATCATCGGCCTTGCAGATCCTAAAACGGCGGCCTCCGCCGAAAAATCTGGGGCCCCCTACGCCTCTTTTGGATCGAGGGAAACCCCTTTTTTGCTTGAAGCTGCCCGGAGCGGCCCCCACAAATCCGTGATCCGATTTCAGGGGTCGGTGAAGGAGGGCGCGTCAGCTTCGGGCCCCTGTGATTTTTCACAGCGGTTTGGCAGGCCATTGCATTGCGGCTTGCGACGGGGCTGTCAAACAGCGCCGAGTTCATGCGGCCAGAATCCTTGTTGCGGCGCCTATGGTCTATTGCGGGCGCATCAGAATGGGCCCGAGGCTGGTTTGTGCCGCAGGTCGTTCGTTTTTTTTGCGTGTGTTGTCAAAGACATGAGCGCCTGCAGCCAGAGCCGGGAAGAGCGCGAACATCTCCGCATGTGCGGCAACACCACCGCCCCGCGCCGGCAGACCCTCAGGGTGAAAGCACTGGCTGAGCACGCCGTCGCCGCTGACGATCTGGGGGTGTTCAAAAGCGATGTGAAAATAGGTAACGCTTTCGCAGGCGCTGACCCGGACATCGCAGGCATCAACCAGCACGCGGGCTGGGACCAGAATTTCAGGCTCCCCATACAAAAGCTGAGCCCGCCAGCCGGTCAGTAAGAGCAGATGGTCCGGGGAGACCCAATGAGGTTTGAGGGCGCCAAATGTTTCCTGCGCGATCTGGATCGGGGCATATCTGTCCCGGCCGGGCAGCGTGCGCTTGCTCACCCATTGGATGGGTTGAAAGCCATTGTCACGAGTCCAGACCAGATCGCCAGCGCGCAATGTGTCGATCAATTGATGGCCAACTTTGGTGCGGATGCGGGTGCCGGCCGCAAAACAGGCCACGCCAGAAGCGGGATCGGCGCTGGCGATCAGCGGTTGCGAGGATGGGCTGTGTGGTTGTCGCGCGGGAGGAGGGGGCGAGGGGCGTTGCGGCCTGGTGGGCGGTTTGGCCTTGGCAAAGAGGCGTGAACAGTGCCCTTTGGCAGGCCCATCCAGCGCCACCAGACGCTGTGCGCCGGTGCTGATATCGTAAAAGCCGATGAGCCTGCCGCTTGCCATATCCGTGAGAGCAACCGCAATGAGCGCGTCCGTGACAGCTTTGGCATCCTTGCTTTTGACATGGGGCTGCACATGCAGGCGGGGGAATTGGGTCGCTGTCAGCACGAGCCTGCGCATGTTGTTGCTGGAATCGACGGAGACCAGAACATCAGGGTGGGATAGGGGAATGACCTCACTGACACGGCCATCGCGCTGATACAGGGACAGGACAAAATCACCGGGCGCTTCGCTGGGGAAAAGAGTGACTTCGATATAATGCTCCACACCTTTTGGGGCGGGGGATGCATGGGTAATATGCAGCTCGGTGATCCGGGCCATGGAAACCTCCAAACACTGGTACAAATGCGCGGCAAAACACACGCCGCTCCGGTATCATGGGGGTGGTTTGGTAAATAAAGCGTAACTTGTTTCTAATTTGTTCTATTGTTGTTCAATTTATATTCGATCAA
Source organism: Shimia marina (assembly GCF_001458175.1). GTDB lineage: Bacteria > Pseudomonadota > Alphaproteobacteria > Rhodobacterales > Rhodobacteraceae > Shimia > Shimia marina. The sequence continues at coordinate 98,173 of NZ_CYPW01000032.1, forward strand.
TGTTCTAGTCTGTCTTGCCCTTATCAAAGATAGGCTGCAACGGCCGCCCCTTCGCGTGCGGTTGTGACCATACGCGCGGTGTACCACGGGGCAGAATCTTGGCCTGCCAGTTCCGGGAAGAGCGATATCAGTTCCTCACGGGTGGCGTCTTCGAGCGTGTCCATGCCTGATTTTCCGGGATAAAAGCTTTCGCTTTCAACGCCATCGACAGTGACGATTTCATGCTGGTCGAACATGATGTGCACATAGGTGACGCTGTCGCATGGGCACTGGCTGACCTGATCGTTGACCACCAGTGATTTGGCCGGTACGAGAATTTCGCTTTCGCCGAACAGCATTTCGGCAAAAGCGCCGGAGACGAGGATGCGGTGATGTGGGGAGACATAATGCGGGCGCTGTGCACCCAGAAAACCCTTGGCCAGTCGAATGGGTGCCAGATCGCCCTTGCCAGGTACGGTGCGCTGTCCGATCCAGCCGACTGGTTTGAAACCATTGTCGCGGGTGATCACCAAATCCCCGACTTTGAGGCTTTCCACTGGCTTGAGACCATCCGGAGTGATGATCTGGGCGCCTGCAACAAAGCAAATCATGCCGGTTGCACCGGGATCAACGCTTTCGTAAACCGCTGTACCCGGGTTGGGTTGGTTGAATTGAATGGTCGTGGTGGTGGCGTTGGGGCCGAAAGGAACCGCGATGTTTTCAGAGGTGGCACCGCTGGCCGCACCATTGGTGGCGGTGATGTTCCGGGTGCCTCCGCCAATGTCATAGAAATCAAAGACCGTGTTGGTCGTTGTATTGGTGAGCGCAAAAGCTTCGTAATTTCCCGCCGTATTGCCGTTCGGATCGGTCAATTGGATCGGATAGACATCAGCTGAAATAACATAGACCAATTCGCCACCTGCTCCGGTGGAAACGGTGATGCCCGGATCATCCAGCCGCAGGCGAAAACCTTCTGTGCCATTGGCTTCGTAAAAGGAGGCAACAAAGTCGGCAGGATTTTCGTTGGGGTTCAGGGCAATTTCAAGAAATTCACTGACACCGCTGCTCGCGGCATAGGCGTTTGAATAATGTAGCTCACTGATACGCGCCATACAGATAGTCCCCCGGCAGATACCTCTTTCTCATTGAAAATTTTGGAGAATCTTGGGGGGGAATGTGGCGATAAATGGATTTTTAGATAATTTTGCCCGTTTGGCTGTGCCGCGTTTTCTGGCTGATCAGCGCTGAACAGCAGGAAGCGGGAGCGCCCTGCTGTTTGAGGGGCGATATGTTACTTCGTGAGTTTGACCGCAGTGCCAGAAAGCTCGCGGCAGCCCCAGCTCAAAGCGCAGACTTTGACGTCGGATATGCTGGCATTGATAACGGCATCGGCGTTGAGCTCTGCGGCTTCGATTCTCAGTTTTTGTTCGGCTTGTTCCTGAGTTGGGTTGGCATGAAAGGCCGTGGCTTTGCCGACGGTGCCTTTTACAGGGCCCAAGACTTCGAAGTTGCCGTTGTTGATAGTGTCTGCGCTCGTGATCTGAATTTGATCGACTGGTGTCGGAGCTGTTGTTTCCAGTTGTTCTTTTTGTTTCTCAATTTCAGCCGGGTAGGTGAGGGCATCACCGCATGCGCTGAGCGTGACGGCGGCAATAACAAGTGCAAAGTATTTCAAAAGTGCAGTCCTGATTTGAATGGATCCATAAAGGACACGGTGACTTCGTGCAGTATGTTATAGTTGCATATTGCGCACGTGCACTCGTAAAGAGTGTATTGCTGCCAATTATAAGTCAAAAGCAAAAAGCCCGGCAGAACAAACTGCCGGGCTTTTCTGAATTGTTTGTCGCTGTGGCTTAAGCTGCCAGAGCGCCTTTGGCCTGATCCACGATTGCAGCAAATGCTTCGGGCTCATGCACGGCCAGGTCGGCCAGAACCTTACGGTCCACTTCGATGCCAGCCAGGTTCAGGCCGTTGATGAAGCGGGAGTAGGTCAGCGCCTCGTCGTGTGCGCGGACAGCAGCGTTGATACGCTGGATCCAGAGCGCACGGAAATTACGCTTCCGGTTCTTACGGTCACGAGTTGCGTACTGGTTCGCCTTATCAACGGCCTGACGTGCCACCTTGAAGGTGTTTTTACGACGGCCGTAGTAGCCTTTAGCGGCCTTGACGACTTTCTTGTGACGGGCGTGGGTTACGGTACCACCTTTAACGCGGGACATATATCAATCTCCTCTTAGCGGTCGTAGGGCATGAAGCCCTTGACGATCTTCGCGTCCGGTGCGGACAGCGTTGTGGTGCCGCGTGCATCACGCAGGAATTTGTTGGTGCGTTTGATCATGCCGTGGCGCTTACCGGCTTGGCCGGCTTTCACTTTGCCAGAGGCAGTGACCTTGAAGCGCTTTTTGGCGCTCGACTTGGTCTTCATCTTAGGCATTTCCGTCTCCTTTATATTCGGTCGGTGACAAACGCGACTCGGCATGCCATCCAGCCGGTCGCGCGAATAGAGCCGCCGTATAGGGCGCTTAGGTCAGGCGCGCAAGGCCTATTTGCCGCTTTTGCGGCCTCGCACGCCAATGAGGTCAGTTGAGGATATCGGCGATGACCCGCACCACCACATTGGGCAACTCGGCCACGCTGTAGCGCATGGGGTTGAGCATGAGCGCAATGGCAATCACGGCGGCAGACAGCACAAAGGCCGCCATCGGCCCGCGCGGAAAGCGATCATCGACATAGGCCGCGAGCATGGCCGGGATGGAAAACAGCCCGACCAGAAGCCCGATGGTGATCAAATAGTCTGTTGTCATAGGGACGTCCGGAATCTGTCCGGCTGACGCTACTCTGACTCGACGTTGAAAATCAAACGCTCGTCACAAGGCGACACGCGCAGAATGTTGGTGGTGCCCGGTACGTTGAAGGGCAGACCTGCGGTCACCACGATCTGATCGCTTTCCTCCGCATAGCCCAGATCACGTGCGGCACGGGCTGAGGCGACAACGGCCATTTTAAAGCGGCTGACATTGGAGGTGATCACACAGTTGGTGCCCCAGCTGAGCGCCAGGCGGCGGGCGGTGCCGCGCAGAGAGGTCATGGCGATGATTGGCACGCGCGGGCGCTCGCGCGCAATCAGCAGCGCCGTAGTGCCCGATTGGCTGAAGCAGCAGATGGCCGCAACCTGTGTGGTTTCGGCAATCTCACGGGCGGCAGCCACAATGGCGTCGGCCACGCCAGAGCGCGGCTGTGTGCGGCTGGCCTCAATAATTTCGCGGTAGGTGGGATCGCTTTCCACTTCCACGGCCACATTGTTCATCGTGGTGACCGCTTCGATCGGATAGCTGCCCGCGGCGGATTCTGCAGACAGCATGATGGCGTCTGAGCCTTCATAGATGGCGGTGGCCACATCGGAGATTTCCGCACGGGTTGGCATCGGGCTGTCGATCATGCTTTCCAGCATCTGTGTGGCCACAATCACCGGTTTGGCCACATGGCGGCATTTGCGCACCAGGCGTTTCTGGATCGGGGGCACGGCGCTGACCGGCAGTTCCACACCCAGATCCCCACGCGCCACCATGATGCCGTCAGAGGCCGCCAGGATGTCATCAAAGGCTTCCACAGCAGCGGGTTTTTCGATCTTGGAGAGGATTGCGGCGCGACCCTGTGCGAGATCGCGGGCTTCCTGAACATCTTCGGGACGCTGCACAAAGGAGAGCGCCAGCCAGTCCACACCAAGGCCGCAGACAAATTCCAGATCGTCGCGGTCTTTCTCTGACAGCGCGGCCAGTGGCAGCACCACATCCGGCACGTTCACGCCTTTACGGTTGGAGATGATGCCTGCGGTGGTCACCACGCAATTGGCATAGTCTTCGCCGCAGTCTTCGACCTGCAGGCGGATCTTGCCGTCATTCACCAAAAGGTTCGCGCCGGGTTTCAGCGCGGCGAAAATCTCTGGGTGGGGCAGGCAGACGCGCTCTGCATCGCCCTCTGTGCTGTCCAGATCCAGACGGAACTTTGCGCCTTCGACCAGCTCTTCTTCGCCATTGGCAAAAACACCGACACGCAGCTTGGGGCCCTGAAGATCTGCCAGAATGGCAATTGGGCTTTGCAGGTCTTTTTCCACCTGACGGATGATACGGTGTTTTTCGCGGATTTCTTCGTGGCTGCCGTGGCTCATGTTCAGGCGGAACACATCTGCCCCGGCTTCGTGGAGCGCCCGGATCATGTCGTAGGTTTCAGAAGCTGGCCCCAGAGTGGCTACGATTTTTACGTTTCTCAGTCGTCTCATGATCCGTCTTTCTTCGGCTTTGCCCGTCTTGCCCGCAAGTCACTTCCTTGCGTGCTCATCTCTTGATCTGCGCTACCTGTTAACGCTAACAAATGCAAGCTGTCCCTGCATCGAGAATTCCCTTTCTCGCAGAAGTGACCTACATCCAACTATATAGCAATGACAGGCCCATGACATATACACCGTTTTCTATCTATGGCGCTGAACGGCGCGCGCGTTGGCTGATCACCTGTGATCATGCTTCAAATTTTGTGCCCGAGGACATCGCCGGGGGGGATCTTGGCTTGCCTGCCGAAGAGATGGCGCGCCACATCGCCTATGATGTCGGCGCGCGGGGCACCTCGCTGAAACTCGGCGAGCTTCTGGATGCGCCGGTGATCTGTGCCAATTGGTCTCGGCTGTGCATTGACCCCAACCGGGGCATGGATGATCCGACGTTGGTGATGCGGCTTTATGACGGTACCATCATCCCTGCCAACCGCCATGTGGACGAGGCGGAAATCGCGCGTCGGGTTGCCACCCACTACCGCTCTTATCATGACGCCTTGGAAGCGCTGGCGACAGCCCGCGAAGATGTGGTGATTATTGCCATGCACAGCTTTTCGCCCAAGCTGAAAGGCCGCGCGCCGCGCCCTTGGGAGATTGGCGTTCTGCATGCCCCGCAGGAGGATCGCTTTGGGCGCGCGCTGATCACGCGGCTTGCGCGCGAAGAAGATCTGACCGTTGGGGACAATGAACCCTATGACGGCTATCTTCCCGGTGACAGCATTGACCAGCATGCGCTGGCCTCAGGGCGTCTCAATGCGCTGATCGAGCTGCGCCACGATGAGATCGACACAGAGGCAGGTCAACAGGCATGGGCAGAGCGACTGGCGCCGATCCTAACCGATACCTTGCGCGAAGGTGGCTTCTGAGCGCAGGATATTGGCGCCAAATCCAAAGCCTGGGCCCTTGAGAGACAGGGAGGTACTCCCCATCTCAAATATGGGACAAACACAGCTGAAAGGAGGCTGACATGACCCAGGCGACTCTTACGGCTTTCTTTGGATGGATGACGGTGATTCACATCGGGCTTCTGCTTTTTGCCACGGTGATGATCTACGGGTTGCGCGATGTGATCAGTGATATCCATGCACGGATCAGTGGGGTGGAAAAACGCTCGCTGGCACCGCTCTATTTTCAGTGGCTGGGCACCTATAAAGTGTTGATCTTTGTCTTTGCCTTGGTGCCGTGGCTCGCACTGACGTTATTGTGACGCGCTTGCTCTGAGAGGCGCGGATTGCTAGGCCTGAGCCACAGCAGCATGTGTGCCCCATTCACGGGCCCCAAAGGATAAGCCATGGACAAGCAGACCCAGATCGAACTCGAAGCCGCCGCTTTTCGCACCCTGCGGGAGCATCTGATGGAAAAGCGCACCGACGTTCAGAACATCGACATGATGAACCTCGCGGGTTTCTGTCGCAACTGCCTGTCGCGCTGGTATCAGGAAGCGGCCAATGAGCGCGGCATCGAGATGGACAAAAACGAGGCGCGTGAGATTTTTTACGGCATGACCATGGATGACTGGAAAGCCAATTATCAGACCGACGCGAGCGCCGAAAAACAGCAGGCTTTTGAAAAGTCATTTGCCGAGAACGTCGGCACGGACAAAGCCTGAAGTCCTGCCGCTCGGCAAACGTTCCTCAGAAGTATCACAGACGGAGGCCCCATGCGGCCTCCGTTTTTTGTAAAGGGTTTGGCAAGGATTTCGGCAAGAAAGCGGCATGCTCCTGCCCCATTGCAGCCTGATTCCCGCGCTACCCCTTACTCAAGGTTTGGGATGGCGTGAGGAAAAGACATGCTCGCAATTATAGCAATTACCGCAGTGTTTGGTGTTGGCATGATGGCTGACATGTTGTCGGGCTATGGTCTTCCGGATGAGGGTGCCGCAGATGAAAGCGAAGACCCCGCTTCAGATCCCAGCTACATGCCCAGTCAGGCGGAGTTCGCCTCTGCAGACGGTTTGATGTCGCTGACCGGTGATGATGATGATTTTGAGGGCGGTGCCGAGGATGACACGGTGCTGGGCGAAGGCGGTAATGACGTGCTGCGCGGCGGCAATGGTGCCGATTGGCTTGATGGCGGCGCGGGCAATGACACGTTGATGGGCGGTGCCAGCGGTGATGCGCTGAGCGGAGGTGCCGGAGAGGACTACATCCTTGGCGGTGCGGGCGAGGATGCCGTGACCGGCGGTGTTGGTGATGATACCATCGCGCTGGGCGACAATAACGATATCTATGACGGCGTGGGCGCGGGCAATCTGGGGTTCTCAGAGGCTGGGGATGATGTTGTGCGGGGCGGTGCGGGCAATGATTTCCTGCGCGATTTTGACGGGCAGGACACCCTTCTGGGCGGGCTTGGCAATGACACGCTGAATGGCACACATCCAGACAGCCTTGATGAGATGGCGGATGTCTTGGAGGGTGGTTTTGGCGAGGACGCGCTTGTTGGGGACAATGGTGATACATTGACCGGCGGCGCGGGCACGGACAGCTTTGAAGTGGCGTTTGAGTTTGATCAGGACCGTGACGCGGTGGTGATCGCGGATTTGGATGCTGCCAATGAGGTGGTGACCTTTGCCGCCAGCGATTTTGGCGCAGATGCGGTGATGGAGTGGGAGGCGGCCTTTGATCCAGATAGCGGCACCGCCACCATTTTGCTGTCCGGGTCTCACACGGTGGAAGGCACGCTTGTGACCCTTGATCAGGAGCCAGCGTTGATCTTGCAGAATATGACCGCCGAATCCGTCACGCAGTTGCAGGTCACGCTGGACTATGCCGCCTGATCTCAGCGGTTGAGCTCATGCTCATAGCGCTGTTTGGCAATCTCCTCATTTTGGGTGGATTTCTTGTGGTTGGCGAGCGCGCCTTCCACATAATCCAGATGGGCAATCACGGCCTCCCGCGCGGCTTTGGAATCACGGGCCTGCAAGGCGGCGTTGATGGCGCGGTGCTGTTCCAGAAGTTCGCCCCGCGTGGTGCGCTGCTTGAACATGATCATGCGGTTGTAAAACACGCCTTCGCGCAGCAGCTGATACATCGAGCGCATCATATGCAGCATGATCACGTTGTGACTGGCCTCAATGATGGCAAGGTGAAAATCCGCATCCAACTGGGCTTCGTCATTTGGATTACGTTTCGGGTGGGCCGCTTCCATCTTGTCGAACACGGCCTGTATCACCTGCAAATCCGTGTCAGAAGCATAGGCCGCCGCGCGCTCTGCGGCGAGCCCTTCCATGTCACGGCGAAAGGCGATGTAGTCAAACACCGCCTCATCATGGCCTGAAAACAATTGCACCAGCGCTTCAGAAAAGGCGCTCCCCAGAACATCGGCCACAAAGATCCCCGCCCCGGCTTTGGAGGTCAGAAGCCCCTTGTCCTGCAAGGTTGCAATTGCTTCGCGCAGGCTGGGTCGCGACACGCCGAGACGGTCGCTGAGTTCCCGCTCCGCAGGCAGCCGTTCCCCGGGGCGCAGAATACCGCGCAAAATCAGCAGCTCAATCTGTCGCACAACCGATGTGGAAAGCTTTTCGGGCTGAACCTTCTGAAACGGCATGGAAATCCTTCTCGCCTAACTGGTCAGGATATTTGACCACGAGGGCTGGACGAGGGCAAGTCCTCTCCCGACACAGAAACGTTGATAAACGTCTGTGGAACCCAGAATGCGAGGTGGCGGCGTGGTGTCAGGTCAGCGATTTTGTCATGAAGATCGAAGAGCTGTTGGCCTCGTAATCGCCAAAGGGGCCGCAATCTTCAAAGCCATGCGCGTAGTAAAGCCCATGCGCTTCCTTGAGCTTATCGCCGGTCTCCAGCTTGATTGCTGTGAGCTGCGCGGCGCGTGCGGCCGCGTCGAGTTGACTCATGAGCCTGTGCGCAATGCCCTTGCCGCGCGCGCTCGGGTCCACAAACATGGATTTGATTTCCCCATAGCTGCCTTTGTTGGCCAGGGCGACGCATCCCAAAGTCTGCGCGCCCTCACGGGCGACGAAAAACTGAATGGAGGGGATGCAGAGATCGTCGATAGAGAGATAGTGATTGTCTTCGGGATCAAACAGTTCTTGCATCAGGGCATGGCTCGCCTGCAAAAGTGCGGTGGCCTGTGGATCGCGTGGATCGCCTGCAACCACTTCGATGGCGGTGGTCTGGTCTGACATGGCTGTTTCCCCCTCTTGTCTTTTATGAGATCTCTCTCTCAGATCGTCTTGAGCCTGTCCAGAGAGGGCGCGCTATTCTGATGAAAAGGCGGGATATGTGCGAAGATGGCGCCCAATTGCTGAGCGCGCCCACGGAGGTGACCTGGGAGGCGACGTGGGCGGAGACTGCGGCATGCGATGTGGAGAGTGGGTCAAACGCCGGTACAGGCCAAAGATATCCAGAACGCCGGGCGATATCTTGTGGATAACTTTCTGGTAAATCCCATATACAGTGGTTTGCCGTTGACTCACCACAAGCCACCTCTGCACACTTCCTTAATCTAAAGGAATCACAGGACCCACCGCGAGTTGCGCTTTTCCAAACTCAGACTGACAGGCTTCAAAAGCTTTGTGGACCCTACCGATCTGATCATCGCGGATGGTCTGACCGGTGTTGTGGGGCCCAATGGCTGTGGCAAGTCCAATCTGCTGGAAGCGCTGCGTTGGGTCATGGGGGAGAACCGCCCGAAGGCGATGCGCGGCGGGGGCATGGAAGATGTGATCTTCGCCGGGGCCTCCACACGGCCGGCGCGCAATTTTGCGGAAGTGTCCTTGCAGATCGACAACTCCGAGCGCCTCGCGCCCGCCGGGTTCAACGATGATGATGCGCTTGAAATCATTCGTCGCATCACCCGCGATGTGGGCAGCGCCTATAAGGTGAATACCAAGGACGTGCGCGCCCGCGATGTGCAGATGCTCTTTGCCGATGCCTCCACTGGCGCCCATTCGCCAGCTCTGGTGCGTCAGGGTCAAATTGCAGAGCTGATCAATGCCAAACCCAAGGCGCGCCGGCGGATCCTCGAAGAGGCCGCCGGCATTTCGGGGCTGTATCAACGCCGCCATGAGGCGGAACTGAAACTCAAGGGTGCAGAGACCAATCTGGCCCGTGTGGATGATGTGATTGAGCAGCTGGCCAGTCAGCTCAGTCAACTTTCGCGGCAGGCGCGACAGGCGGCCCGCTACCGCGCTATCGGCGAAGAGCTGCGGCAGGCAGAGGGCATGCTGCTCTATCGGCGCTGGCGGGAGGCGGATGACGCCCGTGCCACCGCAGATGAAGAACTGCGTACCCGCACCACACAGGCCGCCAAGGCTGAAGCGCTGGCGCGCGCGGCGGCGGCGCAGCGCACGGCCTGTGATGATGTGGTGCCAGGCAAGCGTGAGGAAGAGGCGATTGCCTCTGCGGTGTTGCAACGCCTTCAGGTGCAGCGGGATGGCCTGAATGATCAGGAAGCCCATGCGCTGCAGATCATTGAAACGCTGAAAAACCGCATCCTGCAATTGGCGCGGGACATGGAGCGTGAATCCGGGCTCAACCGCGATGCCGAAGACACCATTGAGCGGCTGGAGTGGGAACAGCGGGAGCTGGCCAAGGCCAGCGAAGGTCATGAGGACAAGCTTGAGGCGGTCTCTGATGAAAGCCGCGAAGCCGCCAGCGTGCTGCAGGAGCGAGAGGCAGAGCTGTCCCAGCTGACCGAAGATGTGGCCCGTTTGGCCGCGCGCCACCAATCCGCACAACGCCTGCTGGATGACAGTCAGAAGACACAGGCCAAAAGTGAGGCAGAGGCAGAAAAGGCCCGCGCGGCGGTGGCTGAGTCTCAAGGGGCTTTGAGCCGGGCGGCAGAAGATCTGGAGATGGCGCGGGAGGCCGAAGAAGAGGCCATTGAGGCCGCGCAGGACGCGGAAGAGCGTCTTGCAGAGGTCGAGGAAGAGCGCGCCGAGACGCAGAGCCGGGAGGCGGAAGCGCGGGCCGAACGGTCTGAAGCCGAAGGCGAGCTCAACGCCCTGCGGGCAGAGACCACGGCGCTGGCCAAGCTGGTGGAGCGCGATACGGCGGAGGGCGGGCAGATTCTGGACCGTCTGCAGGTGCAGCAGGGCTTTGAAAAAGCGCTGGGCGCGGCGCTTGCCGATGATTTGCGCGCGCCGGAGGTCGAAGAAGATGGCCCATCCGGCTGGTATGTGCTGCCGCAATATGGCGATGTGCAACCGTTGCCGGATGGGGTGACATCGCTGGTGCAGCATGTCTCCGTGCCCGAGGTTCTGGAGCGTCGTATGAGCCAGATTGGTCTGGTGGCCGCCGAGGATGCCCTGCGCTTGCAGCCGCTTCTGAAGCCCGGACAGCGGCTGGTTTCCATGGAAGGGGATCTCTGGCGCTGGGATGGCTATCGCGCCTGGGCCGAAGATGCCCCCAGTGCAGCCGCGCTGCGCCTGCAACAGCTCAACCGGCTCGAAGAGCTCAAACAGGCGATGGCACAGGCCACGGCCCGGACGGATGGGGCGGTAGATGCGCATGAGACGCTACAGACCCGCCTGCGCCAATTGGCCGATGTGGATCAGGCCGCCCGAGAGGCGCGCCGCGCGGCGGATCGTGCGGTGGCGGATGCCAACCGTGCGCTCAGCCGCGCCGAAGCGGATCGCAATCTGGCCGAAGGCAGGCTCGAAAGCCTCGGGCTGGCCGTGACCCGCCACGAAGAAGAGGCCATGGCCGCGCGTCAGCAGCTCACCGAAGCGGAGCGGGCGCTGGCGGATCTGGGCGATCTGGACGCCGCTCGTCAGAGTGTGGAAGACATCAAGATGACCGTGGAAGGCGCGCGGATCATGATGATGTCGCGCCGCTCAGCCCATGATGAGTTGCGCCGCGAAGGCGAAGCGCGCCTGAAGCGCACGCAGGAAGTCATGAAAGAGATCAGCGGCTGGCGGCATCGTCTGGAAACCGCAGAAAAGCGCATGAACGAGCTGGCAGAGCGCAAAGATGCCTCTGAAGAAGAGCTGATTGACGCTGGCGCCGCTCCGGAGGAGATCGCCGCCAAACGCGAAGAGCTCAGCGAAGCGATTGACGCCGCGGAGGAGCGGCGGCGCGTGGCCGCCGACGCGCTGGCCGAAGCCGAAGGCGCACTGCGGGAAGCCGAACATGCGGAGCGCGATGCCGAGAGGCTGGCCAGCGAAGCGCGGGAGGCACGGGCACGCTCAGAAGCGCGGGCTGATGCGGCGCGTGAAACCGTGACCTATGCGGCGGAGCGGATCCGCGAAGAGCAGGAGCTCTCCCCTGCCGAACTTTTGGAACGCCTGGCGCTGGACCCCGACAAGATGCCGGATTCTGAGGCTGTGGAAGCGGATGTCAACCGGCTTAAGCGGCAGCGCGACAGTCTTGGCGCGGTCAACCTGCGCGCGGAAGAAGACATCAAGGAAGTTGAAGAAGAACATGGCGGTCTGGTCAGTGAAAAGGCTGATCTGGAAGAAGCCATCCGCACGCTCAGAAATGGCATTGCCAGCCTCAATAAAGAAGGCCGTGAGCGGCTTTTGACGGCTTTTGAGCAGGTGAATTCCAACTTCTCGCTGCTGTTTACCCATCTGTTTGGCGGCGGTGAGGCCAATCTGGTTCTGGTGGAAAGTGACGATCCGCTGGAAGCCGGCCTTGAGATCATGTGTCAGCCGCCGGGTAAGAAACTGTCGACGCTGTCGCTTTTGTCCGGGGGCGAGCAGACCCTGACCGCCATGGCGCTGATTTTTGCGGTGTTTCTGGCCAATCCGGCACCGATCTGTGTGCTGGATGAGGTCGACGCGCCGCTGGATGATGCCAATGTGACGCGCTTCTGTGATCTGCTCGATGAGATGTGCCGCCGCACCAACACCCGCTTTCTGATCATCACCCACCACGCCGTGACCATGGCGCGGATGGACCGTCTGTTTGGCGTGACCATGGTGGAGCAGGGGGTGAGCCAGCTGGTGTCTGTGGATCTGAAGGCAGCGGAAACTCTTGTGGCCTGATATTGTCTCTGGCGTTGTTTCACTATGGCGCGTGGCTCTTCTGTGTTAATATATCTCTATTTTAATGGAGATGTTTTTATGTTGGTTACTTTTAAAGACCTCGTGTCTGCCGGTTCTCTATGTTTGTCCGTTGTGGCGCTTTATTTTTCCACACAGGCCAAAGAGCAAGCACAGCAACTGGATGAGAGAATCTTTCACGCTGAAACCGTTCACGAACTTCTAAAAGAAGTGCATACCAATACAACGCATGCCAAGAATGCAGAGGAGTTGATGGCCAGCTGCCTCTATGCAGGCACATTGGTGCGCGCTGAGCAGTTGGTTGTACAGGACGCTAAAGATCGTCTTGTTAGCGTGTTGTTTCAGGATCAGGTTGATCGCGGATTATTGCCGCAGAACTGTGTTTTTAAAACCTTCGAAGAACTTGATATCGAAGGGGCTGCACCCCCAGAAGATGCCGTGATGGAGTTTTCTTTGGGCGACGATTTGATCCCAATTGGCAAGTATCACGCGCTGATTGCATCTTATGTACCCACTAAAGAGAATTGCAGCCATGCGAAGTCGGATGTGGCAGAGTTTGCAGAGCTTCTTAGAAATGCTGGCCTGTCGGGATACAGTATCTATGTTGCTCGAACCACAAAATCAGATAGCTTCGCTGTGACAGTAGATGCGGGGGACGATCTTGGCCTAGCCCGGAGCATTTCGACTAAAATCAAAGAGGTCTCAGTAGACAGTGTAGATGAGCGTACGGGGTACGATTCCTTTGTGGGTGTCAACTCTGATTGGTTCATAGACCCGGAATGCACCTTCAGCGAGAAACTCTAGGCTTTGCTTTTACCTGTCTCACTGGATTGTGACGCGGCTGTTTTCTCTGAGCTGTCTAGGATGGGGCAGGCAGGAGGTGTGCAGATGCGCGGTTTATGGATTTTGGGGATACTGCTGTTGGCGGTGCCAGCATGGGCGCAGGATTGGAAGGCGCAGTCTGGGGATCAGAGCTTTGACAAAGCGGCGCTGGAGGCGCGGCTGTCTGGGCAGCGGTTGGTGTTTTTTGACGACGGGCAATCTGTCTATGAGGCCAATGGCCAGTATCAATACACCTATGGCGGCGGTGGCACCTGGTATGGGCATTGGCAGGTGGGGGCGGACAGTGTGGTCTGTGTGACCTTTGTCACCGGGGTAGAGCGCTGTGACCGGATTGTGGAAAACGCTGGACGGCTGGTGGTGCAGACCGCCGATGGGCAGCGGTTTCCTGTCAGGGAGGTGGCGGCGCAGTCGTAAGCCGCGCCGCCAGATGCGGTGCTCCAGATTGGAGGTCAGAGCGCGTTGAGCAGCGCGGCTGTCGGCCAGGCATCTGCTGGCAGGCCAAGGCGCTTTTGTTCAGCCTGCACCGCACGGCGGGTCAGCTTGCCAAGGATGCCATCGACCTTGCCCACATCGTGGCCGCGTGCTTTGAGTTTCTTCTGCAGCGTTTTCATCTGAGTGCCTGTGAGACCGGGATCAGGGTTTCCCGCGTCATAGCGGGCTGCGCCCTCCAGACGGGTGGCGAAATAGGCGGCGGTGGTCACGTAGACGAAGCTTTTGTTCCACTCAAAATAAACGCTGTAGTTGGGGTAGGCGAGAAAGGCAGGCCCTTTGCGCCCTTGTGGCAACAGCAGGGAAGCGGGCAGGTTGGCGAATTGGCCTTCCCGTGGTTTGACGCCCATTTTGGCCCACTGCTGCGCCGGCAATGTGGTGTCCAGCCCGGATTTGGACCAATCCAGATCGCGGGGCACGGTGACCTCCTGCAGCCAGGGTTCGCCCGCGCGCCAGCCGAGGTGAGAGAGCATTTTGCCCCCAGACATCAGCGCATCCTGTGCGGAGGTTTTCAGGCGCACCTTGCCATCGCCATCGCCATCCACACCGTTTTCGATAATATCGGCAGGCAGCATCTGGACCATGCCGATTTCCCCGGCCCAGGCCCCGGTGGTTTTTGTGGGGCTGAAATCGCCACGTGTGTAAAGCTCCAGCGCGGCAAAGACCTGTGGTCGGAAGAGCTCGGGGCGGCGACAATCATGGGCCAATGTCACCAGAGAGTTCAGCGTGTTGAAATCCCCCTGAAAGGCGCCGTAGTCAGTTTCAAAGGCCCAGAAGGCCAGCAGCACGCCACGCGAGACGCCATACTGGCGCTCAATCCGGTCAAAGGTGGCGTCATATTGTTTGGATTTTTTGCGCCCCACATCAATGCGGTTCTGGCTGATCAGGCGCTGGGAGAAATCCAGAAACGGCATCTGGAACACGCCCTGAGAGCGGTCGGCCTTCAGGGTTTTGGGATCTTGGCGTGCGCTGGCAAAGAAACGGTCCACTGTGGATTTGTCATAGCCTTTGGCACGGGCCTCCTGCTTCAGGCCGCTGACAAAACTGCTAAAGGAGCCGCCGCATTGCGCATAGGCGGAGCTGGCGGTGGCCGCAGACAGAACAAGCGCGGCGAGCGCGGGCAAAAGACGCATGAAAATCCCTCGTGGTCAGAAACTGTCTCAGACATAGACAGAGCCTGACCACGGGGCAAGCGCCCAGCAGCTAAGATCAGAACAGTGCGAACAGGAAGACCACCGCCAATGCGCCGCCCCAGCTCAGCCAAAGCGCGCGGCAGCAGGCCTCAACAGCGTCTGCGCTGAGGGTTTTGCGCCCCATCGGGTTCACATATGGGAACTCCTGCAATCTGCCGTCATAGGAGCGCGGCCCGGCCAGAGCCACGTTGAGCGCGCGGGCCATGGCGGCCTCAGGCCAGCCCGCGTTTGGGGAGCGGTGTAGTTTGGCATCTTCCCGAATTGCCTGCCAGTGGGAGAGCCCAAAATGGGTCAACGCAATCAGCCCGGCGGTGAGACGCGCGGGCACCCAGTTGAGCAGGTCATCCAGCCGCGCCGCCGCCCAGCCGAAATCTTCATGGCGTGGCGTGCGATAGCCGATCATGCTGTCAGCGGTGTTCACCACCTTATAGATCAGCAGGCCGGGCAGCCCCCCGATGAGAAACCAGAACGCTGGGGCAATCACCCCGTCACTGAGGTTTTCAGCACCAGATTCGATTGCGGAGCGGGCCACGGCGCTTTGATCCATGGTGGCGGTATCGCGGCTGACAATGCGCGCGACCATGCGACGCCCTTCGCCGAGCGACAGGCGCAGCCCATCTCCCACGGCGCGCACGTGGTCCACCAAGGATCGCTGCGCCAGCAGGATCGCCGCGATCACCATCTGTGGCAGCCAGCCAAAGAGCGCGATGATTTTGCCCAGAAAGAACGCCGCCGTGATCAGCGCCAAAACCAAGGCCACGCCTTTGGCCTGCCGTGCCATGCCGCTGTTGAAGCGGGTATCGGCCCAGCCAATGGCCCGCCCCATCAACACGGCCGGATGTGGCAGCCGATCCCAAAGCCAGCGGGGTTCGCCAAAGGCGGCGTCCAGCAACAGCGCGCCGACCAAGATTGCTGCAGTGCTCATAATGCGGCCTCCAATTGTGCCCAGCGGTCTGCGGCGGGCAGGCCCAGCCGCAGGAAGGATTTTGAATAGGGGAAAATGCGGGACCAGACGTGGCTTTGTGCCAGGCGCTCCTGCCAGAGGGCGGCATCTGCCACCTCATAGAGACGGAAAAGATCAGTGCCACCTGCCAGCGTGGCCCCTTGGGCGCAGATCATCTCATCCAGCCGCGTTGCATCCTGAGCCAGTCGTGCGCGGGTCTCTGCGGCCCAGTCGGGATCTGACAGCGCCGCTGTGCCCAGATGCAGTGCGGGGCCGGACACGGCCCAAGGCCCCATGAAATCTGCCAGTTGCGTAATCAGCGCGGGATCACCAATGGCAAAACCCAGCCGGGCACCGGCAAGGCCCCAGAATTTGCCAAAGCTCTTGAGAATGATCCGACCGGGCTTGGCCGCTTCTGCGATCATGCTGCGTTCGGGTGCAATGTCACAGAAGCTCTCGTCGATCACCATCAGGGGTGCGGTCAGGTCGGCGGTGCTCCAGAAATGGCCTGTTGGGTTGTTGGGATGCACCAACACCCGCGCATCAGGCGCGTTTTCTGCAAAGCGCCAGCTCTGTGCGGCAAAGGCGGCTGCGTGTTCGTTATAGGTGGGGGTGGGGATGTCCACCTGGCCAGTTGCGGCCAATGCAGGAATACGTGCAATCAGCGCAGAGGCACCGGGGGCGGCCAGAATGGCAGCCGTGTCAGGCACGTTCCAGAACTGGCGCGCGGCGCGCAGCAGCGCCTCCTGCGCGGTTTTGTCCGGCAGGGCCGTCCAGGCATCCGCGGGAAAGGCGGTGACCGGATAGGGCGTTGGGTTGATGCCTGTGGACAGATCCAGCCAGCCCGCACGGGTACCACCCCATCGGGCAATGGCCGCATCAATGCCGCCGCCATGATCGCGGGGCGTCTTCTGATTTTGGGTCTGCCTGTTGGTCATTGCGCTTTGCTCCCTCCTGCAAGGCGCGCCTAGCGCATCTCTTTGGCCCTGCGCAAGCTTTCTTACCTGCGCAGGCCATTGGGTCCGCGCCTAAAGAGGCTCACGCCCATGGGGGGCGTCATAGTCGAGGATCGGATTGATGGGCACGATCGCGTGCGGATTGATGCTCGCATGGCTGCGGTGATAATGCCCGACGATATGGGGCATGTTCACCGTCTCTGCCACGCCGGGCACCTGATAGAGCTCGCGTGTGTAGGCCCAGAGATTGGGGTAATCCACCAGCCGCTTGCGGTTACATTTGAAGTGCAGGTGATAGACCGGATCAAAGCGGATCAGCGTGGTGAACAGACGCCAATCTGCTTCGGTGATGTGATCCCCCATCAGATAGCGCTGGTTGCTCAGACGCGCCTCCAGCCACTCCAATGTGTCAAACAGCGGATACACTGCCGCATCATAGGCCGCCTGCGTGGTGGCAAAGCCGCTTTTGTAGACCCCGTTGTTGACCGTATCATAAATACGTTGATTGACCTCTTCGATCTCTGCCCGCTCCGCTTCTGGCCAGAAATCAAGATGGTTGCCGGTCAGACCATCAAAGGCGCTGTTGAACATGCGGATGATTTCGGAGCTCTCATTGCTCACGATGGTTTCGCGTTCTTTGTCCCAGAGGACCGGCACGGTG
This sequence comes from Shimia marina, assembly GCF_001458175.1. Taxonomy (GTDB): domain Bacteria; phylum Pseudomonadota; class Alphaproteobacteria; order Rhodobacterales; family Rhodobacteraceae; genus Shimia; species Shimia marina. Next base: position 115,530 of record NZ_CYPW01000032.1, read on the forward strand.
ACACGGCCTGAATAGGCGGGGTCCGCCTTTGTGTAGAGACTATGGGCAAAAGGCAGCCCATAGAGCGTGTCGCCGGTGGCACCGTCTTCATCTCTCTCGAATGTCCAGCCTTCAGTCAGCATATCCGGATGCACAGCAGAGACAGAGATATGCGCCTCAAGCCCTTTGAGGGCGCGAAAGATCAGGGTGCGATGGGCCCAGGGACAGGCATAAGAGACGTAAAGGTGATAGCGGCCACTGTCGGGGGTGAAGCCGCCAACGCCGCTGGCACCCGCGCGGCCATCTGGGGTGATCCAGTTGCGAAACTGAGCCTGTGAGCGCACGAATTTCCCCCCGGTGCTTTTGGTGTCATACCATTTGTCTGTCCATTTTCCGTCCACCAGCAGCCCCATGAGATAGTCCTTTCTGTGTTGCGCATCAGTGTTTGAGTGACATCTAGGTGTCACGGTCCTCTGTCAAAACAGCGATAGGCGCGCGATGGCTGCGCGTTTTTGCACAGAGGGTTTGTGATGAAGGGGTTTGTCGCGAGATTTTTGGAAGCAGAGTTTGCAGCGGTAGAGGCGGTGTATCTGTGGGGCTGAAGCCTCACTTCGCAGGCATTTACCGAATCTTCGCTTGACCCGGGGCACCATCACAACAACGATCAAGCCCGCCTATGGAGACGCCCATGTCCACGTATTTTTCTGCCGAAGTGCAGGCCGGCATCGATGCCGCACGCAAGAAAGCTCAGAAACAACGCCATCGCCTGCGGGTGGAGGCTGATGGACAGAGTGTGCGTGTGCTGCGCTTTCTGGAGGATGGCTTCACGCTGGATGCACAAACCGCGCCGCAGCTGCGCGGCTTGGTGAACCTCTATGATGGCAGCAAACATCTTTATCAGTGTCTGGTCATCGCGACCGATGAGGAAGATGGCGAAATGCACTATGAGTTCAAGCGGTTCACCCCCGCGTCAGATCAGGCGCCGGTGGATTTTTATCGCGGTGAAACTGTCCCGGCCGGATTGCTGGACCGTCCCAACTGATCTCGACACTAGGATGTGGCGCTTTGCAGAGGTCTTGCGCCTCAGGCTCAGCGCAGCTGAGCTACGCCCAACGGGGCGGGCCCATCTTGGATGGGCCCAAAGCGGCGGGAGCGCCGCCGCTCTGATAGGTCCAAACGTTTGGGGCTAGAACGCTTACTGCAGATCGGCGAAGGCCGCGCGCAGGCGCTGAGCCGCTTCTTCCACCCTTGCCCGTGGCGTGGCAATGTTGAACCGGAGATAGCTCTCGCCGCCTTTGCCAAAAGTGGTGCCGTGGTTGACGCAGATGCGAGCGTCTTTCTCCACCCGGCGGGTGAATTCTGCGCGCTCCATGCCGGTGCCGCCGAAATCCACCCAGCTCAGATAGGTCGCTTCCAGTGGCATGGAGGCCACGCCGGGGATGTCGGCAATCGCCGCATCCAGTATCTTGCGGTTGGTGTCGAGATAGCTGATCAGCCCATCCACCCAGGCCGCACCCTCCGGCGAATAGGCTGCCTCCGCCATGAACAGGCCAAAGCTGTTGGGAGAAATGCCAAGCGCAGCCATGCGCGCGGCAAATTTTGACCGCAACGCCGGGTCTGGAATGATCACATTGCCTGAATGGCTGCCTGCAATGTTGAAGGTCTTTGTGGTGGCCGTCATCATCACCAGACGGTCCAGAATACTCGGATCCACATTGGTCATCGGGATATGTGTGTTGCCCGCATAGACCAGATCATGGTGGATCTCGTCTGACACCAGAATCAGGTCATGGCGTTTGCAGAAATCCGCCACGCCCTGAAGCTCTTCGCGGGTCCAGACGCGCCCCCCCGGATTGTGCGGGGAGCAGAGGATGAACATGGTCTCATGCCCTTTCATCTGCGCATCCCAAGCGTCAAAATCCATCTCATAGCGCCCATTGGTCAAGGCCAGAGGGCATTCGATCACCTCACGGCCCGCCGCCTCAATCACGCGGGCAAAGGCGTGATAGACCGGCGTGGTCAGGACCACGCCCTCGCCGGGTTTTGTGAAACTGTCCACGCAAAGCCCGGTGCCGTTGACCAGACCATGGGTGGTGAAAATCGACGCGGGATCCACCTCCCAGTTGTGGCGGGTTTTCATCCACCAGCAGATCGCCGCGCGATAGGCGCTCTCATCGCCATAATAGCCATAGACCCCCTGCGCCTGCATTTTGCCAATGGAATCGCTCACACATTGGGGAGGGCGGAAATCCATATCCGCCACCCACATCGCGATTCCGTCATCGGCAGGCACGCCATAAAGCTGCTCCATCATGTCCCATTTCACGGAATGGGTGCCAAAACGGTCGATGATTTCATCAAAATTCATGGGGGGCGTCCTTTGTTAACATCGCAAGCCACGCTAGCGATTTGCGTCCCATGTGCAACCCTGCCCATGGCCTGTTGCGCAAGCCCGTTGCGTGTAAGGCCCGACTGCCCTAGATGAAGGCCATGATCAAACCAATTCTCATCCACCCCGACCCGCGTCTGAAGAAAATCTGCGCCTCCGTGCCTGATCTCAATGATGATCTGCGCAGGCTGGCCGACGACATGCTTGAAACCATGTATGACGCGCCGGGCATCGGTCTGGCGGCACCTCAGGTGGGTGTGCTGGAGCGGTTGATCGTGATGGATTGCGTCAAAGAGGGTACGCCAGAGCCCATGGTGATGTTCAACCCCGAAGTGCTGTCCAGCTCCGAGGATCTCAACGTCTATGAAGAAGGCTGCCTCTCCATTCCTGAGCAGTTTGCCGAGGTCACCCGCCCGGCAGAGGTGCGCGTGGGCTGGATTGATCAGGATGGCAACCCGCAGGAGCGCGATTTTGATGGGCTCTGGGCGACCTGCGTGCAGCATGAAATTGACCATCTCAATGGCAAACTCTTCATCGACTATCTTGGCCCGATGAAGCGCCAGATGATCACCCGCAAGAGCCAGAAAATGAAGCGTGAGCTGGCGCGCGGATGAGTGTTCTTCCGCTGGTCTTCTATCCAGATGCGCGCCTGTCTGAGGTTTGCGCGCCTGTGAACGACGAAGACCTGCGCCGCCTGATTGCCGATATGTTTGACACCATGTATGCCGCCCCGGGCCGTGGCCTCGCCGGGCCGCAAGTCGGGGTCATGAAACGGCTCTTTGTGATGGATTGCACATGGAAAGAGGGCACGCGCACCCCCATGGCTTTTCTCAATCCTGAAATCATCACGCAGAGCGAGACCGTGGAGAGCCTTGAGGAAGGCTGCCTCTCGATCCCCAACCTGATGGTGCCGGTTATTCGCCCCACAGGGATCACAGTGCGGTGGACAGATGAGCTTGGCCGCGCGCATGAGCGTGATTTTGACAGCTTTGAAGCCCGCTGCATTCAACATGAAATGGACCATCTCGCCGGTCGCGTGACGCTGGATCACCTATCCGAAACCGCCCGCACCGAGATTTTGCAAGGATATACCAGCCCATGACCGTTCGCCCCTGCCTGCCATGGCCAGACAAACGCCTGCGCACTGTTTCCGACCCTGTGGCAGAGATCACCGATGAGGTCCGCCAAGTCTGGGATGATCTGATCGACACCATGTATGCCATGCCCGGTGTGGGCATGGGGGCAAACCAGATCGGTGTGCTCAAGCGCCTGATCGTGGTGGATGCCACCGAAGAGGGCAATCAGGCCATCCGCATGGCCAACCCCGAAATTCTGCATGCCTCCGTGCAGCCGCGTGAGCATGAAGAGGCCAGCCCGAACCTCGTGGGAGTGTCCGCCAAAATCTCCCGCCCGCGCGCCGTGACCGTGCGCTATATGGATGAGCATGGCGCGACCATGGAAAAGGATTTTGTCGGTCTCTGGGCCACTTCCGTGCAGCACCAGATCGACCACATCAACGGCAAGATGTACTTTGACCACCTCAGCAAGACCAAACGGTCCATGCTGATCAAAAAGGCGCAGAAACAGCGCTAAACTGGGACACAATGGCGAAGCCTGCCTGGGCTGGCACGACTGCGCCTGCCAATGGGGCAGGCAGGCGCAGTCCGGCGGTGCCGGGCAAGAGGGAGTAAGACAAGATGCGCATTCTTTTCATGGGCACCCCGGAGTTTTCCGTTTCCGTTCTCGACGCTCTGGTAGAGGCAGGCCATGAAATTGCCGCCGTGTTCTGCCAACCCCCACGCCCCGCAGGCCGTGGCAAGAAAGACCGTCCAACCCCGGTGCACGCCCGTGCACTAGAACTGGGTCTTGAAGTGCATCACCCCACCAGCCTGCGCAGCGATGAGGTGCAGCAAACCATCCGCGACCTCAAAGCAGATGTGGGGGTTGTTGTGGCCTATGGGCTGCTTCTGCCGCAAGCGGTGCTTGATGCGCCGACACAGGGCTGTCTTAACATCCACGCGAGCCTGCTGCCGCGCTGGCGTGGGGCTGCGCCGATCCATCGCGCCATCATGGCCGGGGATGCAGAGACTGGCGTCTGCATCATGCAGATGGATGCGGGGCTCGATACGGGCCCTGTGCGCCTGCGCCGCGAAATCGCCATCGGTGCGGAAGAAACCACCGCGCAGCTGCATGACCGGCTTGCGGTCTTGGGGGCGACAGCCATTGTCGACACATTGGCCGCGCTGGTGGATTTGCCCGCAAAACCACAGCCTGACGACGGCGTGACCTATGCTGAAAAGATCGACAAATCAGAGGCCCGCATCGATTGGACCGCGCCCGCTGCCGAGGTGGATCGCAAAATCCGCGGTCTGTCGCCGTTTCCCGGCGCATGGACTGAAATTGACGGACAGCGGGTGAAACTCCTCGCTTCTCGCATTGCCGAAGGGCAGGGGCAGGCTGGCACCTTGCTTGATGAGACGTCAATCACCGTCGCCTGTGGTGAAGGGGCCGTGCAGCTTCTGCGCTTGCAACGTGCGGGCAAAGGCGCGCAGGATGCGGATATCTTTCTGCGGGGCTTCCCGCTCACCAAAGGTCAGCAATTCTAAGGGCGCGCGATGTTCTTTGCCTTTTTTGGAACCATGATTATCGCCGGGATCATCGGCTACGCCTCAGAGCGCAGCGGATTCACGCACAATGGCTTTATCCCGTCGATCATCATCTGTGTCGGCGGCGCATTCCTGTTTTTCATGGTCAGCCGCATGTTCCACATCGGCTTTGGCAGCCCCGGCATGAACGCCATCGTCGCCTCCATCGGCGCGCTGATCATCGTGCCGACGCATTACCGCAAATAGCGCTGTCTGCCTTTTAACGGCTTACTTTTTGAACGGGGCCATGCCTTCGCGCGCCAGCTCATCGGCGCGCTCGTTCTCCGGGTGTCCGGCGTGGCCTTTGACCCATTCCCATGTCACCGTGTGGCGCGCCTGCGCTGCATCCAGCCGTTGCCACAGCTCGACGTTTTTCACAGGCTTTTTGGCTGAGGTTTTCCAGCCGTTTTTCTTCCAGCCAAAAATCCAGCCGGTTACACCGTTTTTGACATAGGTGCTATCGGTCACAACGGTGATGGTGCTGGCCCGTTCCAGCGTCTCAAGCGCCATGATCGCGGCCATCAGTTCCATCTTGTTGTTGGTGGTTTCCGGTGCGCCGCCAGACAGATCCCGTGATTTGATCACGGTGTCGCCATCCTTGGCCTGCAGCAACACACCCCAGCCCCCCGGACCCGGGTTTCCAGAACATGCGCCATCGGTATATGCAATCAAATCAGCCATGGGCGGTCAGTATGACAAATGTGTCGTCACTGCCAGCCAATCCTTTGCCGTTGCCGCGCCTTTTTCGGATGACGGTAAAGCCCGCGGCTTCCAGCAGGTCGATCAATTCGGCCTCTCCATAATAGCTGTAAAACCGGCCCAGACCATCCCGCGCCTCCGCCGCACCAAGCTTCATGCCGATGTGAAACGCGCCGCCGGGTCTGAGTGCGCGATGTATCCGCGCCAGATGGGTGGGGAAATCCGCGCGTGGCGCGTGCAGCAGACTGAAATTGGCCCAGATCCCATCATATCTGGCCTCTGCTGTCAGATCCTCAAACACTCCCACTGTCACGTTGAGATCAAACCGCTTTTTGGCCAGCGCCGCCATTTCCAGGGAGGCATCCATAGCTTCGACCTGATAGCCTGCTTCCCGAATTTTGGCGGCCCATTGCCCGGGGCCACAGCCCAGATCCAGCACCAGTCCATTGTCAGGCAAAAGCTCAAACAGCGCTTTCAGATCGCTGAACTGATCAATGTCGCCCTCTGCCACTTTCCCAAAGCGTGCGGCATAATCCTCGGCGGCCTTGGCATAGACCTCCAGTGTCTCTTTATCGCTCATACCCGCTCCATCGCCAGCCGCCCCGCCAGCGCCACAAAAATCGCCGCAAAACTGCGGTTCAGCCAGGTCATCACGCGCTCACTGCTCAAAAGCACATCCCGCGCTTTGGCGGCAAACAGCCCATAGAGCACAAAAACGCCAAAGGTCATCACCATGAACACCCCGCCGAGCAGGGCCATCTCGGCGGTGGCACTTTCTGGTACACCGCTCAAAAACGGGGGCAGCAGTGCGAGGAAAAATACCGAGAGTTTCGGATTGAGGATGTTGATGAGCGCCCCGCGCCGCGCGATCACGGTGCCCTTTTGCACCTTGCGTTCGGCACGCAGGCTTAAGGCACCGTCACTGCGCAGGGCCTGCCATGCCAAATAAAGGAGGTAGCTCACCCCTGCAAACTTCACGACATTGAAGAGCACAGCAGAGGTGTGCAGCACCGCCGCCAGACCCAATGTCGCGGCCAGCAGGTGAGGTAAAATTCCAAAGCTGCATCCCAGCGCCGCCCAAAGCGCAGCGCGTGGCCCTTGGCCTAACCCCATTGCCAAAGTGTAAATCACCCCTGTGCCGGGCGCGATGATCACAACAAAAGCGGTGAGTAGAAAATGAATTGATATCATTTGTTTAACCCATAGTTTTGTGGCTCACATCACCACCCCGATACCCAGACATAAGATCACAACGCTGGTCAGAAACACGCGCAGCTGCATCCACCAGGGGGGTGTGAGGCCCCATTTGAAGAAACAGTAGTCCAGCAATAGCAGGCCAATGAAGCCAGAAATCAGATTGCTGGCCGCGCCTGTGGGGCCGCCGCCCGTCATGAAGAAGGCCCAGAGCGCAGGAATTACAGAGAGCGCATAGCACAGGGTCGCCTGCCTGCCGTCCGCCTTGGTGGCAAACCCCCAGAGCACGCCAGACATAAAGCTCAAGATAACCGAGCCATAAAACAGCTGAATATAGGGCCCGACAAACCTTGGTCCCAAAACTTCGGTGCCCCAAAGCGCAAGTGTGTCGTTCAGGTAGGTCAGTGCGCCCCAGACAAAGGGAATGAGCCCAGCTGCGCCCAATATGAGGGCGGCGGTAGGAATGGTGATCTTCTGATGCGTCATGGCCGCTGTCTCCTGGGTCTGTTCTGTCGCTTTTCCTACCCGGGGACTTCATTTGACTTAAAAATCCTGGGGGAGTCGCACCTGTGCGACGGGGGCTGGCCCCCGCCTTTGCGCCCTCAGGGGTAGAGGTTTCACATCGCTGCGTCCAGTGCTTGACCTTCCAGCAGGGGAGGCTGCTAGCGAGTGGAAAACAGGATGGAAATCATGATGAAACACTTGCATGCCTCCGTGCTCAAGCGCACGGGAATGATCCTTGGCCTTGTCTTGATGGGCGGCGCTGTCTGGCAGTTTGGTCTGCGTCCTTCCAATGCAGAAGCGGCGCAAGTTGTGCTGCCCTATGACAAGGCGGAAAATGTGGCCCGTGGCGCAGAACTTTATGCGGAGAATTGCGCGGTCTGTCACGGGGCAAAGCTTGAAGGTGCACCCAATTGGCGCCAGCGTGACGCTGATGGCCTGCTGCCTGCGCCGCCGCATGACGCCAGCGGCCATACCTGGCATCATCCCGACGCCATATTGTTTGCCATCACAAAATTTGGCACCGAACAGGTGGTAGGGCAGGGGTATCAAAGCAATATGCCCGGATTTGGTGATGGCCTCAGTGATCAGGATATTCTTGATGTTCTGGGATATATCAAAAGCACGTGGCCCAGTCGTGTCATCGACACGCACAATCAGATCAACGGCTCCTGAAAACCGCTCGTTTCTTGCTGCGCGCGCTGCAGTGCGGGACGCCGCCCAATCAGTTGCGCGAATGCTGGCGTAAACAAACAAAAAGCCGGGGTGCTTGTGCATCCCGGCTTCTGCCACTCAATGATGATCCATCCCCAGGATCAGTCGTCTGCCAGTTCCGCTTCGCGGCTGTGTTCAGGCATTGGATCGCGCGGCGGGCGGCCGATCACTTCACGCAGCCCGTCTAGCTCGATGAAGTTGTCCGCCTGACGGCGCAGTTCGTCGCTGATCATCGGGGGCTGGCTGCGGATCGTGGAGACCACGGAGACACGCACGCCCTGACGTTGCAGGCTTTCCACCAGCGGTCTGAAATCTCCATCCCCAGAGAACAGAACGATGTGGTCCACATGTGGCGCCAGTTCCATTGCATTCACAGCCAGCTCAATGTCCATGTTCCCCTTGACCTTACGGCGCCCCTGAGCATCGGTGTACTCTTTCGCCGCTTTGGTCACCATGGTGAAGCCGTTGTAATGCAACCAATCGACCAGTGGTCGGATTGGCGAATATTCGTCATTTTCCAGTAGCGCTGTGTAGTAGAATGCTCTCAGCAGCTTGCCGCGACGCATGAATTCCTGCCGCAGAAGCTTGTAGTCGATATCGAATCCGAGCGACTTTGCGGCCGCGTATAGATTCGAACCGTCTATGAACAGCGCAAGCCGTTCGTCTTTGTAAAACATCAAAATGTCCTTTCTAAGCCTGCCCCGTCTGGAATGTCCCGTGAGTGTAATTTGAGTGGACGAAGCAGTGTCGCTAAAATAATCATATTTTTCGCGCTCGCAAGCGCTGCGAAGAATTCTTGCAGTAACGCACCTCATTTCACGGAGAAGAAAGTGCCTAATTTCGGTCTATTGGCTCTTGGTGGTAATTTGCCTTCTGAATTTGGTTTTCCCGACCAAACCATTGCACGCGCAATTATGCAATTGAATTGTAATGGTATTCATCTTCGCGCAATTAGCCGATTCTTTCAAACACCTTGTTTCCCGGCAGGAGCAGGGCCCGATTATGTGAACGCCGCAATCACAATTGAGAGCGATTTGATGCCGGAAAATTTACTGGCGCGCCTGCATGAAATCGAAGCCTCTTTTGGTCGTGAGCGCACATTACGTTGGGGCACTCGACCTTTGGACATTGACCTGATCGCCTACGGAGATCTGGTGCGCCCAGATCTTGAAACGCACACCGCTTGGCGCGACTTGCCTTTGGAAGAACAGGTGAAATCAACGCCGCAGGAGCTGATTCTTCCCCATCCGCGCATGCAGGAGCGGGCCTTTGTTCTGGCCCCTCTGATGGATGTAGCTGCGACGTGGCGTCACCCGGTTTTGGGGGGCACGGTTGCAGAATTCTATGCACAATTGCCGCAAAGCGCGCGGGATGAAGTGCGACCGCTGTGAATCTTGCTTGTCAAGGGGTGCAATCCCGCGTAGATACACGACTTCCGACCAGATCCATAACGAATGGAGTGCCCGATGGCCCGCGTGACCGTTGAAGACTGCGTAGACAAAGTCCCCAACCGCTTTGAGCTGGTGATGCTTGCGTCCCACCGTGCCCGTGAGGTGTCCGCTGGCGCCGCCATCACTCTGGATCGTGACAACGACAAGAACCCTGTGGTGGCCCTGCGTGAAATCGCAGAAGAAACCCAGACCGCTGACGAGCTGCGCGAGCGTCTGATCGAGGCCAACCAGAGCCAGATTGAAGTCGATGAGCCTGAAGAAGACCGTATGGCACTCCTGATGGGTGCTGAGGCGGATGCCCCCGCTGAGGATGACATGTCCGAAGAGAAGCTCCTGCGGGCTCTGATGGAAGCGCAAGGACAGGGCTAAGCCCTACGGAACTATAGGTGGGCGCCAATGATACCTGCTGATGACCTTATCAATCTCATTCGCGCCTACAATCCGAAGACAAACGCTGATCTGATTCTCGCGGCCTATGAATTTGGCCGCGACATGCACGACGGGCAGTTTCGCCATTCCGGTGAGCCCTATTTTTCCCATCCCATCGAAGTTGCCTGGATCATGGCGGAGCAGCATCTGGATGATGCCTCCATCATCACGGCGCTTTTGCATGACACCATCGAAGACACCAAAGCTTCCTACGATCTGGTTGCAGAGACCTTTGGCGGCGAGGTGGCCGGGCTTGTGGATGGTGTCACCAAGTTGACCAATCTGCAGCTGTCCTCCTCTGAGACGAAACAGGCTGAAAACTTCCGCAAGCTGTTCATGGCCATGTCCAAAGACCTGCGGGTGATTTTGGTGAAGCTGGCCGACCGTCTGCACAATATGCGCACGATCAAGGCGATGCGCCCGTCAAAACAGGCGCAAAAAGCGCGTGAAACCATGGATATCTATGCGCCGCTGGCCGGACGCATGGGGATGCAGTGGATGCGCGACGAGCTCGAAGATCTTGCGTTCAAGGTGCTCAATCCAGAAGGCCGTGCGTCGATCATGCGCCGCTTTATCACCCTGCAGAAGGAAACTGGTGATGTGATTGAACGCATCACCAATGACATGGTGCAGGAACTGGCTGATCATTACGTGCCAGGGGACGTGGTGGGGCGTGCGAAGAAGCCCTATTCGATCTGGCGTAAGATGCAGGCGAAGGATCAGGGATTTTCGCGTCTGTCCGACATTTACGGCTTCCGTATCATCACCGATTCTGAGGACAGCTGTTATCGGGCGCTTGGGGTGATTCACCAACGCTGGCGGGCGGTGCCGGGCCGGTTCAAGGATTATATCAGCCAGCCCAAATCCAACGGATATCGCTCTATTCACACCACCGTGTCAGGCCGCAATGGCCGCCGGGTGGAAGTGCAGATCCGCACCCATCAGATGCATGATGTGGCCGAAACCGGCGTGGCGGCGCATTGGTCCTACAAGGATGGCTCGCGCGGCGAAAACCCCTTTGCGGTGGATCCGGTAAAATGGATCTCCGGCCTCACAGAACAGTTTGATGCCGAAGAAGATCATGAGGATTTCCTCGAAGCTGTGAAGCTTGAGATGTATTCTGATCATGTCTTCTGTTTCACGCCCAAAGGCGAGGTGGTGCAGCTGCCGCGGGGTGCAACACCGATCGATTTTGCCTATGCGATTCACACCCGTATCGGCCATGCCTGTGTTGGGGCCAAGGTGGATCATCGTCGTGTGCCGCTTTGGACACGCATCAAAAATGGCCAATCGGTGGAGATCATCACCGCCGAAGGTCAGATGCCGCAGGCCACATGGTTGGATATCGCAAAGACCGGCAAGGCCCGCACGGCGATTCGCCGGGCCCTGCGTGAGCTGGATCGGGAACGTTATGTGAAGCTGGGTGCAGAGCTGGCACGCTCCGCTTTTGAACATGTCGGCAAAAAGGCCACCGACAAAGTGCTCGATCTGGCTGCCAAACACCTACGTCTGAAAGAGCGTGATGAGCTCTTGGCCCGACTTGGCTCTGCTGAGTTGACAGCCCATGAGATGTTGCAGGCCGTTTACCCGGATCTGGCACCAGAAAAGACCGACGAGGTTGCGGCAGAGCGCGCGGTGATCGGCCTGTCTGATGATCAGAGCTTTCAGCGTGCCCCCTGCTGTCAGCCACTGCCCGGCGAACGGATTGTCGGGATCACCTATCGTGGGCAGGGTGTTGTGGTGCATGCCATCAACTGCGACAGTTTGTCCAACTATGAAGACCAGCCAGACCGCTGGCTCGACCTGCATTGGCATGCAGGCAAGCACAAACCGATCTATACGGTGCAATTGCTGGTCACCATCGGCAATGACGCTGGGGTGCTGGGGCGTATTTGCACATTGATTGGCGAGAATAAGGCCAATATCTCTGACCTCGAGTTCGTGGACCGGAAACCGGATTTTTACCGCCTTCTGATCAGTGTGGACCTCGGCGACGCCGAACACCTGCACAAGCTGATGCTGGCTTTGGAAGCGGAAACTGACGTGGCCGAGATCGAACGCTATCGAAATCCTGACAGGGCCCGCGACGCGCTGGCACCCTGACACAGCCGAGGACAGAACCCCGTGGTATTCAAGCGCCGCGATAGAAGGCCTTTTCTCCGTATTCTCGGTGAGTTTTTCTATCCCCGCGGTGGATGGGGACGCGCTGCGCGCTATGTGCAGCACCGTCTGCGGCGGCTGCCCGGCTCTCCTGAAACCATCGGGCGCGGTATTTGGGCCGGGGTCTTCACCACGTTTACCCCGTTTTACACGATGCACTTCGTGGTGGCAGCGCTGTTGTCACGCATCCTGGGGGGCAACCTTCTGGCCGCACTACTGGCCACCTTCTTTGGCAACCCGCTGACCTATCTGCCGATTGGCATTGTGTCGCTGAAAACCGGACACTTCCTCCTGGGCACTGAGTTTGAAGAAGGCGACACACAGTCGCTGGGCGGTAAATTCGCCAATGCCGGAGCGGATCTGTGGCACAATTTCTGGACGCTTTTCACCGATGATGTCGCCGATTGGCACGGTCTGCGGGTTTTTTATGACGAGGTGTTCTTTCCCTATATGGTGGGGGGCATTTTGCCGGGCATTATTGCCGCGACCGTTATGTATTACATTTCTGTGCCTTTGATCCGTGCCTATCAGAAGCGCCGATCTGCCAAATTTGCCGCGCGCATTGCCAAGGCCCGGGCCATGGCCGAGGAGCAGGCGGCCCATGTTCACGCCGACAACTGACCCCCATCACGCTTTTTGATCATAAAAGCGGTTTTCCTTGTGGCACCGCCGTCATAGGGTCCATGCAAAGACATTGGGCCAATGCAAATCAGGCCAAGGCATAAGGAGAATGAGCATGCTGCGTCTTGGGGTGAACATCGATCACGTGGCCACCGTGCGCAATGCCCGCGGGGGCGCCTACCCTGATCCGGTGCGCGCGGCCAAACTGGCCGAAGAAGCGGGGGCAGATGGCATCACCGCGCACCTGCGCGAAGACCGTCGCCATATTGTCGATGCCGATATTGATGCCTTGATGGAGGCGCTTTCGGTGCCGCTCAACTTCGAAATGGCCGCCACTGACGAGATGCAGGCCATTGCCCTGCGTCACAAGCCTCATGCGGTTTGTATTGTGCCGGAAAAACGCGAAGAACGCACGACCGAAGGCGGTTTGGATGTGGTGCGGGAAGAGCGCAAACTGGCGGCTTATATCGCCCCTTTGCGTGAGGCAGGCTCCCGTGTGTCGATTTTTATCGGCGCAGAGAAACCCCAGATCGAAGCCGCTGCGCGCATCGGCGCAGAGGTGATTGAGCTGCACACCGGCGCTTATTGCGACTTCCACGCCGAAGGCCGGTTTGAAGAACGCGATGCAGAACTTGCACGGCTCACCGATATGGCCACTTTTGCCCAGTCTCTTGGGCTGGAGGTGCATGCCGGTCACGGGCTGACCTATGACACGGTGCAGCCGATTGCGGCCCTGCGAGAGGTGATGGAACTCAACATCGGGCACTTCCTCATTGGGGAGTCCATTTTTCGCGGGCTGGATCCTGCCATCCGCGAAATGCGCCGTCTGATGGAGGAGGCGCGGGCGTGATCCTCGGTATCGGCAGCGATCTTGCCAATATTGACCGCATTGCAGGCACCATCGAGCGTTTTGGGGCGCGCTTCAAAAACCGCGTGTTCACCGATGTAGAACAGGCCAAGGCTGAGCGGCGGCGGGACAGCGTCGGCACCTATGCCAAGCGCTGGGCCGCCAAAGAAGCCTGTTCCAAAGCGCTGGGCACGGGGCTGGCCATGGGGATCAGCTGGAAAGACATGGCGGTCAGCAATCTGCGCACCGGTCAGCCGGTGATGGAGGTCACCGGTTGGGCCAGGGAGCGGCTCGCTGAGATGACGCCTCCGGGCCATGAGGCGATCATTCATGTCACTCTGACGGATGATCATCCGTGGGCGCAGGCCTTTGTGGTGATCGAAGCCCGCCCAATCGCGCCAGAGTCAGCCTAAGACGCATGGGCAGGGGGTGGTCGGGTTGACAGCCCGTGCTGACACCCGCATGTAGCTTCAGACCAAAACAGGTTGGTGTAAAAGCGGAGAGTGACCCCATGGCCGAGAAAGCCAAAAGCGACAGCGGTATCGTCGAGACCATCAAAACGATTTTCTGGGCGCTGTTGATTGCCGGTGTGTTCCGCACCCTGTTTTTTCAACCCTTCTGGATCCCATCCGGCTCCATGAAAGACACGTTGCTGATCGGAGATTTCCTCTTCGTCAACAAAATGACCTATGGCTACTCCTATGCCTCCTGCCCTTCTGTCCGTATTCCGGCTGTGGGCATCAATGTGGATGCCAAAGATCTCTGTGGATGGCTTGGTGAGGGCAGCAATGAGCGCTTGTTTGGTGGTGAGCCTGAGCGCGGCGATGTGGTGGTCTTTCGCCATCCCGTCACTGGCTATGACTTCATCAAACGCCTGATTGGCCTGCCCGGTGACAAGGTGCAGCTGCGCAATGGCGCCGTCTATATCAATGGTCAGGTGGTCAAACGCGAAGATGGCGGTGTCTTCACCGAAGAATACGGCCCGCAAGGTCCACAACGTCACCGCCCTCGCTGTGAAAATGGCCCGGTTGGTGATGGCGGAGCCTGTGCCAAGTCACGCTACATCGAAACCCTGCCCAATGGTGTGCAATACTCCACCCTGAACATCACCACACAGGGGTCGGACAACACTGGTATCTATACAGTTCCTGAAGGCCACTATTTCTTCATGGGAGATAACCGTGACAACTCCACCGACAGCCGCGTGCCAAAATCCGCGCGTGGGGTGGACTATGTGCCTTACGAGAACCTGATCGGCCGCGCAGACCGCATCATGTTCTCCTCTGCTGGCCGTTCCATGTTTGCGTTCTGGACATGGCGCGGCGATCGGTTCTTCAAGGCGGTTGAGTGAGGCCAAAGTGAAACTATCCGCAGAGCTCAAAGCACTGGAAACACGGCTGGGCCATAAATTTGCCCGCCCGGAGCTTCTGGTGCGTGCGGTGACACATTCGTCCATGTCTTCTGCCACACGGCAGGACAATCAGCGTCTGGAGTTCCTTGGCGATCGTGTGCTGGGTCTCGTGATGTCCGAAGCGCTGTTGGAACATGATAAATCCGCCTCCGAGGGCCAACTGGCACCACGTTTTAATGCATTGGTGCGCAAAGAGGCCTGTGCCGAAGTAGCGCGGGAGATTGATCTGGGCGCAGCGTTGAAGCTGGGTCGCTCTGAAATGATGTCTGGCGGTCGCCGCAAGCAGGCACTGCTGGGGGATGCCATGGAAGCGATTCTCGCTGCGGTCTATCGCGATGCCGGTTTTGAGGTGGCAAAAGCGCTGATTTTGCGACTTTGGGGCAATCGTGTGACAACGGTTGAGGCCGATGCGCGCGATCCGAAGACCAGCTTGCAAGAATGGGCGCAGGCGCGTAAGTTGCCGCCGCCGTCTTATGAGCTGGTAAGGCGCTCTGGTCCAGATCATGCACCAGTGTTCACCATCGCGGTGAAGCTTCAGAACGGCGCCGTGGCAGAAGCCACTGATAGCTCTAAACGCAAGGCTGAACAGGCTGCTGCCAAGATGTTGCTCGCGCAGGTGAGCGGCTGACTGGATCTTAGATCAATTCAATTCGAATCAACGGGCGCATTATTGCCTTGTGCAGTATGCAACCTTTTGGAGTGGGGTGTGGGCCCTAGATTCCGAAAGGCTGCAACTCGCCCATAAATTGATCTCTGGGAACGCATTTGTGACAGAATTTTAGCACGGCTTTAGCATATTTTGCTGTCATTAAGTGCAATGGGCTTGAGAACTGAGCTGTCAAAAAACGTATCGCCACCAATCAAACACGCGCCAGAATAGCGCGCCGGTGGCAGGGAATTTAGACTAGGAGATGCTGCGATGTCAGGTGGTAGCGGTAGCGGTAGCGGTAGTGGTGGTCGAGGAAGAGGTCGACGGGGCAGCGGAAGCGGAAGCGGAAGTGGGAGCGGCAGCGGTAGCGGCAGTGGAAGCGGTGGCGGCGGCGGTAATTCGCTCGGCCCCCTGAAGCTTGGTCCTGATGGCGTCGTGCGCGGCGGCAATGGCAATGACAATATCTTTCCGGGCTATCGCGATGGCGACGGGGATCGGGTGGATTCCAATGATGCCCGCCTGCCAACGGAAGGCGGCAACGATGACATCATCTATGCGAATGGTGGCAACGACACGGTGAATGCCGGATCTGGCAACGACTATGTCGATGCTGGCCGTGGCAATGATGTGGTGCAAGCTGGCTCTGGTAACGATGTGGTTGCTGGCAATGCAGGCAATGACACCATCGACGCCGGCACGGGCAACGACACGGTCTTTGGCGGTGGCGGCAATGACAGCATCACTGCTGGCGATGGCGACGACCGCATTTATGGCGACAATAACAGTGGCAACACCGGCAACCTGATCAGCAATGGCAATTTCAATCAGGGCGGCGCAGGCTGGCAGCGGATCGATGGAAATGGCGATGGTGTTGCGCCGCACATTAATGGCGCTGTAAGTTTCAACAATGGCGGTCGCGCTGCGGGCAATGATGCCATTCAGCAGACCTTTGCGACCAACATTGGCGCAGAGCATACCGTCTCGCTGGATCTCTTTGAAAACAACAATGGCGCAGCCCATCACGGCTTCCGGATTGATGTGCTGGACGCCGATGGCAATGTGATTTCCTCGGAGTCCGTAGCGGTTCAGAACAACACCACACAAAAGGTCAGCTTCACCTTCACGGCAACCACCCCCAACACGACGCTGCGGATTATCAACACCACAGCCACGGGGGAGCATCACAGCAGTGACGGAAAAATCGACAACGTTTCTGTGGTGGAAACGCCCGACGTGGCCGGCAATGACACCATTGATGCAGGGTCCGGCAATGACTTCGTGGACGGTGGCGCAGGCAATGACTCGATTCTGGGCGGCCACGGCAATGACACGATTAACGGTGGCTTGCATAATGACACCGTGGATGGCGGCGTGGGCCATGACCATATCGACGGTGGCGCTGGAAACGACAGTCTCTATGGGCATTGGGGTGCCGATAACATCAAAGGTGGCAGTGGCAACGACACCGTTGATGGGGGGATGTCCACAGACCACATGGATGGTGGTGATGGCATCGACACCGTCAGCTTCGAGCGGGCTTTTGGATCTTCCAATGAAAACGTCAACCTCGATCTACAGGCTGGCACTGCACGCCTGAGTGATGGGACAACGGAAACAGCTACCAATTTTGAAAATGCCATTGGCAGTGCGGGCAATGACACTCTTGCCGGGACAGCTGGCGACAACCGCTTGGAAGGCGGTAACGGCAATGATGCGCTTTACGGACGGGGCGGTCATGACACGTTGGTCGGCGGTCAAGGGAATGACACCATTCTGGCAGGAAGCGGAAATGATTCAGTTGATGCTGGTTCCAACAACGATACCGTCTTTGGTAACGAAGGCAGTGATACGATTGTGGCTGGCGACGGCGATGATTTCGTCGCGGGTGGCTTTGGCACCGACTCCATGGATGGTGGTGCTGGCAATGATACGGTGTCCTATGCAGATTCCTTTGGCACTGCGTCAGAGTTCGTAGAACTTGATCTGCAGGCGGGCACTGGGCGTCTGAACGGCGGCCCGGCCGTTGAAACCGTGCGCAACTTTGAAAACGCGATTGGGGCGCGTGGCAACGACACGATCTCCGGCACAGACGGCGGCAACGTTATCAAGGGCGAAGGGGGCAATGACGTCATCGATGGGCGTGGTGGCAACGACACGCTCTTTGGTGGCGATGGCGATGATCTGGTCACTGGTGGTCAGGGCGTGGATCGTCAAGACGGCGGCGCTGGCAATGACACCGTGTCCTTTGAGGGTGCCAATGGCAACGGCATTTCCCATGTCCGCTTTGACATGAACACGGATCAGGCCAAACTCATCAATCACAACAATGTGGTGGTTGATTTTGAATCGACGACCAACTTCGAAAATGTCATCGGTTCAAGCGGCAACGACTGGATCACCGGCGATGGCGGTGACAACCGGATCGAAGGGCGCGATGGCAATGACCTGCTGCAAGGTGGCGGTGGCGATGACACGCTCGAAGGCGATCAGGGCAACGACCTGCTCATTGGTGGCAGCGGCGAAGACGTGATCGATGGTGGCGTGGGGCATGACAGGCTCTTTGGTCAGACGGGTCAGGACACTTTCGTCAGCAGCGATGGCAATGATCAGATCGACGGTGGCTCTGAGCGGGATACCTATGTCAGTGACGATCCCACCGATGAACATGTTCATGCGTTCATCGACGATGCCGGAAACGGTCATGTGGATAAACTGGGCTCAGGCTATCGCGACACGGTCAAATCGGTTGAACACTATGTGGCCGATGAAACCGCCAATGATGACAAGATCACCCTGACCACGAACGTCACGGATGTCTCGACCATCACAGGACTGGACAGCAGCGCCGAAGGTGTCTTCACCTCCAGCAAGGGCCAGACCATCCAGTTTGGCGGGCAGGGCCAACCAACGCTGCGTGATATTCTCGATGGTAATGTGCAGGGTGTTTTCCCGCGCGGGACCTATCAGATCACTTCCGGCGATGAGAGTGGCCAGATCGGTAACATCTCCTTTGATAACTTCGAAGAGATCAACTTTACCGTTGTCTGTTTTGCAAGCGGCACCCGCATTGCAACGCCAGAGGGCGACCGTGAGATTGAGACGTTGAAGGCGGGGGACAAGGTGCTCACGAAAGATCGCGATGCTCAGCCGATTCGCTGGATTGGCGCGCGCCATCTCTCTGCAGAAGAGTTGGACGCACATCCCAATCTCAAGCCGATCCGCATTTCTGCCGGGGCTTTGGGCATGGGTTTGCCGACCCGCGATCTGGTGGTCAGCCCACAGCATCGTATTTTCATCAGTTCGCGCGTTGCCGAGCGCGTGTTCGGTCAACCCGAGGTGCTGATTGCGGCTAAGAAGCTGACCATGTTCCCCGGCATTGACGTGATCAAGGACAACCCTGATGGGGTGCACTACCATCACTTCCTCTGTGAAAACCACGAGCTGGTCTGGTCTGAGGGCACGGTGACGGAAACGCTCTTTACGGGCACTGAGGCGCTTAAGTCGCTGTCCACTGAAGCACGAGATGAGATCTTTGCGATCTTCCCCGAGCTGAAGACAGGGGGTGACAATGGTGTGCCAACAATTGCTCGCGCGACGCCCAAAGTGACCAAGCTGCGCGAGTTCCTTGAGCGCATGCAGCGTAACCGCAAGGATCTGGTGACAGGCAGCGGCGTTGCGCTATCCTCTGAGGGCGCACAAGAGAGCCGCCTCCAGTAATGAAGGACGTGATGACAGATCCAGACCATGTGGATCATGTTGGCGGGGTTGAGGTCTCTGATCTCATCTCCGTCACCGAAGACCTACTGGGGCAGCCGGTTTTGAAAGCCAGCTGTCCCGGTGGACGCGATCGTGCTGTTTTTCGGATGTTTCTGGAAGACCGCACTGTCATCGTTTCACGCCGGGACAACACCAAAGGGGCGGCACGTGAAAAACGCATTCTCGAACATCTGGCGCCGTTAACGCCGCATTTTCCGCAATTGCTTGGGGAGCGTGCTGGCTTCCTTTTTCAAACGGATATGGGACCGGTGAGTCTGGCCAATACCATGGGGGCTTTGCCAAAAGCCGAGCGTGGGGACTTGTTTGAACAGGCGATTGTCTCGGTGTTTCACTATCAGCGACAGATCGGGCGCCCTGTGGCCGCAGCCGAAGTGCCTGTGCTCTTTGCCCGCACACAGAATCGCAGCTATTTTGTGGAAGGCCCGCTGCGCACTGCCGAAGTTTTTGGCGCGGCCCTGACCGGCTATGATCCCGCTGCCATCGCTGCAGAGTTTCTGCCAACCGATGCCTATTTTCTGAAGTGGGACAACCGCTTTGCCAATGCCGCCGTCTCCGATGCGGGTATCATCGGCTGGTTTGACTTCGAAGACAGCTTTCTGGGGGCTGGATATGAAGATCTCGCCTGGCTGGCGGCTGATGAGTATCATGCACTGCCTTTTGCTGAGATCTACCCAAGGTTCGTGCGCCGTATTGAAGAGGTGCATGGGGGGGCTGCCCCGCTTGTGTTGCGGCGCTTTCACCTGATGAGCAGCCTGTTGATTGCACTGCGCGTGCGCAGGATCGGGCGTCACCTTTGGAAGAAGGGGCGTTGGTACACCAAGCAGGAGATCGACCGCTCTGATCGCGTTGGGGCCCATCCAGACATGATGCAGGCACTGCTCCTGCGGGGGCAGAATTTTGCTGCCATGGAAAAAGAGACTTGGGCGCTGACATCCATGTATCAGCAGATCCACGATCAGCTTCTGGCCGCGCGGTCAGAATAACCCTCAGCGCAGCTGGCGGCACTTCTGCTGGCACCGGCGTGTGTTTTGGGCTACAGACGCCACTTAACCAGCATTTGCTGAAACACTGAGGCTGTTGATATGACCACACGCGCCGGATTCGTTGCCCTGATCGGAGAGCCCAATGCGGGCAAATCCACGCTCACCAACCAGATGGTGGGGGCGAAGGTGTCTATCGTGACCCACAAGGTTCAGACCACCCGCGCCCGCATACGGGGCGTGGCACTGGAGGGTGACAGTCAGCTTGTGTTTGTGGACACACCCGGCCTGTTCCGGCCCCGCCGACGTCTCGATCGTGCCATGGTAGCGGCTGCTTGGGGTGGTGCTGCGGATGCGGATATCATCGTGATGATGGTGGAAGCACATCGGGGCGTGACCAAAGGTGTCGAAGCCATTCTGGAGCAACTCGAAGAGATCGGTCACGGCCGCAAAGTGGCGCTGGCGATCAACAAGATTGACCGGGTGAAATCAGACGTGCTTCTGGCGCTGACCAAAGATCTCAATGAGCGGTTTTCCTTTGTAGAGACTTTCATGATCTCTGCGGAAAAAGGCCATGGCTGTGCTGATTTGCGCAAATGGCTGGCGGCACAACTTCCGGAAGGGCCGTGGCTCTATCCCGAAGATCAGATTGCCGATCTGCCCATGCGGATGATTGCGGCAGAGATCACACGCGAGAAGCTCACCCTGCGTCTGCATCAGGAGCTGCCCTATCAGATGACGGTTGAAACCGAAAACTGGGAAGAGCGCAAAGACGGCTCCGCCCGGGTGGATCAGATGATCTACGTGATGCGCGATGGTCACAAGGGCATCGTTCTGGGCAACAAAGGCGAGACCATCAAGGCCGTTTCCAAGGCCGCACGTGAAGAACTGGAAGAGTTCATGGGGCGCCGTATCCACCTGTTCTTGCAGGTGAAAGTGCGCCCGAACTGGCTGGAAGAGAAAGAGCGCTACTCTGAGATGGGGCTCAACTTCAGCGACGGAAACGCATGAGCGCCACCATGCCCCAGACCACCGCGGCCACAGCCAAAAGCACGATGGCCATATGGGCGAGGGGCATGTCTTCCGGAGCAATCACGCCAGCGGCTTCCAGCCCGATCAACACAAGCGCCGCCAGAAATAACAGGCGCACCAATAGGGGTGTTTTCAATTCTGGTCGCACAACTAAGACCTTTCTTAAAAATAACCGCAAAGCGGGTATCTCTAACTACTATAGGTGTATTGAATTGTCATGCGTTTAACCGCTGAGTTCTGGGTGCATGCCTATCTCGCCCGCCTGCGTCTGGCCGATATTGCGGCCTTTGTTGTGGCCCATGGAGATGACACTGCCGGGGCTGTTCTGGTCAAACTCAACACGCTTGATGGGCAGGCCGTGGCCTATCAGCGCAGCTTTGATCTCATGAGTGGCGCGCGCACATGGATGGTGCTGGCTGAGGGGCAGGAGGCAGATGTGGACGCGGCCCTGACCCGCCAGCGCAGCTTTGATCCCGACGCCTGGGTCATTGAGGTGGAAGACCGTCAGGGCCGCCATCTTCTGGAAGAGCCGGGACTGTCGGATTAAAGCTTTCCTTTCGCCGTGCCAGAGGCTTTTCTACGCCAAAGGAGCAGACCATGGATTGGCGGGATCAGGGCTTTGTGCTCAGCACACGAAAACACGGTGAGACCTCCGTCATTCTGGAGGCGTTCACCGAAACGCATGGGCGCCATGCCGGGATCGTGCGGGGTGGCATCAGCCGCAAGATGACTCCGATTCTGCAACCGGGTGGGCAGGTCGATCTGACCTGGCGGGCGCGGCTGTCAGATCATATTGGCACCTTTACCGTGGAGCCTCTGCGCGCGCGCACCGCCGTCCTCAGTGATCGCTTTGCGCTTGCGGGTCTTAATGCGGTCACCGCGCTGCTGAGCTTCTGTCTGCCAGATCGCGAACCTCATACCGCGCTCTATCTGCAAAGCCGTCAGTTGCTGGACCTTTTGGGCCAGAATGATCTCTGGCCGCTGGCTTATCTGCGCTGGGAAATGGCGCTGCTCTCTGCCTTGGGTTACGGGCTTGATCTCTCTGAATGCGCGGTCACTGGCAGCACCGAAAACCTGATTTATGTCTCGCCCAAATCGGGCCGCGCGGTCTCTGCTCAAGGGGCCGGAGACTGGGCGGATCGGCTCTTGCCTCTACCGCCTGTCCTGCTGGGGCAGGGGGAGGCCCCGGATGTGGAGATACAGCAGGGGCTGATCACCACCGGGTATTTCCTCTCAGAGAAACTTGCACCGGATTTGGGGCACCGGCCCCTGCCAGAGGCGCGTGCGCGGTTTATGGATCGCTTTGACCGTCAGATCCGATCCCGCTGAACACCATCTGTCGCCCGGCTTCGTTGCTCATGATCATGGTGGGGCCAGCCACCTCCACCAGGGTCATTTCACTCAATGCGGTCAGGTAGGTTTCCTCGTGGTCGATGCCGCTGCAATAGAGCTCTTCGACAAAGTCGATTTGGATTGAGATCCATGGATAAGGGGCGCTTTGACGACCGGAAAAGCCATTACAGGGTCCGGTCCCATCAACTGCCCCGCTCTCTGCAAGCGTCAGCGTCGCATCAAAGCGCACTGCTGTGCCGTCGATCTCTGTCAGCCGCCAGTCGTAGGCGCTGCCACCGTATTGTGTGACGGTCTCTGTCGGCGCACAATTTGCCAAAATAAGCGCCAGTCCGCCTGCTGTTAAAGTTCGGGTCATCCATCCGCCTCATGCAGTGCCAAAATCAAATCTACCAAAGTGCCCAGTGCTGAGCTGTTGTCGGCTTGGTCATGGGTAGAGAGTTCTTCCATGCCCACAAAGGCCGCATAAAGCAGGCGGGTCAACTCCGGATTGGTCAGACCGATCGCCTCAAACAGCTCCTGCACATAGCCCATGCGTTTGCGATCCACATCACCCACCGCCTGCGCCACCGCCTCGCTTTCACGCGCCCATGCGCGGATGGCAGGTTCCAGCCCTAGGCCGCCAAATTCTTCAGGCGCACCAGATCCGGCAATCTGTGCCAGTTGGCGCAGCTTGAGCACGGGGCTGTCTTGCTGATCTAGAAGCGTCACGATGTCTTCATAGGCGCGGTTCTTCCACATCTGCATCAAAGCTCTGTGAAATGTGGGAACATCTTCAAAATGCCAGTAAAAAGACCCTTTTGTGGTTCCCAGCCGACGTGCCAAAGGCTCCGCCTTGAGCGCTTTGGGCCCGGCTTCGGTCAGGGCGACGCAGCCAGCCTGCAACCAATCGTCTTTGGATAATCGCTGTGCCATGGATGCACCATACGATACCGTATTGACTCCGGCAAGCAGGGTCTCAAATATTCAATACATACGATAGCGTATGGAATCAGAGGGTCGCGATGAAAAGTAAAAGACGCAACTATTGGATGGCTGCTGCGAGCCTCCTTCTATGTGTGACAACGGTGGTGCATGTCTTTTGGGCGGACCAGAAATTCATCACGTGGTGCAGGCGACGGACGCGCTCCCCGTTGAGATCCGTGCCATCAGTGCTGTGCTTTGGCATGCTGTGACAGTCGTGTTGCTGGTCTTGGCCACCGGATGTTTTTGGCTGATAGGCCATCCAAACCCGCCGCTTGCCAGTGTCATGATCGCGGTGCAACTGGGGTTTGCGGGGCTGTTTGTCTTTTATGGGATGGCGCGGCTTCAGACCCTATGGATCATGCCTCAATGGATCATCTTCCTTCTCATTCCGGCAGTGATGGGTCTGGGTATGCGGCATCGGGCGCGCGTGCGTGCCAATCATCGGTATGATCACGCATTTCCCCAGTGATGGTGGTCAGGGGGCCGTCTGCCATTTGGCGCAGCTTGGCGTCAAAGGTTTTGAAATATTCCTGTGCTTGCACATGTCTCAAAACCGCATCGCTGTTCCAGCGGCCCCAATGCACCCGTGTGATGCCATCATCGGCCACCGCCACCTGATAGGAAAAGCCAGCCGCTCCCGGATCATTGCCGACTGCGTTGATGAAGGCTTCGCAGTTGGCAACCCAAACCATATCATCGCCTTCGTACTCGTAAGTGATGGTGACACAGCGCATGAAAACCTCCAATCATATCACAAAGACTGCGGCGTTGCTTTTGGGGGCGTTTTGCACCGTACGCACCGGTCATTGCCGCACCTGCAAAGCCTGCGGTGAAAATGGCACCAACGCAATACCGACGCGATGCAGACGCAATACCGCATGCCGGATTTTGCCTTCGCTCAAAGGTTAACAGGGCGCGAAAAAAAACGCGGCTCCGAGGGAGAGCCGCGCTTTGAGTCTGCTGTCCAACTGAGAGCGGGTGTCAGCTCAGCAAACGTCTCGCAATCACCTGCGCCTGAATTTCTGCGGCACCTTCAAAGATGTTCAGAATGCGCGCATCACAGAGGATCCGGCTCACAGTGTATTCCAGCGCAAAGCCATTGCCGCCATGGATCTGCAGCGCGTTATCTGCCGCCGCCCAAGCCACACGTGCGCCCAGCAGCTTCGCCATGCCTGCTTCAAGGTCGCAGCGATGGCCGTTGTCTTTCTCCCAAGCGGAGAAATAGGTCAGCTGACGCGCAATCATGATTTCCACGGCCATCATGGCCAGCTTGCCAGCCACCCGTGGGAAGTCGATCAGAGATTTGCCAAACTGTTTGCGGTCGATGCCATATTGCATGCCCACGTCCAGCGCGGCTTGCGCCACACCGACGGCGCGGGCGGCAGTCTGAATACGTGCGGATTCGAAGGTTTCCATCAACTGCTTGAAACCTTTGCCTTCTTCGCCGCCGAGCAGGTTCTCACCTTTGACTTTGAAGCCATCAAAGCCCAGCTCATATTCCTTCATGCCACGATAGCCGAGCACCTCAATTTCACCGCCGGTCATACCTTCGGTTGGGAAGGGGTTTTCGTCTGTGCCCGGGGTTTTCTCGGCCAGGAACATGGACAGACCGCGGTGATCGGTGCTGTCGGGATTGGTGCGCGCCAGCAGGGTCATCACATGGGTGCGGGCGGCGTGGGTGATCCATGTCTTGTTGCCGGTCACTTCCCAGTTGCCGTCCTCGGTCTTCACGGCGCGGGTGCGCAGCGAACCGAGGTCAGAGCCGGTGTTGGGCTCGGTGAAAACCGCGGTCGGCAGAATTTCGGCGCTGGCCAGTTTGGGCAGCCAATTCTGTTTCTGCTCCTCAGTGCCTCCGCAGAGGATCAGTTCTGCGGCAATCTCAGAACGCGTGCCCAGAGACCCCACGCCGATATAGCCACGGGAGAGTTCCTCAGAGACCACAACCATGGAGGCTTTGGACAGGCCAAACCCGCCGTACTCCTCAGGAATGGTCAGGCCAAACACACCCATTTCTGCAAGCTCTTCAATGATTTCCATTGGAATGAGCTCATCTTTGAGGTGCCATTCATGGGCATTGGGCTCCACGCGATCCACCGCAAAGCGGCGGAACTGATCCCGGATCATCTCCAGCTCTTCATCAAGGCCAGAGGCCCCAACCGTGATGTTGGCCGCTTGTTCCTGCATCAGTTCAACAAGGCGCATGCGCGCGTCTTGCGAGTTACCTTTGTCGCAAAGTGTCATGACCTCTGTGGTCATCAAGCCGCGCATTTCGTCTTGGGTCAGGCCGAGATCCTGCAGGCGGATGATTTCGCCCTGGCTCATCGGAATACCGCCATACACTTGCCAGAGGTATTCGCCGAAAGCGATCTGGTGAATGAGTTGTTCGATCTCACCAAATTTCCCGTCTCCGTTGAGTCGCTCTGCCCAGCCCTGCATCTGTTTGAGCGACTGCGCATAGGTCGCCAGCCAGCTCAGCCCGTGGGCTGCGGTTTGATGACTTTCGATGAGTTTGCCAGAAACGCGCCCATCCTCAGATACCGTGTCCTTCACCCGCGCAATCGCGGTTTCCAGAATCCCCTCCACAGGCGCCACCGCCGCCCCGGTGAGTTTCAGAAGATCGGGAAGAATCACCGAAGTTGCCATCGCCAAGTCCTGTCCATCATGCGCCATACGTCTAAACCCTCTGTTTCTGCAGTGTGACATAATTCTTTTGCAGGTGCAGCGCAACAAAAATACCCAATAACGTGGCGTTTTGATTGTATGTTTCGCGCTGAAGTTTTGCCGTCGTATTCGTTACGGTCTATAGCAAGATATGGATGTGCTTTTGTTGGAATTACCGATCGCCCTATGGGCCTTATGCGGGTTTGTCGCGATTTTGGCAGGGGTTATCAAAGGCATGGTCGGTTTTGGCATGCCCATGGTTTTGATCTCTGGTTTGAGCTCATTTGTGTCTCCAGAGCTGGCTTTGGCCGGTTTGATTGTCCCCACATTGGTGACCAACGGTCTTCAGGCCCTGCGTCAGGGGCATGCTGCGGCATGGGAATCTGTCAAACGCTTTCGTCGCTTTCTCGTCGCGGGGGCAATAACATTGACGCTCAGCGCGCAATTCGTGCGGGTTTTGCCTGCGGAAGCGCTGCTTCTGTTGATTGGTGTGCCCGTCGCACTGTTTTCGCTGTTGCAGTTGTTGGGGCGTCCTGTCGTTATTTCAAATCCAACCCCCAAGGGAGAGATTTTCGTTGGCGCGGTTGCCGGCAGTATTGGCGGCATGTCAGGGGTATGGGGACCACCGACAGTCACCTATCTCACGGCGCTGGGAACAGAGAAACATGAGCAAATTCGTGTCCAAGGTGTGATCTACGGCCTTGGGGCTGTTGTTCTCTTTGGGGCACATATTGCGTCTGGCGTGTTCACGTTCCAGACTGCGCCTTTGTCCATCGCAATGGTGGTGCCAGCGGTGCTGGGCATGTGGCTTGGCGGGCGTGTTGCGGATCGGATTGATCAAAAGCGCTTTAAACAGGCAACTTTAGCCGTTTTGCTTCTGGCATCCGCTAATTTGATCCGTCGTGGGTTGATGGGGTAACGACATGTTCTTGTCCGCGCCTGTGCGGGCGCTAGGGTGTTGATGTGAAAATGGTCGTGGAAAGCAGGTAAGTGTCTCAGTTTCAAACGCCCCTTCGCGT
Source organism: Shimia marina (assembly GCF_001458175.1). Lineage (GTDB taxonomy): Bacteria > Pseudomonadota > Alphaproteobacteria > Rhodobacterales > Rhodobacteraceae > Shimia > Shimia marina. Next base: position 143,004 of record NZ_CYPW01000032.1, read on the forward strand.
GGCTTCCGTCAGTCTCGCCATTCTCGCCACTATCGCAATTGGGTGGTTTTTAAATGCGGCCCAAGCTGTCCTGGTTCCTATCGTGTTGGGCGCGCTCCTTGCATTTTTGATGGATGGCATATCGCGGGCGATGTCGCGTTTGCCCTTTTATTCCACCCTTATGCCGGAATGGCTGCGCATGACGCTGACAACGGTTGTGTTGTTTGTCGTACTCACAGGTTTGATCAGTTTCTTCGCACGCAATCTCGATCCGGTCGTGAGGGCCATGCCAGACTACGTTGCGAGCCTGTCGACAACAGTCTCTCAAGTGGCCGCGCGGTTTGATGTTGAATTTGAACTGACATGGCAGTCCGTCGATCGGCTTATTTTTGACAATATCGACTTGCAGCAATTGATCCGCCTGACGCTGAATTCCGTCAGTTATTCCGCCGGATATCTGGCTTTGGTGTTCTTGTATGCGATTTTGTTTTTGATTGAGCGCGACAGTATCGCCAGCAAAGTGGCGGCCATCGTGCCCGATCCACAGGGGCAAAAGTCGGTCTGGCGGACCATCGATTTGATCACAGAGCAGATTGGGACGTATTTTACGACCAAGACATTTATCAATGTTGTGCTTGGTGCTCTTTGTTGGGCGATTTTTGTCTTTTTTGGTGTGGAGTTTGCTGCGTTTTTTGCCGTTGTGACGGCGATATTCAATTACATCCCCTATGTTGGATCCTGGGTCGCAATGGGTTTGCCCATGTTGTTTGCTATAGGGGCATGGGGGCTTAACTTTGATGTGTTTTTGATGTTCTCGGCTCTTTGTATGGCTCAGTTTGGCGTCGGCTACTTCTGGGAGCCACGCCTTATGGGGCGCTCGATGAATCTCAGTCCCGTTGTTGTGATGATTTCTCTTGCGGCTTGGGCTGCTGTCTGGGGGCTCATTGGCGCGATCCTCTCGGTGATACTCACCTCTGGGATCATGACAATCATGTCGTTCTTCCAAACCACACGACCGATTGCCATTTTGCTGACCAATAATGGTGAGGTTCCCACGCTGCGTCCGTCACGCGGCGATGAAAGATAGTGGTCCGAGGCACTTGAATTAGGACGCGTTGACCGCGTCGTACCAGGCGAGCAAGTCATCGATATTTGCAGGTACTTGAGTCGCCATACCGCCTGCAAACTCTTCAAACACCTCTGCATTGAGAGGGTTGGTGCCAGCAATCACTGTTGCGCCACTGTCGAGTGCCTCTGCAAGGAGATCGCGGAAACCACGGCCTTCTGCTTCTTGTTTGCCAAACTTGTTGAGCAAGAAAACATCATAGGGTTTGTTGAGTGTCTGAGACACTTCTGTGATGGCCGTGGCCATGGCGTCAGGATCAAGGCGGCAGCCACGCGCCTCTTTGCCCAAGTCTTGAGAAATGCGAATGACAGGCCCGTCTGGAAGCACCTGCACGTCCATATCACAGCGCTTGTCGGTATCGCAGCCTGTGTTGGTCTGCACGATACCACGTGTCTTGATATCTCGTTGTTCCAGCCGTGCTGCCAACTCTGAAAGCAGCAAGTCAAGTTCACCGCGCCGGTGAGCCATGGTGTAAGCAATTTTCATCATGAGCAAAGGATAAGGGGCGTTTGGACGATTTCAAGCTGCGATACTTTGAAAGCGTGTTTATTCAATGGAGCGCGGGAGCAATCGGCTGATCAGGGAAACAAGAAAGGCCGTTGAGATGCCAAAGCAGAGGATGCCCGTCACGCCGCCAAAGGCTCCAAAGACCCGAAACTCTACAGGTAAAACAACATCGCCGTAGCCCACTGTCGTGTATGTCACCAATGAGAAATACAGCGCGTTATAGAGGTAATCAAAGGCGCCCATGTGGATGAGAACATAGGCCCAGAGCCATACCTGAATGGTGTGAGAGCTCACAATCATGGCAAAGGCTGCACCGGTCAGAAGGGCAGTGCGCATGAACCGAGTGCGCCGTTCGACCCAGTCGCCCATCTTTGCCAAGGCTTCTACCATGATTGCCAAAAAACCGACGTGAATGATCGCACAAACGCTCAAGACAATCGTGCCCCAAATCAGCTGATGATGTTGGCTAATAAAGAGGTTTTCAGGTGTCATTACAGGCTTTCTGGGTGTGGGGAGAACGCTGACATGCTCTTAAAGAGCTGGCAAGTATGTGCACCCTGTGACGTTAAGGCGCTTACATCGTTTCAACGCAGTGGCGCCGGAAGGCGCGTTTGAGCATGTCGAGCTCGGCGCGTAGCAAGTCAATTTCCGCCCGCAGGTCATCTGCCAAGGCTTCTCCCGCGATGAAGCTTACAGCGTCCAGCCGATCACCTGTGGTGCGATCTGTGATAACGATGGTTTGCACCCCATCAGACAGGCTTTCGCTGGGGATCGGAAATTTTAATTGCCACGTGTTGGCGGCCTCAGCCGGTTGAACAGAGCCCCCTTCAACGGCTTCTCCAAGATAGGTTACCTCGATCTCAGGCGTGGGGCCGGAGTCCCCCGTGTAGGTAAGGGCGCCTTCCCACATGCCTTCAAAGAGACGGATTTTTGTCAGCGTCAATGCTCTCATGGTGTGCCCCTTTCAGGCTAAAGTCAGAAATCGGCGCGGAGCCGGCGCGAAAATGTCACATCGCGGAGCACGATTTGGTTCATCTCTGGGCCTTCGAAGATGAGATCAATCCACATCTTCTCGACACGCTTTTCATTGAGATTTGAGTAAGCCAGATCAAATTCGACACGTATATCTTCGGCCTTAAGCGGCAGTTCGCGCACGATTTGCTCCGTGTTTGGGCCATGACGTATGTTCAGGCGTGCAAAAATTTCGAGTGGTTTTTCCATTTCTACAATCGTGTCCATGCGTACCACATGATCGCGACGCAGGCCCGATACGGCCTCTGGCGGCATGTCGACCACGAGCGACAGAAAAGAGCCGTCAAATCTAAAAACATCCATGCGCAATCCAAAAGGCGCGAGATCCTTTTCACGGTGATTGCGCAATTGGCGCAGAGTGAGTTCGGAAATGCGGCAGTCGTGAAACAAGGTCACTTCGTCGCCCAGCATTTCTTTATTCTCTACGGCCGCTCGGCCCTTGGTTGGAATCGGTTCGCGCCACAGTTCCGGACGCCATGACCAGTCTGTGCCATGCGGCTTTGGAAAGGCGTTGGAGCCAATGATCGGAAGAGCCAAGCGGCTTTCTGCAACCGAAATGACGGTATCGAGATGTTGGCGCAGAGCGCGTGCGCGGCGGCGCTGGTTTCGCAGGGTCGCCAGATCTTGTTTCGCAGCGTTTCTCGCGTTGCGGGCCCAGAACCGGGATACTCCCGTTTGCAAAGCGTATTGAAAAAAGCGTGTGCTCAGTGCCATTGCGCTCAAGTTATCCTGCTTAGTGTTTCTGGTTGCGGAATTGTTCGCTCACAGCTTTAGAAATATTTACCTAATTGGTTGCGATGAGACAAACGCACTTTTGTGCTGACATAAACCATCTGTTGCACAACTTTAAAGTCGGCCATTGCCTTGGGATACTCTATGTGATGCGGAGACAACAGCCTGCCACGGTGGAAAATCCTCTGTTTCCCCTCCGCGATGCACGCCTGTTTGATTGCATTTCCTGACGCAGCGTCCTATTTCACTTCTGATTGGAAGCCAGAGGACCCTGATCACATGAACTGGATCACAAATTACGTCCGTCCGCGGATCAACTCGATCTTTTCGCGCCGTGAGGTGCCGGACAACCTGTGGACCAAATGTGACGAATGTGGAACCATGCTGTTTCACCGCGAGCTGAAGGGCAATCAGAACGTCTGTACGCAATGTGGTCATCACATGGCCATCACGGCGCGGGATCGGTTTGAGGCCTTGTTTGACGGTGGTGTGTTTGTCGAAGTTGCAGTGCCCGAGCCAGTGGCCGATCCACTGCAGTTTAAGGATCAGAAAAAATATCCTGAACGCATGAAGGCGGCTCAGAAAAAGACCAGCGAAAAAGAAGCCATGTTGGTGGCGGAAGGTGAGATAGGGCGCTCCCCGATTGTCGCAGCCTGTCAGGATTTCTCTTTTATGGGGGGCTCCATGGGCATGTATGTCGGCAATGCGATTATCGCAGCGGCCGAACGTGCGGTTGCGTTGAAGCGGCCTTTGGTGCTGTTTTCTGCGGCTGGCGGCGCACGCATGCAGGAAGGCATCCTCTCGCTGATGCAAATGCCGCGCACGACGGTGGCTGTGCAGATGCTGAAAGAGGCTGGCTTGCCGTATATCGTTGTGCTGACCCATCCAACAACAGGTGGTGTGACCGCGTCTTACGCCATGCTGGGCGATGTGCAGATCTCCGAACCAAACGCTCTGATCTGTTTTGCGGGCCCGCGTGTGATCCAACAAACCATTGGTGAGCAATTGCCTGAGGGATTCCAGCGTGCGGAGTATCTTCTGGATCATGGGATGTTGGACCGCGTGACCAAGCGAACCGAACTCAAGGAAGAGCTGGTCACCATTATCCGGATGCTGATGTCTATGCCACCCGCCGTCAAAGGCGATTTGCCTGCGCCGGTCGCGGAAGATGACGCTTCTGAAGAGGGAAAAGCCGCAGGCGACGCTGACACATAAGGCCGTAAGGGCGTAAAGTTTTGCGGGCTCCTGGTTGTTTGACCGGGAGCCCGCTTTGTTTTAGGGCGGGCCAGCTGAAAGGGAGCCACATATGACCCAAGTCGACACCACATCAGATGCCATTCTCGCTCGGATGCTGGCTTTGCATCCGAAGATCATCGATCTGACGCTGGATCGCATGTGGCGGTTGCTTAAGGTGCTTGGGAATCCACAGGAACAGCTGCCTGCCGTGGTGCATCTGGCTGGGACAAACGGCAAGGGCAGTACACAGGCGATGATCCGGGCCGGTTTGGAAGGGGCGGGGCACAGTGTGCATGCCTATACCAGCCCGCATCTCGCGCGCTTTCATGAGCGTATCCGTCTGGCCGGGTCTTTGATCGACGAGGCCTATCTGACCGAAGTGTTGGACGAATGCTGGGAAGCCAATCAGCGTGAAAATATAACGTATTTTGAAATCACGACCTGCGCTGCCTTGCTGGCTTTTGCCAGGGTGAAGGCCGATTTTACGCTGCTTGAAGTGGGACTCGGAGGCAGGTTGGATGCCACCAACGTGATTGAGGATCCAAAGATCACTGTCATCACGCCGATTTCCATCGATCATGAGCAGTTCCTGGGCAATACGCTGACCAAGATCGCCGGAGAGAAGGCGGGTATTATCAAGCGCGGTGTCCCAGTTGTGGTTGGGCCACAACCAGACGAGGCCATGGAAGTGATTGAAGCCACGGCCGCGCGTTTGGGGGCACCGGTTTTGGCTTATGGTCAGCACTGGCATGTCTACGAAGAACATGGGCGTCTGGTGTTTCAGGATGAGACAGGCCTTTTGGATCTGCCGCTGCCTGCTTTGCCCGGCGCACATCAAATTCAAAACGCAGGCGCGGCGCTTGCAGCACTTCGTTATCTAGGCTGCGATGCTGAGGCCTGTGAAGCCGCGATGCGGGAGGTTACATGGCCTGCGCGCATGCAGCGGCTTAAACAGGGGCCGCTTGTAGAAAACGCGTCAGAGGCAGAGCTTTGGCTGGATGGCGGACACAATCCTGCCGCAGGGGAAGCGATTGCCGCGTTGATCCGCACGATGCCGAAGCGGCCCACACATTTGATTTGTGGGATGCTGAACACGAAGGATGTGTCAGGTTATTTGAACCCGCTTGCAGAGGTGGCAGAGAGTTTGCATGCTGTCTCCATTCCGGGCGAGGCCAATACGCTGACCGCTGAAGAAACGGCCGGCCATGCCAAAGAGGCAGGGTTTGAAGCGCATGTTGCGCAGAGCGTGGCAGCGGCGCAGGCTGATATTCTGAAGCGTGATCCTAAGGCACGTGTTCTGATTTGCGGGTCGCTCTATCTGGCGGGCAACATTCTACGTGAGCATGGTTAGCGGGCAAACTTCAGGCGATGATAACGCCTGTTAAGCAGATCATGACAGTTTTCCGAATCGCTCTGTTGACTGATTCGAATCAGCGGCTCTATAGTTGATCCAACGCCCGATGCGCCTTTATTTTAGGGGGGCTGCGGGATCAGGGGACAGGCAGGCAGAAAAATGGGGGGCAGGGTGCCCCCCTTATAATTTCTGGCACGCGCTTTTGGCGATGGCGTTGGCAGGTTGAGCAATGCGTTGAAACTGACCGAAGTTATGGCGGCTGTGGTCAAACGGGATCAAAAACTGATCGCTCTTAACTATTTCGTTTTAAGAACGGGCCAAAAAACTTTGGTATTTGTCCGTTACCCTTAAAAATATATTGCCTCGCATCGCATAAGGCGCCTGTGAGGAAAGCGTAGACGCATGTGGAGTGCGAGTTTGGTTGACGAGTCAGGATTTGAGCAGTTCAGACCCAAAGTGCATGGGGTGTCCGTTCTCCTCAATGGTAGACCTTTGACGCTCCAGACAAAATCCAATTTGGCGGCGGCTCTTTTGGGAGTTGGTGTGACCCCATTTTGCCGAAATGCTTCATGTGATGAGTTTCGCGCCCCGTTTTGCATGACGGGCCACTGCTATGATTGTCGTGTTTTGATCAATGGGGTGGAACGGCGCGCCTGCTGTGAGAGTGTGCGAGAAGGCATGCGGATTGAGCTGGCATTTGGGCAAAGTGGGGACCCAAGTGACGCAATTTGATCTCGTGATTGTTGGCGGTGGAGCTGCGGGTCAAAGCGCTGCCTTGGAAGCTGTGACGCGAGGACTGAGCGTCGCCTTGTTGGTTGATCCAATGTTGGCGGAGAACCAGAGGCTCTACACCGAAGCGCTGCACAGCCCCTTTGAGGCGGACAGAGAACGGTATGACGCGTCGCAGGATCAGAGTGCGATCGCCAGGCTTCAGGATCGGCAAGTATATGTGGTGCCAGATGCGCAGTTGCGATCTGTCTCGGGCAATCTTGTTGGATATGATGCAAACGGTATGCGTGAGACACTACGTGCCGCTCATGTTCTATTGGAAACGGGTTTGATGGAGCGTCCGATGCCTTTGCCGGGCTGGACTTTGCCGGGCGTTATGACGATCGGAGCAGCACTGAGGCTGATGCAGCACGGCGGGCTTGCTGCAAAGGATGCCGTCTTGGTTGGGAGCGGCTTGCCGCTCTACTCTATGGCTGTGAGCCTTTTGCGGTTAGGATACCCGCCGGTGGCACTGGTAGAAACGCAAACTGCGTCTGATCTTTGGGGCGCATTGAAAAAGAATGTGGGAAGCGTGATTGCGGCGCATCGGCCAGCGCGCCGCATGATCCAAATGCTGATCGAAATTCGGAATGCAGGTGTGCCGCGATATGTTGGGGCGCATGACATTTCGCTTCTGGGGGACAGGGCGGTTGAGAGTGTACATTTTCGGCATGGGCGAAAATTGAGAGATATGCCCTGCACCAATGTGCTTTTGCACCACGGCGTCGTGAAGGATGTCAGCGTTTCTTCCGCAAGCGGGCTGACGCCAGATTGGAGCGCGGCAGAGCAGAGCTTTGATCTGAAGTCGGATGCATGGGGGCGTACTGTCGCCCCCAATATATGGCTGGTGGCTGGTGATTGTGTTCCGATCGGTATTCCTGCGCTACAGGACGCGGGGCGTGTTGCCGCGCTGACTATCGGATATGAACTCAGGAAGGTTTCAAAGTCCGTCCGAGATCGCGCTGCCATCGAGATGCGTTTAGCGCTTGCCTCTCATGGTCGGGCGACCGGCTTTGTAGATCAGGTTTTCCCGCCTTATCCTGCGGCGCTGAAGCCGCAGGATGGTGTCACAGTCTGTCGGTGCACGGGCGTCAAAGCTGCGAAAATTCGTCAGGCAGCAGCCTTGGGGGCTAGGACGATGTCAGACGTGCGCGCCTTTTCTTCGGCTGGCGACGGTTCTTGTGGGGGGGCAATGTGTGCTGCGGTCGTCGCACAAACGCTTGCGGAATTCTCACGTCAATCTGTGGAAGATGTCGGGAGCTTCACGCCGCAAACCGCTCCGGGATTGCAGCCTGTCGTCACGTTGCCGTATGATCTGAATATGGTGCTGCCCGGTGGCGGAAATGATGATTGAACCATGGCACGTCTTGAGAGATTGTGTGGCTTAAGGTGTTGCATGATGGGGGGCTGCCAGCTTCTCAAGAGGCCAAAGTATGGCGTGATGCCTGACTGATCATTCGCGATGGGAATTTTTCGTGGCATCTAAAGTTGTTTTTCATGTGCCCCAGAAATTCGTTGAAACCTATGCCGACTTGCCTCACCTCGTGCTCTTTAAGCGTATTCGGGACTTGCTCCAGGAAAGAGGTGGCAAGATCGAAGTGCGGCGTCGTGATGAAGCGCTGCGAGTGGGCTCGGCTATTGACCATGCAGAGCTGCTGGAACCTGAGAACCTGCACATTGTTGAAAATGGTGTGGTGAGACAGAACAATGCTCTGAATGCGGCTGTGGCCTATATCCCGCCCTACTATCACTTGGATGCTCATGGTGTGTTGGCAAGAAGTGCTGCGGCGCACGCTGTTTATGATCCAACATCTGTGAACCCGGTCATGGCGGCCGCGCATTTTGAAGGTCTGTACAATCGCTTGGTGCGACCAAGACGCTCCCGCTACAATCCAAAACAAGCGGTGTCTGAGTTGCCGCAAGAGTGTATTGCGGTTTTCTTGCAAGGAGATAACCCACATCGTCAGCAGACAGCCCATTGCAGCAATGAGCAGATGTTGCGGGCCGTTGCGGAAGCGGCAGAGGGGCGGCCTATTGTGGTCAAGACCCATCCACAGAGCCGACCTCTCAGAGATGTGCAGTTGATGCACGAACTCCTGCAAGAGGGTCTGCCTCTGCTGGCGACAGATGCGAATATTCATGACATTCTCTCCAAATGTGCGGCCACCGTGAGCTTCAACTCGGCTGTTGCGCTGGAAGGCTTTCTGCATGGGAAACCTGCCGTGTTGTTTGGGCAATCGGATTTCCATCACGTCTGTGAAACGGTGGTGGATCCGGATCAGTTTTCAGACGCTCTGAAGCAGGCGGTAAACAGTTCGCATGACTACGGTCGCTTTCTCTATTGGTATTTTTCCAATCACTGCGTGATGGTTGATGATCCTGTGTCGGATGAAAGAATTTTACAGGCTTTTGATGACGCGGGGTTTTCGTCGGAACGCCTTGGGCTGATGGGCTCTCACACCCTTGCGCAGAAACAGCAGCAAAAGCTCAGATTTGCCCAGCGAGAGGCCGCGCAATTGCTGCGACATAACCCCCAAACGTCATCCGTTTCGATACGGCGTTGTGTGCGCGCTGAGCCAGAACAGCAGAGGTTTATTGCAGACCGTGAGGGCGATAAGCTTCTGATCACGCGCTATCTTGATGCGCGCGGGGCGGAAACTGTCTTAGGGCGCCAGAAAGCCATGGAGGCGCTAAATGCGGTTTTGCTCGGGGGCGACTTGAAAGCCGCCCAATGTGTTATTGCGCGTCCGGACATCGGTTTGCTCGCCACCATGCAAGTGCGAGGGGAAACGCTTTCACAGAAGATGCTGAACGCCGACGCGCGCCAGCGACGTCGTTTCGTGAAACGCGCGGCTCAGTGGTTGAACGCAGTCAGTTCAGTTGGAACAGACAACGATGCAGACACGACCGAGGGATGGACGTCTGTGAGCTTGCCGCAAGCCATGCCGCAGGAAGATCGTGACATGGCCGCATCCTTGCAAGGCGCGTTGACCCAAATGTCCAATAATCAGCCGCAGCTGAGCTGGCGTTGGGTGCTCGGATATGAGGCGTTTTATCCATCAAATTTCAAACTGGGACGTGATGTGCTTTGCGCTGAGTATATTGGTCCGGAGAAAATCGTGCGGTTGGAAGATGAGATTGCGCGGTTTTTGATAGAGGCAGCGCGCTACGCGGACGTGTCCGTGGGCATGAGAACCCACGGAATGATGAAAGCAGACTGGGAGGCGTTTGTGGATGCAGGTTTGCTGCCGGATGCTGGCAGCGAAAAAGCGCTCCGCCTGTCAATCGGGCAAGAGCTGCTGTCGCAATTCTGTCAGCCAAATATCGATTATGAGATGCAAGAACCGCTGCGGGAAATAATCGCTGCCTATCTGGCGGACGTGACCTTGTGACGGGGATCATTCTGTGCGCTTGCATTTGGCAGAGCAGGCGAGCAGTGTTTGGCAGACTAATGAGGAGGTAAACCATGCAGATTGTTCGTGAATTTCCATTTGAGGTAGAAGAAAAACCTCATCTATGGATTCCCATGCCGGACGGCACACGCTTATCTGCACGGATGTGGAAGCCGGTTACTGATACGCCAGTCCCGGCTGTTCTTGAATTCCTCCCTTATCGAAAGCGTGATGGCACCGCAGAGCGGGATGCGCTGACCCATCCCTATATGGCAGGGCATGGGTATGTCTGCGTGCGAGTAGATATGCGTGGCTGTGGTGACAGTGAGGGGCTGTTTGATGATGAATACTCCCCTCAGGAACTAAGCGATGGCGTGGCTGTCGTAGAGTGGCTGGCCGCGCAGGAGTGGTGCAATGGCAACGTGGGGATGATGGGGATCAGTTGGGGTGGCTTCAATGGGTTGCAAATTGCAGCTTTGAAGCCCGAGCCCCTTAAAGCTGTGGTAAGTATCTGCTCAACCGTTGATCGATACGCGGATGATATCCACTACAAAGGGGGGACCATGCTGGGGGAGAACCCGGCTTGGGCGGCGACGGTTCTTGGGTGGTTTGCCTTGCCGCCTGATCCTGAAGTGGTCGGAGAAAATTGGCGCGCGATGTGGCTGGAACGACTGGAGAATACGCCCTTCTTGGCAGATACTTGGGTGACCAATCAGTTGAGGGATGATTATTGGCGCCATGGCAGTGTCTGTGAAGATTATTCTGCGATCAGCGCAGCGGTTTTGAGTGTTGGCGGATGGCATGACGGGTATCGCAACACAATTTCTCATCTCGTTGAGAACTTGGAGGCACCGGTCAAGGGCTTGATCGGACCTTGGATCCATAAATATCCGCATTTCGCCGTGCCGGGGCCGCGGATCGACTTTTTGGGGGAAATGCTGCGCTGGTGGGACCGTTGGCTGAAAGGCATCGACAATGGTGTGGAACATCTTCCGGATATGCGCCGATGGGTGATGGACAGCATGCCACCGCAAACCAGTTACGTAGAGCGCCCGGGGCGGTGGATTGCGGATGACAAGGCGGCGGTGCAATCGCCCTTGGAAAGCTGGCATCTTGTAGAAAACAGGTTGCAGGACGTGGCGGGGACTTGTGATCGTACCATCCACCCCGCGCTGTTCTGTGGTGAGGGGGCTGGTGAGTATTTCCCGTTTGGATTTGGTCCCGGAGAGTTGCCGGATGATCAGCGTACGGATGATGCGCTGTCTTGTTGTTTTGATACAGCGAAGCTCCCAGTGGCCAAAGATATCGTGGGGCGCCCCGTCGTGCGATTGAGCCTGGCGTCAGATAAGCCTGCGGCGCAGGTGGCCGTGCGGTTGAGCGATGTCCGGCCGGATGGCAAGAGTACATTGATCTCACACGGTGTTTTGAACCTGCGCCACCGCAATGGGCATGAGACACCAGAGGATCTGCCGATTGGTGGGGTGGTGGATGTTGAGGTGACATTGGATTCTTGCGCCTATCGGGTTCCGGAGGGGCATCAGCTGCGCGTGGCGATGTCATCGAGCTACTGGCCGTACATTTGGCCGGAAGCGGCACTGGCGACATTAAGCTTGGAAAGCGGCGTTTTGGAATTGCCAGTTCGGGAGAGCGATGTCTTGGCAGCTCCAGTGTTTGATGAGCCGCGTTCTGCGGAGCCCAGAAAAACACGGGTGCTCACCGAGCCGAAAGAAAGTAAGCGTGTTGTACGAGACCACAGCGCAAAGTCCGCCACCATGGAGATTTTTGGAGAAACCGGAAAAGTCGAAGATCTGGCCACTGGTCTGATCATGAGCTCATCGGTGACCGATTGTTTCACGATTGTGGATGGCGATCCTTGTTCGGCGGAAAGCGCCTCTGCGCGCAGGCGCACGATGCAGCGCGGGGATTGGCAGGTAGAGATTGACGCCAATATTCGCATGCGCACCGACGGCAGGAACTTCATCATGATAGCAGATTTGCTGGCGGTTGAAAATGGGGAAGAGGTCTTTCGCCGGGAATGGGAGAGCGTGATCCCACGTTTGTAGGACGTTTGCCGATCAGAAAGACAAAAGGCCCGCAGGTGTCTGCGGGCCTTATTGGTTTTATGTGTGTTTAGCGGATCACAAAAACAGACTGTTTGGCATGACGCGATATCCGCGCGGCGTTGGGGCCAATCAGGTAGTCTTTGAGTTGCGATTTATGCGCACCAACAATGATGGCATCCGCTTTCACCGCTTCAGCTTCTTTCAAGACCAGATCATACACTGTGCCCTGATCCACATGCAGACGCAGATCAGGCACATCTTTGAGCGTTTGCTGTGCCCAGCTTTCCAAAGCGGCCTTCGCCTCTTTGAGAATGGCTTTGTTGTGATCTTTGCTGAAATAGGCCCCCACAATGGACATGCCATAGTCAGGAACAACGTTCATCACATGCAGTTCTGCGCCATAGTCTAACGCCATGTGACGTGCCGCCTCTGCAGGCTTTTCAGAGCCTTTGAGGTCATTCACATCAACTGTCAGTAGGAGTGTTTTAAACATGTTCCTATCTCCTCAGAATGCTGGCTGAGTGGCGCGGCGGCGCTGAATGAGCATCAACCCGGCCAACAGCAAAAGGGCGGGAATGAAGAACAGCTCTTTCGGCATGCGCTCGTTTTCCACCTCGACTTGGGAGATCACCACAGGGGTGTCGCCGTAGTAGTCATACTCGGTTCCCAACTGACCAAAGTAAGGCGTGCCCGGGAAAGGCTCTTCCAGAACCAGCTTGCCGTCTTCCGCAAACACGGTGAGACCGTTGTCAGACATCGCCGCCTCCGGATCGCCACCGGGGTAGACCATTGTGACGGTCGTTTTGCGGTTATCCCCGGTGTCAAAGTCAGGTCCTTCCACGCGGAAGCGGACCAAGGCCCCTTCTGGCTGTTCGCCGACCACCTGCACAGCATCTGCGCCTGTCACGGTCTGATATTTTTCGGATACTTGATCGAGGAAGAAATCAGGGCGGAACAGCATGAAGGCGATGAAAAGGAGCGCGGCGCTTTCCCATTTTCGGGATTTCGCGATGAAGTAGCCCTGTGTTGCCGCGGCAAATATCAACATCGCGATCAGGGCGATGAAGAACACCAATACGGCCTTGCCAAAGCTCACATTAATCAACAGCAAGTCAGTGTTGAAGATGAACATGAAGGGCAACAGCGCGGTGCGAATGTCATAGGCGAAGCCCTGCACACCGGTTTTGATCGGATCGCCACGCGAGATTGCTGCCGCTGCGTAGGCTGCCAAGCCAACTGGCGGAGTATCATCGGCAAGAATGCCGAAATAGAAGACAAACATGTGCACGGCGATCAGCGGCACGACCAGTCCGGCTTGCGCACCAACGCCCACGATGACAGGGGCCATCAGGGAGCTGACCACGATGTAGTTTGCCGTTGTTGGCAGGCCCATGCCAAGAATCAGGCTGAGCACAGCGACGAGCAACAGCAGGATGATCAGATTGCCACCAGAGATCACTTCAATCACTTGACCAATCACCTGATGTGCGCCGGTGAGGCTGATGGTGCCGACAATGATACCTGCCGCACCCGTGGCGACGCCAATGCCGATCATGTTGCGCGCGCCCATGATCAGACCCTGCACAAAGTCTTCCCACCCGCGGGCAAACGCCGTGTTCAGAGCTGTTTCACCGCGAAAGAAGGCTTTGATTGGCCGATGCGTAACCGCGACAATGATCATAAAGACAGTTGCCCAGAAGGCTGAGAGTGCAGGAGACAGGCGATCCAGTTCTTCGGTCTTCACCATCAGGTTCCAGACGAGAATGAAGATTGGCAGAGCATAGTAAGCGCCGCCCAGCAATGTCGGTGTCAGTCGTGGCGCTTCCAGCGGTGCATTCGGATCGTCCATTGCGATGTCTGGATATTTGGATGCCAGATACAGCAGCCCAACGTACATCATGGCCACCAAGGCCACGGCGATATAGATGCTGTCTCCGACCATCGGCTCCAGCACGCTGCGAATGGCAATCATCAGAAATGTCAGTGCGCCGAGGCCGATGAAACCCGTGAGGAACAGCACGAGGATCATGATGGGGCCAATATGGCGCCCAGCTTTTTTTAGACCCTGCATCTGCATCTTCAGGGCTTCCAGATGCACAATGTAAAGCAGCGCTATGTAGGAAATCACAGCAGGCAAGAAGGCGTGTTTGACCACGTCGATGTAGGGAATGTTGACGTATTCCACCATGAGGAATGCCGCCGCCCCCATCACAGGCGGGGTGAGCTGTCCGTTGGTGGAAGAGGCCACTTCGACCGCACCCGCTTTTTCAGCAGGGAAGCCGATGCGTTTCATCAGTGGAATGGTGAACGTGCCGGTTGTCACCGTGTTCGCGATCGAGCTCCCGGAGATCATGCCGGTCATCATGGAGCTGAGAACGGAAGCTTTCGCCGGCCCACCACGAAGGGCGCCTAGCAGGGCAATCGCCACTTTGATGAACCAGTTGCCGCCGCCCGCGCGATCAAGCAGAGCGCCGAAGAGCACGAAAAGAAAGATCATGGAGGTGGATACGCCCAATGCGACGCCAAAGACGCCTTCGGTCTGCATCCAGTAATGGCCCAATGCTTTGGAGAGGGAGGCCCCACCATAGTTGGTGATTTCGCGTACCCATTCGGAATTGCCGCCGAAGAAGGCAAAGGCAACAAACGCACTGGCAATAATAACCAGTGGCAGGCCAAGGGCGCGGTATACGCAGATCATCAGGACAACCATGCCAATTGCGGACATGGTGATGTCTGTTGTGGTCCACAAGCCCGGTCGATCTGCAATCTGATATCGGAAAAAGACCAGATATAGCGACGCGCTGACACCGAGGATCAAAAGCACCCAGTCATAGATCGGAATGCGATCCCTTGGGGAGGTGCGAAACATCGGAAAGGCTAGGATCGCCAGCGTCATGGCAAATGCCAAGTGGATATAACGTGCCTGACCGACAACATTGGCAAAGTCCGAAACACCCGTGAGCTGGGCCATCATGCCCGGCAGTTTTGAGGCGATATAGAGCTGGAAGAGCGACCAGATGATACAAATCGCAATGATCAGCTTGCCTTGAAATCCGGTGGCATTGCGCGCGCCGGTGTCGACTTCTGCGACCATGGCATCTGCTGAGGCTGCGCCGTCCGTGAGATGATCTTGAGTCATTTTTGTCCCCGTGGATCCTATGCAACGAATGCGCCCTCATATCTGGGGCGCATTCGCAGTTTTTAGTTTGTCGCTGGAAGGCTTATTTCAGGCCGAGTTCCATGTAGGCTTTCTCAGCACCTGGGTGCAGAGGCGCGCTCAGGCCGTCCTTGATCATTTCTGCTGGGTCAAGGTTTGCAAATGCTGGGTGCAGCTTGCGGAAGTCTTCGATGTTCTCCATGACGGATTTGGCAACAACGTAGACAACATCGTCAGAGATCGCAGCGGAGGTTACGAAGGTTGCGCCCACACCAAAGGTGGTGGTGTCTTCGTCGGTGCCTTTGTACATGCCACCCGGAACAGTTGCGACACGGTAAAAGGCGTTTTCTTCAACCAGTTTGTCAATTTCGGGGCCTGTGATGTTCACCAGCTTTGCATCGCAGGTGGTTGTGGCTTCTTTGATGGCCGCAGCAGGGTGACCGATGGTGTAGATCATCACGTCGATGTTGCCATCGCAGAGCTGCTTGGCCATCTCGGAACCCTTATATTCGGTTGCCAGAGCGAAATCGTCCATGGTCATGCCATAGGCTTCCATCACAACTTCGGTGGTTGCGCGCAGGCCGGAACCTGGGTTGCCTACGTTGACGCGCTTGCCTTTCAGGTCGGCGAAGCTGTTCACGTCGACGTCAGAGCGTGCGATGACGGTGAACGGCTCTGGGTGTACAGAGAAGACAGCGCGTACGTCTGGGAATGGGTTGTCTGCGAATTTAGATGTGCCGTTGTAAGCGTGATACTGCCAGTCAGACTGCGCGACGCCGAATTCCAGCTCACCCGCTTTGATGGTGTTGATGTTGTATACGGACCCACCAGTGGATTCCACGGCGCAACGGATGCCGTGCTCCTTGCGGCCTTTGTTGACAAGACGGCAGATCGCGCCACCGGTCGGGTAGTATACGCCGGTCACGCCGCCGGTGCCGATGGAAATGAATTCCTGTGCAGAGGCACCTGCAGTAAAGCTCATGGAGGCGATAATTGCGGCTCCGGCCAGTTTCAGTTTAGAAATCATCTTAGGCTCCCTAGTTGATGATAGTTTGAAGTTGTGTCGTTTGTGGCTATCCCGCCCAGAAGTCTCCGAGGCGTTCATTGCGTGTTTCAACGTCTCTGATGCGTTGGCTGGCGGTCTCTCCGGACTGTGCAACCAACATTGCGATTATGGTTTCCATCAGAACTAAAGTCGCTGTGTAGGACGAGAAGAACTGTGGACTTTCTGACGGAACTATAAAGGGGAAATTTGCGTATTTCATAGCAGGACAGGCATGGCTGTCACTGATCAGGATCACAGTTGCTCCACAGTCTTGGGCTGCTTCTGCGGCGAGGACGGCGCGCGCAGCGTATGGGGCTTTGGTGACAATCAGCAGGACGTCGTCTGCTCCCAAGGTGGTCAGAGAAGCGCCAAGTGACGCGCCCATCCGTCCTGCCAATGTCCAAGTCGGCGAGAAATAGTTGGCCAGGTAGGCCATATATTCGACAATTCCTGTGGAACCGAATGCTCCAAAGAGAACCACCGTGCGGGCGTGATCCAGAGCGTCTACGGCTGCTTGGAGACGCTGTTTGTCCACCTCTTCTTCAAGCTTTGAGATGTTGAACATACAGGCGCTGGCTTGGCGCTCCAGCATGGGGCGCTGCGCGTCTGCATCCGAGGTGAGTTGTGCGGCGCGCTGTGCAAAGGATTGAGTTTGTCCCCCAACGGTCTCTCGGCAGAGCTCGCGCATGTCTTCGTAGCTGTCAAACCCCAGGGCACGGGCCAGACGTGAGAGTGTGGCTGGAGATACGCCGCTGGCGGAAGATACCGAGCGCAGAGAGCGCGCTGCGACATCTACTTGATTGGCAACGACAAAGTCCGCCGCATCCCTCAGCTTCGTGCTGAGGTCGGCATAACTTTCTGCAACCCTTTCTTGTAGACGGCTGGCGTTGCTCACGAATCTCTCCACTTGACTCGATTTATTCATTTGTTTTAGCAGGTGTCAATGTCTGGAACATTTGTTTCAAATTGTGTATTCACCCTTCAAGGCTTGTGGAGATCCATGACAGGTCACTTGCTTACTCATCACAACGTTGCGGATCGCGGCTTTACGCCACTCAAAATTACAGTTGCGCCCAACGGTGCACGACGTGGGCGCAAAGACCACCAAAAGCTGCCGATTGCAATCGATGAAATTGCCGTCACGGCGAAACAATGCGCGGATGCTGGGGCGGACGAAATTCACCTGCATGTGCGTGATGCCCAAGGGATGCATTCACTGGATTCTGGCCTGTATCGCGAAGCCATCGCTGCGATTGCGCAAACCAGTCCAGACATGACTGTGCAGATCACCACCGAGGCCGCCGGAGTTTTTTCGGTGACGCAACAGCTAGAGGTACTGGAGTGTCTGCGACCGCGGGCTGCCAGTGTTTCTGTGCGTGAGATTGCGCGGGATATCGATTTGGCACCGCGTCTGTATGGGGTCGCACGTGAGGCGGATATTGCGGTTCAGCACATTCTTTACGACCCTTCCGATGCCGCCTTGCTTGCGGAGTGGCAGGCAGAGGGCTTTATTGCACAAGAGGGCTGCGAGGTGCTTTTGGTCCTCGGGCGCTATGCACCACCTGAAGTTGCCCGTGTTGAGGATCTCTTCGCATTCGTTTCTGCGGTGGCACCTCTGTGTGAGAGTTGGACGGTTTGTGCGTTCGGAAAAACCGAACACGCCGTGGCTTGCGCTGCGATGCAAATGGGTGGGCACGTGCGCATTGGTTTCGAAAACAACCTTTGCCGCCCCGACGGCACACTGGCTGAAGACAACGCAGAGAACATCCGGCGGACCGTGAGCGCGGCATCGGCTATGGGCCGTTCCCTTTTGAAGAAAGCGTCGACAACATGAGCAAGATATTCCCACGTCATTGTTTAAAATCACTACCGGTTGCCACGCATGGAGAGGGGCCTTTTCTGTATGATCAGACGGGAAAATCCTATTTCGATGGCTCAGGCGGTGCGGCTGTCTCCTGCTTGGGGCATTCGGATCAGAAAGTGAAAGACGCGATCAAGGCGCAAGTGGATGCGGTTGCATTTGCGCACACGGGCTTTTTGACATCTGAACCCGCCGAACAACTGGCGGAGATGCTTGTCCAATATGCGCCCGAAGGGTTGGATCGGGTGTATCTCGTTTCCGGTGGCTCGGAAGCGGTGGAAAGTGCGTTGAAACTCGCGCGTCAATACGCGTTGGAAAGGGATGAGCCACAGCGCCGGCATGTGATTGCGCGCCGCCAGAGCTATCACGGCAACACGCTGGGGGCATTGGCCACAGGCGGCAACATGTGGCGACGTGAACCCTTTGCTCCGATGCTTATGCAGACCCATCATATTGCGCCCTGCTATGCCTATCGTGGTCAGTATGAAGGTGAGAGCGCTTTTGACTACGGTCAACGGGTGGCGCAAGAACTAGAAGACAAAATTCAGGATCTTGGTGCGGGGAATGTCTTGGCTTTTGTTGCGGAGCCAGTTGTCGGTGCCACCTCTGGTGCGGTGCCTCCGGTTGAAGGCTATTTCAAACGTGTCCGGCAGATTTGTGACCAATATGGCGTGTTGCTCATACTGGATGAGGTCATGTGCGGCATGGGGCGCACAGGCACGCTGTTTGCCTGTGAGCAGGATGATGTCGTACCAGATATTTGCGCTATCGCCAAAGGGCTGGGCGCCGGCTACCAGCCGATTGGTGCCATGCTGTGCAGCTCTGAAATCTACGAGACCATTCGTGATGGGTCTGGTTTTTTTCAGCATGGGCATACTTACAACGGCCACCCAACGGCCGCAGCGGCGGCATTGGCTGTGCTGACCCGCTTGACTGAAGATGGCGTTGCGGCACGGGTGGCCCCCATGGGCGCGCAGCTGAAGTCGGCTTTAAGCGATCGCTTTGGGGCGCATCCGCATGTCGGAGACATCCGGGGACGAGGGCTTTTCCTGGGGCTTGAACTGGTCGCTGATCGTAACACCAAGACCCCCTTTGATTCTGCTCTTGGGCTGGCGGCCAAGATCAAGGCAGCCGCCTTTGACACAGGTTTAATCTGCTATCCAATGGGAGGCACCATTGATGGCAAAACGGGGGCGCATGTGTTGCTTGCGCCACCGTTTATTATGGAGGAACCCCATATTGAGCTGATCTGTGATCGGTTGCAGACAGCGCTTGAGGCCAGTTTACCACGCTGACTCCTCAGTCTCTCGGCAAGAAAGGCGCAGCTTTCATTGTTTGCGGGATGTCGGCGCCCAGTCGGTTCAAAATCGTGGGCGCAAGCTGTAGCTGATCCAGCTCTGTTTCTGGCGCCGGACCTTGTGCATCGCCAAAATAGTAGAGTGCGAACTCCTGTTGCAGCGGGTCACGGCCACCGTGGTGCCCACGTGCATCCTGTCCGTGATCTGCTGTCACAATCACCTCATAGCCGAAGGCGCGCCATTTCGGAATAAAAGGCGCCAGCATTTCATCCATCACGAAACAGGCATGATCCATTTCGTGACTGTCGTGTTGGAAGCGATGGCCCATGCTGTCGAGCGTACAGGTGTGGAGCATCCCATAGTTCAAGTCACGTTTGAGGCAGAGATTTGAAAGGGTTGCAAAGAGATCCACATCACAAGGTGTCATCTGATTGGCCGCACCATATCCTGTCATCGTATGAAAGCGACCGTGGTTGATCGTAGGGCTGTCTTCTTCGTCATATTCGACGTCGCGGACATAGTCGAAGGGGTGACGATTGAAAAACTCTGACCAGAATGAATGCGCGACGGCTCCGGTGATGCCGCCGGATTTGCGTACCTGTGCGAATATATCGGGCTGTTTGATGCGGAACACATTTCCATTGCCGGTGCAGCCGTGCTCCTGTGGTGTGACACCCGTGTGGATGGAGGCATAGCAGCTTGCAGATGTCGATGGCAGAACAGAGCGCATTTTCCACTTCTGCGCTGTGCCATCGGCAACCCAACCCTCCAGATTGCCAAACAGGCGGTTCCAATTGCGCCATGGCACTCCGTCTAAAATGATCAAAAGCAGTTTACGGTCCATGTCGTGTTCCCGTCTTTGTTTTATTGAGAGAGGCGCTTTTTCAGCAGACTTCAGTTTGTGTTTAGGGGGCTTTAGACAGCAAAGGCGACGTCTGTGTGACGTCGCCTTTGCACGTGTTCCAGGATGAAAAGCTCAGTTGCCCGCGCTTTCCATTTTGCGATTGGCGATGACCTCTTCCAACCAGCCCAGCTTCATTTCTGGTACGGAGCTGAGCAGGAGATCTGTGTAATCGTCAAATGGCGGGCTCAAGACATCTGTCTTGCCGCCGTAGCGCACGACTTCGCCCTGATACATCACAGAAATGGAGTCCGCGATGGCTTTCACTGTCGCCAGATCATGCGTGATAAAGAGGTAAGCGACGTCCTCAACTTTCTGCAAATCCAGCAGCAGTTTGAGAATGCCATCGGCGACAAGCGGGTCCAGCGCGCTGGTCACTTCGTCACAAATGATCATCTTGGGTTTGGCGGCCAATGCGCGGGCAATACACACACGTTGTTTTTGCCCACCTGAAAGCTCTGCCGGATAGCGATCAATGAAGCTTTCGCCCATCTCGATTTCATCCAGAAGCTCCACAACCCGCTTGCGTTTTTCCGCGCCTTTCAGGCCGAAGTAAAATTCCAGCGGCCTGCCAATGATCGTGCCCACGGTTTGGCGGGGGTTCATGGCCACATCGGCCATCTGATAGATCATTTGCAGTTCGCGAAGATCCTCGCGACTGCGCCCGTCCAGGCTGGGAGACAAGTCGCGGCCAGCGAAATGGATGTTGCCCCGGCTTTGGGGCAGCAATCCGGTGATCACCCGTGCGAGTGTGGATTTGCCGGACCCGCTTTCGCCCACCACGGCCAATGTCTGACCGGGATGCAGCTCCACATTGATGTTTTTGAGGACATCGAAGTTCGTACCCTTATAGCGGGCGGTGATGTTCTCCACCTTCAAGACAGGTTCAGGCGTCGGAGCTTTCTCCGCATGGTCAATAGACCGCACAGAGACCAGAGCCTTGGTATAGTCTTCCTGTGGATTGTTGATGATCTGATCAACGGATCCGTATTCGACCATATCCCCCATTTTGAGCACAAGGATATCGTCGCTGACCTGCGCCACCACGGCGAGGTCATGGGTGATGTAAAGAGCGGCCACACCTGTGTCGCGAATGGCTTCTTTGATCGCCATCAAAACATCAATTTGTGTGGTCACATCCAGTGCGGTGGTCGGTTCGTCAAACACAACCAGATCGGGCTCGGGACAAAGCGCAAGAGCGGTCATGCAACGTTGCAGCTGCCCCCCTGACACTTGGTGCGGATAGCGATTTCCGATGTTTTCCGGATCAGGCAGGCCCAGTTTGCCAAACAGCTCTACCGCGCGGGCCTCTGCGTCGCGTTTGGAAAATTTGCCCTGTCCGACCGCTGCCTCGATCACCTGATCCATGATCTTCTTGGCAGGGTTGAATGACGCTGCTGCGGACTGGCTGACATAGGTCACCTCGCCGCCCCGCAGATTGCGCACGTCCCCTTGAGAGGTTTTCAGGATGTCACGTCCGTTCACCCAGACCTCACCACCAGTGATCTGCACGCCCCCTCGGCCATAAGCCATGGAGGCAAGACCAATGGTGGATTTCCCTGCACCGGATTCACCAATCAGACCAAGCACCTGACCTTTCGCCAATTCAAAGCTCACGCCATGGACAATTTCGATGTCATGAGGCTTTTCACCGGGAGGATATACGGTTGCACCGATTTTGAGATCGCGCACTTTCAGAAGCTTTTCGCTCATCCGCGGCCCCCTTTCAGTGATGTGGTGCGGTTCAGAACCCAGTCCGCCACGAGGTTTACGGAAATTGCGAGGGTCGCAATGGCCACGGCTGGATAGAGGGCCGCGCCGATACCGTAGACGATGCCGTCAGCGTTCTCTTTCACGATGCCGCCCCAATCTGCCTGTGGCGGTTGAACGCCCAAACCCAGGAATGAGAGTGTGGACACAAACAGCACCATGAAGATGAAACGCAGGCCCATTTCTGCCACCAAAGGAGACAGAGCATTGGGCAGGATTTCCCGGAAGATGATCCAGCTGCGGCCTTCGCCGCGAAGCTTCGCGGCCTCGACATAGTCCATGACGTTGATGTCCACAGCGACCGCGCGTGCCAGTCGGTATACGCGTGTGGAATCCAACAGTCCCATGACCACGATCAGCACAGGTACAGTGACAGGCATAACCGACAACACAACCAGCGCAAAAATGAGCGATGGGATCGACATGATCAGATCGACAAATCGGCTCATGGCCTGGTCGGCCCAACCACCCAGCACTGCGGCGAGAAAGCCGAGAATGGAGCCGGTTGTGAAGCTGAGTATGGTTGCTGCGGTTGCGATGAAGATGGTGGTGCGCCCACCGTAAATCATGCGGCTTAACAGATCACGTCCGAGGTTGTCCGTACCCAGCAGGAATTCGCTGGACGGCGGCAGCCAGACGTCGCGGCTCACAATTTCGGCCACGCCATATGGTGCGATCCATGGGGCGAAAATTGCCACAAGGAAATACAGTGAAGTGAAACACAGCCCGATCAGGGCGGCGATGGGTATTCTCATCAGAAAATCCTCCCTATTTCGGATGCCGCAAACGCGGGTTTGAGATGATCGAGACGATGTCCGCGACAAGATTGAGGCCGATGTAGACACCAGCAAAGATCAGGCCGCAGGCTTGCACAACGGGTAGGTCGCGTTTGGAAACGTGATCCACCAGATACTGGCCCATGCCGGGATAGGTGAAGACCACTTCGATGACGACAACGCCAACCACTAGGTACGCCATGTTCAGCATGACCACATTCACAACGGGTGCCACCGCATTTGGCAGCGCGTGTTTCCAGATGATCGTGAACATGCGCAGACCTTTAAGCTCAGCAGTTTCCACATAAGCGGATTGCATCACGTTCAGGATGGCCGCGCGCGTCATGCGCATCATGTGTGCGAGCACGACAAGGGTGAGAACCGTGATGGGTAGCGAGATTGTGTGCAGTTTTTCGCCCAGACTCATGCTGTCGTTGATGGTGGTGACCGAAGGGGCCCACCTCAAGCGCACGGAGACAAAGAAGATCGCAACATAGGCAATCAGAAACTCAGGAACTGAAATGGAGGCCAGTGTGACAGCCGAAATCAGCTTGTCCGGCCAGCGTTCACGATAGCGCACGGCAATCAGGCCGAGCAGGATCGCGAGAGGCACGGAGATAAGAGCGGCCCAGAAAGCGAGGAAAAAAGTGTTTCCAAGGCGTTTGCCTATGGCGGAAGCAATGTCCTGTCCGCTTGTAAGGGACGTGCCAAGATCGCCCTGAAGCAAACCACCCAACCAGTCAAAATAGCGCCCAACTGCGGGTTCGTTGAGGCCCAACTCTTCGCGCAGGTTGGCGAGAGCTTCTGGGGTGGCGGATTGGCCAAGTATGGATTGAGCCACGTCTCCTGGCAGGATCAGAGTACCGCCAAAGATCAGAATGGAGACGAGGAAGAGCAGGAGCAGACCCAGCGCAATGCGCTGGGCCAACATTTTTAAAAGGAGCGACATATCAGCCTGTCACCCACATCCGCTGCGCTGCGTAACCATGCATCAGGGAGAAACCGGCCACACCTTCGACCCAGCCACCAACGCGATCATTGTAGGCATCGACGAAGTCGTTGAACATTGGACAGATCAGGCCGCTTTGGTTGCGCAGGATCTCGCCCATGTCGGCATACATCTGTTTGCGCTTTCCGGTGTCGAGTTCGGCACGGGCTGCGAGCAGCATCTGGTCGAATTTTTCGTTGCTGAAACGTGTGTCATTCCAGTCAGCCGTCGACAGATAAGCTGTGGTGAACATCTGATCCTGTGTCGGCCGTCCGCCCCAATAGCTGGTGCAGAAGGGCTTGTTGTTCCAGACTTCAGACCAGTAACCGTCATTTGGCTCACGCTTGATTTCAAGCTCGATGCCAGCAGCTTTCAGAGATTGCTGGAAAAGGGCTGCCGCATCAGGAGCGCCCGGGAAAGAGTTATCCGAGGTACGCAGCAGGATTGGGCCGGAGTGACCAGATTTTTTGAAGTAGGCAGCGGCCTTTTCTGGATCATACTCGCGCTGTTCCATTTCCGAATACATCGGATAAGAGGCGTTGATCGGGCTGTCGTTGCCAACGGTGCCGTAGCCGAACAGGATTTTGTCGACCATTTCCTGACGGTTGATGCCGTATTTCAGGGCCATCATCAGGTCTTGGTTATCAAACGGTGCGGTGTTGGTGTGCGCGATGAACACATAGTGACCCGGGCCTGCAGTGGAGGCCACTGTGATGCCGGGTGCACGCGCCACAAGACCGGCGGTGCGCGGCGGCACACGGTCGATGATGTCGACCTGGCCAGATTGCAGTGCAGCGACACGTGCGGTGTTGTCGTTGATCACCAGCAGTTCGATGGTCTCAGCATGGCCGAGGTCACCCCAATAGTTCGGGTTTTTCTCAGCCACGAAGCGCACACCCATATCAATTTCTTTCATGATATAGGGGCCTGTACCGATGGCCGCATCCGGTGCATCTTTGCCGCCGTTTGGCTGAATGATGAGGTGATAGTCGCTCATCAGATATGGCAGGTCAGCGTTACCTGTGTTCAGCGAGATGATCACATTGCGGCCATCAACACGCACATCTTTGATGTCACGCAGCAGCCCCAGCGCACCGGATTTTGTGTCTTCGCCAGAGTGACGTTCAATGGTTGCCGCCACATCAGCAGCTGTCACCTCTTGCCCGTTGGAGAATGTGATGCCCTTGCGAACTGTGAAAGTCCAAGCGGTCGCGTCAGCAGAAGCTTCAAAGCTCTCGGCGACTTTGCCCTGAATGCCGCCATCGTCTGTCAGTTCAACCAGAGGCTCCCCCCACATGCGGATCAGGTTGACCGCAGTGGTGTTGGCTGCGAGCGCAGGATCCATGCTGTCGGTGGTGGAGCCGCCTTGAAGGCCGATGCGCAGGGTGCCGCCTTTTTGCGGACCTGCGGCATGTACAGCAGAAGACAGCATTGTGTTTGCCGCTGCGGCGGAGACACCAAGGGCACCTGCACGACCGAGGAATTTGCGGCGGGACAGGGCCCCCACAGCCGTTTGGCGACTCAGGTACTTCAGTTCATCGTTCATAAGGATACTCCCATGTTGTCTATTTAGTTTTTCCACATGCTGCGGCTCTGGTACGCGTCAAAGCAAGTAAAATTTTGAATACGCATACAAAGTTTTTGGTTTTCAGGTGCGCGGAACGTGCGGCGATTTGAATGGAAGGTGTAAACCGTCACTTCGTGATTGAAAACCGACAAAAATGTCGTTTCCGGATTGCTGGGAGGAATCACAACAGAGGGGGGCATTGGCGCGTTGCCAGCCACTTTGTCGCTGATGCACACGAAAAGATGGTGCCACGTCCCACGATCTTAGGGCCTTGGCACCATCCACCAATGCGGTTTGCAGGCTATAAATTTCAGTTTTTGAAAAGACGCCGGTTTTATTCGGCGGCTGTGCGTGCTAGTTTGGTGTTTAACAACGCGGCCAGCTCAGGCTTACAGGAGCCGCAGTTTGTGCCCGCGGCAAGCGCTGTACCAATTTCTTCAACAGTTACGAGGCTTTGGGCGTCAATCGCGTTGAGAATGGTATTCACGCCGACATTGAAACACGCGCAAACCGTTGCTCCGGGATCTGGCTGATTTGCGCCGGCTCGTCCCGCCAAGATGCCTTCCCCCCGCGAGTTCAGAAGCGAGGCCGCAAAGCTGCGGGACAAGGACACAGGGCGTGTGTCGGTGTAAAGCGCGCCAAGCAGTTTGTCGCCTTGATGGAGTGCAATCCGGGCTTTGCTCTGATTGGTGTCGATAACACTTGAAGCAAGGGCGTCCGGCGCTTCAAAAACGCCACGTGCAAAACTTTCCCAGCAGTCCGGCATCTCGTCGTGGGCTATTTCATACTGCCATCCATGTGAGGTGCGGGATTTGGCCCAATAGGCTGTTTTGGGTGCGATTTCTTGTGCGCTGACCACAAAGCCGTACCATTTTGGCAGGAAAGGCCGAATGGCCACATAAGAGGATTTGCTGTCAGGTTGTCCTGATACCGGGTCAAACACGGGATGTACCACGTCTGACACGCAGCCCTCAGACGCCGTTTGCATGGTCCAGTGGATGGGAGCAAAGGGCGCGCCGCGCGCGACGCGATCTGTGACCAGTACGCGCATAACAGCCCGGCCGTAGTGGTTTTCCAAAACCGCAAGCTCTGCAGGACGTAGGCCAAGTTGCAGCGCGTCCTCGGGGTGTATTTCGACAAATGGCTCGCCATAGTGTTGATTAAGTCTGGCCGCCCGACCGGTCCGCGTCGTGGTATGCCACTGGTCACGGATACGTCCGGTGTTGAGCCGGAAGGTGGTATTCGCTTCTGGCGTTTTATGGTCTGGTTGGCGAACTGCGATCATATTGGCGCGGCGACTGGGGGTGAAAAAGCCACCCTCAGCAAAGAACCGCGCATTGGCGGTGTTTTCTGCCGGATAAGGCCAGCGGGTTGGAGATAGTGCGTCATAGTCATCTGGGGAAATCTGAGCAAAGCCGGAGATGTCAAAATCGACGCCCAGCTGCGCGGCTTTGCCTGAGAGCTCCGCGTACTCCTTGAAGATGTCTGCAGGACTGTCAAAAGCAAATCCATCCTCGAAGCCAAGACGTTTGGCCACATCGCAGATAATCTGCCAGTCATGGCGGGATTGCCCGGCGGGTGGCAGAAAGCCGCGCTGGCGACTGATGGTGCGGTCCGAATTGGTCACTGTGCCGGTTTTTTCCCCCCATCCCGTCGCAGGTAACACGACGTCGGCCAGTTGCGCCGTCTCTGTGGTGTCAAACATATCGGACACAACGACAAAATCGCAGCTGGCAATCGCCGCGCGCACCTCTGATGCGTTTGGCATGCTGACGGCCGGGTTGGTACACATCACCCAAAGTGCTTTGATTTTACCGCCCTTTACGGCCTTGAAAAGATCGCCAGCTTTGAGGCCCTGAGAGGTCACTATGGTGGGGGAGGCCCAGAAATCCTGAACCAGCGCGCGGTGGCTGGGCTCAGCAATCTCCAAATGGTTGGCGAGCATGTTGGCAAGCCCGCCGACTTCTCGTCCGCCCATGGCATTGGGCTGTCCTGTCACAGAGAGCGGCCCCATGCCCTCTTTACCAATGCGACCGCTGGCAAGGTGACAGTTGATGATTGCGTTGACCTTGTCTGTGCCATGATCTGACTGGTTCACCCCCTGACTGAACACGGTGACGGTTTTTTCGGTTGTGGCCCACCACGACACAAAGGTCGAAAGGTCTTTGTGTGATAGACCGGTGACCTGAACATCCGTGCCGCTTGCCGCATCTAACGCGGCATCAAAGCCCGCGACATGCGCGCTGACGTATGTGCTGTCGATGACACCTAATTCATGCAGTTGACACAGGAGGTGGTTGAACAATGCGATATCCGTGCCGGGGCGCAGCGCAAGGTGCAGGTCTGCAATGTCACAGGTAGCGGTGCGGCGCGGATCTACAACAACCACTTTCATCGAAGGACGCGCGGCTTTTGCCGCTGCGAGCCTTTGATAGAGCACCGGATGGCACCACGCCAAGTTAGAGCCTGTCAGCACCACCAGATCTGCGGCTTCCAGATCCTCATAGGTGCCGGGCACGGTGTCTGTGCCAAAGGCCCGCTTGTGGCCCGCGACTGTAGAGGCCATGCACAGGCGCGAATTTGTGTCGATATTCGCGGTGCCGATGTAGCCTTTGATCAGCTTATTGGCGACATAGTAGTCTTCTGTCAGCAATTGGCCGGAAACGTAAAAGGCCACCGAGTCCGGGCCATAAGTATCAATGGCATGTTGAAAGCCTTCTGCCACGACATCAAGAGCCTCATCCCATGCGGCAGGTCGTTGTCCTATCTTGGGAGCCAACAAGCGTCCTTCGGTGGAGACGGTTTCGCCAAGAGCAGAGCCTTTTGAGCACAAACGCCCAAAGTTTGCCGGATGATCCGGGTCACCGCTGATCTCTACACTGCCATCGGTTTGAAGCGCGGCGCGCACGCCACATCCGGTGCCACAATATGGGCAAGTGGTGCAGGTGACGGTGCTCATTCTGCTGCCAAAGCTGTCATGATGTTTGTGGCGTCGAGGAGCACGCGCCCGTCCACGACCTGTGTCGCAAAGGTTGCGATTTGGCCTTCATCGGCGCCCTGTGCTGCTCCGGTCTCCAGATCAAACACCCAATTGTGCAATGGACATGTGACGCTTTTGCCGTGAACGATGCCCTCGCTGAGCGGGCCTCCCTTGTGCGGGCAGCGGTCTGAGGTGGCGAAGACTTCGTCTTCCGTGGTGCGAAACACTGCGACG
The DNA here is from genome assembly GCF_001458175.1 of Shimia marina. Classification (GTDB taxonomy): domain Bacteria; phylum Pseudomonadota; class Alphaproteobacteria; order Rhodobacterales; family Rhodobacteraceae; genus Shimia; species Shimia marina. The sequence continues at coordinate 171,770 of NZ_CYPW01000032.1, forward strand.
CAGCCCATGGAAGATTTTACAATCCGCGCGCCGCGCAGGGGAATGTCGGTGATGTCACAAATGTCGATCCAGTTCATTCTGCTGCCTCCAGCGTCAGGTTGGCCACCGGTTGATAGGTTTCCGCTTTCTGCGTGGCATGCTCTGCCCAGGGATCCGTGCGGTAGATGGATTGAGAAATTTCGAAACGCTCTGCCAAGGCTTTGCGATTTGGGAGATCATCGACAATCTGTTCTTTGACCCAGTCCAATCCAACCTTGGCGACCCATTTGAAAATGCGATCCAGATATTTTGCGTTTTCACGATAGATCTGCGTCATCGCTGAGATGACCTCCATGGCCTCCTCTTCGGTGGCCACTTTGCACAGCAGTTCGGTCTCTTTCACTTCCATGCCGGCCGCGCCGGCGATGGAGATTTCATAGCCTGAATCCACGCAGATCACGCCGATATCTTTGCAGGTCGCCTCCGCACAATTGCGTGGGCAACCAGACACGCCGAGCTTGAGCTTGTGTGGCGTCCAAGAGCCCCAGAGGTGTTTTTCAAGCTTGATGCCCAGACCGGTGCTGTCTTGTGTGCCAAAGCGGCAATGATCTGTGCCCACACAGGTTTTGACCGTGCGCAACCCCTTAGAATAGGCGTGTCCAGAGACGAGCCCAGCCTGATTCAAGTCAAACCAGATTGCAGGCAAATCTTCTTTCTTAACGCCAAGCAGGTCGATACGCTGCCCGCCTGTGACCTTCACAGTGGGCACATCGTATTTGTCGGCGGCATTGGCAATCGCCCGCAGTTCATCCGGTGTTGTGATGCCGCCCCACATGCGTGGCACAACGGAATATGTCCCGTCTTTCTGAATATTGGCGTGGTTGCGTTCATTAACAAAACGGCTTTGCGGATCATCTGCGTATTCCAGCGGCCAATCTGCCAGAAGATAGTAGTTGATGGCCGGGCGACAGACATGGCAGCCGTTAGGCGTGCTCCAACCCAGTTCCTGCCAAACAGCGGGCTGAGATTTCAGCTCGCGTGATTTGATCAGGCGTCGCACATCCTCATGAGTGAGGTCGGTGCATCCGCATACGGATTTGGCGGCGGGCATGACAAAATCATCGCCCAGAGTGACGGCCAGAACCTGTTCCACCAATCCGGTGCAGGTGCCACAAGACCCGGAGGCCTTTGTGGTGGCTTTCACGTCTTCCAATGTGGTCGCGCCATTGCCAATGGCCTCCACGATCTGACCTTTGCAAACGCCGTTACAGCCGCAGATTTCTGCGTCAGCCGGTAAGGCTGCAACGGCCGCCATAGGGTCCACGGGGTCTCCCCCCTGGTAGGCAGGTCCAAAGATCAAAGTGTCACGCATTTCAGAGATGTCTTCCCGCTCTTTGATCAAGCCAAAGAACCAGTTGCCATCTGCGGTGTCGCCATACATCACGGCACCGATAATGCGGTCGTTCTCGAGCACCAAACGCTTGTAGACGCCGCGCGCCGGATCGCGATAGACGATGTCTTCGCGGCCTTCGCCTTCGGCAAAATCGCCTGCTGAAAAGAGATCACACCCGGTCACCTTCAGTTTGGTGGCCACGTCTTTATTCACAAAGGCCGCCTCTTCCCCAAGCAGGGTTTTGGCAAGCACTTTGGCCTGATCAAAGATTGGCGCCACCAGACCAAAGATATCGCCGTTGTGCTCAACACATTCCCCAAGCGAGAGAATATCCTCGTCAGAGGTGATCATCTGATCATCCACATGGATGCCACGCCCTGTTGCGAGACCTGCGTCAGAGGCCAGTGCAACAGAGGGGCGGATGCCCACAGCCATCACCAAGAGATCACAGGGCAATTCGGTGCCATCGTCCAAAAGCAGCGCTTTGACTTTGCCGTTCTCTCCAAGAATTTCCTTGGAGTTGGCGGAGCATTTGACGGTAATGCCTTTGTCCACCAACGCCTTGCGCAGCAAGTAGCCTGCGGCCTCATCAAGTTGACGCTCCATCAGGTGGCCCATGATATGCACCACGGTCACATCTACACCCCGCAGGGCAAGACCCGCGGCGGCTTCAAGGCCCAGCAGACCGCCACCAATCACCACAGCCTTGGCATCAGGCTTATCGCCCAAAGCAATCATGGTGTTGGTGTCTTCCAAATCGCGGTAAGCAATCACGCCCTCCAAATCATGTCCGGGGAGTGGGATGATAAATGGGTTTGAACCTGTGGCGATGACCAGCTTGTCATACGACAGCATATCGCCGGTGTCGGAGGTGACAGTCTTGGCTGTACGGTCAATGTTCACGACCTTTTCACCAAAGCGGCAGGTCACGCTGTTGTCTTCATACCATTCGGCAGTATGGGTGACGATGTCTTCAAAGCTCTTGTCCCCTGATAGGACAGGAGAAAGCATAATGCGGTTATACGTTCCGCGCGGTTCTGCGTTGAACAAGGTGACGTCATAGGCGTCTGGCGCTTGTTCAAACAGGTGCTCAAGAGCGCGGCCAGCGGCCATGCCTGCACCAATTATGATAAGTTTCTGGGTCATGTTCACTCCGCAGCGATGGCTTTGGCGGCTTTGGGTTTTGGCTTGGCGCCGTGTTCATATTCCTCAAGGAAATCAAGCACGTCCTGGCGATACCGGTAATAATCTGGATGCTCGAGCAAGGCCTGACGGGTGCGTGGGCGGGGCAGATCCACATCGACGATCTTACCGATGGTGGCCTGTGGGCCGTTGGTCATCATCACCACACGATCCGCCAGCAGGATGGCTTCGTCCACATCATGGGTCACGCAGATGGCGGTCACCTTGGTGCGGTCCCAGACTTCCATCAAAACCTCTTGCAGCTCCCAGCGGGTGAGGCTGTCAAGCATCCCGAAAGGCTCATCCAAAAGCAGCAGTTTGGGGGAGAGAGCAAAGGCACGGGCGATGCCGACACGTTGCTTCATGCCATTGGACATGGAATGCGCCGGGCGGTCCATGGCATCCGCGAGGCCAACACGCTCCAGATAGTATTCCACCACGTCCTGACGTTCGCCCTGGCTGGCTTTGGGATAGACTTTATCCACACCAATCGCGACGTTCTCTTTGGCGGAGAGCCAAGGGAAGAGGTTGGGGGATTGGAACACCACAGCGCGTTCTGGATCTGCGCCTTCGACATGGCGACCGTCCAGACGGATGCCGCCTTTGGAAATGGCGTTCAGACCCGCAGCCATGGTCAGAACGGTGGACTTGCCACAGCCTGAGTGGCCAATCAGCGAAATAAACTCACCGCGTTGAATTTTAAGGTCAAAATCTTCCACCACGGTTAGGGGGCCTTTGGGGGTCGGATAGATTTTATGCAGCTTGGAGAAGTCGAGGAAGTTGTGATCGATCATACCCTTCTGCGCATCTTTGACCGCCGCAGGCACTCCGTGGATCGGGGTCACGTCTGGCAAGACTTTGGTGCCTTCCGCTTTTGCCGCGATGCCCACGTCCATCAGATATTTGGTGACCTTGGCCCGCAGTTTTTTGAAGCCGTCGTGATGGTTCATTTCCATCCGGTCGCGGCGGCGTGGAATGTCCACTTTGAACTCTTCCCCCAAAGTGCCGTCGGGGTTGAGGGCAATGATGCGGTCGGCGAGGATGATAGCCTCGTCTACATCGTTGGTGATCAGCACACAGGTCTTTCTTTCTGCGGACCAGATGGCTTCAATCTCATCGGCCAGATTGGCACGTGTGAGGGCGTCCAACGCGCTAAGCGGTTCATCCAGAAGTAAAACTTCAGGATTCATGGCCAGCGCACGCGCAACATTCACACGTTGTCGCATACCTCCAGAGAGTTCGGCCGGGCGGCGGCCGGTGGCGTGAGAGAGACCAACCATTTTGATATAGTGGTCCACCTTCTCTTCTTTTTCGGCCTTGGGCATGTTGGGAAACACACTGTCGAGGGCAAGGCGCACGTTGCCGTTCACTGTCAGCCAGGGCATCAAAGAGTAGCTTTGAAAGATCACGCCACGCTCTGGGCCGGGGCCTGAGATCGGTTGGCCCTTGAAAGTCACGCTGCCAGCGGAGGGTGTTTCAAGGCCCGCCATCAGGTTGATCAGTGTGGTTTTCCCGGTGCCGGAGAAGCCAAGCAGCACGAGGAACTCGCCCTCCTCAACTTCGAGATTGATGTTTTTCAGAACGTCGGTTTTGGCGGTGCCTTCGCCGAAGCTCTTGGAGACATTGTCAAATTTCAGAACACTCATGGGGATCACCGGTTTGCGCTAAAGGTGAAGAGCGATTGGATCGCATACATCAGGCGGTCGAGCAGGAAGCCGATGATGCCGATGGTGAAGACCGCGACCATGATCTTGGCGAGTGAGCTGGAGGAGCCGTTTTGGAACTCATCCCAGACAAATTTGCCGAGACCCGGGTTCTGGGCGAGCATCTCTGCGGCGATCAGGACCATCCAGCCAACACCGAGCGACAGGCGCAGACCAGTGAAGATCAGCGGCAGAGCGGACGGCAGCACCAGCTTGGTGATCTTGGTCCATGTGTTCATCTTCAGAACTTTGGAAACATTCACCAGATCCCTGTCGATTGAGGCCACGCCGAGTGAGGTGTTGATCAGAGTTGGCCATAGAGAACAAAGGGTTACGGTGATCGCGGAGGTCAGGAAGCTCTTGGAGAACAGACCATCTTCAACGGTGTAGGTGGCGGAGACCACCATGGTGACGATGGGGAGCCATGCCAGCGGCGAGACCGGTTTAAAGATCTGGATCAGCGGGTTGATCGCGGCATTGGCATAGGGAGAGAGGCCGGCCATGATGCCCAGAGGGATCGCGACGATGGCGCCGATCAGGAAGCCAAAGAAGACCGTTTTGATCGAAGTCCAGATCTGATTGTAGTAGCTGGGGCTGCCTGTGTATTTGATATTTTTGACTTTTTCGGGCTGGCCTTTTTCGATGAACTTCTGGTTGCGGGCTTCTACCCGCTCGTAGAATTTCGCTTCTTTGGCCGCCTTTGCCTGCGCGTCCTCATGCAGAAGTACAGCTTCGGACCAGACGTCTTTCGGGCCGGGAATGGCGCCGAGTGAGGTTTGTACTTTGGGCGCGAGGTTGGCCCAGAGCATCAGGAAAACACAGATGGCGAGGAGGGGAACTCCTAAAAGTCGCCATATTTCAGTGGCTTGTGATTTGGGGTTGTCGCCTGCGGCGGCTTTGAGAATAGGCGTGATGAAGCTGAGGCCGAGAACCTGAAACCAGGCGTCGGCCTTGTTGATGCGGGTGAAGAGGCGCGCGCGACGGGCTTCGCGCTCTTCATCTGCCAAGTTTTGGGGGTCGATTGTGGTCATGGATCTGTCCGTGGCTTGGGGGCTCTGGGAGCGCTGTTGCGCGTTTGGGAGAAAGGCTAACGGTGAAATGGCGCGTCGGTATTGCGTCGGTTTTCCGTCCGTAGGGCGGCGGTGTTTTTTGACGGCCGTGGGTTTCTTAAGGCGGCGGGCGTTGCTGCGATTTTGAAGATGGTGTGGGAGGGCAGGGACGCTTCTTGCCAGATTGGCAAGCTCGCCCCACCCGCCCTCCCACGGGGAGTGTTCAAAATCGGCTGCCGCTTAACCCTGTACCTCGGTGCCTACGACGCGCTGATCGCCTTTCAGGCCGATGGGCAGGCTTTCCAGATAGGCGTTGGGCGTGCGCCCGTCGTAGGGAATGCCATCAATGATGTCTTCCGCCGGTGTGGGCGCTTTGTAGCCATCGCTGTCCCATGGGAAGTCCGCTTCGTTTGCCAGACCTTCGTCCACCAGCAGACGGGCGGCTTCGAGGTAGATCGCAGGCTTGTAGACCGATTTGGCCACCTCGTCATACCAGCTGTCTGGCTTGGCCTCCGCAATCTGGCCCCAGCGGCGCATCTGAGTCAGATACCAGACCGCGTCGGAATAGAAAGGGTAGGTTGCGTTGTAGCGGAAGAACACGTTGAAGTCCGGAACCTCGCGTTTGTCACCCTTTTCATATTCAAATGTGCCGGTCATGGAGTTGGCGATCACGTCGTAATCCGCGCCGACATATTCTGGCTGGCTTAGAATGCGCACGGCTTCTTCGCGGTTGGCGTTGTCGTTTTCATCCAGCCACATGGCGGCGCGGATCAGGGCTTTGGTCACGGCCAATGTGGTGTTTGGATATTTCTCGGCAAACTCGGCGTTCAGACCGAAGACTTTCTCCGGGTTGTTCTTCCAGAGTTCATAGTCGGTGATCACCGGCACGCCGATGCCTTTGAACACGGCCTGTTGGTTCCAAGGCTCGCCTACGCAGTAGCCGTAGATGGTGCCAGCTTCCATGGTGGCGGGCATCTGTGGCGGAGGCGTCACGGAGAGCAGGACGTCTGCGCCGATCTGACCAGAGATGTTTTCAGGAGAATAGAAGCCTGGCTCCAGACCACCGGCGGCCAGCCAGTAGCGCAGTTCGTAGTTGTGGGTGGAGACGGGGAAGACCATGCCCATGTTAAACGGCTTGCCTTCCGAGGTGTATTTCTCAACCACCGGTTTGAGCGACGCGGCGGAGATTGGATGTTGTGGGCGTCCATCCTCCATCAGCGGCACATGCGGTTTCATTTCTTCCCAGATCTGGTTGGAAACGGTGATGCCATTGCCGTTCAGATCCATGGAGAAAGGCGTGATGATATGGGCCTCGGTGCCGTAGCCGATGGTGGCGGCCAGCGGCTGACCGGCGAGCATGTGCGCGCCGTCCAGTTGGCCATCAATCACACCGTCCAGCAGGACTTTCCAGTTCGCCTGTGCTTCGAGGGTTACGAAGAGACCTTCGTCATCAAAATATCCCTGCTCATAGGCCACGGCCAGTGGCGCCATGTCTGTCAGTTTGATGAAGCCGAAGGTCAGCTCGTCTTTTTCCAGTTCCAATTCTGCCATGGCAGGGGTCACGAAGACGGTCGTGGCTGCCAGGATCGAAGCAATGCGTTTCATATTGCAGTCCCTGTGTTGTGCCCGGTGGATGGAGGAAGGGCGTAAAAATAAAAAAGCCGCGCGACACGCACCGGAAGGGAGATCCAGCGGGGTCGAGCGGCTTTGCTCAGAAGTTTCCCCGGTCATTCGGGGTGGGAGGCGTGAAGCGTCCTTGCTTCACCTTGAGGTCATCTTGGAAAATCCGGCGGGAGTCGCTCAAGTAAGATTTGGTGAATCACGCTGCGCCGCCGCGTCATTTTCTGCGATTGCATGTTTTTTCATCACTCTGGCTGGGCCGGGTCGAAAATACGCCCATCAAAGAATCGATCTGGGCCCAGAACCAACGTGCCATTGGTGGCTTTATGCACTGTGGGCGCATCCAGTGCCCCTTCGCATTTTTCCGAAGCCAGGGGCATCACGGCTCCCAGATTCGCCAGATGGCGGCGGTAGAGATCGCTGCGAAAGACCTTGGAGGCGGTTTGAGCAGATTGCACCCGGTCCAGTCCAAAGCGGGCGGCCATGCGGGTGCCTATCCAGGCAGCTTGACTGCGCCAGGGGAAGGTGGCCGCGCTGTCGAAGAATTCCAGCATCCGGGGCACGGTGGTCAATGTGCCGCGCGCCTGTGTCAGCATTTGTCCGCTGAGCGCGCGTTCCAGAATGTCCGGGGAGACATCCAGATATTCCGGCCAGCCGAGAATGTCAGAGGCGGTGGAACGTTTGGACGGATCAGACAGCCAGCGCCCGGCTTTCCAGACCGCACGGATCAGGCGGCCGGTGAGATCATCTTCAGCCTGTGCCCAGTCGCGGCGCACGGCCAGTACTTTTTCCGGGGTGAAGTTCCAGATGGCGGCGCTGGCGACCAGAAGCTGACCACCGCCCTGTTCCACGGTGATGCTGCCCCATGGCTCGCCAACACAGAAGGCGTCGATTTCATCTGCGGCGATGGCCTCTGCCATGAGGGGGGGCGGGATAATGCGCATGTCCAGCGTTTCGGGCGTGTTCAGGCCGGAACTGGCCAGCCAATAGTGCAGCAGCTCGGCATGCATGGAGAAGGGAAAGGGCACGCCCACACGCAGGGTGCGGCCAAGATTGGCCAACGCCTGTCCCGTGGCGGTGGCATCCAGAAAGCCGGGCAGCGGGGCTTTGGCCGCGATTTCATCCGCTAGGGCGTTGGAAATGCCGATGGCGTTGCCATTCACCGAGAGCACACAAAGCGCATCCAGTTGCGTGGGCACACCGCCCAGTCCCAGCGCCATGGCCACGGGCACGGGGGCGAGCATATGGGCGGCTTCGATCTGGCCCAGCACCAGCCGGTCACGCAGGGTGGACCAGCTTGGCGCACTTTGCAGATGCAGGGCGAGGCCCTCTTCTTCGGCAAAGCCCAACTCATGGGCGATGATCAGCGGGGCGGCATCCACAAGCGGCATAAAGCCAACGGCAAGGGGCAGGGTTCTCATGACAGCAGTTCCGAGGCAGTGACCAGCGCCTGCGCGACATCGGCGATCTTTTTGCCCTGTCCCATGGCGGTTTTGCGGATGAGCGCATAGGCCTCATCCTCTGAGAGGTTACGGGCGCGCATCAGGATGCCTTTGGCGCGGTCGATGATCTTGCGCTCTTCGAGGGCGCGTTTGGTGGCGGCCAGTTCATTGCGCATGCGGGCGAACATGTGAAAGCGGGCGATGGCGGCATCGAGCACGGGTTTGACCCGATCCGGATGCATGCCATCCACCACATAGGCGGAGACACCCGCTTCAATCGCGGCCTTGGTCAGCCCGTCATCTGAGCGGTCCACAAACATCGCCACCGGGCGCTCCAGTGGGGAGGAGGCCAGTGCCAACGCATCAATGGCGTCACGGCTGGGGTTGGCGACATCGACCAGCACAAGATCGGGGTTGAGTTCGGCCACAGAGCGGGCGAGGCCTGTGGATTCAGCGAGCACGCGGATATGGTGATCTCCGGTGGCCACGAGGCTGTCGATGATGGCATCCGCGCGGGTTTTGTCGGGTTCGACAATGAGGATGGTAAGCTTGGCGGTCACGGCTGACACTGGCTCCGCTGGCGGTGGATCGCCTGTTGGTAGCGCTGCAGTGCGGCGCGAGGCCAGAGCGGTAGGGGGGCTGTGTGGGCCTGAGAGGAGGGTATTTGCCTGTATTTTGGGCTGTTAAGGGTGTTGCGCCTCAAAGATGGGCGGTTTAGATGCAGCGTCCGCCATCGACCTCCATCAATGTACCGGTGATCATGGAGGCCTCATCAGAGCAGAGGAAAGCGGCGGCGTTGCCCATGTCTTCGGGCTGGGAGAAACGGCCGAGCGGGATGGTGGAGAGGAATTTGGCTCGGATTTCTGGCGTGTCTTCACCCATGAAGGATTTCAGTAGCGGGGTTTCGCCCGCCACCGGGTTGAGTGCGTTGACGCGGATGCCGTGGGGCGCAAGTTCGACAGCCATGGCTTTGGTGGCGGTGTTCACCCAGCCTTTGGAGGCGTTGTACCAGTTGAGGTTGGGGCGTGGGGACAGCCCGGCGGTGGAGGAGATGTTGAGGATCGCGCCGGCCGCGCGGGATTTCATATGGGGGATGAGCGTCTGGGCGATCAGGTAGATGGATTTGCAGTTCACGGCAAACACCCGGTCAAAATCGCTCTCGGTCACAGTCTCCATCGGGGCAGGCAGATGGGTGACGCCGGCGTTGTTTACCAGAATGTCGATCTGCTCCCAAGCGCCAAGTGCTGTGTCGATCATGCTCTGCACGCTGGTGGCATCAGAGACATCCACGGTGCAGGGGGTGGCGTTTTCATGCGCGGCGGCTTTGGTGGCGGCGGCCTCGCCGTTGATGTCCGCGACCAGCACTTTTGCGCCCTCAGTGAGGAATTTGTCAACGATGCCCGCGCCAAAGCCCTGAGCGCCGCCGGTGATGATGGCTGTTTTGTTTGCAAGACGCATGTGTCTGCTCCTTTGGCTTAACCGTGCAGCGCGGCGACGGTTTTGAGTTGGGAGAAGTGGAAGAGGGCTTCAAAGCCCTTTTCGCGGCCGTGGCCGGAGTGGCCGGTGCCGCCGAAGGGCAGCTCGACCCCGCCGCCTGCGCCGTAGTTGTTGAGGAAGACCTGACCGGCGTTGAGTTGTTTGGCCAGACGCATCTGGCGCGCGCCGTTTTGGGACCAGACCGAGGCGACAAGGCCGTATCTGGTGCTGTTGGCGATCTGCAGTGCCTCTTCTTCGCTGTCAAAGGGGATGAGCACCTGCACCGGACCGAAGATTTCCTCCTGCGCGAGGGGGTGATCGGGGGGGACATCGGCAAAGAGCGTGGGGGGCACGTAGTGGCCGGGGGCGTGGGTGGCGATTTCGCCTTGGGCAGCGATGGTCAGGTCTGCGCCTTTGGTGAGGAAGTCTGACACGATGTCTTTTTGTCGTGCGGAGATCAGCGGGCCGAGGGTGGCGTCTTCCATGGCAGGGGCGGCGCGCATCGCTTTGTAGGCGGCGCTCATGCGGGATTTGACCTCTTCATAGACACTGCGCTCCACCAGTATGCGGGAGGAGGCAGAGCAGGTCTGGCCCGCGTTCTGGATGCCAGCGTTCACAAGGAAGGGCAGGGCGGTGTCCAGATCGGCATCCGCAAAGACCAGTTGCGGGGATTTGCCGCCCAGTTCCAGCGTGACCGGCACGACGTTTTCTGCGGCGGCGGTTTGCACAAGGCGGCCGGTGTTCACCGAGCCGGTGAAGGATATGTGGTTCACATCCGGGTGGGCGGCGAGCGCGGCCCCGGCCTCGGGCCCCAGACCGGGCACCACATTGAGCGCGCCATCCGGCAGGCCTGCCTGTTGGGCGAGGTGGGCAAAGGCCAGCGCGGTGAGGCAGGCCTCTTCGGCGGGTTTGAGCACACAGGCGTTGCCCATGGCCAGCGCGGCCCCGACCGAGCGGCCAATGATCTGCATCGGGTAGTTCCATGGCACGATATGGCCGGTCACGCCGAAAGGTTCGCGCAGGGTGTAGACGGTGTAGCCCTCCAGATAGGGGATGGTTTCGCCATGCACTTTATCGGCTGCGCCGCCGTAAAACTCCATATAGCGCGCCAGAGCGGTGACATCATTGCGGGCCTGTGTGAGCGGTTTGCCCACGTCCTGCGCCTCAAGCCGTGCCAGTGTCTCGGCGTGCTCCATCACGAGCTGGCCGATGCGGGTGAGAATGCGGCCGCGTTCCACTGCGGTGGCGCGGCCCCAGTCGCTGTTGCGCGCTGCCTGCGCGGCGGCCACAGCGGCGTCGATGTCTGCTTTGGTGCCGCGTGCGATGGTGGCGAGGGGGCTGCCGTCTGAAGGGTTGGTCAGCGCCAGTGTGTCGCCAGACAGGGCTGGCTGCCATGTGCCGCCGATGAGGCATTTGGAGGGGTCAAAAAACAGATCAGGCAGGGTCATATATTGTCTCGGTTTTGGAAGTCAGTGCGACCAAGTCTGGCAAAACAGGGGCCGCGGCGATCAGGCTTTGGGTGTAGCTGTGCTGCGGGGTGGCAAAGACCGCTTCGGTCGCGCCTTCCTCGACGATTTCGCCGTTTTGCATGACCAGCACGCGGTCTGTGACGGTGCGCACCACAGAAAGGTCGTGGGAGATGAAGAGATAGGCGAGGCTGTGTCGCCGGGAGAGATCGGCGATCAGATCGAGAATTTGCGCGCGGATGGAGACATCCAGCGCGGAGACCGCCTCGTCAAAGATGATCAGCTCGGGGCGGGTGATGAGGGCGCGGGCGATGGCGATGCGCTGGCGCTGGCCGCCGGAGAATTCGTGGATGTATTTTTGTGCGTCCTGAGGTGTGAGGCCGACATCGGTGAGGACCTCGCCGATGAGGCTCTGCAGGGCTGCGCCTTTGGGTGGGTTTTGCACCAGATGGAAGGGTTCTGTCAGAATGCTGGCAACGCGGTGGCGCGGGTTGAAGCTGCTGTAGGGGTCTTGGAACACCACCTGCGTTTTGAGACGCAGCGCGGCTGGCATGGCTGCGCCGACCGGGTGCTCAAAGGCGGTGATCTGGCCGCTTTGCACCGGCTCCAGCCCCAGAATGGCCCGTGTTAGGGTCGATTTTCCGCAACCGGATTCGCCGACCAGCCCGACACGTTCACCTTGGTGAATGGTGAAGGACACATCGTTGACGGCGCGGTGGAAGGCGCGGGGGGCAAAGAGTTGGGTGCGGGGCAGCGCGTAGTCCCTGACGGCGTTTTGCACCGTGAGGATCGGGGCTGGCGTGCCTTGCAGCGCAGGCAGATCGACGGTGTGGCCTGAGGCTTCAAAGAGCGCGCGCGTATAGGGGTGCTGCATATTGGAGAGCAGCTGTTGGGTGGCGCCTTGTTCGACAATCTCGCCTTTGCGCATGACCAGGATGCGGTCGGCCATATCAGCCACCACGGCGAGATCGTGGGTGATCATCAGCAGGCCCATGTCAAACTCGGCAACGAGATCTTTCAGCAAATCGAGGATGCGGGCCTGCGTGGTGACATCCAGAGCAGTGGTCGGCTCATCGGCGATCAGTAGGCGCGGGCGGCGGGCGATGGCCATGGCGATGACCACGCGCTGACGCTGGCCGCCGGAAAGCTCATGCGGGTAGCGGCTGAGCGGGAAGCGGTCTTGCGGTAGGCCGACGCGAGTGAGCATGGCGGCGGCCTGCGCCATGGCCTCGGCTTTGGGGGCTTTGGCGTGGATGCGGATGGTTTCGGCCACCTGCGTGCCGATGGTCTGCAGCGGGTTGAGCGCGGTCATCGGCTCCTGAAACACCATGCCGATGTCATTGCCGCGCAGGGTGCAGAGGTTGGCCTCGGGCTGGGTCAGCAGATCTGAGTCGTTTAACAGGATCTGGCCGCAGGTTTCGGTTGTATCGGGCAGCAGCTGCATCACCGCGAGGGCAGTCATGGATTTGCCGGAGCCGCTTTCGCCGGTGACCGCGAGGATTTCGCCCGGCGCGATGGTGAAGCTGATGTCTTTCAGGATCGGGGTGGGGCAGATGGAGAGGGAGAGGTTTTGCACGGAAAGCAGGGTCATGTGCGCACCACGCGGATTTTGGGATCCAGCCAGTCGCGCAACCCGTCGCCTAAGAGGTTGAGGCCAAGGACAGCGCTGATGATGGCGAGGCCGGGGATCAGTGCGAGGTGAGGCGCGAAGGAGACCATGGTTTGCGCATCTGCGAGCATGCGGCCCCATGAGGGCGTGGGCGGCTGTGCGCCAAGGCCCACATAGGAGAGGCCAGCCTCTGCCAGAATGCCGAGGGAGAACTGGATGGTGCCCTGCACGATCAGCAGGTTGGCGACATTGGGCAGGATGTGCTCAACGCTGATCAGGGCGCGGGATTTGCCTGCGACGCGGGCGGCGAGGATGAAATCGCGTTGCCAGAGCGGCAGCGCGCCGGCGCGGGTGAGGCGGGCAAAGACCGGCACGTTGAAGATGCCGATGGCGAGGATGGCGTTGAGCGCACCGGGGCCGAGGATGGCGGTGATCAGGATGGCGATCACGAGGCTGGGGAAGGCAAAGATCAGGTCGTTGCCGCGCATGATCAACTCGTCCGCCCAACCGCCTTGGCGCGCGGCGGCCCAGAGGCCAAGCGGCACGCCAAGGCCCATGCCGATGCCCACCGCCACCAGCGCCACCGCGAGCGAGGTGCGTGCGCCCACCATGATCATCGAAAAGATGTCACGCCCGAAATGATCGGTGCCAAACCAATGCGTGGCGCTGGGCGTTTGCAGCTTGTTGGGGATGTCCATCGTGGTGATGTCATAAGGCGTCCAGACAAAGCTCAGGAGCGCGGTGCTGACCACGATCAGGCAGAGCAGACCGCCAATCAGGATATTGCGCGACAGGCTCATGTGCGGGCCCTCAGGCGGGGATCAATCGCGGCGTAGGCGAGATCAACAAGGAAGGTGACGAGAATCACGAGGAACACCAAGAGCATGACCACGCTTTCCACCACAATGAGGTCACGGGCTGAGATCGACTGAAAGATCAGGCGGCCGAGACCGGGCAGGAAGAAGACCTGTTCGATGATGATGGCGCCTGCGAGCAGGAAGGAGAACTGCATGCCGATGATGGTGAGCACCGGGATCATGGCGTTGCGCAACCCGTGGCGCAGCAGCGCCTGACGGCGGGAGAGGCCTTTGGCGCGGGCGGTGCGCATGAAATCTTCGCCGAGCACATCCAGAAGGGCGGAACGCATGACGCGGGCGAGGATGGCGGATTGCGGCAGGGCAAGCGCAATGGCGGGCAGGGTGAGGGAGTGCATGGCGGCCCCAAAGCCTTTGTCCCAACCGACAAAGCCCCCCGCAGAGAACCAGCGCAGGTTGATGGCGAAGATCAGGACCAGCATCATGGCAAACCAGAAGTTAGGCACGGCGATGCCAAACTGGGTGGCGCCCATGACGGCCATGTCGCCCGCTTTGCCGCGGCGGGCGGCGGCGTAGATGCCAGCGGGGAAGGCGATCAGGGTGGAGAGCGTGAGCGCATAGAGCGCCAGTGGCAGGGAGACCCAGATGCGGTCGCCAATCATCTCTGTCACCGGGGTGCGGTAGGTATAAGAGAGACCAAAATCGCCCTGCAACATGCCACCCACCCATGTGAGGTAGCGCTCAAACTTGGGCACATCCAGACCCAGCTCTGCGCGTAGGGCCGCGATGGTGTCGGGCTGGGCATTGAGACCCAGCATAAAGCTCGCCGGATCGCCGGGCACCACCTCGATCACAAAGAAGATCACGAGGGAGGCCACGATCAGGCTGAGCCCTAAAGAGAGCGCGCGTTTGAGGGTGTAGCGGAGCATAGGGTGGACAGAAACTTTGTGTGAGTGGGCAGAGGCCCCGCCTTGAGCGGAGTCAGAGTGGGCCTCTGCGTTTTGGATCAGTCAGACCAGCGCACGGCGGTCAGGTCGGTGGCCTGCGTGGGGGCATTCTCCCACAGGCCCTCGACGCCTGCTTTGGCGACGGTGTGAAAGGCGAGTTGGAACAGATAGCCGTTCACATAGTCCTCGGCGATGATGGTCTGTGCGACTTTCAGCAGCGCTTTACGCTCGGCGGGCAGAGTGGCGCGATTGAGAGTGTCCATGATCTGTTGGAACTGGGGATTGTTATATTGGAAGTAGTAGTCAGGCCGGGCATAGATGCCGATGTCAAACGGCTCTGTATGGCTGACGATGGTCAGGCCGTAGTCTTTGCCGCGAAAGACCTGCTCCAGCCATTGGGCCCATTCGAGATTGGAAATCTCGGTCTCAATGCCCACGGCGCGCAGCTGTGCGGCGATGATTTCACCGCCACGGCGGGCATAAGAGGGCGGGGGCAGTTTCAGCGTGGTGGTGAAGCCATCAGCAAAACCGGCTTCGGCCAGAAGTTTCTTGGACAGCTCCGGATCATACTGCGACAGGCCGGTCAGATCGACGTAATCCGGATTGTGTGGCGCAAAATGGGTGCCAATCGGGGTGCCAAGGCCAAACATGGCTCCGTCGATGATGGCGGAGCGGTCAATCGCATGGGCGATGGCCTTGCGCACACGTCGGTCATCCAGAGGTGGCATCATATTGTTGGTGGAGAGAATGGTTTCCCCTTCTGAGCTGCCGATGATCACCTGAAAACGCGGGTCTGCCTCAAATTGTGGCAGGGCCTCGGGTGTTGGAAAGCCAACAAAGGCGTCAATATCTTCGGCCATCATCGCAGCAAAGGCGGCGGTGGGATCAGAGATGAATTTGAAGGTCACATCCGTCAGTGCGGCGGGGGTTCCCCAGTAGGCTTCATTGCGCGACAGCGTGATCTGATCGCCCTGTACCCAGTTTTCGAATTTGAAGGCGCCTGTGCCGATGGGGGCGGTCTTGATGTTGGCAACGCTTTCAGGCGCCACGATCACCGCATCGCCCCAAGCCATGTTGAAGAGGAAACTGCCGTTGGGCGCCTCCAGCGTGACCTGAACGGTGAGCGGATCGAGTACGGTGACATCGGTGATCCCGGCAAAGAGGGCTTTCTGCGCATTGGCGCTGTCTTCGCCACGCGCGCGGTCGAGGGAGAATTTCACATCCTCCGCGTCCATGGTGCTGCCGTCATGGAAGGTCACGCCCTCGTTCAGCATGAAGGTGTAGGTGAGCCCATCCTCGGAAATGTCCCAGCTTTTGGATAGACCGGGGATCACCGCGCCATCGCTGGCAAAGCGGGTGAGCCCCTCAAAGACGTTGGCATAAAGCACGCTGTCAATCGCGCCGGCGGCGGCAGAGGTGGGATCAAGGTGGGGTGGCTCAAGTTGCAGGGCCACGGTGATATCGCTTTGTTCGGCTTGCGCCTGCAGGGGCAAGGCCAGCAGAGCTGTGCTGGCGAGGAGGGCCAGTCTTGAGGTGTTTTGCATCATGTGTTCACTCCCGTAACTATATGGCTTTATTCGTTGTTATTCTTATTGGCCGTTTTCTGGGCCATTTGCCTGAGGCAACAAAAGCTGCGTGAGGCTATGCGCCATGACCTTGGCGCTGTCGACCATATCGTCGATGCCGATGTATTCGTCAGGTTTGTGGGCCATTTCTAAAATGCCGGGCCCATAGGCGATACAGTTTCTGAGCTTGCCGATGCGATCAATATGTTTTTGGTCATATGTGCCGGGGCTGGCCACGTAGTCGGGGGATTTTCCAAGAATATCCTGAATGGCGCGATCAACCGTGGTGACAACCGGGGCGGCGCGGTCTGTCATGGAGGGGGCAACGTGGTTGAGTTCGCGCATTTCATAGCGGAAGTTTTCGCGCTGGGCGGAGAGATCATTGAGCAGGCCTTCAACTTCGCCTGAGACTTCGGCGTGGGACTCTTCGGCCAGATAGCGGCGGTCGATCACGATGCGGCAGCTGTCGGGCACGCAATGGGCGGGCAGGCCGGTGTAGTCCTTGGGTTGCTCAGGCTGGCCGCCATGGATCGAATTGATATTCATGGTGGATTGGCGCGCGCCTTCGGGCACTACGGGCATATCGGTGCGGCGTGAGGCCATGGCGGGGTAGAGGTCACTTTCAAACTTGTCGAGCACCGCGCCCATGTGGCGGACAGCACAGTCGCCTAAGAAAGGCATGGAACCATGGGCGATTTCGCCGAAGGTCTCTATTTCGGCCCACCAGCCGCCGCGATGGCCAAGGCAGATGCGGTCTTTGTGCAGGGGTTCGGGGATGATCACATGCTGCACCCGCTCTGGCGCAAAGAAGCCGCGCTCCGCCAGAAAGGCAACGCCGCCATAGCCGCCGCTTTCCTCATCTGCCGTGCCAGAAATTTCGATTGCCCCGTGGAAATCGGGGTATTCGGCGATGAAGGCTTCGGCGGCGATGATGGAGGCGGCGAGACCGCCTTTCATATCACAAGCGCCGCGACCGTAGATCTTG
The DNA here is from genome assembly GCF_001458175.1 of Shimia marina. GTDB lineage: Bacteria > Pseudomonadota > Alphaproteobacteria > Rhodobacterales > Rhodobacteraceae > Shimia > Shimia marina. The sequence goes on from NZ_CYPW01000032.1 coordinate 189,001, forward strand.
CCGTCTGAAATCTCCCCACCGAAGGGATCAAAGGTCCAGCCGTGGCCGAGCTCCACCACATCGGTGTGGCTGTTGAAATGCACACACTCGCCGGGGTGGTGGCCCTCTTTGCGGGCCAGAACGTTCCAGCGGGGGTATCTGTCGCTGTCTCCTGGCGCACCGTGGGCGCGGATCAGCTGGGTGTCAAAGCCGTGGCGGGTGAGGCGGGTGTCCAGATAGTCACAGATCTCGCGATAGCATTCGCCAGGCGGATTGAGTGTCGGGATGCGGATCAAATCCTGCGTGAGTGCGATCAGGTCGTCGCGCATGCTGTCAATGCGAGCGATCAGGCTGTCTGTGTCTAAGGGCATGAAATCACCTCGGGTGTGGCGCAGGTAGAGAGGGCGGGTGCCTCCGGCGGGGATATTTAAGGTCAAATGAAGTTTGGATGGGGACAGAGTGGCTTGCGGCAGTATACGGTATCAATACCGTAGGATTACGGTTTGTAGAGGAGCAGCCATGGATTGGGATCTGTTGGCCTATGACGCCGCGCCGGTGGGCATTGTTGTGACAGCACATCGCGTGATCCGGGGGTGCAACGCCAGTTTTGCACAGATGCTTGGCTATGAGCGGGAGGCGCTGATAGGGCAGTCTTTTCGCCTGCTATATAACACAACAGAAGAGTTTGAGCGGGTGCGTGACATCGGGTTGGCACCGCTCAGGGCAGAGCATGCCTATAGTGATGAGCGCATGGTGCGGCGTCGGGATGGGGCGCAGATCTGGTGCCGGTTTCGAGCGCAGACCCGCACGCCCGAAGAGCCGCTGGCGCAGCTGGTGATGAGTTTTGCAGTGATTCAGGACGGTCCTTCGGTTGCGCTTACACTGCGGCAGCGGCAGGTGGTGAGTGGTTTGGGGCGGGGGCTGACCAGTAAGGAAATCGCGCGGGAGCTGGGCCTGTCTCCGCGTACGGTGGAAGATGTGCGGGCACGGCTTTTGAAGCGATTTGAGGTGAAAAACGCCGCAGAATTGCTGGCGCATCTGACCATTGGCTGACGGGCATCGCCCCGCGCTTGTCGGTCACGTGGCGTCTCTGGTGAGTTTGGTGATGTTTTCGCAATTTCAGGAGGGTGTTTTCGGTAACAAAATTTCCGGTTTCGCTTGCATTTTGCCCCCTTGAATGGCACGCGTGCGGTTCAGACATGCAAAGGGCGCTACATAGGGCGCACAAGCCAATCTGCAGGAGTGCAACAGATGCCAGATCTTCGGTCCAAGACTTCCACATTCGGTCGCCGGATGGCGGCAGCGCGCGCGCTATGGCGGGCGACGGGTATGAAAACCGAGGATTTTGGCAAGCCGATTGTGGCTGTGGTGAACTCCTTTACCGAATTTGTGCCGGGTCACGTGCATCTCAAGGACATGGGCCAGCTGGTGGCGCGTGAGATTGAGAAAGCCGGTGGTGTCGCTAAAGAGATGAACACCATTGCGGTGGATGATGGCATTGCCATGGGGCATGATGGGATGCTCTATTCCCTGCCCTCGCGCGAAGTGATTGCGGATTCTGTGGAATATATGGCCAACGCCCATTGCGCGGATGCGCTGGTCTGTATTTCCAACTGTGACAAGATCACGCCGGGGATGTTGATGGCGGCAATGCGCCTGAACATTCCGGCGATCTTTGTGTCCGGTGGCCCGATGGAAGCGGGTAAGGTGATCCTGAAAGATGGCGAGCATAAGGCCGACCTCGTGACCGCGATTGTGGGCGCGACAGATGAAGACCGCAGCCAGGAAGAAGTGGACAAGCTGGAACGCTCTGCCTGCCCGACCTGTGGCTCCTGCTCCGGTATGTTCACTGCGAACTCGATGAACTGTCTGGCTGAAGCGCTGGGTCTTGCACTGCCGGGCAATGGCTCGCTGCTGGCGACCCACTCCAAGCGCCGTGGGCTGTTTGAAGAAGCCGGTCACAAGATCATCGAGCTCTGTGATCGTTGGTACAAAGAGGGCGATGAGACCGCGCTGCCCCGTGGCATTGCAAACTTCAAAGCCTTTGAAAACGCCATGGCGCTCGATATTGCCATGGGTGGCTCCACCAACACGGTTCTGCACCTTCTGGCGATTGCTCATGAGGGTGGCGTGGATTTCACCATGGCGGATATGGATCGTCTGAGCCGTGAGATCCCGCACCTGAGCAAAGTGGCCCCCTCAACGCCGAAGTATCACATGGAAGATGTGCACCGGGCAGGTGGCATTGCGCGAATTCTAGGCGAGCTGGAGCGTGAAGGCAAAATCCACCGGGATTGTGCCACCGTGCATGAGCGCACCGTGGGCGAGTTCATCGACAAATGGGATGTACGCCGCGAAACCGCAGGCAACGAAGCGCGCGATCTGTTCATCGCGGCCCCCGGCGGCGTGCGCACGACAGAGGCCTTCAGCCAGTCGCGGATGTACACCGAGCTTGATCTGGACGTGGAAGACGGCTGCGTGCGCGACTTTGCCAATGCCTATTCCGAGGAAGGTGGGCTGTGTGTGCTGTTTGGCAACATTGCGCAGCAGGGTTGTATCCTTAAGACTGCCGGTGTGATCAAACAGATGTATGAGTTTGAAGGCACTGCCAAAGTCTTTGAATCCATGGAAGATGCGATGCACGGCATTCTGCAGAATGAGGTTCAGCCTTATTCCGTGGTGGTGATCCGCTATGAAGGTCCGAAAGGCGGGCCGGGCATGCAGGAAATGCTCTATCCAACGGCGTATCTGAAATCCAAGAAACTGGATCACACCTGTGCGTTGCTGACCGATGGACGTTTCTCTGGCGGCACCGCGGGTCTGTCGATTGGCCACGCCTCGCCGGAAGCGGCAGAGAAGGGCGTGATTGGTCTGGTGGAAGATGGCGATAAGATCCGTATTTCCGTGCGCAACCGGACCATTCATCTGGATGTGAGCGACGAAGAGCTGCAACGTCGCCGCGAAAACCACCCGCAGGCCGATAAAAAGTTCTGGAAAGCGGAAGGGCGCCCACGCGCGGTGTCCAAAGCTCTGAAGGTCTATGCGCAGCACGTGTCCAACGCCTCGCTGGGTGCGGTGCGGATGCTGGATGATGAAGACGAGTAAGCGCGTCTGATATGAGATGAGAGACGGGGTCGCAGCGCGGCCCCGTTTTGGTTTTTCTTACAGGCGCGTGGACTGGAAGGCGGCGGTGAGACCTTGGCCGCCGCCGATCCCGATCATGGCCATGGCTCGTGCGTCTGCTGGGGCGTTTTGGCGGATGAGTTGGGTGAACAGGCGCACCACAAGGATGGCACCGGAGGCTCCGAAAGGGTGGCCAAGGGCGATGGCGCCGCCGTCTTGGTTGGGCAGGGTCTCGTCGATCCCAAGTGCATCAAGGCTGGCCAGCACCTGCGCGGCGAAGGCTTCGTTGAATTCCAGATGCGTCAGATCAGCGAGATGCAGGTCAGTGTGGTGTTTGAGCAGCTTTTGGGTGGAGGCGACGGGGCCAATACCCAGAATGTTGGGATCTACGCCCGCCGCTGCGCCACCGATATAGGCGAGAGCGTTTGTGTGACCCAAGCTGCGGGCCTTGGCGGCTGTAGTGATCAACAGGGCCGCTGCGCCGTCATTGAGCGGGCAGGCGTTGCCCACGGTGACGGTGCCGTCTTTGCTAAAGGCGGGGCGGAGGCGGGCAAGACGGGCTACGGTCATGGTCTCGCGGATGCATTCGTCGGTGGTTTGGCCTGCGACAGGGGTGATTTCGGCGGTGAAACGCCCAGCGGCCCGGGCTTCCGTTGCACGGTGCTGGGAGCGCAGGGCGAAGGCATCCTGACGGGTGCGGGAGATGTTGAACTGTTTGGCGACGGTGTCGGCGGCAGCGCCCATTTCTGGGTCGCCGATGGTGTCAGGGGAAAAGCGCGCGCGTGTGTAGCTGTGTGCGGGCAATGTGCCGCTGGCGGGCAGGCTGCGCAGAGGCGCGCGGCTCTGGCTTTCCACGCCGCCTGCAAGGTAGGTGGTGCCTGCACCCGCCATGATGAGGTGGCAGGCCATCATCACGGCCTCAAGACCTGAGCCGCATTGGCGATCCACTGTGACGCCGGGAATGGAGGGAGGAAAGCCCGCATGCAGGCTTGAAAGGCGGGCGACATTGCCACCGGGGCCAGCGGCATTGCCGAGGATCACATCGTCCAGTTGGTTCGGGCTGATCTGCGCCTCTGCCAGCACAGCCTGCATCACCGGCGCGGCGAGGTATTCCACATCCAGAGAGGCAAATATGCCGCCCGCGCGGCCGATGGCGCTGCGCTGTGCGGCGATGATCACCGGCTGGTGATCTGGGGGCAGATCACCCGGTAGCGGAGACAAGGCGGGGATCTTTCTCATGCAGCCAGGACATCAGGCGGCCACGATCTGGTTTGCCGGAGCTGGTCAGGGGCCATTCGGAGAGGCGGTAGATGTGGCGTGGCAGCTTGTAGCGGGGCAGGCGAATGGCGAGTTGTGATTTGAGTTCGTCCAGTGCGGCGTCGCCCTGAATGATCGCGATGAGCTCCTGCCCTCTGGAGGGATGTGCGAGGCCAAAGACCACGGCGGCGTCAATGCCAGCGATGTCTGCAAGGGCGGTTTCGATTTCCTGAGGGTAGACATTATGGCCTGCGGTGATGACCATGCCCCCTTCGCGCCCCAAGAGGCTGAGGCTGCCGTCGGAGTTGAGCTTGCCGACATCCCCAACCGTGGCCCAGGGGCCTTCGCGCCGAAAGCCGGAGGTGCGCCCGCCCCAGAGATAGCCATCAATCGCCAGATCACCGCGCACGAAGATGGTGCCGGCTGTGCCCTGAGCGACTTCTGCACCGTTTTGGCGCAGGGAGAGTTCCACATGGGGGAAGGGACGCCCTACGGAATAGGAAGGGGCGGAGGAGCTTTGTGGGCCGTGGGTGTTGAGGCTGACAAAGCCAAGCTCGGAGGCACCATAGTATTCATGCACACGGGCGCGGGGGAAATGCTGACGGGCCTTTGTCAGCAGCGCCGGGTCGAGCTTGGCCCCGGCGGTGGTGATTTCGACGATCTGTTCCTGTGGCGTATCGCGGCAGAGCGCGCCCAGCAGGCTGGGCACGGCGACGATACGGCGGGTCTCGGCCATGGCTTTGTGGGTGGCACTGAGATCAAATTTTGGCAGGGCGTGGAAGCTGGCCCCTAGGTCGAGCGTCTCGGCAAGCGCATAGAGCGTGATGCCGTGGGAGAGCGGGCCGGGCGCGAAGGTGTGGCTTTGATCGGTGAGCGCAAAGGCGAGGCGGCTGGCGTCCAGCGAGGCGCGCCAGCTGTGGCGCGCGCGGGCGAAGGCTTTGGGTTCAGAGGTGGTGCCGGAGGTGAAGCCCACCATGAAGATGTCGCGTGGGTGGGTGAAAGGGATGTCCTGTGGCGCTTGCAGAAAGGCCGCAAAGGCTGTGGTGTCAATCGCGATGGCAGGGATGCCCAGACGCGCAGCCGTGTCGATCAGACCGGTCTGGCTTGACAGGCAGAACAACACGTCAGGGGGCAGTTTGGCCAGAACGCGCTGATGCAACCGGTCGGGCCATTGCGGATCTAGCAGGGTGACCACATGTGGGGTGGCCAGAGCGGTGGCCAGAAGCGTGGGGGCTTCGGGGTGGTTGCCGATGGAGAGCGCAAAATTGCGTGCGCCGTCTGGCAGAGGGAGATCTGGGCGGGCCTGTTGTGGCAGGGCGCAGAGGGCCGCGTGCAGGCGCTTGATGCGATTATAGAGGGCGCCGTAGCTGAGACGGGTGTCAGACAGGGCAACCGCCAGCGCATCGGGGCGCTGGCGGGCGTGATGATCTAATGCATGGCGTAGGGGCAAACGCGTCCTCAGAGGTTGGGGTAGGCGCGGCGCAGGCCGCGGGCGATGAGTGTCGCCAGAACCACCTTTACCAGATCGCCGGGGACATAGGCCACCATGATGGAGAGAGATTTACCAAGGCCGAGTTTGCCGATGAAGGCCATCCACGGAATGCCAGCGGCATACATGAGAGCGATGCCCCCAAGTGCCACGTAGACACCGGTTTTCACAGGGCCTGCGGCAGAATCGTTTTCAATCAGGTAGCCGATGAGCGCGGCACAGAAGGGCCATGCCAGCAGGAAGCCGCCGGAGGTGCCCAGCAGGACACCAAAGCCACCGCGACCACCGGACAGCAGCGGCAGGCCGACCGCAACAAGGGCGATGAAGAGGAGCAGCGCAAAGCCGCCACGTTTGGCCCCCAGCACGGCACCAGCCAGCATAACACCAAGCGATTGGGCGGTGATGGGCGGCAGGGCCGCGCCTGCAAAATGGATCGGAGGCATCAGGCCCAGAGCGGCGGTGAGGGCGGCAAAAAGCGCGATGTAGACGATGTCTTTGGTGGTCATTTTGTGTTCCGTGAGCGAGGGTCTTGGATCTGAAATTTGAGGCTGGCTAGAAACCCTTCCGGCGCGGAGCAAGGCGACCGGGCGCTTTTGGGGGGAACTTAGGAACGATATCCTCTGGAATCGATGGCATCGGAAATATCGTCCGCTATCTTGATTGCGCGAATGGCCATGGGCATGGCCACGGCAATCACGGAGCGCTCCAACCCGCGCACTTTCTGGGCTTCGCGCACCTCAGTTGTGATTTGTGCCAGAACAGGAATGAAGCGCAGTGCGAGCGAGATGGCGAGGCTGACTTTTTCGGGGTGCACGCCAAGGGGTTTCAGGTGGCGCAAGCCGCGTGTCATCGTGTCGATCATATCGCTGGATCGGGTGGTGAGGGTGACGAGGCTGGCCAGCAGGATCAAAGCGGCCAGACGCAGCACCACATAGGCGGCCAGCGTGAGGCTTTCAAAATACCACTGTACTGCAAAGAACAGCGCGAAGATCACCAGAAGCGGGCGCAGCTGGGCCGCTGCTTTCGTCAGGGGGAGTCGCGCTACGGGGTAGAGGGCGAGAATGCCGAGGGTTGCTGCGGCTGTGATCAGCAGGCTCTGGTTGAGAAACAACAGCGTGGCGCCCAGAGCCATGCTCAGCATTTTGACGCCTGGAGACAGGCGGTGCAGAACAGATGTGCCGGGAGAATAGAGGTCGAGCATCAGGCCATGAGCTCCTGATAGGCCGCGATCACCTCGGCGGGGGGACCATCGGCAAAAACGCCCCCGTCATCGATGACAATGACGCGGTCGTAATCGGTGATGAGGTCGAGATCATGGGTGACGGTGATGACCATCTGCGGCAGGGCGGCCACGGCGCGGGCGACGCGGCGTTTGTTGCGCAGATCCAGCAATGTGGTGGGCTCATCCATGACAACAATCGCGGGATCCATTACCAGCACGCCGGAGATGGCGATGAGCTGTTTCTGACCGCCCGACAGGAGATGCGCGGGATGTTCGCGCAGATCGCTCATGTTGTAGCGGGCCAGAATTTCGTCGGTTTTGGCGGCGATGTCGTCTTTGGAGAACCCGAGGTTTTTCATGCCGAAGGCGAGGTCTTCTTCCACCACGGGCATGACGATCTGATTGTCGGGATTTTGGAAGACAAAGCCCACCTTGCGGCGTAGCTCTCGGCCTTTCTTGGCGCTGTTGAGCCCATCTACAATGACCTCGCCAGAGGTGGGGAGGGCCAACCCGTTGAGCAGGCGGGCAAAGGTGGATTTGCCCGAGCCATTGGCGCCGATCACGGCAATGCGGCGCTCTGTCAGCGTCAGGGAGAGGCTGTTGAGAACGACACGCTCCCCGAAGGAGACAGAGACATTGTTGAGCGTGATCATAGAAAAGTCCGCCGGTTGCTTGTGCATCGCTCTTAGCGCCAATGGGGCGCGGGTTGAAGTGACGGGAGCCTCCGGCGGGGATATTTTGGTCAAGAGGAAGCGGGATTGCGGATTTTGCGGGAAAATTTCCTGATCAGACGCAGGCAGGCGCGGTGTGGCTGCGTTTCGGTTTCAGGTTTCCATCAAAGCCGGCACGCCGCCGATTTCGCCAATCAGGGGCAGCAGCGCCTCCAGCCCTTTGCCGTGGCGCAAGGACGTGAAGAGGAACGGGCGGGGGCCGCGCATTTTCTTTGCGTCGCGTTCCATGACCTCAAGGGAGGCACCCACGTAAGGCGCGAGGTCGGTTTTGTTGATGATGAGAATATCGGAACGGGTGATGGCGGGGCCGCCTTTGCGGGGGATCTCTTCGCCTGCGGCCGTGTCAATCACATAGAGGGTGAGATCTGCGAGCTCGGGGCTGAAGGTGGCGGAGAGATTGTCGCCGCCGGATTCAATCAGCACGATGTCGAGATCGGGGATCTCTTTGGTCAGCGCGTCAATGGCGGCGAGGTTGATGGAGGCATCTTCGCGGATGGCGGTGTGGGGACAGCCGCCGGTTTCCACGCCTTTGATACGCTCCAGCGGCAGCACCTGTTGGCGCATGAGCTCTTCGGCGTCTTCGCGGGTGTAGATGTCATTGGTGACCACGGCGATGGAAAGCTTGTCGCGCAGCGCGCGGCAGAGATTGGCGGTGAGCGTGGTTTTGCCAGCGCCGACCGGGCCGCCAATGCCGATGCGCAGCGGGCCGTTGGGCGAGGGAGCGGAAGAAGAGGTCATGAGCGAAACAGCCTTGAGTATTGGGTTTCATGACGCATGGAGGCGATGTCGCCGACAAAGCTTGATGCTGCGATGGCCTCCAGCGGTTGGGAAAGCGCCTGATCCGCGATCTGCTGGCAGAGGGGGGTCAGGGCGGTGAGGGCCGCCTGTGCCTCGGTCTGACCCAGCGGCACAAGGCGGGTGGCGGCAGAGGTGAGATTGGCGGCAAAGGCATGCAGAAACAGCCGCGCGGTGTCTGGCAGAGGCAAATTCTGCAGACGTGCGGCGCGGCCCACGGCGATGGGGTAGGTCATCGTGGTGAGGTCCAGATCATGAATGGCGGCAACGGTGCGCACAAAGGCCGCGCCCTGTTGCTCACTTTCCAGCAGGCGTTCGGCAGAGGGGGCCAGAGCGCGGGCCAGATCATCCAGCTCGGCCAGCGTGCTGAGGTCTTCGGCGCGGTGGGCATGGGCCAGCAGGATGGCATCATTCTGTCCTGCGCCAAAAGACAGGGTGTCTTGCAGCCAGGCGCGGAAGCTTGTTGCGTCGCAGACAATTCCGGCGTCTACCAGTGCCTCCAGCCCGTGGCTGTAGGTGAAGGCCCCGACCGGATAGGCCGGAGAGAGCCATTGGGCCAAGGTCAGAATGGGATCAGTGGTCATGAGCGTGGCTGTGTGCCCCATCATGATTGTGGCTGTGATCCTGTGCGTGGTCATGGGCGTGCGGGTGGCTGTGGTCATGGCCATGGGTACGCCCGTGCCCATATGCCCCGCCTTCGGGGGTGAAGGGTTCGCTCACCTCGGTCACTGTGGCACCAAGCAGCGTGAGCATTTGTTTGATCACGTGATCGGGCTGGATCAGCAGGCGGGTGTCTTCGATCTGGCAGGGGGTGTGGCGGTTGCCAATATGCCAGGCGATGCGGGGCAGATGCTCTGCCGTGACCTGCAACAACGGCTCGGCGGCTGCGATGACAGTGATTTCGCGCCCATCTTCCAGCAGCAGGACGCCGCCATGATCCAGTGACGTGGTTTTGGGCAGGTCGACCAGAATACGCGTACCCTCCTCCGTCAGGAGGGTTTTGCGGCGCAGGAAACGGTCTTCGTATGTCAGGGCCACGCGGCCAGAGGCGGCGGCGTGGCCATGGCTGTGATAGCGGTGTGCGGTGGGCAGCGTGGTCATGGCCGCGCCCCCAGCGTTTTGCTCAGACGTGCATCATGTCGCGGAAAACATGCGCTACGATGTCGTCGCGCTTCAGGCCACGTTCGGCCAGCTCGGCATCGCTCAGCGCGTTCAGGGCTTGAACATGCTGCACGCGGCTGTTGTTTTCCATCATGGCGACGAGAAAGTTGCCAATCGCCACAAAGGGAGCGGCGAGGATTTTGCCCAGCGAGAGCGGGGCGGATGAATGTGTGTCGGTCAGTGCCATTTTGAACCTCAGTTTGTTGTAAACCTTTGGTCCTCCCTTGGCGCTGAATATAGGTCAGTTGAGCTGACATTTGCAGGGGGTCTTTCGTCATATCGGTCTTGCGTATGCTGCAATGCAGCGCGTGTATAGGGGGCGTCATGGGCATGTGGGGGATCAGAACATGAAGTAGCGCTGGGCCATGGGCAGGACTTCGGCGGGCTGGCATGTGAGCAATTCGCCGTCTGCGCGCACCTCATAGGTCTCTGGATGCACTTCAATCTCCGGCGTGGCGGTATTGAGCTTGAGGTGGGATTTGCCGATGTTGCGGGTGTTCTGAACGGCGATGGTGTCTTTTGCCAGTCCCAGCGAGGCCCCGATGCCTTCGGCCTGTGCGGCCTCCGACACAAACACCACGGCGGCGTTTTCCACCGCGCGGCCATAGGCACCAAACATCGGGCGGGAATAGACTGGTTGTGGCGTTGGAATAGACGCGTTGGGATCGCCCATCTGGGCGCAGACAATAGAGCCGCCGATCAGCACCATTTCCGGTTTCACGCCAAAGAAGGCCGGGTTCCAGAGCACGAGATCAGCGCGTTTGCCCTCTTCAATAGAGCCGATCTGATGGGCGATGCCATGGGCGATGGCGGGGTTGATGGTATACTTCGCGATATATCGGCGGACGCGGAAGTTGTCGTTCTCGCCGGTCTCCTCAGCAAGGCGGCCGCGCTGTTTCTTCATTTTGTCTGCGGTCTGCCATGTGCGGATCAGCACTTCGCCGACGCGGCCCATGGCCTGACTGTCAGAGGCGATGATCGAAAACGCGCCCATGTCATGCAGGATGTCTTCTGCGGCGATGGTCTCGCGTCGGATGCGGCTCTCGGCGAAGGCCACATCCTCGGGAATGGATTTGTCCAAGTGGTGGCAGACCATGAGCATGTCGAGATGCTCATCCACGGTGTTCACGGTAAAGGGCCGTGTGGGGTTGGTGGAGGAGGGCAGCACATGCTCTTCGCCGCAGATCTTGATGATGTCCGGCGCGTGGCCGCCGCCTGCGCCCTCAGTATGGAAGGCGTGGATGGTGCGGCCTTTCATGGCGGCCACTGTATTCTCGACAAAGCCCGACTCATTGAGCGTGTCGGTGTGGATCATCACCTGCACGTCCATGGCGTCGGCCACCGAAAGGCAGCAATCAATGGCGGCAGGCGTGGTGCCCCAGTCTTCGTGCAGTTTGAGTGCGCAGGCGCCTGCCTTCACCTGTTCTTCGATGGCGGCAGGCAGGGAGGCGTTGCCCTTGCCCGCAAAGGCGAGGTTCATCGGGAAGGCATCGGCGGATTGCAGCATGCGGCCAATGTGCCATGGGCCGGGGGTGCAGGTGGTGGCCAGCGTGCCATGCGCAGGCCCGGTGCCGCCACCGAGCATAGTGGTAAGGCCGGAGTGTAGCGCATCCTCGATCTGCTGGGGGCAGATATAATGGATGTGGCTGTCAAAGCCGCCTGCGGTGAGGATTTTGCCCTCTCCTGCGATGGCCTCGGTGCCGGGGCCGACAATGATGTCGACGCCCGGCTGGGTGTCAGGGTTGCCTGCCTTGCCGATTTTGGCGATGCGCCCGTCCTTGAGGCCCACATCCGCCTTGTAGATGCCGGTGTGATCCACAATCAGCGCGTTGGTGATCACGGTGTCCACAGCGCCTTCGGCGCGGGTGGTCTGGGCCTGGCCCATGCCGTCGCGGATCACCTTGCCGCCACCGAATTTGACCTCTTCGCCGTAACTCAGCGCATTGCCGTTGCCCGCACGTTCGGCAGTCAGATCCCGCTCGATTTCAATGATCAGATCGGTGTCGGCAAGGCGCAGCTTGTCGCCCACGGTGGGGCCAAACATTGCGGCATAGTCAGAGCGGGAGATTTTCGCAGGCATCTGTTGAGGTCTCTTTGGTTGCGCTGAGGGCAGGAGGCGCGCTCAGGGGGTCTTTTTTGGTTTCGCGGCAGCGGGCATGGCCGGGGGCTTGGACGGCTGTCGCGTGGTTTTCTTGGCGGGGGCGTCTGTCTGAGCAGAGGCCGTGGGTGTTGCGGCTTTGGTCGTCTTGGTGGGCGCAGCTTTGGGCGGTGCGGCTTTTTTGGGAGCGGTGGTTTTGGCTTTGGCAGGCGCGGCCTTCTTGGGTGCACTTTCTGGAGCCGCAGGTGCGGCGGGGGCGGCGGGTTTTGTGACGGTTGCGTCTGCGGTCGCTGTTTTTGCCGTCGTGGGTGTCGCCGGTGTGTCCACTTTTACCGCCTTTGTTTGTGTTGCCTTGGGCTTGGAGGGCGATTTGGGCGCTGTTTTGGTTTTGGCGACAGTGGTTTTGGTCGCAGTGGTTTTGAACACCGGTTCGCTTACGGCAGGTTTGGCGGTGACGTTTGAAGCTGGTGCAGGCGGTTTTGGAGCGGATTTTCTGGTGGTCTTTGTCGTGGTTGTGCGGGCTGTCTTGGGGGCTTTGTTGCGGGACTTGCTCGGCGCTTTTGCAGGTGTTGTCGCAGATGGTTTGGCTGTGTTTGATTTGGCTGCGGGGGATTTAACTGGCGTGACGGGTTTGGCATCGACCGCTGTAGCGGCAGAAGACTGTGAGGACGCGAATTGCGGTGGCTGCGTGGCGGGCAGCATCATGGAGCGCATGAAAGCGCGCGTCATGGCATGGGATGTGCGCATCTGGCGCTCAACCATGCGAGACATAAAGAGGAACCCACTCAGCGAGGCTGTGATGGAGCTTGTTGCAATCGGCGTCATCGAAATCTCCTTGAGGTTATGTCATGAGAGCGGCCCCATGACTTTCTGATTAAATCCATAGATACGGCGCGCGCCTGATACCGGGATCAGATGCACTTCGCGTTTTTGGCCGGGCTCAAAACGCACGGCCGTACCGGCGGCGATGTCCAGACGCAGGCCATGAGCGGCGGCACGGTCAAATTCCAATGCGGGGTTAGTCTCGGCAAAATGATAGTGGCTGCCCACCTGAATGGGCCGGTCGCCGGTGTTGGCGACCATCAATGTAGTGACTTCGGCGTTTTCATTGAGCGTCAATGTGCCGTCTGCGGGGATGAGTTCACCTGGGATCATTGCAAGTTCCAAATCAGAAAAGTGAGGCCAGCCGACACAGCGAGGCCGGAAGACAGAGGCGCCCAGAGACCGGGCGGATCATGTGGCGTGAGGGCGGCGTCCATGGTTGCGGCGAAACGGTGCATGGGGTCTCCTTCAGCGGATCGGGTTGTGGACGGTCACAAGCTTGGTGCCATCGGGAAATGTGGCCTCAACCTGCACTTCGTGGATCATCTCGGCGATTCCCTCCATGCATTGCGCACGCGTGATCACCTGTGCGCCCGATTGCATCAGATCGGCGACGGAGCGCCCATCGCGCGCGCCTTCGACCACCGCGTCGGTGATCAGGGCGATGGCTTCGGGGTGGTTGAGTTTTACGCCACGGTCCAAACGCTTGCGGGCCACTTCGGCGGCCATGGCAATCAGCAGTTTGTCCTTTTCACGAGGGGTCAGTTGCATGTGGTCAAAGCATCCATGTTCTAGGAAGGTCAGCGCCGTGCAGAAGCGTGAGCGCGGGAATGAGGGACTGGCGCAGCGCGTAGCTGTCTGCGGCCAGAATGCGGGCGAAGAGCAGGCCATCGCGGATCACGCTGGCCCCGCCTGTCTCAGGTAAGAGCGCGCGTAGGGCGTCGAGATGACGGTCGGCATCTGGGGCCGCCAGCAGTACAGTGGCCATGGCACGTGCCCCTCCTGCGATGGTGGGGCGATCGAGATGGGCCTGAACGGTTTTGGACAGTTTGACACGATCTGCAAAGAGCAGACGATTGTGACGGTGCAGTGTCACGCGATCAAAAATATGCGCTGATTGCAGGGTTTCGCCCATGGCGGTGCGGCCAAATATGACCGGTTCGACCATCAGGAAGCGGGCGTTTGGGGCCATGTTGATCGTCAGGCTGCGGTGCAGGGACGCGCCTTCAAACAGGATGGTTTCCTGTGGCAGCCAATCGAGCCGTGCATTCTCTTCAAGGGTCAGCGTCGTGCCCAAAGTGCCGGGTTTTGGGCCAATGCTGCGGTAGGCGCGCTCGGCGGCCTGTGTGGTGAGGGTGAGATGGCTGTTGGTGCCCGCTGCGGCAGCAACGTCAAAACGATCGCCGCCGGTGATGCCGCCTGCGGTATTGAGCAACACGGCCTGAAGATTTGCACTGCGACCGCGCGCGTAGTTTGCATGAGGAAAGAGCACACGGCTTGACCCGGACAGGCGCAGATCGTCCAGAACTGTTTTGCCATCACGCTGTTTGCTGCGGATCTGTGCCGTGCCAATGGCGCGGGGTTGTGCCGGAGTTGAAGGCGTGTTGGCGACCTCTGGGGCAACCTCCGGACAAGATATATGCGTGAGCGCGGTGATGGCACTTTCTCCGAAAACGGCAGTGGGTTTCTTAATGGCTTGCATTGGTTGCGCGGATCAGAAAGGTCGCGTGCCTTATTTTTGGGCGAGATGAGATTTTGGCGTCGATTTTTTGGGCGTGTTTTTGATTTTTGATGAAAAAATGGGCGATTTTGCAATGTTGGTCGGGGGAGGGATGCCGGATTGTGTTTTGGCCCCTGCAAAGGCATTTTGCCGCCAGTTTCGAATCGCACTGCAACTGGGCGATTTGGCAGGCAGGCCGTGCGTGGCCTGCATCATTTCAGTTCCCGGCACAGCCGGAGAGGGAGCCAGACATGAGCTTTGATCGCAGCATCAAAATTGCCCCATCCATTCTCTCGGCAGATTTTGCCAACTTCGGGCAGGAAATCCGGGCCATTGAAGAGCAGGGCGCTGATTGGGTGCATGTGGATGTGATGGACGGGCATTTTGTGCCGAACCTGACCTTTGGTCCCCCCGCCGTGAAAGCCTTCCGTCCGCATGTGAAGACCTTCATGGATGTGCATCTGATGATCGCGCCGGTGGACCCTTACATCGAGGCCTATGCCGAGGCCGGTGCCGATATGATCACCGCCCATGTGGAGGCCGGCCCGCATATTCACCGCACCATTCAGGCGATCAAGGCGCAGGGTGTGAAGGCCGGTGTGGCCGTGAACCCCGGCACACCGCTGGAAAGCATCGAACATGTGCTGGATCTGGTGGATATGGTGCTGATCATGACGGTGAACCCCGGCTTTGGTGGGCAGAAGTTCATCCATTCCGGCGTGGAGAAAACCCGCCGCTGCCGTGAGATGATCGGCGATCGTGAGATCCACATTCAGATCGACGGTGGCGTGACCACCGAGACCGCGCCTTTGGTGGCCGCAGCGGGCGCAGATGTCCTAGTGGCGGGCTCTGCTGTGTTCAAAGGTGGCTCTGTCGATCAGGCGCAGGTCTACGGCGACAACATCCGCGCCATCCGCGCAGCGGCAGAGGCGGCGCAGTAAGCGGCGCGTAATGAATGTCTGTTGAGCGTCATGGAAGTATGGCGCTCGACGGGAGGTTTTTTGAAGCCGTCAGCGGGGCGGTGTTTGGCTGGTGGTCTCGAAGGCAGATGAGCGGGCGAAACTGTCATTCGCTGCGGGCGCACCAATGTCTGCTTTCAAATATCAAGAAGGCCTACTGATCCGCTGTTGGTGGATGGATCACTTTAAGCGAAACGATCTCCTTGTCTGTTAGAGACATCATATTTCCATCAAGGCCAGCCGCCTTTGCGGCGTCAAAAAAGATGCCCGTGCACTCACGATAGTGGTAGCAAATCAGGTCCAGCAGATCGCGTTCTGGCTGCCCTTCGATTTCTATCGGGCGGAAGTAACGGTACAATCCAAGGTCGGCTCTTACCGGCTTTGCCCAACCGAAACGCTCTGCGTAGACTGACCCATACGGTCTGCGGTGAACGATTTCATTTCGAAGGTCTGTGACTTCCTTCAACCAGCCTGATGTCGCCCATCTGTCGGGTTCATCGGGTTTCGCCATCAGCCATTTCTTTTGGAGAAAGAGATCGAGTATTGGCTCACTGCCAGCGTGATGCGAGCGAAGCTTGCTCTTTAGAGCGTTCATGGTGTCGACCTTGCCATGGCTTGCATTCATGCCCAAGCGATTGGCGATGAAGGCGGCAAGGTAGTCCCGAGCAGACCCTAGTTGAAGGAAAAAAGCGTGGACGTGCGCGAACAGGTTTTGATCCATTGTATTGGAACTCCTTTGCCCGTCTACTTTGCCTGCATACATCTTATTGACGAGTTGTTCGTTGTAGTGTTCCGCAATTTGCTCAACGGCGAGGTCCATAGAACGTAAGCTGAAGCTAATTGCTCGCGCGAGCCTTTCCTCCACGCTGCTATCATCAAGAATTGTCGCGACCTTGGAATGGTCGGGCTCCTTTAGTTCTGTGAGCTGCTGAGCGCGTGTCGCACTAAAGAGGTTTGTCGAAATGCTACCCCAAATGGCAGATGGGCTTCGTGCATGGTTCTTTTCAGTAGGAATAATCGGACGCCAAGATGAGTGCCATTCTCCATTCAGCCAGCCGCTTGCCTGAAAGCCTAGCACTTTAAAACCACCAATCCGAACTATCTGGCGCAATTGTTTATCGGTCAGGAAGCCCTTGGCGCGCGCTTCCCCATTTTCAAAAATCGGTTCAATTTGCCAATGATCGTCACTGATCTTTGTCCCCCGAAATCCTCCCGTGCAATGGATGTAAAATATGTCAGCGTCCGGCTGTCTGGGAACGGCTTGCCACTTGTCATTGCAGATTCCTGTGGAGAAATCGCTCAATTATAAGCTCCTAAAATTACATACTTGATCAAGAAAAATAACATCATAGCCGCCAGTCGGAAAGCAAGGTGTTCGATATCCGACTTCGTATGTGAAGAAACTATGTACTCTTCACATAGCGGTCATTCGAGCGCTGCGCAGCATGAGGTACACGGGCTCATTGCCGACATTCTCTGCAGCGCGTCATTGTGGGGATTTGGCGCGGCACTGTCTGGCCTCGATTATCGATCGGGAACCTGTCCAACTCGGGTGGTCGCGTTAGGTGCCTGTGGCAATCAGTACATCTACAGCAGGCTGTTTCAGTCGCGGATTTCTTCGGCTGACACGCCCCAGAGGCTGGTTTTCTGAACCCAGCCTTTGTAGCCGCCTGCATTGAGGCGGCACCAGTCCAGCGTGCATTCTTCGAGTTTGGCGATCACGCCCAGCTCAAGGTGGGCGGTCGTGGATGTGGCTTCGGTGGGGCGCACGGCGAGTGGCAGCATGTCGGTCTGGATGATCACCGTGCGGACGCCTGACAGCAGGGAGTAATGCACCCAGCCGCCCGCGCCGTCGATGTCGCGCACGCGGCGCCAGTGGCCGTATTCTGCGGTGATTTGCAGGGGCATGGATTTGCGGGTGAAAACCCAGTCGATGCGATGCGTGCGGGAGGGACCGCGTCGCACATTGGCCTTGGAGGCTTTGAGCGACACATAACGCGGCAGGGGCAGATTGGTGACCGGGCCCCGTTTGATTTTGGCAGCGGCCACGTCTGATGGTGCCGTCTCGGTCTGTGCCGTGACGGAAGTTGTAAGGGCCAGAAGCAATGCCACGACCAAGCCCACAAGAGAATTTTGACCCAAGGAGAACATATTGCCTGATTTTTTCTGCTCTGAAGGTGCGGAGGGGTTCTTGTGCCCCGTTGACCTGTAAGGCAGTGTGGCACCAACGCGCTGGATTGAAAAGCACTGGGAGGCCCCGCATGCCAAAGCAACGTCTGAGTGTTGTCGTTACGCGACGCTTACCTGAAGCGGTTGAGACAAGACTGTCAGAACTGTTTGATGTGCGGCTGCGTGATGACGACAGCCCGATGACCCGCGAGCAATTGTCCGCGGCGATGAAAGACGCGGATGTGCTGGTGTCTACGCTGAGTGACAAGATTGACGCCAATATGATTGCACAGGCCGGTGAGCGTTTGAAGCTGATCGCCAACTATGGGGCGGGTGTGGATCACATCGATGTGGCCTCTGCGCGCCAGCGTGGGGTGCTGGTTTCCAACACGCCGGGCGTGAGTGCGGATGACACTGCCGATATGGCGTTGGCCCTGATTTTGGGCGTGACCCGCCGCGTCAGCGAAGGGGTGCAGCGCATGCAATCGGGAGAATGGGATGGTTGGGCCCCCACCACGCTTTTGGGTGGCCGGGTCAGCGGCAAGCGGCTTGGCATTCTGGGCATGGGGCGCATTGGCACCGCAGTGGCACGGCGTGCGCATGCTTGTGGCATGCAGATCCATTATCATAACCGCCGTCGCCTGCGCCCGGAGATTGAGGAGCAGTATGAGGCGACCTATTGGGAAAGCCTTGATCAGATGCTGGCGCGGATGGATGTGGTCTCGGTCAACTGTCCGCACACGCCTTCGACGTTCCACCTGCTCAATGCGCGGCGTCTGAAGCTGATGAAGCCTTCGGCCGTCATCATCAACACCTCACGGGGGGAAGTGATTGATGAAAACGCCATGGTGCGCGCGCTGAAAACCGGCGCGTTGGCTGGAGCGGGACTGGACGTTTATGAACATGGCCATGAAGTGCACCCTGATCTGCGCGGGGTGCCCAATGTGGTACTGATGCCGCATATGGGCTCTGCCACCGTGGAAGGGCGCATTGAGATGGGCGAGAAGGTCCTGATCAACATCAAAACCTTTGATGATGGGCACCGTCCACCAGATCTGGTTGTGCCTGCGATGCTCTGAGCGCGATGCGCGCCTTTGTTGGCATCCCTATTGAGGGCCGCGCGGCGGATGCGGTGGCGGATGTGCAGGAGCGACTGTCGGTCGGACGCCCGGTGCCGCTTGCCAATCTGCACGTGACGCTTGCCTTTCTGGATGATCAGCCCATGGAGCAGCTGGAAGCGCTGCATGAGGAGCTGGAGCTTATCCGTGTGCCGTCCTTTGAGATGACCCTGAAAGGCATCGATTTGTTTGGCGCGCCGCGCAGCCGGTTGTTGGCACTATTGGTCGCGCCGGATCCCCATTTGATGGCTTTGCAGGCCGATGTGGCCAAGGCGGCTCGGCGCGTGGGCATGAAGCTTGAGAAACGCAGGTTTCGCCCGCATGTGACCCTGTGCCGGTTTCGCGATGGGCAGCATGCACCCGAAAAAATCCAAGGGGCGATTTCGCGCGGGGCGCATTACGATATGTGGCCAATTGATGTGTCGGAATTCGCGCTTTACCGATCTTCTCTGACGCAGGACGGGGCGGTCTACGACGTATTGAGTAGCTATCCTTTGTTGGCGATGCCTTACGACTGACCTAAGCTGAAGGTTGGGTGGGCGCGGGCCCTCCGGCATTTTTGCGAGGGGAGTTTTGAGATGAATCGTTTCTTTTCATGTGTTTCGCTGGCCTGTCTGTTGGCCACCGGCGCTTTGGCGCAGGACGCGGCGGATTCGGTCGCACCAGAGGTCGGCTCTGAGTTGGGCGGATTTGTGCCAGACAGGCTGAAGGCGGCGCAGGCCTCCAAAGACGCTGGAACACCCACGCAGGCGGAGCGTTGGATGGTGGCGGCGGCGCATCCTTTGGCCGTTGACGCCGGTGCGGATGTGTTGCGGGCCGGGGGCACGGCGGCGGATGCCATGGTTGCGGTGCAGACGGTGCTGGGGCTGGTGGAGCCGCAGAGCTCGGGCCTTGGTGGCGGGGCTTTTCTGGTCTGGTATGATGCCGAGAGCGGCGCGGTGACCACATTGGATGGGCGTGAAAAAGCCCCTTTGGCGGCGACGCCCAAACTGTTTCTGGATGACAATGGCGCGCGCATGAAATTCTTTGATGCGGTCGTCGGAGGGCGGTCTGTGGGTGTGCCGGGTACGCCTATGCTGCTTGAGGAGGCGCATCGGCGCTGGGGGCGCAGCGCCTGGCCCGGTTTGCTTGACGCGGCGATTGGCCATGCGGAGACCGGTTTTGCGGTTTCCCCCCGGCTTGCGGGCGCTGTGGCCAAGGATGCAGAGCGGCTTTCAAGCCATCCCGCAACAGCGGCCTATTTCCTGCCCGGTGGTGCGCCATTGGCGGAAGGCAGTGTGTTGCAGAACCCGGAGTATGCAGAAAGCCTGCGCCTGATGGCAGAGTATGGCGCGGATCCGTTTTATACCGGTGAGATTGCCACCGATATTGTGGCCACGGTGCGCAATGCGGACAATCCCGGTGTGCTGACCAATGTGGATATGGCGTTCTATCAGGTGCAGGAGCGCGATGCGGTTTGTGTGGAATATCGCGACCATGATGTGTGCGGCATGGGGCCGCCTTCTTCGGGCGGGCTGACCGTTGGTCAGATCCTTGGCTTGGTTGCGCCCTATGATCTGGCAGGCATGGGGCCGGAAAGTGCCGAGGTCTGGCGTCTGATTGGGGATGCCTCACGTTTGGCCTTTGCGGATCGGGGGCGCTACATGGCGGACAGTGATTTTGTGCCGGTGCCGACCGAGGGTTTGATTGCGCCAGAGTATCTGGCGCAGCGGGCCAAGCTGCTGTCTGGTGAGAAGGCGTTGGAAAGCGTGGCTCCGGGCACGCCGGAGTTTGATCATGCACTGCTTTGGGGCGACGGGCAGAGCTTTGCACAGCCGTCCACCTCTCATATCTCGATTGTGGACAGCTATGGCAATGCTTTGTCGATGACGACCACGATTGAGAATGGCTTTGGCAGCCGCGTGATGGCGCGGGGATTTCTGCTCAACA
The DNA here is from genome assembly GCF_001458175.1 of Shimia marina. GTDB lineage: Bacteria > Pseudomonadota > Alphaproteobacteria > Rhodobacterales > Rhodobacteraceae > Shimia > Shimia marina. The sequence goes on from NZ_CYPW01000032.1 coordinate 209,573, forward strand.
ATGAGCTGACAGATTTCTCGTTCCGCTCACACAATGATGGCGTGCCGGTGGCCAATCGGGTGGAGCCGGGCAAGCGGCCGCGTTCTTCGATGGCACCGACGATTGTGCTCAAGGATGGGGTGCCAAGCTTGGTGATTGGCAGCCCGGGCGGCAGCCGGATCATTGGCTATGTGGCCAAGACCATCATTGCCCATCTGGATTGGGGTCTGGACGTGCAGGCGGCGATTGATCTGCCGCATCTGGTGAACCGCTTTGGCACCTATGATGTGGAGAGCGGCACAGGGGCGGTGGCGCTGGCGGGGCCATTGTCGGAGATGGGGTTTGAGATGAATGAGCGCGACCTCAACTCCGGCCTGCACGCGATTTCTCTGGGCACCGCGTTGCAGGGGGGCGCGGATAAGCGCCGCGAAGGTCTCGCTTATGGGGAATAGCGACGCTTGACCTCTCAACCCAAGGGTTTTACCCGACTGGGAGGAGCATAGGGATGAGAGGGAAGACCATGGGGGATGCATTGGATATGGTGCGCAATGAGGATGGGATTGCCGCAGTGCTGGGCGTGTTGGAGCAACAGTTTGGCGAGGCCTGTCACACCGGGCAGGCTGTGCGCGCTCAGCACGGGCACACCACCACATGGATCCCCACGCAGGCCCCCGATGCGGTGATTTTTGCCAAATCGACAGAAGAGGTGGCGGCCATCGTCAAGATCTGCGCCACCCATAAGGTACCTGTGATTGCCTATGGCACCGGCACGTCGCTGGAAGGCCATGTGAATGCCCCCGTCGGGGGCGTTTGCATCGACATGAGCGAGATGAACAAGATCCTTGCGGTGCATGATCAGGATCTGGATTGTGTGGTGCAGCCGGGGGTGACCCGCGAGCAGCTGAACCTGCATCTGCGGGATCAGGGGCTGTTCTTTCCGATTGATCCGGGGGCCAATGCCTCACTTGGCGGCATGGCCTCGACGCGGGCGAGTGGCACCAATGCGGTGCGCTATGGCACGATGAAAGACAATGTTCTGGCTCTGGAGGTGGTGCTGCCGTCTGGCGAAGTGATCCGCACCGCCAGCCGGGCCAAGAAATCCAGCGCGGGCTATGATCTGACCCGGTTGATGATCGGTGCGGAAGGCACATTGGGCATCATCACAGAGATCACGTTGAAATTGCAGGGTATTCCCGAGGCGATGTCTTCGGCGCGCTGCTCGTTTGCGAGTGTGGATGCGGCCTGTCAGGCGGTGATGGCGACCATTCAATACGGTATTCCCGTGGCGCGGATTGAGCTTCTGGACGCGATGAGTGTGAAGGCGGCCAATGCCTATTCCAAACTTGATCTGCCGGAGACACCGCTCCTTCTGCTGGAGTTTCACGGCTCAGAAAGTGGTGTGGCGGAGCAGGCAGAGGTGTTTGGTGCCATTGCCGAAGACGCCGGCGGCACGGGCTTTGTCTGGACCACCAAGCCCGAGGACCGCACCAAGCTCTGGCAGGCGCGCCATGATATGTATTGGGCGTCATTGCAGCTGCGCCCCGGTGCAAAAGGCGTGTCCACGGATGTCTGTGTGCCGATTTCACGGCTGGCAGAATGTGTGGCGGCGGCCTCTGAAAAGGCGGCGGAACTGGGTCTGCTGGCCCCAGTTGTGGGCCATGTGGGAGATGGCAATTTCCACACGCTGCCGCTGATTGATATGGAGAATGCAGAGGAGGTCGCCAAGGCGGAAGGCTTTGTCAGCTGGCTTAATGATCTGGCAATTTCCATGGGCGGCACCTGCACCGGTGAGCATGGCATCGGGCAGGGCAAGAAGCCTTATCTGCGCAAAGAGCTTGGCGGGGCTGTCGATGTGATGGCGGCGGTGAAGGCGGCGATTGACCCGGATGGGATCATGAATCCGGGGAAGATTTTGTGAGGGGATTGGGCAGGGTTGTTTGGTGGTTTTGCGCCCAAACTTCTACGATACCGCAACGCGGCGAATGTCTGCTAGACGGCGTCTAGCCAAATTTCTGCAAAACCGAAGGTGGCCTAACCAAACAAAGCAGCCAAGGATTTTTATGGGCTTTGGTTTGCCGCCCGCTTGCCCCATGGCCGAGTGATCACAAACGCCAGCATGCCACCTAATGTGAAAACAAACACGAAGAACAAGATTGAGTAGGGAACATAGAGTAGAGAAAAAACTGCGAGGCATGTCATTCCCAGAAAAGTAGTAACACTCAATAAAACTTTAAGTACTCCAGAGAACTGCACTGGCTTGATTTTCCAATCATTGGCCCGCCAACACCAGAACAAACGCGCCATCGGAGCCAAAGCCAAACACCACCAAAAAATAGCAAAAAGAGTTGAGCCAGGAGCGTGCGCGATACCCGCAACCTCAAATGAAAGCTTATCTGCGAATGTGGCGCGGCGCTCAATAAAGCCATAAGATATGTTGATGTATTCGGGATAGGCATCGCCAGAAGGCCTGCCATTTTCCACAATGGTTCGCCTACGACCCCAGTGATCAAAATCGGGTTTATACACCAAACCTCGTACTACGTCATAGACACTGCATGATTGAGCATTGTGTGAACTGTTACACCTTATGATGAGTGCGTCCGATAGAGGGGTGGCTGCCAATAAGTGCCCCTCGCTATCAAAGACGATGACTTGCGAGGGATCAGCAAAGATTATGCCATCACCGAACAAAATGGCAAATTCGACCTCTCCGAATTCTGGCAGCTCGACCTTTTCGCGTTGACCAAAGTAAGGAGAGTGAGCAGAGGCGATAGTGGCCGAAACGAATACGGCAAAAATCAAAAACGATATGAGTTTCATAGCACGTGACTGATCCACAGAACCTTTGGATTCGATATGGTCATATTCACTGATCGCCGCAAGCGAAGCGGCCATTGGCGCAGTTGCAGTGAAATGTTGTTATGTCCGCAAATCCGCCTTTGAACAGCGTGGTTTATAGATGGTTCAATTGCGCCCTGTCAGATCTCACCGATATACCTCATCCTCCCCCGGGAAGCTGCGGTCTTTGACTTCTTCGGCATATTGGCCAACGGCGCGTTCGATGGCGGGGCCGAGGTCGCCGTAGACTTTCACGAATTTTGGCGTCCATTCGTTCAGACCCAGCATGTCTTCGAGCACGAGGATCTGGCCGTCACAATCGGCAGAGGCCCCAATGCCGATGGTGGGGATGGGGATCTGTTTGGTGATCTTGGCGGCCAGAGGCTCCACCATACCCTCAAGTACGAGGGAGAAGGCCCCTGCCTCGGCCACGGCGCGGGCGTCTTCTTCGTGGATCGCCCATGTGTCTTCATCGCGGCCCTGGGTTTTGAAGCCGCCCATCACATGGCTGGATTGTGGGGTGAGGCCGATATGGGCCATCACCGGGATGCCGCGCTCGGTCAGGAAGCGGATGGTTTCGGCCATGCGTTTGCCGCCCTCCAGCTTTACCGCGCCGCAGCCGGTTTCTTTCATGATCTTGGCGGCGTTGCGGAAGGCGATTGAGGGGCTTTCTTCATAGGTGCCAAAGGGCATGTCCACCACGATCAGTGCCTTTTGCGTGCCGCGCACCACGGCTTTGCCATGCATGATCATCAGATCCAGCGGCACACCCACGGTGCTTTCCATGCCGTGCATCACCATGCCGAGGCTGTCGCCGACCAGAATAAAGTCTGCGTATTTGTCCACTATGGCGGCGGTGTGCGCGTGATAAGAGGTCAGCGAGACAATTGGCTCACCGCCCTTGCGGGCGGCAATCTGCGGAACGGTGGTTCGGCGGATGGGAGTTTGCGTGCTCATGGTGTCACCACTCTTTGGTCAATCAGAAGAATGTCGCCAAAGGCGACGGAGATCATGATGGCAGTTGGGCCGGTGAGCGGCCCGTCAATCACAGTGAGACTTTCGGCGGCGACGATGTCCAGCCCTTTCAGGCTGGCGCGCGGTTCGGCTGCGATGGTGTCTGTGATGATTTTGGACAGGGTTGCCACGGTTGTGCCCGTTGCGGTGCTGGCTTGCGCGGCATCAAGCGCGCGCGATAGCACGAGGGCAGCGGCGCGGTCTTCGGCTGAGAGGCGCACGTTGCGCGACGACATGGCCAGCCCGTCAGTCTCGCGCACGGTCGGGGCGCCGATGATGGTGACTGGCATGTGCAGATCGGCGACCATACGTTTGATCACCTGAAGCTGTTGGTAGTCTTTTTCGCCAAAGACCGCGGTGTCTGGCTGCACGATATTAAAGAGCCGCGCCACCACGGTTGTCACTCCGCGGAAGTGGCCGGGGCGTACAGCGCCATGCAACACATTTGCAAGATGGGTGGTTTCCACAATGGTTTCGTCGCCGGGGGGATACATCGTGTCCACCTCCGGCAGGAAGACCACACCCACGCCCGCCTCCCGGAGCATGGCGAGATCGCCACTTTCATTGCGGGGGTAGGCATCCAGATCGGCAGACTCGCCAAATTGTGTCGGGTTGACGAAAATCGATACAACCACAGCCTCTGCTTGGGATTGCGCGGTTTCTATCAGGCTCATGTGGCCCGCATGTAGAAAACCCATGGTGGGCACCATGCCGATGGTTTTCCCCTGTTTTCGCAGGGCGGCGACCGCATCGCGGCACTCTGAAACTGAGCGGCAGATCAGCATTCTGCTCTGTCTCCTTAAAAGGTGGGGAGCGGTGTAACGAGGCCGCTGCGATGCAGCAAGGGTTTTTGCGGCAACGTGGCGTCGCATTCGCGCATTTAAGCGTCGGCTGGGCCGTGCGTTTGTTGTGTAATAAGGTACAGTCTGGCGAAAAATTCATGCTTCTGTGGGAGTCGTCTGTCGTATGAAAACGAATGTCAAAGCTCTGGTTGTAGGCGGCGGTGCCGTCGGGACCTCTATTGCCTATCACCTCGCCAAGGCCGGTTGGGATGATGTGATGCTGATCGAACGCGATGAGCTGACATCGGGGTCAACTTGGCACGCCGCAGGTTTGTTGCCGCTGTTCAACATGTCCTATGCGACCACCCACATCCACAAATACTCTGTGGACTTCTACAAGCAGCTCGAAGAAGAAACCGGCCTGAATGCGGGCTTTGCCGTTGTGGGCAACCTGCGTATGGCGCAGACGCAAGAGCGTATGGACGAATATATGCTCTATGCCTCCACTGCAGAGACCTGTGATGTGGCCTATGAGTGGCTGACGCCTGAGCAGATCAAAGAGCGCTGGCCGCTGATTGAAACCGGTGATCTGAAAGGCGCGATCTACCACACTGAGGACGGCTATATTAACCCGGCGGACGTGACCCAGGCGATGGCCAAAGGCGCGCGTCAGCGCGGCGTGGAAATCGTGCGCAAGATGCAGGCGGATGACTTCCACTGGAACGGCACGCACTGGGAAGTCACCTGTACTGTGATGGTGGAAAAAGGTGGCAACCTTGTGCCGTCTGAAGAGCAGGTTGTGATCACCGCAGAGCATGTTGTGACTGCATCCGGAAACCACGCACAGCGCACCGCGAAGATGCTGGGCATCAAGATGCCTGCGATCCCGGTGGAGCACACTTTCATCGTGATGGACAAAGATCCGGAGCTGGTGAAATGGCGTGAAGCGGGCAACCCAGAGCACCCTGTTGTCCGCGATGCAGACAATGAATCCTATGCCCGTGAAGAGCGCGGCGGCTGGATCCTTGGCATCTATGAGCGCGGCGCGCCTGCGCAGTTTGAGCATGGTGTGCCTGACAGCTTCCGTGCGGATCTGTTCCCGCTGGATCTGGACCGGATCGCGGAACAGTATATGGCGATGGCTGAGCGCGTGCCATCCTGTGCGGAATCCGGTCTGAAAGACGACTTCAATGGTCCGATCTGCTACACTCCTGACGGCAACCCGCTGGTGGGTCCGGCACCGGGTCTGCGCAACATGTGGCTGGCTGAGGGCTTCTCCTTCGGGATCACCGCCGCAGGTGGCACCGGCTACTATCTGGCACAGATGATGGTAGACGGCGAAGCCGAGATTGACATGGCGAGCCTTGACCCGAAGCGCTACTCGTCGAACTGGATGACCACCGAGTTTGCCGCGCGCAAGAACGAAGAGTGCTACGAGCACGTCTACATCCTGCACCACCCTGACGAAGAGCGTCCAGCCTGTCGTCCGCTGCGCACCTCGCCAGCGTTTGATCGCCAGAAAGAAAAAGGCGCGCAATTTGGTTGGGTCAACGGTTGGGAGCGTCCAAACTACTACGGTCCGGTGGATGCGCCATCGAACTTTGATGAGGAAAACCGCTCGTTCCGCCGTGGTGGCTGGTGGCAGTATGCTGTCGAAGAAGCCAAGGCGATCCGCAACGGTGTGGGTCTGATCGACGCAACCGCCTTTACCAAACACGTTGTCAAAGGCCCCGGTGCCACCCAGTTCCTGGATTGGTTCACCTGTAACAAGCTGCCAAAGGTTGGCCGTATCAACCTGACTTATGCTCTGACATCTGCGGGCACCACGCGCACCGAATACACCATCGTGCGCAATGGCGAGAACAACTATTACCTCGTTTCTGCCGGTGCATGGACCGAGTATGACGCCGACTTCCTGCGCAAGGCCGCCGAAGACAAAATGGAAGAGTTCGGCTACATCGAGATCCAGGATGTCACCACCCAGTGGGGCGTCTTTGCCATCGCTGGTCCGAAGTCCCGCGATGTGCTCAAGAAGGTTATCAGCGACGCCGACAAGGACACCGCGCTGTCCAACAAGCGGTTCCCATGGCTGTCGGCCAAGCAGATCGAACTGGGCATGTGCCCTGTGAATGCGATCCGTGTGGCTTACACTGGTGAGCTCGGCTGGGAGCTGCACCACCCGATTGAGATGCAGAACTACCTCTGGGATCTGCTGGTTGAGGCCGGTGCGGAGTTTGACATGAAGCTGGTTGGCGCGCGTGCGCAAAACTGGCTGCGTCAGGAGAAATCCTACCGTGCGTTTGGCACCGAGCTGGGCCGGGATGCGACCCCGGCGGAGGCGGATCTGCCACGCTTTATTGACCTGGAGAAAGAGTTCCACGGCAAGGAAGCGATGCTGGAAACCGGTGTACGTGTGAAATGCTGCACGTTGCTGATTGATGGCCCGGATGATGCGGACCCATGGGGCCGTGAGGCGCTTTATACGCCAGAAGGTGAGCGCGTTGGGCGTTTGACCTCCGGCGGCTACTCGGTGGCCTTCGAGAAATCCATTGGCATGGGCTATGTGAAGCCTGAGCTGGCGGTGGAAGGCACCAAGCTGCAGGTCAAAATTCAGGACAAGCTCTGGGATGCAGTTGTGACCTGCGACAGCCCATATGATCCAAAGAACGAGACCATTCGTCAGAACGGCTAAGGGTTCTCACATCAAAAAAAGAACGCCCCGCAGATTTGCGGGGCGTTCTTTTTTTCTGTTTCGTGCAAAGGGATCGTTAGTATTCGCCTTTGGTGATCACGCCGTCGCCGTCTTTGTCGATGTTGTCAAACCAGGCGCGCATGGCTGTGTCCATTTCTGCACGGGTGACGCGGCCATCCAGATTGAGATCGGTGTTGGCGCGAGAGAGCCCGGCCACCGCGCGTTTTGCCAGTGAGGTGGGGTTGGATTCCGCTTCTGCTGCACGGGCCTCGTCAAAGGCAGTGTATTCCGCGTTGTCCAGCGCGCCATCACCATCTTTGTCGAAGGTTTCAAAGATGCGTTTGCGGGTTTCTTCCACTTCGGCCCATGTGATGGTGCCATCTGCGTCCATGTCCCAATCGTCTGCTGCGGCCAAAGTCGGAGCTGCGAGCAGAGAAAAAGAAACAAAGGCACTGCCAATCAAGAGGTTACGCATGGGATTTCCATTCTGCTGAAACTGTTGTTACAGGCATCATAGGTTGTGCGCGGCCCGCTGTCAGCCCGCGGAAAGCTCATCAAAGCATTCCAGCGCCTTGCCCGCGTACATCATGGCGGGCCCGCCCCCCATCTGAATCGCCATGGCGAGCACGTCAGACACCTCTTCCCGTGTTGCGCCCGCTTTGACCAGCGCATCGCAATGCAGCGAGATACAGGGTTCACAGCGGCTGACGATGGCCATGCCAAGCGCGACAAACTCTTTGGTTTTGAAGTCGAGAACGCCCCCCTCCTTCACGGTTTTTCCCAAGGCTCCAAAGGCTTTGGCGGTGTCGGGGATCGTCTTGTTCAATCCACGCAATTGACCGCGTGTGTCGTTGAGTTTTTCGGTCCAGCTCATGTGTCGCTCCATAGAAGTTTGGCGACACCATATGCGAATAATTGAATGTTATTTTGACGGAGATCAAACAAGGTTTGCGTTTGGGCGGGATATTTATCGGCGCTATGATTTTGTGAACTTTATCAGTAGGTTGTTGGCAGGCATTTCGATGGTTTGCGCTAGGAGAAGGGCCCGTGTTGCGGCAAAATCGGCAAGGTCTACGTCTGATTTATAGCCAATCTCAGGATCCTGGTTGCGCAGGTCTGCATCAAAGCGCTGATCTCCTTCGCTGACCAGTTGGCCGTTCCGTTTGAAGGGGCCATACATCAGAAGGTGCCCGCCGGAGGAGAGCGCTTTGGCCGCTTCGGAGATCAAAACCTCTGCTTCTTTCGAACTGATCAGGTGCAGCAGGTTGGCGAGTAGGATGACATCCGGCGCGCTGACATCCTGTGACCAGCCGGGCGCCGTTGCATCGAGGGCTTGAGGTGGTCGCAAATTGGCAAGGTTTGTCTCACCGACATAGGCTTGGATGCTGGCGCGGCGACTGGCGTCGATTTCTGTGGGTTGCCAGATCAGAGCGGGGAAAGCCTTGGCGTAGGCCACGATGTGCTGACCTGTTCCACTCGCGATTTCAACGACTTGGCCGGAGGCTGGCAGCAGAGGTGCCAAGGCGTCGATGAGCGGGGTGACATTGCGCGCAGCGGAGGGCGCAAAGAGTTTTCCGGCTGTATCGGGGGTGGCGACAGAGGCGCTGTCTGGCAGGTTGAGGCGACGGGGCATTATGAAAACCTCCTTGGGTCAAGCGCTTGGCGGGTGGCGGCATCCAGCTCGGATGGCTGGCCTGAAATCAGATCGGCGATCAATTGTGCGGCGGCAGGGGCGGATTGAAACCCGTAACCGCCCTGTCCGGCCACCCAGACAAAAGTGGGGTCTTGCCTGTCGGGACCAAGGGCGAGGTTGCGATCGGGTGTAAAGCTGCGCAGCCCGGCCCAGCTGGCCTCTAAATGGGTGACCTCTTCGGTGACAAATTTCTGATATCTTGCAATACCTTCCGCGAGAACCATGTCGTCGGGCCAGGCATCAAAGGGGGCCATTGGGTCCTCTTCAGCAGGTGAGATGATCAGGCTGCCTGCGTCTGGTTTGGCGTACCAGTGTTCATGCACATCCAGCAGCATCGGCCAATCGTGCAGGTCATATCCGCCGGGGGCCGGGATGCGGGCCATGGAGCGCCGCATTGGCGTGATGCCGAGCGGGGCGATGCCCGCGCGGGTGGCGATGTGATCGGCCCAGGCACCGCCGGCGTTCAGGAGGAGTTTTGTCTCATATATGGCGGTGGGTGTCTGTACCTGCCAGCCGGAAGATATACGTGTGATTTCAGTGACATCTTGATTTGTGAGCACATCGCCGCCATGCGCGCGGCAGGTTCTGGCACACCATTGCAGAAAGCGGTCTGTGTCGATGTCTGAGGCCTCTTGATGCAGGGCGGCATAGGCGGCAACTGTGCGGTTGATGATTGGCACGCGTTGGTGCGCCTCATCGAGCGGAAGGGGGATGGCTTCAAAGTTGTCGCAAGCCGCAGAAAAGGCATCACGGTCTTCTGATTTGGCAAGAAACATCACGCCGCGGGGAGAAAGAAAGCCGCCATCGGTTGTGGCAAAGAATGCGGCGCTGGCGCGGCTCAGGGCGATGGTGCTCGGCAGGCCGTAGTTTGGCTCAAACATCGCGGCGGAGCGGCCGGAGGCGTGATAGCCCAGAGCGGTTTCCCGTTCTAAAACAAGGGTTTTTCCGAGGGGTGCCAAACGTGCAGCGGCGGAAAGCCCTGCGATGCCGCCGCCAATGATGAGGAAATCTATCATGCTTCATCCAATCTATCGGTCGCCGGAGGTGGCGCAGGGGTGAGGGCGGTGAGGCGTTGATAGAGGGTGTCGTCCATCTGAAAGGAGAGGGCATCCAAGGAAGGTTGGAGCTGTTTCAGAGTGCGTGCCGACAGAATGGGACTGGGGCCTGTGGGGTGGCGGGCGGCCCATGCGGCGGCGAGTGTAGCGGGGTGCGTTTGGTATTCCTCTGCAATGTCAGGGAGTTGCGCGGCTGCTGCATGCATCCAATCAACGTTATAACGCGCGGTGTAGTAGGGATCAGAGGTCAGGCGGCCTTTGCCTTGCCCCTGTTTGTATTTGCCGGTCAGGAGCCCGCCACCGAGGGGCGAATAGGTGGCGGCAAGAATGCCGAGATCGGCGCACATGGGCAGGATTTCGACCTCGGCCTGCCGCTTCACCAGATTGTACATCGGTTGAAAAACATCAATACGCGCGCCGTGTTTTTCTGCGGCCCATGCGGCTTTGACCACTTGCCATGCGGCGAAGTTTGAGACTCCTATGTAGCTGATGTTATTCAGAGATTTCTGTTGCGCGAAGAAGCTCAAAGTCTCTTCCAGAGGGGTGTCCGGATCAAAGCGGTGCAGGTAGAGGATATCCACATGATCCATCTGAAGGCGTTTGCGGGAGATATCAAATTGCGCGGCTAGATTGGCGGTGCCTGCGCCTCCGGTGTAGCCCACCTTGGTGGCGATCACCAAGGATGCGCGCTCCTGTTTGATCAGGGAGCCGAGAATTTCTTCTGACTTCCCAGAGGTATACACATAGGCCGTGTCGAAGTGGTTGATGCCAGCGGCGCGGCATGCGGCATACATTTCCGCGCTGTCGCGCTCTGAGGCGGCCTTGCCAAATTGCATGGTGCCAAAGGAAAAGCGGCTGATCGGCGTGCCGTCTGGGCTGGTAAGGGTCTGTGACATGGAGCGACGTTGCCATGCAGCGCGGTCGGAGAAAAGCCCCGAAGTTGGGCCCGCAACGGGGCTTGTTAAGGTTTGACCGGTGCAAATTGGCGTGTCTGTATTGCGTCGGTATTACAGCCGTATCGCGTCGGTGGATTTCTGCGCCGCCCGATGCCGCTGATCCGGCGTTAACCGTTCTCACCGGATGTTTCAGAAGCGCGGTCATGGGGCGCAGGCAGCGTAAAGCCCAGATCATAACATCGGGTAAGCAAAGCGTCGCGACGCGGCGCAGAGCCGGTGGCCCCGCAGAGCAATTCCAGATGACGGGGCGCAAGGCCGAAGTAACCGAAGGTGCCATTGATCCATGCGGTTTCAAGTGTGACCCAGCCCCCTGAAATCGGGCCATTGAGATGTTAGTAATCCGTCCAAGCAAAGGATGGACAATGAAACGCAGATTTTCGGACGAACA
>NZ_CYPW01000033.1 GCF_001458175.1 Shimia marina
CCGCTCAGCAGGCCTTGACCGCAACCTAATCACAAGAAAGAAACAGGAACGGATTCTACATCCAAACGGCCCGGATCAAGGGGCTGGGTCAAATACCTTTGCCGCGACATGCTTCATCAACACAGATCTGATCAAGCTCGACATGCTTGCTCGCATGGAGAAAGGGTGTTGCAGGACGGGTGATTGGCAGCGCCAGTAGGAACCCGCAAATCCGCCCCTCTTCTTCCGCCACGAAAATAAGACCACCTTCCTCTAAACGATCCGCAAAGAATCCCAAAACCTCTTCGGCCTTGGCGTCTCCTCTGTATTGCTTCGGGTGTTCAGCTTCGTGGATAGCATTCACTTGCCGTGAGAGCGGCAAGAGCTTGGCAAGCTCATCTTGCTCCAGATGTCTTATCATAAAAAAACCTCCAGTGTTGCACCGGAGGTTTTGAATTGCCCCCGACAAATTGCGCGGGGAAATCTTTCCGGGCGCGGCTTATGCGCGCTCGGCATATTCCATTGTTTCTGTGTTCACGACGATATCCTCGTCTTGTCCAACAAATGGCGGCACCATAACGCGCACGCCATTATCAAGCACTGCCGGCTTGAAAGAGTTCGCAGCGGTCTGACCTTTCACCACAGGCTCTGTCTCGACGATTTTACAGATCACTTTCTGAGGGAGCGTCGCATTGAGCGCTTCAGACTCATAAAACTCCACCACGATGGTCATACCATCTTGGAGAAACGGGCGGCGCTCGCCCAACAAATCCGCAGAGATCTGGTTCTGATCATATGTTTCAGTGTCCATGAAGATCAACATGCCGTCATCTTCATAGAGAAACTGCTGATCTTTCTGTTCAAGACGCACACGTTCCACTTTGTCCGCAGACCGGAAACGCTCATTCAACTTGGAGCCATTGCGCAGATTCTTCATCTCGACCTGCGCAAAGGCACCGCCCTTGCCAGGCTTCACGTGATCGACTTTCACAGCAGCCCACAGGCCACCGTTGTGCTCCAGAACGTTACCTGGACGAATTTCGTTACCGTTGATCTTGGGCATGTAGATAAAACCTAGACAAAAAAGGTTGATCGGATGTTTTGGCATCCTATATCTGCCCGGTCGGCAGGTGGCAAGACAACCTGTCTTACGGGGATGGCAAACGCGACGCCATGCAAATTAAGCATAGAAGCTATGCATATGTGGGCTACCCGAATCAAGTATAATGCGCCATAAGGAGCGCCACGCCGAAACACAAGAGCAATAACACAAGGACGACGAGATGACCGATTTCGTTGATGCAGCGGCTTACAACAACGAACAAGGCAACCGTGCGCGCAAGCTTTTTGCTGCCGTTGTCTTAGCTGCGCTGGATGATGCCATTGCTGATGACAAGAAGTATGGCAACGGCCCGGAACAAATCGCCCGCTGGGCGCGCTCCCGTGACGGCCGCGAAGTGCTTTCCTGCGCGGGCATCGACCCAAATGAGCGTGTGGTCGAAGGCCTCATGGAATTCGTAGGAAAAGGGATTCGTACCTCCGTAGCACTGTCTCGCGAGGAAAGTGAGCGACGTAACGCTGCTGCTCAAGCAGAGGCTGCGTAAAAAAGCGCTTCCCCTCTGCTGAAAACAAAAAGCGCGCTCTAAATGAGCGCGTTTTTTGTTTGAGATCTAAAAATCAAGCAGGTTGCAAACCTGCATTGAGCAAAATCTAACCAAGATCATGGGCAGCTAGTGCGCGATGAATCTCGCGACGCACGAGCTTTCTTACGTTCCGTGTAATACGCTCGCCAAGCGCGCCCTGTAGTTCTTGCCGAACGATATCAGCCACCATTTCGCGCAACATGGCTTCATCAATTTCGGCAGCCTCTTCGATGGGCAACGCAAAATCGGTGCTGTCTGCCACATCAGAAGGCTGCACCACCTCATTCGCAAGACTTTCAGACACGTCAGCAACAACCGCTTCTGAAAACCCACCCTCATCCTCTAACGACGTTTCCACATCTTCTGCTGAAGATTCCTCGCGGAACTGATGTATACGGGCTTCCAAAACCTGCTTGAAATCAAAAGGCTGATCCTCATCAACCCGTTCTTCTTCCCCATTTATATCGGAGACGTCAGCTGATATTTCAGCCTCCAAAGCCATCTGAGCATCTTGCTCGGTTTCGACCTCACCAAGCTTGAATGAGAAAGAGCCTTCTACCTCCTCACCGGCCAGAACCTCCTGAGGCGCATCCGCAATAAAACTATCCTCAGTCGTATCCGGCTCGCTCTGCTTTAGCTCCGCAACGCCACTGTCTTCCAGAGGCTCCTCATCGATCCGCAGAGCAGGCGTGAGCACCAATGCTAAAGGCTCTGACTGATCAGGCTCGCTTATTGAACCTGCAGCACCAGCTTCTGGATGAGCTTCAATCTTTTCGTCAGCATCGTTCAACGGCCGATTTTCTGAAACCAGCCGCCGAATGGACGTCAAGACATCCTCTATTTCCGTGTTCGTTACTGGATCAGACATTTAGTACCACCGGTTATTCAGTTAGCCTGAGTGTAGCGACAGCAGGCTACCCATACAACAGATAGGAAAAATGTTATTCTTTCCCAATTGCTTTAAGCACACGATCAAGTTTTTGACCTTGCTCAGAGCGCAAAGCAGGCGCGTTCTTTACCAAATTATAGTAGGCTTCAGGATCATACCGCTCTACCCGCAGATTAAGGTAGTCCACAGTCAACAGCCCCATCGAAGACAGCACGCCATATGCCGCTACGATCTGCAGCGCTTGCGCCTCAATACGATCAGCTTCCGCATCCAATAGATCCTGCTCAGCGGTCAAAACATCCAATGTCGTACGTGCGCCCAGCTTGGCTTCTTCACGAACCCCTTCAAATGCGATACGCGCGGCTTCTACCTGGCGCACGCTGGCCTGAATTTGAGAGCCCGACGCAAGGAAGCGTGCCCAGGCAGTGCCAGCCTGTTGTCGAATATTGTGACGCACCACGTGCAAGTTACCGCGCTCGGCATCTCGCTGCGCCATGGTCTGGCGCAGCAGCGCAGAAAGCCGTCCGCCTTGATAAATCGGCCCACCCAGCTCAATCGCCACGCTGGCGCTGTCGGCAAATTGTGAAGAATCAAATTCGCGGCGCGTTCCAACGCGAGACTTGAGATTTATGCTCGGCCCCATAGCAGCACGCGCGCGCTGAACGTTTAATTCAGCAGCTGAAATTTGAAACTGCGCTTGAAGCATTTGAGGATGGGACCGCACAGCAACCGCTTTGGCCTCATCAATCGAGTTTGCCGCCTTAGGCAGGCTCCTGGGCGTCACAAGGTTACCAGGGCGCGCTCCAACCGCTGCTGCGTAAAACTCTTTGCTCGCCTCTAAATCCCCCTGCGCAGCAGCCAATTGCGCCCGTGCCCCCGCCAGGCGGGCCTCGGCCAACGCCACATCTGTTCGCGTGACCTCGCCAACCTCAAAACGATCCTGCGCAGCCTGAAGTTCGCGTTCCAAAAGGCGCAGGTTGTTCACGCGCAGCTTGACGATTTCATCGTCCGCGACAACGTCCATAAAGGCCTGAACGGCATTGAAAAGCACCGTTTGTTCAACAGAAATCAAGCCTTGGCGTGTCGCTAGAACGGTTTCTTTCGCCGCCTCTGTCGCCAGCTTGGATTGACCATTATCAAACAGCAAGAGGTCCAGCGAAACACCGATACCTGCAAAACGATCTTGGCTCAGGCGTGTAACCCCCGTCAAATCACTGTCGGAGTACTCATAGCTCACATTGCCAAACCAATTGATGATTGGGCGCAAGGCCGCAATAGAAACAGCGACGTTTTCGTCAGCAGCGCGCAAAAGCGCGCGGTTCTGCTCAAGCAGACCACTATGCTCATAAGCTGTGGCCAACGCATCAGACAAAGTCTGGGCCTGAGCCGCCGCGACCGAAGCCACCGACACTGTCAGAGCAAGTGCGCCGCGGCGCAGTGTTTTTTGAACCTTCTGGAACATGGCTGCTGCCTCCTTGGACGAAGCTTGAGAGCTCCGCACCTATTTTATAGTTCGAATTCTTTTACTGCCTCAAAACCTGGCAACACAGGTGCTGCCGCATTGAACGCAAAGTTCCAATTGATCTCACCATCGATCTTGTAGCCGATGCGCACAACCCCCAAAGCACCTTCCATGAACAATACCGCGATGCGCCCACCTTCTTTGAGCTGCTCCAGCAGCGCAGCGGGAAGCATGCCAACACCACCTTGCAACAAGATCACGTCGTAGGGGCCATGCGGCGCAGCGCCCTCCTCCAGAGGGCCACAGTGCACAACAGCATTGTCAGCTCCATGCTCCGTCAACGCCGCCTGCGCTTCATGCGCACGAGCTTCGTCGTTCTCCACCGCAATTACGGCTTCCGCCATTCTTGCGATGACCGCAGCGGAATACCCCAACCCTGTGCCGACATCTAAAACCAATTCACCGCTCTGAATGTCCAGCGCGTCAAGTATCTTTGCCAGCGTACGTGCGTCCAACACAACCCGATTGGCCTCAAGTGGTACAAGCGCATCAACGTAAGCGGCGTCCCTTGCATTGCTTGGCACAAATGCCTCACGAGGCACAGTCAGCATCGCTTCAATGACGGTGAATTTCGTTACATCAGATGGTCGAACTTGTGTATCGACCATAGTGGTGCGGAGAGTTGCGTAGTCGGTCATCGATATCCCATGAGCTCAGGCACATATGCGGTTGTCTTGCCACAACTCTCTTGAGTGGGCAACGTCTCGAACACCTGTTTCTAAAAAGCTGTGGCAACGGTGCGCGCTTTATCGGGCCAAATTGCGAGATTTCCCCTTCGCTGCACACATCCACGCAATAAACAAAAAAGGACTTGCGCCCAAATCAATTTCGTCCCATTTATGCGCCACTTTCGGGGCATGCCCCACACCACGGATGGCGAGTTGGCGGAGTGGTGACGCAGCGGATTGCAAATCCGTGTACACCGGTTCGATTCCGGTACTCGCCTCCATTTAAAATCAATCACTTACATCACTCCTTGCCGTGTTTGAGGCC
>NZ_CYPW01000034.1 GCF_001458175.1 Shimia marina
GGATCTGATCCAATGGGCACCGGGCCTGCCCAAAACCCGCTCCGGCAAAATCATGCGCCGCATCCTGCGCAAAATCGCCGAAAACGACTACGGCGCCCTCGGCGACACATCAACACTCGCAGATCCAACTGTCGTCGATGATCTCATCGAAAACCGTATGAACAAAGGGTGAGAGCAGATGTCAGCACAAAGCGAAACACTCACCCGCATGGTCAATGTCATTCTGCTCGGCCCTCCCGGGGCCGGCAAAGGCACACAGGCAGAATTGCTCGTCAAAACACATGGGCTTGTTCAGCTCTCAACCGGCGACATGCTGCGTCAGGCGAAGGCCAGCGGCTCTGAACTGGGCAAACGTGTGGCTGAGGTCATGGAGCGTGGCGAGTTGGTCACCGATGACATCGTGATCGGCCTGATCAAGGAAAAACTGTCTGACACCAAGGCCAAAGGGTTCATCTTTGATGGCTTCCCCCGCACCTTGGCACAGGCAGATGCGCTGGGGGCCCTGCTGGAAGAGGCCGGCGTGACCCTGAGCGCGGCCATTGAACTTCAGGTCAACGACAAGATCCTTGTGGAACGTATCCTGCACCGCGCCGAACAGGCGCGCGCCGCAGGTCAGCCCGTGCGGGCGGACGACAACGAGGAAACTCTGGTGCAGCGGCTTGAGGCCTATCATGCCCAGACAGCCCCGTTGATTGACTATTACGCAAGCAAAGGCGTGCTCAAGCCTGTGGATGCGATGGGCGAGATCGACGCCATCGCAGGAGAACTTGCCGCGATCGTCTCTCAGGCGAGCGCGTAAAGGGATGCATCTGCGCCCCCTCTCATCGAGGGGGGCAGATGTGGAGGAACTTCATCGAGAGGGAGGAGACAGTACATGTCTGACAACTCATCAAACGCCGCATATTGGTCTGCCAATGTGCGCATCATCCTGATCAGCCTCGTCATCTGGGCGCTGGTCTCTTTCGGGTTCGGCATCCTGCTGCGTCCGATGCTGGCGGGTATCTCCGTTGGCGGCACTGACCTTGGCTTCTGGTTTGCCCAGCAAGGCTCCATTCTTGTCTTCTTGGCACTGATCTTTTTCTACGCCTGGAAGATGAACAAACTCGACGCCGAACACGGCGTTGACGAAGAATAAGGGACCAGAGGGACAATGAGCCAATTTGCCATCAACCTGCTGTTTGTGGGCGCGTCCTTCGCGCTTTACATCGGCATCGCGATCTGGGCCCGTGCGGGATCCACATCTGAATTTTACGCCGCCGGACGCGGCGTTCACCCGGTCACCAATGGTATGGCGACCGCTGCGGACTGGATGTCTGCGGCCTCGTTCATCTCCATGGCTGGCCTCATCGCCTTTACCGGCTATGACAACTCTTCCTTCCTGATGGGCTGGACCGGTGGCTATGTGCTGCTGGCACTGCTGCTTGCGCCATATCTGCGTAAGTTCGGCAAGTTCACCGTGTCGGAATTCATCGGCGACCGCTTTTACAGCCAGACCGCGCGTATTGTTGCGGTTGTCTGTCTGATCGTGGCCTCCACCACCTATGTGATTGGTCAGATGACCGGTGTGGGCGTGGCCTTTGGCCGCTTCCTGGAAGTGTCCAACACCGCAGGTCTGCTGATCGGTGCCTGTGTGGTTTTCGCCTATGCCGTGTTTGGCGGCATGAAGGGTGTGACCTACACGCAGGTGGCGCAATATTGCGTTCTGATCACAGCCTACACTATTCCGGCAATCTTCATCTCGCTGCAACTGACCGGCACACCAATTCCTGCGCTGGGTCTGTTTGGCGAACACGCCGCTTCTGGTGAGCCGCTCCTGGCGAAACTGGATGCGATTGTGACCGAGCTCGGCTTTGCGGAGTATACGGCGCACCATGCCGATACCTTCAACATGGTTCTGTTCACCCTGAGCCTGATGATCGGTACCGCGGGTCTGCCCCACGTGATCATGCGCTTCTTTACTGTGCCTAAAGTGTCTGACGCGCGCTGGTCTGCGGGCTGGACTCTGGTGTTCATCGCCTTGCTCTATCTGACCGCCCCTGCGGTTGGTGCCATGGCACGCCTGAACATCTCTGAGCTGATGTGGCCAAATGGCGGCATCGACGGCGGTGCTGTGACCGTTCAGCAGATCGAGAACGATGCAGAGTATGATTGGATGGCCACATGGCAGAAAACCGGTCTTCTGGATTGGGAAGACAAGAACGGCGACGGCCAGATCCAGTATTACAACGACAAGAATGCGGATCTGCAGGCGATTGCAGCGGAAAAAGGCTGGGAAGGCAACGAGTTGACCAAGTTCAACCGTGATATCCTCGTGCTGGCAAACCCTGAAATTGCCAACCTGCCATCTTGGGTGATTGGTCTGGTGGCAGCGGGTGGTCTTGCGGCTGCGCTCTCCACTGCTGCGGGTCTGCTGCTGGCGATTTCCTCGGCCGTGTCCCACGACCTGATCAAAGGCGCGATCAACCCGAACATCTCTGAAAAGAGTGAGCTTCTGTCTGCACGTGTTGCCATGGCTGTGGCGATTGCGGTGGCCACTTGGCTGGGTCTCAACCCTCCAGGCTTTGCGGCGCAAACCGTGGCGCTGGCCTTCGGTCTGGCGGCGGCCTCGATCTTCCCGGCGTTGATGATGGGGATCTTCTCCACCAAGATCAACAACACCGGCGCGGTTGCAGGCATGCTCGCAGGTCTGACCGTCACTCTGATCTACATCTTCCTGCACAAGGGCTGGCTGTTCATTCCGGGCACCAACTCCTTCACCGATGCTGACCCGCTTCTGGGCACTGTGAAATCCACAAGCTTCGGTGCCATCGGTGCAGCGGTGAACTTTGCAGTTGCCTACGTCGTAGCCAGCATGACCAAAGAAACACCCGATGAGATCAAAGCACTGGTCGAAAGCGTGCGCGTTCCCCGCGGCGCTGGTGCCGCTCAGGATCACTGAGCCACCAGCACCCACTGGCGGCAGGGCTCCCCCCGTACCTGCCGCCACTTTATGCCTGTCCCCTCCGGCCATTGCCGGGTGGGACTTTCCTCCAAAGACCGCGGGAGGCCTCCAGCGCTGGTGCCCCCATTCGCTTGCCGCAGCCCGCACCCCGTGAAAAGGTGCCGTTATGCCGCTTACAGCCGAACAAGTCACACGTTTTCTGCGCTCCGTGCACCCTTACGACACTTTGTCCGAAGACGCCCTGACGGCGCTGGCCCCCATTTTTGAGCGGATCAGCCTGCCCACAGGCGCCCCAATTTACACGCTCGGGGATACGCTCTCGGGCCTCTATCTCATCTATAATGGCACCGTCGAAATCTGTGACGAGAATGGCGTTGTTGTCTCTCATCTGGGCCTGCGCAACTCCTTTGGCGAACGTGGCCTGCTGCGCGACGGCACCGCCGCGACCTCCGCGCGTTGCGAAAGCGACTGTACCCTGCTGATCCTGCCCACCGAGGCCTTTCAGACCCTGATCAATGACGCCCCCCAAGTGCGCCGCTTCTTTGACCGCACCAGCCCGGCGCTGCGCAAATCCCCGGCCAGTGATCTCGCCACCACCGAAGTGGCGGATATCATGGCCCGCACCCCGGTCACGCTCTTGCCCGAAGACACCGCGCATACCGCTGCGCAAACCATGCAGAGCACAGGCATCTCCTCAATCTGCATCACGGATCAGGACAACCTCAAAGGCATCCTCACAACCGGCGATCTGGTGGGACGCATTCTGGCCGAAGACCGCTCGCGCCAGACGCCACTGGCCGAGATCATGACCCCTGCACCCCGCACCCTGCCCTCCTCTGCGATTGGCTCTGACGTGCTGCACCTGATGATGGAACATGGCATCGGCCACATTCCGATCGTGGATGCCGGGCAACTGGTCGGCATTGTCACACAAACCGACCTCACCCGCTTTCAGGCCGTCACCAGCGCCGAAATGGTGCGCGACATCGCCCAGGCAGACAGCGCCCATGCAATGGCCGAGGTCACCGCCCGCATCCCTCAACTGCTGGCCCAGCTCGTCGGCGCGGGCCACCGCCACGATATCGTCACCCGCCTGATCACGGATGTGGCAGACACGGTCACCCGCCGCTTGCTCATGCTGGCGGAAGAGACCTTTGGCCCACCGCCGGTGCCTTATCTCTGGCTGGCCTGCGGCTCTCAGGGCCGTCAGGAACAAACCGGTGTCTCTGATCAGGACAATTGCCTCATTCTAGATGACAGCGTCACCGAAGAGATGCGTCAGGGCTATTTTGACAAACTCGCCCATTTTGTCTGCGACGGGCTCAACACCTGCGGCTATGTCTATTGCCCCGGCGATATGATGGCCACAGCAGACCGCTGGCGTCAGCCGCTGGCCGTATGGCAGGACTATTTCAAAAACTGGATCTCCACCCCAAATCCCGAAGCCCAGATGCTCGCCAGCGTCATGTTTGACCTGCGCCCAATCGGCGGCGCGCTGGATTGCTTTGCAGAGCTTCAGGCCGACACGCTCGAAGCCGCCGCGCAAAACTCCATCTTTGTGGCGCATATGGCCTCAAACGCGCTCAAACATCACCCCCCTCTGGGGCTGTTGCGCGGGCTGGCAACCATCCGCTCAGGCGAACACAAGCACCAGTTGGATATGAAACACAACGGCGTGGTGCCGGTGGTGGATCTGGCCCGCCTCTGTGCCCTTCAGGGACAATTGCCCGCCGCAAACACCCGCGCCCGCCTGCGCGCCGCGCTCTCTGGGCATGCCGGGCTCTCTCCCTCTGGGGCCGCCGATCTGCTCACAGCCTACGATCTGATCGCCCAGACACGACTGCAACACCAGTGGCGTCAAATTCAGGCCGCTGATGCCCCTGACAACTTCCTTGCGCCCGCCGACCTCTCAGATTTTGAACGCAGCCATCTGCGCGACGCTTTTGTCGTGGTGAAATCTCTGCAATCTGCCATAGGCCACGGTAAAAACGCATTGAGCTAACCTCTAAGGAGTCCACCCATGTTTATTGAATTGCTCGGTGTGATTTTCGCCGGTGTCGCTGGTGCCGGCCTCATGATGGTGATCCTGCGCGTCACCGGCAACCGCTTGCCACGCTGGCTCACGCCTGTGGCCGCTGGGGCTGCCATGATCGCCGCCACCATCAGCTCGGAATACAGCTGGTATGCCCGTACCTCCGCTTCGCTGCCAGAAGGATTGGAAGTGGTCGAAACCGTAGAAACCTCTGCCGCATGGCGCCCATGGACCTATCTTGCGCCGCTGACCGAACGGTTTGTGGCACTCGACACCGCATCTTTGCAAACCAACAGCGCCCAACCCGACATGCGTCTGGCTCAGGTCTATTTTTATGGGCGCTGGTCGCCTCTGCATCGCCTCAATGTGGCCGCTGACTGCGCCAAAGGTCGGCGCGCCGCGCTGGTCGATGCAATCACCTTTGAGGCCGATGGCACCATCGCAGGTGCGCAATGGGTTTCCCCTGCCGCCGATGATGCGCTGCTGACCGCGCTCTGCGAGGTGTCGTGATGTTCAGCCACCTGTCTCTGCGACTGCGCATGTTTCTGCTCTTTGCGCTGATGGCGCTGGGGGGGCTGGTGGTGATGGGGCTCGCCCTGATGACGGGCTATCGCAGCGCATTAACCGACGGCACCGCCAATGGCTTCGTGCTGGCTGGCATCGTGGCAGCCTTTGGCTTTCTCGGGCTGGCAGCGGGCGTCTGGCTGCTGTTTGATGAAAACGTCGCCAAACCCATCATGGCACTGTCCACCACGCTGCGCGCGCGGGCCCACGCAGGCGTCGCCGCCACGGTCGACACGCACGCCGCACGCTACCTTGGTGATCTTGCCCCCGCCGCCGAGGCCATCAGCATCCAGTTGGACAGCACCTCCAAAGATGTGGCCGACCAGATCGCCGAGGCCACCGCCGCACTCGCCACCGACCGCGCACAGCTCACCGCGCTGCTGACAGAAATTCCCGTGGCTATCCTGCTGATTGGCTCCGGGCATCGCATTGCACTCTACGATGGTCAGGCCGCCGGCACGTTGGCACAGATCGCACCGCCCCGTCTGGATGCCTCCATCTTCGACTATCTGGATCGCAAGACTCTGCTGGCAGCACACACCCAACTCGTGAAGACAGGCAAGGAAACCCACTTTGAAGCGCATAGTGCCGACGGGCTGCTCTCTTTTGAGGCCCGCCTCAAACCTCTGGAGGACGCAAAGAGTTACCTGATCCTGATCGACGAAGCCCATGCAGACATCGCGCCAGAAGACACACGCCCTCTTACGTTTGACTTTGAACTTCTCAGCAACTCCGTGCCCTCCGACCTCACCTCCCGTGCGCTCGACCAAATCCCCTTTGTGGTCTTTGACTGCGAAACCACCGGGCTTTTGCCCCACAAGGACGAGTTGGTGCAAATCGGCGCAGTGCGGGTGTATCGCAATCAGATCCTGCGCGGCGAAGAAATCGACAGCCTGATTGATCCCGGTCGTCCCATCCCTGCCGCATCCACACGCGTGCATCACATCACAGATACGATGGTGCGTGGCGCGCCCTCTCCCAAGACGGCGGTGACCTCCTTCCACCACTTTGCGCGCGATGCTGTCATCGTTGCCCATAATGCGCCCTTTGACATGGCTTTCATGCGGCGCCACGGCAATGAGATGAATATCTCCTGGCCGCAGCCGATCCTCGACACTGTGCTTCTGTCCGCCGTCCTCTTTGGCATCACCGAACAGCACACATTGGATGCGCTGTGTGAGCGTCTTGGCGTGACGATCCCCCCAGAAGTGCGCCACACAGCCAAGGGCGACGCCATCGCCACTGCCGAAGTGCTGTGTAAGATGCTCCCAATGCTGGCAGCACGTGGTTACCAGACCTTGGCGCAGGTTCTGGAGCAGACCCGCAAGCACAGCCGCCTGCTTGACGATCTGAACTGAACCTCACACCGCTGCGTCTGCGCCCAGAGAGGCGCGGCGCAAGCGTTGCATGAATTATTTTTCTTAACGATTTTTCCACCTCCGCATTACCGACGCGATACAGACGCAATACCGACGTGGTTTCGCGGCTCTTTCTGCCGCACTTTCACTGTTTATCTCCGCAGCCGCTGCCTGCCCCCCCTCTTAATTTCTACTCTCATATCTACCTGAGCGTTTCCACTGTTGAGTGGTTTGCGCGCAAATGCCCATACAGGAACCATGCGTAATATACTGATCTTTCTGATATATTTG
>NZ_CYPW01000035.1:0-20757 GCF_001458175.1 Shimia marina
GTTCGTCCGAAAATCTGCGTTTCATTGTCCATCCTTTGCTTGGACGGATTACTAACATCTCAATGGCCCGATTTCAGGGGGCTGGGTCAATTCCACTAAGCAAGCCCAAGTTATCCAGAAAATTCTCTCTGATTATCCAGACTTTTCATACGATCAGGCGGTCTTCGTATTTGCTCAGTTGAACAATGGGTGCAGTGGTAGATTTCGGCTCGAGTGTAACCACGCGACTGAAGTTCCCTAGCAGTTCGCGCCATGAGGCTAACAGAACACATATGCGGCTTCCTGTTAAGATGGTCCTCAAAAGGGCATTACGGTCTACTGTTCAATTTGCGCCTTACTTTTTACAACCTCATATCGTGTCTCTAATGGCGACTTGATCTTTGCGCAGGGTGGCCGCTTCAACCTCATCCAGCCGCCGCAAGGCGCGCGCTGGATCCCGGCGGCCACCTGATTTTTGCCAAATCCCACGCGCAGAGGCCGGGCTCCATGGCAAGGCCGCCGTGCTGAGCCACTGGCGCAATTCTGGAGGGAGCGCATCATAGGTCTGCATCGGGTTGCCGCGCCGCCGTCCACGCAGGGAACTGTTCAAATTTCGGGCCATCGCACCGCCTCATTAATTATGATATGTTATTACATAATCAAAGTGGCGATTTTCAAGCCCCAAAACAAAGATGGCGACGTATCCCGTGACACGCCGCCGCCCAAACAGACTACAAAGGCCCGTATTACTTGATCTCTTTGATCATCGCCTCGCGCGATTTGCGCACACGCGGCATCGGCAGAAGCCAATCCGCGCCCTCCTGACGATAGCCCAACGGCAACAGCGTCACAGATTTCAGACCCAGCTCTTTGAGGCCCATGATCTCATCCACCGCATCGGCATCAAACCCTTCCATCGGGCAGCAATCCACCTCAAGCTCCGCCGCAGCCAGCATGGCAAAGCCCAGTGCGATATAGGCCTGACGCGCCGCGTGGTCATGGTTCACGCTGGCATCGCGCGGCAGATAGGCCCCTTTCAGGTTCTCATAATACTGGGAGATCATCGGGTTTTCGCCACGCAGCTCTTCCATATGTGTCCGCACCGCATCAATGCGCTCCGCCGAATAGTTGTCCCAGGCCGCAAAAACCAAAAGATGGCTGCCTTCGGTGATCTGGCTCTGATCCCAGCCCACTTTGCGAATCTGGGCGCGCATGTCGGCATTGGTCACCACAAAGACTTCAAACGGCTGCGTGCCGCTGGATGTGGGGGCCATACGGATCGCCTCAAGAATCGCCTCCACCTTGTCTTCTGGCACCGCTTTGGCCGGGTCCATCTTCTTGGTGGCATAGCGCCAGCTCATCAGATCCTTAAGGGATGTCATGAATATGTCCTATTCTCTCATGGGTCTCACCTTGGGTGCGAAGATCTCCGCACATAGGGTGGTATAAAACAGATACTGACGATATAGAGAGAACCAGAAACAGCCACAAGAAGGCACATCGGTGAGCCCCGGTCACATCAAGGGAACCACCAGAAAGGAGCCGCCATGCGCACCGACAAGAAAGAGGCCGGCTGCCCGGAATGCCTGCGTATCAATGAGGTGCTCAGCCGGGTTGGTGATCGCTGGTCCGTGCTGATCGTGATCTCTCTGGCCACCTATGAGGTGCTGCGCTTCAACGAACTCAAACGCCACCTCGGTATTTCCCAGCGCATGCTGTCTCTGACCCTCAGGGAGCTCGAACGCGATGGGCTTGTGCATCGCGAATACCACCCAACCATTCCGCCGAAGGTGGAATATTCCCTCACGGATCTGGGCCGCTCTTTTTATGAGCCGGTCAAAGCCATGGGCTATTGGGCGCTTGAAAATCTGCCCAATATCGACAGCGCCCGCAGCGCCTATGACGCCCAGCAGGAGGCCACAAAGGAGGCTCAGGCAGTCGCGAAAAAATCCGCCTGACCCCTCCCGCCTGACCTACGGCCTGCGCACAGACGACCTGCAAAGGCTAGGCAAAAAATAAAACCGCCGCCTCCCAGTCAGGGGCGGCGAACTTGCATCAGACCTTGCAGAGTGCGCTTAAGCGCCCCGTGCCGCCGTGATGGCCGAAACGGCCTTGGCCACAGCCTCTTCAATACTCAGCTCCGAGGTGTCGATCAAAATCGCATCCTCGGCAGGCTTCAGGGGCGCTTCTGCGCGTTCCATATCGCGCGCGTCGCGTTCTTTGACATCGGCGAGAACCGTTTCATAATCCGTCTCTGTCCCTTTGCCGGTCAATTCCAGAAACCGCCGTTCGGCCCGTACCTCCGCACTGGCCGTGACAAACAATTTCGCCTCCGCCGCCGGGCAAATCACCGTGCCGATATCGCGCCCATCCAGCACCGCGCCCCCGGCCCGGCGGGCAAAGGCACGCTGAAAATCCACCAGCGCCGCGCGCACTTCTGCGATCACAGCCACTCGGCTTGCCGCCTGTGCCACTTCGGGCGTGCGCAGGTTGTCCGCCGCCAGATCTTCCGCCACCAGCGCCTTGGCCGCCACAATCGGACCCGTGCCATCCAGCGTGCGTGCGCCAACCGCGCGATAGAGCAGCCCCGTGTCCAGATGCGCACAGTCAAAATGCGCTGCGACCGCTTTGGAAATTGTGCCTTTGCCTGCCGCCGCAGGCCCGTCAATTGCAATGGTAAATGCCATAATACTATCCTGTCTGTGTCACCACCTGCCCATGCCGCGCTTGGGGCCACCGTCCCCACAAACAGCCCACAACACGCATGAAAGGCTCCCTGTTGCTCTACTCAGCATGGCCTGCCCACACAAGTCTCAAGCCCAGCACGCGCGCAGAAAGCCCTACCACAAGGTCTGCGCGCTCAAATGCCGTGCAGATCAACTGCGGGTGATCGCCGCACCAAGACCCGCCATCAGCGGCTCAAAGATCGGGAAAGAGGTGGCGATCGGGCTGCCGTCATCCACGTGCACCGGCTGCTGTGTCGCCATCCCCATCACCATGAAGCTCATGGCAATGCGGTGATCCAAGAAGCTCTCACAGGTCGCGCCACCGGGCACATTGCCATGGCCACGGCCTTTGACAATCCACCAGTCGTCACCTTCCTCAACCTCAACACCATTGGCGCGCAGCCCCTTAGCCATGGCATCAATCCGATCGCTTTCCTTCACGCGCAGCTCTTTCACACCTTTCATGACGGTGTCACCCTCGGCAAAGGCCGCCACAACCGACAGCACAGGGTACTCGTCAATCATGCTGGCGGCGCGCAGCGGATCAATCTCTGCGCCCTTGAGGTTGGGGGAGAAGCGCGCGCGTAGATCGGCCACAGGCTCGCCCCCCTCTTCACGCTCGTGCTCAAAGGTCAGATCCGCGCCCATGGATTGCAGCGCATAAAACAGCCCCGCACGGGTTGGGTTCAGGCCAATATTTGGCACCAGCACATCAGAGCCCGGCGTGATGATCGCCGCACAGACGGGAAAGGCCGCCGAGCTTGGATCACGGGGCACCACGATGGTCTGTGGTTTCAGCTCCGGCTGACCGGTCAGGGTGATCACGCGGCCTTCATTGGTTTCTTGCACGCTGATCTCTGCACCAAAGCCTGCCAGCATCCGCTCGGTGTGGTCGCGCGTGGCTTCTTTCTCGATCACCACGGTCTGTCCCGGCGCATTGAGTCCGGCAAGCAACACCGCAGATTTCACCTGCGCAGAGGGCATTGGCACCTCATAGCGCACCGGCACCGGATTGGCCGCGCCCACAATGGTCATCGGCAGACGCCCGCCAGAGCGCCCGACAGACGTGGCCCCAAACAGCGCAATCGGATCGGTCACCCGCGCCATCGGACGGCCATTGAGACTAGCGTCTCCCGTGAAGGTCACGGTGATGTCGCAGGTCGCCATCGCCCCCATGATCAGGCGCACGCCGGTGCCGGAGTTGCCGCAATCAATGACAGTGTCGGGTTCTGCAAAGCCACCCACCCCCACACCATGCACCGACCAGTTGCCGCCGCCGTGGTTGATCACCTCCGCACCAAAAGCCGCCATGGCTTTGCCTGTGTCCAGAACATCTTCGCCTTCCAGCAGGCCGCTGATTTTGGTCTCGCCAACCGCCATCGCGCCAAGGATCAGGCTGCGGTGACTGATGGATTTGTCACCGGGCACATGCGCCTCGCCAGAAAGCGGGCCGCAGGGCGAAGACGTCATCGGGATTGGGGTGCCATGGCCAGACATATGCGCATCATCCTTTGTTCAGTTACCCAAGCTGTTAGCGCAACATATGGCCAAGGTCCATCACGTGTTTGGCCCCTCTACCTTCAATTAAAACCCAGAGAGCTCTGTCTGGTCACCCAGTTAGCCACCTCTGCGTGTTGGTTGTGGAAATCTGCTCAAAAACCTCTGCTCCCAACGTGTGTCTGAGACGCATGGAAACCTGACGCTCACTCAGGTCTTCTTGCTTGGTCATGTAGTAATCAGACCCAAACAAAACGCGTTCACGCAACTTGGCGTTTTCAAGCAAAACCCCCAAGGCGGGCACATTGTCTGCAAAGTTGAACACAGCATAGGAAATGTCCGTGTAGAGGTTCTCATACGCCCCAGACGTGATCATGTCATAGATCGACGTAACCCAATTCTGTTCCCGCCCCTGTGGATCAAGCGGATTGATCCCCGTGATATAGGCTTTCCACTCCGCATCGCCCCCAAAATGGGCAAGACAGATTCGCAATTCCGGAAAGGCCTCCAGAACCGGGATATAGCGATGGGGCGCACCCAGCTCTTCGCCCTCTGGCCCATGTAACCCTTTGCCAAACGCCCCGCCACGAGAGCAGTGGGTCATCACAGGCAAATTGTGCTCAATGCAGTAAGGGTAAACCTGCTCCATCAACACCGGATGATCGGGGGCATAGCCAAGTTTGGGATAAATCTTCAGCCCATGAAAGCCGAGCTCCTCAATACAGCGCCGGAATTCATCAAAGGCACCGGGCCAGCTTGGGTGCACCTTTCCAAACGGTAGCAAAAGATCCTTGAAGATCGGATTCTGTGTCAGGTGATACAGATCAGTATGCTGTTCTTTCAGAGATATTTTTGCGCTGGAGTACCCCCCGGGAGCAATGTCCATCGGCAGCACAACAAACCGCGTACCCTCAGAGTAGTGAGGCAATATGGAGAGCAAGACATCTTCCTGACTGTCTGAATTCCCGACGTCGATGGTACGCGCGAGGCGCTCAAGCATATCGCCGTATGCATGTAAGGGGGAAATGCGCTTCATACCCTTCGCGATTTTCTTGAGCAGCCAAGGCCTGCGCGCCAATTCCTGCGCATAGGGAATCGGAAAGTCGGGCGGAAGATGATCTAAAGTGAATAAGTGAATGTGGCAGTTGGTAAATTTATAACTCGTCATAGAAAGCTCCTAAACGCTCCTATGCCGTGTGTACCACATTCACATTTTTAGACCTTCCGAAATGTCAGATAATGCGGCTTGCGGCCTTCACGGAAGGCTTTTTGCTCATAGCGCGTGGAGATCCAATCTTCCCACGGCTCCCGCCAATCGCTCGGCTTTTCCGCCAGCCACTCAAAGCCATGGCGCGGCACCTGTTCCAGCGTCTGGCGCACGTAGTCTTCAATGTCAGTGGCGATACGGAAAATCGCACCGGGCTTGAGCTTGCGCGACAGCGGCGCGAGATGCTCTGGCGTCACAAAGCGGCGGCGGTGGTGGCGTTTCTTGGGCCAGGGATCCGGATAGAGCAGAAACGCCCGGCTCAGACAGCCATCCGGCAGCACATCAAACATGTCGCGCGCATCGCCGGGATGCACTTTGATGTTGTCCGCGCCGGCCTGCCGGATCTTGCCCAGCAGCATGGCCACCCCGTTGATGTATGGCTCACACCCAATGATGCCCACATCCGGGTTCTGCACCGCCTGATGCACCATATGCTCGCCGCCGCCAAAGCCGACCTCAAGCCAGACATCTTTGTCGCCAAACAGCGCCTTCAGATCAATCTGATCGCGCTGAGGGTTTTCCTCCCAGCTCACCTTGCCAGGCGACAGCGCCGCCAGATCTTCATCCAGATAAGCTTCCTGGCTGGGGCGCAGCCCCTTGCCTTTGAACCGGCCATAAAAGTTACGCCAGGGTGCACCGGAAGGATGATTGGTCGGGTTTGTGTCGTCAGACATGGCAGCGTGATCCTCGATCTTTGCGCGCAGCCTTTGCCCAAAGCCGCGCCAAAGGTCAAGTTTTCCCGAAAATCCGCCGAAGCACAAACACCACCGGGAATGTCGTGACATAGACGATCACACCATAGACGGCCGAAGGCACTGCAAAATCCGGTATCCCTCCTGATTGCGCGACAATTCCAGCCACAGCTATGCCCAACGTCCCATTTTGCACGCTCATCTCAACCGCAATGCACAGCCCATCAGCTCCAGACAGCCCAATCCCACGCGCCACAACAACGCCCAGGATCAGAAGGGTCGCATTCAACGCCACAAGGATCGGACCAAGCGTGCCCATGTTGGCCACCAGAACATCTACATTCACAATCACCGCCGCAACCAGAACACTCACAAACAGCACTGCGGCCACCAACGACACCTGTCGCTCATGGCGCACAGCAAACTGCGGAGCCACAAAGCGCAGCAGCAAGCCAATCATCACCGGCACGGTTGTGATGCTGAACATACTGATGGCAATGCTCGTCACATTGATCTGAGGCACCGCGCTGTCCAAAAACAGGCGCCCCGCCAGACTTGTCAACAGTGGCACAGTGATCACCGACAACAGGCTGACAATGGCTGTCAAAGTGATCGAAAGCGCCACCGTACCGCCCGCTAGCTTGGTGAGGATATTTGAGGTCACGCCGCCCGGGCAGAAAGACAGCAGCAACACCCCAAAAGCCAGCGCGGGCGGCAGATCAGTCAAACTGACCAAAATCAAAGCCACCAGAGGCACGGCCAGCATCTGCATCACCATACCGGTGATCACCGCCTTGGGCATCGTGAGCACCCGGCCAAAATCCGCAAAAGTCAGGCCAAAGCCCAATGAAAACATGATTACCGCCAGCGACAACGGCAAAGCCACTTCAACCAACATCCCAAATTTCTCCCGTTTCCCGCATCAACGGTTGCACAGAAATCGCAACATCCCAAAGGCTTACGTAAAGTAAATAACTGCCAAGCGCACGCCAAAAAGAAAGCCTGCCAGATCGCTCCGGCAGGCTAAAGTTGTACAGCTTTGTCAAAAATCAGATGGCTTTTTTCAAATCCTCAACCAGATCCGTGCGCTCCCAGCTGAAGCCACCGTCCGCATCCGGCGTGCGGCCAAAGTGGCCATAGGCGGCGGTGCGCTGATAGATCGGCTTGTTGAGCTGCAGCTTTTCGCGAATGCCGCGCGGGGTCAGGCTCATCACATTGCGGATCGCTTTTTCGATCTCCGCTGGGGCCACATCTCCTGTGCCATGCGTGTCGGCATAGATCGACAGAGGCTCAGACACGCCAATCGCATAGGAGAGCTGAATGGTGCAGCGCTCTGCCATGCCCGCAGCCACCACGTTTTTCGCAAGATAGCGCGCGGCATAAGCGGCGGAACGGTCCACTTTGGTTGGATCTTTGCCAGAGAACGCGCCGCCGCCGTGAGGGGCTGCGCCGCCGTAAGTGTCCACGATGATCTTGCGGCCTGTCAGACCCGCGTCGCCATCCGGGCCGCCAATCACAAACTTACCGGTCGGGTTCACGTGCCACGCGGTGGCATCGGTGATCCAGCCCTCAGGCAGCGTTTCGCGGATATAAGGCTCCACAACCGCGCGCACATCCGCGCTGCTCATGGTCTCATCAAGGTGCTGTGTGGACAGCACGATGGAGCTCACCCCCACCGGTTTGCCGCCGTCATACACCACCGACAACTGCGATTTCGCATCTGGGCCCAGAGTCGGCTCCTGCCCGGATTTGCGCACCTCAGCCAGACGGCGCAGGATAGCGTGGGAATATTGAATCGGGGCGGGCATCAACGCCTCGGTCTCTGTTGTGGCATAGCCAAACATGATGCCCTGATCACCCGCGCCTTCGTCTTTGTCCGCGGCCGCATCCACACCCTGCGCAATATGCGCGGATTGCTCGTGCAGCAGGTTGGTAATTTCCACAGTCTCGTGGTGGAATTTCTCCTGCTCATAGCCGATGTCTTTGATACAGGCGCGCGCGATCTCGTCGATCTTGCCCATATAGTCATGCAGCTTGTCCTGATCCGACAGACCAACCTCGCCGCCAATCACCACACGGTTGGTGGTGGCAAAGGTTTCTGCCGCAACGCGGGCCTCAGGTTCTTCTGCCAAAAAGGCATCAAGTACGGCGTCCGAGATACGGTCACAGACCTTGTCTGGGTGGCCTTCCGAAACGCTTTCGGAAGTAAACGTGTAGTTCTGTCGTGTCATGAAGTGCTCCGATAGAAGTAAATCGCCACGTCAGGAAGCCGTTGTGGCGACAAGATCCATTCTGCCTTACGCAACCGTCAGCCCGGGGTCAATGCGTTTCGCCGACGCCGACGCCACACCACGGTCAAAAGCAGCCCGATAAGCCCCAGCGCGAGGGGCAGATCACCGGTTTGTGAATAAAACGTGGGCGCCCCGGCCGCTGGCAGGGCCACATCCAGCGCGCCTTCCGTGTTCAGTGCGAGGGATGCCAGCACCCTGCCCTGCGGGTCGATGACCGCGCTCACCCCCGTATTGGCCGCACGCAGCACCGGCAGACCATTCTCAACCGCCCGCATGCGCGCCTGCGCCAGATGCTGAAACGGACCGGAGAAATTGCCAAACCACGCGTCATTGGTGAGATGCAGCAGAAAATCAGGCCGCTCCGGCGTGCCCGTCACATCCTGCGGGAAAACCGCCTCATAACAGATCAGCAGCAGGGCCTTCCCAAGATCCCCCAGATCCATCAGCGCAGGCCCGGGACCGGGAGAAAACCCTTCGCCATATTGGCTGGCCATGCCGGTGATGCCGATCTGGCTCAGCAGATCCCCCAATGGGATATATTCCCCGAAAGGCACCAGGTGATGTTTGTCATAGCGCGCCCGCACCTGCCCTGTGCCGTCCAGCAAGATCGCGGCATTGTAAATCCGCGTGCCCTCAAACCGATTGATGCCCAGAACCACCGGCGTGCCCTTTGCCGCGCGCGCAATGATCTGTAGCGTCTCTTCGGCATAGTTGAGCAGAACCGGCACAGCGGTCTCCGGCCAGACGATCAGATCCGGCCGCACCGCGCCCTCAGAGGTGTGGCGCACCAACCGCTCAAAGAAGAGGCCCGTGTAGGCTGGATCCCATTTCTGATGCTGCGGCGCATTGGGTTGAATGAGCCGCACCACCGGGCGCGGCTCAGACACCGCAGGCGCGTCGGCCTTGGGCAACGGCCAGCCCAGCGCAAAGACCAAAGCCCCAGCGACCCCGGCCAGAGGCCATCGCGCCGCAGGACGCGCCCGCACCAACTCTGCCAAAGTCAAAGCCGCTAGGAGAAACGCAAGGTTCATACCATGAGGGCCAACAAAGCCCGCGCCCTGCCCCGCCAGACGGTCAAGCAACACATAAGAGGGCATCGCCCAGGGAAAGCCCGTCAACACATAGGCGCGCAGAATTTCCGCTCCCGTCAGGGTCAGCGCCACCGCACGGCCACGCGGGCCCAGCCATCGCGCCAGAGCAAAACCCGCGCCCCAGAACAGGCTCAGCCCAATGGATATGAACACAATGGCAAAAGGGGCCATCCAACCATGGCGCAGCGGATCCACAAAAAACGGCTCCACAATCCAATGCAGGGACATGGCAAAATATCCGCTGCCAAAGGCCATCCCAAGCGCGAGCGCCCCGCGCCACTGCGGCGTGCGCGCCAACAGGACAAAAACCGCCGCAAAACTCAGAAGGCTGACAAACCAAAGGTCAAAAGGCGGATGCCCCAGCCCCGCCAGCAAACCGAGAGGAAAGGCCCGCATAAGTAGCTTGCGCGGCACGGCCCACCGCCTGCGCGGTGCCGCGCTCTCAGCCATTCTGCGTCACGGCGGCACCACTTGGCACAAACACACGCAGCCGTTTGATCCGGCGCGGATCCGCGTCCACAACCTCAAACTCCACCCCATCCGGGCTTTCCACCACTTCGCCACGTGCGGGCACATGCCCTGACAGCATGAAGACCAGCCCGCCCAGCGTTTCGATCTCCTCGCGATCCACCTCTTCGTGGTGGCTCAGCGACCGGCCAATGGCCGCCTCAAAATCTTCCAGCGGGGTTTTGGCCAATGCCAGATAGCAGCCGGGCTTTTCCTCGACAAAAAGATCGGCCTCTTCGGCATCATGTTCATCTTCGATGTCACCGATCACCTGTTCGATCAGATCCTCAATGGTCACCAGACCATCCACACCGCCATATTCATCAATCACCAGCGCCATATGACGCCGCTCGGTCTGCATCTTGGTCAAAAGCACACCAATGGTCATGCTGGGCGGCACAAACAGCAACGGCCGCAACACGCGGGTCACGTCAAAATCGCCATTGCCCGTGCCGTTGAACCCATGGCGCAGCGCAAAATCCTTCAGGTGGACAAAGCCTACCGGGGTGTCCAGCGTGTTCTCATAGACCGGCAGGCGGGTCAGCCCGCTTTCGCGGAACACCTGCACCAGCTCTGTCTTGGTGATGGTATGAGCCACGGAAACGATATCCGCCTTTGGCACAGCCACATCTTCCACCCGCATACGTCGCAGATTGACCATGCCATGGGCCTGCGGTGCGGGCGCCGAAGGCGCCACCGTGCGCGGAGCCTCTTCTGTTTCGGTCTCCGCCTTGCCAAAGAGGCGGCCAAGCCACCCGTTTGACGATGAATTCTGGCCTGTCAGCTGCGCGCGAAGCGCTGCGTTAGAAGACCCGTCCGTACTGTCGCCCATTGGTCCTTTCCAAGGTGTCTGCAAGGATTACCCCTGCGAATCCCATCCATATGGGTCCGCCAGACCCAGTTTGCCAAGTATCTCCACCTCAATCCCTTCCATCAAAGTGGCATCTTTGTCACGAATGTGATCGTAGCCTAGAAGATGTAACACCCCGTGAATCATCAAATGAGTCACGTGATCCGCCATCGGCTTGCCCGCCTCATGGGCTTCCCGCGCGCAGGTGTCATAGGAAATCGCAATATCGCCCAGCTCTTCGGGGACGCCCGGAAAACTCGGCTCCGGCCGCTCTGGCGTGTCGCCATCCCGCACGACGCCGCGTTCTTCGCTGGGCCAGCTCAGCACATTGGTGGCTTTGTCCTTGTCGCGAAAATCCGCATTGAGCGCAGCAATACGCGCGTCATCACAGGCCAGCACGGCAACTTCAAAATCCAAAGCCGCAATAGACAGATGCGCCAGCGTGGCCTGCGCAGCCGCCTCGGCCAGGTCTTCAAAACCCACTGCCAGCCAGCGGTCGTCTTCGATCAAAGTATCGGTCAGCATTTTCCCTGCCCCGCGTGGGGGCTGACGGCCCCCACACCCCCGTGAATATTTTTGGTCAAATGAAGGATCAGGACTTTGGGTCCTTGTCCTTCAGCGCCCGCATGGCATCGGCGTCATAGGCTTTGATGATGGCCGCCACCAGCGGATGGCGCACCACATCATCTGCGGTGAAGTAGTTGAAGCTGATGTTCTTGATGCCTTTAAGCAGCCGCTCTGCATCCTTAAGCCCGGAGGGCACGCCGCGCGGCAGGTCAATCTGGCTTCGGTCGCCGGTGATCACCATGCGCGAGCCCTCGCCCAGACGGGTCAGGAACATCTTCATCTGCATGGTGGTGGCATTCTGCGCCTCATCCAGCACCACAAAGGCATTGGACAGGGTGCGCCCGCGCATGAACGCAAGCGGCGCAATCTCGATTTTCTTTTCCTCAATCAGCTTGCCCAGCTGTTTGGCCGGCAGAAAATCATTCAGCGCATCATAAAGCGGCTGCATGTAGGGATCGACTTTGTCTTTCATATCGCCAGGCAGATAGCCAAGCTTTTCGCCCGCCTCCACCGCCGGACGTGACAGGATGATCCGGTCCACCTGCCCCGAGATAAACATGCTCACGCCCACAGCCACCGCGAGATAGGTCTTGCCGGTGCCCGCAGGGCCAATGCCAAAGGCCAACTCATTGTTGAACAGCGACAGCACATAGGCTTTCTGCGCATCGGTGCGTGGCTCAATCAGCTTCTTGCGAGTCTTGATTTCAACCGGGCCACCTTTGAACATCTCCATCTGATCGCCATCACGCACGCCGGTATCCTCTTCCGATCCCCCCATGCGCACTTCGCGATCAATATCTCCAGCTTCCACCGATTTGCCGCTTTCCAGACGGGTGTAAAGCGATGTCAGAATCTCCAGCGCTTCAGCCTGCAGAGCCTCTTCGCCGTGGATGTCGAGCTGATTGCCCCGGCGCAGGATCTGCACCCCGACCTTCTGTTCGATATCCGCAAGATTGCGGTCATATTCGCCACAAAGCTCTATCAACAAACGATTGTCAGGGAACTCAACCGACGTGGGTTTCGGTGCAGTGGTGGCGGGCGGTGCGGTGGTCGTGCCGTTGGGCAATCACGTCTCCTGTGGCGAAGGGTCTGCCCCCAATGGTGCCAAGTTGCGCGCAGAGGTGCAAGCACAGGTGGGTGAAATTTCCATGACGGCGCGAGATTTTGCCTCAAATGTCCGCAGCAACACCTGTCTCCTGCCCCGCGGATATGCCCCAAAAGCAAAAAGCCGCCCAGCCTGTGCCGGGCGGCTCTCCGAGAATTTATGCCGCTCTGATGCGCTGCGATCAGATTGGATCGCCGAAGCTGGAGCCGTCTTTGAAGGGGCCAGTCGCCACGCCGGGAGGGG
This sequence comes from Shimia marina, assembly GCF_001458175.1. GTDB lineage: Bacteria > Pseudomonadota > Alphaproteobacteria > Rhodobacterales > Rhodobacteraceae > Shimia > Shimia marina. Next base: position 12,816 of record NZ_CYPW01000035.1, read on the forward strand.
CGGCACCGGAGCAAACCGGCTTGCCGTAAGGGTCCAGACGCTGAGATAGATAGCCTTCCACCCCATCGTCGATGATCCAGTGGTCACAGCCGTTGGGATCCACCCAGATGCCAGCAGTCAGATTGCTGAGGTGGCCATTGTCGGTGGCATTGTCCACGGTCTTGTCGACCTTATTGGTCACACAGCCTGAAACAGCTGTGGCCAGAATCAGAAGCAGAGCGCCTTTGATCGGTTTCATGAAGAGGCTCTCCTTAACGCAGACAGATGATTTCGACGCGACGGTTTTCCGCCATACCAGCGGATGTGCCGTTGGAGGCGCGGGGCTGCCGCTCGCCATAACCGCGCACATCCACAACCCGCGCGCCGGTGCCACGGGCCACTTTGGCCACCGCATTGGCGCGGTTGTAGCTCAGCCGCATGTTGTATTCATCACTGGCCCGGCTGTCCGTGTGCCCGGCAATGATGAAGGCGGAGGCCGTAGAGTTGGAAAAGAACTCTGCCAGACGCTGCCGATTGGCGCTGTTGATGGCGTATTTGTCGGTGGCAAAGAACTGATCGGAGTCCATCACTCCACAGACATTGCCGCGACGACAGACCGGGATGCCCTGACGGTTCACATGCGGGGTCATGTAGCCCTCAACACCATCATCCATCACCCAATGCTCACAGCCATCTGGATCCACCCATACGGTGGGCACATAGCGCTGCCCCAAAACGGTGCGTTGGTTTTGCGCCATTGCGGGCTCAGCGATGGAGAGAAGCGCAACACAGGCAGCTGCCACGCCCCCAAGCGCGGCCCGCGCTTTGTTTTTCGAATTCTTCGCCACAGCGACTACCTCTTCCTATCCCCCGAAAGCCGGTTTGACGAAACGCGTTCTAAATCAAGGCTTTCACTATTTGATCAAGATGACCCGAAAAGACATGCATGTGAAGAAGAAATCCTTAATTCCTTGGCCCAATGTCACAAATATGGCCAAAATATGACGACGGCGCCGCTTCACTGAAGAGACGCCGTGATCAATTGCAACCTGGGCTGCGGATTGTTTCTCCGCCAGAGCCAATATCAGATCAGCACACCGCCAAGCGAGTTTGCCGCACTTTCCACGATTCTGACGCGCTTGATGTCGCCGATTTTTCCGGCTGGATCGGCCACATAGACCGCATGCAAATAGTCAGATTTGCCAACCATTTGCCCCTCAAGACGACCGGGCTTTTCATAGAGCACATTCACCTCTTTGCCGACCATGCTGTCCTGAATGTCTTTCTGCTGCTGCCCCAGCAGGGCCTGCAGCCGCTGCAACCGGTCATTGGCTTCCGCCGGATCCACCAAAGGCCGCTCCGCCGCCGGGGTGCCAGGACGGGTCGAATACTTAAAGCTATAGGCCTGCCCGTAGCGAACCTCTTTGATCAGATCCATCGTATCCTGAAAATCTTCCTCGGTTTCCTCAGGGAAGCCGACAATGAAATCACCGGATAAAAGCAGATCCGGCCGCGCGGTACGGATACGCTCAATCAGTTTGATATAGCTGTCGCGGTCATGGCTGCGGTTCATGCGTTTGAGGATCTTGTTGGAGCCGGACTGCACCGGAAGATGCAGATACGGCATCAGCTTGTCACAGGTGCCATGCGCCTCGATCAGATCGTCCATCATGTCATTAGGATGGGAGGTGGTGAAGCGGATGCGCTCCAACCCGTCAATCTTGTCGAGCTCCCAGATCAGCCCCGCCAAAGTCATGTCGCCACCACCATGCACACCATGGTAGGCATTCACATTCTGGCCCAACAGGGTGATTTCGCGCACGCCGCGCTCCACCAGATCACGTGCCTCGGTCAGAACCCGGTCTACCGGGCGGCTCACTTCGGCCCCACGGGTATACGGCACCACGCAGAAGGCACAGAATTTATCGCACCCCTCCTGCACCGTTAAAAACGCGGTGGGCGCGCGCTTGGCCTTAGGACGACGCTTGAGCTTTTCAAATTTGTCTTCTTCGGGGAAGTCCGTGTCCAGCGCCTTCACGCCTTCCTGTGTCTTGGCTTCCATCTCCGGCAGGCGGTGATAGGCCTGTGGCCCCACAACCAGGTCCACCATCGGTTGACGGCGCATGATCTCTTCGCCTTCGGCCTGCGCGACACAGCCCGCCACACCAATTTTCAGATCGGGCTTTTCGGCCTTCAAGCCTTTGAAACGTCCCAGTTCGGAATAGACTTTTTCAGCGGCTTTTTCCCGAATGTGGCAGGTGTTGAGCAGGATCATATCCGCATCATCCGGCGAGTCGGTGGTCTCATAGCCCGCCCCACCCATGGCCTCTGCCATGCGCTCGCTGTCATAGACATTCATCTGGCAACCGTAGGTCTTGATGAAGAGCTTCTTTTTCTCAGTGGTCGTGGTGGTCGTGTTTTCTGCCATGAGACACATCCTGTCGCGGTTTCAAGGCGCGTCTCTACAGCAAAACTGGGGGTGCTTGCAATGCGATGGATTTTGACAGAGTTTGTGCGCGAAAACAAAAAACGCATGTGGGGCAGCACGTGACATATGATTCATTGGAGCAGTTCCTGCGCGAAGGACAGTCTCATCTTCTCAAAGGACCTGTGGCACTGGTGTTTGTGGAAGATGATGTGGAAGTTGCCAGCACGCTGCACCACCATCTGACACTGGGCTTCACCTCTGTGATTGCCTTTATGCCGGGCGCCTTTGCCTTACCCGCAGAGCTTGAGCAAAGCTGCGTCCGCGTCGACATGGAGACGCCACGTGGTGCGACCATGCTGGAGACAGTCAATGCGGTGAGCGCTGCGGCCCCCGGCATCTGGCTCTACTACTGCTTTAACGCGGAATACCTGTTCTTCCCTTTCTGTGAGACCCGCAGCATTGCCGAAATGCTGGCCTTTCACACCGAAGAACGCCGCGACGCCATGCTCACCTATGTGATTGATCTCTACGCAGAAAATCTTTCCAAGAACCCAAATGCAGTGACGCTGGATGCGCCTTTGCTGGATCGATCCGGCTACTATGCGCTGGCGCGTCCGGATCCGGACAACCACAATCACCCCAAGGAACGGCAACTGGATTTCTTTGGCGGGCTGCGCTGGCGCTTTGAGGAGCATATTCCGGCTCATAAGCGGAAAATCGACCGGATCTCGATTTTCCGCAGCGCCCCCGACGTGATCCTCAACGAGGATTTCACCTTCAGCGACCCGGAATACAACACCTATGCCTGCCCCTGGCACAACAACCTGACGGCGGCGGTGGTCTCTTTCCGCACAGCCAAGGCGCTGAAATCAAACCCCGGCTCCACCTTCGCAATCACCGATTTCAGCTGGCACAACTCCGTGCCCTTTGAATGGCACTCCCGCCAGCTGCTGGACCTCGGCCTTATGGAGCCCGGACAGTGGTTTTAATCAAGCGCCATAGCTAAAACGTCGTGTCGTTTCGGTGGCTCAAAGCTTTGCTTTGAGCCTGTCGGGGGCTGTGCCCCCGCCGCCTGACGGCGAGCTCCCCCATGTCAGAAGACGGCTCAGGGGCCTGTGGTTAAGGCGCGAGCAACACCGCGCCTTTGCGGCCACCAGCCTCCACCAGTTCATGGGCAGCCGCCGCCTCATTCAACGCAAACACATTGGGAGCTTCAAAGCTCAGCGCGCCTGCTGCAAAGGCCGCATGCAGCCGCGCAATGGCCGCGTCCCGTTCTGGTTTGGGCAGAATGTAAATCAATGTGATGTCCAGCTTCAGCGCCTTAAACAGCATTGGGCCAAAGGGCATTTCCGGCGCCATATCCTTGGCAGAGCCATAGGCTGCAATGGTGCCCAGAGGTGCCATGACCTCACAGAGTAGCGGCAGGTTCGGCCCCAGTTCCACCTCCACAGCCCGGTCCACACCGCCCGGGCTCACCGCCAGAATATCTTCGGCAAGCGTCGGGCTGGCGTAGTCAAACACATGCGTCGCGCCTGCCGCTTTGACCCGGGCCATATCGCGCGCACCACAGGTGGCGATCACCTCTGCCCCGCCCCAGGCCGCGAGCTGCACCGCCAGATAGCCCACAGATCCGCCACCACCGGAGACCAGCACGGTCTGCCCCGCCACATCGCCACTGCCAAACACCGTCTGCGCCGCCGTCAGCCCCGGAATACCCAGCACGGCGCCGTCTTCAAGCGACACGCCCTCTGGCAACGCCACCGCCTGATCGGCGGGCAGCGCCACATATTCTGCACAGGTGCCAAAAGGGCGTTGCCATTGCCCGTTCCAGATCCAGACCCGCTCCCCCACGCGCGCAGCCTCCACACCATCACCCACAGCCGTGATCACCCCCGCGCCATCGCTGTGGGGCACAATCACCTCAAACGGCGGTTTGGTCACGCCGGGGCGGCTGCCGCTGCGGGCCTTGGCATCAGAAGGGTTCACCCCGGAAAAGGCCACTTTGACCAAGACCTCACCCGACGCAGGCACCGGCTGGGGCAAATCCTCAACCTGCAAAACCTCTGCTGCTGCGCCAAACGCACGCCATGTGACTGCTTTCATGATCTCGCTCTCCTCTGGGTGTCGGCCCGGTCTCTTATCCCGGAAAATGCGCCGAAAATTTCCCTATGGGAAACACGCCACAGGGCAATGCGCAACCGCCATCACCGCACAGATATCGTAACGTCACATAGGCCGCAGATCAGGTGCGGCGCAGGCGGATCACCACATCAATCTTGGAAATTTCGGCCCCATCCGGGGCCTGAGGCAGACGAGTGATCTCCAGCTCCTCAGAAGGCGCATCGGTCAGAACACGGTCATCTTCCCAGAAGAAATGCGGATGATCGCCGGTGTTGGTGTCAAAATAGCTCTTGGCCCCATCCACGGTGATTTCCTGCATCAGCCCCGCCTCACAAAACGCGCGCAGGGTGTTGTAGACCGTCGCCAGTGAGACCCGCTCACCGGAATCCTGAACAGATGCGTAAAGACTTTCTGCGGTCACATGCCGGTCGTTGCCATCCCCCACAAGCAATGCGGCCAAAGCCACACGCTGCCGTGTCGGGCGCAACCCGCCTGTTGCGAGCCATTGGGTGCCAGTGCGAAGTGCCTCGGTGCTCATGCGTCATATTCCTGTCTGTCAGCTGTCTGTGTACCCCATCTGCCCCTCCAGTTTCAATTGAAAATGAGTCGCAACTTATACCGCCACCTTTATCCGCCGCCACAGCCGTCTTGCGGGACAGGCGGCGCAGGTGCTAGAGGGGGTCAATTCACTCTAAACCACAAGGGACCACCAGAATGGCCGAATACCCCACGAGCTTTGACAAGGACGATCTGCTGAAATGCGCCCGCGGAGAGCTCTTCGGCCCCGGCAATGCCCAGCTGCCTGCCCCGCCCATGCTGATGATGGACCGCATCACCGAGGTCTCCAGCGACGGCGGCGCCCATGGCAAAGGCCATATTCTGGCGGAATTCGACATCACCCCGGACCTGTGGTTCTTTGACTGCCACTTCCCAGGCAACCCGATCATGCCCGGCTGTCTCGGTTTGGACGGCCTGTGGCAGCTGACCGGCTTCAACCTCGGCTGGCGCGGCTGGACAGGCCGCGGCTACGCGCTGGGTGTGGGCGAAGTGAAACTCAAAGGCATGGTGCGCCCGGACCGTAAGATGCTGACCTACAAAATCGACTTCACCAAAGCCATCCAAACCCGCCGCCTGACCATGGGCGTCGCTGACGGCATCGTCGAGGCGGATGGTGAAGTGATCTATGAGGTCAAAGACATGAAAGTCGCACTCAGCGAGAGCTGATTGCGCGCGACATGTGAGGAAAAGAAAAGGCCCCGCGGGGCCTTTTTTGTTGGTTGCGACTTAACTTTAGAGGCATCCATGAGAGGCCAAACTTAGAAAATTGGAAGTTCACTCTTCTAAGTGGCGGAACCCCGATGACAACCAAGGGTTATGCTCCTTGAATTCGCGAGGCAAGTGCTTCAACAGTCGATACTTTTCAACCCATGGCTTGAATTCTTCCCCCCAACTAGTTGAGCAATTGAACATTAAAAGTTTGACTTCAGGAGAACTCAACTGGGCGCGTAGTATTTTGGAATAGGCCTCTTTTTCTTCCTCACTGGCCCCAGAGTTCTCGATCTGCCTCACACAATTGTACATGAGGCGAAAGTACGGCCCCAAATTCGGCTCGAAAAGAATGTCATAGAGCTGCAAGTACTGAGCGATCTGCATTTCACCGTGAGCGCCTAAAGTCAGATCAGGATCCTGCTCATTGGGCAATTCACTGGCGAAGTACTCAAGCACAGCACTTCCTCTCAAATCGCGGCTCTCTTCATCGGAAGGCAACCGCATGTTGCGAATGTGTTGATTTAATAAGTTAAGAGTTGAAAAGTAGCGCGCTTCGAAACGTTGCCTTTGGAACTCCTCACGAGTTTCGCTAAGCTCTTTTCGCTGCAATGAGAGCTCTGAACGTTGCAAAACAAGTGTCACAATCAGGCCCACAAAGGCCAGACCAGAAAAAAGAGATGTGATACTCCCGAACATATCCCCGGCGGCGCCCGCGCTGTTTGGTCGACCAAAGAAATGTGGTATTACTGTCCACCCCAACATCCACAGGAGCAATACTGAGGCGGTCGGAAGCCCGATCAAAACCCAGTCGCGTAGACTCCTTGGTTGCTTCATCTTTGCGACGAGCCACCAAACCACCAAGAAACCCAGTGTCGCGACGAAAAACACCGCAACCAGAAACCACATTAAAGTCTCCAACATGACTTTCACCGCCCCAAATCAAAACTGGAGAGTTTTGTTCATATGACTGCGAGGGACACAACCCTAGAGAGAGGTGCGATTTTGGTGGCAACAAAGTTAACAACAAAATGATGCAAGCCGGGTACACTGTTTGAGATGTAAGACGCCTAATCGACCAGACTACTGGACAACTTCTTTGCTCACTTACTGTAGTAAGCCGACTGCACAATGTCCCTCCCCCCAACCCACCTTGCGCCTACCCGCACAAATCCCCTACATAGAAGCCAACAAGATAAGGGAGAGCGCAGATGCGTCGCGTCGTCGTTACCGGACTGGGTATCGTATCCTCGATTGGCACCAATGCCGAAGAAGTCACAGCCTCGCTGAAAGCGGGCAAATCCGGGATCTCAGCCAGTTCTGAGATGAGCGAGCATGGCTTCCGCAGCCAGATCGCCGGTCATATCGACATCGACATCAAGGAACATGTCGACAAGCGCGCCCTGCGCTTCATGGGGGCGGGTGCGGCCTATGCCCATATCGCCATGAGCCAGGCCATTGCCGATGCGGGGCTGACCGAAGCGCAGATCGTGAATGAGCGCACCGGGCTTGTTGCGGGCTCCGGCGGCCCCTCCACCTCCGCGATGCTGACCGCGCATCAGACGGTTGAAAAAACCGGCGCCACCAAGCGCATTGGGCCATTTGCGGTGCCAAAATGCATGAGCTCGACGATTTCGGCCAATCTCGCGACGGCGTTTAAAATCAAAGGCATCAACTACTCCATCACTTCGGCCTGCTCGACCTCGCTGCATTGTATCGGCAACGCCGCAGAGCAGATCATGATGGGCAAGCAGGATGTGATGTTTGCCGGTGGCGGCGAAGAGCTCGACTGGACGCTGTCCTGCCTGTTTGACGCCATGGGCGCGATGAGCAGCAAGTACAACGACACGCCGGAAAAAGCCTCCCGCGCCTTTGACGCGGATCGCGATGGTTTTGTGATCTCAGGCGGCGGCGGCATTGTGGTGCTCGAAGATCTGGAGCACGCGCTGGCCCGTGGGGCCAAGATCTATGCCGAGGTGACCGGCTTTGCCGCCACTTCAGATGGGCATGATATGGTTGCGCCTTCCGGGGAAGGTGGCGAGCGTGCCATGCGTCTGGCGGTGGCCACCCTGCCCGAAGACCGCAAGGTGAGCTACATCAACGCCCATGGCACCTCCACACCTGTGGGGGATGTGGGCGAAGTGGAAG
>NZ_CYPW01000035.1:20867-25420 GCF_001458175.1 Shimia marina
GCTGATGCTGGACGGCGATTTCATCACGCCTTCGATCAATGTGGACACGCTCGATCCGGCGATCAATTCCGATGAAATCGCCACAACGCTGGTGGAAAACGCCGGTCTGGACACGGTGATGACCAACAGCTTCGGCTTTGGCGGCACCAACGGCTCCATGCTCTTGTCCAAATACAAAGGCTGATCCCGGTCTTTGCAGGAAGGCTTTGCAGGACGGCTTTGATGGGGGCTTTGCCCCCGTCACAGCAGGCTGTGACTCCCCCAGGATATTTTTAGCCAAATGAAGCAGGCGTGCGCGGCCCGCTCAGCGCTGCGCCTGCATCAGCTCCTCGGCAATCTGCTGTAAAATCTCTGCGGCGGAACCTTGGCGCAGGCGGCGCAGCCCGCTGCCGGCCCAATGTGCACCAAACCCGCTGTCCCCGGCCGCTTTGGCCGCCGCATTCAGCGCTTTTCCCGCATCATAAGTCACAGGGTAATCCGGCACCTGCTGGCTGAGGCCCTGCCCGAGGGTGACAAAGGCATTGGGCACCGCGCGTGCGGCACGCCCTGAGATGGCCTTTGTCAGCACAGGCGGCCCAAGCTCCACATCCCGCAACGCCGCGCGATAGCCCGCATCGGCCGCAGATTCGGGGCAGTCCAGAAAGGCCGTACCCAGCTGCGCCGCCACCGCCCCCGCGGCCAATGCACGCGCCACATCCCGCCCCTCCATCAGCCCACCTGCGGCAATCACCGGCAGGTCACAGGCCGCGGTAATCTGATGCACCAATGTCAGCACCGGCAGACAGGCGTCCTCCGCATCCGGTTCAAAGACCCCGCGATGCCCACCAGCCTCAATGCCCTGCGCCACAATCGCATCCACGCCCGCAGCCACGCAGGCCCGCGCCTCCGCCAGGCTGGTGGCACTGGCAAACACCAGATTGCCTGCGGCCTGCAGCGCGCCTATCCAACGCGGGTCTGGCAGGCCAAAATGCAGGCTCACCACACCGGGGGCCTCTTCGATCAGCATGTCACACATGGCGCGATCCACCGCAAAGCTGCGGTAAATCTCATGCAGCGCCTCCGGCGGTTTGGCACCAAAGCGCGCAAACTGCGGTGCCAAGGCCGTGAGCCAGTCCGCCTCCACATCCGCATCCCGCATCGCGGGCGCATGGCAGAAGACATTGGCATTGATCACCCGATCCGTCAGCGCACGGGTAGCGCGCAGCATTCGGCGCGCGCCGTCCACACCAGCGGCCCCAAGGCCCAGCGCCCCAAGCCCGCCCGCATTGCTCACAGCGGCGGCCATCTCCGGCGTGGACACCCCCGCCATCGGCGCCTGCAACAGCGGATATTTCAACCCCAGATGTGACAGCAGATCCATCGCGGCCCCTCCTTTCGGACCAAGCTAACGGGACTGACGCAAAAGAAAAGCCCGCCAAACTACGGGCGGGCTTTCAGAATACAACGCGCGTGGGATCAGTTGATCGACACGAGCTCAATGGCAAAAGTCAGATCCTTGCCCGCCAGCATGTGGTTGGCATCCAGCTTGACGATCTCATCGGTGATCTCCACCACCGTCACTGGCACCACCTGACCCGTCGGAGATTGCATCTGCAGCTGCAGCCCAATTTCCAGCGGGATTTCCGCCGGGATCTGTTCGCGCGGCACATCCTGAATGGCCTCTTCATGACGCGGGCCATAGGCCTGATCGGCAGGGATTTCGGCCACTTTCTTGTCACCCACGCTCATGCCGTCCACCGCGTTGTCAAACCCCGGGATCACCTGACCGGACCCGAGGGTGAATTCCAGCGGATCACGCCCCTCAGAGCTGTCAAAAACCGAACCATCGCTCAACGTGCCGGTGTAATGGATACGGACGGTATCGCCCGATTTTGCTGCGGTCATGAAATGTCCCATCTGTCAGCATGGCCCGACCTCGCAGGCCGGCTTGAGCGCGCCACCCTATAGACCTTGGTGTGCATTGGCAAACAGGGGTTTCCCACCAAAACTAAACCTGCCAGTCTGCACAGAAACCGGGAGAAACGCATGGCCATCACCACCTGTATTTTCGACGCTTATGGAACCCTGTTTGATGTGGCCGCCGCCGCCCGTCAGGCCGCGTCAGAACCGGGGCGAGAGGCCTTTGGCCAGCATTGGCAGAAGGTTGCCAACGACTGGCGGCTCAAACAGTTGCAATACACCTGGCTGCGCGCTGTGGCGAATGCCCATACCGATTTCTGGGAAGTCACCCAAAACGGTCTGGACTGGGCTTTGGAGGCCGCAGGGCTGCACGAAGATGCAGAGCTGCGCGCACGTCTGCTGGCGCTTTATTGGGAGTTGGCCGCCTACCCCGAGGTGCCCGCCATGCTGGCACAACTCAAAGCCAGCGGTATGAACACCGCCATTCTGTCAAATGGCTCCCCCGATATGCTGAAGGGCGCGGTGGAAAGTGCCGAGGTGCAGGCTCTGCTCGATGATGTGCTCAGCGTGGAAGATGTCCAGATCTTCAAACCCGCCGCACAGGTCTATGATCTGGTGGGGCAGCGGTTCAACTGTGCCAAGGACGAAGTGCTCTTTGTGTCCTCCAATGGCTGGGATGCCGCCTGTGCCACGGGCTATGGTTTCACCACCGCCTGGGTCAACCGCGCGGGTGAGCCGGTGGATCGCATGCCATGGACCCCGACCCATATTCTTTCTGACCTCACAAGTATCCCTGATTTAGCGAGTGTATAATGCCCCATTTCACCACCTCCGATGGTCTGTCCCTGTATTACGATGATACCGGCGGGCCGGGCCCCGCTGTGCTCTGCCTCTCGGGCCTGACCCGCAACGCCACGGATTTTGACTATGTGCTTCCGCATCTGAAAGACGCGCGCGTCATTCGCATGGATTATCGCGGACGCGGCCAGTCCGACTGGGCCGATCACAGCACCTACACGCTCCCCCGCGAAGCGCAGGACGCGCTGGAGCTGATGGATCACCTTGGGCTCGCAAAAACCGCCATTCTGGGCACCTCTCGCGGTGGTCTGATCGCGCTGACACTGGCAGAGATTGCGCCTGAGCGGCTCACGGGGGTTTGTTTTAACGATATTGGCCCGGTGATAGAAACCGCTGGTCTCGAAGTGATCCTTGTTTTCATCGGGCGGAAACCGTTTTGGAAAACCCGTGCCGAGGCCGCCGAGGCGCTGGCCAGCCGCCTGCCGGGGTTTGCCAATGTGCCCGCCAGCCGCTGGGCCGAAGAAGCCGCGCATCACTTTGTGCCCACAGACACCGGCCTTGATATCAACTACGATCCCAAACTGCGCAACGCGGTTCTGGCCGAATTTGATCCGCGCGCGCCAGCTTCTGATATGTGGCCACAGTTTGATAAACTGGCCGGTCGCCCTCTGGCCGCGCTGCGCGGCATCAACAGCGATATTCTCAGCCGAGACACCTTTGAGCACATGCAGGCCCGCGCGCCGATGTTTGCCGCAGAGGTGGCGGACCGCGCCCATGTGCCTTTCCTCGATGAACCCGAGTCTCTGGCGGTCCTGACAGACTGGATCGCCACCCTCCCACCGCAGGACCCGTCATGAATATTGATATGATCCGCGCCGCCGCGCACCGCCTTGAGGGCCACGCGCGGCGCACGCCGCTTCTCACCTCTCCCTTTCTGGATGAGATCGCAGGCCGCCACCTGCTCGTGAAACCAGAGTGTTTGCAACACACAGGCTCTTTTAAATTCCGGGGCGGCTGGGCGGCAGTCTCTGCACTTGACGCAGCCACCCGCGCGCGCGGCGTCCTCGCCTATTCCTCCGGCAACCACGCGCAGGGCGTTGCACTGGCGGCTGCAAAACACGACGCCCCTGCGGTGATTGTCATGCCCCAAGACGCCCCGCAGCTGAAAATTGACAACACCCGTGCGCTGGGAGCGGAGGTGGTGCTCTATGATCGCGCCGGAGGCGAAAACCGCGAAGAGGTGGGCGGCACCCTTGCCCAAGAGCGCGGCCTGACCCTGATCCGCCCCTATGATGAGCCCGAAGTGATCGCCGGTCAGGGCACCGTGGGGCTGGAAATTGCCGCACAGGCTGCTGAGATGGGTGTGACCTCTGGGGATGTGCTGGTCTGTTGCGGTGGCGGCGGGCTGACCTCCGGCATCGCGCTGGCGCTGGAGGCCGAAGCCCGAGAGATGCGCGTGCGCACTGCTGAACCGGAAGCATTTGACGATGTGGCGCGATCGCTAGCGTCGGGCACGATAGTGACCAACACCCGCATCTCCGGCAGCCTCTGTGATGCCATCATCACCCCCGCTCCGGGCGAGATCACCTTTCCAATCATGTCCCGCCTCTGCGGCCCCGGCCTTGTGGTCACCGAGGAGGAGGCTCTGCACGCCATGGCACTGGCCTTCAAACGTTTGAAAATAGTGGTGGAACCGGGCGGCGCAGTCGCCTTGGCCGCCGCGCTGTTTCATGGCGATCAAATCGAAGGCGAGGCTGTGGTGGCGGTCTGCACCGGCGGGAATGTGGACGCGGATGTGTTCGCGGATGCTCTTGCAAAATATGCCTAACAAAAGGATCGCGCCCGGCCCCGAAGGG
>NZ_CYPW01000035.1:25541-40375 GCF_001458175.1 Shimia marina
GATCAGGAATACTACACCTTCCAATCCTACACCCCTGAGGAATACGCCTGGAAAGAAGACTGGACCGCCGCGCAGCTGTTTTCCATGGATGCCGACATCGTCGGTTTTCAGGAAATCTTTGAAGAAAGCGCCCTGCGCGATGTGGTAGCAGAGGCAGATCGCATCGGCATCGCCTCCAATGAGGCCGTGATCCCGGACAAGACCAAGCGCTATCACCGCAAGGCGATTTTTCGCAAACTGGGCTACACGCCTTATGGGGAGGATGGCCTCTTTGTGGCCCCAAACATCAACGACACCGATACACCCGGCCGCCGCCGCCCCGGCGTCGCCATCCTGTCGCGTTTTGGCTTCGCCGAGCCGCCTGAGGTCATTCAGGAGCTGTCAGAACCGGTGGAAATTCCCTTTCAGGGGCTCGATGGCGATGACAGCGGTGCCTTTGTACTGCGCCGCACCTCCCGCCCAATTCTGAAAGCGCGCATTCCAGTGGGCGATCAGGTCATCACCGTCTTCAACTGTCATCTCAAATCCAAACTCGGCGAGTTCCCCCGCAACGCAGAGGGCATCGCCACAGAGGCCGACCTGACGCGCTATGATCCCATGGGCCGCGCGATGGGGGCGATCCGCGCCTCGCTGCGCCGCATGGCCGAAGCCTGGGTGCTGCGCCGCGCCATCGTCGCAGAACTGAACGCAGGCCGCCCGGTCATGGTGCTTGGCGATTTCAACGACGGCGAACATGCAGTCAGCAGCGAAATCATCTCCGGCGAAGTGCCCTTCCGCAACTACAGCTGGATGCTGCGCCATGACGCCAAACATGCCAATGACCGCTACAAACGCGACGAAAACGCGGCGATCCAGGAGGCTGTTGGCGCGGTCAAACTGACCTCTGCCGAGGCGCTCTTCACACGCAAATCCCTACGCGACATGGTCTACACCACCGCCTTTGGTGGGGTTTACGAAAGCATCGACCAGATCTATCTGTCCCGTCACTTCCATCCCGACAACGCCGACCGGCTGGGGGAAATGGAATACTTCAGCGTGTTCAACGACCATCTCACCGATGGCAGCCACGCCGAGGCACCCTATAACAAACTGGCCTCTGACCACGGACAGATCATGGCCCATATCAGACTTGGAAAGCCCTGATGCCAACCACCGCTCTCAACGGCACATCGCTGCACTACCGCGACGAAGGCGACCCACAAGGCGCCCCAGTGCTGTTTCTCAACGCATTGGGCACCACGCTGCATCTCTGGGACGCGGTGCTGCCACATCTGCCCGAGAGGCTGCGTATCATCCGCTATGACATGCGCGGCCATGGCGGCTCTGCAGTGCCCCCTGCCCCCTATGGCATGGGCGCTCTGGTGAAAGAGGCCGAAGCCCTGCTCGACCATCTGAAGGTCACAAACGCGCTGCTGGTGGGGGTGTCGCTTGGCGGCATGGTGGCACAGGGTCTGGCGGTGAAGCGCCTTGATCTGGTGCGCGCGCTTGTGCTCTCCAACACCGCCGCAAAAATCGGCGCGCCCAAGATGTGGGATGACCGCATCGCAACGGCGCAGACCAAAGGCCTCCCGGCCTTGTCTGACGCCATCATGGCCCGCTGGTTCTCCCGCGATTTTCAGGCCACAGGTGACACAGACCACTGGCGCGCCATGCTGCATGCCACACCGCCTGAGGGCTACGCCGGCTGCTGCGCCGCCATCAAAGGCACGGATTTTTATACCCCAACCTCTGGTTTGCGCCTGCCCACATTGGGCATTGCCGGATCTGAAGATGGCGCCACGCCCCCCGATCTTGTGCGCGAAACCATTGATCTGATCCCCGGCTCCCGCTTCACGCTCATGCGCCGCGTCGGCCATCTGCCCTGTGTGGAAAAACCTGCGGAGTTTGCCGCGCTGCTCTCTGACTTCATGAAAGAAACCGGCCATGTCTGATATTCTTCTGATACACGGCTCCTGCCACGGCGCATGGTGCTGGCGTGATCTGATCCCCGCGCTCACCGCGCTTGGGCACAGCCCCCGCGCCATTGACCTGCCGTCTCATGGGCAGGACACCACCCCCCTCTCTGAGGTCACGCTCGACAGCTGCGCAGAGGCCATCGTAAACGCCCTTGGCGAGAACACCGTGGTGCTGGGGCACAGCTGGGGCGGCTTCCCCATCACCCGCGCCGCGGATCTGTCCCATGCGCGAGGTCAGGGCCACATCGCCCGCCTGATCTACCTCTGCGCCTACGCCCCGTGGGACGGCCACGCGCTGATCGACATGCGCCGTGCAGCCCCCCGTCAGCCCCTGCTGCATGCGGTGGTGAAATCTGACGACGGGCTAAGCTACACCGTGGATCCCGCCAAGACCCGTGCCGCCTTCTATCACGACTGCCCCACAGGCACCGAGGACTTCGCCAACGCACATCTCTCGCCACAATCCATCCGCGCCCAAAGCGACAAGATCACCCTTGGTGAAGGCCAGCGCCTCTGCCCCAAAAGCTACATCCGCTGCACCGATGATCAAACCATCCCCCCCGAGTTTCAGGTCACCATGACCGAGAGCTGGCCTGCGTCAGATGTCTATGACATGCCCACAAGCCACTCCCCCTTCTTTGCTGATCCCAAGGGGCTCGCCGCCCTGATTGACCGTATTGTGAAAGCCTCCTGATGACCGCCTCCGTATTTGACAGCCCGATGTACGCCAAAGCCTTCCCCGTGGGGGAGGCAGGTCGCCTGTTCACCCACAGCGCCGAAATCCGCGCGGCCCTTCTGGTCTTGGGCACGGTTGCCAAAATTCAGGGGGAAACCGGCGTGATCCCCGAAGACAGCGCCTTTTTCATCCATCGCAGCGCCATGGAGGTACAGATCGACCCCGCAGGGCTGGCCACAGGCGTGGCGCAGGACAACAGCTATGTGTCCGCTTTGGTCACCGCTTTTGCCAAAGCCATGGAAGCCCCCGAACACAGCGGCTACATCCTGCATCACACGCGCCCACAAGACATCGCCGATACCGCGCTGATGCTGCGCCTGCGCCAGTTGCTGACACAGGCGGAAACAGCCCTGTCTGCCCTGCCACAAAATGAGGCCACCCGCTTTGCCCTTGCCGCCTTGCCCGCCCTGCGCCGCACCGCGATCCACGTGGCCTTTGATACCACGCCAGAGATCGGCACTGCCTTGGCCGAGACGCTGAAACTAGGTGCGCCACAGCCGATCACCGCCTCCGTTCACGCCATATCCGCCTGGCTGGCGCAGACCGCAGAGGCCCTGTGTCCCGCTGCAAAAACACCCCACGCCGCGATGCTCTGCGCCACAGTCACCGCGCATCACACTCTGCTCACACAGGCGGACGACCCCGCTGCGGCGCGGCTTCTGTGCCTGCCCCATATCGCCCTTGGCACCCTGTCCCTGCTGCATCAAGCCGCTTAAAACGCATAGTTTCGACCAAGAACCCCGAAGCATAAGGTCATGAATTCCCGCAACCAAAGGGTGGCAGCAACGGTAAGCCCTTGACCCCATGAGGGTTTCCTGACCACATGCCCCTCCAAGAGGGAGGGGCATCATCATGACAAACCGCTTGCCGGTCCTTGTGATCATGGCCACGGTCGTATTGGATGCCATGGGCATCGGCCTGATTTTGCCCGTGATGCCCGATCTCATTCAGGAAGTCACCGGCGGCGATCTGGGCGCGGCGGCGATCTGGGGCGGCATTCTGTCCACAGTCTTTGCCTTCATGCAGTTTCTCTGCGGCCCGCTTCTGGGCAACCTCTCTGACCGGTTTGGCCGACGCCCCGTTTTGCTTGTGTCGCTTGTGGTGATGTCGGCCGACTACGTGCTGCTCGCTTTGGCACAAAATATCTGGATTCTGGTCTTTGGTCGGATCGTCGCGGGCATCACCGCTGCCACCTATGCCACCGCCATGGCCTATATGGCGGATATCTCCAAACCTGAGGAAAAAGCCCGCGCCTTTGGCCTTGTGGGCGCAGGCATCGGCATCGGCTTTGTCCTCGGCCCTGCCATGGGCGGGATACTCGCGCAATTTGGCACCCGCGCCCCTTTCTGGGCGGCGGCGGCGCTGGCGGGGGGCAATGCTCTGCTGGGCTGGTTTGTGCTGAAGGAAACCGTGACCGCAACCAACCGCCGCCTGTTTCAATGGCGGCGCGCCAACCCGCTTGGTGCCTTGGCCGCCGTCAACCATCTGCCCGCCATGACCAAACTTCTGGTGGTGTTCTTTCTCTATCAGGTCGCCAGCGCCGTTTACCCCGCCATCTGGGCCTATTTTGTCACCGAGCGCTTTGCCTTTGACGAAAGTATGATTGGCCTATCCCTCTCCGCCTATGGTCTCAGCTACGCCATTGTGCAGGCGGCTCTGATTGCCCCAACCGTCAAATGGCTGGGCAACCGCTATACGGTGATTTTAGGGCTCACACTGGAGGTGGTCGCGCTGATCTATCTGGGTGTGATTTCCTCAAGCCTACTGCTGTTCATTGGCATTCCGGTCGCCGCGCTGGCCTCCGTGGGGATGCCTGCGCTCAAAGCCATCATGAGCCGCCGCGTCGCCGATGACGCACAGGGCGAGCTTCAGGGCCTGTCATCCTCTCTGACCTCTCTGGCGCATATTCTCTCGCCCTTGGTCATGACACAGTGCTTTGCCTATTTTTCCGCCGATCATGCCATCTTCTATCTGCCCGGCGCGCCCTTCCTGCTGTCGGCAGTTCTGATGGTGCTGTCCCTCTTGGTGTTCCTGAAATCACGTCGCGGCACATAATTTGCATTTCCGCCGCTTTGTCTGGCACAGCGCGCCGTCTCCCCTTTACTCTGGGTCAGACAGAAGACCCTGAGGAGGAGGGATCCCATGACCACCATCAAAGCCGCCGTATGCCACGAATTTGGCCAGCCGCTCACCGTAGAAGAGGTCCAATTGCGTGCCCCGCAGATGGGTGAGATTGAGGTCAGCCTCTCCGCCGTAGCGGTCTGTCACTCCGATATCTCCTTTGCCGAAGGCGCATGGGGCGGCAGCCTGCCCGCTGTCTACGGCCATGAGGCCGCCGGAAATATCACCGCCGTGGGTGCGGGCGTCACTGGTCTGGTGAAAGGGGATCCTGTGGTTGTGACCCTGATCCGCGCCTGCGGCACCTGCCCAAGCTGTTCTGAGGGCAAACCCACCATCTGCGGCACGCCCTATGATGGCACCAAAGGTCCGCTGAGCACCTTGGACGGTGGCCCTCTGGATCAGGCCATGGCCTGCGGGGCCTTTGCCGAAAAAGTGGTGGTGGATCAATCTCAGGTGGTCAAGATTTCCGAGGACATCCCGATGGAAGCCGCCAGCCTGATCGCCTGTGGCGTGATCACCGGCATTGGGGCCGTCGTCAACGCCGCTCAGATCCGCGCGGGTCAGGATGTGGTGGTGATCGGCGCGGGCGGCGTCGGCCTGAACGCCATCCAAGGCGCGCGCATCGCTGGCGCCCGTCGCATCGTCGCCGTGGACATGAACGAAGAGAAACTCGAAATCGCCAAAGAGTTTGGCGCAACCGACGGCATTCTGGCCACCGACAAGAAACCTTTTGTGCAGGCCCACCGTGCCATGGGTCGGGGGGCGGATGCGGTCATCGTCACCGTGGGGGCCATCCCCGCTTATGACGCCGCCCCCCGCTACCTCGCGCCGGGTGGCAAGGTGATCATGGTGGGCATGCCCCATTCCGGCGAGAAATCCAGCTATGAGCCGGTGATCCTCGCCGCCATCGGTCAGGGCATGCAGGGCTCCAAAATGGGCGATGTGGTGATCAAGCGAGATATCCCCTGGATGGTCGATCTCTATCAGCAGGGCCGTTTGAAACTCGATGAGCTGATCTCCGGGCGCTGGTCACTGGACCAGATCAATGAGGCCATTGCCGATACCAAGACTGGCAGCGCCAAGCGCAACGTGATTATATTCGACCGCTGACCCACAAGACGGGAGACTCACCGGTGCTGCGCTTTTTTACGGACCTCTTCAAACCCAAATCCGCGCCACCGCCCCCACCGGTGACCTCTGAAGCCTCGATGAATTTCGACGCCGCAGAGGTGGCCCCTTTTCTGACCCGCCTCTCCAATCATCCCCAGTTCACCTTCCCCGCCAATATGGCCTCAGAAGTCGGCGACACGCTCGCCGCAATCGCAGTGGACGACACCAAACGCTGGCGCCTCACCTGCGCCTTTGACGGCGAAGACATCTCCATGGACATCGAAGTCTTCATGGACGATATCGACGCGCCCGATCTCTATTTCTTCAGCACGCAGGAAGCCATTGCGGTGATTGAGCAAGAGCTTGAAACCTTCGCCGAAGAAAAGGGCCTCTGACCCCACTTCGCATTCCACACGGTCAAATCTGCGCCAGACAGCCGGACACCTCTTGCCACTGCCGCCGCGAAAGCCGCTCCCGCGCGCCCAGAAGCCAATAGGTCTCATGGTGATGCAGCACCTCATCGGACAGCCGCACCAAACGCCCGGCAGCAAGGTCTGACGCCACCAGCGGCAAAGACGCCAAGAGCACCCCATGCCCGGCCCGCGCCGCCGCCAAGCCGGTGGCAAACGTGTCAAACCGCAGCTGCGGCACCGGGGTTGTGGCTGTGCCAGTTTGCTCACACCAGCGCCGCCAGCCCGGGCGCGGTCCGGACACTGACAGCCGTGGCAGATCCTGCCAGCGCACCTGCTTCGCAAGCCCCTTGCCCACCGGCTCCTGCCCCACAAGCGAAGGTGCCGCCACGGGGCTCATGCGCTCCTCATAAAGCGGCCGGGCATAATGCACCGGCCAATCCCCGCTGCCATAGCGAATCCGCAGCGCCGCCTCATCCAGCGCCTCGCCACTGGACACCACCATGGTGCTGAGGCTGATCTGCGCCCCACTCACCTGCGCAAGCGCCGCCATCCGTGGCACCACCCAAAGCTCATTCACCGACGCACTCGCCGAAAGCGTCAGCCGGTTGCGGGACACCCCAAACAGCGCCTCCGTGCTGTCGCGCAACCCCATCAGCGCCGCCTGCACATGTGGCAGCCAGGCCTCCCCCTCGGCAGTCAGCGTGATCTGCCGCGCCTGCCGGATAAAGAGCTGCGTGCCCAGACGCGCCTCCAGATGGCCAATCCGCTGGCTGATCGCCGATTGGGTCAAACCGCTTTCCTGCGCCGCTGCCGTAAAGCTGCCAAGACGCGCCGCCGCCTCAAAGGCACGCACCCATTCCAGCGGCATCTGATCAAAGCCTGACTTATCCATTAACAAACCGCTCCCTCACCTATCAAAAGGCTAATTTGATTTATGCATCCAGATCGCGGAACTGTCGATGCAGATAAGACCGCCACAGGACTCCCCTGAGCCAGCAAAGGATCCCCCATGCCACAGGTCACCCTCTCCGCCGACGGGCGCCAGCTCACCCTGCAGACAGACAGCACAAGCCTGCGCTTTCATGCGCTCTGGCTGCGCGACAATGCCATTGATGGGGCCACCCGTGATCCCGGCAACGGTCAGCGCCTGATCACCATGGCCGACCTGCCTGCCGAAACCACCCTCACACAGGCCAGTCTCACCGATGGCACACTTATGCTGACCTTCGGTCCCGATGGTCATAGCGCGCGCTATGATCTGGGCTGGCTCGTCGCCAATGCCTACGACAAGCCCCAGCCGCGTGACGCTGGCCGCCTGCCCGCGCAGACCAGCGCCTGGACCAGCGCGCTCAACGCAACCGTCCCAACGGGCGCCTACCCAGAAGTGGCCCAGAGCGACAGCGCCCGGGCCGCATGGCTGGAACACATCCGCCGCTATGGCTTTGCCAAAATGACCAACCTGCCGGTGCAATCGGGCAATCTCTTCAAAATTGTCGATCTTTTTGGCTATGTGCGCGAAACCAACTATGGCCGCCACTTTGAGGTCCGCACAGAGGTCAATCCCACCAACCTCGCCTATACCGGTCTTGGCCTTCAGGCCCACACAGACAATCCCTACCGCGACCCCGTGCCCAGCCTTCAGGTGCTCTCCTGTCTGGAAAACTCCGCAGAGGGCGGCGAAAACATGGTGGTGGATGGCTTTGCCTGTGCCCTGCGCCTCAAAGAGATCAACCCAGAGGGCTTTGACCTGCTGTGCAAATACACCGCCCGTTTCGAATATGCCGGAAGCGCCGGGGTGAAGCTGCAATCGCGCCGCCCGATGATCGAACTGGCCCCGGATGGCACGCTACAGGCCGTGCGCTTCAACTCCCGCTCCATCGCGCCGCTCACTGATGTGCCCTTTGACGAGATGGAGGCCTATTACGCCGCCTATCGCCAACTCTCCGAGATCATTGACGACACAGATATGGAGGTGACCTTCAAACTGGAGCCGGGCGAAGCCTTCATCGTTGACAACACCCGCGTGCTGCACGCGCGCAAGGGCTATTCCGGGGCGGGCAATCGCTGGCTTCAGGGCTGCTATGCCGACAAAGACGGCCTGCTCTCCACCTTGGCCGCATTGGAAAGCCAGCAGGAGGCCGCCGCATGAGCACGCCAGAGCTGACCCGCGACACCATTGTGGATTTCATCGGCGACATCTTCGCGCGCTGCGGCGATGAGGAATATCTCGGCGAACCGGTGACCATGGCCGAACATATGCTGCAAGGGGCCACCATCGCCGAACAGAATGGTCAGCCCGAAGACATCATTGTCGCCGCCCTGCTGCATGACATTGGCCATTTCACCTCTGAATTTGGCACCTTCTCCATGGAAGACACAGAAGACCGCTATCACGAAGAAGCGGGTGCCAAGGTGCTGGCCGCGTTTTTCCCCTCCGTGGTGATCGACTGCGTGCGCTATCACGTGGCGGCCAAGCGCTATCTCTGCGCCACCAAGCCGGAATACTTCAACCGTCTGTCTGACGCCTCTATCCATTCCCTGAACCTTCAGGGCGGCCCGATGAGCGCCGAAGAGGTGACCGAATTTGAGAAGAACCCAAATCTGAAAAAGATCATTCAGGTCCGTTTTCTTGATGAGGCGGGCAAGCACCCGGACATGCAAACGCCAGACTACGCCCACTTCGCCCCCATGGTGCAACGGATCGTCGATGCCCACCTCGGCGTGTCAGCGAGTTAACACTTGAAGGGGCGAAAATAGCACCGACGCATCACCGACGGGATACCGACGCGATACAGACGTGAAATTTTCGCCCTTTCTGCCCCTTAACCCAGCGCACGGTCCGGTAAGGGAAATTCTCCTCAAAAACTCCCCCCGCATCGCGTTCTCTGTTTGACGAGGACCCGCTGCATGAGGCTCAATACCTCAGGCCAGCACCGCACAAAGGGGCCCTCATGAAACTGACCGATCTGGATGTGATCATCACCGCGCCCCCGGCTCCCGGTTGGGGTGGCCGCTATTGGATTTTATTGAAACTTCAAACAGATACAGGCCTTGTGGGTTGGGGCGAATGCTATGCTGCCACCGTTGGCCCAGAGGCCATGACAGCGGTCATTCACGATGTCTTTGCGCGTTATTTTTGCGGCGAAAATCCCGAAAACATCGAGCGTCTTTTCCGCCGCACCTACTCTTCCGGGTTTACGCAACGCCCCGACTTAACGGTTATGGGCGCTTTCTCCGGTCTGGAAATCGCCTGCTGGGACATTTTGGGCAAAGACCGTGACCGCCCGACCTATGCGCTTCTGGGCGGGATGATGAACGAACGGCTGCGCGCCTATACCTACCTCTATCCCCTTGATCACCATGATGTTTCCGCCTTCTGGACTTCCCCGGAGATGGCCGCAGAAAGCGCGTTGGCCATGGTGGAGAAAGGCTATACCGCGGTGAAATTTGACCCCGCAGGCCCCTACACCATGCGCGGCGGCCATATGCCAGCGATGCGCGACATTACCCTCTCCGTCGACTTCTGCCGCGCCATTCGAGAAGCCGTTGGAAACAAAGCAGATTTGCTCTTCGGCACCCATGGTCAGTTCACCACGGCTGGCGCCATTCGACTGGGGCAGGCCTTGGAACCCTATAACCCGCTCTGGTTCGAAGAACCCACCCCACCCGACGCCCCCGAAGACATGGCCCGCGTCGCAAAACAGGTCCGCATTCCCATCGCCACCGGCGAACGCCTGACCACCAAATCCGAGTTCGCCACGGTGTTGAAATCCGGCGCAGCGGAAATCCTGCAACCTGCGCTCGGCCGCGCTGGCGGTATTTGGGAAACCAAAAAAATTGCTGCAATAGCAGAGTGTTACAACGCCCAAGTCGCGCCGCACCTCTATGCAGGACCAATCGAGTGGGCCGCAAACATCCACCTCGCAACCTCTATCCCCAACCTCTTGATGATCGAGACCATCGAAACAGATTTCCACGCCGCGCTGATCTCTTCCACGCTGAAAGTGGAGGAAGGTTTTGTCATCCCACCGTCGACAGCGGGCCTTGGGATTGAGGTCAACGAAGCCCTCGCCCGCGCCCATCCCTTTGAGGGCAAAGGGTTACATCTGCAAATGCAGGACGCCCCCTGCGACTATGTCAACGGCAACAGCTTTGCCGGTGGCGCTCCCCCAAAAACATGACACGACTTAAAACCTCGGCAACGGGGTGCTATATGGAAAGAGACCGCAGCCCTTGGACGCCAGACAGTGACCCTTCAAAGCCTTCCCACTCCGCCCTCAGAAATGGCAAAAAACGCAGAAAACGCCGCAGCTTACCTTAAGACGCTGGCGCATTCCGGGCGGCTTATGATCCTCTGTCATATCGGGTCTGGAGAAAAATCCGTGTCTGAGCTTGAAGAGATTCTGGATCTTCGTCAGGCCGCTGTCAGTCAGATGCTGGCCCGCCTGCGCGAGGAAGGTCTGGTCAGCACCCGGCGCGAAGGGAAAACGATTTATTATTCTTTGGCAGATGACAACACCTCTCAGGTGATCTCCCTGCTCTATGCGCTCTTTTGTGGACCACAGCCGGAGTAAGCCCCGTTGCGTGCCCCCGCAGTTTTGCCCGCAGAGATCTCCGCATGGTTCAAAAAACGCAATTGGCACCCCCACCCCCACCAGCTCGACATGCTGGACCGTGGCGACGATCCCTGCACGCTCTTGATTGCGCCCACCGGTGGCGGGAAAACGATGGCTGGCTTTCTGCCCACATTGGTAGATCTCGCGGAAGCACCCCACACTGGCTTGCACACACTTTACGTGTCACCTCTCAAAGCCTTAGCATCTGATATCAAGAGAAATTTACGAAATCCGATTGAGGAAATCGGCCTTAACATCCGCATCGAAGACCGTACTGGAGACACCTCTCAGACGGTCAAAAAACGCCAGCGTGTGGACCCACCGCATATCCTGCTGACCACCCCGGAAAGCCTTGCGCTACTCACGTCTTACGAAGACGCGCCACGCATTTTTCAGGGGCTCAAGCGTGTGGTGGTGGATGAAATTCACGCACTGGCCGAGAACAAACGCGGCGATCAACTCTTTCTGGCGCTCTCGCGTCTGCAAAGCCTCTGCCCAGATCTGCGACGCGTCGGGCTCTCGGCAACAGTTGATCATCCCGAAGACATCGCCCGCCTGCTCGCCCGCAACCCAGACCCTTGCAACATTCTCTACGCAGACCCCGGCCCGGCGCCCGACATTTCCATGCTGACTACAGACGCCCCGCCGCCCTGGTCTGGCGGCGGGGCGGCCTATGCCATCCCTGCGGTGCTTGCACAGGTGAAAGCCCATAAAACCACATTGATTTTCCACAACACCCGCGCACAGGCGGAAATTTTCTTTCACAATCTGTGGCTTGCAAACGATGAAGGCCTGCCCATCGGCATCCACCATGGCAGTCTCGATCGGGCGCAACGCGAGAAAGTCGAAGCAGCCATGGCACGGGGAGACCTGCGCGCCATTGTCTGTACGAGCAGTCTGGATCTGGGCATTGACTGGGGCGATGTGGATCTCGTGATACAGGTGGGCGCGCCCAAGAATGTCAAACGGCTGGTGCAGCGCATTGGCCGTGCCAATCATCGCTACAATGCGCCCTCCAAAGCCCTGCTCGTGCCCGCCAACCGCTGGGAAGTGGTGGAATGTGTCAATGCGCTGGAAGCCGTGCGCGCCGGAGAGCTGGATGGCGATCCGTTGCCCCAAGGGTCCCTTGATGTGCTCTGTCAGCATATTCTGCTCACAGCCGCCGCAGGACCCTTTGAGGCAACCGCGCTGTTTGACGAAGTCACAGGCGTCGGCGCATATTCGCGCCTCAGCCGTGCGGAATTTGACGCCTGCCTCGATTTCTGCGCCACCGGAGGCTATGCATTAAAGGCCTATGATCGCTGGCAAAAACTGCAGCAACGCGCAGATGGTCTGTGGCAATTGCGCGATCCCCGCGCCGCCGCCCGTATTCGTATGAACGCAGGCACCATTCAGGACAGCGACACACTCAAAGTGCAACTCAAGCGCAATCGCAGCGGCAAACCGCTGGGTGAGGTTGAGGAGGCCTTCGCCGCCACACTTGCCAAAGGGGATACCTTTCTCATTGGTGGGCAAATCGTGCGCTACGAAGGCCTGCGGGACATGACCGTACAAGTGTCGCGCAATGCGGCCCGCAAACCGCGCGTTGCGGTTTTCTCAGGCACAAAATTCGCCACCTCAACACAATTGTCTCAGCGCACGCTGCGGTTCCTTCAAGCAGAGACATGGCCTTCGCTGCCCAGCCATACCGCCGACTGGCTCCGCCTTCAGCGCGACATCTCACGCATGCCGGAACCCGGCCGTCTGCTGGTGGAAACTTTCCCACGCGATGGGCGAGAAAACATTTGCGTCTACGGGTTTGCAGGCCGCAATGCACAACAAACGCTGGGGCTATTGCTGACCAAGCGCATGGAAGATCTGGGCCTCGCCCCCATGGGGTTTGTCGCCTCCGACTATGCCACATTGATCTGGGGGCTAGACGAAGTTGTTGCCCCCAAAGACCTCTTCGATCTCACAATGCTGCGGGACGGGCTAGAGAGCTGGCTGGCGGGCAACGCTCTGATGAAACGTACCTTTCGCGCTTCGGCCACCATTACCGGGCTGATCGAGCGCAACACCCCCGGTGCCAGAAAATCCGGGCGGCAGGCCACGTTCAGTTCAGATATTCTCTACGACACTTTGCTCAAATACGATCCGGAGCATCTGCTGCTTAAAATCACCCGCACCGAGGCGTTGCGCGGCCTTGTGGATTTTTCACGTATTGAAGCCATGATGCTGGCGGTTGGGGATCGCATCGACCACAGTCGCGCCCCGCATGTCACCCCGCTGGCAGCCCCCCTGCTATTGGAGGTTGGCAAAGTGCCTGTGCAGAGTGGCAGCGCCGAAGAACGGCTATTGGCCGAAGAGGAAGCAGCGCTGATGCAAGACAGCGGTCTGGCCCGCGTAAACGTTTAGGCTCAGAAAACTTTTCTTGATCGGACGCCTATCTTCCCCTTAGGAACGTATCATGAACGGCATTGACATTACACTGGCAGGCTGCACGCTCACGGCCCTAGGATCCGGCGCACTTTGGTGGCGAGATCAAAGCCTGATCGTCGTCTCAGATCTGCATCTTGGCAAAACCGAACGTGTGCTGCGGCGAGGCGGCCCGGCGATGCCCCCCTACGAAACACGCGACACGCTGATCCGGCTGGAAAATGACCTCACTGCGACGGGCGCAGGCACGGTGATTTGTCTTGGCGACAGTTTTGACGACGTCGAAGCCGCACGCACACTGTCAGAGACGGACCGCCTTTGGATTGCCCGCCTGCAGGCCGGGCGACGCTGGGTCTGGATTGAGGGCAACCACGACCCCGGCCCCATCGACATGGGGGGCGCACATCTTGCAGAATTGCCGCTGCCGCCGCTGACATTCCGCCATATCGCACAGGCTGGCGCAAGCGGCGAGGTTTCTGGGCACTATCACCCCAAAGTGCGTATTCAGACGCGTCTGCGCAAAATTTCCCGACCTGCGTTCCTGTTTGACAGTGACCGCATCATTCTGCCCGCTTTTGGGACATACACCGGCGGACTGCGCAGCGATCAATGCGTCCTGCGTGATCTTATGCGGCCAGAAGCCATGGCCATTGTCACCGGACAGATCCCCCGTGTGGTGCCAATGCCGCGCTGACATCGCCGCCACAAAAAAGGCGGCCACATGGGCCGCCTTTTGTCGTCTATCCACCCGCAGTTACGCAGTCAGGCCTTCTGGCTCTTCCAGACCGTTTGCACGGCAGCACGCCGTTACGGTGTTGGCCAACAGGCAGGCAATGGTCATTGGGCCCACACCGCCCGGCACCGGCGTGATCGCACCCGCCACTTTCGCGGCGCTTTCAAAATGCACATCACCCACAAGGCGGGTTTTGCCTTCGCCTTTTTCAGGCGCATCAATGCGGTTGATGCCCACATCAATCACGGTTGCGCCTTCTTTGATCCAGTCGCCAGGCACCATCTCAGGGCGTCCAACAGCCGCCACAACGATATCTGCCTGCTTCACCACACCGGGCAGATCCTTGGTGCGGGAATGCGCGATGGTGACGGTGGCGCTGTCGTTCAGCAGCAACTGCGCCATCGGCTTGCCCACAATATTGGACCGGCCAATCACAACCGCATTCATGCCAGAGATCGAGCCGTGGTGATCACGCAGCATCATCAGGCAGCCAAGCGGCGTGCAGGGCACCATGCTCTTCTGGCCCGTGCCCAGCAGGCCAACGTTGGAAATGTGAAACCCATCCACATCCTTTTCTGGCGCGATAGAGTTGATGATCAGATCTTCGTTCAAATGACCGGGCAGCGGCAGCTGTACAAGAATACCATGCACGGCTGGATCATTGTTCAACTGATCCACAACCGCCAGCAGATCCGCCTCAGAGGTCTCTGCATCCAGCTTGTGTTCAAAGGAGTT
>NZ_CYPW01000036.1 GCF_001458175.1 Shimia marina
GGGGTCTGTTCCGGCTGGGGGCAGAATGACACCTTAAGGCCGGATGTCAGCGATTTTTCCATCTGTATTCACCTGTGAGCAAGATATGTGCCCAGCCGAGGGGCGAGATGTGGGCCAGGAGGTCGGGTGAACAATCGAGACTGGCGCGTTTTCGAGCAGTTACGGCCATGCCGAGGTGTTTGGTGTTCCAATAGATGATGATCGCGGCGAGCAGGTTCAGCCCGGCCATTCGATAGTGCTGGCCTTCGGTTGTGCGATCTCGGATTTCACCCTGACGTCCGATCCGCAGCGCGTTTTTCAGTGCGTGATGTGCCTCGCCTTTGTTCAGGCCGATTTGGGCACGGCGCTGCATGTTGGCGTCGAGCAGCCATTCGATGATGAACAAGGTTCTCTCGATACGTCCGATTTCCCGTAAAGCAACGGCCAGCTCATGCTGGCGAGGGTATGAAGCGAGCTTTCGCATAAGTTGGCTCGGCGGCATTACACCCGCCGCCATGGTGGCAACCGCGCGCAGAATGTCTGGCCAATTATCGATGATGAGCTTTTCTCTGATCTTGCCACCAATCAGGCCGCGCAGTTCTTTTGGCGCTGCCCCAGGATCAAAGAGATAAAGCCGCTTGGACGGTAGGTCGCGAATGCGCGGAATGAACCGATAAGATAGCAGCGCTGTGACGGCGAACACATGATCTGTAAAGCCGCCGGTGTCGGCATACTGTTCTTTGATCTTCCGTCCGGTCTCATTCATCAGCAAACCGTCCAGGACATAGGGTGCCTCGTTCACCGTGGCTGGGATGTTTTGTGTGGCGAACGGGCCAAACTGGTCGGAGACATGGGTGTAAGCTTTGAGTCCTGGTTCGGAACCGTATTTCGCATTGATGAGATTCATCGCCTCGCCCTGCCGCGCGGCGGAGAAGAATTGCCCGTCGCTTGATGCGGTGATGCCGCTGCCCCAGTTTGCGGCCATAGGTAATTCCGACTGTGCTGCGATCACCAAGGCGAGCGCCCGGTTGATAGCATCGCTTTCGATATGCCACCGGGAGAGACGCGACAGTTGGAAATAATCGTGGGAACTGGTGGCCTCTGCCATTTTGCTGAGACCGAGGTTCAGTCCTTCGGCCAGCAACACGTTCAAAAGCCCGACGTGATCTTTGCAGGGAACGCCCGTCCTCAAGTGTGTAAAGGCTTCAGTAAAACCGACATCATTATCAACTTCCTGCAGCAAATCGGTGATCCTAACCGCAGGCAGGCGACCATAGAGGTCGAGCACCATGTCGTCGGCTGCTTCGGGCACGGCCCTGGTCAGGCGATCCAACTTGAGAACGCCGTCTTCAATTGACCCACCTGGGATCACACCGGCTCGCGCAGCTTTGGCCAGCTTTTCAAGGCTTTTCTGCAGCCGTGCCTTACGGTCTGCTAGCCATATTTCCGGTTCAAGCGGCATGGTCAAACGGGGCGAAGCCCTGGCTGCTTCTATCGGTACAAGAGCCTGTTTTAAATCAGCATAACGCCTGGAATGTCGGAGCCACATGTCGCCAGAGCGGAACGCCTCCCGAATTTGGAACAATACAGCGACCTCCCAAAGCCGGTTGTCATCGGGCTCCTGAGTATTGAGGTGGCGATGCCACTTCGAGTTTCTGCGGAGGAAAGATGTCTGACGGGGTGCGTCCTTTTGATCGTCGGCGATGATCTTTGCGGCTTGTATCAAGGGCGAAGCCACAGCAGCGGAGTGGATATCCAGTGCGCGCAGCATGCGTGGCGCGTATCGTCGGAATCGGTGATATCCATGAACAACATGGGCCAAGGCATCAGCGGCCATTGTGTCCGTCAATTCGGCAGCGGTTGCCACCATACGTTCGAGGTGAACCCAACCACATGCCACCTCCGTGGCCGCGTCGAGAGATGCGCCATCTCCCTTAGCCTCCAGCAGGGCAGCGCCAAGTCCTTTGAAAGAACGCAAAGTCTCCTGCAGAGACGATCTGGCATCGGTAATCCGAGTATCGCACAGCTTCTTCGCGTCCCGCCAGGTTTTGCCAACGATCCGGTCATGGGTTTCGACCACAGCGTCTGTAATAGTGGCGGCCCACTCGATTGCGCATACCGCGAGGATCGCCAAACGCCGGTCGCTTGTGATGTCGCGCAGGCCATCTGCGAAGTACCTTTCACCCTGGCGGCGCAGACGTGTGACCCGGTGGGGTGGAACATCCGCCAAAACTTCGGGGGACATATCCAATGCCTGCAGGAATTCTAATCTATCCAGAAGCCGGGATGCACCTGCTGAGTTGTTGCCCACCTCAAACTGCCGCAGCCAGACGAACCGACTGACATTGCCATCGAGCATCTCAGTCAGAAGCGTATCCAGTCGCTCCCTCATCTGGTTATCCAGCCTGTTGGCGATCCGGCTTTCTATTCCGCGCTCCGCCGCGACAAGCGCATCTGCACACAGCCGTTCGATGACCGAAACACCGGGAAGGATCGTTTGTGTCCTGCGGCATTCCTCGACGAACCGTCGCGCCAGGTCTTCATTTGACCGGGCCGTTTCAGCCTGATGCTCAAGCCATGCCCTGAGACAGCGGGCACCTTGCCCGGAAAACATCTTGAACCCATAGATTTGCCGCAAGGCATGCAGATGTTGTTGCCGGGTTTGGCGACGCGACGCGTATGGCAAAATATCATCGCCGGTTAGACCCAACTGAGCTGCGATGAAACGCAGCACCTTTTCTGGGATCACTTCATCGGATGAAAGCAATCGCCCAGGATACCGGAACGCGCAAAGTTGCAATGCAAAGCCAATCCGGTTCTCTGACCGTCTTCGAGCATTGATATGCTCAAGATCGTCGTCAGCCAGTATGTAGTGTTGCAGCATGTTTACTTCGTCAGTGGGTAGATTAAAGAGCGCCGAACGCTGGCGTTCGGTCAGAATTGATCGTCTTGGCATGAAAGTGTCCTCAAAATGATGTTAATCATTTTGAGACAATGCATAATATAAAGACGAATAATGAGACAGCTTGGGGTGCTTAAAGCCGTATCTTTGTTGTCGACTTCGAACTGCCCCTAAAACGAACAGTTAAAAGACAGTCCTATGCTCCCAGTCAAAAGCTTCAGCGTTTCGATATTCATTCTCAAACCCGATGACGGCGAGACCAAGGTACTGCTTCTTCGCCGCACAGGATATTTGGCAGGTCTATGGTGTCAGATCGCGGGTGGCATCGAGGTCGGAGAAAAAGCATGGCAAACTGCGATCCGCGAGGTTCGCGAAGAAACAGGCATCGGGCTTACGGAAATCTGGTCGGCCGACATCCTGGAGCAATTCTACGAGGCGGACAAAGAATGCATCACTTTGGTGCCTGTCTTTGTTAGCACGGTGCCCCCAGATACCACCGTCACGTTGAACGACGAACATGACGCCTATGAGTGGGTCAGCTTTGAGAAGGCAAACACCATGCTCAGCTTCCCAGGGCAGCAAAAAGCCTTGGCGGCCGTGAAAGCCGAATTCGTCGTTAAGGAACCAAACCAGCATCTGAAGATTGAAATGAATGGCTAGGGCGGGCGATATCCTTGGCTACGCGCGGGTCTCAACCGTCGACCAAGACCTCAGTGGTCAGATCAAACGCCTCAAAGATGCCGGGGCCATCCGTGTGTTCGAGGATGTTGTTTCGGGCAAACAGTTTGACCGCCCCGGCCTATCTGCCTTGATTGATCACGCCCGCCCCGGTGACAGCTTGGCCATCATCCGGCTGGACAGGCTCGGGCGTTCGCTCAAAGAACTCCTGGAAACCGTCGAAAACCTAAAAACCCAAGACATCGGGCTGATCAGTCTCGAAGAGCGCATCGACACCACGTCCGCCGCCGGTGAACTCATTTTCCACGTCTTTGGAGCCATCGCCCATTTTGAACGCCGCCTCATCTCAGAACGCACAAAAGACGGCATCAAAGCCGCAAGAGCGCAGGGCCGAAAACCCGGGCGGCCGCCCCTCAAAGCCGAAACCGTCTTGGCATTGCAAAACCTCGTCCAAGCCGGAATGACCGCCGGACAAGCCGCAAAACAGCTCGGCATCGCAAGATCAACAGCTTACAGATTGATTAAAGAACTGGGATAAACCCCTTTCAGGGGCTTACGGTGTCATTCTGCCCCCAGCCGGAACAGACCCCCAG
>NZ_CYPW01000037.1 GCF_001458175.1 Shimia marina
TGACCTGCTCCCCTTAGAGTCCGCGGTTTTCAGTAAGCTCTGTTCAGGTTTTGGTCCTCTTTTGACCGTTGGTGATACTCCCACGGGGTGAGCCCGTCGAGGCTCGTATGTGGGCGGTGGTGATTATAGTCGTCGCGCCATGCCTCAATTAGGTCGTGGGCATGGCGCAGGTTCGCAAATAGGTGCTCATTCAGGCACGCGTCTCTCAGTCGGCCGTTGAAGCTTTCCACGAAGCCGTTCTGCATCGGTTTTCCCGGTGCGATGTAATGCCATTCGACTTGCCGGTCCTTCTGCCATTTCAGCCTCGCATTGCTGGTCAGTTCGGTGCCGTTGTCCGAGACCACCATGCAGGGATAGCCGCGCAACGCGGCGATCCGGTCCAGTTCGCGGGCGACACGCGCCCCGCCGATGGATGTGTCCACGACGGCTGCCAGGCATTCCCGGCTGAAGTCGTCAATAACGTTCAACACCCGGAACCTGCGTCCGTCTTCCAGCGCATCCGACATGAAGTCGAGCGACCACCTCTGGTTCGGCCCCTGTAGGATCGCCCTCGGCGCTCTGGTGCCCACAGCACGCTTGCGTCCGCCCCGTTT
>NZ_CYPW01000038.1 GCF_001458175.1 Shimia marina
ATCAACAGCTTACAGATTGATTAAAGAACTGGGATAAACCCCTTTCAGGGGCTTACGGTGTCATTCTGCCCCCAGCCGGAACAGACCCCCAGTACTCGGCTGGCCCCTTCCCACGCGTGGCGCAGGCTGTCAGCGTCTTCGTAGTCCCCACGCCTTACGCGTACGCCACGCGCCGCGAGATCGGTCAGTTTTTCCGGATCACGTACGCTGACTCCGATTTGGTCCGCTGTCACGAGACGCTGCAGAGCCTCAACCACAAGTCCGCCGAGTTTTCCCGAGGCTCCTGTAATAATAAGCATTGTCAGTCTCCATTTTCTGAAACGCACCAGTTGGCGCGGCTTTGTTGCGCAAAGAAGGTGAAGCCCGGACTTCCCCTTTCCCCGGACGCACTTATCCCACGGGCTCGGTGACAGGTATGCCGAGCGCGGTGTAGCCGTTCAGGACGGCGGCGCGGATCTGGAGTTCTGCGACCTGGCGATCGAAGTCGCGTGCCATGAGGCTCTGCCCCAGCAGCTTCACGCAGTGCATCTTCGTCTCGGCGCGGCTTCGGCGGTGGTATCCGCTCCACTTTCGCCAAATGGCGCGGCCGAGGTATTTTGATGCTCGGAGCGCCTCGTTCCGGGCGATGGCCCCTGCGGTCGAAGGCTTCCACGGTTTGGCGTTCCTGCGCGGTGGTATGACGGCATGTGCGCCTCGGTCGGCGATAGCGTCGTGGCACCTGCGCGTGTCGTAGGCACCGTCCGCGGTGACCGATCCGATTTCCACATCGGCGGGGATCTGGTCGAGAAGCTCGGGCAGCATGGGCGCGTCCCCAACGTTGCTCCCGGTGATCTCGAGGGCTCGAATTTCCAGCGTCTGTTCGTCGACGCCGAGGTGGATCTTGCGCCATAGACGGCGTTTCGCGCCACCATGCTTGCGGGCGTGCCACTCGCCTTCGCCTTCCGCCTTGATGCCGGTGCTGTCGATCAGCAGGTTCAGCGGCCCTTGCGAGCCACGGTAAGGGATGGTGACGGCAAGCGTCTTCTGTCGTCGGCTCAGCGTGCTGAAATCCGGCACCGCCCAATCGAGGCCGACAAGCCGCAGGAGGCTTTCAACGAACCCGGTCGTCTGACGGAGAGCCATGCCGAAGAGGACCTTCATCGTCAGGCACGTCTGGATAGCGGCATCGCTATACTGCGGCTGCCGTCCACGCTTGCCCGTCGGCGGCGGCACCCAGGCCATGTCCGGGTCGAACCAGATCGTCAGGGAGCCGCGCTGCTTCAACGCTTCGTTGTAGGCCGGCCAGTTCTTGGTCTTGTAGCTCGGCGGGATGGGTCTGCTCATGCAGGCCAGCTACCACGCTGGATTCACAAGATGAATCCCTCACCCGCCCGTTGCGCAACAAAGCCGCCTGCCGCTTACGCGACAATCAAAAATACACCGCTGATTGACGCGGAGCGATAAACAGCTGCAGAAGAAATTCTTGCCAGCGACAATCGCGGTGATATCGTCTCCGATGCCGCGACATAGAATCTCATCCTGTTTGTCGCCAGCGTCTCACCCAGATTGTCGCGCTATAGTTCCTGCGATCACTCATGTGGGAGAACAGGGTAATCGATGTATCCCTCGGCCCCGCCGCCATATGCGGTCGCGCCGTCAAGTGCGTTGAGGGGTGCGTTCTGCTGTAGCCGGGCCACCAAGTCCGGGTTGGCAATATAGGGACGACCAAAGGCGATTAGATCGGCGGCGTCACTGCGGCGCGCCGCAATTGCAAGGTCTCTGTCATAGCCATTGTTGGCGATGTAGATCCCGTTGAAACGCTGCCGCAAGATATTCAGATCAAATCCACCCTCGACGGCTCGTGCTCCGCCCGTCACACCTTCCACGACGTGGAGATAAGCCAGATCAATATCATTCAACTGATCGACAAGTGCGGTGAACACGGGTTCAGGATTGCTGTCCGTAAGGCCATTGGCCGTGCTGATCGGAGATATCCGAATCCCCGTGCGGCCACCATCGCAGATGGCCGCGACAGCTTTCGTGACCTCAAGTGTCAGCCGAATACGGTTCTCGACCGACCCACCATAGTCATCGGTACGCTGGTTGGCCCCGTCACGCATGAATTGATCTAGCAAGTATCCGTTCGCGGCGTGAATCTCGACGCCATCAAACCCTGCAGCAAGAGCGTTGCGCGTCGCTTGCGCGTAATCTGCGACAATCTCCGGCAACTCCTCCAGAGCCAGCGCCCGCGGTGTGAGTGCTGGTTTCTTTCCATCCGGAGTGAACGCATCCACTTCAGGGCGAACAGCGGAGGGAGCGACAGGCAATATCCCACCGGCCTGCACATCCGGGTGGGACACCCTGCCGACATGCCACAGCTGAGCAAAGATGCGGCCACCCTTATCATGCACACCGGCCGTGACGGGGCGCCAGCTTTCGATTTGCTCGTCGGTCCAGATCCCGGGAGTAAAGGCGTACCCTGTGGCCTGCGGCGAAATGTTCACGCCTTCACTGATGATCAGGCCTGCCGATGCGCGTTGGGCGTAATATTCCTGCATCATTGGGGTGGCGATGTTTTCGGGGGACCGCGCGCGGGTTAGGGGGGCCATTACGATGCGGTTTGACAGCGTATAAGGTCCGACAACGACGGGGGAAAAGAGGTCAGTTTCAGGGATGGTTGACATAGTAACTCCTAGTCTCCTGGCTGGCAGGAGAGTGAATTTGGGACAAAGGGGTGGGCCGGTTGCTTTGGGCGTGTCGGATGTGGCCAACGCCTGATCCGGTCGTTTTGGGGGCGAATTTGTGGCGGCGGGGCAGGGCTTAGGTTAAAGGCGCTGCGCCGCCGATCGAGCTTGCAATGCAGGGTTTCCGATCTACAGATTGGTCATCTGCATCCCTTGTTCCGTGTAACGGTCGCCAGCGGCAGCGCCGCGTGGGAACAAGGTGTCGAGGCGGGTGAGAATGTCCTCGTTTAGTGTGACATCGGCGGCCCCAATATTGTCTTCAAGATACGTGCGTCGTTTGGTGCCCGGGATCGGAATAATATGATCGCCTTGGGCCAAGACCCATGCGAGCGCCAGTTGCGCAGGCGAGCATCCGGCGCTGTCGGCGATGGCACGGTATTGCTCCAGCAAGTTCAGATTCTGATCCAGATTTCCATCGGCAAAGCGCGGCTGGGTGTGCCGGAAATCATCATCAGCCAGGTCGCTTAGTGTGGTGACCTTGCCGGTCAGAAAGCCGCGCCCAAGCGGGCTGTAGGGTACAAAAGCCGTACCCAATTCGGCGCACGTGGCCAGCATCTCTGCCTCTGGGTCTCGCGACCACAGCGAATACTCTGTCTGAACCGCCGCAACCGGGTGCACCGCATTTGCCCGACGCAAAGTTTGTGCGGAGATTTCGCTTAACCCGATCCCCCTGATCTTACCTTCTTTGATAAGATCGGCCATCGCTCCGACCGTGTCCTCGATCGGGGTCACCCCATCAAGGCGATGCGCGTAATAGAGGTCGATCTGATCAATCCCCAGACGTTTCAGCGACGCCTCGACCGCCTGTTTCATGTAGGCCGGGCTGCTGTCGATGTGTCGTACGTCCGGATCGTCGGATCGGATGATTGCGAACTTGGTCGCCAGCGTGACGTTGTCCCGGTTTTGCCGGACGAAATCCGACAACAAGGTTTCATTCGCGCCGATGCCGTAGGTATCGGCGGTATCGTAGAACGTGACACCCAATTCAAGCGCACGGTCCAGCGTTTCATAGGATTGATCGCGGTTGGTCGGGCCGTAGAATTCGGACATGCCCATGCAGCCAAGCCCAATGGCTGATACGGATCCCAGTCCGCCACCCAGATTACGCGTTTTCATGTGTTTTCTCCTTGAATTAGGGTTGTGTGCAACGAGGATCAGCGGCCTGAAAAGCAGCAATCTCTTCGTCGTCGATAGACAGTGGCTCGCAGCCGTGCTCTTTCTCGCAAACGAAATCGTACTCAAAGCCAGCAGCGTGGCAGCTCAGGCACTCACGCCCCTCAAAGTTGACCGCGTGATCGCCCCGGCTGGTAATCGTCGTGCTCTCCGCCGTCACGTCGAGGGCAAGAAATTCCCAGCCATTGCTGTCCGGGTAGTCTGCGCTCGAGTGTTTGATCATCGCTTCAAACGGGACAAGCTGCATCACCGTGCCGACCGGGTATTCGATATCAGGCACGCGGTCGGTAAAAATACGGATGGCTTCCTTGAGCTTTTCTGGGTCGGAATGGAACAGGAAGGTGTTGCGCACTTTGGGGAAATCATAAATGCAGCCAAACATATCCGAGGTGGCCTCAATCTCAATATTGGCTTGGGCTGAGATTTCGGCCTGGATTGGGAGAGCAATGAATGATGCGGCAAGCAAGGCCGCAGCGGTCACCAGTATGGCGTTAAATCGACCACACAGACTTAGTATTTTCATGTGTCTTTCCCTTGGATTAGAGTTGTACGAAGCGGATAGCCGTGTCGCGGGAAATGCACGGCAACCGTTCCCACCTGTGGCGTGTCCCGATGCAGAATGATGCGGGTGTCGTCGATATGGGCCAGCGTACCGTCGATGACTTCCGTGCCAAATTCATCGACCAGAACCTGTACCGGCGCGCCTATCGCGGGATGTGCAGCTCCCGTTTCTGGAAGGGGGGCGGGGGGCGCCGAAAGCGCGATGTTGATCGCTTCAGCAGGCGCCAATTCGGTTCGTGTGCCGTGACCGAACTCCGCAATGCGCGCCATCCATGCCGACAATGCCGGGAACAGCGATAGACCGCTGCCGCTGGCGGCTGTGTCAGCTTTGGCAAAAAACCAAACCACATGATAGAGTGCCAGATCAGTCAGCGCGGGCGTGTCCCCGGCAAAGAAATCGGCACCGCCCAGCAGGTTCTCAAGCCAACCAAGCCCTGTTGTAATTTGGCCGCGATGATAGCCGACATCCACTTTCAGGCCGTCCAGATCAATCTTGTGATCCCAAAACGCCTCGCGGTCATGGATCAGGGCTGGGGGAACGGCATCAGCGCACAGACCCATGCTGTAACGAACCACTTGCCAGAACAAAATGCGGTCCGCCCAATTGTCGAGCAACGGGGTTGCTGTGCCCACAGTGTTCGGGGCAAGGGCGCGCGCCGGAAACCGCTGGTCAAGCTCGGCGGCGATCAGGGCGGAATCACAGTAGATATCCGCCCCGATCTGAAGCACTGGGGCCCGCCTGTAGCCACCCGTCAAGGCCAGCAGATCAGCCTTTGGCGCAATAGGAGGCACGATGACCGATGACCATGACAGCCCCTTGAAGCCCATCAAAGTTCTGATTTTTTCGGAATAGGGAGAGGCTTCATAGTGGTGCAGGATCAGGTCGACCATCGTTTTTCTCCTACTTCAGCAGCCCGAGGATCTCTTGCGCGGCGGCGGCGGATGAGGCGGGGTTCTGGCCGGTGACCAGTTTTCCGTCACGCAGCACGAAACTGGCCCAATCCGCCCCTTTTTCATACTGGCCACCATTGGCCTTCAGCATGTCTTCCACCAAGAACGGCACAACATCGGTAAGGCCGACGGCCTCTTCTTCGGTGTTGGTAAAACCCGTCACCCGGCGACCAGACACCAGCGGTTTGCCGTCCGCACCTTGGGTGTGGCGGAACACGGCTGGGGCGTGGCAAACTGCGCCGACAGGCAAATCGGCGGCGGCGAAGGCCTCGATCAGGCGTTTGCTGTCCGCGCTTTCGGCCAGATCCCACAAAGGGCCGTGGCCGCCCGGATAGAAGATGGCGTCGAACCCGTCTTCGGTTACATCCGAAAGCTTCAGCGTCGTCGCAAGATGCTTTTGCGTCTCTGGATCGTCTTTGAACCGACGGGTGTCGTTGGTCTGTGCGTCAGCGTTGTCGCTGGACGGATCAATCGGCGGCTGTCCCC
Organism: Shimia marina; assembly: GCF_001458175.1. GTDB lineage: Bacteria > Pseudomonadota > Alphaproteobacteria > Rhodobacterales > Rhodobacteraceae > Shimia > Shimia marina. Next base: position 5,895 of record NZ_CYPW01000038.1, read on the forward strand.
CTTTGGGCGAGGCCAGTATAATATCTGCTCCGGCGTCCTTGAAGACGTAATAGGGGGCCGCAAACTCCTCCAGCCAGAAGCCAGTTTTCTTGCCTGTGTCCCCGAGTGTGTCGTGGGATGTCAGTACCATCAGAATTTTCATGTTATTTTCCTATTTTTTCTGGCCGACGCGGATCACGCGCTTGCCAAAGTTTTCGCCATTCAGCAGGCCAATGAAGGCTTCGAGCGCATTTTCCAAACCGTCGATGATCTCTTCGCGGTACTTGATTTGGCCGCTTTCGATCCACGCCCCCATGTCTTTGGCAAAATCCGGGTAGAGGTGGCCGAAGTCGTCAAAGATGATGAAGCCCTGCACCTTGATCTTCTTGCGCAGGATTTGACCCATAAGCCAATTCATCCGGTCCGGTCCTTTGGGCAAGTCAGTCGCATTATACTGAGAGATCAATCCGCAGACCGGCACCCGTGAGTTTGGATTCAACAGCGGGATGACCCCGTCGAGGACCTTGCCGCCGACATTTTCGAAATAGACATCAATGCCATCGGGACTGGCCTTTGCAAGCTGTTCGGCAAAGTCATCTGCCTTGTGATCGATACAGGCATCAAAACCCAACTCATTGACCGCATAGGCGCATTTCTCTGGCCCGCCCGCGATGCCGACCACGCGGCAGCCAAGGATCTTGCCGATCTGGCCCACAGTGGCCCCGACAGGGCCGGTTGCGGCCGCCACGGCGATGGTTTCGCCCGGCTTTGGCGCGCCAATTTGCGTCAGACCCGCCCAAGCGGTAAATCCGGGCATACCCATGATACCGAGCGCCCAAGACGGGTGTGCAGGCGAGGTGCCCAGATTCGTGATCCGCGTGCCATCCGACAGCGCGTAATCCTGCCAGCCATTGAAGCTGAGCACCCAGTCGCCCGGCGCAAAGCCATCAACCTTTGAGGTGACGACCTGAGCCACTGTGCCGCCCTCCATCACGCCATCAATTTCCACCGGCGCGGCGTAAGATGGCGCATCGCTCATGCGCCCCCGCATATAAGGGTCCAGCGACAGATATTCGGTGCGCAGAAGCATCTGCCCAGCACCGGGGGAGGGGACGTCCCCTTCGACCAAGCGAAGCGTGTCCTTGGTCGGTTCGCCTTTGGGGCGTTCCGCCAACACAAGCTGGCGGTTTACTGTTTCAGTCTGTGCCATGGTCATCATCTCCTACAAGGCTGTTTCAAGAATGCGGCGGGCATCTTCGGGGGTGATGGCATTTTGTTCGCCAAGGGCGGTCATGCCGTGATCCTTCAAGGCGGCGACGATAAGATCAATTTCAGGTGCAGCAATTGCGTAATCGCCGAGTCGGGTTTTGATACCCATCTGTTCAAAGAACCTGCGTGTTGCCTTGATCACGGCATCAATCCGCGCATCATCAGATCCCTCACGGATGTCCCAAACATTAGCAGCATATTGCAGCAGTTTCTCGCGTTTGGGGCCACGTTGGTCGCTCATCAGTGACGGCAACACGACAGCCAGTGTGCGGGCGTGGTCGGTGTCATTGAGCGCAGTAATCTCATGTCCGATCATATGGCTTGCCCAGTCCTGCGGGACACCTGCGCCGATCAGGCCATTCAGTGCCAGTGTTGCCGTCCACATCAGGTTGGCGCGAACGTCATAGTCCTCCGGCGTCTCAAGGGCTTTGGGCCCAAGCTCGATCAGGGTGCGTAGCAGGGTTTCGGCAAAACCGTCCTGAACGCGCGCGGCGGATGGATAGGTCAGATATTGTTCGATGATGTGAACAAACGCGTCGGCCACGCCGTTCGCGATTTGACGGGGCGGCAGCGTGTAAGTGACCTCGGGGTCCAGCACCGAGAAAACCGGGTAGCAATGCGGGCTACCAAACGGAAGCTTAGCGCCCTTCTCGGGATTGGTGATCACAGCGCCAAAGTTCATCTCCGAACCGGTGGCGGGCAAGGTCAACACGGTGCCAAAGGGCAGCGCTTGCGTGATGACCGACCCGCGAGATGTCAGGATGTCCCAGGCGTCGCCATCATATTTGGCCGCCGCCGCGATAAATTTGGTGGCGTCAATAACGGAACCACCGCCGACAGCCAACAGGAAGGTGATCCCTTCTTGGCCAATCACCTCGACAGCTTTCAGCGCAGTGGCGAAGCGCGGATTGGGCTCAATGCCGCCAAATTCGACCAAGGCCCGGCCCGCAAGTGCCGCACGCACCTGACCAAGGACGCCTGTTTTCTCCGCGCTGCCTCCACCATAGAGGATCAGCACCTTTGCGTCAGCCGGAACCTGATCCTTTAGGTCCGCGATACGGCCCTTGCCAAACAGGATATGTGTCGGATTTCGAAAGTCAAAATTGTTCATGGGTTCAGTTTCCTTCAGTTTCAATGTGCAGGCGCACGTCAACGTTTCCGCGTGTGGCGTTGGAGTATGGGCAGACCTGGTGCGTCGCTTCGACAAGTCTTTCAGCATCCTCGCGGGTCATGCCCGGCAGATGTGCGGTAATGTCGAGATCAAGTCCGTATCCGCCCTCGGCGCGTTGGCCGATGCCCACCTCAACCGACGTTAATGCCGCTTTGGCATCAAGCTTGAGTTGTTTTGCGGTCATTTCCATCGCGCTATCAAAACAGGCCGCATAGCCAAGCGCGAACAACTGCTCGGGGTTCACCCCCGCCTCGCCACTGTCCGGGCGAACCATCTGGACTGAAAAGCTGCCATCGTTGAGGGCGGCGGTTCCCGAGCGGCCCCCTGTTGCCGTTGCGGTGGTTTTGTAGAAGATTTTCATGAGCTTCCTTTCGCGAATAGACTGGTCGTCTATAGATGTGTCAAAATTTTTGGGGTTATGTTCCTGGAACCAGCACCTTTGTGGCATTCATAGCGGAATTGAGCGGGGCTTCACTGTGCGAGAGGCTCGCGACGAGGCTGGCTCCAAGCCACATGTGGTAGATCATTTCTGCCGTGGAGCGGGGGTCTTCAAGCGCGGCGATCGTGCCATCGTCCGTTCCCTGTTCAAGGGTCTCCGTCAGGCGCGCGACGATTTCGGACACACTTTTCTGCAAGATATTGCTCATGTTCTCCGAGAGGTCAGCAACCTCTGCGGACAGTTTGACGACCAAGCACCGGTCTTCGAGGTTGGGGCTGATCTGTTTTTTCCGCCACTCTTCGAAATAGGTCAGAAACCGAGACCGTGCATCCATGTCCGGATGCGCAAGCGACGCGTTCAGGCGTGTGCCATACTCCGTCATAAAATCGTTCAACAGCGCACAGCCATAAGCTTCCTTGGAGGCGAAATAGTGATAGAACGACCCTTTCGGAACACCGGCCTCTTTCAACAGCGCACTCAGGCCGACACCTGTGTAGCCCTGCTTGGCTGTCAGGCGTCGTCCTGTGGTCAGTATCTGTGAGCGTGTGTCGTTTTTCTGTTCCATGACCCCCGATATAGCCTCATTAGACCGGTCGTCTAGGGGTGGTGTGGCTTTTTCTAATCACAGGGCCGTGAGCGGCGCTTAGAAACGGTACGGGAAAGGCGCTAGCCAGCATGCACACCAGTTAGCAGCTTTAACATCCAGCACAGAAAAAAAAGCAATGCATACGCAAATCGATGCGGCACGCCCTTAGTTTGCGTTCAGCACTGCTTCCAGCAAACCAGGAAAGCGACGGTCAAGCGAATCTCTTCGCAGTGAAAGCAGGCGACCCCGCCCCTTGGGGATATTCCGGATCACACCTGCTTCGCGCAACACTTTGAACAGGTGCGACTTGGTGGATTTCGCCACTTCCGGATCCATTAAATTGCAGTTTGCCATTTCGACCGGGCCGTCGCGGAGCTGACGCACGATGTCCAACCGGCCCGGATCGCTGAGTGCGAACAAGACTTGCGTCAGTTGCAGCTCCTGTTCCTGCGGGTGCGCAAGATCGGGGCTGACAGTGTCGGGTAAGATACTCATGGTTCGAATATACTTGAACCTTCCGCAGGAAGAAACTAGAGAAAGGTTCGATAAACTTCGAACCCTTATGAAGGACTGCATTCCAAAATGACTACGATTGTGATGTCACCCAAGGCTAGAGAGCGCGCTGGTTTCGCAATCGTGCTTACTGGAAGCGCTCTGATGATGGCGAGCGCGAGCGCGCCGTCCCCCTTTTATCCGCTACTGCAGCAGCAACTTGGTTTTTCGTCTTTGGTCGTGTCGGAGATATTCGCAATTTACGCAATTGCCCTTCTTGCGACACTGTTAGTGGCCGGATCAATCTCGGATCATGTCGGGCGGCGCCCTATTCTGTCGATAGGGTTCGTGCTACTCGCTGTTTCCGCCGCCGGATTCGAGCTGTCAGGTTCTGTGCCTGCGTTGTTGTTGGCTCGTGTAGTACAGGGCGTAGCATGCGGCCTTCTTTTGTCTACGCTGTCGGCTGCGATTACGGATCTTGAACCCCCTGAATTCAAGGGCATCGCGGCGATCTGTAATTCAGTCATCCCCCTCGTCGGGCTGGCCCTGGGGGCCTTGGTATCCGGCTTCGCGATGGAGCACCTTACCGAGCCAAAATTTGATATATTCACTGGGATTGCAATGGCCAGCCTGGTGTTGGCGCTGGCCACATGGGGCTTGCCCGAAACATCGCCACGGCATGAAGGCTTGTTGCAGGCGCTGAAGCCTCGCGTTGGCCTCCCGATCGAAGTCAGGGGCACGTTCTGGCGTGGCGCTCCGGCGCTATTCGCGGGCTGGGCCACAGGGGGGCTGTATCTGTCGCTTGGCGCACTCATCATCTCACAGGTTTTTGGTATTCAAAATGTGATTGTCCAGGGCTTCGTGGTCGCATTGCTGGCCGGGGTTGGTGCGCTGGCTTGTTTCATTGCGCGCAACTACTCTGCTCGTGAGGTCACGTTGTTTGGCACCGCAGCGCTATCAATGGGAACCTTTGCCACTTTGTTTGGCATTCATTACGAAAACTTAGTGCTCTACCTTATTGCGCTCGCCGTTGTGGGGACGGGCTTCGGCACCTGCTTTTATGGTTTCATCCGCTCGATAATTCCACTGGTGCCTGAGGATGTCAGAGGAGAAACTTTCGCCGCGCTATTCTGTATCAGCTACTTGGCATTCGGTTTGCCAGTCGTAATTGCCGGACTTTTGGTGCTGGTGTTCGGGCTCAAAGTCGTTGTGATCTGTTATGGCAGCTTGATCGCCTCACTGGCCGCTCTCGCAGGACTGATGCGCAAATTCGGTCGGACCGACTAAGGACCCAACCTAGACTCAACACATTGGCCGGGATTGCCATTTGTGGACAGCCCCTGTTTTGCAAGAGTTTTCTTTTGTGTTCGTGATCTTTTTGCGTAGCGGTCATTTGTCCGGCCTGTTTTCGCGGCCCTTATGCCGCTGGCCCTGATGAAGTCCGCGAACCGGCTCCTTATCAACTTATCGGGCTATGTTGCCCTGGCAATCCCACGGGGTGTTCCGGTTGCGGCGGCAAAGATCATCATCACTGCGATTGCCCTTGCATCTCGTATGGGGCGTTTTTCATGCGCCCCAAAAACTCAAGCCGGCTTGTAAACCCCCTGTTTGGACATGACAGCCCAGACGATCCGTACGGTTTTGTTGGCCAGGGCCACGCTGACGAGGCGCGACGGCTTTTTCTCCAGCAGGCGCCGCACCCAGTTTGCGGTGTGCGTTTGCGCGTTCCTGATCCGTCGGAGTACGGCCGTGGCCCCGACAACGAGAAGTTTGCGCAGATAGCCATCGCCCATCTTCGTGATCCGCCCCAACCTGCCCTTTCCGCCGGAAGAATTCTGTCGCGGCACCAATCCGAGCCAGGCCGCGAATGGACGTGTCACGGTTTGATGCCGCTCCTTTGATAGCCTTTACTGGAACAAAGGAGACTGACTATGGGACTGAAACGGACGGACGAATTTCGCCAAGATGCAGTGCGTATTGCGCTGACCAGCGGGTTGACGCGCAAGCAGGTGGCTGATGATCTGGGGGTCTGTTCCGGCTGGGGGCAGAATGACACCGTAAGCCCCTGAAAGGGGTTTATCCCAGTTCTTTAATCAATCTGTAAGCTGTTGAT
>NZ_CYPW01000039.1 GCF_001458175.1 Shimia marina
GCTTCGTCTTTGCGGAAGTTTTTGATGAATTTGATCATGGTGTCTCTCCAAAAATAGATGTGTCAGGTGAGCGCGGCAGGATATGTTTTCTGCCTGCGCTCAGAGGGTCTGGACTTAGCTGTCAGCCGCTGCGCCAGGAGCGATGGTTGCGGTTGCGGCGTCTGCACCGTTGAGCGCGCCAGCCGCTTGGCCTGTCAGCGTGGAGGTGGATGTTTCGATGGCGGTGAATGCTGCCACTGCGAGGCCAACCACGGCTGCGGTCAGAACAACCCAGTCAACAGTTACGGCGCCGGCTTCGTCTTTGCGGAAGTTTTTGATGAATTTGATCATGGTGTCTCTCCAAAAATAGATGTGTCAGGTGAGCGCGGCAGGATATGTTTTCTG
>NZ_CYPW01000040.1:0-1789 GCF_001458175.1 Shimia marina
CGTAGTCGTTTTCGGCGATTTTGCGCAGGATGCGGCGCATGATTTTGCCGGAGCGGGTTTTGGGCAGGCCCGGTGCCCATTGGATCAGATCCGGGCTGGCGATGGGGCCGATTTCGGTGCGCACCCAGGTGCGCAGCTCTTTCATCAGCTCCTCAGAGGGCTCCTGATCGTTCATCAGGGTGACATAGCAATAGATGCCCTGGCCCTTGATGTCATGCGGATAGCCCACCACGGCGGCCTCGGCCACGGCCGCATGGGCCACAAGGGCGCTTTCCACCTCCGCCGTGCCCATGCGGTGGCCGGAGACATTGATCACATCATCCACACGGCCGGTGATCCAATAGTCGCCGTCTTTGTCGCGGCGGCAGCCGTCACCGGCAAAGTAATAGCCTTTGTAATCAGAGAAATAGGTTTTCTCAAAGCGCTCATGATCGCCCCAGACCGTGCGCATCTGGCTCGGCCAGCTGTCCTGAATGCAGAGCACGCCTTCCACGTCATTGCCGGTGATTTCCTCGCCGGACTGCGGATCCAGCACCACTGGGTTGACGCCAAAGAAGGGCTTCATCGCCGCGCCGGGTTTGGTGGCATGGGCGCCGGGCAGGGGGGTCATCATATGGCCGCCGGTCTCGGTCTGCCACCAGGTGTCCACGATCGGGCAGCGGCCGCCGCCGACCACGTCGTTGTACCAGTTCCAGGCCTCCGGGTTGATCGGCTCGCCCACGGTGCCAAGGATGCGCAGCGAAGACAGGTCACATTTCTCCACATAGTCATTGCCCTGACCCATCAGCGCGCGCAGCGCGGTGGGCGCGGTATAGAACTGATTGACGCGGTGTTTTTCGCAGACCTGCCAGAAGCGCGAGGCATCCGGATAGGTCGGCACGCCCTCAAACATCAGCGTGGTCGCGCCATTGGCCAGCGGCCCATAGACGATATAGCTGTGGCCGGTGACCCAGCCCACATCAGCGGTACACCAGAAGATGTCGCCGTCTTTGTAATCAAAGGTGTATTCATGGGTCATGGCGGCATAGACCAGATAGCCGCCGGTGGAATGCACCACGCCTTTGGGCTGACCGGTGGAGCCTGAGGTGTAGAGAATGAAGAGCGGATCTTCGGCGCTCATCTCTGCAGGTTTGCAGTAGTCATTGGCCTCGATGGCCATCTCATTATAGTCGTAGTCGCGCCCGTCGATCCATGTGGTCTGATCGCCGGTGCGTTTGACCACAAGGCATTTGACCGTGTCTTTGGTATGCAGGAGGGCGGCATCGGTGTTGGATTTGAGCGCTGTCTTGCGGCCACCGCGCGGGGCGCTGTCTGCGGTGATCACCACTTTGGCGTCACAGCCGTTGATCCGTGCGGCCAGCGCGTCGGGGCTGAAACCTGCAAAGACAATCGAGTGGATCGCGCCGATGCGGGCGCAGGCCAGCATGGCATAGGCGGCTTCGGGGATCATCGGCAGGTAGATCACCACGCGGTCACCTTTGCGCACGCCGAGGCTTTCGAGCACATTGGCCATGCGACAGACACGGCGGTGCAGATCGGCATAGGTGATGGATTGCGCCGGCTCATTGGGATCATCGGGTTCAAAGATGATCGCGGCCTGATTGCCACGGGTTTCCAGGTGGCGGTCAATACAGTTGGCGGCGACGTTGAGCGTGCCGTCCTCAAACCATTTGATGTCCACATTGCCCGGGGCGAAAGAGGTGTTCTTCACCTTGCTGTAAGGCTTGATCCACTCCACGCGCTTGCCATGCTCTCCCCAAAACGCCTCAGGATCCGCAAGCGAAGACGC
>NZ_CYPW01000040.1:1799-220515 GCF_001458175.1 Shimia marina
TTCAAACCATTTGATGTCCACATTGCCCGGGGCGAAGGAGGTGTTCTTCACCTTGCTGTAAGGCTTGATCCACTCCACGCGCTTGCCATGCTCTCCCCAAAACGCCTCAGGATCCGCAAGCGAAGACGCATACATCTCCTCGTAGGTGGCGGTGTCAATATGAGCGTTTTGGGTCAGTTCGGCAGATGGCGAAAAGCTGGTGGGTGCTTTGGCGTCCAGTGACATGAAGGCTCCTCCCTCGGTCCAATAACTTAATCTCCTCTCTCAGGTGCGATGACCTGAGACCCCGATGGCAGAATAGGCAAATGAGAAAACAAGTGAATAAGGCGCAGAAATAAAACAGAAAATCTGTAAATATATTTCCTGAACAGCATGTGTTTTTGTAAAGGAATTATGGGTGGGCCGAGGAAACCCTCTATTTGCAAGGAGTTGGTTAACCTGTGTGAATCCGGGGTTAACGGGCTCTGTGCTGGTAAATGCAGCTGTTACCGCGAACATCTTGTGGCCCCACCCTGTGACAAAGCGGAGCAGAGGTGTGGGCGCAGAGGCCGTGAGGTTGAATTTGGCGATTCTTGGAGGGGGAGATCAGCGATAAAGTGTGGGCGCCAGCTGCGCAACGGTGCGCTGTGGCTTTATGCTGACTTTGAGGCGCGCAGACGGGGGCCGCCTGCGCGCGACTGGGTGTCAGCCCACGATGAGTTGTTTCATTTGCAGGGCTTCATGCTCAAGCTGGGTGAGACGGAAATTGACAAGATCGCCGATGGTGACCATGCCCAGCAGGCCGCTGTCATCTGCAACCGGCATGTGGCGGAAGCGGCCTTCGGTCATGCGGCGCAGCACATCCACCATGGCATCGCCGGGCGCACAGACCTGTACCTCGCTGGTCATCACGTCTTCGACCTTCTGGGGGAGGGTCTGGCCGGGGGTGTCAGCCAGCTTGCGGACAATATCACGCTCCGACAGGATGCCTTGGAGGCTGCCGTTGGCATCGGTCACAAGAAGCGCCCCGATGTGTTTGTCACGCAGCACTTCCACAGCCTTGCCCAGGGTATCTTGTGGGCGGATGGCAAAGACATTTTTGCCTTTCTGGTCCAAAACCATATGCACCGAAGCGGAGGCTGCCGACATATTGGAGCTGGCAGACTGGCTCACGGTCTTGGCTTTTTCTTCCGATTTGCGGTTGGGTGCTTGGTAGGAACTGGGCATGTATGAAGGCTCCTTGCATGGAAAAAGTTCAGAGGTTATGGGTCCAGCCTAACCACAAGTTTCGCCTTTGGGGGATTTTTCTTTGCCTGACGTGACGCTTTCTCCGGCGCTGGCCACTGTGCTGTTTGTGCTCGCCTGTCTGGCGGGCCACCGCTATCGCCGGGTCTGGAAAGAGGAGGGCCCACGCTGGCAGCTTTGGGTCTCGGGCCTGCTGGCGGCGGGCTGTCTTTTGGCAGTGGCTTTGTTTCCCGTGGTGCCCGTCTAGGATCAGACCCTTTTGGGCGGTACGCGGTACGCGCCCGCCCTGCGGCCGTCTGGCGTTATTTGGGATACAGCCAGATCGACCGACTTTAGGATGAGGGGCGTTAGAACTTGCCGTTGTCATGCGCCATCTGGGCAGGTGTGGGGGCAACCACATCCCAGTGCTCCACGATCTTATTGTCTTCGATCCGCCAGAGATCAAAGAAAGCCCATGGCTCCCCGCTGACGTTGGCATCTGAGGCGACAAAGACAAAGTTGCCTTCTGCAACAACGATCTGTGGTTCAAATTTGGTGATGACATAGCCCTGGTCAGCCCAGGCCTTTGTGCCTGCCATCAGCCCATCGATGCCGTCGGCAAGTTGTGGATTGTGCTGCATGTAGACTTCTGAATATTGCGGTGCCTTCTCGGGCGCGGCGCCGCCAAGGACGTCGCGCACAAACCCCAGCACCAGCGCTTTGTTGGCTTCTGTATGGTCGTGGTCCTTGATCTCTGTTGGGCCGTCAAGCATGCCGCGCCCGGAGGCTGTGGTTTGCGGGATAGGCTGTAGATTGTCCCAATGTTCTGCGACTTTGCCGTCTTGCACGCGGAAGATATCAAAGGCCGCGAGGCTGGGTGCGCCGAAGGCATCGGCGTTGTCAAAGCTGCTGTGCAGTACCACCAGATCCCCTTCGGCGAGGACGCGGTGGGTTGTCACGGTCATGCCGGATTGTGCGACCATTGGAATGAAGCCAGCCAGCCCCTGTGCGCCGGTGGGGATCTGTGGATTGTGCTGAATATAATCCGGGGTGACCAAGGCGTCTGCAGCCTGTGGATCGTGATCAACGAATGCGGCGGTGAAAAAGGCGAGGACGAGTTCTTTGGGGGTCATGTTGTTTTCCTTTGATTCGATGTTTTTCCTTAAGTGGTAGCTAATTAATACTAGATAGCAATTACGTACTTTGAACGAACCAGGTAGGGTGAAAGCTACCACCTAGGACAGGCGAGCTTGCGTATTCAGATGTTCTTGGCGTAGATGTGCAGATGGTCTTCAGTTGATACGAGGGTGTAAAATGCTACCGATTGGTGTTGCGAATAAGGCGGAGGCGTCCAACTGCTCGATCCGTTCTGTGCTGTCTAATGTGACGGGCAAGTGGCGGATGATCATCATCCTTGCGCTTGAAGATGAGCCCAAGCGGTTTGGAGATTTGAAGCGCTGTATTGGCGATGTTACGCAAAGTGTGCTGACGGACAATCTGCGCGGATTGCAGCGGGACGGCTATATCACCCGTTCGGTCGAGACGGGGCCGCCGATCGCCGTGTCATATGAGCTCACCCCTCTGGGGCGCACGCTTTTGGAGATGCTCAAGCCACTGGTGTTTTGGTCTCATGAGCAGATGGAAGAAGTGCGCCGGCAGCGTATGGAATATGATCGCGCACAGACCAAGTGAGGCGCGCAACAAAAAATGCCGCACGAGACGGTGCGGCATTTGAAAAATTCAAACTAACAACAGATTTTTCAGCTCTGAACGGTGTCTTCCGCTTCCATTTGTTCAAGCATTTTGCGTGCACGTGGACATTGCAGACGTTCCCGCAGCGGGCTGTCCGGATCGATGTCTTTGGCGCAGACCACGCATTTGTCGGAACCGCTGATCGCGTTGAGCCCGCCGCAGGATCCTTTGATGGTTTTGCCCATGAACATCACCCCAAGCGACATGCCCAGCGTGACCAGAAGCAGCAGCGCAAATGCGATCATAAACGTTTCCATGAGAGGTATGCCTTTTCTACCCGAGTTGCACGACGTCAAATTGCGTGCTGGCTTCGGAGACGAATCGCATGTCTCCGGAAGACGTGTTCCTGTCTATAAAGAGCGCCGCAATGCCGCGCTCTTCGGCGATCTGCATACCGCGTTTTGTGCCAAGTGCAAGCAATGCCGTGGCCCAGGCGTCTGCGAGCATGGCGTTTTCAGCCAGCACCGTGACGGACGCGGTGGTATGTGTGACCGGGCGCCCGGTCTGGGCGTCCAGAATATGTGAATAGCGGATGCCATACTTTTCGAAGTAGTTGCGGTAATCTCCAGAGGTGGCCATGCCAACGTTGGATACACCCACAACCTTAAGAATACTTCTTTGCAGAGCATCTGGCTCTTCTATGGCGATTTGCCAAGGCCTGCTCTCAGCATTTTGACCGGAAGTGACGATATCGCCACCGATTTCCACCATGTAGTTGGTGAGGCCAAAATCCGCGAGCACCGCGCCAAGGCGATCGACGCCAAAACCCTTGCCTATGGCGGAGAGATAAAGGCCTCCCTCAGGCACATGTTTGGTCACGGTCTGCCCATCTAAGGATAGAACGCGGCTTTGGCCGGTGTGAATCTGTGTGGCCCGAACCTCGGCATCGGGCGGCACGCTGCCCGGTGGCCGGGCTGCGCCGAAGCCCCAGAGATCAATCAAAGGGCCAAGCGTGATGTCAAACTGCCGGTCGCTGGCGTGATGCACATCCTCTGCGGCCTTCAGTAAGGTGGCCATGTCTGCGGAGAGGGGCAGGGGATCGGCTCTTCGGTGCGCATTGATCGCGGAGACCTCTGAAGCGGGGTTCCAGTTCGACATCTTGATGTCCACGTCCTGCAGCGCGTCCTGCAATGCGGCATCCAGCTCTTTTGGGTCGACGTCCGCGTCATTGACTGCCACCACCGAATAGCTTGTGCCCATAGTCTGTCCGGTGAGCAGCAGGTCAGCGGCACCGCGTTTGCAGGCTGCCAATGCCAGCGTCATGAAGATAAAGCTGCGGCGGGAGAGTTTGGGCATAAGAATCAACGTTACGTCAACTGGGCTAAGGAAGGGCAAACCGCCAGCGCATCAGCGAATTTTTGCGGCAGTTTGCAACGCCTGCTGGTCTGGCGCGGAATTTCGAGCGCACGTTATTGCTCTGGTAAGTCAGAAACAATAGGAAAGTGACCGTATTGGGACTGGTTGTTGGGCGAGACTCCGCGTATACGGCAGGCGCAATCAGACAAGACTTGTAAGACGAACCTAACGACAGGATGGCATTGGCGTGCAGCATTTTGCGCTACGAAAAGGCCTAAACCTTCCGATCACCGGGGCCCCCGGCGACGGAATCCATGAGGCTGCAGCGGTAAAAACCGTGGCGGTCTTGGGGGCCGACTATATTGGATTGAAGCCACGTATCGCCGTATCAGAAGGCGATATAGTAGCCGCAGGAGCGCCGATTCTGGCGCATAAAGACTCACCAGAAACAAAAGTGGTTTCGCCGGTCTCCGGTCGCGTCAAAGCGATCAACCGGGGCGCGCGCCGAAAGCTTTTGAGCGTTGTGATCGAGGTGGATGCTGCCGCGGCTGAGCCGGTGGACTTCTCCGATGTGGGAGACATCAGCACGCGCGAAGGTCTGGTTGAGCGGCTCTGTGCGGCGGGTCTGTGGACCGCATTCCGCACGCGGCCTTACTCAAAAGTGCCTGAAGCGGATACGACGCCCGCGGCGATCTATGTGAACGCAATGGATACGGAGCCGCTTGCGGCGGACCCGGCGGTTGTGATTGCAGATGCGGCAGAGGCCTTTGCCAAAGGGCTGGCGGCGATCGCGGGTCTCACTGAAGGTAAGACGTATCTCTGTCATGCGCCGGGCGCTGATGTGCCAAGTGTGGACGGTGTTGAGGTCGCGACCTTCTCCGGTCCGCACCCTGCCGGGCTTGCAGGCACACATATGCATTTCCTGGAGCCACCAAGCGCCGCGAAGACGGTCTGGACCATCGGGTATCATGATGTGATTGCCATTGGGCGTCTGCTGACCACGGGTAAGATCGACAGCACACGCGTCGTGGCACTGTGTGGGCCGCTCTGTGCCAAGCCGCGTCTGGTGCGCACCGTGGATGGGGCTTCTCTGACGGATCTGACCGCAGGTGAGATGAACAGCGACGTGCCTGTGCGTCTGGTGTCCGGCTCGATCCTGAGCGGCTATGCCGGAGAAGAGGTGGAAGCTTATCTTGGGCGCTATGCACGTCAGGTGACGCTGATCGAAGAAGATCACAAGCAGATCCCGATGGGCTGGATCCGTCCGATGCCAAGCAAATACTCTTTCCTGCCAGTGCTGGGCTCTGCTTTCTCCAAGAAGCTTTACCCGCTGACCTCCAACCTGAATGGTGGACGGCGTGCGATGGTGCCGCTGGGCACTTTTGAAAAACTGATGCCGCAGGATTTCCTGCCAACGCAGCTCACACGGGCCTTGTTGGTGATGGACACCGACGAAGCACAGAAGCTGGGAGCGCTGGAGCTGGACGAAGAAGACCTCGGTCTGATCGGGTTTGCCTGTCCGGCGAAATATGAATACGGCGAAGCGCTGCGCGATAGCCTTACTAAGATTGAACGGGAGGGCTGATTGATGGGAGTGCGTAACTTCTTTGATCGGATCGAACCGAACTTCACGAAGGGTGGCAAATACGAAAAGCTGTTCCCCATCTATGAGATGGTGGAGAGCTTTCTGTTCACTCCGAAGACGGTCACGACTGCGGCGCCACACGCCCGCTCTTATGTCGATATGAAGCGGATCATGACCTATGTCGTGATCGCCACAATCCCCTGTATCATCATGGGGCTTTACAATGTGGGTCTGCAGGTCAACTCGGCCTATGAGACTTTCCCACCAAGTGGCTGGCGCGCGGCGATTATCTCTGCGCTGGGCATTGGTTTTGATGCCAGCAACCCGCTGGCAAATTTTGCCCATGGGTTGCTGTATTTCTTGCCGATTTACATCACCACGCTTGTGGTTGGGGGCATCTGGGAAGTGATCTTTGCCACGGTGCGTGGCCATGAGGTGAACGAAGGCTTCCTTGTGACCTCCATGCTGTTTGCCCTGATCATGCCACCGTCTGCCCCATTGTGGCAGGTTGCGTTGGGCATTTCCTTTGGGGTGGTGATCGGCAAAGAAGTCTTTGGCGGGACCGGCAAGAACTTCCTGAACCCGGCGTTGACTGGCCGTGCTTTCCTGTATTTTGCCTATCCGGCAAACATGTCCGGTGACACGATCTGGACCCCGGTTGACGGCTTCTCTGGTGCAACCGCGCTGTCTGTCTCTTCCTCTGCTGGCTATGAGCAGCTGGCGGCACAGGGCATGAACTGGATGAACTCCTTTGTGGGCACCGTTCAGGGCTCCATTGGTGAGACCTCGGCACTGGCCTGTCTGATTGGTCTGTGCTTCCTGCTGATCACGCAAATTGCCAACTGGCGTCTGGTTGTGGGCTGTATGGCGGGGATGATTGGCTTCACCCTGCTGCTGAACGCCATTGGCTCTGACAGCAACCCGATGTTTGCCATGCCTTGGTACTGGCACTTTGTTGTGGGCGGTTTCGCCTTTGGCATGGTGTTCATGGTGACCGAGCCTGTGTCTGCGAGCCACACCAATGTGGGCCGCTACATCTACGGCGCGCTGATCGGTTTCATGGTTGTGATGATCCGTGTGATCAACCCGGCCTTCCCTGAGGGCATGATGCTGGCGATCCTGTTCGGCAACGTGTTTGCGCCGCTGATCGACTACTTCGTGATCCAAGCCAATATCAAACGGAGAGCTAAACGCCATGCCTGAGGATACTAAGCAAATGGGCCCGATCCGGCGTTTTCTGGCACTGCCACCTGACTCTGTGCCAAAGACCGTTTTTGTGGCCGTAACCCTCTGTCTGCTCGCCTCCATGGTGGTGTCCGCTGTTGCGGTATCCCTGCGGCCTGTGCAGGAAATCAACAAGCTGAAAGACAAGCAGATCAATATTCTGCAGGTTGCCGGTGTCTATGATCCTGAAGTGGACGTACTGGAAGCCTTTGCCGCGTTTGAGCCGCATGTTCTGGAGCTGGCGACAGGTGAATTCACCGATAAGTTCGATGCGGCCACTTTTGATGACCGTGCGGCTGCCGACAATCCAGAGACCTCTGTGGCGCTGGAAGACGATCCGGCCGGTATCGGACGTCAGTCCCGCTTTGTGACCGTTTATCTGTTGCGCGATGACGCGGGCGCCATTGACCGGGTGATCCTGCCGATCCACGGCTATGGTCTTTGGTCGACGCTTTATGGCTTCATTGCGCTTGAAGCCAACGGCAACGACATTTTTGGTCTGCAGTTTTACAGCCACGCCGAGACTCCCGGTCTGGGTGCGGAAGTGGACAACCCACGCTGGAAAGCGCTGTGGCCGGGCAAGCGGCTTGCAGATGAAGATGGCAATTTGCAAATCACCGTTGCCAGAGCTGCGCCGCCTGCTGGTGCAGACTTCCACGTAGATGCGCTGGCTGGGGCGACCCTGACAAGCGTGGGCGTGAACAACCTCGTGCGTTTCTGGATGAGCGAAGCTGGCTATGCGCCCTTCCTTGAGAACCTCAAAGCGGGAGAGATCTGATGGCACAAACTCGTAGAGAAATGCTGATCGACCCATTGGTCGACAACAACCCGATCACCTTGCAGGTTCTGGGCATCTGTTCTGCGCTGGCGGTGACGTCTTCGTTGCAGGTGGCTTTCGTGATGTCCATCGCGGTGACCGCAGTAACGGCGTTTTCATCCATGTTCATTTCGATGATCCGCAACCAGATCCCCGGATCGATTCGGATCATCGTGCAGATGGTGATCATCGCCTCGCTGGTGATCATCGTGGATCAGGTGCTCAAAGCCTATGCCTATGAGATCTCCAAAACCCTGTCGGTGTTTGTGGGTCTGATCATCACCAACTGTATCGTGATGGGCCGGGCGGAAGCCTTTGCCATGAAGAACCCACCGATTGCGTCCTTCATCGACGGTATCGGCAACGGTCTTGGCTATGGTCTGATCCTGATGCTGGTGGGTGTGATCCGTGAACTGTTTGGCTCTGGGTCGCTGTTTGGCATCACCATAATGGAAACCGTGAACAACGGTGGCTGGTATGTGCCCAATGGTCTGCTGTTGCTGCCGCCATCTGCGTTCTTTGTCATCGGTCTGTTGATCTGGGCGTTCCGCAGCTGGAAGCCAGAACAGGTTGAAGCGCGTGAATATAAAATCCAAGTGGTGGAGGCGCACTGATGGAAGCCTTGATTTCTCTGGCAGTCAAAGCGGTTTTTGTTGAAAACCTCGCGCTGTCCTTCTTCCTCGGCATGTGTACCTTTATCGCCGTGTCCAAAAAGATTTCCACGGCCATGGGGCTGGGGATTTCGGTGATGATCGTGCAGGCCATCACGGTTCCGGCGAACAATCTGATCCTGAACAACCTGCTGGCGCCCGGCGCACTGGCATGGGCCGGGTTCCCGGATGTGGATCTGACCTTTCTCGGCCTGATCTCCTATATCGGGGTGATTGCCGCGCTGGTGCAGATCCTTGAGATGGTGCTCGATAAGTATTTCCCACCGCTTTACAACGCGCTGGGCGTGTTCCTTCCGCTGATCACAGTGAACTGCGCGATCATGGGCGGCTCGCTGTTCATGGTGGAACGCGGCTACAACTTTGCTGAGGCAACCACCTACGGTATTTCCTCCGGCTTTGGCTGGGCGCTTGCAATCACCGCGATGGCCGGTGTGCGTGAGAAACTGAAATATTCGGACATTCCCGATGGTCTTCAGGGCCTAGGCATCACCTTCATCACCGCAGGTCTGATGGCGATGGCCTTCATGTCCTTCAGCGGCGTGAAACTCTGAGGAAGGCAAGACAGATATGGCAACTTTTGGATTAGGTATCCTTCTGTTCACCCTGATCGTTATTGCATTGGTGACGATCATTCTGGCGGCACGGTCTAAGCTTGTGTCCACGGGTGACGTGAACATCACCATCAACGGTGAGAAAACCATTTCCGTTCCCGCAGGTGGCAAGCTGTTGCAGACGCTGGCGGAGCAGAAGCTGTTTGTGCCGTCCGCCTGTGGTGGTGGTGGCACATGTGCGCAGTGTCGTGTGAAAGTGCATTCCGGCGGCGGGTCGATCCTGCCGACGGAAGAGAGCCACATCACCAAGCGTGAAGCGGGCTGTGGCGACCGTCTGTCCTGTCAGGTGGCAGTCAAGCAGGACATGGACATCGAAGTGCCTGAAGAGGTGTTTGGCGTGAAGAAGTGGGAGTGTACTGTACGCTCCAACGACAACGTCGCGACCTTCATCAAAAACCTCGTTCTGGAACTGCCGGAAGGCGAAGATGTGAACTTCCGCGCTGGTGGTTACATTCAGATCGAGGCCCCGGCGCACAAGCTCTCCTACAAGGATTTTGCGATTCAGGAAGAGTATCACGAGGATTGGGACAAGTTTAACCTGTGGCAGTATGAATCCACAGTGAGCGAGCCCATTGAACGTGCGTATTCGATGGCGAACTACCCGGATGAAAAAGGCCTGATCATGCTGAACGTGCGTGTGGCCTCGCCCCCTCCGGGCAGTCAGGGCATTCCTCCGGGTCAGATGTCGAGCTACATCTTCAACCTGAAGCCAGGTGACAAGGTGACAATCTCTGGTCCGTTTGGGGAATTCTTTGCCCGCGAGACACAAAAAGAGATGGTCTTCATTGGCGGTGGTGCCGGTATGGCGCCGATGCGCAGCCACATCTTTGATCAGCTCAAACGCCTTGAGAACCGTGATCGCAAGATCACCTTCTGGTATGGTGCGCGGTCCAAGAAAGAGATGTTCTTTGTTGAGGACTTCGACCAGCTGGCAGAAGAATTCGACAACTTCGAATGGCATGTGGCGCTGTCGGATGCGATGCCGGAGGATGACTGGAAAGGCTACACGGGCTTTATCCACAATGTTCTCTTTGAAGAGTATCTGAAGAACCACCCAGCCCCAGAAGACTGCGAGTTCTACATGTGTGGTCCGCCCATCATGAACCAGTCTGTGATCAACATGCTGCTTGATCTGGGTGTGGACCGCGAAGACATCATGTTGGATGACTTCGGCGGTTAAGCCAAAGCAAGACAAGATCAGAAAACGCCGCTCTCCGGAGCGGCGTTTTTCTTTGCAGCCCTCGTTGTGAGTGGATGCACAGCTTGCAGGCTTGGCCTTCGGAAAAACTGCTGGCAAGGTGCTCTGAGCGAACAAAAACCCCGGTAGGGCATTCCGGTGGGGAGGACATCATCCAATGCGTGTATTGGTCTATCAGGCGCATCCCGGTGCCGTGCATTCCATGGCCAACAAGGCGATGAATGCGGCAACACAATCGGTCGAGGGTATCACCTTTGTCGATTTATACGCGGAATATCCGCGAGTTGATATTGATGTGGCGCGCGAGCAGGACCGCCTGTTGGCGCATGATGCGATCCTGTTTCAATATCCGCTGTTTTGGTATTCGACCCCGTCTCTGATCAAGGAATGGCAGGATCTGGTGCTGCAGCATGGGTTTGCCTATGGCCGCGAAGGTCAGGCGCTTGCCGGAAAATACTGGTCTATGGGCATCACCTGTGGTGCGCCGCAGGAGGCCTATGGGGCGGATGGCTACAATGGGTTTGATCTGCGCACGCTGCTCACCCCGATGGAGCAGACAGCCCGGCTTTGCCACATGCGCTTCCTCTCTCCCTATGTGCTCTACGGTGCGCTTGAGAAGCGGGAGAATGGCGGTTTGGGGCCGCATGCCGAAGGCTGGCGGCGCTGGTTGATCGGGCTGCGTGATGACCGGGTGCTGCTTGAGAAAGCCAATGCGCTGGATGTGGTGCAAGAGCATGATCTGAACGAGGTGATCCAATGACCGGTTTTTTGTTGCTGGCCACTGTTTTTCTGATTGCCGGGGTTCTGGCGGTGCCTTTGGCGTCGCGACTGGGGCTGGGATCTGTGCTGGGCTATCTGATCGCGGGGATTGTGATTTCGCCAATCCTGCATTGGTTGCATGTGGATATCATTGAAATTCAGCATTTTGCCGAATTTGGCGTGGTGATGATGCTGTTCCTTGTCGGGTTGGAGCTGGACCCGAAGATGCTTTGGGCGATGCGCAGGCGTCTGCTGGGGCTTGGCGGGTTGCAGGTGGCGGTGACCACGGGGCTGATTGCGGTGATCTGCATGGGCTTTGGCCTGAGCTGGAGTGTTGCGCTGGCTTTGGGCATGGTTTTTGCGCTCTCCTCCACGGCGATTGTGCTGCAGACTTTGAACGAAAAGGGGCTGATGCAGGCGCAGGGCGGGCAGGACTCTTTTCAGGTGCTGTTGTTTCAGGACATTGCGGTCATTCCCATGCTGGCGCTGTTGCCGCTTCTGGCGATGCCTGAGCTTGCGGATGTGGCCGGGCAGGTTTCTGCGGACCAGCACGGTGATGGACATGGGGATGGACATGGGGATGGGCACGCTGCGATGAGCCTCGTGGAGGGGCGCCCCGGCTGGCAGGTGGCCATGATCACGCTTGCGGCGGTTGCGGCGATTGGTGTGATTGGCAATTTTCTGGCCCGGCCGCTGTTTCGCTTTGTGGCGATGGCTAATCTGCGCGAGGTCTTTGTGGCCACGGCGCTGGCATTGGTGGTGGGGATCGCGCTGTTGATGTCGCTGGTGGGGCTGTCGCCTGCTTTGGGCACGTTTCTGGCGGGCGTGGTGCTGGCCAATAGTGAATACCGCCACGAGCTGGAAAGCGATATCGATCCGTTTCGGGGGCTCCTGTTGGGGCTGTTTTTCATGACTGTGGGCGCGGCGATCGACTTTGGCCTGTTGTGGGGGAATTTTGCCCTCGTGATCGGCGCCGCGCTTGGGGTGATGGCGCTGAAGGCAGGGGTGCTTTATGCGCTGGCCCGGATGTTCAAGCTGACCGGCAGCGACCGTTGGCTGTTCACTTTGGGGCTCGCACAGGCCGGGGAATTTGGCTTTGTGTTGTTGAGCTTTACGGTGGCAAGCCATGTGATCCCGCCGGAGGTGGCACAGATCGCGCTGTTGGTGGTGGCCCTCTCTATGTTGCTGACGCCGGGGCTGTTTATCCTCTATGATCGGGGGATTGCGCCACGGTTTTTACAGGCGCAGGACGCGGCGGCGGAGGATATTGATCACCGCAGCAAGATCATCGTGGCAGGGTATGGGCGGTTTGGTGGGATCGTGGCACGGATGCTGCGCCAGATCGGGGAACAGCCGGTGGTGGTGGATTATTCCTCCCACCAACTGGAGATGCTGCGCCGCTTTGATACCAAAGTGTTTTTTGGCGATGCCACGCGGGCGGATCTGTTGCATGCGGCCGGGATTGAAGACGCAAAGATGCTGGTGATTGCCATTGATGGCAAAGATCAGATCACCCATCTGGTGGAGCATGTGGCCCGCCATCATCCGCATGTGCATATCGTGGCGCGAGCGGTAGACCGGGGCCATGTCTATGATCTTTACAGTGCAGGCGCCAAAGACATCATTCGCGAGACGTTTGACAGTGCGGTTCGGGCCGGACGGGCCGCCTATGAGGCGCTTGGGATCCATCCTTTTCAGGCCGAGCAACTGGCACGCCGCTTTACCAAAGCGGACCGGGATTTGCTGGTAAAAACGGCGGCGGTGCATAAGCCGGGGGTCTTGCTGGCGGACAATGCCGAGTTTGTTGAGCTGGCCAAGGAGCTCAATGCGCGTATGGAAGAAGAGCTGTTGAATGCCAAGGACGGGTTTGGCGTGGATGGCCATCAGGGCTGGGTGCCGCCGCCTGCCAACGTTGGATCAGACCCGGAAGAGGGGCGCTGAGTTTGGCGAAAGCGGTCTTTTTGCAAGGGGCTTTGATGCGCCATGTGGCGGTGATGTCGCTGACCTCATCTGTGGGGTTGATGGCGATCTTTGCGGTCGATTTTGTCGATATGATTTTCATTTCGATGCTTGGCAACAAAGCGCTTGCTGCGGCGGTGGGCTATGCGGGCACGCTGTTGTTTTTCACCAATGCCTTCAACATCGGGCTGTCGATTTCGGCAGGCTCTCTGGTGGCGCGGGCGATTGGCGCGGATCAGCCGGACAGGGCGCGGGAATATGCCGCCTCCGTGGCGGTGCTGGGCGTGCTGATGGGGCTGGTGCTGCCTTTGGTGGTTCTTGGCAATCTGGCTCCGATCCTGAGCTGGCTCGGGGCGGAGGGGGACACGCTGGCGCTGGCGCAGCGCTATGTGCGGATTGTGATCCCCACGATGCCATTGATGTCGCTGGCGATGGTCGGCATGGCAGTCTTGCGCGCCCATGGCGATGCGCGGCGCTCGATGATGGGCACGGTCTTTGGTGGGGCGGTCAACGCCGCGCTGGATCCCCTCCTGATCTTTGGTCTGGGTCTGGGGCTTGATGGGGCGGCCTATGCCTCGGTCATGGCGCGGATCGTCATGTGCAGCTACGCCGTGGTAAGCGTGTGGCGGGTGCACAATGGATTTGCCCGCCCAGCGCTGCCTGTGCTGATGCGGGATGCGCGGGCGATTGCGGCCATTGCCGCCCCGGCCATTCTCACCAATGTGGCCTCGCCTGTTGGCAATGCGATTGTCACGCGAGAGGTGGCGGCCTATGGCACCGATGCGGTGGCGGCGATGGCGGTGATTGGGCGTCTGATGCCGGTGGCTTTCGCGGTGGTTTTTGCGCTCTCAGGCGCGATTGGACCCATTGTTGGCCAGAACTTCGGGGCCGGGCTGTTTGCGCGGGTGCGCGGCACGCTGGTGGCAGGGTTGCAGTTTCTGCTGGGCTATACGCTTCTGGCCGCACTCATTCTATTTGTGGCGCGTCAGATGATTGCCGATGTGTTTGAGGCCAGTGGAGAGATGCGGACTTTGATCTATCTGTTCTGCGGGCCTTTGGCGTTGATGCAGTTTTTCAATGGGGTGATCTTTGTCTGCAATGCCTGTTTCAACAATCTCGGCCATCCGATCTATTCCACATATGTGAATTGGGGGCGGCACAGTTTGGGCACCTATCCCTTTGTCATCGCAGGTGGCGCGCTTTGGGGGGCGTCTGGTGTGCTGATGGGGCAGGCTGTGGGGGGCGCGTTCTTTGCGTTGGCCGCGTTGCTGCTTGCGCTGAAGACCATCCGCAGGATCAGCACGCCCGAACCGGTGGATCCCTTTGCCAAAGACAGCACATTGCATCACGTCAGTGGGCGGCGGAACTGGTAGTCGGGCGCGGCAGCATCGGCGTTAGCGCGGCAGTTGTGCGGCGTCCTGTGCGAGTGCCTCGATCTGATCCCAAGCGCCCGCGTTCATGAGGTCTGCGGGGGCGACCCAACTGCCACCGGCACAGACCACATTGGCCAGCTTGAGATAGTCCGGCGCATTCTGAGGATTGACGCCGCCGGTGGGGCAGAAGCTGATCTGGGGCAGGGGGCTGGCCAAAGACCCCAGGAACTTTGCGCCGCCTGCGGCCTCAGCCGGAAAGAACTTCAGCATGTCATAGCCGCGCTCAAGCAGGGCCATGGCTTCGCTTGCGGAGGCCGCGCCGGGCAAGAGCGGCAGCCCTTCGGCTTCGCAGGCCTGCAACAGCGTGTCCGTTGCCCCCGGCGAGACCCCAAAGGTGGCCCCGGCGGCTTTCGCCGCTTTGACATCTTCTGGTGTGAGCAGCGTGCCTGCGCCAACCATGCCGCCGGGCACGTCTGACATGGCGCGAATGACATCCAGCGCGGCTGGGGTGCGCAGGGTGACTTCCAATGCGGGCAGCCCGCCCGCCACCAATGCCTGCGCCAGAGGTTTGGCATGGGCGACATCCTTGACAACCAGAACCGGCACAATCGGCGCGGCGTTGCAGATTTCACGGGCGCGCAGGCTGGCCTCTTTGGGGGTGATCGGCATCAGTAGGATCCTTCAAAAATGGAGGCGCCGGTTGTGGCAGCGCCCACGGCATTGCGGAACGCGGCAAAGAGTTCGCGGCCTGTGCCCGCTTCATATGCGGAGAGATCGGTGCTGGCAGGGGGGCGGTCTGTGACGCCTTCGGTCAGAATTGTAAGCGCCCCGCCTTCGGCATCTACCCGCAGGATGTCGCCATCTTTGAGCTGGGCAATTGGCCCGCCATCCAGCGCTTCTGGGCTGACGTGGATTGCGGCAGGAATTTTACCGGAAGCACCTGACATGCGCCCATCGGTGACAAAGGCCACTTTTTGACCGCGGCCCTGCATGATGGACATGAGAGGTGTCAGGCTGTGCAGCTCGGGCATGCCATTGGCTTTGGGACCCTGAAAGCGCACCACGATGATCACATCTTCGGTCAACTCCCCGGCCTGAAAGGCCGCTTTGACCTCATCCTGATCATGGAAAACCCGTACCGGGGCCTCCACAAAGCGGTGCTGGGGGGCGACGGCGGAGATTTTCATTACAGCGGTGCCAAGATTACCGGTCAGGCGGGCCAAGCCGCCGGTGGGCTGAAACGGACCATGGGCGGGGCGCACAATTTTTTCGTTGAGCGAGGTTGTGGTGCCGGGCTGCCAGGACAGCGCGCCATCAATCAGCTTGGGCTCTTGCGTGTAATGCGCCAAGCCATCGCCTGCGATGGTTTTTGTGTCAGGGTGCAGCAGATTGGCGGAGAGCAACTCGCCGATCATGTAGCCCAGCCCACCTGCGGCGTGGAAGTGGTTCACATCGGCCAGTCCGTTGGGATAGACGCGCGCCAGGAGGGGAGTGATGTCAGAGAGCTCGGCGAAATCTTCCCATGTGAGCACCACGCCACCCGCGCGGGCCATGGCGATCAGATGGATCAGAAGGTTGGTTGAGCCACCAGTGGCATTGAGACCGATCATGCCATTCACAAAGGCTTTTTCATCCAGAATGTCACAGGTGGGCGTGTAGCTGTTGCCCAAGGCAGACAGGGAAAGCGCGCGGCGGGCGCCTTCTGCGGTGAGGGCATCGCGCAGGTCCGTGTTGGGTGAGACAAAGCTGGCACCGGGCAGATGCAGGCCCATAAATTCCATCAGCATCTGGTTCGTGTTCGCCGTACCATAAAATGTGCAGGTGCCGGGACCGTGGTAGGCGGCCATTTCTGAGGCCATGAGTTCGGCGCGGTCGGCTTCACCGGCGGCAAAACGCTGGCGGACTTTGGCTTTCGCGTCGTTGGAGATGCCGGAGCTCATCGGGCCTGCGGGCAGGAAGACCGCCGGGAGGTGGCCAAAACTCTGTGCGGCAATCACAAGGCCGGGCACAATCTTGTCACAGACGCCCAGATAGACCGAGGCGTCAAAGGTATTGTGGCTGAGTGCGACACCTGCGGCGAGGGCAATCACATCGCGTGAAAACAGCGACAGCTCCATGCCCGCTTCGCCCTGCGTGACGCCATCACACATGGCGGGCACGCCGCCAGCCACCTGTGCCGTGCCGCCAGCCGCGCGCACAGCGTCGCGGATCACGTTGGGATAGCGTTCAAAGGGCTGATGGGCGGACAGCATGTCATTGTAGGCCGTGATAATGCCGAGATTTCCAGCGGATCCGGTGGCCAGCGCGGCTTGATCTTCCCCTGCGCCTGCGTAGGCGTGGGCCTGTCCTGAGCAACTCAGGTGGGCGCGGGCTGGGCCTTTGCTGGCCGCTTGTGACATGCGCTCCAGATAGGCATCCCGATGCGGTTTGCTGCGTGCGATGATGCGCGCGGTGACTTTTTCAACGGTTGGGTGGAGCGGCATCAGGGCCATCCTTCCTATTTTGAGCGTCGAGGCAGGGGGTTAGTCGCCAATGGGGCGCCAGCGGCGACCGCCCTGATGCATCAGCATCAGCGCTTCTTCGGGGCCGGAACTGCCAGGGTCATAGAGCATGGGGCGTTGGCCAGCCTCTTCCCATGCGGCAATCATCGGATCGGCCCAGGCCCAGGCCGCTTCGACTTCGTCGCCGCGCATGAAGAGGGTTTGATCGCCGCGGATCACGTCCATCACCAGACGTTCATAGGCGTCCTGTGAGGTGAGATCCTTGCCCAGCGCATCGGCAAAGGACATGTCCATCGCCACCTCAGTAAGGCGCATGCCGCCGGGGCCGGGTTCTTTGATGGTGGTGCGCAGGGTGATGCCTTCGTCTGGTTGCAGGCGGATGATCAGCGCGTTGCCTTTGCGCCCCTCCATCTTGTTGGGGAAGATGTTGTGGGGCGGGTCCTTGAAGATCACGGCAATTTCGGACACGCGATCGCGCAGATGTTTGCCGGTGCGCAGATAAAACGGCGTGTTGGCCCAGCGCCAGTTGCCCACGGTGAGCTTCATGGCGATGAAGCTTTCTGTGCGGCTGTCGGGGTTTTCCACATCGTCAAAATAACTTTGGTTGTCCCGCCCGGTGCGGTACTGGCCGCGCACAATGTCCCGCAGGGGCACCGGATCCAGCGCTTCGATCACCTTCACTTTTTCATCGCGCACCGAGTTGGGCGTGAATTTGGAGGGTGGCTCCATGGCAATCAGGCAGAGCAGCTGCATCAGGTGGTTTTGCACCATGTCGCGCATCGCGCCGGATTGATCATAATAGCCGCCACGCCCGGCCACGCCGAGGCTTTCGGCCACGGTGATCTGGACATGATCGATGTGGGTGGCGTTCCAGAGCGGTTCAAACAGGGAGTTGGCAAAGCGCAGGGCCATGAGGTTCTGCACGGTTTCTTTGCCGAGGTAGTGGTCGATCCGGTAGATCTGTGCCTCATCAAAATGGCGCAGCAGATCCCGGTTGAGGGCGCGGGCGCTTTCCAGATCGTGACCAAATGGTTTTTCTACCACGATACGGCTTTGCGGTGTGGCGATGGCATGGGTGCTGAGCCGTTCGGCAATGGCCCCAAAAAGTGCAGGGGAGACCGAGAGATAGAAGGTGCGGATCGTATCGGGGCGCAGGATCTTTTGCAGAGCGTCCCAGCCGGTGTCGCCGGTAGCGTCGATATGCACATAGTCGAGCCTTTGTAAAAAGGCGTCGAGCTGATCCTGCGGGCGCAGGTCTGGGGCGACGAATTCCGCGATGGCTGCGCCGACCAATGTGCGGAACTCGGCACTCTCCATTTCTGAGCGCGCCGAGCCGATGATTTTGGCATCAGATGGCATTTGTCCCGCGCGAAAGCGGTGGAAGAGGCCGGGCAGAATTTTGCGCCGGGCCAGATCCCCGGTGGCGCCAAAAATCACAAGATCAAAAGGCTCTACCGGAATAACGCGCGCGACCATCTGTGTTTATCCTTTCAAAAGGGCGCCTATGCGGCGGCCGGTGTCGAGCATGCGGTTGGAGAACCCCCACTCGTTGTCATACCAGCTTACCACACGCACCAGCCCGTCGTCTGTGACGCTGGTCTGTGCCGGGGCAAAAACAGAAGAATGCGGATCATGGTTGAAGTCAGCGGAGACCAAGGGCGCCTCTTCATATCCCAGCACCCCTTTCAGAGGTCCTTCGGCGGCGGCTTTGATGGCAGCATTAACGTCTTCTGCGGTGGCCTCTTTGGCTGGCACAAACACCAGATCCACCATGGAGACATTGGCGGTGGGCACACGGATTGCGGAGCCTTCAAGCTTGCCTTTCAGATGTGGCAACACAAGGGAGATCGCACGGGCGGCCCCGGTGGAGGTGGGGATCATCGAGAGCGCGGCGGCGCGAGCGCGGTAGAGATCCTTGTGGTTGGTATCATGGGTGGGCTGATCGCCAGTATAGGCGTGGATCGTGGTCATATAGCCAGTTTTGAGGCCAAAGGCATCGTCGAGCACCTTGGCCACCGGGGCCAGGCAGTTGGTGGTGCAGGAGGCGTTGGAAACGATGATGTCCTCAGCCGTCAGCGTGTCATCATTGACGCCAAACACCACGGTTTTGTCGGCGTCTTTGCCGGGAGCGGAGATCAGCACGCGCTTTGCACCGGATTTCAAAAGCAGCTCGGCCTTGTCTTTGGCGGTGAAAATACCGGTGCATTCATAGGCCACATCCACATCAGACCATGGCAGTTCCTGCGGGTCGCGGATGGCGGTGAGGCGGATGGTCTGACCGGCCACTTTCATCACGTCGCCTTCCAGAGTGACATCGGCATTCAGGCGGCCATGCACGCTGTCGTACTTCAGCAGGTGCAGCAGGTGATCGTTTGGGGAGAGGTCGTTGATGGCAACGATTTCGATATCATTTGCGCCGCTCTCAATCAGGGCCCGCAGGACGCCGCGTCCGATGCGGCCAAACCCGTTGATGGCAATCTTGGTGGTCATGTGTCTTTCTCCAACAGCAATAGTCTGCGCTTTTCGATCGTGTCGCCGATAGCGCCACCGTTAGCGCTATCGGTATCTTGGTTCACGATTGAAATCAAGAGGCGTCTTGTCTGGTTTAATTTGTCGCTTTGGGGTTGCTTTTGGGCAGAGTTGTGTCAGACGATCTGATCATGGGAAAAAAGCTTCTGCTGAAAGACATAGCCAAGTTGGCCGGAGTCAGCGAAATGACCGCCTCACGCGCCATGCGTGGGGCGCAGGACGTCTCCGAAGCCACACGCCAGAAGGTTGAAAAGATTGCGCGCGAGGTTGGCTATGTGCCGAATCGCATTGCCGGGGCTCTGGCCTCCAAGACGGTGAACCTTGTTGGGGTGGTGGTGCCGAGTCTGAATTCCTCGGTATTTCCGGAGGTCTTGTCTGGCATCAGCTCAACATTGAAAGCGACGCCTTTGAAGCCGGTGATCGGTGTGACTGGCTATGATCTTCTGGAAGAAGAGGAAGTGATCCGCGAGATGCTGAGCTGGCGGCCCACGGGTGTTGTGGTGGCGGGGCTTGAGCACAATGAGGCGGCGCGCACCATGCTGGCCAATGCGGATTGTCCGGTGGTGGAAGTCATGGATGTGGATGGCACCCCTGTGAAACACTGTGTGGGGATTTCACATCTGGAAGCGGGGCGCGACATGGCGCGGACGATCCTAAAGGCGGGATATCGGCGCATCGGTTTTATCGGCACAAAGATGCCGCAGGATTACCGTGCGGAAAAGCGCTTCAAGGGATTTGTCGAGGCTCTGGCAGCGGAGGGGATCTCGCTGGCTGATCAGGAGCTTTACTCCGGTGTGTCTTCCATTGAGACGGGGCATAAGCTGACCGAGCTTTTACTGGCACGGACGCCGGATCTTGAGTGCATCTATTTTTCGAGCGATGTGCTGAGCGTTGGGGCCTATATGCATTGTCTGTCAAAGGGGATTTCGGTGCCCGGTGATCTGGCTTTGGCGGGCTTCAACAATCTGGAGCTGCTGCGCGGGTTGCCCTTGACTTTGGCCACAACCGATGCGCATCGCTTCCAGATTGGGCAGAAGGCTGCGGAAATCATTCTGGAAAGTCAAAGCGGCGAGCACCCGGCGCAGGTGGTGACGTTGCAGCCGGAGGTGACGACGGGACAGTCGCTCTGAGATCGCGCCGCTTGGCTTGGGTTCAGGCGGTGTCTTTGAGAGACTGAGCGACCATCTGGGCCACCTGTGGCCAGGTGCCAAGGGGCGGCAGTAAGTCTCCTGCAAACGCCGCTTTGTTCAGCGCTTCGGGAATGTCTTCGCGGCAGTGATCCCCTTCGAGCGCAAAAAATGGCAGGCAGAGGGTCTGTGGTGGCAGATCTCGCGCAGCCTCCTCCACAAAGGGGGCCTCTTCGACAAAACCCACCGAGATGGGAAGATCGGGCAGTTGGGCGGCCAGTGCGGCCTTGAACGCATTGGCGGATTCTGCGGCTTTGGGGCCTTTTGCAGAGCCATGCGCCGCCAGCAGCAGGCGGCTTTCGCTCAGGGCCCATCCCCGTGCTGTCAGGGCATCTCTCACCAATTGCGCGGCAAAACCCGGCAGGTTCGGGTCAAAGCCCAACGGGGGGAGAATGGTCACCTCAGCGCCGTTCAGGCGACGCGGCAGGACTTTGCCCACAAACCAACCATCCGCCATGAACATGGGGAAAACCGGCGCGTTGGGAGGCAGCGCAGCCGCTTCGCGTTCCAAGGCTTCGGGCATGGCCAAAGTGGCCGCCCGAATGGTCCAGTCCGGCAGGTGTTTGCGCACGGCTTCTGCGAACCCCATGAGCCAGAGCTCTGGCGGCACGGGGGCAGAAGGCTGGCCGTGGGCCACGATGAGAGCCTCACGGCTCATGCGGCAGGCTCTTGGAAGGCGGCGGCGAGGGCGGCGGGCAGGTCAAATTCGGCCAGCACGCGCGCGCGGCCTGCATCAGACATTTTGCGCGCGGTTTTCACAACGATATCGAGTACTTTCTCTTCGGGGTGCTTGGCGGCAAAGGGCGCAAAATACCATTTCAGGAAGACAAAACAGATGATGTCTTCAAGCGCCTGCACTTCGGCGTTGCGCTTCAGACCCTCTTTGCGCAGCATGGTGCCGGCCGCGATGATGTCTTCTTCTTCATAGCCCGCTTCCGACATGATGGCGGACACGCGGTTGGCATGGTGAATGCCCAGCTCACGGCGCCATTTCAGATAACCTGCGCGGCCCTCGGGGAAATCGGCCCGTTTGAGCACCCAGCGTTCGATGTGTTGACCGCGTGCAGCGATCTGAAAGGCCTCGGATGCCTCGGGAAAGAGGCGGTTGGCCTCTTGTGTCATACGACTACCATAGAGCAGCGCTTCGGGCTGGCCATCCTCGATATTTGGATCTTTGGCGTTGGCGGTATCTATGGCGTCCAATACGGATTGAAGGCGTGTCATGACTGGCTCCGGGCTGCGGTGTTTTGAGCGATTTTAGGCAGCAAGCTGCTGTCGGGAAAGGGGATATTCTACGTCGGCGCGGGATGGATGTTTTCAGGATACGTCAGGCATCGGGGTTTGGTGCATTTTGTAGCGCTTTTTGCAGGTGTTCCAAATCGAGAGGTTTGTGCAGCAGCGGGGCCTGAAGCTTCTGGCACAGGGCGGTGACCTCCGGATCGCGATTGGCAGTGATCACACAGGCCGGTAGCGGGCCATATAGCGCACGTAGCACAGAGATCAGATCGGTGCCGGTGGCACCGTTTTCAAGCTGATAATCGGCCAGAACCACATCCGGGGCGATGTCGATTTCGCGCAGCAGATCAAGCGCTTCGACGTCGCTGCCACAGGAGAGCACCTCCGCGCCCCAGTTTTCCAAGGTCATGGTGATGGCTTCGCGCAGTTCAGCATCATTTTCCACAAGCAGGATGATGCGATGGGCCAGTGGCGTGCGGTCGGGGGGCACAGGGGGCAGGGACGGGTTGGGGGCGGCTGGGGCGCAGGCCAGCGGCAGGGTGACGCAAAATCGGGTGCCGCGACCGGGATCAGATTGCAGGGACAGCGGATGGTCCAGCAGGCGGCAGGCGCGCTCGACAATGGCCAGACCGAGCCCAAGGCCTTCGGCGGGGCTGGCGGGGGCATGGATGCGGTGGAACTCGTCAAAGACTTTTGTTTGTTGATCCAGCGCGATGCCGGGGCCGGTGTCCCAGATCTCCACAGTGACGCAATCGCCGCGCCGTCGGGTGCCGATGAGCACACGCCCCTGATCGGTGTAGCGCAGGGCGTTGGCGATCAGGTTTTGCAGGATGCGCCGCAGATAGGTGGCGTCAGACTGTACTGTGGTGTCTGGCGCGCGCAGGTCAAAGCGGAGATTCTTGTCGCGTGCGGCGGGCGCGAATTCATCATGCAGCTGACGCAGTAAAACACCCAGCGGGATCTGGGCGCGATGCACCGCGGCGCGGCCTGAATCAAGCCGGGAGATGTCCAGCAGAGCGCCGAGAATGTCTTCCACGCTTTGCAGCGCGCTGCTGGCTTTGGCGAGACGATCGCGGTGTTCGTCATTGTCCAGATCGCTGTCCAGTGCCGCCATATAGAGTTTGGCGGCGGAGAGTGGCTGTAACAGATCATGGCTGGCGGCGGCCACGAAGCGGGATTTGGAGGCATTGGCGCGTTCTGCGTCTGCCAGCGCGTCGCGCAGCTCCAGCGTGCGATCCTGCACCCGGCGTTCCAGCGTTTCATTGACCTGAGAAATGGCGCGCAGGGCGCGGCGTTCGGTGGTGATGTCTGTGAAGGAAATCACAAATCCCCCATCCGGCATGGTCTGCGCAAAGACCGCCAGAATGCGATCTGCGCCCAGTTCCACCTCGAATGTGAGCGCGGCGCGGGCGCGGGTTTGAGAGGCCCATGTGCAGAGCGCCTCCGCATCCGCAGCACTTTGAAAGGCGAGTTTGCGGGAGAGCTGTTCGAAGATCGTGGCAAAGGGCAGACCGAGACGGAAGCGGCGCAGGGGAATGGACAGAAGCTCCCCAAGGCGCCGGTTCCAGCCCACCAGACGGGCTTCGCGGTCAAAGATACCAACGCCCTGTTTGAGGTGTTCGAGCGTGGCTTTGATCAGGCGGGCCTGATCATCAAGCAGGCGTTCGCGTTCCTGCCGCTCAATCAGCATCATGTCGGTGACATCGGTCTGAAGCACCACGGTGCCGCCATCCCGTGTGCGGTGCTCAGAGACCTGAAGCCAGCGGTCCCCGGCCATGCGGGCGTTGAACACCACATGCTGTTCGCGGTGGCGCGTCATGCGGCGATCCTGCCACTCTTGGGGCGTGGTGCCATCGGGCAGCTCCAGAAACGGGCTTTGGGAGACGATGCGCACATAGTCGGCAAAGGGCAGGCCCGGTTTGAAGAGGTGGTGCACGTCGCGCATATGTTTGCCAAACCGCGTGTTGCAGAGCACGAGCGTTTCATTGGCATCAAAGAGTGCAAAACCCTCCTGTACGGTTTCAATGGCATTGGCGAGATTGGCACGGGCGGCCTGTGCTTCGGCATTGGCGCGCGCCAGAGAGGCGTTGGAGGTGTTCAAAAGATCGAGCGCATGCTCCAGCTCCAGCGTGCGGGCGCGCACCTCCTCTTCGAGGCGCACGGCACGTTCAAACTGGGCATAGGCGACACCGGTGGTGTCTGGGCGGGCCTCGGCGCGGCGCATGAGTGTGCCCACGATGGTGAGCAGTTTGGCGTTTTGTCGCTCCAGCGTGTCTTTGGGATCCACAAGGGCGCTGGCTTCCATGGATTAGCCCTCCTGTGGGGGGTAGATGGCGACGCCGGTGAAGGTGTGGTTCACATGCATCGAGTTGACCTGTTCGCCATATGTGGAGAAGCCCACCACACGGTGTTTTACCAGCACGCGGGAGATGTCATTGGTGAGCTGTTTCTGCGTGGCTTCTACGCGGCGCAGCAGGCAATCGCAGCCGAGTATAAGCGCGGGCGCGTGTTTGCTTGAAAGGCTGGCCAGCTCACGATCCAGATGCGCCACCATATCATCTGGTTCCGCCAGAGACAGCACAACGCCTTCGTCTATCGCGGAAAAGAAAACCAGATCGCCATTGTCGGCCACTTTTTGAATGGCGCGCACGTGGGTTTGGTCGCCGATGCGCACAACCACCGGATGGGCGGCGAACGTGAAGGTGGAGAGCTGCTCGGGGTCTTTGCCCAGCAGGCGGGCATATTCGCGGGCGGCGGGTTCAGCGTTGATTTCCTGCACCAGGCGCTTGGCGGGATCTGCGGCGGTGACGACCATGCGGGTTTCCGTGGGTTGCAGGTGATCGGTTTTGAACACATGCACGGGACAGCGGGACCGGATCTGCACCAGAACAGCTGCATTTTCATGGAAGCGGCCGCTGTGCAGCACATAAGTTTGACCAAAGGCGTCGCCATCTCCGGCGGAGCCGCCAAACAGTGGCACGGGGCCAAGGCCCATGGCCAGATCCGCGGCCAGCGCGTCTTCGCGCATCGACAGGCCATCCACCATGAGAAAGGCAAATTCGGAGGTCCAGCGCGGATGGCTTTCGGCCAAGGCTGTGCGGTTGTGGATCATCGTGGTGATCCGATCCTGCGCGCGGATGTCGTTCAGATCTTCAATGAGCAAGGTTTTGGTGGCGAAATGACTTGAGGGCAGCCCTATGGCCACAATCTCGCCTTCGGTGTAGCCGGTTTCGCCCAGCTCGCCTGCGGTCGTGCAGCCCACGACCTCGGTGGCTGTGAAGTGGCGCTTAAGCCCGGTGATCAGTGCAGGCAGATCGGTTTGGGGCGAGACAAAGAGAATGATCAGCGCCAGAGGATCCGGCCCAAGTGTCGCCGCCAGTTGAGCAAGTGCATCGGCGTGGTCTGCGGCGGCAAAACCGCGGCGCACGATGTCTGTGGTTGTGAATGGCGTGCTGGCATCCATGCTGGCAAACTCCTTCTGCGGCCTCTCCCTTGACCGCTGAGGGTAGAGTAGGCGCGCTAGCCGTTGCTGCGCAAGTGCTCCTCAAAGCTGGCCTCTTTGGCAATCAATACGGCCTGTGTGCGGCTATGAACGCCCAGCTTGCGCATGATGGCTGTGACATGGGCTTTGACTGTGGTTTCCGCAATGGTCAGTTCAAAGGCAATTTGCTTATTGAGTTTGCCTTCGCAGATCAGATCAAGAATGCGCGCCTGCTGTGCGGTCAGGGATGTGAGGCGGGCCACAGCATCTTGCGTGGCATCCTCAGTGTCGGGCGTAGGCATATGACCTTCTGGCAGGAAAGTCGCGCCACTTGCCAGCGTATCCAGAGCGCGGCGGAACATATCACGCTGGCTGTGTTTGGGGACAAAGCCTGCGGCACCGGCCTGAAGCGCGGCATTGATGGTGCGGCTGTCGGCCATGGAAGAGACAACAAGGATCTTGGCTGGGGTGGCTTTGCGCAGGCGGATTAATCCGTCAAACCCATTCACGTCCGGCAGATTGAGATCCAGCACCACCACGTCTGGGGTGGCCTTGGTTTCCAGAGCGGTCAGGGCTTCGGCCAGACAGGGCGCAGTGGCGATCTCGGTGATTGGGGAGACCGCCTGAAGTGTCATGACCAAAGCGTCGCAAAACAGCGGATGATCATCCACGACCAGTGCGCTGGTGAACCGATTGGGGGGCAAGGAAGCGTGAACGGTAGCCATGGTCCAACCGTAACAGAGCCTGCGGGGAGGCCAAGGGGGTCAAAGGTCGTATCATGGGGCTTTGCTGGAAATGCGAGGTTGTGACTAAAGGGAGGCGGGGAGTTGCCGAAAGGATGCCGCAGGCTTTGTGCGAAAGGTGTTTCGTGCTTAGGTAGAGAGAACGCCCGATTGGGGCTGCAACGCAGGAGCAGAGATATGGCACGTATGCGTATGGGTACTATTGGGCGAACCGTCGGCTTGGCCGCAGGGCTTGTGGCTTTGAGCGTCGGCGGGGCCTTGGCGGAGTTTCAGACCTTGGAGGGCAGCGTCAGCTACCGCGAGAAGATCGCCCTGCATCCGGAGGCTTTGGTTGAGATCACGCTTGAAGATGTGAGTAAAATGGATGTGGCCGCCACGGTATTGGCGCATCAGACTGTGCGCCCGCAGGGGCAGGTGCCTGTTGATTTTGCGCTGCGCTACGATGACCGCATGGTGGTGGACAGCGGGCGCTATTCCGTGCGGGCGGTGATCCGGCTCGGAGAGGATGTGCTGTGGCGCAGCACGCGCAGCTTTGCGGCGCTGACACAGGATGCGCCAGAACAGGTAGATGTCATGGTGGAACGTGTCAGGCTGGATGCCCCTTCGGCCCTGACCACGGGGGCGTGGCTTGTGGTGCGGATAAACGGCGAGGATGTGGCGGGTGATCGCTTGCCTCAAATGGAATTTGGCGAGGATGGTCGTGTCAGTGGCACGAGCGGATGCAACCGTTTCAACGGCAGCTATACGGCCAAGGGCAGCGCGCTTGAGTTCGGCCCGTTGGCGAGCACACGAATGGCCTGTCCCGGGGCGCTGGGCGCACAGGAAATGACGTTTTTTCAAGCGCTGGAGACGGTGGTTGGCCATGCGGTGCAGGATGGGCATACCGTCTTTGTGGATGCGGAAGGCACAGCCGTGATCAAGCTTCTGGCACAGTGACCTGCCGCATGGATTTGGCGTCAGATCAAGCGCGATGCGTCTGTTTGGGCTGATCCAAATCAAGGTGATTCTTGAGGTGCTGTGTCAGGGAGGACAGGATCACATCAAAGGACCAGAACAAAGGAGAGTCCCATGTTGCGTCTGTCGTTGATCCTGCATCTGTTTATCGGTTCCACACTGGCTGGCGTCGGCGTGATTGCGGCGCTTGTGTCAGGCTATGACACGGCCATGGGATTGGCCTGTGCCGCGCTGATCGGTTTTTTGGTGGCGTTCCCAGTTAGCTACAAAGTGGCGCAGGCGCTTTACGCGCGCTGATCCATATCCAGCCAGGTCTTGACAGAGGCCACAAACTCTCGCGGTTTTTCCGCATGCAGCCAATGGCCCGCGCCTGTGATCTTCGCAAAGCGGGCCTTGGGGAATTTTTCCCGGATCACCGGGCGGTGCGCATGGGTAACATAGTCGGACTGCGCGCCGCTCAGAAACAGGGTGGGACCGTCAAAGTGGCCAGCCACCTCCGGAAAGCCCAAAACATTGGGCATGTCCCGTTCCAGCACATCCAGATTGAGCCGCCAGCGCATTTCTTTGAGATCCAGTGACTGGGTGAAGAAGGTTTGCAAGGTAGGATCGTCCAGCATGTCAGCAAGTTGGGCGATCGCATCTGAACGTTTGTTGACTTTGGTCAGATCCACGGCGCGCATGGCTTCGATGTTGCGGTTCTGATCATGGCCATAGGTCACCGGCGCAATGTCTGCCACGATCAGGCGGTTGACCAGCTCAGGCTGGGTGAGCGCCAGCAGCATGGAGGCTTTGCCGCCCATGGAATGCCCCAGCACATCCATAGGGACTGGCTTGAGGCGCATCTGCGCGTCGATCACCTCTGCGAGATCGGCGGCCATGCCTTCATAGGAGTGGCTGTCCTGCCAGGGGCTGAGACCATGGTTGCGCAGATCCACGCAGACCACCCGGCGCTCTGTGGCCAGCCGTTTCGCCACGGCACCCCAGTTGCGGCCGGAGCCAAACAGCCCATGCACAATGAGAAGATCAGGTTGGTCAGTGGCGGTGCCGTGTTCGATCAAGTTCAACATGGTGCCGTGATAGCGCGGTGCGTGCGCGGGGGCCAGAGTTGTGCGTTGCAAATCCCGCAATGAGACGCCTAAATGACCTTATGACAGCGGATCTGGACATTGATACAAAAGTGGCGCGGCTTTTGCTGTTGGCGCGGCAGAAATTTGGTGTGCGGGCAAAATCGCTGGAGCGGGCGATGCGCAAGATCGGGCGTCGTGTGCCAGCGCGGCTGCATCGTCAGGCCAAGGTGATCAGCACGGCGCAGCGACTGAGCGTACATCCCAAGCTGCGAATGCAGGTTGATGCGGCGGCTGTGACGCTGGCTTTTGAAGAGATCGAGCGCCATCTGGCCGCCATAGATGTGCGGGCGCGGCGCATGGATCGGCTGTTGGATGTGCTAGGGTCTGTGAGTTTCAACCTGATCGCTTTGACTGCGCTGTTGATGATTTTTCTCCGCTGGCGGGGGCTGGTTTGACGGCCCAATGCCAAGCGTTCAGGCGGGCTGGCGCGGACAGTCCCACAGAATGGTCGGAGCGCCAATGAAGCGGCCCATGCGGGTCAGTTCGGCATCAAGCTTGCGCGCCCGTGCCTCCGTCCATCGGACAGAGGTCTCGCGCCAGAGGTTTTTCACCATGATTTCGCCGGATTTTCGGTTGGCTTTGGCTTCGAGGCGCCCGACAAGCCGATCGCCTTCCAGCAGTGGATAGACATAGTAGCCCCATTGTCGCTTGGCGGCAGGAACAAAGATTTCAATGCGATAGTCAAACCCAAAGAGCTGTGACAGCCGGTTTCGGTCCCGGATCAGGGGATCAAACGGGTTGAGGATGCGCAGGCGAGATGTGGGGGTAGAGGTGTTGGCGAGGGTTTTGGCAATATCAGGCGGGGCGAGCATGGGGCGCCAGTCGCCCTGCGCAGTTTCGATTTCCACCTCGATCAGTGAAGTATTGGCGATCCAGCTGCGCACATCGGCGGTGTCTACGGCCTCCCAGAAACGCTTGATGTCGCCGGTCGTGGCAAACCCAAGCCGGGCGAGCGCGGCATTGCAAAGCCATGAGATCTGCTCTTGTGCGGGTATGTCGATGGCGCGGACTTCCGCAGGGATCACCCGCTCTGGCAGATTGTAGAATTTCTTGAAGTTGTGGCGAAAGCAGGTGGCCAATTCCCCCGCGTACCACATGTAGTCCAGCGCGCGTTTGTGTGGGGGGCGGGCCCACATTTCCTTGGGGCCGTCAACTTTGGTGTCAAAGGCTTCGGTAGAAAGCGCCCCCTGCGCCGCGATGCGGTCTTTGATGTTCAGGTCTGTGCAATCCACCATGGCCTGTGCATACCAGCCTTTGGCGTCCATCCGCGCTTTGCGGCGGGCAAATTGCGCACGCCAATAGGGGTAGGTTTCGATGGGCAACACCGAGGCATCATGGGTGAAATGCTCAAACACGGCGCGCTCTTTGGCCAGAAGGTGGTCAAGCATGGGCTCGCGGTAGTTCTGATTGCGCGACCACAGAATATGGTGATGGGCACGGGAGAGCACCTGAATGCTGTCGAGCTGCACAAATCCGAGCGCCTGAATGGTGGCGCGCGGATCTGCTGGGCCGGTTGGGGGCTTAGACAGCCCCTGTTTGGACAGCCACAGATGGCGCGCGGCACGGTTTGATATCTGCAAGCTCATGGGCGCAGCCTAGCGCAGGGATGAGAACATTTAAAGAACAAATGCGTGGCGACAGGCTCAGCTGCGCTGAGCCGGGCCCAAGGCTTTGCGGCTTCAGCTGTGCTGAAGTGTCAAAGGCGCGGGAGTGTTTGTGTGTGATCCCCATCAGGCCGTCGCATGGAGCCATTTGGCAAAGCGGCGCAGGCGGGGGCTGTCTCGGCCGTTAACTGTGAGCACATGATAGCCAAGCCCTTCGGTGGGGAGGGCACAGAGACAGGTCAGCGCGCCTGTGCCCACATCGCGTTCCACCAGCGAGCGTGGATGTACCGAGACCCCAAGACCGGCCAGCGTGGCAGAGAGCACAAGTTCATTGCTGTCCAGCACGGTGATGTTGACCCGATCCAGATCAAGCCCGGCTTCTTTGACAACCCGTCGCCATTCCATGAGATGCGGCTCCATCAGCCAGGGCAGGCTTTCGGCCTCCTGCAACGTCTGTGTCCCATGGGCATGCAACAGCTCGGGCTGGGCCACCACCCAGAACTCTCCGGCGGTCAAAGGCGTGCTTTGGACGCCGGGCCAGTCGCCATTGCCAAAGCGGATCGCCATGTCAAACCCGTCTCGTTTCAGATCCACAAGAGCAATGCTGGGGGTGATGGCCACGGGAATGTCGGGATGGGCCTGCCAGAAGGCGCCGATGCGCGGCATGAGCCAGTTCATGGCAAAGGAGGGGGTCACGCTTAGGGCAAGAGGGCGGTTTTCCTGTCTTTGCCGCAGGCTGTGCACCGCATCAGACAGGATGCCAAAGCCTTCATTGAGCTGGCCTGCGAGCTGTTGTCCGGCCTCGGTCGGGGCCACACCTCGGCCTGCACGAAACAGCAGGCTTTGTCCAAACTCCGCCTCCAGATGGCGCACATGTTGGGCAATGGCCGCGTGGGTCACATTCAACTCGCGGGCGGCGGCGCTGAGGCTTTTGTGGCGCGCGGCGGCCTCAAAGGCGCGCAGAGCAGACAGAGAGGGCAGTGCGGACCAGTCCATATGAAACCTCAACTTACATTTCAGAAATCATATTGAATCGCATGTGGGCATAAAGTCTAGAACAATAGGTGCATGGTATCAATGCAGAGGATCACGGTATGTTGGGAATTCTTTCAAGTTCAATCCGAGTGGCCACACGAGAAGAGCGCTGGGCGCCAGAGACGCGTGCGGCGGCTTCGCCTGCGCCGCTCTCACAGACGCCGCAGGATATGCGCGCCCGTGATGCGGGGCGTTCGTCTTGGCCGTGGTCACGCGCACGGGGTGGCGTCTGAGCCTAGGAGGCGGGTTTCTGCCATTCCATGATGTGCAGATAAGGCGCGCGGTTGTAGGTTTCTGCCCGCGCGCCGCCGGATGCGCGCGGCTCATCAAAATGGATGAGCTGAAATCCCGCAGAGAGCAGGGCCTGCATGTAGAAGGCTTGGGGGCGGTGCCAATTCTGAATGCGAATCCCGCTCCATTCTGCCCAGCTCGGGAAACTGTCCAGATAGCGATCCATTGTGAGCGTTGTTGTGCCATCCGCGTTTTTCACGGGGGTCCCTTTGCTTTGGCAAGCGGTGGTGAAGCTGTTGAGATTGGCAATGAGAAAGCGCCCGCCGGGGCGTAGAACGCGGTGCGTTTCGCGTAGGGCCGCTGGGATATCGGGAATGTCGATCAGTGTCAGGTAGCTGACGACCATATCGAACTGAGCCTCGGAGAAGGGCAGGTCTTCGGCTTTGGCCACATGGTAGCTGGCCTGCCCGCGCGAGCGGGCATGCGCCACCAGGGATTCTGTTGGATCAATGCCCACAACCGTCTGAACCGCTGACGCGAGACGCCGGCAAAAGCGCCCTTCACCACAGCCCAAGTCCAATACCGATTGAGCCCCGGAGGCGACAACGCGCGCCTGCATCGGCGCATCCAGTACAAACTCGCGACTGAAATCTCCTGTTTCTCCCATGCTGGCGATCCAGGCAGAGGCGGAGGTCTCCCATCCATCATTCATCGTTTGTCTTACGTCCTGTTTGTGGCGCGATGCCTGTTCCGAAAGGGATGTCACAAAAGCAAAGACCGCCGCTGGGATGTCCAGCGGCGGCCTGCAAAAATATAAAATCCGAGAGTTACAGGTTCGGATACATTGGGAAGCGGGCGCAGAGGGCCGCCACTTTGGCTTTGACAGCCTCTTCCACAGCGCCGTTGCCCTCTTCGCCATTGGCGGCAAGGCCATCGACCACTTCAACAATCATGTCAGCAATCGCGCGGAACTCTTCTTCGCCAAAGCCACGGGTGGTGCCGGCTGGGGTGCCCAGACGGATGCCGGAGGTGACCATTGGTTTTTCAGGGTCAAACGGAATGCCGTTTTTGTTGCAGGTGATGTGCGCGCGGCCCAGTGCTTTTTCGGTGGCGTTGCCTTTCACGCCTTTGGGGCGCAAGTCGACCAGCATCACATGAGTGTCGGTGCCACCGGTGACGATGTCCAGACCACCTTTGACCAGTTGGTCGGCCAGCGCCACGGCGTTTGCACGCACCTGCTTCTGGTACTCTTTGAACTCTGGGCGCAGGGCCTCGCCAAAGGCCACGGCCTTACCTGCGATCACATGCATCAGGGGGCCGCCCTGAATGCCGGGGAAGATCGCGGAGTTCACCTTCTTGGCGATGGCTTCATCGTTGGTCACGATCATGCCGCCGCGTGGACCGCGCAGAGTTTTGTGGGTCGTGGTGGTGGCAACATCCGCATAGGGGAACGGGGAGGGGTGCTCGCCTGCGGCAACCAGACCGGCGAAGTGCGCCATGTCGACCATCAGATATGCGCCTACGGAATCAGCGATTTCGCGGAACTTGGCGAAGTCGATCTGACGTGGAATGGCAGAGCCGCCAGCGATGATCAGCTTGGGTTTGTGCTCATTGGCCAGCGCCTGAACCTGATCGTAGTCCAGCAGGCTGTCTTCTTTGCGCACACCGTATTGCACGGCGTTGAACCATTTGCCGGATTGGTTTGGCTTGGCACCGTGGGTCAGGTGGCCACCGGCGTCCAGAGACATGCCGAGGATGGTGTCGCCGGGCTGCAGCAGGGCGGTGAAGACACCTTGGTTGGCTTGGGAGCCGGAGTTTGGCTGCACGTTGGCAAATTCCACACCGAAGAGCTCTTTTGCGCGGTCGATGGCGAGGTTTTCGGCCACATCCACAAACTGGCACCCGCCATAGTAGCGGCGGCCGGGGTAGCCTTCGGCGTATTTGTTGGTCAGCACAGAGCCCTGCGCTTCCATCACGGCGGCGGAAACGATGTTCTCGGAGGCGATCAGTTCGATCTCGTCGCGCTGGCGGCCCAGCTCATCTGTGATCGAGCCAAACAGTTCAGGGTCGCGGGAGGCGAGGGTTTCGGTGAAAAAACCGGCATCACGGGTCGTGGTCATGGGCATCTAGCTCCTGATGAGAGGTTCGCGTTGGATGTTTCCTAATGGAAACACAGAGGGGTTGAAAGGTCCCAAAGCGACGCAACGCCTTGCCTGAGCGCCGCAGATGGTGCAGGGGATAAACATATGTCGCTATAGGAAACCTTTGGCGGAGCAGGGAAACTTGGCCGCTTGTCTGTAAGTGGGGACCGTGATGTCCGAGAGAATCGCCTTTATGGCCAGCAATGCGCCGGTGGCACAGACCGCGCGGGCGGCACTGATCGGGCGCTATGGGGATGTGGCGCCGGAAAGTGCGGATGTGATTGTGGCGCTGGGCGGCGATGGCTTCATGCTGCACACGCTGCATGACACGCAGGAGCTTGAAGCGCCGGTCTATGGTATGAACCGGGGCACGGTGGGCTTTCTGATGAATGCCTATTCTGAAAGTGATCTGCTTGAACGTCTGGCAGCGGCAGAAGAAGAGACGCTGAACCCGCTGGCGATGCGGGCCACCTGTGTCAACAATTCGGTGCATGAGGCGCTGGCAATCAATGAGGTCTCGCTGTTGCGGGCGGGCTCACAGGCGGCCAAGCTGCGCATCAAGATTGACGGGCGTCTGCGCATGGAGGAGCTGGTCTGTGATGGCGCCTTGATCAGCACGCCTGCGGGATCGACCGCTTATAATTATTCTGCACATGGGCCGATCCTGCCGATTGGCTCTGATGTCTTGGCTCTGACGGCGATTGCGCCATTTCGCCCCCGTCGCTGGCGTGGGGCGCTTCTGCCCAAGCAGGCCACTGTGCGCTTTGAAGTGCTGGAGGCAGACAAGCGTCCGGTGATGGCCCATGCGGACAGTCGATCCATTGAACATGTGGCGGCGGTGGAGATCCTGTCGGATGACCGGATCGCTCACCGCATTCTGTTTGATCCGGGCCACGGTTTGGAAGAGCGGTTGATCCGTGAGCAATTTGTCTGAATAGAAACAGAGAAAGCCGCGCCCAATCTGAGCGCGGCTTTTTTGATTATGTATCAGATCCTGAGCGGAGGGCGGAGCAGCGCCCCGCCAGCCACTGGATCAGGCTTTGGCATAGCCGAGGCTTTGCAGCGCCACGGTGATCTCATCAAGGATGGCCGGATCATCGATCGTGGCGGGCATTTTCCATTCGGTGCCATCGGCGATGCTGACCATGGTGCCGCGCAGGATTTTGCCAGAGCGGGTTTTGGGCAGGCGATCCACCACAACGGCCAGTTTAAAGGCGGCCACCGGGCCGATCTTTTCACGCACCAGCTTGACCACTTCCTTGACTACCTCTGCATGGTCACGATCTGCGCCTGCGTTCAGGCAGAGGAAGCCCACAGGCATCTGGCCTTTGAGTTGATCTGCAACGCCGATCACGGCGCATTCTGCCACATCCGGGTGTCCGGCCAGCACTTCTTCCATGCCGCCGGTGGAGAGGCGGTGGCCCGCCACGTTGATGACGTCGTCGGTGCGCGCCATGATGTAGACATAGCCATCTTCATCAATCATGCCCGCATCGCCGGTTTCATAATAGCCGGGGAAGTTGGTCAGGTAGGATTTTTTGAAGCGGTCTTCTGCATTCCACAGGGTTGGCAGCGTGCCGGGAGGCAGCGGCAGTTTGCTGACAATGGCGCCAAGCTCTCCGGGAGGAAGCTCGTTGCCACCCTCATCCAGCACTTTCATGTCATAGCCGGGCATGGGCACGGAGGGGCTGCCGAGTTTCACCGGCAGGAGTTCGATGCCGACCGGGTTACAGATGGCGGGGTAGCCCAGCTCTGTCTGCCACCAGTGGTCGATGATGGGTTTTTGCAGCTGTTCCTGTGCCCAGATGATCGTATCCGGATCGGCGCGTTCCCCGGCGAGGAAGACCTGCTCCATACAGGACATGTCATATTTTTTGACAAATTCCCCTTGCGGGTCTTCGCGTTTGACAGCGCGGAAGGCGGTGGGCGCGGTGAAGAAGGTTTTGACCTTATGCTCTGAAATCACGCGCCAGAACGTGCCGGCATCCGGCGTGCCTACGGGCTTGCCTTCAAACACGATTGTGGTGTTGCCGTGGATCAGAGGCGCATAGGTGATGTAGCTGTGGCCCACCACCCAGCCCACATCCGACGCTGCCCAGAAGACGTCGCCGGGATCGACGTTGAAAACGTTTTTCATGGTCCAGTTCAGTGCAACCAGATGGCCTGCGGTATGACGTACCACGCCTTTGGGCTGACCGGTGGTGCCGGAGGTGTAAAGAATATAAGCGGGATGGTTGCCTTCGACTGGCACGCATTCAGCAGGTTCCACGCCATATTGGAAGCCATGCCAGTTTACATCCCGGCCTTCGATCAGTTGGGCCACTTCCTGTTCGCGCTGAAAAATCACGCAGAAGTCGGGTTTGTGAGTTGCCAGATCAATCGCGCCGTCCAATAGGGGTTTGTAGTGCACCACGCGGCCGGGTTCCAGACCGCAGGAGGCGGCGATGATGGCCTTGGGTTTCGCATCGTCAATCCGTACCGCCAGTTCGTTGGAGGCAAAACCGCCAAAAACAACGGAATGGATTGCGCCGAGACGGGCGCAGGCCAGCATGGCTTCGAGAGCTTCTGGGATCATCGGCATATAGATGATGACACGGTCGCCCTTTTCCACACCCTTGGCGCGCAGTGCGCCTGCGAGAGAGGCGACGCGATTGCGCAGCTCTACATAGGAGATTTCCCGTTTGGAGTGGGTGATCGGGCTGTCGTGGATGATGGCGGTCTGTTCACCGCGACCGGCTTCGACGTGGCGATCCACGGCGTTCCAGCAGGTGTTGACCTTGGCATCGGAAAACCACTCGTAGAGATGGTCGCCTTTGTCAAACAGGGCCTTTGACGGAGCTGTGTCCCAGTCAATGGCCTCAGCGGCATTCATCCAAAAGGCTTCCGGATCATCTTTCCATGTCTGATAGACGTCCTGATACGTCATGGTGGCTCCTCCTCATTCTATAGCAAATGGATAAGGGAGCCTTTGCCAAGGCGGCAAGCCCCGTGGGCAAGACCTGTAAGAATATCGTAAATAAATTTGCAGGAAACTTTTCGTGCTTTCTGCAAATTTTTGCAAATCCCTTGATATCCCCCGTCTTCGCAGGAAATTTTGCGAGTTTTGCAAATTAGCAAAGTTTGCAGCTCTGGGCGAGAGCTCTCCGAGCGCTCGCGTGATTGTGTGGCGGTTGTGACCTTGGAAGTTGAGCCAGTGGCCACAGGGCGCCGTAATCTGTGGTATTGTGAAACGGGAAACGGTTGGGATGAGTTTATGGGACTGATGGATTTGCGCCAGATCAGGCGCGGTGTATGGGCGCTGCTTTGCTTGCTGGGAGGGGCGGTGGCTGCGCTTGCCGCGCCGGAGCACTATGTGCTGGATAAGGAAAACAGCGTTGTGGGCTTCACCTATTATCTGAGTGACACAGCTACGGAAGGGACGATGCCTGTGGCCTCAGCTGATC
Organism: Shimia marina; assembly: GCF_001458175.1. Taxonomy (GTDB): domain Bacteria; phylum Pseudomonadota; class Alphaproteobacteria; order Rhodobacterales; family Rhodobacteraceae; genus Shimia; species Shimia marina. Next base: position 38,460 of record NZ_CYPW01000040.1, read on the forward strand.
TGTTGCTGGATTTGCAGGATGTGCGGCGGAGCAAAATTGACGTCACGCTGAGTCCGGCACAGGCGAAAGCTGGGTTTATCTTTGCCACCGAAGCGTTGAAAGGGGCGCGGGTGCTGGATGTGAGCAATCACCCCACCATTCGGTTTGTGGCTCGCGAAATCAGTGGCACCATCCATGGCGCGCAGGTGACGGGGGATTTGACGGTACGCGGGGTGACGCGCCCGGTGACGCTGGCAGCGCAGCTGTTTCGTCAGCGTGGCACTGAGGCGGGGGATTTAAACAATCTGTCGATCCTTTTGACCGGGCAGTTGGACAGGCGGGCGTTTGGGGCGGTGGGCTATCCTGATCTGGTTGGCCCAAACATTGATCTGCGCATTCTGGCGCGGGTGACCAAAGACAGCCGCTGATGTTGGTGCCTCGGGTGTTGATGGACCTGAGCGCATAAAGGGCGCCTGCGCGGCGCCCTTTGTGTTGTAAAAATTTTTGCTAAGGCTTTACCCGTAGTGGGTGACAGGAGAGCCCGCGATGGCGGCCATATTGAGCAGGCCGCGTGTGGTGATCGAGGGGCTGACGATGTGGGCGCGGTTGCCCATACCCATCAGGATTGGACCCACTTCCAACGCGCCCGCCCGCATTTTCAGAATGTTGCGAACACCAGAGGCGGCGTCGGCATGGGCAAAGACCAGCACATTGGCTTCGCCCTCCAGGCGGGTGCGAGGGAAGATGCGTGCCCGCAGCTCCGGATCCAGCGCTGTGTCCACGTTCATTTCGCCCTCATAGGCAAAATCACGTGGCTTGCTGTCTAGAATTTCGATGGCTTCGCGCAGCCGTTTGCCGGAGCCGACGCGATGGTTGCCAAATTGGCTCTGGGAGCAGAGCGCGATTTTGGGCTCCAGACCAAAGCGGCGCACATGGCGGGCTGCGCCTTCGGCGATGCGGGCAATGTCCTCGGGGGAGGGCAGCTCATGCACCTGCGTATCGGCGATAAACAGCGGGCCGTCTTCAAGGATCATCAGAGAGAGCGCGCCATGGGGGGAGAGGTTTTTATTGCCCAGAACCTGCTCCACATAATTCAGGTGCCAGCGGTATTCTCCAAAGGTGCCACAGATCAGGCTGTCGGCTTCTTCGCGGTGCACCATGATGGCGCCAATCGCGGTGGAATTCGTGCGCATGATGGCCTTGGCCAGATCCGGGGTGACACCTTCGCGCTCCATCAGCTCGTGATAGCTGTTCCAGTAGTCGAAATAGCGCGGATCGTTTTCCGGGTTCACAATCTGGAAATCCTGACCGGGACGGATGGCAAGGCCTGCGCGTTCGCAGCGGGCTTCGATCACCTCGGGGCGGCCAATCAGGATCGGGGTTTCCGTGGTTTCCTCCAGAATGGCCTGCGCTGCCCGCAGAACGCGCTCATCTTCGCCTTCTGAGAAGACAATGCGGCGGGAGGCTTTGCGGGCCGTTTCAAACACCGGGCGCATCAGCAGGGCGGATTTGAAGACCGACTGGTTGAGCGTATGCACATAGGCGTCGATGTCAGGGATGGGGCGGGTGGCAACACCGCTGTCCATGGCGGCCTGAGCCACAGCGGCGGAGACCACGCCGACCAGACGCGGGTCAAATGGTTTGGGAATAAGGTATTCTGCCCCAAAGGTGAGTTGCTCGCCCTTATAGGCGGCGGCCGCTTCGGCGGAGGTGGTGGCACGCGCGAGCTCGGCGATGCCGTTCACACAGGCCACGCACATTTCGTCGTTGATTTCCGTCGCCCCAACATCCAGCGCGCCGCGGAAGATGAAAGGGAAGCAGAGCACGTTGTTGACCTGATTGGGGAAGTCAGAGCGACCTGTGGCGATGATCGCATCCGGGGCCACTTTGCGTGCCCCATCCGGCATGATCTCCGGGGTTGGGTTGGCCAGAGCAAAGATGATCGGCTGCGCCGTCATTTTTGCGACCTGTTCGGGTTTCAGCACGCCGGGGCCTGAGAGGCCGAGGAACATATCCGCGTCGTCGATGACGTCGTCCAGTGTGCGCAGGTCAGAGGCTTGGGCAAACTCGGCTTTCTGCGGGTTCATATCCTCTTCGCGGCCTTCATAGACCAGACCGTGAATGTCGCAGAGCCAGATGTTTTCACGCTTCACGCCCAGTTTCACCAGCATGTTCAGGCAGGCAATGCCCGCTGCACCGCCGCCGGTGGAGACAATTTTGATGTCTTCAAAGCGCTTGTTGGCCACGCGTAGGGCGTTGGTTGCGGCGGCGCCGACCACAATCGCCGTGCCGTGTTGATCGTCGTGGAACACCGGAATATTCATGCGTTCGCGACAGATTTTTTCGACGATGAAGCAATCGGGGGCTTTGATGTCTTCGAGATTGATGGCGCCAAATGTCGGGCCCATGGCACAGACAATCTCTGCCAGCTTTTCGGGGTCTGCCTCGTCCAGTTCGATGTCAAAACAGTCGATATTGGCGAAATTCTTGAACAGAACCGCCTTACCTTCCATCACGGGTTTGGAGGCCAGAGCGCCGATATTGCCAAGGCCCAGCACGGCAGAGCCGTTGGACACCACGGCGACAAGGTTTTGACGCGCGGTGTAAAGCGCTGCGTTTGCGGGATCTTCTTTGATTTCGAGGCAGGCTTCGGCCACGCCGGGAGAGTAGGCGCGCGAGAGATCACGGCCATTGGCCAGAGGTTTGGTGGCGCGGATCTCCAGTTTTCCGGGTTTAGGATGAGCGTGATAAAAAAGCGCCGCATCCCGCAGCGATTGATTGCGATTGTCCGACATTGGAGACCTCTGTGTGGCACTGTTGGTGCGGAAAAAAGAAATTAGTTCAGCTTTAAACCAGTTTTCATGCGGTGAAAACGCGGAATTCTGACGCAACGGCATTGGCTTGTATTTTTGACCGTTTGGTTACATTCTGTGGCGATCGAAAATTTATGCGTGCGCAGGGCTGGGGCGCGGCGAAGATCGTCCCTTTACCTTTGTGCTGGACGGGAGGAAGCTGGTGCCAAGATGGCGCGGGTCTGGTTCAGCGCCATGTGACGTCATGCCGGCTGTCTGTCCGGCTTTGTGAAACTCAACGGCGGCATCGCAGGGCTTCTGGCGATGACGGACGTGATCCATTGAAGGTGAACGGGAATGACACTGGAAAAAACAGCCTTTGAGGTGCGTGAAAACGCCTATGCGCCATATTCCAAATTCAAGGTGGGGGCGGCTGTGCGGGCGCAAAGCGGTGCCATCTATGCGGGCTGTAATGTGGAAAATATCGCCTATCCTGAGGGGACCTGTGCCGAAGCCGGGGCGATTGCGGCCATGGTCGCGGCGGGGGAGACGCGGTTGACCGAAGTGTTTGTGGTCGCTGACAGCAAGGAGCCGGTGAGTCCCTGCGGTGGGTGCCGTCAGAAATTGGCGGAGTTTGGCGGTAAGGACACGACGGTGACCTTGGCCAATCTGGATGGGGTGCGTGTGACCATGACCATGGCAGAGTTGCTGCCGGGCGCATTTGGCACGGATCACATGGATGCGGATCACGAGGACCGGGACTAAATGGACGCACGTTCAATCATCGCGCATCTGCGTCGTGGAGAAACACCGAGCCGTGAGGCATTGGCGTGGTTTGCGCGGGGGCTTGCTGAGGGCACGGTCAGCGATGCGCAGGCTGGAGCCTTTGCCATGGGAGTCTGTTTGCGTGGTCTGTCAGAAGAAGGACGCGTGGCGCTGACGCTGGCGATGCGAGACAGCGGCGACCGGATGGCATGGGATCTGCCTGCGCCAGTATTGGACAAGCATTCCACCGGTGGTGTGGGCGATTGTGTATCGCTCATTCTGGCCCCGGCTTTGGCAGCCTGTGGGGCTTACGTGCCGATGATTTCAGGCCGTGGCCTTGGGCACACGGGAGGCACGCTGGACAAGCTGGAGGCCATTCCGGGATTGTCCACAGGCTTGAGTGAGGCGCGGTTCAAAGAGGTTGTGGCACAGGTGGGCTGTGCCATTGTCAGTGCGACAGCGGAGATCGCGCCCGCGGACAAGCGGCTTTACGCGATCCGGGATGTGACGGCGACTGTGGAAAGTCTAGATCTGATCACAGCGTCCATTCTGTCCAAAAAACTGGCGGCTGGTCTTGAGGGGCTGGTTCTGGATGTGAAAGTCGGAACCGGTGCCTTTATGAAATCCCCCCAAGAGGCACGCGCGTTGGCGCAATCCTTGGTGGGCACCGCCAATTTGGCAGGCTGTCCGACAAGTGCGGTGATCTCGGATATGAACCAGCCGCTCGCGGCGTCGCTTGGCAATGCGCTTGAGGTGGCTGAATGTATGGCGGTGCTCTGTGACGGGGCGGGTGGGCCTCTTGCGGAACTGTCTGTGGCTCTGGGTGCGCGTCTGCTGGCCAATGCAGGCATGGCACGCGACATGGACGCAGGGCTGCGCCAGATGCGTGACGTGTTGGACAATGGCAAAGCCGCAGAGGTGTTTGGCCGTATGGTGGGCGCAATGGGTGGTCCGACGCGCTTTACAGAGGAGTGGCGGCGGTTTTTGCCTGAAGCGCCGGTCATACGGGAAATTGCTGCGCCCGAAACGGGCTATATCACTGCCATTGACGGCGAAGCGCTGGGCCTTGCTGTGGTGGGGCTTGGCGGGGGGCGTCAGGTTGAGAGCGATGTGATCAACCCTGCGGTCGGGTTCTCGGATGTGGTGCGCCTTGGGCAGTATGTGGAGGCGGGCCAGCCGCTGCTGCGGGTGCATGCGGCGCGGGAAGCTGCTGCGGAGGCGGCTGCGGTGCAGGTGCGCGCGGCCATTGCCATTGACGCCACAATGCCGGATATACCGCCGCTTGTTCATGAGGAGAGCTCATAAATGGCACGGGTGTTTTTGGTGGTGATGGATTCCGTTGGCTGCGGTGGGGCCGTGGATGCGGATCGCTTCTTTAATGAGGCCTTGCCGGACAGCGGTGCCAATACGCTGGCCCATATTGCGCAGACCTGTGCAGAAGGGCACGCCGATGAAGGGCGTTCTGGGCCTTTGATGCTGCCGCATCTGGATGGGCTTGGGCTTGGCGCGGCGGTGCGGCTGGCGTCTGGGGCGCAGACACCGGGCCTTGCGGCGACACCAACCGGTTTTTGGGGAGCCGCGAATGAGCGCAGTCCGGGAAAGGATACCCCCTCTGGACATTGGGAACTGGCCGGACTGCCCGTGCCATGGGACTGGGGATATTTCCCCAAAGGCTCGCCCTGTTTTCCCGAAGACCTCGTAGCTAAAGTGTGTGAGCTGGCGCAGACCGACGGTATTCTTGGCAACTGCCACGCCTCTGGTACGGTGATCATCAATGAACTGGGCGCGGAGCATCTGCGCAGCGGATGGCCGATTTGCTACACCTCTGCTGACAGTGTGTTCCAGATTGCGGCGCATGAGACGCATTTTGGGCTGGAACGGTTGATTGATCTCTGTCGGGCGTTGGCACCAAGCCTGCATGCGATGAAAATTGGCCGGGTGATTGCGCGGCCTTTTGTGGGCGATGCGGAAACCGGATTTGAGCGGACCACCAATCGCCGGGATTTCGCGATTGCCCCACCGGAGCCGGTGTTGACCAACTGGGTGCAGGATGCCGGGGGCGCGGTGCTGGGCGTGGGCAAGATCGGCGATATTTTCACCATGGCAGGCATCGACAGCTGCACCAAGGGCAGCGACGCCAAATTGATGCAGGATTTGCATGGGCTGGCCGAAACCGCGCCGGATGGTAGTCTGACATTTGCCAATTTTGTCGAGTTTGACAGCCTGTATGGGCATCGCCGTGATATCGCGGGGTATGCACGTGCACTGGAGTGGTTTGACCGAGAAATCGGTGCTTTTATGCAAAAGATGACACCGGGAGATCTGCTGATCCTGACGGCGGATCATGGCAACGATCCGAGCTGGTCGGGCACAGATCACACGCGCGAACGTGTGCCGGTGCTTTGTGCAGGTGTTGGGCCGGGAGAAGCCGGATTGATTGACTTTGTGGATGTGGCGGCGACGGCGGCGGCTCATCTTGGCATCATGCCGCCGCGCGGAAGGAGCTTCCTATGACTGTGGCAGACCTGCCAAAGCTGGAGTTGCATATCCACCACGAAGGCGCGGCGCCGCCAGCCTTTATCAAGCAGCTCGCCCATGAAAAGAAAGTGGACCTAAGCCGGGTGTTTACGCCGGATGGCGGGTATGCCTTTGAAAATTTCGTGCATTTCCTGAGCGTTTATGAAGCGGCGAGCTCTGTGCTGACCGGGCCTGAAGAGTTTGCCCGGCTGACGTCGGCCTGGCTTGAGGAAAGCGCGGCCAATGGGGTTGTGTACACGGAGAGTTTCATCAGCCCGGATTTCTGTGGTGGCGGAGATCTTGGGGCCTGGCGCGAATATCTGGCTGCCATTGAAGAGGCGGCGGCAGCAGCGGAGCGCAAGCATGGCATCACGCTGCGCGGTGTGGTGACGGCCGTGCGCCATTTTGGCCCGCAAAAATCCAAACGTGCATCGCTGTATGCCGCCGAGACGGCGGGTCGGTTTGTGGTTGGCTTTGGTATGGGCGGAGATGAGGGGCAGTTTGCACAGGGCGATTTTGCCTATGCCTTTGATCAGGCGCGCGAAGCCGGGCTTAAGCTGACGACCCATGCGGGGGAGTTTGGTGGCGCCGAAAGCGTTTGGGATGCGCTCAATGATCTGAATGTGGCGCGCATTGGCCATGGTGTGCGGGCGATAGAAGACCCTGATCTGATCAAGGAACTCGTGGCGCGTCAGATCACGCTGGAAGTCTGTCCCGGATCCAATGTGGTGTTGGGACTGTTTCCTGATTTTGCTGCGCATCCAATTCAGGCATTGCGCGAGGCGGGTGTGCAGGTCACCGTGAGTACAGATGATCCGCCATTTTTTCACACGACCATGCGCCGTGAATATGAGATGCTTGCGCAGGCCTTTGGCTGGGGCGTTGAGGATTTTGCAGAGATCAACCAGACCGCGCTGAGGGCGGCGTTCTGTGATGAAGAGACCAAGGCCGTCGTGGCCAAGAGACTGGAGAAAGCCTGATGGATCATTTGACCGTAGTGGATCACCCGCTGGTACAACACAAACTGACAATCATGCGCGATGCGGCCACCTCAACCGGGGAGTTTCGCCGCCTGCTGCGTGAGATCAGCCAGTTGCTGGCCTATGAGGTGACACGTGAGTTGCCGATGACCACCAAGACCATTCAAACGCCGATGGTCGAGATGGAGGCCCCGACATTGGCGGGGCGCAAGCTGGCCCTGGTGTCCATTTTGCGGGCAGGCAATGGCTTGCTTGATGGGATGCTGGAGCTCGTGCCGTCTGCGCGGGTTGGCTTTGTGGGGCTGTATCGGGATGAAGAGACACTGGAGCCCGTGCAATATTACTTCAAAGCGCCGGGTGAGTTGGATGAACGTCTGGTGATTGCTGTGGATCCGATGCTGGCCACGGGCAACAGCTCTGCGGCTGCCATTGATCTTCTGAAAGAGAAGGGGGCGAAGAATATCCGTTTCCTGTGCCTGCTGGCAGCGCCCGAAGGCGTGGCGCGGATGAAGGAAGCGCATCCGGATGTGCCGATCGTCACGGCCTCTTTGGATGAGCGTCTCAATGAGAAGGGCTATATCCTGCCCGGGCTTGGAGATGCCGGAGATCGGATGTTTGGCACGCAATAAGACGCTGTAAAGGCCCTAATTTGGTTAATTGTGTCTAAAATTTGACCACAATAGGGCCTTTCCTTGGTTTACTCATCTTCCATGTATTTGGTAGGATGCCCCTACATCTTGTGGGGGCATTATGAAGCTGAGCAGATTTCTAGCGATTGGCGTAATCGCAGCATCTACGGGACTGGGGGTGGCACATGCCCAGTCGATCAATGCCAGACAGACGCCGGCGGAATTTCCTCCGGCGAGTTTCAAAGGCAAGCAGTTTGTCGATAGCCGAGGTTGTGTCTATATCCGTGCGGGTGTGGATGGGGCCACAACCTGGGTGCCGCGTGTGACGCGGGACCGCAAGGTGATTTGTGGTTTCAAGCCGACGTTTGATGCGGCGGCGCGTACCGCGCCTGCTGCGGCCCCCAAGCGTGACAAGAACGTGGTGCAAATTCAGCCCGCAGCATCGGAAAGCACAGCTGCAGCGGCAACATCTGCACCTGCTCCTCAAAAAACGCAGCCAAAAACCGTGAAGAAGACCTCGGCGCCTACCGCAAAAAAGGTGGCCACACCTGCGGCTGCGACCGCGCCTGTGGTGACGACCGCAGCGCTCAAGCCGCCCAAGAAAGTGGTCAAACAAAAAAGAGGCGAGCCGCTTTACACCACGCCCACGGCAGTGCGCCCGACAACAAATGCCAAAGTCATTGCCCCGGCTGCCGCGCCAGTGGCTGCGCCAACTACGACGACCCCGGTTAAAACGGCACCAAAGGCCGCTGTTGCGCCCACCGCAACAAAGCCGCGCCGCACATCCACGCAGGCGCCCCGCGCATCGGGCATCGTTTCGCCCTGTCGTGAGGGCATTACCACTTACAAGGGTTCGCCGGTGCGTTGTGGTCCGCAGGCGCAGTCACCTGTGACACCAGGCACGGGGCGGCCGACTGCCACACCGCCGCAAATGCGGTTTGACAAGAACAGTTCATTGCGCCGCCCTGCGGTAGGGACGGTTGTGAAGGTCAGTGAGCTTGCAGAGGTTGCGCCGGATGTGCGTGTTGTGCCTTTGCATGTTTATGAGAACAACCTGACCAATCAGGTGGATTCCAGAGTGCGAGAGGGATACCGCCGCGCCTTTGAGGATGGCCGGTTGAGTGAGACACGTGCCCAGATGACTGTGGCTGGTATTGCGCAGACCGAGGCGATCTGGACCAATACGGTGCCGCGTCGGTTGATCCAGCGCACTGTTGATGATGCGGCATCTCCTGTTGCCCGAGCGGCCACTTCGGATGACGTCATTGCCCCGACAGCTGTGGCCACCAAATCGGAACCAGTGACAAAATCTCTGCGTCTTGCGGGCACGCCTTATGTGCAGGTCGGCACCTTTGGGGATGCGGCGCAGGCGCAGGCAGCAGCCAAAAAGATCCGCCGGATGGGGCTGCCGGTGCGTATTGGCAAATACAGTCAGAATGGCGCGACGCAGCGTATTGTTCTGGCCGGGCCGTTTGCCGCAGAAGACAACGCGAGCGCTGCGCTTTCCAAGGCGCGCGGTGCGGGCTTTGGAGGCGCGTTTTTACGCCAGTGACTGACGCTGCGCGCTGAGATTTGGTAAGGCTGTGGCAGGTCAGCTGCCGCAGATTCCCTGCAGTGCGACCCAGTAGCGGTCGCTCAACACCGGTTCAGGCAATTCCTCGGTGAAAGGCGCAGCTTCAATCAGGGGCAGGGTGCTTTCGCCGGAAGGATCCATAGCCAGCGCATAGGGTTTCAGTCGCACGCGCCGCTCCTCAAAGGCAGCGATCAGTGTTTCATCGGCCGTGGCGCGGGGGGGGGTGGCGAAAAGATCTTCGAGATGGCGGACCAGAAGCGCTTCGGGCAGGGTTCCAGAAGTCAGCAGGCGCAGGCTGGCGGAGATGCCTCCGCTTTCCAAGACCCCGCGCAGCGGATCGGGGCTGGCGGTCTGGGCGGCCACCACAAACCCTGCCGCCACATCTGGTTCTTCATAGTCTTCGACCGCATCGCGCCCAAGCAGCACGATATTGCCGGGCAGGGCCACGGCCTCGCGCAGGGCGCTGGGAATGACGGTGATCACGCGCACTTTGAGACGTTTTTGCAGAGCATCCACCGCAGCGATGGCATCTGTGCTGCGACAATGCTGCCCGGTGAGGCGGGTGGTGAGCTGCATCATGTCCTGACCGATGGTCTGGCGTGCCACATTTGGCACGACGCGCAGCGCATGGTTGACCAAGGCCCCCGGCAACCAGAACACACCCAGCCCCAGAATGCCAAGCGTTGTGGCGGCGATCACCCCTTTGCGCAGGCGTCCACTGTTTTTGGTGGGCCGTGCCACAGCCTTGCGCAGTTGCTCAATCGCCTCAATCACTTCGAGATGATCTTCGCCAATTTCGATTGTTTCGCCCTCATCGCCATCGGGGAAGAACACCGCAGGCAGGGTGCCCGAGTTTTGGCGGCGCACGGCAGGCAGCGACCAATGTGCCAAGGCGCGGTCATTGGTGTCTTTGATCACCAAAGTCGCGTCCCCGAGGGAGACAATCACGTCGCGCCGTTGGGCTTCGGGAGTGTCACGCCAGAGGGCCATGGCTTCGAGGCGTTGGAATTTATCTAGTGCGGTGCTCATGTAGGATCTGGTGGGCGGGTCTGCTCTGCCTCTTCTCCACAGTATGGTAGCATGGGGCGAGAGGCCGGGGCAATCTGCCTCACGCAGGCCGTCATGAAAAAGGCCCGGTAAAAACCGGGCCTTTCCATGTCTTGGAAGAGACTTACAGGATTTTGATGCCTGCGTCTTTGATATCAGCCAGGAAAGCGTCGAGGCCTTTGTCTGTCAACGGGTGGTTGATCATAGATTTGATCACGGCTGGCGGTGCGGTCATCACGTCGGCACCAACCAGCGCGCATTGGGTGGCGTGGTTCACGGTGCGCACGGAGGCTGCCAGAATTTCGGTTTCAAATCCGTAGTTGTCATAGACCTGACGGATGTCTGCGATCAGATCCATGCCGTCGAGGTTGATGTCATCAAGGCGACCGATGAAGGGCGAGATGAAGGTTGCGCCAGCTTTAGCGGCCAGCAGCGCCTGATTGGCGGAGAAACAGAGGGTTACGTTGACCTTGTGGCCGTCGTCTGTGAGCGCCTTGCAGGCCTTCAGCCCGTCCCAGGTCAGAGGAACTTTGACAGCGATATTGTCGGCGATTTCGACAAGTTTGCGGCCCTCGGCGATCATTGCATCTGCTTCGGTGGAAACCACCTCTGCGGACACAGGACCGTCTACAAGGTCACAGATTTCTTTGGTGACTTCCAGAATGTCACGGCCGGATTTTTTGATCAGAGACGGGTTGGTTGTCACGCCGTCGACCATGCCGGTGGCGTTCAGTTCAGCAATGGCGTCGATCTCGGCGGTGTCTACGAAGAATTTCATATCGGTTCCTCTACTGCAGTGAGCAGGCAAAAAGGCGATGCGCGCAACTGCGGGATTGCACTGCGGCTGGCACCGCTTTACCCGATCAGGCGCTTTGCGAAAAGCAGGAAGTCACTTTCCATACTGAAATTCCGTTAGCGATAACGAAATTTGCTTCTGAACGCCAAAGGGCGGAGACCGCATTGGGCCTCCGCCAGTATCTCTTGGGGTAAGCTGCGCAGGCCAGTGCTTAGCCGAATTCGGAATAGGGTTCGGTGACGCCATAGAAGACGCCCCGGTCTACGGCGATATCGGCCGCGTCAATCTGCTGATCCAGGATCACAACTTGCCCGACCGCGTCACCATCGTGGGCGCCGCCATTACCGCCTTGGTTTGAGACGAAGGTCAAAACCGTATCGATGTCGCCATCATTGTCAAAGTCCGTATAGATCGCTTCTTCGAGTTCCACTGTGTGGCCCTTGAACACCAGCGTGTCGCCTTCTGCGGCGTCGAAATCGGTCACCACTTTGGTGCCGATGGTTTCCACCCAGTGGTCATGGGCGTTGTCGTTTTCGCCTGCCACGCCATTCATGGAGTAATCCGTATCGCCATTGGCATCGGTGTGTTTGGCAAGGATCTCTGCTTTGGCGTCGATCAGCCAGCGGAATTCCAAGGTGTCTGCACCGCTTCCGCCTTGCAGATAGTCCGTGTCTTCCACTGGCTCATCTGGGTTGACCAGAGCATCGGCATCCTGTGCAGGCACAGGCTCGCCGCCCCATGAAAATCCATAAAGGGTGTCGTTGCCTGCGCCTCCATAGAGCATGTCATTGCCTGCGCCGCCTTCCAGAACGTCATCGCCGGAGTTGCCGTAGAGCCTGTCTGCGCCCTCGCCCCCATGCAGGGCATCTGCGCCGCTGTTGCCATAAAGTAGATCTGCACCGTTGCCGCCATGAACAATATCGTCGTCGCGCCCGCCTGACATGGTGTCGTTGCCCGCGCCGCCATTGAGCATGTCATTGCCGTTGCTGCCTTTGAGAAGGTCATCGCCCGCGCCGCCATCCAGCATATCCGCCCCGTTGCCGCCATTGAGCACGTCATTGCCAAGCCCGCCATAGGCCATATCATCGCCGTCGCCAGCTTTGACGCTGTCATGGCCTTCACCGGCATCAATGGTGTCGTCGCCACCATGTGCCGTGATCGTATCATTGCCCGCCAGACCGCGGATCACATCGGCAAACTGTGTGCCGGTTAGAACGTTGTCCAAGAGGGTGCCCAAGAGAGTGCTCATTTTACCCGATCCTTTTCTCGTGTTGCTACACCTCAGTGCTAGGCGGTCAGGATGGGGGAAGTACACAGGTGGTGTTATGCCGATTTATGCACTATATTTCAGCGTGTTATCGGCAGTTTTTTGCTCATTTATCTGGTCGTGGTTTGGGCCCGGAAGTTATCGCTTCAAAACCGGGAATGCGGCTGTAAGCAATCTGTGATTGGCCTGCCTTGCTGCCGGCAAAGGTGATCTGAATGTCCCCGGCGTTGTCCAGCGGCTGGGCGAAGACATCGTGATCATGTACCGCCAGAACAGCCAGTTCATCGCCCACATCGTGCATGGGGAACATCGACACCACGATGACACCTCCCGCTTCCACGCGCCGAGGCTGCAAGAATGGGTTGATTTTCATCACGGCGAGCAGCACATCTCCGTCAAAGAAACCGTGTTCATTCAGAATGTGCATGATATGGGCGAGAACCTTTGTGTCCTGAAGCAAGGAGCCGCCGTTGTCGTTAGACAGCGCTTCGCGTTCAAAGCGGGGAGAGGCGCCTAGCAGCGTGCCATCCTTTTGCCAGAGCGCCACCGCAGAGCCGCTTTGCTCCATCAGCAGGCGCATGGTTTGATCCGGTGCCAGTGTGCGATTGCGCAGCACGTCCTCCAAGATGGCCTGTTTCACCTGCAAAGACGGCTCGCGTATACCGCGTTCCCACCGGCTGACTGCGGATTGATCTACATTGAAGTCCTGAGCCATTGCTTCTTGTTTCAGGCCGTGCCGCTCGCGATAGTCGCGACATAACTTGGCCCAGTCTTGCCCTTTTGGCAGCATGTGGGATACCTCTGAGTGCCAATGCGCCGAAAAGAGGCGCGGCGCGCGCGAATGCAAGCTATCCGGGAGCAGAGTGTAATGGAAGAGGGCGATTTCTTTGGCAGTGGCGCCCCTGTTTCGGTGCTGACTGCGCAGCCCTTGGACCGGTTTCTGGATTACAAAGCCCCAGAGGGAGGCTGTGTGCTTGGCGCTTTTGTCGAAGTGCCGCTGGGGCCGCGCAAAGTTTTGGGCGTGATTTGGGGGCCGGGCAGCGGCGGCTTTGATCTGAGCCGTCTGCGCGCGGTGAACCGTGTTCTGGATGTCGCCCCCATGGGGGCAGATATGCGCGCCTTCTTGCAGCGTGCCGGGGAGTATACGCTCACGCCGCTGCATGCCATGTTGCGGCTGGCCACCCGTGCGCCGGGCTTGTCGGATCCGCCCTCGATGCGCAAGATCTATCGGCGGGGCACAGGCACGCCGGATCGGCAGACCGATGCAAGGCGGCGTGTGTTGGCCACATTGGAAGATTACGGTGACCTGTCGTTCACCATGGGGGAACTGGCCGATATGGCTGGGGTCACAAATTCGGTCATCAAAGGATTGGTCAAACAGGGTGTGGTGCGGGAAGAAGCTGCGCCCCGGGATGTGCCTTTTGCCAGACTGGATCCTGAATATGGCGGCAAGGCCCTGACAGAGGATCAGGAGGCTGGCGCGGCCCAGTTGCGCGCAGGGGTGCAGACAGGACGCTATGGCACAACTCTGCTGCGCGGAGTGACCGGCTCTGGCAAGACAGAGGTCTATCTTGAGGCGGTCGCTGAATGTCTGCGCAAGGGGCGGCAGGCGCTGGTGCTCTTGCCGGAGATTGCGCTGACGGCGGAGTTTCTGACACGGGTTGAGGCGCGTTTTGGCGCGAAGCCTGCGGAGTGGCATTCGGGTGTGACGATGACAGAGCGCCGCCGCACCTGGAAGATGGTGGGGGCCGGAGGCGCGCAGATGGTGATTGGCGCGCGCTCAGCGTTGTTTCTGCCCTATCGTGATCTTGGCTTGATTGTGGTCGATGAGGAACATGACACCTCCTACAAACAGGAAGATGGGGTGCTTTATAATGCGCGCGATATGGCGGTGCTGCGCGCTGCACTTTGTGAGGCGCAGGTGGTGCTGGCCTCAGCAACCCCAAGCCTTGAGAGCTGGACCAACGCAGAACTGGGCAAATACAGCAAGCTTGAGCTAACCAGCCGCTACGGCGCCTCGGTCCTGCCGGAAATGCGCGCGATTGACATGCGGGCAGAAAAACTGCCTGCCAGTCACTGGATCTCTCCAACGCTCAAGGCGGCGGTGGATGCGCGGATTGCCAAAGGGGAACAAGCGCTGTTGTTCATCAACCGCCGTGGCTATGCGCCGGTCACCATCTGCCGGGCCTGTGGTCATCAAATTGGTTGTGACAGCTGTGATGCGCGTATGGTGGAGCACCGCTTCCTCAAGCGCCTGATGTGCCACCAGTGCGGCGAAACCAAACCCATGCCGGAGGCCTGTCCTTCCTGTGAGGTCGAAGGCAAGCTGGCGCCGGTTGGCCCGGGGGTGGAGCGTCTGGCAGAGGAGGCCAAAGAGCTTTGGCCGGAAGCGCGTCAGGCGGTGCTAAGTTCGGATCTCTTTGGCTCGGCGCGGGCGCTGAAAGAAAGTATCGAGGCCATCGCACAGGGCGGTGCCGATATTATCATCGGCACCCAACTGGTGGCCAAGGGGCACAACTTCCCCTTGCTCACGCTGGTTGGGGTGATTGATGCGGATCTGGGGTTGCAAGGCTCTGATCTGCGCGCCGCAGAGCGGACCTTCCAACTGATGCGTCAGGTGGCGGGGCGTGCGGGGCGCTCCGAGCGGGCGGGGCTGGCGCTGTTGCAGACCTTTCAGCCCGAACATCCGGTAATCCGCGCCATCCTGAGCGGCGATGAGACAGGGTTCTGGCGCGCCGAAGCAGATGAGCGACGCCATGCGGTGGTGCCGCCCTTTGGGCGCATGGCCGGCATTATTCTCTCTGGCAGCGACGTGAGCCAGGTGTTTGATCTGGGCAATGCATTGGCGCGCAATGCGGGCGCACTCAAGGCGATTGGTGCAGATGTCTATGGGCCCGCTCCGGCCCCAATCGCGCGGGTACGCGGACGCCATAGGGTGCGCCTTTTGGTGAAGGCAGACAAATCCGCACCGCTACAGGCCGCCCTTGCGCAATGGGTCGGCCAATTCCGGCTGAAAGGTGACTTGCGCCTTGCGGTGGATATCGACCCACAGAATTTTTACTGACGGCCTGCTTCATTTGACCAAAAATATTCCGGAGCGCGAGGCAGCGCCTCGCTTACACGATCTGTTCCAAGTGACAGGTGGTGCGGAGGTGCGCAGGTCTCTCTACCATGGTCGGGGGTCGCCTTTCGTGGTCTTTGGGCGTATGCGCTGTGTATGTTTAGGAAAATCCCCATTGATGACGCGCATCTCCTGCCGTGGTGGCGGCGTCCGATCACACTCCTGTTTCTGATGGCGTTGGCGATGCCGATTGCCTTCAACACCTGGAGTGCGCTGCTCAATAACTTTGTGATTGAGGTAGCGGGCTTTGACGGCTCTGACATTGGCCTGCTGCACACAGTGCGCGAAATTCCCGGATTTCTGGCAATTGGCGTGATTTTCCTATTGCTGTTCATCCGCGAACAGGTGTTGGGCATGATCTCCCTGCTACTGTTGGGCGTGGCCACTGCGCTGACCGCCTACTTCCCCAGCATGGGGGGGATTTTGATGATCACGCTGCTCAGCTCAATTGGCTTTCATTATTATGAGACGGTGAACCAGTCGCTGCAGCTGCAATGGCTGGACAAAAAGCGCGCGCCTAAGATGTTGGGGTGGCTGGTTGCGGCGGGTTCTGGCGCGACATTGGTGGCCTATGGGCTGATTGTGTTGAGCTGGAAACGCTTCGATCTGAGTTATGAGGTGGTTTATCTGGCGGGCGGCGGTATCACGGCGGTGATTGCAGTCTATTGTCTCTTCGCCTTCCCGCAATTTGAGGGTCGCACGCCGCAGTCGCGCAAAATGGTGCTGAAAAAGCGCTATTGGCTTTATTACGCGATGCAGTTCATGGCCGGGGCCCGTCGTCAGATTTTTGTGGTGTTTGCCGGGTTCATGATGGTGGAACGCTTTGGCTTTGATGTGCATGAGATCACCGCGCTCTATCTGATCAACCTTGTTGCCAATATGATCTGTGCGCCTTTGATTGGGGCCGCTGTGGCGCGCTTTGGTGAGCGGCGCACGCTGATTTTTGAATATGCCGGGTTGGTGATCGTGTTTTTGGCCTATGGTGGGATCTATTTCTTTGGCTGGGGAATTGTCTTGGCGGCGACGCTGTATGTGGTGGATCACCTGCTCTTCTCGCTGGCTTTGGCGTTGAAAACCTATTTTCAGAAAATTGCCGATCCGGAAGACATGGCGCCGACCGCGGCTGTGGCCTTCACCATCAACCACATCGCCGCCGTGTTTCTGCCGGTGCTTTTGGGGCTGTTGTGGCTGATCTCACCCGGTGCGGTTTTTGTATTGGCGGCCTCTATGGCGGCGATTTCACTGGGGCTGGCCTTTTTGATCCCGCGCCACCCGGAAAAGGGTAATGAAACCCGTTTGACCCGACCTTTGGCGGTGATGGCCAAGTAAAACAATGGTCTCAGGCTTGACGGCGGCGAGGGGAGACCCTAGGCCGCTGTCAAAGCTTCAGGAGACCGCTCATGCCCACATTTACCGCATTCACCACGCTGCCCGGAAAAGCCCAAGGCGAAGCGCTTGGCGAGGCGATGGAGCGTCTTGTGCCCGAACCCACCGGCGTTGGGGTTTTTGAAATCGAGGATGGCTCTGGTCTTTGGGAAGTTGGGGGCTACTTTACGGAAGCGCCTGATGAGGCAGGGCTTGCCGTGCTGGCGGCGGCTTTTGACGCCAAGCCTTTTGTGGTGTCTGAGTTGCCAGAAACGGATTGGGTGGCCAAGGTGAAGCGTGAACTTGCTCCGGTGCAAGCGGGGCGGTTCTTTGTCTACGGCAGCCATGATGCGGACAAGGTGCCCGCAGAGGCGGAACCTCTTTTGATTGAAGCGGCCATGGCCTTTGGCACTGGTCACCATGGCACCACGCTGGGCTGCCTGAAGGCTTTGGACCGTCTGGCCGTAGAAGGTTTTGTGGGACAGAATGTGGCGGATATCGGCTGTGGCACAGCCGTGCTTGGCATGGGAGCAGCCCGGATCTGGCCCAACCCGGTGCTGGCCAGCGATATCGATGAAGTGGCTGTGGATGTGGCGAAGGCCAATGTGGAGGCCAATGGGTTGTCCGGGCGTGTGATCTGTCTGGAGGCCGCTGGTTTTGGGCATCCTGATCTTGCGGCGAAAGCGCCATATGATCTGGTGTTCGCCAATATCCTGAAAGCACCGCTGGTCGATCTCGCCCCTGATATGGGAGCCAACATTGGTGCGGGGGGACATGCGATCCTGTCCGGTATTCTCAATGAACAGGCGGATGAGGTGGTTGCGGCCTATGCTGCGGCGGGCTTTGCGGTGCACACCCGCGAAGAAATTGGGGAATGGACCACGCTGACGCTGACCCGCCAAAGCGCCTGATCCACGCTTTCACAGCTAGAATCACATCACAGGGCGTCTCTTCGGAGGCGCCCTTTGTTTTTGTGTTTGTTTCCAATCTGAAGACAGTTTTTGCTATCTTATTAGGTTGTTTCGCCTGCGGTGGGGTATTTGTGAAATTGTGAGCAGTTTTGTCTCGAATTGGCCCTATTTGGAGGGCTGCGCCTTATTTTCGCCACATTTCGCGACCAGTTTTAGCCATGTTTGGTGGGGGCCAAACCTGAGTTGATGCCATGAGTGAATCTCAAGCAGAATTTCACGACCGTCTTGCCCGGATTTATCGGAAGCAAGCTGAAACCGGTCTCACATCTCGCAAATCCGTCACCATTGATCGCAATGGGTACGTCATTGTGCGTGGCGCCGGACGTGGCCGCGGTTTCCCTTGGGCGGGGCTGATGATGGTTGTGGTGTCATTCTTCGTCATCAAGGGTGTGATGATGTCTCAGATCGGGGCAGATTTTTACACGCAGAATGTTGTGCGCCTGAGCGGTGGCACGCAGGTGGAAAAGGCGGCGGCCTGGACCATGCGGCCAGACCCGATTTCCAGTTGGCTGGCAACACAGATCAAGGCCAACCTTTGATCACATAGAGTTTCGTGGATCCCTCCAAGATCCCAGACGGCCCCGGGTCTCTCTCCCCGGGGCCGTTTCTTTTTGTTTGGGCCAAAAGAAAACCGCAGCCCCTTGGAGGAGCTGCGGTTTCGACCCAAGGGCCCGAAAACCATGTGAGTGGGGCAGTGCCGATGCTCAGCGGAAAGAGGCGATGTCGGCGCGGGAGAGGCCGATGTCGTTGAGTTCGCGATCCGAGAGCAGTTCCAGGGCGTTGCGGGTCTTACGTTTGTCGTTCCATTCCACGAACAGCGCGGTCAGTGCTGCGAAAGTGTAGCCGAGACGACCGGCAAAACGGGTGGACGTAGTGGTTTCAAAAGTGGCCATGTCAGCGTTCCTTCTCTTTGAGTGCTTGAGCACCATGCGTCTGATCTGCCATGCGCTTTGGGCGTCACACCGCAGAAGGCGGCACAACAGGCAAGCGTATGGTTTTGGAGAAAACGCACAGTACTGAATGGTCTGTGTTTTCGATGGAGGGCACATATGGAATGCAATCTCCACAAACAAGACAGTTTTGTGACATAGGTGGCATGCGAAAAATGCATGGGTGTGAAGCGCGAATATTTCCATAAAAATAAGGGGCAAATGCGACGTCTTATTGACCATTTTCGACGTGTCTTCGAAGGGGGAGGCGGCCCGGTATGGCTGAGGGCGCTGCGCGCAAAAATACGCATGTTTCGCCCCGCTTGCGTGATCAGGCTTGGCGTTTGTTCTTGTTTCGTGCTACTGCGGATGGAACAACAACAAAACAAATGGGGCAGCAGATGCGCGTATTGGGAATTGACCCGGGATTGCGGAACATGGGCTGGGGCGTGATTGACGCCAATGGCAGCCGACTGACGCATGTCGGCAATGGCATTTGCCATTCGGTGGGACAGGATCTGGCGGCGCGACTGTTGTCGCTGCATGAGCAGCTGACCGATGTGGTGGCCCGGTTTCTGCCCGATCATGCTGCGATTGAACAGACATTTGTCAACAAAGATGGGGCGGGGACGCTGAAGCTGGGACAGGCACGCGGCGTGGCGCTGCTGGTGCCGGCGCAGGCGGGGCTGACCATTGGCGAATACGCGCCCAACAAGGTCAAGAAGACGATTGTTGGGGTTGGTCATGCGGAAAAGCATCAGGTGGAACATATGGTGAAGTTGCAGTTGCCCGGTGTGCAGATTGCTGGGCCGGATGCTGCAGATGCGCTGGCCATTGCCATGTGTCATGCGCATTATGCGCGCGCAGGGGCAGGCTATTCGGAAGCCTTGAAGAAAGCGACGGCATGATTGGAAAGATTTCTGGGCGGCTTGAGTATAAGACGGCGGACCACGCACTGATTGATGTGCGCGGTGTCGGCTATATTGTCTATTGTTCGGAGCGCACGCTGGCGGGACTGCCTGCGGTCGGGGAGGCGGTGGCGCTTTATACGGATTTGCTGGTGCGTGAAGACCTCTTGCAGCTTTATGGCTTTGCCAGCCTGTTTGAAAAGGAATGGCATCGCCTGTTGATGAGCGTGCAGGGGATTGGCGCCAAGGCCAGTCTGGCCATTCTCAGTGCTTTGGGAGCCGAAGGCGTGAGCCGGGCAATCACGCTGGGTGATGTGGCGGCGATTAAAGTTGCGAAAGGTGTTGGCCCCAAGACCGCGCAGCGGGTTGTGATTGAACTGAAGGACAAGGCACCGGAGGTGATGGCGCTGGGCGGGAGCCTGAGTGCGGCTATGGCCGGAGCCAGTGATGTCGCGCCAGAGGTAGAGGACGCGGCGGCACCGGGGTCTGATGAGGTGATTGAGGAACCGGCACGTGCCCCGGTGATGTCCAGCGGCGCGTCTGCGGCGAGCGGGGCTGCGGCTGCGGCTTCGATGAGCGTGCAGGCGGATGCGCTTTCGGCATTGGGCAATCTCGGATACGGACCTGCGGATGCGGCCACGGCGGTGGCGCAGGCGGCCAGCGACATGCCGGGGGCAGATACAGCGGCTCTGATCCGTGCAGCGCTGAAACTTCTGGCCCCGAAGGGATAAGACATGGACCAGCCTGATCCGACATTGCGCCCGGAGCCGCGTCCGGAGGATGCTGACCGCGCCTTGCGTCCGCAGGATCTCAGCGCCTTTATTGGCCAAGCGGAAGCGCGCGCCAATCTGCGCATTTTCATCGAGAGTGCCCGGCGTCGTGGCGAGGCTATGGATCATACACTGTTTCACGGGCCACCAGGCCTTGGCAAAACCACGCTGGCACAGATTATGGCGCGTGAATTGGGCGTGAACTTCCGCATGACCTCGGGGCCGGTTCTGGCCAAAGCGGGGGATTTGGCCGCGATCCTGACCAATCTTGAAGCGCGGGATGTGCTCTTTATTGATGAGATCCATAGGCTCAATCCGGCGGTCGAAGAGGTGCTCTATCCGGCGATGGAAGATTTTGAGCTGGATCTGGTGATCGGGGAAGGCCCCGCCGCGCGCACGGTGCGTATTGAATTGCAGCCTTTTACGCTGGTGGGGGCGACGACGCGACTGGGGCTGTTGACGACGCCTTTGCGGGATCGCTTTGGCATCCCGACACGCTTGCAGTTCTACACGGAAGACGAGCTCAATGAGATCGTGACACGCAATGCGCAGAAATTGGGCGTGCCCGCGATGGACGGCGGCGCACGTGAGATCGCGCGGCGCTCGCGCGGCACACCAAGAATTGCTGGGCGGTTGTTGCGTCGGGTGGTGGACTTTGCCCTGGTCGAAGGCGATGGCGTGATCACCAAGGAACTGGCTGATGGCGCGCTGACCCGCTTGGGCGTGGATAACCTTGGGCTGGATGGGGCGGACCGGCGCTATCTGATCTTCATTGCGGAGAACTATGCCGGTGGTCCGGTGGGGATCGACACAATCAGCGCCGCGTTGAGTGAAAGCCGCGATGCACTGGAAGAGGTGATTGAGCCATTTCTATTGCAACAAGGGTTGATCCAGCGCACGCCACGGGGGCGCATGTTGGCGCAGAAGGCTTGGAAGCACCTTGGATTGGCGGCCCCCAAACGCCCCGATCAAAGTGACTTGTTTACCCCTGAAAAGTGACTTTTGGGCCTGTGCACAGGTGCAGAGACAGCTGTGCACGGCGTGTCTGTTTGTGACACACGTGGTCTCTCCGACTCATAAGGAAGCTGCGGGGCGCGTGCATGCGTTGATCGGGCGGCGAATGCTGCACCAATCGCGCGAAAATATCCGTTGGTTGATATTTGAGACAAATTCCCTCGAAATAACACTTGGTAAAGACGCTGTTAATTTTCCCGTAATTCGGGTGCAGACTTTACGTGTTTATCTATTTTGTTGAGGATTTTTAAACCCGGCTCATCACGCATTTGTGTCGGAAAATGCAGGGTTTTTCGCGACTGTGCTCGAAGCATGGAGGGCTTTTCCACAAGCTGCAATAGGCCCGTTTTTTATGGGTTTTTTGGCAAATTTCCTTCGAGCTTTTGTCGTTAACAAGCTGGCAAGGTCCGCGCAACCGCTCGTTAAGAGTCTGGGTGTTCATTGGGTCTCGGGATTTGGGCGGATGACTATAAGGCTGAAAAAGCTTTTCGCTCTTCAACTGAAACGTCAATGTAGTGGGTACTGAAATGCTGAAATTCTCTCTCAAAACAGCACTTTTGTTGGGCGCCGTTGCTTCTGTGGCAAGCTGTGGCAAGACAATTGAAGACTTTATCGAAGATGAAGTGGGCCGCCGCGCCAATGATCTGGCGGGTGAACGTCTGTTGCAGGTGCACGGCGAAACCACTTTGAATGGCCGCACACGCAGTGGTGATATGTCCACGGATGGGAGCGGCACCGTGACCAGCGGTCGTCTTGATGGCGAGCGCAATGGCAGCATGCGGGTCAATGCAACCTTGGGTGATATGGACGAGCTGAGCTTCTCCAATGGCACCACAACCACCCAGTTCAGCAAAGCAGCTGGCGACAATATTGATGATGGAGCGGATCAACTGGTGGTGCGTGCCACTTCTAGCGACGGCCGTCGTCGGGCTTGGTTGGGCAATGCTATCGCCTTGGACTTTGATCACCAGACCTTCGGTGTTTGGGCAGATGGCGTAGGTACCACCAACGGCAGCGTGAATGTGGGCAGCTTTGGGCGGCGCACCGAGACTGCTGACATGCCGATTAGCGGCACGGCGACTTATCTTGGTACATCTGCAGGTGTGTCTGTCACTTCGGATGGGCGGGCGTTGCAGACACAGTCGCAGATCGCCGTAACCACATCGGATTTCTCCAATGTGAACATCGCGAGTACCAATACTTATGTCAGCAACATGTCGGGTGGCAGTGCTTGGCGCGGTCAGCATCTTGATTTTGTGGGGACTGGTACGATCTCTGGTAACCGCTTTGAAGCCAACATCAATGGTGTTATCCCCTTCAGTGCAACCAGCACGGGTGATGTGGATGGCTATTTCTACGGTGATAATGCCGAGGAAGTTGGCGGCACATTTGAGATGAATGGTGCTGTTGGTAACTATACCGGAGCCTTTGGTGCAGACCAATAAACGGGTTCCATAAACACAGATGCCGTCCGACTTGGCCGTGGGGGCTTGGGGCGGCATCTGAGCCAGTAATAATAGGAATGCTAGTATGGCCCGGGGTTTCTTCAACAAGGTGCGCAGCACGACGACGGCTTTGTCTATTTCACTGATGACCGTAGCCATTGCGCCATTTGCTCAGGCTTCAAATACTGCGACGCCACAAGTGATGGAGATTGAAGAGGCCTTTGATTACGCGATGTTTGCGGTTCATGAAGGCAAAGCGGCAGCAGCCATTCCTGTCTTTGAAGCCATTCTGGCGGAAGATCCTACTTTGGTGCGTGTGCGTCTGGAATTGGCGCGGGCTTTGTTTATGGCCGAGCAATGGGCGCGGTCGCGCGAAGAGTTTTTTCGTGTGTTGTCTGGGGATCTGCCAGAACCGGTGCGCCAGAAAGTTCTGGCCTTCATCCGTCAGATTGATGCCAGACGTGGGTTTGACTGGGATCTGTCGCTAGGATTCACCACCGCAGGCAACAGTTTGGACTACAAAAGCGAGCGGGTCCATTTTGACAACCCTACCGCTCCACATTTTGATTTTGATCGGCCCGTAGAGCGCGTGCCTGCTGTACGGTTGAACGGCACCATGAGTCTGCGTCGGCAAATTGACGGATTAAGCTCAGACGCAGTGGGCGTGATGGGGTTTACAAGCCTCTCTCTCAATGCGTTGGAGGCCAAAGGCAGCCAATATGATGACTACACTTTGCGCGCCCGGTTCGGTCTGCGCTTGTTGACACAAAGGACAACTGTGTCCCTCGCGCCTGTGTACTCAATACGCTTTCTTCAAGGTGATCGTTATGAAGACCGTGCGGGCCTGGAGTTGGCCTTTGAACGTCGCAGCTTGGTAGGGGGATCCGCCTATGGGCGCGTGAGCTATGTTGCTGTAGACAACGCGCGGGATGATGGGCGCGATGGTACAGATTTTGAGACCACACTTGGGTTCCGGCGCTCTGTGGGAGGGCGTGCGATTGTTGGCGGTGAGATCAGTTATCAGGATCGCCGGACCGATGACTTCATCCCCTTGGTCAAAGGGAGCAAGTATTACACGATTAGCCTGTATTCCTCTGTGGATGTGGGCGGCGGCTGGACGCTTCAGCCGCGTGTCTTCCGGCGCTTTCAAGACGCTCAAGAGACGTTCCCGAACCTTATCAACAACCCGGATGCATACACCACAGGGGCCAGTCTCAAGGTGGAGCGTTCCGACATTTTCCTGCCCGGAGGCTACACACCCTTTCTGCAGGTGGAGTATGAGCGCCAACGCAGCGGGATGGACGCGTTTAGCTACGACTCCCATTCGGTCCAGATCGGGATTGAGCGGCGGTTTTGAGGCGAGCCGCTATGGCGGAGGCGATGCCTGCGCCTATAATAAGAAGAAGGCCGAGCCATGTAAGGCTATCGGGGAGCTGGGCAAAGACCAACCAGCCGAGGGCCACGGCACTGACCAGTTGCAGATAGACGAAGGGCGCGAGCACGGCGGCTTCGGCGCGGGCGTAGGCAAAGAGCAAAAGCAAATTGCCGCCCATGGAGAATGCGGCACTTGCGAAGGTGAGACCTGCCATCTCCAACGTCATTGGCGGAATGTGTGACAGGCTGAAAGGGGTCAACAGTAGGGCGCTGATCAGCAGTTGTGTGAAGATCATACTTCCGGGGCGGCCTGCGTCCGCAAGCCAGCGTGATGCGGTCAGGAAGCACCCATAAAACAGCCCGGCGAGAGCGGCCCAGAGCAGTCCCGGCGACATGTCTACACCGGGGCGAACAACGAGCAGCACGCCGACAAAGCCGACACCCATCAGCAAGGAACGTAAGAGGGTGACACGTTCTCCGAGCAGGAGTGCAGAGAGGACGTAGGAGACGATTGGACCTACAAAAAACGCGGCAAAGACGTCAGCCAGAGGTGCGGTTTGCAGCGCGGTCTGGATGCTGCTGATGCCGCCGGTCAGGATGAGGGCGCGCAGCCAGATGCGCCAATTGGTCAGAAGACGGAGCGTGTCAGCGCGCATGAGAGGCAGGGCGAGAAGACCGCCCAGAGCGAAGCGAGACCAGGCCACAAAAAGCGGGCTGGCGCCATGGGTCTGAGTCAGCAGCTTACCTGCCGTATCGCCCGCGGGGATCATCGACATGGCGACGAACATCAACACAAAAATCTTCCACATAAGATGCAGGTAACATGTTGGCGCTATGACAGAAAGAGATAGTCTCCAGATGCGTTTTATGATCAGGCGGGGCAATCGAAGCGCTTGAAAGCTGCGTCGGCATGAGGGTAACGTTTTGCCATGAAAAAGGTATTTTCGCGTCGTGCATTTTTGACAATGGGAGCTGCCACTTTTAGCAGTACGCTTTGGGCGGAGGCGCCTGCGCGGTCGTTGCGCCCGGTTCTGCGGCCTGCGGGGGGGCACCAGAGTGCGCGGCCACAGGCTCCGGCTTTGGAAGAGCTGATCCGGGAAAGCGGGCTGAGTGGCAAGGTGAGCGTCGCTGTGGCTCGTCAGGGGAGTGCGTCAGTGCTTGAGGGGCATCAGGCCGCATCCGGGCAGCCCCCCGCAAGTGTGACCAAGGTGCTTACGGCGCTTTATGCGCTGCACTATCTGGGCCCTTCACACCGGTTCATCACGAGCCTTGTTGCGGTTGGTGACGTGAGCAATGGGGTGTTGCGGGGCGATCTTGTGCTGCGCGGCGGGGGGGATCCCACGCTGGACACCAATGGTCTTGCTGATCTTGCGCGCACATTGAAGGCTGCGGGCATCCGTGAGGTGAAAGGGCAGTTTCTTGTCTGGGGCGGCGCGATGCCATCTGTGCGGCGGATTGATAAAAAGCAGCCTGATCATGCGGGGTATAATCCGGCGGTGTCCGGTATGGCACTGAACTACAACCGGGTGCATTTTGAATGGAAACGCGCTGGCAGTGGCTATGCGGTCAGCATGGATGCGCGCAGTGATCGGTATCGTCCTGATGTCACCATGGCGCAGATGAAAATCGCAAATCGCCAGCTGCCAGTTTACACCTATAAGTCACAGGGTGGGCGTGACCAGTGGACGGTGGCCAGCGGCGCCTTGGGCAAGGGGGGCGCGCGGTGGCTGCCTGTGCGGGAGCCTGAAATCTACGCTGGTGAGGTTTTCAGAACTCTGGCGCGGGCACATGGCATCGTGATGAAGGCGCCGAAAAAGGCCAATGGTGCGCCGCGTGGTGTGGTCGTGGCGCGGCATCAAAGTGCTGATCTGCGGACCATATTGAAAGGCATGCTGAAGTATTCCACCAATTTGACCGCCGAAATGGTTGGCATGGCGGCCACGCAGGCGCGTGGCACGCCGTTTACAACCCTCAAAACCTCGGCGGGGGCGATGAACCGCTGGGCCCGGGATCATCTGGGTATGCAGGATGCGGCTTTGGTGGACCATTCGGGATTAGGAGAGGCTTCTCGGTTACGTGCGGATGAGATGGCATTGATGTTGGCGCGGGCTGGGCAGCAGGCGGTGTTGCGCCCGATTTTGAAGGTCATTCCTTTGCGTGATGCCAATGGCCGGGTAAACAAGAACCATCCCATCAAAGTGAAGGCCAAAACAGGCACGCTGCATTTTGTGAGCGCGCTGGCTGGCTATGCGACAGCTGCGGACGGAGGCGAATTGGCGTTTGCGATCTTTGAGGCAGATGTCAGTGCGCGCAACAGGCTGATTGGTGCCGATCGGGAGAGGCCGAAAGGTGCACGCAGTTGGAATGGGCGTGCGAAGAAGCTTCAACAGAAGCTGATTGAGCGCTGGAGCACGGTTTACGGAGCTTAGTCAAAAAAATTCAACTCAGCCTTGTAAAATTGGTGTTTTAAGGGGCTGGTGCGACATTTTGGCTTGAATTTCTGGACAAAGATACGAACTGATGGCTGCCGGTATCGCGACGGTGCCAAATGTTGGGGCACGCGGCGAGCGGCGTTCTGGCAAGGGTTCGGTAACCAGTTTTCGTTAGGACATGGAAAATTGCTCACACCTCCAAAAGTTGGAGGGCAAGGTGCGAAACGGCGCGGCATGGAATTCGACTTCCCAAATCCTCATGATCTTCTGGATGCCATTTCGGTGGGTATCTTCTTGCTGCAGGTCTGTGACGACGGGATGCCGCGGTATATTGCCATCAATGACATCGGGGCAGCCCGCATTCGAAAGACCAAAGACGAGGTGCTTGGCAAAACAGCCCTGGAAATCTTTGGTGGCTCAATGGGGGAACGTGCCTTGGCGCAGCATTTGCGTGTTGTTGCCGCTGCGGAGACCACGACCTATAACACGGTGCTTCCGTTTCCTAAGCGGGTGATGGATATGCGCACCACGCTGACGCCGATCTTTGATGCAAGCGGCAAGCTCACGCATCTGCTGGGAACGGCATTGGATGTCACATCAGAGCGCGAGAGAGATACGGCGCTGGAGCTCACGAGACTTGCCAAGGAAAAGGCGGAGCAGGCGGGGCAGGCAAAAGAGCAGTTCCTTGCCAATATGAGCCATGAGATCCGCACGCCGATGAATGGCATTCTTGGCATGTGTGAGTTGTTGCGTGAAACTGATCTGGATGGGACGCAGAGCCTCTATGCGGGTACGATCTTCAATTCTGCGAATGCGCTTTTGGGGATTGTGAATGATGTTTTGGATTTCTCTAAAATTCAGTCTGGCAAAGCCTCTCTGAAGGAGGTGCCGTTTTCGTTGCTGGATGTTGTGATGGATGTGACCACGCTTTTGCGCACCAGAACAGATGGAAAGGGGCTGGCGCTTTATGTTGATTATGCCCCGACGGTGCCAACCACGTATCTTGGTGATGCCAGCAAGATCCGGCAGATATTGCTCAACTTGCTGGGCAATGCGATCAAGTTTACGGACAAAGGCCATATCGTGGTCAAGGTGGAGCGAGACGCCGAAGATGAGGCGTTTGTGCTGTTGTCTGTGACAGACACAGGTCCAGGTATTGAAGAGACGCGTCGCGAGGAGATTTTCTCGGCCTTTGCGCAAGTGGACGGTCCCTCCCATCGCAAGGAAGAAGGCACTGGGCTAGGCTTGGCCATTACGCAGGCTTTGGTTGAGTTGATGTCTGGACGTGTGGACGTGGTGTCGGAAGTAGGGGTGGGATCAACCTTTACCGCTCGGGTGGCGTTGCAAGGGACCGATGCTCAAGTAGAAGCACTCATACATGACCCTGATACCGTGGCGGCGGCATCCGTTCACGACACAGTGCCGATTGCCAAGGTCACGCGCCCCACTGCGCCTGCGTTGGCTGGCGTGCGTGTGTTGGTTGCTGAAGACAATCGCACCAATCAACTGGTGGTGCAAAAGATGTTGGGGCAAACGGGTGCGGATGTGCAGATTGTGCCCAATGGGCAAGCCGCCGTTGACGCTTATCAAAAAGAGGGCTGGGACATGATCCTGATGGATTTGTCTATGCCGATCATGGGCGGTTTGGAAGCGACCCGTGTCATTCGTCAATTTGAGAAAGACACGGGCCGGGACGCCTGCCGGATTGTGGCTTTGACGGCAAATGCACAGCCCCGCGATGCTGTGGCCTGTCGGGAGGCCGGAATGGATGAATTCCTGACCAAGCCGTTTCGCAAAGACGAGCTTTTTGCGGTTATCTCATAAAAAACGCGCCCGGATCGGGGCGCGTTGGTTTTTGCTTTAACGGCAGACGTTTGCTTAGGTCATATGGCGGGCGCGGGCGCCACGTTCGATGGCCGCCGCGTGCAACCGGTCGATATCCAGCTCATAGCGGATTTCCTCTAGAATGCGCAGCTCTGGTTCCTGAAGCGTGCCATCGGCTGCGGCAACGTCACAGGCCAACGCATAGGCGGTTTCATAGAGGTGTTCGGGCAGATCATGGCGCACGAGGCCAAAGAGAGCGGAAAGGCCGTCTTCTTGTTCAAACAGGTCAAAGACCATTTGGCTGATGTGTTTCAACCGGTCGATGTCATACTCACCAAACACTGGCAGGTTGTTCACAGCCACCTGGATTTTGACCAGTTCTGCGGTGCGGATGTTCTCATCTGAGGCCGAAACGGCGATCATCACCGCCACCAGACAATCCTGCGGGGTGAGCGTTGTTGGGGTCTTATCCGGCACGGGGGCATCCTTTGAAATAACCTTGTTGCGGTGCAGAATATTGACTGACAGGGCAAGGAGCAATAGGAAGCGGCGGATTGTCGGGCGCAATGAGGCGCTTGGCATGATTTTGCTGAAACCAATCCCGACATCGGAGATGGACAATGTCTGACCTGCGCGACGCAGCCCTCGTATCCAAAGCCTGGCCATTTGAAGAAGCGCGCAAGCTTCTCAAACGCTACGCAAAGGGCGCGCCGGAAAAGGGCTATGTTCTGTTTGAAACCGGCTATGGCCCTTCTGGTCTGCCGCATATCGGGACATTTGGCGAAGTCGCCCGGACCACGATGATCAAAGTGGCCTTTGAGGCGATCAGCGACATCCCAACCAAGCTGATCTGCTTCTCTGACGATTTAGACGGGCTGCGGAAAGTGCCGTCGAATGTACCAAACCCCAATACGCTTGAGCCTTATCTGCAGATGCCTCTGACGGCTGTGCCTGATCCGTTTGGCACCCATGACAGCTTTGGTGAGCACAACAACGCCATGCTGCGCCGGTTCCTAGACACTTTTGGCTTTGAATATGACTTCTACTCGGCGCGGGAATTTTACAAATCCGGTCAGTTTGACGAGGTGCTGAAACGTGCGGTGGACAACTATGACGCCATCATGGCGATCATGTTGAAATCCCTGCGTGAAGAGCGCGCGGCCACCTATTCGATCTTCCTGCCGCTGCACCCGGAAACCGGCCGTGTGCTGTACGTGCCGATGAAAAAGGTCTGTGCAGAGACCTACACCGTCACCTTTGACGATGAAGACGGCAAAGAATGGACCGTGCCGGTGACCGGCGGCAATGTGAAGCTGCAGTGGAAGCCGGATTTCGGGGCACGCTGGGCCGCGCTGGGCGTGGACTTTGAGATGTATGGCAAGGAGCATGCCACCAACGAAAAGATCTATGATGCGATCTGTCGCGCTTTGGGCGGACGTGCGCCAAACCACTTCTCCTACGAGTTGTTCCTGGATGAAAACGGGCAGAAGATTTCCAAGTCTTCTGGCAATGGCGTGTCGATTGATCAGTGGCTGACTTATGCCTCTACTGAAAGTCTTGCGTATTTCATGTACCAGAAGCCCAAGACAGCAAAGCGCATGCATTTTGATGTGATCCCCAAGGCGGTAGATGAGTATCACCAGCAGTTGCGCGCCTATCATGGGCAAGACATTAAGGCGCAGCTCAACAATCCGGTCTGGCACATTCACGGGGGTGACGTGCCGCAGTCAGATATGGTGGTGCCCTATTCGATGCTGCTCAATATTGCCTCGGTGTCAAACGCAGAGGACAAAGAGACGCTCTGGGGTTTCATCCAGAAATATGCGCCAGAGGCAACCGCAGAGACCCATCCAGGTATGGATGCAGCGGCAGGCCATGCTGTGCGCTATTTCAATGATTTTGTGAAGCCTGCAAAAACCTATCGTGCGCCCACAGATCAGGAGCGCGCGGCGCTGGAAGATTTGGCTGGCGCTTTGAGTTCTGCAGAAACCGCTCTGGCGGTGATTGCGGCCAAAAACGCGTTGGTGGGCAATGAGGAACCGCTACCAGAGCCTGATTTTGGTGATGAGGAATTCCTGCAGTCCATCGTTTTTGCGATTGGTAAAACCCATAAATTTGATCCGCTGAGGGATTGGTTCAAGGCCATTTATGAGGTGCTTCTGGGGGCCTCACAGGGGCCGCGCTTTGGGGGCTTCATTGCGCTTTATGGCGTGGAAGACACCGTGGCCCTGATCCATAAGGCGCTCGCTGGCGAACTTGTGGCTGGGTGATGCGGCGTTGATTCAGCGGACTGCGCCTGCGGGCGCAGACAGATTTCACAAGGCCCCGTTTTGCGGGGCCTTGTCCATTTTGAGGTTGGTGTGACGCTGATGTTTTGATCTGGTTTCCTGTTGAAGGCGTATCTTCAGCAAGGGAGGAAAGATCATGAAACATGTGTTACTGGCCCTTGTGGTTGTGATGGAGTTTTCTCGCAGTGGGTTTGCTCAGGCGCAGGTCTCGCGTCAGGAGATGGGCGCAGCGGCTGATATTCAGGCGGTGATCAGCGCACAGATGGACGCTTTTCGCGGAGATGATTTTGTGCAGGCCTTCAGTTTCGCAGCGGAAAACATTCAACGTCTGTTTGGGACGTCGGAGAATTTCGCTGTGATGGTAAAGCGGGGCTACCCGATGGTGCACCGTGCGGAGGATGTGCGGTTTGGTGCGTTGCGCCCTGACGGTAATGCGCTGTGGCAGCGGGTTTTGATACGCGATGCCCAAGGTGTTGTGCATGTGCTGGAGTATCTGATGATCAGTGATGGGGAGAGCTGGCGCATTGCGACGGTACAGCTTTTGCCGCCATCAGATGTGGGAGCGTGACCGGGGTGTTGGCTACGTAAGTCATTGAGGTGATATGTTACTTTGACGCGTGGCGTGCCTCTCGCCAAACCAGAATGGCTGCGGCGCAGAGGATGAGTGCTGTGCCGATCCAGCTCACGCGGTCGGGAATTACACCGAAGATGATGGCATCATAGAGCGCCGCGAAGGCCAGAGCGGCGTAGAAAAACGGCGCGACAAAGCTGGCGTCGGCGAGACGCATGGCATTGATGAAACAGGTTTGCGCAGTGGCCATCAAGAGCCCGATGCCTGCAAGCCCTGCCCATTGAGCGGGCGTGGGAGTTTGCCAGACAAAAATCACCACAGCAGAGGCGATGGTGAGTCCCAGCGCGTTGTTGATCAGCAGGATTTGAAAAGGGCGCTCCCGGCCCGTGAGTTTTTTCATGAAGATGACCTCGCCGCCCAAAAAACAAGCCGCGCAGAGGGCCAGAATGGCGCCAAGTTCCAGCGCGCCTGCACCGGGGCGGGTGAGGACCATGGCCCCCGTGAAGGCCAGTGCGGCGGAGCCCCAGCGCCATGGGCCGATCTTTTCGCCCAAAAAAGGAATCGCGAGCAACATGCCCACCACAGGGTTGAGGAAGCTGATCGCGGTGGCGTCTGAAAGTGGGATAAAGGCGGCGGCTGCGAACATGAGTGTCACACCGCCCCAGCCCAGAGAAGATCGGCCGATATGCAGCTTCCAATTGGGGCGTTGCAGTGTAGGTCGTAGGATCATCGCCGCAGTTGCAAAGCCCAGAAAGGCAAACAGGAACCGCCCGTGGCTGATCTGTAGCGGGTGCATCGCAGGGCCCAGCGTGCCTGTGCCGAGCGCCTTGGCCAGCAGTGTTGTGCCAGCGACAAAGGCGGAGGCCAAAAGGGTCAACCCAGCAGCGAGCGGCGGGTTTTGGGAGGTCGCGGCATTATTATCCATGCTGGTGTTATGGGGGGTGTTGGCAGGGGGAGCAAGGTGTCGGAAATCATGCCCGATTTGGTGACCTCTTTGCGCAAAAAGCGCCAAAATGCGCCGTATCGAAATATAGGGGTTCCCATTTGGATGTTTTCATTCTAGGGAGGACACATGATCAAACGCTGCGATATCCTTCACCTGCGACGCCGACGCCTGACCGCGTAACCGGCCCTTGATCTCTTGCGCCACAAACTGGCGCAAACATTCTCAAAAACATTGACGCAAACGCCTCCTGTGATGCAGTCACTGAGGCTCATGATCTAAAGAGGAAGATCGATATGATCCCGTCTATTTTGCCGACGTACAACCGCGCCCCGCTCACTTTTGAGAGCGGTGAGGGAAGCTGGATGATCGAGGCGGATGGCCGACGTTTTCTGGATCTGGGCGCGGGTATTGCAGTGAACGTGCTTGGACATGCCAATCCGGTGCTTGTTGAGGCGTTGACGGCGCAGGCGGGTAAGCTCTGGCATGTTTCAAATCTCTACAACATCACACAGCAACAGGCGCTTGCAGATAAGCTGGTGGCCAGCACATTTGCGGATACGGTGTTTTTCACAAATTCCGGCACAGAGTGCTGCGAGCTGGCGGTGAAAATGGCACGCAAATACTGGTACGATAAGGGGCAGCCCGAGCGCGTGGAGATCATCGCTTTTGAAGGGGCGTTTCATGGCCGCAGCTCCGCTGGTATCGCTGCGGCGGGTTCTGAGAAACTGGTTGCAGGCTTTGGCCCTTTATTGCCGGGCTTCCACCAGGTGCCTTGGGGGGATGTTGATGCGGCCGAAGCGCTGGTTGGTGACCAGACCGCGGCGATTATTGTCGAGCCGGTACAGGGGGAGGGCGGTATTCGCCCGCTGCCAGATGCGGATCTTAAGGCACTGCGGGCGCTCTGTGATGCGGCGGGCATTCTGCTGATCATGGATGAGGTGCAATGCGGTGTGGGCCGGACCGGCAAGCTTTTTGCCCATGAATGGGCCGGTGGGACACCAGATATCATGATGGTGGCCAAAGGCATTGGTGGCGGTTTTCCACTGGGCTGTGTTCTGGCGACGGAAGAGGCTGCAAGTGGCATGGTCGCAGGCACGCATGGGTCAACCTATGGCGGAAACCCCTTGGCCTGTGCCGTGGGTGGCGCGGTTATGGACATGGTCGCCAATGATGCATTTCTAGGCGAGGTGAACCGCAAATCCGGACTTTTGCGTCAGAAACTTGAAGGTCTGGTTGCGGCCCATCCGGAAGTGTTTGAAGAGGTACGCGGTGCAGGGCTCATGTTGGGGCTCAAATGCGCAAAAGTGACCTGTGGCGATGTGGTGGCTGCCGGGTATGACAATGAGGTTGTGACGGTGCCAGCGGCGGACAATGTTGTGCGTCTGTTGCCGCCGTTGACAATCAGTGACGAGGAAATTGCCGAGGCCGTGGCGCGGCTGGAGAAGGCGGCGTCCCAGTTGGACGCAGGGAAATAAGGACCATAGCGATGAAACATTTTCTGGATATCAACACCACCGATGTGGCCGACCTGCGCGGCATGATTGAAAGCGCTAAGACCATCAAGAATGCGCGCAACGGACGCCCCAAGGGCGCGCTTGACGACGATCTTCCGCTGAAAGATCACATGGTGGCGCTTATTTTTGAGAAGCCTTCAACGCGGACGCGTGTGAGCTTTGATGTGGGTGTGCGTCAGATGGGCGGGCGGACCATGGTGCTGTCAGGCTCAGAGATGCAGTTGGGTCATGGAGAAACTGTGGCGGACACGGCAAAGGTGTTGAGCCGCTATGTGGATCTGATCATGATCCGGACCTTTGAAGAGGCGACGCTGCTGGAGATGGCGGAAAATGCCACGGTTCCTGTGATCAATGGTCTGACCAACCGCACGCACCCTTGTCAGATCATGGCGGACATCCTGACCTTTGAAGAAAAGCGCGGCCCCATCGCGGGCAAAAAAGTGGTCTGGTCTGGGGACGGTAACAATGTGTTTGCCAGCTTTGCCCATGCGGCGGGGCAATTTGGCTTTGACTTGACCTTTACTGGTCCGCAGACCCTCGACCCCGAAGCTCTGTTTATTGAAGAAGCGCGTGCCAAGGGCGTCAAGGTGGAGATCGAGCGCGATCCGATCAAGGCGGTACAGGGCGCTGATCTGGTGGTGACGGACACATGGGTGAGCATGCATGATGCGGCCTCCATGCGGGAGCGTCGGCACAATCAACTGCGCCCCTATCAGGTCAACGAAGATCTTATGAAAGAAGCTGCGGATGACGCGCTGTTCATGCACTGTCTGCCGGCGCATCGCAATGAAGAGGCCACTGACGCAGTGATGGATGGCCCGGCCTCTGTGATCTTTGATGAGGCGGAAAACCGGCTGCATGCGCAAAAGGCAGTAATGAAATGGTGTCTGACGTAACCCACTGTTGAGGCATCGCAAAACAGAAGGCGCGACCGCAGGGTGGCGCCTTTTTTGCGTTCAGATCAGCGTGGTTTCGGGGGCTTCAATACCGTGGTGAACTTACGAAGGACCCAGATTGCCGCAGTTTTGCCTCAAACTATCCTTATTCAGCGGGCGGGACAGAAGCAGGGAGTGCGTTGGGGATGCGCGAGGCACCACAAAGGAAAACGCGGCCACGGATCGTGGTGGCCGGGGCGGGCAGCATTGGCTGTTTTGTTGGCGGTATGCTGGCAGAAGGAGGCCATGATGTGACTCTGCTGCTGCGTGCGGCAACGCGGGAGGAGCTTTCCAAACATGGGCTCCTGCTGACGGATTTTGCCGGGATGGATACGGCATTGTCACCAGATCAGTTTGCCATGGACACGGATCCCGCCTGTCTGGCTGGCGCGGACATCGTGTTGCTGACCGTGAAAAGCGCGGCGACAGCGGAGATGGCAGCACAGATTGCGCGCCATGCGCCACAGGGGGCCGTTGTTGTGAGCCTGCAGAATGGCGTCCAGAATGCGCCTTTGTTGCATGATCTGTTGCCGGAATTTGATGTGCGCGCCGGAATGGTGCCTTTTAATGTGCTTTGGGTTGGTGGCGGGCGGTTTCATCGGGGCACCAGCGGCGACATTTGCATCGCAAAGGGCAAGGGGCATGTGGCGCGTCATCTCAGTCTGCCGGGGCTGCAGGTGCATGAACATAAAAACATGGCTGCGGTGCAATGGGGCAAGTTGCTCATCAATCTCAACAATGCGTTGAATGCCCTTTCAGGTTTGCCGCTGCGCAAACAAATAGGGGACATGCGCTGGCGACGGCTCATGGCGGCGCAGATGGTTGAGGCACTCGATCTGCTGAGGGCGGAGGGGATTGCAACAGTCAATCCGGTTGCTGCCGTGCCCATGCGCTGCGTGCCTGTGATCCTGAGGCTACCAACATGGGCGTTCCGGTGGGTGGCCAAGGCCATGCTGTCAATTGATCCAAATGCGCGCAGTTCGATGTGGGAGAATCTGGATCGGGGCCGCATGACAGAAATCGAAGAGTTGCAGGGCAAGATTGTGGCTCTTGCGGCAGATCAGGGAACCACAGCCCCCATCAATAGTGCGATTGCAGAGTTGATCCGAGAGGCCGAAGCGGCGGGCGCGGGGGCACCGGTCTTGTCGCCGCGAGAGGTGCGGCAAAGATTGCGGGCGGCGTGAACCGCCCGCGCTTTTCGTTTAGCCAGTGATGCCGTTGAGAATGAAGAAGATCACAGCGGACATAGATGCGGCCGCAGGCACGGTGATGACCCAGGCGGCGACGATGGTCATGAAATGACTGCGGCGCACCAGTTTGCGGCGGCGCCGTTCTTCCGGCGCGATGCGGGCTTCTGCTGGGCGTTTGTCGGCGGACTTGCGCAGACGCCGCTCCGCATCCCACTCGCGGAAGAAGCCAACGCCAAAAATGCCGCCGACGGCGATGTGGGTGGAACTGACAGGCAGGCCGAGCCATGAGGCGACAATCACTGTGATGGCGGCAGAGAGTGCCACACAATATGCGCGCATTGGGTTCAGTTTTGTGATCTTCTCGCCGACCATGCGGATCAGTTTGGGGCCAAAGAGAAACAGGCCGAAAGAGATGCCAAAGGCCCCGATGATCATCACCCATGTTGGGATCGCCACTTTTGCGGCAATATCGCCAAATTCGGCAGCATGCACGATTGCGGCCAGTGGGCCGACGGCATTTGCCACGTCATTGGCACCATGGGCAAAGGACAGCAGGGCGGCCGAGAACACCAGTGGGATGCCAAAGAGCACCTTGAGCGATTTGTTGCGGTTTTCCAGCCCTTCGGATTGCTTGCGAATGAAAGGTTTGGAGACTGCGTAGAACAGTACGCCCGTGCCGAGACCGATCAGCAGAGCAGTCTGGATGTCGATTTTGATGATCCGCTTGAGGCCTTTGAGGGCCAGATAGGAAGCGAAGGCTGCGGCCATGATGCCGATCAGCACAGGCACCCAGCGGCGCGCGGCGGCGATTTTGTCATCCTGATAAATGATGCGTGATTTGATGAAGGCGAGGAAGCAGGCTGCGATGACGCCGCCGAGCACAGGTGAAATCACCCAAGAGGCGGCGATCTTGCCCATGGTGGGCCAGTTCACAGCCGCAAAGCCTGCGGCGGCGATCCCTGCGCCCATGACGCCACCCACAACAGAGTGTGTGGTGGAAACCGGCGCGCCCACCCAGGTGGCGATGTTGACCCAGAGCGCGGAAGAGATCAGCGCAGCCATCATGGCCCAGACAAAGATCTCAGCCTGACCGATGCCAGAGGGATCAATGATGCCTTTAGAAATGGTGGACACCACATCGCCCCCAGCCAAAAGCGCGCCTGCGCTTTCAAAAATAGCTGCGATGGCAATTGCACCGCCCATGGTAAGCGCATTCGCCCCTACGGCCGGGCCCATATTGTTGGCCACGTCATTTGCACCGATGTTGATCGCCATGTAAGCGCCAAAACCGGCTGCTGCGATGATGATCATGGTGTTGGGCTGTTCGCCCGTGAGCAGGCCTGCGATCCCAGCGGCCAAAACGATGAAGGCGAGGGCGATGCCCAGACCAACCATGGGGCGCGCGACATAGAGCGTTGCGGATTCAAGATGTGAGATGCGGTGAAGGTCGCGGTCCAGCGTGGACCAGTGCTTGCCGTCGTGAGGCGTAGACATAACAAAGTTTCCCGGCTTGGTTTGAGCGGGCTGTATCCTTGTCACACAGGCGATGCAATGGGGGTGTTACAAAACCGTTACAAAACTGTCACATTTGCCGCAAAAGCGCCTGAAGCTCTGGTTCATGCACCATTTCGGCCGCTTCGGCAGGGGCAACCCATTTGCGGGTGCGTTGATCAGCCTCTGGGAAGTCATCTACGATCTTTTCGACTTTGGTTTCGAAAACGGTGACATCCACGGCAATTTCCAAACCACCGTCTAAGCGCTTGTCATAGCCATATACACCAAAGGGGTCTTCGTTGATGTTGGCTTTCTTCACGCCAGCTTCTTCCCAAGCTTCTTGCAGAGCCGCGCCGGCGGCGTCGAGACCTTTGATGGGCCATCCTTTGGGCAGTACCCAACGCCCGGTGTCACGGGAGGTGACCAAAAGCACCTGACGGCTTCCGTCGTGATCGCGTGTACAGAGCGCGGCCACCTGAATGCGGCGCGGACGCTGCAACATTGGAGCCAGCACGTTTTCATACGCGATTTTGAGAGGATTGGTCATGGGCTGCTCTGGTCGTTTTTATGTATTTATAATGTCACATTATTTTGTCGTTGCATTGTATATACGTTTGCTTGTGGAAAACGTCAAGGTGTCTCACGTTTTTCTTATCTGGCCCGACGTTTGGCGCGCAAAGTGGGATCTGCTTGTGTGGGATCTTCAGGCCAAGGGTGTTTGGGGTAGCGCCCGCGCATGTCTTTGCGCACATCGGCATAGGAACTGGCCCAGAAACCGGGGATATTCATGGTGGTCTGCACGGGTTTCTGGCCAGGCGACAGAAGGGTGACGCGCAGGGGCGTGTTGCCAATCATGGGGTGGGTTGTCTGACCAAAGAGCTCTTGGAGGCGCAGGGTGATTTCGGGGTGCTCCCCCGCGTAATCAATCGGAATTTTGCGGTCCAGAGGTGTTGTGAAATGTGCTGGGGCGAGGCGGTCCAAGAGACTCATCTGGTTCCAGTCAAGTTGCGCGCGCAGAGCATCAAGGATGTCAAATTTCTTCCAATGTTCCGCCGTTTTGACGCCACCGATATGGGGCAAAAGCCAATCTTCTATGCCCGCGAGCAGCGCGTCTTCTGTCATCTCTGGTAGTGTATGGCCTGAGGCTCGGATCAATTCCACCCGTGCAACAAAGCGTTTGGCGGCCGGGGAGAATACCAAGCCAAGATCACGGACACCATCCAGCATGGCCAGAGCGATGGATTCTTCGGGCGCGTCTTGCCAGATGCGGTCATCAAGGGCAATCGCGCCGAAGAATTCTTGGCGTCTTGCGATTACGCGGCGGTCTCGTTTTGACCATGCGCAATGATCCTGCCACGAAATCTGATCGGGAAAAAGATCGCGGATCTGCGCTTCGGAAATCTGGATGGCCTGACGAATGCGGGCCTCGCGCGGATTTCCGTCAGTGTCGGTGACCACAATCAGGCGCGTGTTTGCCATCGGGTCGCTGTCATCCATGACGGCGCCTTTGCCTCCTGAGAGTACAAAACGGGGCGCGTCACCTTTGCGGTGCAGGCCGATCCGGTCCGGATAGGCTAGAGCGGCGAGTTCTGCGGCACTGTGCGTGGTGTGTTGTTGGTTTGGCGCGGTTTTGGCAAGGCGTTTTGCTTCGTCTCGCAAGGCATGCAAGGCGGTGCGGTTGACCCCATAGGGGCGCCGCTCTGTGAAGGCTCGCACGTCGGACAAAGCCTCCAGTCTGAGGCTCAGGTCGGTGGGCGCGCCGCGGCTGAGGGGATCGCGGGCTGCCAGAAGGGTAGCCATCTGCGCAGCCTGCGGCCCTGCGAGGATCAACATATGCGCCAACCGTGGGTGAAGCGGCACTTTGGCGATGGCTTTGCCATGGGCAGTGATGCGGTTGTCGCTGTCCAATGCGCCCAGCATGCGTAGAACGGTCTGCGCCTCGGCAAAGCTGCCAGCATTGGGGTGGGTCAGGAATGCCAGATCGGTTGGAGAGGCACCCCAGAGAGCCAGTTCCAGTGCCAGCCCTGTGAGATCGGCGGCTTCAATCTCGGCAGGTGGATATGGCAGGAGCGCCCCTTCTTCGCCCTTTGTCCACAGGCGATAGCATGTGCCTTCGGCGACACGGCCCGCACGGCCTTGTCTTTGAGTCGCTTCGGCGCGGGTCACACGCTCAGTGACAAGGCGTGACATGCCTGAGCCGGGATCGAAGCGCGCGCGGCGCGCGCGGCCGGCATCTACGACGACGCGCACGTCCTGAATGGTGAGAGAGGTTTCCGCAATCGACGTGACGAGCACCACTTTGCGCCCCTGAGCCGCAGGGCGAATGGCGGCCTGCTGATCCTTGAAGGGCATGGAGCCATAGAGGGGATGGATCGTGCAGTCGGCAGGCAATTTCAGCAAAGCCTGCGTGCGGCGGATTTCACCTTCGCCGGGCAGAAATACGAGCACACCGCCTTCCGTTTCCTTGACCGCCTGTGCAATCAATTGTGCAGTGGCCTCTTCCAGATGTGTGTTTTTGGGCAGTGGTTTTTCCAGCCAGCGGGTGGTGACTGGAAAAGCGCGCCCTTCTGAGGTGATGACGGGGGCGTCACCCATCAGCTTTGCCACCGGTTCGGCATCCAATGTGGCCGACATGGCCAGCAGCAAAAGATCGTCGCGCAGCGCGTCGCAAATCTCCAGACAGAGCGCGAGGCCAAAATCCGCGTTCAGCGAGCGTTCGTGAAATTCGTCAAAGATCACTGCACCGATGCCAGAGAGTTCCGGATCGGATTGAATCATGCGGGTCAGAATGCCTTCGGTGACGACTTCAATGCGGGTGTTTTTTGACACTTTGCTTTCGCCACGCACCCGGTAGCCGACGGTGTCGCCGGGTTTCTCGCCCAATGTCTGGGCCATTCTCTCGGCGGCGGCGCGGGCGGCAAGACGGCGGGGTTCGAGCATCAGAATGCGTCCATCCGTCAGCCCGGCATCGCGTATGGCCAGAGGCACCACAGTGGTTTTGCCTGCGCCTGGTGGGGCTTGCAGTACCGCGCGATTGTGGGATTTGAGGGCCTTGAGAAGTGGCTCCAGGGCGTTGTGAATAGGCAGATGCATCATGGGGCCGTTATCGGTCAGCGCGCGCGTGGCGTCCAGTGTCACTCTTGCCGGATGACCTTGGCCTTGCCATGGCGGGACGTCAGATGCACCTCTTGCGCACGCCAGACGTTGCCTTGCTTTTGATAGACAATCGACAGGGGGGAGGTTTTTAGCTCTGCGAGATCTTCAGCGGAATAGCCGCCGATGCGATCATAGGTGCCTGAACAGGTCACCCCCTCTGCCGAGGTCCGACGGGTTTTCAATGTGATACGTACTAGGCGCGTTCCATCAAATTGGGTCTGATCGACCGTGCAGAGCGTTTCTTCGGTTTGGTCTCGCAGGGTGAGCCACATCATGGAAAGCGGATCAAAGGCCCCTTTGAGAGCGCTTGGCTCAATAGGGACATCTGGTTCTTGTAGCCCCTTGGTTTTGACCATGCGATCTCCTTGCCTGCGCAGGCTGGTTTCAGAGATGCGCTTGCCGGTGTTGATGCGCCCTGTATAGGCGCGCGGCAGGAGGTCGGATCCTTTCAGGCCGCCACCTCCCTCAATTGAGAAACGGATTTTTTTCAACACGCCTGCAAGGCCGGTGGTTTCAAAAATGCCCTTGCCAGAGTAGTTTTGCGCGGTCTCTGACATGGTCACGCGCAATTCACCAACCTTGATACCGAATGCATGAACGGACCAGCGTTGTGTGATCTGTTCTGCTGTGGCCGCGGGAGGGGCCATGACTGCGGCACAGAGCAGCAGAGCCCATAAAGTGGCATGGCGCAGGAAGCGCTGGGCTAGACAAAGGCAGGTGTCACGCGGCATGAAGATTTCCAAACAGAAAACACGGGTACCGGCAATGAATATCGCAGATCTGCGTGACAGAATACTGAAACAAGAACGCCGTGCCTTGGCACGGGCGATTACGCTGGTTGAAAGTGCACGAGAGGATCACCGTGCCCAAGCAACGGAACTTCTGGAAGGGCTGAGCGGGGCAGGGCGGCAGTCGCTCAGAATTGGTTTGTCAGGTACGCCGGGCGTGGGCAAATCTACATTCATCGAGAGTTTTGGGATGATGCTCACAGCGCAGGGGCTCAAGGTCGCCGTGCTGGCAGTGGATCCTTCTTCCGCGCGCAGCGGGGGATCCATTCTTGGGGATAAGACGCGGATGGAACGGCTGAGCCGGGATCGCAATGCTTTTATTCGACCGTCGCCAAGCCAGACACATCTTGGCGGTGTGGCACGTCGTACACGTGAGGCTGTGGCGCTCTGTGAAGCGGCCGGTTTTGATGTGATCTTGATTGAAACTGTCGGCGTCGGTCAGTCTGAAACCGTGGTCGCGGAAATGTCCGATCTGTTTTTGTTGCTGTTGGCACCAGCAGGGGGCGATGAGCTTCAGGGTGTGAAGCGCGGCATCATGGAAATGGCGGACATCATTTTGGTAAACAAGGCTGACGGTGCGTTGAAAGCCACCGCCATGCGCACCTGTGCGGATTATGCGGGGGCTTTGCGCCTTTTGCGCAAGCGCCCGCAGGATCCAAAAGGCTTCCCCAAAGCGATGACCGTCTCCGCGCTGGAAGAAGATGGGCTCAGCGCGGCATGGGATGAAATGACGGAACTGATGGAATGGCGCAAGACCGAAGGGCATTGGCGCGCGCGGCGTGCAGCTCAGGCACAATTCTGGTTTCATGAAGAGGTGCGTCAGGGTTTGTTGGCGCGGCTCAATCAGATCTCTGCGCGCACAAGGATGCAGGAACTGGACGCGCAGGTCGCGGCAGGGGCGATGACCCCGTCACAGGCGGCGTTGAGCATGCTGGAAAATCTAGAATAAGACGCCGCCCTGCCTCTCGATTTGTGTTAAGATATTGGTCGCACTTGCGCGATAGTCATATTTTGTTCAGTCTGAACAGATACCTGCCAGTAGGCATGTTCGAAGTGGCCCTGATGCAGAGAGGGAGGGTGCCATATGGATCTTCCAGAGCCGCGCGACTTTGGATGGGACCTGAAGGGTCATGGGGGTGCGTTTTCTACTGTGACGCATCTTTCTGATGGGCGAACACTCTTTGAAGTGGAGCATTCTCCTGTGCAGGGGGTGACCGCCGAGATGCTGCATTGGTGGTATGGTGTTTATGCGGATCTGACTTTGGTGATTGATGGAGAGCGATACCCAGCTTTCTTGGTGGCACACCCAACGGAACATGTCTCACTGACAAGTGAGAAGCACGATGCGGGCGCGCCCCTTGCGCCGGGCGACCATGTGACTTTGGTGGAAGTCTACGGTGGTGATCTCCGGCGTTTGGTGAACCAACGCTTTGAAGTTACCCATCTGGATGCGTCTCGCTATGCTTTGCAGGTCAAAGTCAAAGGTGTGGTGATTGCAGATGTCGAGTTTCGCTACAGGGATGGCGATAATGGTGCCGCAGTGCGCAACACCTTTACCCTAGGACTGCGCAGAGGGTTGTGGAAACCTTTTGTAAACCGGCTTTTACTGCCGTGGGTTTATCATGAAGACAAGACTTATGCCTGGGTCCAACACAGTATTGAAGAGATTGGAAATCTCGAGAATTTCCTGCCCGAGATCTACGCCCGGCGGGATCAAGGCATGACGATCTACTGGAATCGTAATCAGCCTCCCGATAGAGATCCACATTATGTTGCGACCTGAGGTGCTATTTCGGTGAACGGCGTGTTGAATCACTTGACGCCCCCTCCAAATGCGCCTAATGACGCCAAACGAAATTCCGGGCGCGGCCTTGGCAGCGCCTTTTTGATTTTGACGGGGCCGTATCCCCGTAGACCGTTAAAACGAGGATGAACCCATGTCGCGCCGTTGCGAACTGACCGGAAAAGGCCCAATGTCTGGCAACAATGTCAGCCATGCTAACAACAAAACCAAGCGTCGCTTTCTGCCGAACCTGAACGACGTGACACTGCAGTCCGAGACACTGGGCCGTGGCGTTAAGCTGCGCATCTCCGCAGCCGCCCTGCGCACGGTGGATCACCGCGGTGGGCTGGATGCGTTCTTGGCAAAAGCCAAAGACGAAGAGCTGTCCACAAACGCTCTGAAAGTTAAAAAAGAGATCGTGAAAGCACAGGCCGCAAACGCCTGATCGCATGGCTCTTTTTGAGAGTATTGGCAGCCTCGCAGAATTGCGGGGCTGTTTCTTTTTGTCGCTCTTTTCATTCCGTAGAGCGCGTGGCTATATGCGCGCATGGTGAGGATGATCCGGACATATGTGAGCCTGATGCTTGTGGCGGTGCTTGTGCTGACTGGGCACAGTATGGCCATTGCGCGTGGCATGCCCGGTGCGCAGGGGTACGCAGAGTACTGCATTGGCGAAACGCCGGTGATGGTGCCGGTAGATGCCGAGGGTAACCCCACGGGCGCACCGCATCTGTGCCCGGATGCAAGTTTCTCTTTGCTGAATTGGGTGGATGTGGCTCCGGGTGTGGCCGCAGCTCCGGTGGCATTTGTGCGCCTTGTGCAGATGTCGCCGAACACTCTGCCACCTGTGATTCGAGTGATTGCCTCGACAGCCCGTGCGCCGCCTACTGGTGTGTCTCTTTCTTAAATTCCAACTGACACACTTGCGGACAGGAGAAACTTATGTCCTTCAAAACCATTGCTCTTGCGGCGACCACCGCTCTTTCTTTTGCTCTGCCGGCCTTTGCTCAGAGCGCTATCACGGTAGAAGATCCATATGCCCGTGTTGCTGGCAAGATGGCCAAAGCTGGCGCAGCATTCATGGTGATCGAAAACAGCGGTGATGAGGATGATCGCCTGATTTCAGCGACATCTGATGTGGCGAAGCGCACTGAGCTGCACACACATAAGGAAAACGCTGAGGGCCATATGCAGATGCTGCATGTCAAGGAAGGTTTTGTTATCCCCGCTGGCGGGACGCATGCTTTGGCGCGTGGCGGTGATCACGTGATGTTCATGGGGCTGACCCAGGGTTTGGATCACGGTGACATTGTGAATGTGACTCTGATCTTTGAAAAGGCTGGTGAGGTTGCGCTGGAGATCCCTGTGGATTTGGAACGCAAAGCCGATCATGGCGCGATGAAGCACGGTGACCACGCAGGCCACGGCAACTGAGGCTGAAGGCCATAAAGGGCGCAGTGTTGCGCCCTTCTGAAGGTCACCATTGGGTGGCCTTTTTCATTGGTGATTAGCGCAGAAGTTCCTGCTGTACCCAAGCTGGG
Source organism: Shimia marina (assembly GCF_001458175.1). Classification (GTDB taxonomy): domain Bacteria; phylum Pseudomonadota; class Alphaproteobacteria; order Rhodobacterales; family Rhodobacteraceae; genus Shimia; species Shimia marina. The sequence continues at coordinate 83,164 of NZ_CYPW01000040.1, forward strand.
ACAATCTCGGTTGCCGGGCCGAGATGGACTTCGGCAAAGCGTGAGACGCCGGATGATGGCTCCAGATTCAGTTCTACGGTGTGGGCACCGTGGTAGTCTGCCTCCGCGACAAAATTGGCTGCTGGGTAGACTTCACCTGATGTGCCAATCGAAACAAACAAATCTGCTTGTGTAAGGGCGTCGCTGATCTGTTCCATATAGTAGGGGATCTCCCCGAACCAGACGACGTCGGGGCGCGTCGCGGGCGCCGTGCAGGCGGGGCACCTGTCGTCTGGCCGCATGTCCACAGGCGCGCGCCAGCGATGCCCGCAGCTGTGACATAGGGCACCAGCCAGTGCACCATGCATGTGAAGCACATTCTGGCTGCCCGCTTTCTCGTGGAGGCCATCCACATTCTGCGTGACGATCAACACATTGCCGCTATGTGTTTTTTCGAGATCCGCAAGCGCCTTATGTGCCGCGTTTGGGGCTGCTTGTGCGGATTGTTTGCGGCGCGCGTTGTAAAAAGCGTGCACCAGCTCAGGGTTGCGGGCAAAGCCCTCCGGCGTGGCGACATCTTCGATGGCATGCTGTGCCCAAAGACCGCCTTCGTCACGAAATGTGCCCAGTCCGCTCTCCGCGCTGATGCCTGCGCCAGTCAGGATGACGATGTTGTCGGCCATGGTGATGTCCTCGTGCCTGATGATCGAAGCCCCTTATTCTTGCGGGTACTGTGCCAAGGCTGGTTTTGGGACACAAGACGCTTGACGCAAAGGTCAGACAGAGCACAATCGCGCCAGACATAGGAAGGCCATAATGAAAATACTTTTTGTCTGTCTTGGGAATATCTGCCGGTCCCCCACGGCGGAGGGGGTCGTGCGACGTTTTGCACCTGAAGCAGAGCTTGATAGTGCAGGGGCCAGCGGCTGGCATGTGGGCGAAGCCCCCTATGCGCCCATGCAAGAGGCAGCGATGGCGCGGGGATATGATTTGTCTGATTTGCGCGCGCGCCAATTTGTGGCGACGGATTTTGCTCGGTTTGATCTAATCATTGCCATGGACGCGGACAATCTCGCCAATGTTGAGGCGCTGCGACCGGCGGGCAATGAGACGCCTGTGCGCCTTTTTACAGAATACGCACCGCAGAGTGGCGCTGAGGCGGTGCCGGATCCTTATTATACGCGGGACTTTGACCAGACACTCGATCTGATCGAAGACTGCGCAAAAGGCCTTATAACGACGCTCTGAGCAGCAGGGCATGGTTCTATATTTCGTTTTTTGGAATTTGTGGCGTGGAGTTTGTGAAGCAGCAGTCGCGCGCCTTGCACAACACGATGGGGCTCTGAAAGGGTTTGAGAAACGCTCTCAGGACCCGTGCCCATGTCGCTCTCAGCGCTCCAAAACTCGAAAGTCTCTTTCCAGCCAGGGGAATTTCTCGATGGCGGGGCTGATCATATGGGCGCGCAGGAGGTTGCGCATGGTTTGGGCCACGTCGCGCGGAACAGTATCGGCCCAGTCCCCGCTGGCCAGAAGAGAAATGGTGCGGCTGAAGGGCGTGAAAGGCAAAGGGTGGGCCGTGACCTGATCGTGAAAGCGCGCAGCGCGCAGATAACCCAGAGGCGTTGTGATCGCCCAGCCGATGCCGCGCGATACCATCGCCATAAGGGAAGGATTAGAGCCGATTTCAAAACGCTGCGGAAACTCCAGCTTGCACCGTTTCAAATGCGCTTCGATCTGACGGCCAATCAGTTGTTCCTGTCCGTAGCGCAGCATGGGCAGGTTTGTGAGTGCGGTCATGGTGTCGCCCTGAGCAGGCAAATACCCCACCGGTGCAACAAGAATAAAAGGATCACGGGTCAAAGGGTATTCTGTAATGCCGTCAATGACTTCTCCAGAAGAGGCTGTGATGGCAAGGTGCAGATCTCGGGCGCGGATCGCCTCGGTGATTTCGTGGCTTGGCGCGGTGACAAGGCGGAAGCGACAGCGTGTCATCGACTCCGCCAAAGTGGTCACGAGCCGGGGCGTCAGATCGTTGTCGAAGTCATCAATGATGCCCATAGAGAGTTGGGTGAGGTGCGTGAGGTCCATCACCGAGAGTTCGCTTTGGGCAAGGCGCAGTTCGGCGAGCACGGCACTCGCACGGCTGAGGTAGGCGCGTCCCGCTGGTGTCAACTGCATCGGGCGTTTCCCATGGTCCAGAAGATCTGTGCCAAGGGCGCGTTCCAGATTTTTGATCTGCTGCGACACAGCTGGTTGAGACAGGCCGGTGATTTCTGCTGCCTGCGCAACAGCACCAGTCGCGGCCAGCGCTTCAAACACTTCAAGCCCCCGCAGGGTGACGCCTTTGTTGAGCATTATGTCTCTCCCGTAGATTTGCTTTTTGTGAATAGGGATACGGGGTGGGTCAAGACAAGACTTCAGGAAATGTGAGCAAGGAGCCGGTTATGGCGGTGACATATTTGAAAAAAGCGGATCCGGCCATTCTGGCTGCTGGCCAAGCGGAGGCACGCGATACTGTGGAGATCATGCTGACGCGTATCCGGCAGGGCGGTGAGGCCGTCGTGCGTGACTATGCGCAACGGCTGGATCAGTGGGATGGCGCTCTTGTGGTGGAACGGAATGAAATGGCGGAGGCCGCAGCGCAGGTGGCGCCTGAATTGCGTGACGCGCTGCGCTACGCACATGACAATATCCGGCGTTTTGCTGAAGCACAGAAAGCGAGCTTGACGGAGTTTGAAACCGAACTGCGCCCGGGGCTATTTGCAGGGCAGGGGGTGATCCCATTGCAGGCTGCGGGCTGTTATGTTCCGGGGGGGCGATACAGTCATGTTGCCAGTGCGCTGATGAGCATCACAACTGCGCGCGTGGCCGGGGTGGCTGACATCACCGCCTGTTCCCCCCCGCGTTTGGGTGAGGGCATTCCATCAGCAATTTTGTACGCCATGTGGCTAGCGGGCGCAGATCGGGCCTTGGCTTTAGGTGGCGTGCAGGCGATTGCGGCCATGACAGAAGGGTATTTTGGCGCGGGAAAAGCCGATATTCTGGTTGGCCCCGGCAATCAATATGTGGCTGAGGCCAAACGGCAATTGTTTGGTGAGGTCGGAATCGACATGTTCGCAGGACCAACAGATGTGCTCATCGTCGCGGATGAAACGGCCGATGCGGAAACGGTTGCTTGGGATCTCGTCGGGCAGGCCGAGCATGGGGCCAATTCACCTGTTTGGCTCGTGACCACATCGAAGGCGCTTGCGGCGGATGTGCTCGACCTTGTGCCTGCATGTTGTGCGGCGTTGCAAGAGCCTAATCGCAGCGTTGCGAAGCAGGCATGGGAGGAACGCGCAGACGTCATGCTCTGCGATACGCGCGAGGAGATGGCGATCTGTGCGGATCGCTATGCACCGGAGCACCTCCATGTTCAGGCGGCTGATTTGGCGTGGTGGCAGGGCAGGTTGCAGTCCTACGGGTCGTTGTTTTTGGGCGCTGAAGCCTGTGTGACCTTTGGCGATAAGGCGGCAGGGCCCAACCACGTGCTGCCCACGGATCAAGCCGCGCGCTATACGGGGGGACTGTCGGTGCATAAGTTTCTGAAAACAGTGACGTGGCAGCGTGTGGAGGCTGATGCCTTGCCAGATTTGGTGCGCGCCTCCGCCACAATTTCGCGTCAAGAAGGCATGGAGGGGCATGCCATCAGTGCAGAACGGCGCGGCGATTTGCACCGCCCAGCACCAAATTTGAAAGTCGCTCAGTCTGGCTGATATTAGCGCAGGTGATTGCAGCTTGCGGTGACGTCATTGCCAAAGCTTTTGTAGCGCAGCCAGAAGGTTTCGTGGCTGCGGCGATCTGATTGGCGAATTTCCTGCGCCTTGTGGGGCTCTTTGATGAAACTCGCAGCCAGTTTTTGATCAGAGCGGGAGAGCGATTGATTTGCCACCTTCTGAATGCAGCGGCACATGGATCGCGTTGCGCCATCGCGATCTGACCGCAGGCAGGCGCGCGTCATGGTGCCTGCTTCAGTTTCAGAAGGAAGAAATGGTATCAAAATCGCTGCTGCAAGCAGCGTGCAAAGGATGTTTTTCATGACTGCCTCGTACTCGTATCCGGGGCCGTGGTTTTCCATCTGTGCGCCCGGTTCTTACCTCGCCTCACTATGATGCAGTTGCGCAAAGGATGCAATCACAAGCGCGTGGGCTCTCATTTGTACAAATTTGTAGCGCGGATCTTGGGGGAAATATGTGGTCAACGCGGTTTTTGCTGGTCTAGGCTAAAGAGTATGGAGGAGACATAGATGCCAAAAATCTCTCAGGAGGCGGCCCTTCAGACCGTCATAACAACTTTCGAAATGACACCGGGGACCTGTCAAGATCTGATGGATGAGCTGACAGAGGCCTATGCGCAATTCATATCTAAGCAGCCGGGGTTTATTGCGGCTGGACTGCATGTGAATGACGCACAAACGCGCATTGCCAACTACTCGCAATGGCAGCGTCGTGAGGATTTTCAGGCGATGTTGCGCAGCGAAGAGATGCGCATGCGCAATCGCCGTATCACGCAGTTGTGCCGCAGCTTTGAACCGGTCATGTATGATGTTGTCGCTGCCTTTGATTGACCCTATCTTCTTGAGAAGACACCCAATCCGTTGGTTAGGAGAGTGCTTTGTATAAACATGTTTTGGTGCCTGTGGCCTTTGATGAAGATCATGATCCTTCTGAAGCGATTGCGGCGGCGGGGCTTTTGGTGAGTGAGGGTGGGAGGGTCACATTGCTGCATGTTATGGCACATGTGCCAAGCTACGTGATCAACTATGTTCCTGAGGGGTTTCAGGCGGAGGCGCAGGCGGCAATAATCGCCAGTCTGGAGGCCATGGGGAGCGAGTTGCCCCATGCCACTGGCGTTGTCGCCGAAGGCACGGCTGGCAAGACAATTGTGAAATGGGCCGGGCAGGAAGATGTGGATTGTATCGTGATCGCCTCTCACCGCCCAGGAATGCAGGATATTGTGCTTGGAAGTACCGCAGCACAGGTTGTGCGCCATGCGGCCTGTGCTGTACATGTGACCCGGTAGAATTGGTTCGGAAAGGCTGACACATATGAAGATGTTCAAAAGGTTGCGCGGTGTGGCTGCGGTTTTGACGTTTGCTGTTGCGCAGCCGGTGTTGGCGGAAACGGACTATGGGTTTTCCAATCAGCAGACCAAACGTACAGTAGACACATTCACCTATGGGATTGAGCAATGTGCCACTGTGGATGTGGTGTATCGGTTGGATTGCTTGCGCCAGACCTACAGTCAAACGGTGCGCGTGATTTCCAAAGCGTCAGTGTATTGGGAGGCGGAAGTAGCGCTTACGCGCGTAAATCGCGGCCTTTATTCCTTTGTGCGGGCCAACATGGATGCCGAGGTCGGCCGTGCGCGGGTCAATGGTGGACGGATCAAAGCGGTTACCGAGGAGTCGCTGCCACAAGCGCGTGCCCAGTATATGGCCGCGGTTGATCGCGCTGCAGAGGAGATGCGGAGCGGATCCTCGGTTGAGGCGCGCTATTTTGAGCCCATCGCAGAAGCGATTCTTGCCTCTAAAGAGCTCCTTCAATAGGCGCTTTCATCGGCGTGTGATCTTGGGCGCACACGTATCAGCGGTGAAGCGCGGTACAAACTGAAGACAATTAGACGTAAAACAAAAACGGCGCGTAGGAAAAACCTTGGCGCCGTTTTTTGTAGCTGGCTGGACTGTGTCTTCCTGCGTGCGTGGCTTGCTGTCTTGCTGGACCTGGCGAATGGCTGGGCCTTGCTGGATTGCTTGCTTCGTACGTGAGTGGGCAGTCTGGCTCGCTCTCTTTTGAGATCTACATAAGATGATTCAGTGTGGTTTGCAAGAAAAACGTTTAAAAACAAATAATTGATTAATTTTGTCGGGCATTGGGTGTCGTGAGTATTTTTGTCGGAATTGGCATTGGGTCGCTTCTGGATCGGTAAATTACTACTCTCACACATGAAATTCGGGAACGGCCTCCTATCTAAAGAGAGTGACGCAGTTAGGAGGAACTTGATGAAATGTCCAATTGATGGTGCGACGCTGGTGATCGCGGATCGCAATGGTGTTGAAATCGACTATTGTCCGCAATGTCGGGGCGTATGGCTGGATCGCGGCGAATTGGACAAGATCATTGAGCGCGCCGCAGCTTTTGCGGCACCTCCACCACCTCCGTCCTCCGAGGCCGTCCAGCCAGCCCCGCAACGGGGCTATGACGGACGTGGACAGGAAGCGCACTATGATCCGCGCTATGACAGCAAACGGCGCAAAAAGAAAAAGATGAGCAGCTTTCTGGATGACATCTTTGATTTCTGATGCAGGCTAGATTTCGGGGGGCTAAGGCCCCCCCTTTTGTTGCTGTGGATATGATTGTGTAGGTTAAGCTTCGGGATAGCTGGCGAAACACTGTTGAGACTGAAGGGCGGCCTGACCGCGGGTATAGATCAGATCGTCACGCAGCTCGTCGCGCCTTTCACGCTCTGCCCAGATGTCGATTTCTACCGGCACTTCGAGGGTGTGATATTCAGTTTCATCACAGCGGTACTTGCGGCCTTTGTCATCGTGGCAGTGTTTGGGGACAACAAATGGTTCTTCGTAGCGGTGGATTGCATAGCCCCTTGCAATATTGGCATCTGCTTTGGCGATGGCGTGTTCAATACGTTTTACGCTGCGCTCTGATGTGGCGAGGCACCGCTCCAATGGCGTGGCGCAGGCGGCAATAGAGGAAAGAGTGAGCAGGGTGAGGGCGCATTTTGCGTGCATGTGTGACTCCGTTGTTTGAACGGAGCCATGGTGCAGGGTGGCCTGACAGGCAAAAACGCGATGGTGTTATTGGATAGCACGGTCTGCAATGGGCATGAGTTACCGTTTGAAGGCAACACGTAAGTCATCAATGGCGCTGATTTGACCTTCTGAGAGCTCGCCCTGCACAAGTGGATAGAGCACATCCTGAAGTTGATCCCAGGCGGCGCCATTATCGATTTTATTGAGACGTCGTGCCAGACGCGGCACCGCAGCAGCAGGCCCATCACATTGGGTCATCAGCCAGCGGCCAAGCACTTCCATTTCTTTGGTCTCTTCCTCGGTGCAGCGCAGCTTTTGACGTAATAAAAAATGGAGCTTGTCGCGCTGTTCCTGTGTGGGCAGCCCGTCGGCTTCTACGAAGGCCTGCGCGATCGCACAGATCGCAATTCGCGGGTCATCAATTCCCTCAACAGGATGTTGCCCAGTTTTGCGGCGAAAAGCGAGACGGCGCGGGGCGTTGATTACAGTGGTGCCGATGTCGGCGGCGGTGTCGATGGCTTCGCGCGGGTTCATCCGCACCCACCACCATATGGCACCGCCAATAGCGGTAAGAAGAGCGATAAGAATATGCATCGGGAAACAACCCTGGAAGTATTGATGAAAACTACGGTAGTTTAATCAACTTCGGGTGGTGGTGAGAAGGGGCGTTTCAGTGTGACGTTTGGTCGGCGGTGCGCAGTGAATGCGCACCCTACGGGGTTAGCGGCTTCGTTTGCTTCTTGTATTTCCGCCGCGTTGTCCGGCGCGACCCGCTGTTGAGCGGCCTTTGCTTTTCACAGCCTGTTCTTCGGCGGCTTTGATCGCGTATTGCCGCGCCATGGGGTCGTCAGCAACGGCGAGGTCCACGGCTTCAAGCCGTTTGATCTCATCGCGTAGGCGGGCGGCTTCCTCAAACTCGAGGTTCTCAGCTGCCTTGCGCATGTCGTCGCGCAAGCCAGAGAGCACAGCTTCGAGATTGCTACCAGCAAGCGGGGTGTCGATTTTTGCGGTGACGCGGCTTTGGTCGGTGTCGCCCTGATAAAGCCCGGCAAGCACATCCTCGACGTTCTTTTTCACCGTTGCCGGGGTGATGCCGTGCTCTTCGTTATAGGCGATCTGTTTGGCGCGCCGACGGTTGGTTTCGCCAATCGCGCGCTCCATGGACCCGGTCATGCGGTCGGCATACATGATCACCCGGCCATCGGCATTTCGCGCGGCGCGGCCGATGGTTTGTACCAAGGAGGTTTCAGAGCGCAGGAAGCCTTCTTTGTCGGCGTCCAGAATGGCCACCAGACCACATTCGGGGATATCCAGACCCTCACGCAGTAGGTTGATGCCGACCAGCACGTCAAAGGCGCCAAGGCGCAGATCGCGCAGGATTTCAATGCGTTCCAGCGTGTCGATGTCGCTGTGCATGTAGCGGATCTTGATACCCTGTTCGTGCAGATATTCGGTGAGATCCTCGGCCATCCGTTTGGTGAGTGTGGTCACCAGCGTGCGCAAGCCTTGTGCGGTGACTTTGCGGATTTCATCCAGTAGATCATCCACCTGCATTTCTACAGGACGGATCTCCACCTCTGGATCCAAAAGTCCGGTTGGGCGGATCACCTGTTCTGAGAAAACGCCGCCGGATTGATCGAGCTCCCAGCCCGCAGGGGTTGCGGAAACAAAGACGGATTGTGGGCGCATGGCGTCCCATTCCTCAAACTTGAGCGGGCGGTTGTCCATGCAGGACGGCAGGCGGAAGCCGTGCTCGGCTAACGTGAACTTGCGGCGATAGTCGCCGCGATACATGCCGCCGATCTGTGGCACCGACACGTGACTTTCATCGGCAAAGACAATGGCGTTGTCGGGGATGAATTCAAACAGGGTGGGCGGCGGTTCGCCCGGTGCGCGGCCAGTGAGGTAGCGGGAGTAGTTTTCGATGCCGTTGCAGAAGCCCTGTGCCTCCATCATTTCCAGATCAAAGTTGGTGCGCTGCTCCAGCCGCTGCGCCTCAAGCAGTTTGCCTTCGTCCACAAGCTGATCCAGCCGCTGGCGCAGTTCTTTTTTGATGTTGATGATGGCCTGGTTCAGCGTTGGCTTTGGGGTCACATAGTGGCTGTTGGCGTAGACGCGGATTTGCTCAAACGTATCGGTCTTTTCGCCAGTGAGCGGGTCAAATTCGGTGATGCTTTCCAGTTCCTCACCAAAGAAGGAGAGTTTCCAGGCGCGGTCCTCAAGGTGGGCGGGGAAGATTTCCAGACTGTCGCCGCGCACCCGGAAGGAGCCACGCTGAAAAGCTGCGTCGTTGCGGCGGTATTGTTGGGCGACGAGATCGGCAATGACTTGGCGTTGGTCGTATTCGCCGCCTGCTTTGAGATCCAGGGTCATGGCGGAGTAGGTTTCCACCGAGCCGATGCCGTAGATACAGGAGACCGAGGCCACGATGATCACATCGTCCCGCTCCAGCAGGGCGCGCGTAGCGGAGTGGCGCATGCGGTCGATCTGTTCGTTGATCTGGCTTTCCTTCTCAATGAAGGTGTCAGAGCGCGCCACATAGGCTTCGGGTTGGTAGTAGTCATAGAAGCTGACGAAGTATTCGACGGCGTTTTCAGGAAAGAAGCCTTTCATCTCGCCATAAAGTTGCGCAGCCAGGGTCTTGTTAGGGGCGAGGATGATGGCAGGGCGCTGAGTTTCCTCAATCACCTTGGCCATGGTGAAGGTTTTACCGGTGCCGGTTGCGCCAAGCAGCACCTGGTTGCGTTCGCCATCGTTCACGCCTGCGGATAGTTCTGCAATCGCGGTCGGCTGATCACCGGCCGGTTCAAACTCCGTATGCATGACAATGCGTTTGCCGCCCTCCAATTTGGGGCGGCGCGCTGCCTCCGGATCAGGGCCATTGAGAAGCGGGGCGTTGGCGGCGTCACTCATTTGAGATTCCAATTGCGGGTTGTCTACGCGTCTGGGTGATTTTGGTCTTCTTTTGTTCTTATGCAAGGGCGAAAGTGCGCTCCGCGCTGCAATAGGCGGTGACTCAAAATTTTGCGACGCAGCAAAAATTTACTTCGCAAGTGCAGAAGTTTTTGATCGACGAGTCAGTAAAAAACCCAAGAATGACGTAGGGTCATGTGTCTTTGTGCGGTTTTTGGTAAGAAATTCTGGGTGATATTGAAATTTTAGAATAAAAATTACAGCCGTCTCGCAATTAAATATGTGTTGCGCTTGCCAAAGGAATGGGTTGCTCGTTATGGTCATGCAGCAAGCAGCCGGGTGCAAAGCTCTGTTCAAACCGCACTTACACCCCTCGCTCCCCGCGGGTTGGCCGAGTTTTCTGGTTGCTTGCAAGCTTCCCTTTCCAAAGATTGAAGATTTACAGCGAGTTCTGCGCTATTCTGTCTCTTGCCGCTGAAGCGAGAATCCTTGATAAAGCAGCAAGCCAAGGAGAGCCTTATGATTGCGCGCATCTATCAGCCAGCCCGTACGGCCATGTCCTCCGGGACAGCCAAAACTCATCAATGGGTTCTGGAATACGGACCATCGGAAGCCAAGGACATTGACCCGCTGATGGGGTGGACCGGTTCCGGTGACACGCAAAGTCAAATACGCCTGAAGTTTGACAGCAAGGAAGCTGCTGTCAGCTACGCGCGTGAGCACAATATCGAGGCAGAGGTGATGGAGCCACATCAGCGCAAGCCCAACATCCGTGCGGGTGGTTATGGTGAGAATTTTGCGACCAACCGCAGGGCCCCCTGGACACACTGAATTTTGCATAGAGCGCTGTGAGAGGCGGCTCATCCAGAATTTCTGAAACGCCGATGGGGAAACTTTCCGTCGGCGTTTTTTGATGAAGTTCTTGGCTAATGGGCGGAGGACGCGGTTGCACCAGACCTGGTGCGCCGGGACATTGGTACCGTGTATGGGGCCAGACTGTCGGTGAAGGCTTTGATAAAGTCAAAGACCAGTGGCGAGGCATTTCCCGTAATGGGGCGTAGAATGGACAGACGGTGATCAAGTTGTGGGGCAAACGGACGAATGATCAGGCCCTGATCTCGGTATTGCTCGGCATCTAGCGCGCTGACGACTGAAACACCGTGGCCCTGTGCCACAATTGTGCATGCGGCGGTGAATTGACGAACTTCGATCCACGAGTTTATTTGGGCACCATCCTCCGCGAAAGCGCGCTCCAATTGGCGAAAGAACGGGCTGTCTCTGCGAGAATGAATGAGTTTTTCCTGTTGTATGTCGCTTGGTCGCAACAATGCCCGCTCCGCGAGGGGGTGACCCTCGGGCATGATCAGGACAGAGCGGATTTTTACGTCCGTTGCTTCCGTCGCGGGGTGGCCGGAGAATCCATCAGTGATGGCGCAGTCATACTGTTCTCCAATGATCCATTCCAAGATGCGTTCGGGGCGGTCGGGCTCCAGTGTGACAGTGACTCCGGGGCGGTCGGCCAGAAAATCCACCAAAACGCCGGGCAGGTGACTGGTGGCGAAGCCGGGCAGGCATGCGATACGAATGTGCCCGCTCTTGCGTTCTGCAATGTCGCGGCGCAAGTCATCCAGATGGTCCAGTCGGTCCAGAATCCGACTGACTTCTGCCAAAAGATAGCGCGAGTCGCTGGTGGGTTCCAGAACACCACGGCGACGTTGGAAGAGCTCAAAACCCACAGATTTTGAAAAGTCGGACATCAAGCGACTCACAGCAGGTTGTGAGATGCCTAGAACGGCTGCTGCCTTTGTTATGGAGCCGGTTTCAGCCACGGCGCGGAAGGCTTCAAGCTGTCGGATTTGGAATTTCAACGCGGTGTTTCCTTCGGTTTTGTCCATAATTGCATTGCTTTATGACATGCATATAACATTGAGCTATGTTTGTGTCGCAAAAGTTTAACTTGAATTATTTTTGGGATCGGCGAATTCTCTGCCTGAAATTTAGTCAATTCACCGAGGGACAAGAGAGATGAATTTCACTAAAGCAACTTTTTCGGGGGTCGCGCTGGCCAGTTTGATGGCGGGCGCAGGGTTTGCCCAGACTGAAATTCAGTGGTGGCATGCCATGGGTGGTGCAAATGGCGAACGTGTGGACAAGATCGCCGCCGACTTCAATGCCAGCCAGTCTGAGTACAAAGTTGTTCCGACCTACAAGGGGAACTACACCGAGACCATGACGGCGGCAGTTGCGGCGTTCCGTGCCAAAGAGCACCCGCATCTGGTGCAGGTTTTTGAAGTTGGCACAGCGACAATGATGGCGGCCAAAGGCGCGATCTACCCTGTGGAAAAAATGATGGCGGATGCGGGCGAGAGCTTTGATAAATCTGATTACCTTCCAGCAGTGATTTCCTACTATCAGACGCCGGAGGGTGAACTGCTTTCCATGCCATTTAACAGCTCTACACCTGTTCTTTGGTACAATGCCGACGCTCTGAAAGCGGCCGGTGTTGAGGCACCAAAAACTTGGGATGACGTCAAAGCCGCGTCTCAGGCGCTGGTGAACAACGGTATGGAGTGCGGCATCAGCTTTGGCTGGCAGTCCTGGGTGATGGTGGAGAACTTCTCCGCTTGGCACGACCTTGAAATGGGCACTAAAGAAAACGGCTTTGCTGGTTTTGACACAGAGTTCACCTTCAACAATGAAAAAGTGGCCGCACGTCTGGATGACATCGCAGCCATGTCTGAAGGCAATCTGTTCAAATATGGCGGTCGTCGCGGCGACTCGCTGCCGATGTTCACCAATGGTGAGTGCGGCATGTGGATGAACTCTTCTGCATACTATGGCTCCATCAAAACGCAGGCGGGTTTTGAGTTTGGTCAAACCATGCTGCCATTGGACACCAATGTCGCAGATGCGCCGCAAAACTCTATCATTGGCGGCGCGACCCTCTGGGCTTTGGCAGGGCATGAGGCTGACGAGTACAAAGGTCTGGCACAGTTCATGACATATCTGTCTTCGCCAGAGGTTCAGGCGTGGTGGCACCAGGAAACCGGCTATGTGCCGATCACCACAGCGGCCTATGAGCTGTCCAAAGAGCAGGGGTTTTACGATGCAAACCCAGGCACTGATACGGCCATCCAGCAGTTGAGCCTGAACACGCCAACCGCCAATTCCCGTGGCATCCGCTTTGGTAACTTCGTGCAGGTGCGCGACGTGATCAACGAAGAGATGGAAGCGCTCTGGGCGGGTGACAAAACCGCTCAGCAGGCGCTGGATGCGGCTGCGGATCGTGGCAACGATCTGCTGCGCAAGTTTGAGCGCGCTGCGAAATAAAGACGGGTAACTCCGAGCGCCTGGTGGCTTGTGTAAGCTGCCGGGCGCTTTTGCCGTCTCACGACCTTTCTCCTATAGCCGGGGTAGCATGCTTAAGCGCGTTCATTTCCCTTCTTCGGTGCTGCCCTTTTTGCTGGTGGCCCCTCAGATCATTGTCACGGTGGTCTTTTTCCTCTGGCCTGCAGCGCAGGCGATCTATCAGTCGTTCTTGATTGAGGACGCTTTTGGGCTGTCCACCGAGTTTGTCTGGTTTGAGAATTTCGAACTGTTGTTTGCCGATGCGCATTACCTCGACAGTTTTTGGCGCACGCTGTTTTTCAGCGCGGCGGTGGCCCTCCTGTCGATGTCAGTGGCTCTGATCCTTGCTGGCTTTGCAGACCGGATCGTGCGCGGAGCCACAGCCTATCGCACGCTGTTGATCTGGCCCTATGCGGTGGCGCCAGTGCTGGCCGGGGCGCTGTGGGTGTTTATGTTCAACCCCACGCTGGGCATCTTCCCATATTTTCTGGACATGCTGGGTGTCGACTGGAACCACTATCTGAACGGGTCTCAGGCGATGGCATTGGTGATCTTTGCAGCCGCCTGGAAGCAGATTGCCTATAACTTCCTGTTTTATCTTGCCGCGATGCAATCCATTCCTCTATCTCTCATTGAGGCGGCCGCGATTGACGGCGCGGGGCCGGTGCGCCGGTTCAAGGATTTTGTATTTCCGCTGATCTCTCCGACGACCTTTTTCCTTCTGGTGATCAATGCGGTCTACGCCTTCTTTGACACTTTTGGCATCATTCACGCCATCACTCAGGGTGGTCCGGCCAATAGCACCACGATCCTGGTCTACAAAGTCTTCAATGATGGTTTCGTTGGTCTCGATCTGGGCGGATCTGCTGCACAATCCGTGATCCTGATGTTCCTTGTCATCATCATGACGGTTGTCCAATTCCGCTATGTTGAAAGAAAGGTGGAATACTGATGGTTGAAAATCGTCCCCTTCTTACGTTTATTTCCCATCTGGTGTTGATCCTCGGCGTGGTGATTGTCGCGCTGCCGATCTGGATCACCTTTGTGGCGGCGACGCATGATGCCGTGCGCATGACGCAGGCGCCCATTCCTTTGCTGCCTGGGGCGCATTTCTGGCAAAACTTCAAAGACACGCTGTTTGGCTCCGGACTTTCCAGTTCGGCTGGCGCGCCGGTATGGCGTATGTTGCTGAATTCGCTGGTGATGGCACTTCTGATTGCCTCGGGCAAGATTGTGATCTCCCTGCTGTCAGCTTTTGCGATTGTCTACTTCAAGTTCCCATTCCGCATGGGGTTCTTCTGGATGATCTTCATCACTTTGATGCTGCCAGTAGAGGTACGCATTCTCCCGACTTTTGAGGTTGTCGCCAATTTGGGCATGCTCAACAGCTACTGGGGGTTGTCGGTGCCTTTGATTGCCTCGGCAACAGCGACATTCATGTTCCGTCAGGTGTTTCTGACCATCCCTGATGAGATGCTGGAAAGTGCGCGGATTGATGGGGCAGGGCCGATGCGGTTTTTCTGGGATATCCTGATCCCACTGAGCCGCACCAATATCGCCGCGCTGTTTGTGATCCTCTTTATCTTTGGCTGGAACCAGTATCTTTGGCCTTTGCTGATCACAACGGACAGCGACATGACGACCATTGTCATGAGTATCAAGGAGATGCTGGAAGTCGCTGAACAATCTCCACAGTGGCACATCGTGATGATGACCGCACTTTTGGCAATGATCCCACCGGTGTTTGTGGTGATCGGCATGCAGAAGCTCTTTGTGCAAGGGCTGACTGAGACAGACAAATAGGCAATACGACCATGGCATCCATTACACTCAAAGACCTTGTGAAGGCCTATGGCGACACAGAGGTTCTGCACCACATTGACGGACAGATCGCGGATGGCGAATTTGTCGTTATCGTTGGCCCTTCGGGATGTGGCAAATCCACCTTGCTGCGCATGATTGCGGGGCTGGAAACCGTGACAGGGGGCGACATACAGATCGCGGATCAGGTGGTGAACGATCTGGAACCGGCCGACCGTGATATCGCGATGGTGTTCCAGAACTACGCGCTATACCCCCACATGACCGTGCGCGAGAACATGGCCTATGGCCTCAAAATTCGGAGAATCTCCAAGGCGGAAATCAATCGTCGGGTGGAAGAGGCTGCGGATATTTTGGAAATCCGTCCCTATTTGGAGCGTAAGCCGCGCCAGCTTTCCGGTGGCCAGCGCCAGCGTGTGGCCATGGGGCGTGCGATTGTGCGCGATCCGCAAGTCTTCCTGTTTGATGAGCCATTGTCGAATCTCGACGCCAAGCTGCGCGTGCAGATGCGTTTGGAAATCCGCAAACTCCAACAGAAACTTGGTGTGACATCAATTTATGTGACCCATGATCAGGTAGAGGCCATGACGCTCGGCGACCGTTTGATGGTGCTCAATGGTGGCTATGTGGAGCAGTTCGGCACACCGATTGAACTCTACGATCGACCGCAATCAATGTTTGTGGGCGGCTTTATTGGCAGCCCTGCGATGAATTTTCTGCCAGCGGATGCCGACGGGGCGACGATCACCTTGGCCAACGGCACAACATTGGCCGGCGAAGTACGTGCGGGGGCGGTGACAATGGGTATTCGTCCAGAGCATTTGATCCGTTCTGAGGCAGGCCCTGTGCGTCTAAAAGTCCAGATGATGGAACAACTGGGTGCGAACACCTTGCTGCATGGCGTTTTGGAGGGTACGCAGACCGAAATGGTGGCGAGTTTGCCCGGTCACGTGACGGCAGAGCTCGGTGCTGTTTTGTCTTTTGAGGCGGCCGCAGAGACACTGCATTTCTTTGCGCCTGATACGCAAAAACGGATCGAGTGATGAGCCAATTTTTACAACTCGCAGGCTTTCGGGCTGGTCCCGATGGTCCGCGTGTCTCTGGACACCGGGGCGCGCGTGGTGTTTTGCCTGAAAACACCTTGGAGGGTTTTGCCTTCTGTCAGACCATCGGCGTGGACTCGATTGAGTTTGATGTGGTGATGACCAAGGATCGTGTGCCGGTTGTTGTTCACAATCACACGCTGGATGGATCGCTGGCGCGAGACGCCTCTGGTCTGTGGTTGCCAGATCCTGGGCCTCGCGTTGCAGAAATGACGTTCCAAGACCTGCGCGCCTGTGACATTGGTGCCGCCAACCGCGCGACGGAATATGGGCGCCGTTACAGCGATCAGGCCAGATTGCCCAGTGCGAGAGTGCCGACTTTGGATGAGGTCTTGGCATTTGCGGCCAAGAGCGATCTGTATCTTTTCGTGGAAATGAAAACGGATCCGGATGCGCCCGACATGGAGCAGGAACGCCGTGATATGGCGCAGGCGGTGGTTGCCGCCGTGCGCAAAGCCGGAGTTGCAAATCGGGTGGCCATGCACAGTTTCGACTGGGGCATTCTGGATGTTTGCCGAAAGATCGCACCAGATCTCCCAACCTCTTATCTGTCTTACGTGACAAAAAATCCGCAGGAAGAGGCGCAATCCGCTGACCGCACAGTTGAGCCAGACTTGACGCAGTTGACCATGTCACTGCCTCAGGCGGTTGCTGATGCGGGGGGGCAGATGTGGTGCCCCTTTTTTATGGAGGTCACCCAAGAGCAGGTCGAGGAAGCGCATGCGCTTGGCCTCTTGGTGAATGCATGGACTGTCAACAGCGTGCGAGACATCAATCGGATGATTGATATGGGGCTTGATGGAATCGTGACAGATTTTCCTGGACGCGTGCAAGATTGCCTTCTGCGGCGCAACCTCAAGTGAGGATTGGTGTTCAAGTGTCTGTTTTTAGTAAAATATAGCGGACACTTGAACGATTAAGTGTTTATTAATCAGACTGGGCCAAAGCCGCCGCCGCCCGGTGTTTCCATGATGAAGACATCTCCGCAGGTCAGCTCTGTCTGATCATTTCCTTTCAGTGTCTCGACCCGGCCATCTGCCCTTTGGACGCGATTGATACCAATGCCTCCAGGAGCGCCGCCTGCGGTGCCATGTGGAGGGATGATCCGGTGAGAGGATAGCACTGTCACGGTCATGGGTTCGTTAAATCGCAGACGCCGCAGGATGCCCTCACCTCCAGACCACTGGCCTGCGCCTCCTGATCCCTGCCTGATGGAGAACTCCTCCACTTGCACTGGGAAGCGGGTTTCCAGCACTTCAGGGTCCGTCATGCGGGTGTTCGTCATGTGGCTGTGGACCGCGCTCGTGCCATCAAAGCCTTCCCCTGCACCCGTGCCGCCACAAATGGTTTCGTAGTTTTGATGGGTGTCATTGCCATAGACAAAATTGTTCATGGTACCTTGGCTGCCGGCGATCACGCCAAGCGCGCCATAGAGTGTATCGGCAATCGCCTGACTGACTTCGGTGTTGCCTGATATCACGGCGGCAGGCGCTTTGGGGTTGATCATACACCCTTCAGGCACGATCAAAGAAAGCGGCTTCATACAGCCTTCGTTCATAGGAATGTCGCTGCCGACCAGTGTCCGGAAGACATAGAGTACCACCGCGCGGCAGATTGCCAGAGGCGCGTTGTAGTTTGTTGGGCTCTGGCCAGAGGTTCCGGTGAAATCAAGCGTGGCACTTCGATTGGCTTTGTCCACCGTAATGGACACCTCAATTTTGGCCCCACTGTCCAATGGGTAGGAGAAAGCGCAGTCATGCAGCACGTCGAGCACGCGGCGCACGCTTTCTTCTGCGTTGTCCTGAACGTGCTCCATATAGGCTTGCACAGTGGCGTGGCTAAACTGTTTGGTGATTTTACGCAGTTCTGCTGCGCCGGTTTCGTTCGCTGCAATCTGTGCCGCCAGATCGGCCATGTTTTGATCAATGTTGCGGCAAGGGTAGGGGCCCGATGCCAGCAAGGTGCGCGTGGCCTCTTCCTGTAAGGTGCCTTGGTTCACGAGCAGGAAGTTGTCGATCAAGATGCCTTCTTCTTCGATGTGTCGGCTGTCAGGCGGGGCGGATCCCGGCGTTTTGCCGCCAATGTCGGCGTGGTGCCCGCGTGAAGCCACCGTGTAGAGGATCTGCTCCCCTTCCGGGGCAAAGACCGGGGTTATGACGGTGACATCGGGGAGATGGGTGCCACCGTTGTAGGGGTTGTTCATCATGAAGACGTCGCCGGGGCGGATCTTGCCTGCGTTCAGGCGCAAGATGGTGCGCACGCTTTCCGACATGGAGCCAAGGTGCACAGGCACATGCGGCGCGTTGGCCACAAGGTCGCCGTTCTGATCAAAGATGGCACAGGAGAAGTCGTAGCGCTCTTTGATGTTCACGGAATAGGCCGTGTTTGCCAGCGTCGCGCCCATCTGCTCTGCGATGGACATGAAGAGGTTGTTGAAAACCTCCAGCATGACCGGGTCTACGGAAGTGCCAATGGCTTCGGAGCGGGCCAGTGGCACAACACGTTTGAGCACGAGATTGCCACCTTGGGCGCATGTGGCCTGCCAGCCTTCTTCAATCATATTGGTGCCAGTCGGTTCTGTGAGAATGGCTGGGCCGGTCACAGATTGTCCGAGGCTCAATGTCTCGCGGTCCACCAGCGGGACATCTTGCCAGCGACCTCCAGTGTAAAGTCGCACGTGGGCTGGGGTGGTGTTTGCGCCTACTGGATCAGGCAGTGTGACGGGCTCGCCGGTTTGGCCAATGGCCTCGGCGACCACCACATCGATGATCAGATCACTGGTGTCCGGGGCAAAGCCGAAGCGCTGTTTGTGTGCCGAGACAAACGCCGTACGCATGTTTTTGATATCGCCGTAGGGTACGCTGAGGCTTTGTTGTGCTCCAGCGGGGCGGATATGTGCCGCCTGAGTGACGGTGATGTCCGCATCTGAGACGCCTTGCTCTGCGACCTCTGTGCGTGCCGCCTGTGCCAAGATGGCCAATTGGGTGGCCGCTTCTGGGGCATCAAGCGCACATCCCAACTGGCTTTCGCGCATGGCGCGAATATCTGCCAACCCCATTCCGAAAGCCGAAAGAACACCTGCGAAGGGGTGAATGAAGATGCTTTCCATCCCCAGCGCATCGGCAACAAGGCAAGCATGCTGCCCGCCAGCTCCGCCGAAGCAATTCATGGTGTATTGCGTCACATCATAGCCACGCTGTACGGAGATTTTCTTGATTGCATTGGCCATATTTTCAACGGCAATCCGCAAGAAGCCTTCGGCCAATTCTTCAACAGATTTGTCTGTGCCGATTTCTGTGCGCAGGACGTTGAACTTCTCTCGTACGGCGTCTTCATCCAGTGGCAGGTCTCCATTGGGGCCAAAGACATGCGGGAAGTGTGCGGCTTGCAGTTTGCCCAGGAGAACGTTGCAGTCGGTGACGGTGAGTGGGCCGCCACGGCGATAGGCGCATGGCCCTGGATTTGCCCCGGCGCTTTCGGGGCCAACTTGCATGCGGCCATCGCGGAAACTGAGGATGGAGCCACCACCGGCAGCCACTGTGTGGATCGACATCATTGGCGCCCGCATGCGCACACCGGCGACCTCTGTTTCAAACGAGCGTTCGTACTCACCGGCATAGTGACAGACGTCGGTGGAGGTGCCGCCCATGTCAAAGCCTATGAGTTTTTCAAAACCGAGTTCGGCCGCAGAGCGCACCATGCCCACTACGCCGCCTGCCGGACCGGAGAGAATGGCGTCGCGCCCCTGAAACAGCCGAGCATCAGTAAGCCCGCCATTGGATTGCATGAACAACAGCCGTCCACAGCCTCCATTCGCAGTATCCAATGCCGTGGCGACCTGATCCACATAACGGCGCAGGATTGGAGAGAGATAGGCATCAACGACGGCTGTGTCGCCGCGCCCGACCAGCTTGATAAGGGGGCTTGTTTCGTGGCTGAGGGAGATTTGCGTGAAGCCCAACGCCTGAGCAGCTTGGCCCAGAGCCTTCTCATGATCGGGGAAGCGATAGCTGTGCATCAGTGCGACTGCGACAGAGCGGTAGCCGGCCTGATGAGCGCCCTTGAGCGCGGCGCTGGCCTGCGGCAGATCAAGCGGCGTAAGGATATTGCCATCGGCATCCAAACGCTCCTCGATTTCGATCACCTCGTCATAGAGCAGTTCAGGCAACTCGATGTTGAGGGCAAAGAGCGAAGGGCGATTCTGATAGCCGATCCGCAGCAGATCCCGCAGACCTTTGGTGATCAACAGTACGGTGCGCGCACCTTTGCGTTCCAAAAGCGCGTTGGTGGCCACCGTTGTGCCCATTTTAACGGAGTCGATGGCACCGGCGGGAATTGCAGCGTCCGTCGGGAGCTTCAGAAGCTGTCGGATGCCATGCACGGCCGCATCGTTGTAGCTTTCGGGGTTTTCGGAGAGCAGTTTGTGCGTTTGCAGGTGCCCATCCGGCGCTTTGGCCACGATGTCTGTGAAAGTGCCACCTCGGTCGACCCAGAATTGCCATGCACCGCTGTGTTCTTTGCTCATCACTCTCTCCTGAATGAGGTGTTTTCGATTTATGCGCAAAACATCGATATTTTGTCAACGTAACCGAATGCAGCGTCCCTGCCGCTGTTGATGCTGGGTTAAAGTGAGGCTGCCGCGCGGCTTGCTTGATCGTATTGGCCAGACAGAGAGCGCAGAGATGAGGCGATTTCGCGCATATCCGCGCCTGAGAGATCCAGCTTGGACAGGCCATCAATGAAACAGCGCTCACGCACTTGGCGATAGGCATCACAGGCGGCTTGGCCAGCCTCCGATGTCCGATAGAACACTTCTTTGCCGCGTTTCTCGGATTGGATAAGCCCAATCTTTACAAGCTTTTTCAAGGCATAGTTCACTGTGTGGCTGTCTTCGATATTGAGCAGGAAGCAGATGTCGGTAAGACGTTTTTCTTTGTTGCGATGATTGACGTTGTGCAATGCGAGAATTTCCAGAGACGTCAATTCTGCGTGCCCGGCGGCGGACATGCAGCGTGTCATCCACCGGGAGAAGGCATTGTAGGCGATGATCATCCCATATTCGATTTCAGAGGCTTCCCAGCCTTCCCCTTCTGCGAGGTGACGGGAAGAGACAATAGGGCGCTTTTCCATGAGGATATCCATCTGTTTTGTCGGCATTACATCTGTAATCTGTTGGTATCCGATCCGATCCAAGGTGCAAAGAGCGCTGATTTGAGGGACGAACTTTCAGAGTGGAGCGCCGGGCGTTGGCAAAAAAACACAGTTTTTGTTCAGTGGCGTGATCTGCTTTGCAAGTGTCCGCGTAGTAGGGATATGGTGAGTGCAACACTTGATATCCCCCGCGTCCGGCTCAAAGCGCCAAAGGCGCGCCCGAAAGAAAGGCAGCGCGTGACGCAGGCCAAGGCGGAGCCCTCCCGAGAAACCCTGTGGATGATCGCTGTGCGTGATCACCGCGATAAGGCGGCGTTTTCCGCGCTGTTCGATCATTTTGCGCCCCGGTTGAAGGGCTTTGTGATGCGTAATGGCACGTCTGCTGCTCAGGCTGAAGAGATCGTGCAGGACGTCATGCTGACCCTGTGGCGCAAGGCACATATGTTTGATCCACACCGCGCACAGGTGTCCGCTTGGGTGTACCAAATCGTGCGTAACCGTCAGATCGACGTGGCACGTAAGGAAAATCGGCCGATGCCGGAGGCATTGAAGGAAGAGCCTGAAGCAGAGCCGGATGCGAGCCAGATTGTTTCGATTGAGCAGGAAACAGGGCAGTTGCGCGATGCTTTGCAAAGGTTGAGGCCTGAACAGCGTGAAGTGATAGAAAAGGCCTATTTGGGAGAGCTGACTCATCAGGAGATCAGTACGCAAACAGGCCTGCCGTTGGGAACCATCAAATCGCGAATTCGTCTTGGCCTGCAGCGTCTAAGGCATGAGTTGAAAGATCTGAGTGAATGACCTCGATTAGCCATCATATCCCGGAGCCGATGCTGGCGGCTTACGCGGCAGGTACGCTGCCGCATGCCTTTTCCGTGGTTGTAGCAACCCATATTTCAATGTGTTCTGAATGTCGGGCCGTTGTGGAGGCACATGAAGCCGTGGGCGGCATTGTGTTGGACGACATGCTGCGCGCTGATGTTTCGAGTTCCATGAAGTCCAACGTGCTTGCGATGTTGGATGATCCTTTCCAAGATACGCCGGTTTATCAGCGGCGTGGTCCTTACCCGGGGCCTGTGATGGAGGCGCTGAAAGGTCAGGAGCCACGCTGGAAGAAGCTTGGCATGGGGGTTAGACAGGATATCTTGTCGGAAGATAAACACGGGAGCGTCCGGTTGCTTTACATTCCGCCAGGCCAAGCCGTACCAGATCATGGGCATAACGGCTTGGAGTTGACGCTTGTGCTGCAGGGTAGCTTTTCGGATGAAACCGGTCAGTTCGGCGTTGGCGATGTCGAGGTCGCAGATGAAACCTTGGAGCATACGCCGATTGCGGGCATGGAGGATGTTTGCATCTGCCTTGCGGCAACGGACGCGCGTTTGCGTTTCAATGCGTTTGTGCCACGGCTTTTGCAGCCGATATTCAGGATTTAAACGTCTAAACATCGAGACATGGCCACGCAAAAGGGGCCTTTTGTGGCCCTGAGTTTTCTCAGGGCCAGTTTTTTTGTTCAGTTTTCTGCCAACCCGGAAAGACGTCTGGCTGCGGCGGTGCTTTGGTTGCGCGTAGCATATCAAAGCTGCGTTCCAGCTCTTTTGATGTCATGTCGCGTGCGATCACAACAATCCGCGTGGTAGTGTCGTCTTTGGGCCAGTTATTGAGTGGCACCGGCGGATCAAAGATATGCTGCACACCATGAAACACAAAAGGTGTGGGGATGTCTTTCAGGAACACAATGCCCTTCACGCGCAGGAGGTCAGGGCCTTTTACGGCAACGAGTGTATCCAGCCAATGGTCAAAAACGCGATCATCTAGCGGAGCCTCCAGCTGCATTGAGGCTGTTTCAATGCGTGCGTCATGGGGAGAGAGCGTTGGTTTGGATGTGGATTGAGACAGGCCGGACAGATTGGCAAGGGGATCTGCCATCGGTGCGCGTGTTTCGCGAGTCATCCAGGCAAGGACATTCTCGGTTTCCGAGCCGCGACGCATTCCTGAGAGGCCAAAAAGAAGTGCGGGCGACTGTTTGGCCTCGCGGGTTGTTAGAATTTTTGCAGAAGGGTTCAGGGCCTCAAGTCGTGTGTGCAACGCCTTTACATCACGACGATGTGCCAAATCGGTTTTGCTGATCAGTAGGAGGTCCGCTGTCGCTGCCTGAGACACAGCCTCAAACTGCGCATCAAGTGTAGCTTGACCGTTGATGGCATCTACAAGGGTCACAACACCATCCAGCATTGTATTGCGGGCGAGGTAAGGATCGACGATCAGCGTTTGTCGGATTGGTGCGGGGTCTGCAAGCCCGGTGGTTTCGATGACAATCCGGTCAAAGTCGAGACTGCCACTTTCGCGGCGTTCCATCAGGCCAGCGAGCGTATCTGACAGGTCTCCGCGGATGGAGCAACACAAGCAGCCCGAAGACATCAGAACCACTTCTTCGTCTGTGGCTTCGATTAGATCATGGTCTAGGCCGACTTCGCCAAACTCATTCACAACAACAGCAATTTTGCCTGCACAGTTGTCAGAGAGCACCGCATTTAGGAGGGTTGATTTACCGGCCCCCAAGAAGCCCGTGAGCAATGTGATTGGAAGGCGGGTTTCGGCCATTACGATCATTTCTTATCAGCGCAAACGATACGTAGCCACTTAATGGTATATTATAACAATATCAAGCGCTGGGTTTGAGCCTCTCTGGGATCACCATTATATCATTTGCCGCGATAGATTATCCAATCTGGCAGAATGTGCAGCAATTTGAGCGCCCAAGAGAACGGGCGTGGAAAATCTGTGCGAAACCGGCGCCCGCGCATGGCGCGCAATACGTGTTCTGCGGCTTCGTCTGGCGTCATCAGCATCGGCATTTTGAATGCGTTTTTATCCGTAAGGCGCGTTTTGATGAAGCCGGGGTTTGCAAGCCGCACCGTGATGTTTAAATCCTTGAGATCATGGCGCATGGTTTCCGCCAAACTGACAATGGCCGCTTTGCTGGCACCGTAGCCAATTGCTTTTGGCAGACCGCGATAGCCAGCCAAAGAGCCGATAAGGGTAATGTCACCGCTGTTTTGGGCGACAAATTTTGGCATCACGGCTCCCAAGACACGCATCGCGCCCGTGAGGTTGACATCCACGACCCGCAGGGCGGTGTCCTGCTGCCATTGCTGTGCCGACATCGGCTCATAAGCTCCAGCATTGTAGATCACGCCATCCAAGCCTCCGATCGAGTTGGCGGCGGCTTTGACAGCGGCATCATCCGTGACATCCAAGATCAACACACGTGTGTTTGGCAGTCCAGCCGCAAGGGAGGCAAGGCGAGGACCATTGCGCGCGGAGATGACCAAATGTGCGCCTTCAGCGCTCAGCTTCTCAGCCAATGCGCGGCCCAGGCCTTCACTTGCCCCCACAAGCCAGAAGGTTTTGTCTTTGAAATGGGTCATTTTTGGGTCACCGGCGAAGAGGAACCTTCAGACAGAAGTCCGTCTGGCGGGGCTTTGCGTTTGTGAAAGCGAGCTCCTTTCAACTTAAGGATTAGAGCTTGCCACAAGATAAGAGCGACAACACGCCCTGCACCCAGTGGCCGCCGCAATGCGCCCCACAAAAGGCTGCGGTTCGAAACCGGCGCACGTGGGCCAAAGAGCGTGGCAATCACACCTTGGTCGCGATTCTCATAGGCAATGCGAATATGTAGGTCTTTGTCTGTCAGGGAAAAGTTGAAACGGTAGGCCCCCTCAACTGTCTGAAACGGGGATACATGCATGAGTTTTTCGGCGTGCATTTGATCTGAGGGCGTGATGGGGCGGAAATCGTCATGCGCACAGAAATAGCAATGGCGATCACCTACCGTATTGTTCACCTCCGCGACAAAGGCACATGGCTCTCCGTCGATCAGCGCAATCCAGAAGCTCACCGGATTGAAGTGGAACCATAGAAAATTTGGCTGCGTCAAAAGCAAGATTTCGGCGTTGGCCACGGGGAAGTCACGTGCGCTTAGGACGTCGTGGAACCACGACATCCCGATCCCCTGTCCGCGTTCGCCTCCATGATGACGATCGTGGATCGACCACAGGTTAAAGTGATTGCGAGACAGTAGAGCTGCCGGTGCATCGGTTGCATGCTCAGCGAGGTCAATCAGCACATAGTCCACGCTGTAGCGAAACGCATTTTTCAGCGCGCCGCGTCGTGCATGTGTGGTATGGCCCTGAATATGATCTATGGTCATGGTTGTTTTACGTTACCTGCATCGTGACAGATCACAAGTTACGGGGAAGTTGGGGGAATTTCGATGTCGTTGTTGGCCTGATCAGCTATTGCGGCTGTGGCAGAATGAACCAAGTTGCTCATCGCGTCGTATCTGCCTCAAAAGGACCAAAAAACGAGGATTTCATGTTTGATCAGACAACGAATTTGCGCCGCAAGATTGCAATTGTTGGCTCGGGTATTTCGGGCCTCTCTGCTGCTTATGCCTTGTCTGAGCATCATGATGTGACTGTGTTTGAGGCAGAAGGGCGGCTTGGGGGGCATGCTCGTACTGTGCTTGCGGGGCGCAATGGCGACCAACCCGTGGATACGGGGTTTATCGTCTTCAACTATGCGACCTATCCTCATTTGACCAAGCTTTTCGATGAGTTGAAAGTGCCTGTGGCCAAGAGTGAAATGAGCTTTGGGGCCTCAATTGACAATGGCTGGCTGGAATATGGCCTGAACAATCTGAGCGCGATTGGAGCGCAGAAACGTAATCTTCTACGGCCCAAGTTTTACGGCATGATCGCTGACATCCTGCGATTTGGAAAACGCGCGGAGCAAGCGGCTCAAAATGATGATAAAACCATTGGCGAATTGGTCTCTGAACTGGGGTTGGGTGAGTGGTTCCGAAATTACTACTTGATGCCAATGTGTGGGGCGATTTGGTCCACACCAACGCAGGACGTCGATCAGTTTCCCGCCAAGTCCCTTGTGCAATTCTTCAAAAACCATGCGTTGCTGGCTGGTAACAAGCAGCATCAATGGTGGACGGTTGATGGCGGCAGCATTGAATACGTAAAGCGTCTGGAGACTGCGCTGCTGCAGCGTGGATGCAGCTTACGCCTCAATGCGCCCGTGCAGTCCATTAAGCGCGGCTTCCTGGCAGGGCGCGTTGTTCCGGGCGTCATGGTTAAGGCACAGGGCAGTGATGAAGAGGTGTTTGATGAGATCATTCTCGCCTGTCACTCAGATCAGGCGCTGCGTATCCTTGGTCAGGATGCAACGCCAGCAGAGAGCGCGGCACTTGGCGCTATCCGCTATCAACCCAACCGGGCCGTGCTGCATCGAGACCCTTCCTTGATGCCAAAGAACCGCAAATGCTGGTCCAGCTGGGCGTATCGCTCTCAAAATGGGGCTATCGGCGTGACTTATTGGATGAATCGTTTGCAGAACATCGCGGACAGTGATCCACTTTTCGTGACTCTCAATCCAACGCAGGACATTCCAGCCGATCTCATTTACGATGATGTGAACTTTGCACATCCTGTCTTTGATAAAGCGGCTTTGAGGGCGCAGCGCGAGATTGCAGCCATGCAGGGAAGTAACAATACTTGGTTTGCAGGGGCCTACAACCGCCATGGGTTCCATGAAGATGGCATTCATAGTGCGATGCAGGTTGTGGCGGGCATGGCGGAGAAACAACAAGTTCTGAAAGCCGGTGTTGTCGATGTGGCCGCCAATGAAACCTGGCTGCGAGACAGTGCCTGAACGGAGGCCTGCCAACTTGGACGTTAAGCCCACGCGTGGGGTTTATTCCCGCGTCAGCCTATACGCGTTTGTTTTGGCGGCAGCGGGCATCCCCCTTTATATTCATTTGCCGCGGTTCGTGTCTGTCGAACTTGGAATCAGCCTTGCTTCGCTTGGCGCAATCTTGTTGGCGATACGCGTTGTGGACCTGGTACAAGACCCGTTTTTGGGGTGGCTGATTGACCGGTTTCCCAAGGCACAGTTGTATTTTGGCATGGCCGCGATTGTCGGTCTTGCGGTGGGCTTTCCTTTACTTTTCAGTCGCGCAGATGTGTTGGCCGCCGGTGGTTTGGGCGCACTTGCTCTGGTTTTGGTGCTGTTGTTTTCAGCCTATAGCCTCGGCATGATCCTTCTGTATGGGCGCAGCGCGACCCTCGCGCGTGTCCCCACATCAGCAGAACTTCTGAAACTCGCAGGCTGGCGGGAAGCGGGGATGTTGCTGGGCGTGATTTTTGCCGCGCTTTTGCCAACCATCTTGGTCAGCTTGGGCGCCTCAGGGCAAGGCTACGGGCCCTTCGGTTGGGTGTTGGCAGTCGCAGCGCTAGCTTTGGGGGTTCTGAGTGCCCCGATATGGTTGCGCCCCGTGGTGCAGGGGGAGCGGTTTTCGCTTGTGGAACTTCGGCAAGCCGGCGCAATACGGTTGTTGCTTTTGGCACTCGTGAACAGTTTGCCTGTGGCAATCACCTCAACACTTTTCTTGTTTTTTGTGGAAGATCGCCTTGCGCTACAGGGGCTGGCAGGGCCGCTTCTGGTGTTATTCTTTCTGAGCGCCGGGATCAGCGTGCCGCTTTGGACCAGAGCAGCGGCACGTTTTGGTGGGCGGATGACGCTTTTGATAGCCATGCCGTTGGCAATAGGGGCGTTTGTTGGTGCGGCTTTTCTGGCTTCGGGAAGTGTTTTGGCTTTTGCCGCGATTTGCGTCGCCTCAGGGGCGGCGCTTGGTGCAGATATGGTGATCCTCCCAGCGCTCTTTTCCGTATCCCTCACAAAGGCACGGCTGAGTGCTGCATTGGCATTTGGGATCTGGTCCTTCGCTGGAAAACTGGCATTGGCCCTGGCGGCTTTTCTGGTGTTGCCTGCCTTGCAAGTGAGCGGGTTTGAACCAGGCGCACCCAATACGCCGGAAGCGTTACAGGCCTTGAATATCGCCTACGCGGTTGTGCCCTGCGTGTTGAAACTTTTTGCGTTGGCTTTGATGTTAACGCTCCCTGCCGAGGAGGCGGATGTATGAAACTCTTGACGATCCTATTGGTGCTTGTGGTTGGAGTATTGATTGCCAAAAATCGACTGTGGAGTTTTCGTGCTCAACAGTCGAGTGATTACGCGGGGCTCGGCCCCAGTATTTCTCTTATGGAGCATCTGAATGGAGAAATACTTTCAGAGGGTTTGATCTATGGTCCGAACGGGCGCGTTGCCAATAGTTTCGTGGCGCGCATGCATGGGGTTTGGAATGGAAATACAGGCACGTTGACTGAAAATTTCACCTATTCTAATGGCAAAGAACAGGCCAGAAAGTGGAATTTGACGATTATCGATGACACTCGGTTTACGGCCATCGCAGATGATATTGTTGGCGTTGCTACCGGGGAAGTTTCGGGGGCTACGATCCGTATGGACTACACAATCGTGCTGCCGGAAGATGCTGGTAGCCACAGGTTAAACGTCACGGATTGGCTATATTTGACCAACAGTGGTGTGATCTTGAACCGCTCGGAAATGCGAAAGTTCGGACTAAAAGTGGTTGAGTTGGTTGCTACCATGCGCCCAGACCCCGAAGCACTGATGCAACAGGAAGCTGCGGAATAGGGCGCAAGGATTAGGGCACAGGCACGCGCCCATCGTTCACAACCAGATACTCGTTACCCAATAGGACGCGTGCCCGCTCGGCGGTAAGAGGCTCACCGCCTTCTGTGCGTGGCGCAATTACGCACGCCACTCATTCCAAACCTACAAACGACGCAACTTACACGCCGCCGCGACATAAAAGTTTTGTCAGAGTTCTTCCGGCTTCAATTCTGCCTGGAGTGTCTCGCCAAAAGGCGGAGTGTATTGCATCGAAAATTTAGCTGGCGCCTTATACTCAAAATAGGCAGACGCGCGCTCTTGGCCTCTTATTCAAAGTAAATTTAGTTTAGTTGAAGTGTGGAAATTATGCCGCAGAGCAGCATTTTGGTCAAGTTAGGTTTGTAGGACTTGAAAAATAGGGCGATCTATTCGCCCTTTAATTGATTTTACTTTTGAATCAGCTTTTCTTTGAGCCGATTTTAGGTTCTGTGCCGGAGCGTAGGCGCGTCAGGTTTTCACGGTGTCTCCAAAGAATGATCCCGGTCAAAGCCAGCGACAGGCAGGCCGCAGATGAAAATCCCAATACCAACATCCAAAGTGTGCTTGCGCAGGCGGCAACCAGTGCTGAGAGCGACGAGATACGGCTAACAGCGGCAGTGGCCAGCCAGGTCAGGCAGCAGGCGATGCCGACAGGCCATGCCAATGCGAGCAACAGGCCGAGGAACGTGGCGACTCCTTTGCCACCTTTGAAGCCAAGCCAGACTGGATAACAATGACCCAGAAATGCCATGAGACCGGCCAACTGTGCCGCATCTTCCCCTGCCACGCAGCGCGCCATAAGCACCGCGACAGCCCCTTTGCCGCCATCCAGCAAAAGGGTTAGCGCGGCTGCTTTCTTGGAGCCGGTGCGCAGAACGTTGGTGGCACCGATGTTGCCAGACCCAATGTCACGTAAATTGCCGAGCCCCATGAGCTTGGCCAATACCATGCCAAAGGGAATGGAGCCGAGCAGATAGCCGAGCACGGCCCAGAGGGTCAGCCCAAAGGGCGCAGTTTCAATGATTGGCATCAGTCTCTCCGATAGACGGCTTCGCCCGCCACATAGGTTGCCAGAACTTTACCCTGCATCCGGGCACCATCAAACGGGGTGTTCTTGGATTTGGACTTGAGCTTGAAGCGGTCCAAGACAAATGGTGCATCCGCATCAAACAGGACGAGATCGGCAGGCGCTCCTTCTGCGATGCGGCCAGATACCAGTCCCAGGCGTTTGGCCGGATTGAGCGCGAGGGCGCGGAAGAGCTCGGGCAGGGTGAGGTCACCGTTGTGATAGAGCCGCATCGCTGCTGGCAGAAGCGTTTCCAACCCGACGGCACCAGCGGCCGCTTCTTCGAACGGCAGGCGCTTGCTTTCTTCATCCTGCGGTGTGTGCATGGAGCAGATAACGTCGATCAAACCGCTTTTGACGGCTGCGATCAGCGCAAGACGGTCATCCTCTGACCGCAGCGGCGGTGTCACTTTGAAAAAGGTGCGATAGTCCGCAACATCCAGATCGTTCAGCGTCAGATGATGGATGGATGTGCCCGCCGTGATATCCAGCCCGTTCTCCTTGGCGCGTTTAAGTGCGGGCAGCGCGCGTGCGGTTGTGATCTGATCAGCGTGGTAGCGTGCACCGGTCATTTCTATCAAGGCAATGTCGCGGTCTAGCCCCATACGCTCTGCCATTGGAGATACCGCCGGCAAGCCGCGTAGCGCGGCAAATTTGCTGGCTGTGGCAGCGGCACCTTTGGACAGGATCGGCTCTTGAGGATGGGCAATGACCAATGCGCCGCACGTGCGCGCATAGGTGAGCGCGCGAGAAAAGACCTTGGTGTCGGCAGTCACATGCTCACAATCGGTGAAGGCCACGGCACCTGCGTCCATCAGGAAGCCGATTTCGGTCATTTCGCGGCCGTCACGGCCTTTGGTCAGGGCAGCCATGGGCACGACGTTGACTGGCGCAGCTTCATTGGCACGTCGTCCAACAAATTCCAGAACTTCTGGTGTATCAATTGCGGGCTGCGTGTCTGGGCGGGTGACCATGGTGGTGATACCGCCTGCTGCGGCAGCCGCGCCTGCGGTCTTATAGCTTTCTTTGTGCCGTTCTCCCGGTTCGCAGACTTTGACGCCAATGTCGACGATGCCCGGCGCGAGACATTTGCCATGGCAATTCACCACTGTTGCGGCTTCTGGCGGTTCCTGCGTGCCACAACCTGCGATTATCCCGCGATCTACCAGCAGCCAGCCCAAGGCATCGGTGTCCAGCTCCGGGTTGATGATGCGTGCGTTTGTGAAGAGAGTGCTCATAGCGGGCCTCCGTGTTGTCTTTTTATGGCGGCCATAGTGGCCTGAGGGTCGGCTTGATATTTGATCAGGTGTTTGTCACCGGATTTGGTGATGACCTGCACGAAGCTGCCGAGCTTGTTCAACTGATCCATGTCTTCCAGGGGGATTGCGCGTCCGCCCGGCCCCAAGAGGCGTAGGTTGGTCAAATCCCAGCGCACAGCCAGTTCATCGGACATGAGATACGCCCCGCGTACCAGAACGGCTGCGAGGCCACCGACCGCACCGGTCCAGACAAACGGGTTTCCAATTGCCCAGAGAATGCCCATGCCTGCGGCCATGGCTCCGGCTGCAATCCAAGCGTTTGTGCGGATATAGCTGCTGCGGTTGCCTTGGAAGCTCTCCAGCACGGTTTCATCTTCATGAAGGTCAGCGGTTGGGGTCAGAAGGTCTGCCATTACAAGATCCACCAAAGAAACAGGCCAAAAAGGAGCGCCGCAAGCGGCAGGGTGAAAAGCGCGAGTAGTAGGGTGAGATGCGGGTTGCCTTGAGGTGTAGGGAGCACAGAGCCTTGGGTCGGCGCGCTGCCTTTTGCGGAGGCATCTGGCAGAGCCTCGAAGGAGACGGGCGCGCCTTCTTCTTTGTAGGTGCCGATCCAGCGAAGAGGGGGTTGTGGTGACAGCGTTTGCGCCGCCCCTTCAAATGCGGAGGACAGCACAACAAGAATCCAACCCTTTTGGGAAGATAGCCGTGCGGCGTCCTCCTTCACGTCTGCTTCCGCAATGCCTAAGCCCTGTACCATGTAGCCGGTGAGACCAAGATCTTCTAAATCACTGATTGGAAAAATCTCGATGAAGTCTTCATCCAAATATGTAAAGCCAAGGGCGCGTTGCAGCGGCCAGTCCGTGATGTCTCCATCGGTATCATAGACGGGTTCACGGAAAGCCGTGATCTCCTCAGAGGGCAGGTCAAGGGCGAAGAGCCTGACAAGACCGCGTTCTGAGTCTGTCACCTGCACGGTCTCAGCCTCCGATCCAGATCATCAGTCCGACAAAAGCGAACATGACAATAAGGGCAACTGTTGCCACCA
Organism: Shimia marina; assembly: GCF_001458175.1. Taxonomy (GTDB): domain Bacteria; phylum Pseudomonadota; class Alphaproteobacteria; order Rhodobacterales; family Rhodobacteraceae; genus Shimia; species Shimia marina. The sequence goes on from NZ_CYPW01000040.1 coordinate 115,238, forward strand.
TGCCGGACATGCGGGGATCTTTGGGATCTTCGCTCATGAGGTTTCCCCATATTGACGAATTGCGCGGAGGTTGCGCGCCAGAAGGTCCATCGCAGCCATACGCACAGCGACGCCCATTTCCACCTGCTCCTGAATGACAGAGCGGTTGATATCGTCTGCAATCTCCCCATCAATTTCCACGCCCCGGTTCATTGGTCCGGGATGCATGACAATGGCATCGGCTTTGGCATGGGCGAGTTTCGCGGCATCCAGACCGTAGCGATGATAGTATTCACGTTCAGAGGGGATAAAGCCGCCATCCATGCGTTCTTTCTGAAGGCGCAGCATCATCACCACATCCACGTCCTTCAGGCCTTCCTCCATGTCTTCGTAGATTTCGGCACCAAACTCGGCAAAGCTGGCAGGCACCAGTGTTGGTGGGCCGATCAAGCGCACACGGTTTTCCATTTTACCCAGAAGGATCAGGTTTGAACGTGCGACACGGGAGTGGGTGACATCTCCGCAGATGGCGATGTTCAAACGATGCAGGCGTCCCTTGGCGCGACGGATGGTCAGCGCATCCAGCAAAGCTTGTGTGGGGTGTTCATGCTTTCCATCACCTGCGTTGAGCACTGCGCAATTCACTTTTTGCGCAAGCAGATCCACCGCGCCCGAATGGGGATGGCGTACCACCAAGAGATCAGGGTGCATGGCGTTGAGTGTCATGGCGGTATCAATCAGGGTTTCTCCCTTTTTGATCGAACTCGCCTGCATGGCCATATTCATCACATCTGCGCCCAGTCGTTTGCCAGCGAGTTCGAAACTGGCCTGCGTACGGGTGGAGTTCTCAAAGAACATATTGACTTGGGTTAGACCGGTCAGAGCATCAGAATGCTTAATGTCGCGGCGGTTTAAATCCACATATTCATCAGCAAGGTCCAGCACGGTGGTGATTTCATCGGGCCGCAGTTGCTCGATCCCCAGAAGGTGCTTTTGGTCAAAGCTCATGGCCTGCTCCTTATGCCGGTGTCGGCCCGCTTATAAGAAGCACAGCGGGGCGGGGCAAGCGGGCGCAGCTATTCTGATAAGACCGCGACGCATTGAACGCGGCAACTGGCCTTTCCCCTGCCGTGGGGAGGGGGTAGTCTGGCGGTCATGGAATCGGGATTTGACACTCAGGCGCTGGACTATCACACCGCGCGGGCCTTGCTGGAATGGCAAGTGGAACTGGGGGCAACCGAGGCTATACTTGATGCGCCCTTTAATCGATATGAAACTCCCAAGGAGACCCCCAAAGCCAAGAAGGCGGCACTTCCACCGGCCGATGCGCCAGCGGTGCCTCAGCCCGCATTCGATCCCGTTGCTGAGGCAAAGTCTGCTGTTAAACCCGTCAAGACGTTGGAAGAGCTGCGGGGCGCCATGCATGCGTTTGAGCATTGTCAACTTAAGAAAGGCGCGCGCAATCTTGTGTTCTCGGATGGAAATCCTGCGGCGCGAGTCATGATTATTGGCGAGGCACCGGGGCGTGAGGAAGACCGCATTGGCAAACCTTTCGTTGGGCGTGCGGGACAATTGCTTGATCGCATGTTTGAGGCCATCGACATGGGGCGTGAGGTGCCTTTGTCCAAGGATGCCATCTACATCACAAATGTGCTGCCGTGGCGCCCGCCACAAAATCGTGATCCTAAGCCTGATGAAATTGCCATGCTCAAGCCTTTTCTGGAGCGGCATGTGGAAATCGTGGCTCCAGATGTGATTGTTTTGATGGGTAATATTTCTTGTATGGCCGTCCTTGATAAGAAAGGCATCACACGTCTGCGCGGTCAGTGGCATGAGGCTTTCGGCAAGCCAGTCCTACCCATGTTTCATCCGGCCTACCTGTTGCGTCAGCCTCACGCCAAACGGGAGGCCTGGGCAGACCTTCTGAGTTTGAAATCCAAGCTGGAGGAGAGCGTTTGAGGGTCCTTGCTTTTTCTGATCTGCACCGTGCGCGTCATGCGGCAGGCCAATTGGTTGAAATGAGCCGAGATGCCGATCTTGTGATCGGGGCAGGGGACTTCACAAATCATCGCCAAGACTTGTCCGGAGCGCTGGATCTGATTGCGGATATCAAAGCGCCTATGGTTCTGGTGCCGGGAAACAACGAAAGCGAAGATGAGTTGCGCGCGACTGCGCCTGCGGCGGTGACAGTGTTGCACGGCGAAGCTTTTGAGTTTGGAGGACTTCAAATCTTTGGCCTTGGCTATGCTGTACCAGAAACGCCGTTTGGAGAATGGTCCTGTGATTTGAGCGAAGTCACAGCGGCTGCCATGCTGGAACAGTGCCAGCGTGCCGACATTCTGATCAGCCATTCGCCGCCCAAAGGTGTGGTCGATGTTTCCTCTGCGGGACAGTCTTTTGGCTCCACCGCAGTGCTCTCCGCCATTGAACGTATCGGTCCTCGGCTTGTGGTCTGTGGCCATATCCATGACAGTTGGGGGCAAAGCGCGATGGTCGGGCAGAGCCGCGTTGTCAACCTTGGGCCATCGGGCACCTGGTTTGACTTAGAGCCTCTGTCTTGAGCCCGCATAGCATCCCATCCGACACAGCGCACTTTCAGGAGAGATGACATTGAACCGCATTGATGAAGACAAAGAGTTCATTCCAGTCAGGGTCGCTATCTTGACTGTCAGCGACACGCGGGGACTGTCAGAAGATCGTTCTGGTGACACGCTTGTGCAACGGGTGGAAGCCGCCGGACATCTGCTGGCCGACCGTAAGATTATTCGGGATGAACGAGACGAAATTGCCGCGCAACTGCGTGCCTGGTGTGAGGATGAGGCCGTTGATGTGGTGATTTCGACGGGTGGCACAGGACTGACGGGGCGCGACGTGACCGTCGAAGCGCATCGAGATGTTTATGAGAAAGAGATTGATGCCTTTGGCACTGTCTTCACCATGGTCTCCATGCAGAAAATCGGCACCAGTGCCGTGCAAAGCCGCGCGACCGGAGGCGTGGCCAATGGGACCTATCTCTTTGCGCTGCCCGGTAGCACGGGGGCCTGCAAAGACGCTTGGGATGAAATCTTAAAATATCAGCTCGACTATCGTCACAGGCCGTGCAACTTCGTGGAAATCATGCCGCGGCTGGATGAACATATGCGTCGCAAGTAAAAGCGTTCCGTTGTTTTGGGGCTGTCCAAAATAAATGTGACGGAAATTTATACGCGCTGCGTATCATATGTGTGTTGTCTTGGACATTGAGCGCGGCGTGCGCATTATTGAGCGTGAGCCACGCATGGAGACGTAGCCAATGAGATTTTTGCGCCAGAGTTTGACAGGGTTGTTTTTGCTCGCAGTGACCGCTGTGTTTCTGCTGTACGCGGGGCATCTGGTGCACGGCGCAATTCAAGATCGCTTGGCGCAAGACACAAAAGGTCCTCCTGCGCGCGAGCGGGTATTTTCCGTTAATGTTCAAACCGCCACGCATGGTGCAGAAACGCCCGAGCTGGTGGCGTTTGGGGAGGTGCAGAGCCGCCGCTCGCTCGAAGTTCGGGCCGCTGCCTCGGGCAGAGTGGTGCAGCTGTCTGAGACCTTTGAAGATGGGGCAGAGGTCTCGGTGGGAGAGGTTCTTGTGAAAGTGGATCCGACCAAGGCACGCTATGCTTATGATCGCGTATCCAATGATCTTCTGGATGCACAGGCCGAACAGAGAGATGCGGATCGTACACTTGTGCTCGCGCAAGACGAGCTTGCCGCAGCACAGGCGCAGTTCGCGTTGCGGCAAAAAGCCTATGACCGGCAAACGGATTTGCGGGAACGCGGCGTTGGCACGGCCGCAGCAGTGGAGACCGCAGAGCTGGCTCTTGCGGGTGCCCGGCAAGCGGTTTTGTCAAATCGTCGTGCTCTGGCGCAGGCTGAGGCGCGCGTTGATCAGGCGATAACCCGTTTGGAACGCACAAGTATTCTTTTGGCAGAGGCGCAAAAAGACCTTGATGATACAGTTATTACTGCTGGCTTCAGCGGTACACTGTCGGAGGTATCGGTGGTCCAAGGGGGGCTTGTGTCGCTGAACGAGCGCCTCGCCACCCTGATTGACCCCAATGCTCTTGAAGTGGCGTTTCGGGTATCCACCACACAGTACGCGCGATTGCTGGATAGCAATGATGATCTGCATCGTGCGGAGGTCACCGTTTCGATGGATGTGCTTGGCGCGGATTTGTCCTCAACCGGCGTGATTACACGCGATGCCGCAGCTGTAGGAGAGGGGCAGACGGGCCGGGTGCTTTATGCACGATTGGATAGTGCACGGGGGTTGAAGCCCGGAGACTTTGTCACGGTGCGTGTGAAAGAACCGGAACTTGAAGATGTTGTGCGGTTGCCAGCCTCGGCTCTGAATGCGGCTGGAGATCTATTGTTCGTGGGTGAGGGCAACCGTCTGCAAAGTTTGAAGGTGCAGCTTGTGCGGCGTCAGGGGGATGAAATTCTTGTGCGCGGGGAAGGGCTGGCTGGACAACAGATCGTGACCCGGCGCACGCCCCTGCTGGGGGAAGGCATTGCCGTCAAGCCGCTGTCTGCGACCATATCAGAAATTGTGGCACCGGAGATGGTTGCGTTGAGCGCGGAGGAGCGTGCCAAGTTTGTGGCTGCGATCGAAGCCAACGGGCGCATGCCATCAGACGCCAAGCAACGTATTCTTGAGGCGCTTGATAAACCCGAAGTGCCTGCGCAGATGGTGGAACGTCTCCGTCATCGAGTGGGGGGCTGACCCATGCGGGAGATTGGAGCACGCGCCACGGGAATTCTCAGCTATTTCACCCGGCACAGCACTGCGGCCAATCTTCTTCTGGTGATTTTGCTGATTGCGGGCATTGCCGCGATGCCGCGCATGCGCGCGCAGTTTTTTCCCGATGTTGTAGTCGACAATGTGCGAGTCAACGTGCAGTGGGAAGGCGCCGGAGCCGAAGATGTGGATGCGGCGATTGTGCAGGTTCTTGAGCCTGCTTTGCTGGCGGTTGAGGGTGTTGAGAGCACGTCTTCACGGTCTACCGAAGGCAATGCTCAACTTACCATGGAGTTTGAGCCCGGTTGGGATATGGCCCGCGCGACTGACGATGTTCAGGTGGCGGTGGATGCTGTCACAACCCTTCCGCAAGAGGCCGATGACCCTGTTGTGCGCCGTGGCGCATGGCGCGATCGCGTGACGGATGTGGTGCTGACTGGACCTGTGAATGTGGATCAGCTGGCGCGCTATGCAGATGAATTTGTAGCACGTCTGTATGCGGAAGGGGTCACGCGGACCACCATTCGCGGACTGGCAAAGCGGCAAATTATCATCGAAGCCTCATCCGTTGATTTGATATCACATGATGTCTCTATTGCGGAGATCGCGGATGTGGTGTCCCAGGAGGTCAATGCAGATCCCGCCGGCGACGTCACTGGGGCATTTGCAAGGGTGCGCACCGGTGTGGAAAAGCGGGCACCTGACGAAATTGCGGCCATTGTTTTGCGCTCAAATCCCGGTGGCACAAAGCTGACTGTGGAGGATGTCGCCAACATTCGGCTTGAAGGCGTTGATCGTAATCGATCTTATTTTGTCGGTGAAGATCCAGCCATTTCTATCCGTGTGGATCGATCCAACAGTGGGGACGCCATTGAGATCCAAAGGCAGGTGGAAGCGGTGGTCGCAGAGATGCAGGCCACCCTGCCACAAGGGGTGCGACTGGAGTTGATCCGTACGCGTGCAGAAGCGATTACGGGGCGGCTTAACCTTTTGGTGGACAATGGCCTGATGGGGCTTGCGCTTGTGCTTGTGCTGCTTTTTTTGTTTCTCAACGCGCGCACGGCTTTTTGGGTCGCGACCGGCATTCCAACGGCTATGTTCGCGGCCATTGCATTGATGTATGCGGCGGGCCTTACGATCAACATGATCTCGCTTTTCGGGCTGATTATTACGCTGGGGATTGTTGTTGATGATGCCATTGTGGTTGGTGAGCATGCAGACGCCCGCGCGCGACGGCTCTCCGAGACGCCTTATGTGGCTGCCGAGAATGCCGCGCAGCGGATGGCAATGCCGGTGTTTTCCTCGACGCTGACCACAGTCATTGCATTCTTGGGGCTGACGGCAATCGGTGGCCGCTTTGGGGATTTGATCGCAGACATCCCCTTCACGGTGGTCGTCGTTTTGATTGCCTCTTTGGTGGAGTGTTTCCTGATCTTGCCTCACCACATGGCCCATGCCATCAAACATTCCGCCAAAGAGCATTGGTACGACCTGCCCAGCAAATATGTGAACCGCGGCTTTCGCTGGGTACGTGAGACTTTGTTTCGTCCTTTCATGCGTTTTGTCATCCTTGCCCGCTACCCTGTGTTGGCGCTGGCGGTGGTTGCTCTAGCATCTCAGGCGGCCTTGTTTATCAATGGGGATGTGAAATGGCGTTTCTTTAATGCGCCTGAGCGTGGCTCCGTGACGGCCAATTTTGCCATGTTACCAAGTGCCACGCGAGAAGACAGCCTCGCGATGATGCGTGAAATGCAGCGTGCGACGGAGGAGCTGGGGCAAGAATATGAAGGGCGCTATGGCACCAATCCCCTCGACTATGTGATTGCAGAGATCGGTGGCAACTCAGGTCGTGCCCTTCCTGGAGCAGAGTCTCTTGATCCTGACTTGTTGGGGGGCATCGCCATTGAGCTGATCGATGCGGATCTTCGGCCCTATTCCAGTTTTGCCTTCGTGGGAGAGCTACAAGATCGCGTCGCGCGCCATCCGCTGGTGGAAACCGTCAGCTTCCGTGGCTGGCGCTCTGGTCCCGGTGGGGATGCGCTGGACGTGGAGTTCTACGGCGCAGATAGCGAAACGCTGAAGGCCGCCAGTGAGGCTTTGAAAACAGCACTTGAGGAGTTTGCGGAAGTTTCAGCAGTGGAGGACAATCTCAGCTATGACAAAGAAGAGTTGATTTTGGAACTTACGCCGCAAGGTCGCGCTTTGGGCTTTTCGATTGATGCGCTGGGCCGTGAGTTGCGCCATCGCCTGAACGGGCTTGAAGCGGCCACCTTCCCAGACGGGCCTCGCAGTGCAGAAATCCGGGTGGAGTTGCCAGAAGGTGAGCTGACAGCTGATTTTCTGGAAGGCAGTTTGATGCGAACACCTCAGGGCACATATGTGCCTCTGGCGGATGTGGTGACCGTCGAGAGCCGCACAGGATTCAGCACGGTGCGACGTGAAAATGGCATACGCCTGATCAATGTAACAGGGGACATTTCCGAAGACGATCCTGCGCGGGCGGAGGCGATTCTGGAACAATTGCGTAATGAAATATTGCCTGAGATTGCGAGCGCCAAACAAGTTGAGTGGCGTCTCTCGGGACTTTCCGAGCAGGAGGATGATTTCCTCAAAGACGCGCGCACGGGTTTGATCCTATGTCTGACTGGGATCTACCTTGTGCTGGCTTGGGTGTTTTCAAGCTGGACACGGCCTGTGGTGGTGATGGCGGTGATCCCCTTTGGCCTCGTGGGGACGATTTATGGGCACTACATGCATGCCGTGCCGCTCAGCATGTTTACTGTTGTGGGGTTGTTGGGGATGACGGGGATCATCATCAATGACAGCATTGTTTTGGTCACGACGATTGATGACTACGCTAAAGAGCGTGGCATTATTCCGTCAATTGTTGACGGAGCGGCAGATCGTTTGCGCCCGGTGTTCTTGACCACTGCCACCACTGTGCTTGGCCTTGCGCCCTTGTTGTTTGAGCGCAGCGCGCAGGCTCAGTTCCTCAAGCCTACTGTGATTACTTTGGTCTATGGTCTTGGTTTCGGCATGGTGCTTGTGTTGATTGTGGTGCCCGCTCTGATGGCGATTCAGCGAGATGTGGCGCGTCAGGTTCAAGCCTTTGGGCGTGGGCGGCGTGCCAAACGGCTCAGAGCTCCAATCTGGTTTGCGGGAAGTGCCATGACTCTTTGGGCGGGGGCGACCGTTGGTTGGTTGGTCGTTCAGGGAAACACCATGCCTGCGCTCTCTGCATTCCTTCCGGCGTCAGCACGCGAAAGTGCACCGCTTGTGAGTCTCGCCTTGTTTGTTTTAGGGGCGATGATCATTGCCTGCGTGGCGTACGGTGTGAGTGCTGTAATACTAAGGCGGAAGGCGCGCAGGAGCGCGATTTCAACCTGATGAGCATCCTTTGATATCGACAGCATCCCCAGAACTGAGCACCGTGAAGCGCAGATCATTGCGGTTCACCATGAAGGAACTTTCGGAAACATGTAGCATTTCGGTTTCCGTCACCAAGGTGTTGCCAGATCTTTGTGTCGTGCCCTCTGCAATCCAAATTTCTGGATTGGAGGTTTCAATGATGGTCACCTCATCCGCCCCGGCGCGTGGCATGGCAATATGTGCCTTAAGTTTGACGCCTTGGTCGGTGGGCGACAGGGTGCAGGTCACCGATTTGACACCAGCCTCGTCTGCTGAGAGCGGTTGATCGACCAATGCTGCAGCAATACGCGCATCACGCGTGCCTTCGTTTGGCAGCTCCGCTTTGACTTTCAGGCGTTGAGGAACGCAGATGTCGCGACATACACCGATATCAAGCTGTGCTTTCAGACGTATCGGCGCGTCTGCCGATTTTGGGGTGATCTCGATCGGTAAGACCAATTCCTCGGAATAGCCAATGGAACGCAATCCATTTTCCCAGAACACGTCGGGAGTGGGCCAGGCGACTGTGGCGTTGGCCAAGTTTCGGGACCCTTGCCATGATATTTGCGGAGGAATGCCCGCATCGCCGGGCGCGCGCCAATAGGTTTTCCAGTTCGGATTGAGTGTAATGCGCACAGCAGCTGTATGGGTGCCATCGGCATTGCGCCATCCTGGAAGCACCTCCGCCTGAACCACCTGATCAAAGGACTGTGCTGACGCAGTAGAGAGCGTTAGCGCGCAGGTCGCTGCGGAAAGTGCGGTGGTGAGCAAAGTGGAGCGTATGGTCATAGGCATGACATGAGGGATTTGGCGCTAAAATCCAACTCACAAATGGGCGAGAACTGCGCGATCAATTGAAACAGATTGCTTACCTCTTGCGCATAGGCTGTGTGCAGCACATGTTGGTGTGATGCAACAGCGTACGCGCGAGGAGGCCGCTTGGATAGCACCGAAGATAGCAGCCAAACTTTGGATTTAACAGGACAATTACTGGTCGCTATGCCCGGTATGTCGGACCCGAGATTTGCCCATTCCGTGGTGTTTCTCTGTGCCCATTCCGAGGAAGGGGCCATGGGACTGATCGTCAATAAAGCCATCGACGGGGTGAACCTTGCAGATCTTTTTGAACAGCTGTCCATTACGCCGAAGCATCGTGAGATCCGTTCCAAGCTCTATTTTGGTGGTCCCGTTGAAACGGGGCGTGGGTTTGTTCTGCACTCTCCTGAATATCAGTCTGGATTGAGCAACCTGCGCGTTGAAGACGATTTTGCCCTGACCACGACGCAGGATATCCTCGATGACATGGCGCAGGACCAAGGGCCGACAAAGTCGTTGACCTTACTGGGCTACAGCGGTTGGGGGCCTGGTCAATTGGAGCGGGAACTCGGCGAAAATGGTTGGTTGGTGGCACAAGCGACGCCGCAACTGATTTTTGAAACTGATACGGCGGACAAATGGGCCGAAGCCCTAAAGAGCATCGGTGTTGATCCTCTGACGCTTAGTGCGGCGGCAGGGCGGGCCTGAACGCCGTTAAAATCCGGCGCTTTTAACGCGGGAACGGATTGGCATTGCAAACTGCTTTACATGTCTCTCGGTGCCGCTGCGCGTTTGAGGCGGTCGTTGATTGCGCGCCCTAGGCCTGTATTCGGAATAGGGGACACGGCGATGGGACTGTCGCCTGCGGCGTCCAGCGCGTGCAGGTGCCCAAACAGGTTGGCTGCGGCTTCTATGAGATCGCCCGAGGCGCTGAGGTTCAGTGCTGCGTTTTTCACATCCCCAAAGCCCAGAAGGCGCTCCTCATTCCGTATCTCTGTAGCATTCAGACGAACCGCAGCGCCGGGTGCATAGTGAGATAACATTTGTCCCGGTGCTGTTAGTGGATCAGCTTCCTGACGCGTTTCAAGTCCTTGCCCCAGAGCTTGTTCCAGCGCTTCTTGGGGGAGGCCGCCGGGGCGCAGCAGGGTGGGCTTGCCAAAGGCCCCTAAGATGGTGCTTTCGACGCCAACATCGCAGGATCTGCCATCCAGCACGGCTTCAATACGCCCAGAAAGGCCATTGATAACATGTGCGGCCTGTGTCGGGCTAATCTTCCCGGAAGGATTGGCGGATGGGGCAGCCACGGGGCCATCGAAGGCTCTGAGCAGAGCCCGTGCCACGGGATTTGCGGGCACGCGGATTGCCAATGTGGGCAAATTGGCCGTGACGAGAGGGGAGAGGCCGGAATCAGAGCGCAGTGGCAGAACCAAAGTGAGTGGTCCGGGCCAGAAGGTGCTGCTCAGCCGCTCTGCAAGATCATTCCAAACGACGTAGCGTTTTGTCGCAGAGACATCGGCAACATGGACGATGAGTGGGTTGAATGTGGGGCGATTTTTCGCCTCAAAAATACGTGCAACTGCTTTATCCTGACGCGCGTCTGCGCCAAGCCCATATACGGTTTCGGTGGGAAAAGACACCAATCCGCCTGCCTGAAGAATGTTTGCCGCCTGCGTGTAACCCCTTTGATCCGGGGAGAGGATTTCAGTATGCACGGGCTCGGCTCCTGTGACGCTGCGTTCTTCTATGATAGGGTGCTTGTGACCCTTACCGTAAGGCCAAATGCTGCATACAAGCGCCAGCACTCAATGCCAAGCCTGCCGGAGAAACAGATGCCCTTTCGCGCCCCAGTAACCGATTTCCAATTTCTCTTCGATCACGTCGTCGATTTTGCTCAGATCATCGAAACTGAACGTTTCGCGGAGACGGACAATGACACCCGCGATGCCATTCTGCTGGAAGCTGGGAAAATGGTTGAAGAAGTCATGGCACCGCTTCAGCGCGTTGGCGACCTGCAGGGCGCTGTGCTTGAGAATGGTGTCGTGCGCACGACACCGGGTTTCAGTGACGCCTACCAACAGATCGCGGAAGGTGGCTGGATTTCCATGAGCGCGCTGCCTGAAAATGGCGGCATGGGCTTACCCCATTCTGTGACGACCGCTGTAAATGAGATGATGGGTTCAGGCTGTCTGTCCCTGCAGCTCAATCCGCTGATGACACAGGGACAGATTGAAGCGCTGGAGCATCACGCCTCTGATGAGGTCAAGGAGATGTTCCTTTCCAAACTGGTCACTGGTGAGTGGTCCGGCACCATGAACCTGACAGAGCCCGCGGCCGGATCGGATGTGGGCGCGCTGCGCACCAAAGCGGAGCGCAATGACGATGGCACGTATTCCGTGACCGGTCAGAAGATTTACATCACCTGGGGCGACAATGATTTTACATCAAATGTGTCGCATCTGGTCCTTGCGCGCCTTCCTGATGGTGGCAACGGCACCAAGGGCATCAGCCTGTTCATCGTGCCGAAATTCCTGCCGGATGAGAATGGCGATTACGTGGTGCCAAACACGCTTAAAGTGGTCAGCCTCGAACACAAGCTTGGCATCCATGGCTCGCCAACAGCTGTGATGCAATATGACGGTGCTAAGGGTTGGCTTGTGGGCAAAGAGCACGACGGCATGAAAGCCATGTTCACAATGATGAACAATGCCCGTCTTGGCGTTGGTGGTCAGGGTGTTGGCGTTGCCGAGGCAGCCTATCAACACGCGCTCGCCTATGCCATGGACCGCGTTCAGGGGCGGAGCCCGATCCAAGGCGGCACTGGTTCGATTATGGATCATGCGGATGTGCGCCGCATGCTGACCGGCATGAAGGCCGATATTTTTGCTGCGCGCGCCATTGAGATGGCCTGTGCTGTGGCGCTGGATATGGGCACGGCGACAAATGCCAAAGACTGGCACGCCCGCGCCGCCTTCCTGACGCCAATTGCCAAGGCCTTTGGCACGGATACCGGAATCAAGGTGGCCGAAGACGGTGTGCAGGTGCATGGCGGCATGGGCTTCATTGAAGAAACCGGTGCGGCGCAATTCTCCCGCGATGTGCGCATCACTGCTATCTATGAAGGCACCAACGGGATCCAGTCTATGGACCTTGTCGCGCGTAAGCTGATGGACGGTGGTGACGCGGCCTATGCGATCCTTGATGAGATCGAAGACTGCGCGGAGAAAGTGCGCGAAAGCATGGCAGATTTGGCCGAGCCGCTTTGGCAGGCGACAGAAACGCTGCGCGAAGCCACGGAATGGATGGTCGCGCAGGGCGATCTCAATGACCGCTTTGCTGGTGCGGTGCCGTTCTTGCGCGGTTTTGCACGCGTGCTTGGCGGGTATTATCACTTGCGTGCGGCGATTGCAGAAGGTGGAGAAGGCCCACGCAGCAAGCTTGCCAAATTTTACATCAAGCGCTTGCTGCCTGAACATGCGGGGCTTCTGGCGCATGCCATGGAAGGCGCAGGCGACCTCTACGCCTTGAGCCCGGAAGAATTGGGCGCCGCTTAATGAAAGACGGCACTGCAGGCATTCGATATCCTTGGCAGACACCCCCAGCAGAGGGGGAGGCGATTGAGGTCGCTGATGGTGTGCTGTGGATGCGCCTGCCGCTGCCGATGAAACTGGACCATGTCAACATCTATGCACTGGATGACGGTGACAGTTGGACGGTGATTGACACAGGTTTTGATAGCCGCAAGTCACGAGTGATCTGGCAGAAGCTTTTGGATGGCCCGCTTGCTGGCAAGCCGGTTGGGCGGGTCGTCGTCACGCATCATCATCCCGATCATGTAGGGCTTGCGGGGTGGTTCCAAACGGAACACGGCGCAAGCCTCTGGACCACGCGTACGGCTTGGCTTTTTGCCCGCATGCTGCAACTGGATGAGCAGGCGGTGCCGCGCCAGGAAACGCTGGATTTTTACCGTTCTTGCGGGATGGATGAGGCGATTTTCAAACAGCGGGCCAGTGAGCGACCTTTCAACTTCGCGGATATGGTGGCGCCAATGCCGCTGGGATTCAAGCGCATCAAGCAAGGCGATGTGGTGCGCATTGGCAGACGTGACTGGGATGTGCATATCGGCAACGGCCATGCCCCAGAGCACGCGACATTCTGGAGCCGGGATGATCATCTTGTGCTTTCAGGTGATCAGATTTTGCCATCGATCAGTTCAAACATTGGCGTCTATGCCACAGAGCCCGAAGCGGATCCGTTGGCTGATTGGCTTGAAGCCTGTGAGCGGCTGTCACAATACGCACGGGATGATCAATTGATCTTGGGCGGACATAAGCTTCCTTTTACAGGTGCGCCGTTGCGCATGCGTCAGTTGATCGACAACCATCATGGCGCCCTTGAACGGCTCAAGGCTTTTCTGGATCAGCCCAAGACTGCAGGGGAGTGTTTCCCGCCGTTGTTCAAGCGGACGATTGACGAAGGTGCCTATGGGCTCGCTTTGGTGGAAGCTCTTGCACATCTCAATCATCTCTACCAAGTTGGCGAGGTAAGCCGCACGATGCGCGAGGATGGCGCGTTTCTGTGGCAGCGAATAACCTGAACTGGCGCGACCTTATGACCAATGACATCAAAACAACCGCTGAGGCCATAGAGGCCGCGGCGCTGCCCCACCGTGAAGAAATCCATGCGGACCCGGACGTGAAGGCGGTGGATGTGCCAGAGCAAATGGCACAACAACCCGTTACTCAGAAGAGTGATGCGCAGTGGGCCTATGAACGTCTGATTCTCTATATCCAGAACTTTGAAAAGCAGCTCGACAGTGAGCATGAGGTTGCGATGGGCTTTACTGGAGGGGATGCAGGTGTCTTGCGGATTGAGGGCATGGGGTATTTTGATCCGGATATCGTAACGTTTTATGGCTCCGATACCAGCGGCATCAAAACGCAACTGGTTCAGCATGTGAGCCAGCTCAACGTCATGTTCCGGGCGTTGCCAAAACAGGGTGATGCCGAAGTTGAGCCAAACCGGATCGGCTTTCGCCTCGCTGAAGCGCTGAAGAAGTAATCATGTATTGAGACGCAAGGTGTTTTCTATTTCAGCAGCGGCTTTGGGTCGCGATTGAGACAGGGTGACAGGCTCTGATGAATCAGCTATCAGGCAAAAAGCAAACAGGAAGGAAGTACCCATGGCGGAGCATAAGCACGGTTCGATGAATATCGAAGCTCAGGAAAAAGCCTTTGCAGGTTTCATCAAAGCCTCCAGCTACGTTGCAGGCGCAGCGATTGCCGTTTTGATTTTCCTCGCGCTTTTCAACAGCTAAGCGCTTGAGGGCGGGGGCTTCCCGCAAGGTGTATCTGTGATGAAGAACCTGATACGGGGCAGTTTCGTTTTGGCGATGTCCCTTTCTGTTGCGGCCTGTTCGGTCCGCAACCCGGTTGAAACCAATGCACCAGACAGCGAAGTGGCAGCGGCCCGTTATGTGCATGACGGGCCTAAGCGGCTTACGCTCTATACTATGATTTCCAATGAGACGGGCGCAGGTGCGCATACGTCGCTCATGATCAACGCCAGCGAACGTGTGGCTTATGATCCGGCGGGTTCCTTCCGGACGGAGGGCATCACCGCGAAGAATGACGTGGTATACGGCATGACCCCCTATCTTGTGGACCAATACACGCGCTTTCACGCACGTGAGACCTATCATGTGGTGGTTCAGTCGATTGATGTGAGCCCTCAGGTGGCCGAGATTGCCCTGCGTGAGGCACAAAGCCTTGGCCCGGTGCTTGAGGCGCAATGTGCCCTGACGACATCACAGTTGATGTCGCATCTGCCTGGTTTTGAAGATGCGCCGCGCTCTTATTCACCAAAAAAACTGAGCGCTTATTTTGCCGACAAAGGTGCGAGTTATGATCGTCTGTTTGAGTATGACGATGATGACAAGTCCAAAGTTTTGGCGGCTTTTGTGCCAGAGTATGAGCGCGCTGCGCAGAACTAAGGCCGAGACTTGTGCTCTAAGTGAATTTTTGACGATCCCAACTGTTCTTGTGGGGGGCTTGCCGTTATGCTGGCCAGAGCTATGCCAGCAGATACAACATTAAAAACAAGGTTCCTGCACCTGCAAAAATTGCCGCTAAAACGTTTTTAGTGAGATAGCCCACAACCAAAGTCACGGCAGCGGCAGACATGCGCGCGGGGTCTGGCTGACCTCCTGTGGCGGCAGGCCAGATCACGAGAGGGGCTACAAGGCCGGGCAGAACAGCCACGGCGGTATAGCGGAGGTGGCGTAAAATCCATTCCGGCATTTGACGGTCGCCAATCACGCCGAGGAAAATATAGCGCAGTCCGAAGCTGCCAATCCCCAGGCTGACGATGATCAGCCATATGGTTGCGGTCTCACTCATTGGGCTGCCCTCGCCATTTCAACGCGACGCTCGACTTCCGCGCCAGTCACCATACCTGCGATTGCAGCCACGATCAGACCAAGATTCCACGGCAGGAACGCAAAGATCAGAGCCATCGAAACTGAAACCGCTGCGGCCAATACGTGCGCCTGCGTGCGCAACATGGGGCCAATCATTGCCAGAAATGTGATGGGCACAGCGAAATCCAGCGCAAGGGCAGGAGGAATCGCTTGGCCTACCATGGCGCCCGCCACGGTCGCTGCGTACCAAAGGGGGACAACGGGTGTGATGGCGCCCATGAAGTAAGAGAACTTCTGCGCCAAACTCATCTCTGGGCGCTTTTCATATTCTAGAATTGAGAGCGCATAACTCTGATCTACGAGGCAATAGGCGACAAATGCGCGTCGCATGAAAGGCAGTGCCCCAAGGTGAGGTGTGAGCGAAGCGGAGTACATTGCCATGCGCAGATTAACCGTCAGGGCGGAGATTATGATGACCAGAGTGGGCACATTTTCAGCCATTAGCTGCAACGCGGTAAACTGTGCCGCCCCTGCAATCACCACCACCGAAAAGGATAGAACCTGAAGCAGCGGCAATCCCGCTTCGGTGGCGACAACGCCAAACAGTAGCGCGAAGGGGACCACAACCAAGACAAACGGCAGTCCGCCCCGGACGCCGCGCAGATATTCTGTTCTGTCGTAGTAAGATGCCATGAAATCTCAAAGCCTCGCATGCAACGCGACAGACCTATCCAAACCAGTGAGGTGATGCAATCCAGTCAGCGTAGTTTCGCAGTGGTCAATCATTTCAAACCCGACTAGTTTCGCTTTTGACATAGGCATCAGGCGCATGCCTGAGACTGGGGAGGAAGCGCTATGACACAATCGTCTGATATTGCGGACTACATCATTGCGCCCAATCCGGGAGCATCGCGATTGACGCGCTCTGTTGTGGGCTCCGACCAGCGCGGACAAGAGGTGGAGATTTCCGTCGTCGAAGAGCGGCCTTTGACCATCTATCTCAATAGCCGTGAAATCGTGACAGCGATGACAATCGGGGATTACCCGGCCTACCTCGCTCTTGGGTTTCTGCTCAATCAAGGCATGTTGAAGGCCGACGATGTTGTGACGCGCGTTGACTATGACGAAGAACTGGAAGTGGTTGTCGTGCGCACAGAGACAGAGACCAACCACGAAGAAAAGCTGAAGAAAAAAACGCGCACATCAGGCTGCGCCGTGGGCACTGTATTTGGCGATATGATGGAAGGTCTGGATGGCGTGACCTTGCCGGAGACACAGGTGCGCACCAGCGATCTTTATGCGCTGGCGCATAAAATCAATCGTACACCATCACTCTACTTAGAGGCGGGTGCCATTCATGGAACGGTTTTGTGTCAAGGAGACCGGCCCTTGGTCTACATGGAAGATGTTGGGCGGCATAACGCAGTTGATAAAATTGCGGGATGGATGTTTCAGGAAGCTGTCAGCCCTGCTGACAAGGTTATGTACACAACCGGGCGACTGACGTCAGAGATGGTGATCAAATGCGCGCTGATGGGCATTCCCGTGCTTGCGTCGCGCTCAGGATTTACGGCCTGGGGCGTGGAGATTGCCCGGCAAGTCGGCTTAACGCTGATTGGGCGTATGCGCGGTCAGCGCTTTGTGTGTTTGAACGGCGAAGAGCGTCTTTTGCGAGACGCTGATCCGTCACTGGTGCCCGAAGAGGATCGCAAGCATGGGCGCAAAGGAGAAGCGAAGCTTTGAAACAGCCATTGGGAGTAATATTGGCAGGTGGACTGGCCACGCGCATGGGCGGAGGGGACAAAGGCCGTCTGGAGTTGTCTGGTCAATCTATCCTGGATCATGTGCTGGCGCGTCTTCAGCCGCAGGTGGCGACTGTTGCTTTGAATGCGAATGGCGATCCAGCAAGGTTTGCAGATCTTGGTCTGCCTGTGATTGCGGATAGTGTGGAGGGATATGCTGGTCCGCTGGCAGGGGTGCTGGCTGGGTTGGACTGGGCCGCTACACAGGGAGCAGACACGATTGTAACTGCGGCAGCTGATACACCCTTTTTCCCATGTGATCTTGTACCGCAATTGCTTTTGGCGGCCGAAGATCGGCGCTATCCGCTGGCATTGTCCGCAAGCCAAGGAGCGGATGGGAAGGTATGGCGCCAGCCGACTTTTGGTCTTTGGCCTGTTGCGTTGCGGCATGATTTGCGGGCTGCACTGGATGACGGTTTGCGGAAGGTTGTGCTGTGGACCGACAAGCATGAGGCGGGGCAAGCTGTATTCCCCGTTTCGGATATTGATCCGTTTTTCAATGTGAACACCCCGGAGGAGTTGCAGACAGCCCGCCGGTTGGCAGGAGAACAGACGCGATGAAACAGGTCTATGGTGTCGTTGGTTGGAAAAACTCGGGCAAAACGGGACTGATGGAGCGTTTGGTGACAGAGATCACAGGGCGAGGATATTCGGTTTCCACGATAAAACATGCACACCACAGTTTTGACGTGGACCAGCCCGGAAAAGACAGTCACCGACACCGTGTGGCGGGGGCGCAGGAGGTGCTCTTGGCGAGTGGTGCCCGTTGGGCTTTGATGCATGAGCTGCGCGCGCAGGATGAACCGTCCCTCTCATTTTTGCTTGAAAAATTGGAACCCGTGGATCTCATTCTTGTGGAAGGGTACAAGCGGGACACGCACCGGAAAGTAGAGGCGCATCGGCAAGAGACAGGCAATCCTCTGATTGCGCCGCATGATGATACAATCCGCGCGATTGCTTCTGATGTTAAAGTGCAGAGTGATCGCCCTGTCTTGCATTTGGATGACACCAAAGCGATTGCGGATTTTATTCTGTCGGATTTGGGCCTGTGAGCCGATTGGGAGCCCCCTATGAGTGAGCCAGCCAAGCTTGTCCCGCCTCCCTTGAAAAATGACTGCTTTGCGCTTCCTGCTGACACGCATTGGACGCCCGTTGATGAGGCGCATGCTTTGTTGAAAGAGCGTTTGTCGGTGTGTGTCGGGGCCGAACCTGTGCCGCTTGCAAAGGCGTTGGGTCGTGTTTTGGCCCAAGATTTGAGTGCCGCGCGGGCGCATCCGCCACAGCCGAATTCCGCAGTGGATGGTTATGGACTTGCACATGCCGCTGTGACGGAAGGGCCGCAAAGCTTCCCGCTTGTAAGTGGGCGATCTGCGGCTGGGGCGCC
Source organism: Shimia marina (assembly GCF_001458175.1). Classification (GTDB taxonomy): domain Bacteria; phylum Pseudomonadota; class Alphaproteobacteria; order Rhodobacterales; family Rhodobacteraceae; genus Shimia; species Shimia marina. Next base: position 133,804 of record NZ_CYPW01000040.1, read on the forward strand.
TTTTGAGGGTCATGTGCCAGCAGGGCAGGCCATACGGATATTGACCGGCGCGACTGTGCCTGCTGGCGTCGATACGGTGATCTTGCAAGAAGATGTGGCCACTGACGGAAAAAGCATCGCGTTTCACGGCCCACTTAAACGTGGCGCGAACACACGTAAAGCTGGTGAAGATGTGCAGCAGGGGGATGTGATCTTAAGTAAGGGGCGAAAACTGACACCTGCGGATCTTGCGCTGGCGGCGGCAACTGGCGTGTCGGAGGTGCAGGTCTTTAAGCCTTTGCGGGTTGGGGTAATTTCGACTGGGGACGAGCTGGCCGAGGCAGGTGCCGTTGCGCGTGTGGATCAAATATACGACGCAAATCGTCCGATGCTTTTGGGATTGATCGCACAGTTTGGATATGAACCGCTGGATTTGGGACGTGCACCAGACGACCGCGCAACGCTGAAGGCGTTTCTAGATGAGGCTGCAGCGCGCGCCGATGTGATTTTGACCTCTGGCGGGGCCTCTGCGGGTGACGAGGATCACATGTCTGCCTTGTTGCAGGAGACAGGATCCATGACGCTGTGGCGTCTGGCGATCAAACCTGGGCGGCCTTTGGCGCTTGGTGTCTGGAAGGGCGCTCCGGTTTTTGGCTTGCCGGGCAATCCCGTGGCTGCATTAGTGTGTTCTCTGATCTTTGCACAGCCTGCGATGCGGGTTTTGGCCGGGCGTGACTGGAAGCTGCCTCAGTCTTTTAAAGTGCCTGCTGCATTTTCCAAATCCAAGAAAGCTGGTCGGCGTGAGTTTTTGCGTGCGCGCATAGGGGAGCGGGGCGTGGAGGTCTTTGGCTCGGAAGGCTCAGGGCGCATCAGTGGGTTGAGCTGGGCTGAGGGTTTGGTCGCCCTTCCAGATGAGGCTCTTGAGATCTCAGAGGGTGATCTGGTGAAGTATTACCCCTACAGTGCTTTTTCGGTGTAGGCCCAAAGAAAAAGGCGCCAGAGGGGCGCCTTTTATTTCCACGATGCTCTGCTTGCTTGTCAGTCGAAAATCCCTGCAACACGGCCCAACAGCATGAATGCGCGCGCCGTGCGTGTCTCTGAGAGGGCCGCGATGTCGGCATCTGAGGCCGTTTCTTCAAACTCCACAAAACTGCGATCAAACCGGCGCATGAAGTGATGGGCCGCATCTCTAAAAATCGGATCCTGCTTCATCCGCCCCGCTGCGAGGGCCAGTGAACTGCGGTCACGCACACCGCCGAGGGAGGCAATGGCTTTACCACGCTCGCCAGCGGCGAAGCGGCGCCAGATCTCAGGACGAGCAAGATCTGGGCGAAGGTCATCCATATAGATGCCGTCCTGACTGAGCAGGGTAAGCACATCTTGGCTGGCTTGAATCAAATGTGCGGCTTGACGGTCGCGCAGCGCTTTGCGCAAAGCTGCGAAACCTGCACTGTCATCGGCATCTTCAGGGAAGTTAAGAGCCTGAATGAAATCAGCGCGGGACAACGGCGGAGACAGCTCTTCTGCTGGCGTGCCCAGAGCAAGGGTGCCTTGATCAGCTGCGTCCTCGACTTCTGGCTCCGTTTCCTGAGGCTTGCGGATGCCATCGTCGCGATCACGACTGGTGGTGAATGTGGCCAGTGCGGTTTCCGTTTTTCGAGTGGCTGCCGCGATTTCATCCAGCTTTTTTGCCACCGAAGGTTCCATGTTCTGCGGGCTTTGTTCGCCGCGTGCTTGGCTCACGTATGTGCGGCGCATGGCGTCGATGGCAGCCTGAAGACGGGCGCTTTCTTCGCGCATCACGCGTGAGGAGCGCGCGGCCGTGGCGGCGACCCAGATCATAGCCACAGGCATGAATATGGCCAAAAGTGTCATCAGAAACTGAAGACTGTCGGCCTGTCGTAATGGGTTGCTGGGGAGAATCAGGAAAAAAACCACAGCGCCAAGCAGCCATGCAAAGCTGAGACCCACGGCAATCAATTCAATGCCGGTGATCTTGGGGCTTTCGGGTTTGTCGTAGATTCCCAGCGGGGTATGCTGGGAATCCGTGTCATCTTTCATGCGAGAGCGCATTTATACCACTTGGTCACTTGTAAGAAATACTGAGAACTTCGTAGCTTTTTTCGCCGCCCGGCGTGCGTACTTCTACGCTGTCGCCTTCCTCCTTGCCGATCAGAGCGCGTGCGATAGGCGACTTGATATTCAGAAGGCCTTTTTCGACATTTGCTTCATGCTCGCCAACGATTTGCCAGGTTTTTTCTTCATCAGTGTCTTCATCCACCAATGTGACGGTCGCGCCAAATTTGATGGCACCTGACAATGTGGTGGGATCAATGACTTCGGCCAGGCCGATGACACCTTCGAGTTCTTTGATGCGGCCTTCGATGAAGCCCTGTTTTTCGCGCGCAGAGTGATATTCGGCGTTTTCTTTCAGGTCGCCCAACTCGCGCGCAGAGGCAATGGCCTCAATGATCGCGGGGCGTTCCACCACTTTCAGTTGCTTCAATTCCGCTTCGAGCGCCGAATGGCCGGCGCGGGTCATTGGTATTTTTTCCATGGGTGCGGTCCCGTTGGTCATTGGCCATCTCAGGCATGAGGTGGCGTGTCAATTTCACATGTTGCAGTGCAGAGTGCCCTGAGCTCTCCTTCAAAAGCAAGAGGGACTTCTAATGCAAGGAGAAATATGCCGCTTTGCCGCAAAAACGCTCTAATGAGGCGAAATGTCGTTGGGTTCTGATTGACCTAATCATTATTGTCGCGCTAGCAGGAGCGAAAGAATATTACCCAGCGATCCGAAAGGGGAAGCCAATGTCGGAAATCGAACGCGAAGCCATGGAGTATGACGTTGTCATCGTTGGTGCAGGACCCGCGGGCCTGTCGGCCGCGATCCGTCTGAAACAATTGGATGCCGACCTTGATGTCGTGGTGCTTGAGAAAGGCTCCGAAGTGGGGGCGCATATCCTCTCTGGTGCCGTTTTGGATCCTTGCGGTTTGGATGCGCTGATTCCCGATTGGAAGGAAAAAGGTGCCCCGCTGAATACGCCGGTGAAAGAAGACAACTTCTATATGCTTGGCGCTGCAGGCGAAGTGCGCATTCCGAACTTCCCGATGCCTCCACTGATGAACAACCATGGCAACTATATCGTTTCTATGGGTAATGTGTGCCGCTGGATGGCCGAGCAAGCTGAAGAGCTGGGTGTCGAGATCTTCCCGGGCATGGCATGTTCAGAGCTGGTTTACGGTGACAACGGCGAAGTCAAAGGTGTTGTGGCTGGTGTCTTTGGTCTTGAGGCGGATGGATCTTATGGCCCGGGAACAGAGCCGGGTATGGAACTGCACGGGAAATACGTCTTCCTGTCAGAAGGTGTGCGTGGTTCGCTCGCCAAAGAGGTGATCGCAAAGTACAATCTTCAGGACGGCAAAGAGCCTCAGAAGTTTGGCGTAGGCATGAAAGAGATCTGGGAGATCGATCCTGCCAAGCACAATGAAGGTGAGGTGACACACACCATGGGCTGGCCTTTGGGCAGCAATGCGGGTGGCGGTTCCTTTGTCTATCATCTCGAAAACAATCAGGTCTATGTCGGTTTCGTAGTTCACTTGAACTACAAAAACCCACATCTGTTCCCATACATGGAATTCCAGCGCTTCAAGCACCACCCGAAAGTGGCCGCGCTTCTGGAAGGTGGTAAGCGCGTGGCATATGGCGCGCGTGCGATCTCTGAGGGCGGTTATCAGTCCATGCCTAAGATGGTGGCCCCCGGCGTGGCGCTGTTGGGCTGTTCTGTTGGCATGGTCAACGTGCCGCGGATCAAGGGCAACCACAATGCGATGCTGTCCGGTAAGGCCGCTGCGGAAGCTGCTTTTGATGCCATCAAGGCCGACCGATCCGGTGATGAACTGACTGACTACGAAGTCGAAGTGCGGACAGGTGCGATTGGTCAGGACCTTAAAAAGGTCCGCAATGTTAAGCCGCTTTGGTCCAAGTGGGGACTGGTTGCGTCCTTGATGCTGGGCGGCATGGATATGTGGACCAATACGTTTGGGTTTTCGCTTCTTGGCACGCTCAAGCACGGCAAGAACGACGCGGAATCCACAGAGGACGCCAGCAAGCATAAGCCGATCGACTATCCCAAGCCGGATGGAAAACTGTCCTTTGATCGTTTGACCAACGTCAGTTTCTCCATGACCAACCATGAGGAAAGCCAGCCGTGCCACTTACGGCTGGCGGATGACAGCCTGCCCGTTTCTGTGAATTTGCCAAAGTTTGCAGAGCCAGCGCAGCGGTATTGTCCGGCTGGGGTTTATGAGGTTGTGCAGGAAGAAGGCAGCGATCCACGTTTTATTGTGAACTTCCAGAACTGCGTGCACTGCAAGACGTGTGACATCAAAGATCCAAGCCAAAACATCACATGGGTCACACCGCAGGGTGGCGATGGGCCAAACTACCCCAATATGTAGGCACCAGCGCCGCATGGCGTAGTGACAGATCAGTATTGGAACACCGGGCCCATCCACGGCCCGGTGTTTTTGCTTTGTGAGCCCTCAGACTACGCGGTTTGTCGCGCAGAGCGGGCGTCATTTGGTTGGCCACGCGAAAACTTGATGGCAATTGCCGTCAAAGCGCTCCAGTGCCCATTGCGTGTCGTGTGGCGCACCACTAGTTTTAAACGACATCATTCTTATGGAGATACACGTGGCCTCAAAGCTCATCAGATCCGTTGCCCTATCCGCCGTCATGGCGGCGATGTCTCTCCCGGCCTATGCAGAAGGGCTTGCAGGGTCTTATCTGGCGGCACGGCACGCGGTGTATGGATCGGATTATGCCGAGGCAGCGCGCTATTTTAGCAAGGCTTTGTCAAGCGACCCCAGCAATCCGGCTCTGCAAGAGAATGCGGTTTTGGCCTATTTGTCTTTGGGGCAACTGGATCGGGCGCTGCCGATCGCGCGTAAGATGGTTGCAGATGGCCACAGGAGCCAGATCGCTGAGATGGCACTGACAACCGGACTGGTGGAAGATGGCAATTATGCGGAGTTGATTGATCGTATTGAAACCGCCGGCATTGGGCCACTTGTGGATGGTTTGATCAAAGCCTGGGCCGAAGTCGGCCGGGGTGCCATGTCTGAAGCGTTGCAAGCTTTTGACGAAGTTGCGAAGGAGCCAGGGCTCGGAGGCTTCGCGGCCTACCATAAGGCAGCAGCGCTGGCCTCTGTTGGGGATTTCGAGGGCGCTTATGCCATCTTTGAATCCGGTGACATGAATGGGCTTCAGCAAACCAGACGTGGTGTGATTAGCGGAGTGGAAGTGCTCTCGCAGCTTGATCGCAACACGGATGCCATTGCACGCATCGATGAAGCTTTTGGGGCCGATCTGGATCCAGCTTTGCGCGACATCCGTGATGCGCTCAGCGACGGCGAAATTCTCCCTTACACCCATGTGAGAAGCGCCAAAGATGGCATCGCTGAGGTCTACTTCTCTATTGCAAATGCGCTGCGCAATGAAGCGAACGCGGACTACACGCTGCTTTATGTGCGTATGGCAGAGTTTTTGCGCCCAGATCACACCGTGGCGCTTTTGTTGACGGCTGAGCTGCTGGAGACACTTGGACGCTATGAACTGGCGTCTCAGACCTATCAGCGGGTTCAGGAGACTGATCCCTCCTTCCACGCCGCGGAGATGGGGCGCGCCGAAGCCCTGCGTGAGGCGGGCAAAACCGAAGCCGCTCTTGAGGTGTTGGAATCCCTGAGCCGCAGCCATGGAGATGTGCCCTATGTCCATACCGCGCTTGGTGACTTGCGCCGGCAGGAACGCAATTTTGAAGGTGCAATAGACGCTTATGACACTGCCATTGGGCTTTATGATACGCTGGAACGGCGTCAATGGTTCTTGTTCTATGCGCGCGGAATTTGCCATGAGCGTATGGGGAATTGGGAGGAGGCCGAAGCGGATTTTCGCAAGGCGCTAGAGCTTAATCCTGAGCAACCACAAGTGCTGAACTACTTAGGCTATTCTCTGGTTGAGAAACAGATCAAGCTCGATGAGGCGCTCGATATGATCGAACGCGCTGTCGCAGCGCGGCCAGATAGCGGTTATATCGTCGACAGCCTTGGCTGGGTGCTTTTCCGCTTGGGGCGTTTTGATGAGGCTGTGGAGCATATGGAGCGTGCCAGCGAGCTGATGCCTGTTGACCCTGTTGTGACGGATCATCTTGGGGATGTCTATTGGGCGGTCGGGCGTAAGCTGGAGGCGCAGTTTCAGTGGCGTCGCGCTTTGAGCTTTGTGGATGCTGACACCGAGGAAGAGGCGAAGCCTGATCGTATTCGGCGCAAGCTTGAAGTGGGGCTGGATGTGGTTCTCGAGGAAGAGGGCGCGGAGCCTTTGACCGTTGCCAGTGACGAGTAACCACGCATGCTTCATCAGCTAAGTTTCGGCGGATAGTCATCAGTTGAAGAGCGTGCCGAGAGCATATTGGGAAATAAAGAAAGAGGCCGAGCTATACGCTGCGGCCTCTTTCTTGTAGAGCCATGCCCTCATGAGAGGGAGGGCGCGGGGGTTTTAACTCAAGCGCGCCACAACGTAATCAGCGATCTCCGCAAGCAGATCGCGAATTTCATGATCAGGCAGCTTGGCAATTGAGGATTTGGCCTTTTCTGACCAGACAAGGGCGTCATCACGCGTGGCGGCAAGCGTGCCGTATTTGTCCATAAAAGCAAGGGCTTGATCAAGGTCGCCGTCTTCCTGACGGCCTTTTTCAATGGTGCGCACCCAAAAAGCGCGCTCTTCGTCGGTGGCTTGTGCAATTGCCTTGATCACAGGCAGGGTCAACTTGCGCTCGCGGAAGTCATCACCGATGTTCTTACCGGTTTTGGCGGTGTCGCCCTGATAGTCCAGCAGATCATCCGCGATCTGAAAGGCAATGCCGAGAGCATCACCATAGTCAAACAAAGCCTGCACGATATCGGCACTGGCACCGGCGATCACGCCGCCCACTTCTGTAGCGGCTGAGAACAGCGCAGCGGTCTTGCCGCGTACAACCTGTAGGTACACGCTTTCGTCTGTGCGCAGATCGGTTGCGGCCGTCAACTGCAAGACCTCTCCCTCGGCAATGGTCGCGGAGGCGTTAGACAAGATGCGCAAGACATCAATGGAGCCGGCTTCTGTCATCAGCTGGAAGCTGCGAGAAAAGAGATAATCGCCGACCAGAACGGAACTTTTGTTGTCCCACAGCAAGTTGGCGGTCGGGCGCCCCCGGCGCTGGGCGCTTTCATCGACCACGTCATCATGCAGCAATGTGGCGGTGTGAATAAACTCCACCGTCGCCGCAAGATGCACATGATAGGGGCCGTCATATCCGCAGAGTTTGGCGGCTGCGAGCGTGAGCATGGGGCGCAGCCGCTTGCCGCCAGCGCCAACCAGATGTGCGGTCACCTCTGGAATGCGCGGGGCATGCTCAGACGCCATGCGGGTCTCAATCAATGTGTTCACAGCGTCCATATCGTCGCGCAGTAGTGCGGCGAGGGCTTCATGCGGTTTTGATGCTGCGTGATCCAGGCTCATGTGTGTATTCCTAGTGTGAGGGGTCGACAAGCGCCGTCCCCCGACCTTACATCCCCAATATGAAAGAGCTTTTGCGCAGCACAGATCCGACTGTCATCGCCTTTGCCACCGCCCTTCTTCAGGGGGAGGGTATAGACTGCTTTGAAATGGACGTAAATATGAGCGTACTTGAAGGCAGCATTGGCATTTTGCCGCGCCGTCTTATGGTGCGGAGCAGTGATTTGCTGCAGGCAGAACGGGTTATGCTGGATAATGAGATTACTTTGGGGCGGTCGTTTTGAGCGACAACTTGACACAAAACGATTTTTTGAACGGGCGTGTGCGGCTTTGGCAGCCTAAGGATGGCTATCGGGCAGGGGTTGATCCCGTGCTGTTGGCTGCGAGCATAGAGGCGCGTGCCGGAGAGCGGGTTCTGGAGCTTGGTTGCGGGGCTGGCGCGGCCTTTCTATGTCTTGCAGCACGGGTGCCGGGATTGGTCTTTCATGCCGTGGAAATACAGTCGGCATATGCCGAACTGGCGCGCCGGAATGTTGAGGAAAATGGCGCAGATGCGACGATCTGGGAGGCGGATCTGACGGCCTTGCCTGAAACACTGCGTCAGTTTCAGTTTCACCATGTCCTTGCAAACCCACCCTATTTTGACCGTACGGCCAGCACGCGTGCACAGGATGCCGGGCGGGATGTGGCCATGGGGGAGGCGACGCCGCTGGCAGATTGGGTCGCGGTTGCGGCCAAGCGGCTTGCGCCAAAAGGCACGGCAACCTTCATTCATCGTGCGGAGAGATTGCCGGAGCTCTTGTCCCTGATGGGCGCGCATCTGGGGTCTTTGGAAGTGCTGCCCTTGCAGGCGCGTCTCGGGCGTGCCGCGGGGCTTGTGCTGGTGCGTGGCAAGAAAGGTGGGCGTGCGGATTTTCAACTGCATGCGCCTGTCACGCTACATGACGGGGCGGCGCATTTGCGCGATGGTGAAAGTTATTCTGCAAAAATTCGCGCGGTTTTACGGGACGGCGCAGCGCTGCCATTTGGCTGAAAAGGCGCAACGTGCGCTTTGGTTACGAAAGCTGATTCGGTTCAAAAGGCAGTTCGGTGTCGCGTCTGTATTGCGGCGGTATCGCGTCGGTGTCGGCGGAAATCATCCAATGTCTTAAATTCGTTACATGTGACAGGTGACAGAGCTTAAAATCTGTGCTGCAGTGGTAGGGTTAAACATAGTTTGCATAGGAGAACACGATGAGCGTAACCGCACACCTCGCAGAGCTGAAACGCAAACACGAAGCCCTCTCTGAGCAAGTCGAACAAGAACAACGCGCCCCCGGCAGCAGCGATCTTGATGTCGCGGATCTCAAGAAACAGAAACTCCGCCTTAAAGAAGAAATCACGCGATTGTCTGCGTGACGTTATGGCGCTTCGGGCTTAAGTTGAGACACGAATACCCTGCCGTGCCTACGGCATTCTCGGGACATTCGTGTCGGGAGATGATTAAGGTAAAACCCGAAACGCTTTAGTTTGATTTTAAGCTGGCGCGCGCAGCAAGGATTGCGCCGCCAGTGATCAGCAAGGCCGCTGCAACCAACTGAAGCGTTGGTTGCGCAAACCCCGCCACAATCAACGCCACAGTCGATAGCAGGGGAGCCGCATAGGAGGCTGTGCCCAAGAGCTGTATGTCGCCGCGTTTGACCCCGATGTCCCAGACATAGAAGGCGAGCCCGACGGGGCCGAGGCCAAGGGCCAGAACGGAGGCCCATGTGGGCGTATCTTGTGGCCAGATGGTCTCTTCCAGTGCGAGATGCAGAAGTGTGGAGAGGGCTGCCGTGGCGAGGCAAAACACCACAACAGAAACCGTTGGGATGTCCCCCAGTCGGCGCGACATGACGGAATAGGTTGACCATGTGAAAGCGCAGGCCAGTGCGAGGCCGTATCCGGGGAGGTGGGCAGGGTTAAAGCCTACACCGCCACCACCGATGATCAGAGCGGCGCCCAGAAAGCCGAGGCAGGCCCCCATAAGATGGCCCGCGCGCAGGGTCTCTCCGGGCAGTAGGCCAGACATCAAGACAATCAGCAGCGGCCAGAGGTAGGCAATGAGCCCTGCCTCTGCTGCAGGCGCGAGGCGCAGCGCGGAGAAGTAGAGCGCATGATAGCCAAAGAGGCCGATGGTGCCGAAGAGGTATACTTTGGCCGGCACATGGCGGAGCGCACGCCACTCTCCGGTGACGAGGGCCCAGAGCACCCCCAGAGAGCCGCCCACCGTGAAACACAGGGCGTTGAGCATCAGAGGCGGCGTAGGAGCGCTGCCAACGGTGAACAGGGCGAGCAGGGCCCATAGAAGAACGGCCACAAAACCGATGGCGGTTGCTTTGGTGCGGGTCATGCGGCGGGAATCTCCTCAATCGGGGTCAGCGTCAATGCATCTGTCACTTCAGCGGTTTTTTCAATCTCTTCCATCATCCATTTGTGCAGTGCTGCGATGTGGGGGCGGTCCTGCGTGCCTTCGCGGCACAGAAAGCGAAAGCGCGCCTGCAGCCAAATGGCATGGCGATAGGGCGCAACCAACCGTCCTTCATGGATGTCTTTCACCACAAGAGCCCGGCGGCCCAGTGCGATACCGGCACCTGCCAAAGCGGCGTCGATGCTGTGGTCTGCGCCGGTGAATCTTGGTCCATGGCTTGTGTCGATGTTCAAATCCATCAGGCGGCACCAAGCGGCCCAATCGGCGCGGGGGCGGAGGAAATCGATGGATTCATCATGGATCAGGGTCGCGTCGCGCAGGCTTTCGGGGGTGGGAAAGCGCTCTGCCATATCAGGTGTCATGACCGGCGTGACCCATTCGCGGGCCATTGGAAAGGACCAGAGGCCGGGCTCTTCTTTGTCGGTGCCAAAGCGAATGGCGACATCCACTTCATCACGATTGAAATCCAAATTCCGTAAGGTGGCAGAAAAGCGCAGGTCGATATCCGGGTGCGCCCGCGCAAATTCATAAAACCGCGGTGCAAACCATTTTGCGGTAAACGCGGGGCCCGCAGTCACCATCAAAGTCGCGTCATCCATCTGGCGCTGGGCAGAGCGCCAGGCCGCAGAGAGGGCCTGAAACCCTTCCTGAATGCCCGGGGCCAGAGTTTCGCCCATTTCTGTGAGAGCAACGGCTCGGTTGAGGCGGTGAAACAGCGCTGCCCCCAGATGCTCTTCAAGAGATTTGATCTGATAACTCAGCGCAGCTGGCGTGACATGGAGTTCCTCAGCCGCTTTGGCGAAGGACATATGGCGTTGTGCAGCATCAAAGGCGCGTAAGGCGGTGAGGGGCGGTAGGCGATCTGGCATGTTCAGTTAAATACAGCTTAAGTGAAGCTCTGGAAAGTCTCGTTTGTCGATTGTCTTTATTGAGCGCATATTGGCTGCAGTTAAGTTTTTCATCATCAGACAGAAGAGAGGCTAAAATGATCGAGACTGCTGCCAACGCCCGCATTCAACAAGCCTACCGCGACGCTCATGACGCCCGTGGTGCTGCCTTTGTCGGTTTCTTCAAAGCTCTGTTTGGTGCCAAATCCGTTCCGCTGGACCCTATGGTTCTTACGGAACCGTCCCGCTGCGCCTGATCCTTCAGACACTTACGGGGCAAAAGAGAAGGGCCGGTCGTATGACCGGCCCTTTTGGTGTGTGGCGCAATGCGATCAGACGAAGAACTGACCGCCATTTGCGGAGATGGTGGAGCCGTTGATAAAGCCCGCATCATCGGATGCCAGGAAGGTCACGCAACGTGCGATTTCCTCTGGTTCGCCGAGACGACCAGTTGGGATTTGCGCTACAATCGAGTCGCGCACTTTCTCTGGGACGGCCATCACCATTTCTGTCGCAATGTAGCCGGGGCAGATGGCGTTGGCAGTGATGCCTGCACGCGCACCTTCCTGTGCCAGAGATTTCACGATGCCGAGGTCTCCCGCTTTGGTGGCGGCATAGTTGACCTGTGCGAACTGACCTTTTTGCCCGTTGATCGAAGAGATCACGATCACGCGGCCAAATTTGCGCTCACGCATGCCAGCCCATACCGGATGTACGGTGTTGAACACGCCGGTCAGGTTGGTGTCGACCACTTCGTGCCATTGCTCTGGCGTCATTTTGTGGAAAGGCGCATCACGGGTGATGCCAGCATTTGCGACAACGATGTCGATGGGGCCAAGATCCGCTTCGACCTGTGCCAGACCTGCCTTGGACGCCTCATAATCTGCGACGTTCCATTTGTAAGTTTTGATGCCGGTGGCTTCGGTGAAGGCCGCGGCCTTCTCGTCATTGCCTGCATAGGTTGCTGCAACTTCATAGCCTTCGGCCTTGAGTGCTTTTGAGATGGCTTCACCGATACCGCGGCTGCCGCCGGTGACGAGTGCTACTCTTGCCATGGGGTCCTCCAGTTAATTAGATGTCTTGGTAACTCTGTTACTTTTTTAAAAACAATTGCGCAAGAAAATTGCGCGATGAATTGCCGCGCTGCAGATACTTTTTTGCTGCTTCTGCAAAAATAGGGCCTGTTTTACGAAAAAAAGGGGCGCCAGACAGGCGCCCCTTTTGGTGTCATACCATATCAGGGCGCAGCCTTAGGGGCGCTCAAGGCACATAGCCACACCCATGCCGCCGCCGATGCAGAGAGTTGCGAGACCTTTCTTGGCGTCGCGACGCTTCATTTCGAACAGCAGCGTGTTCAGAATACGCGCACCGGAGGCACCAATCGGGTGGCCGATTGCGATGGCCCCACCGTTGACATTGACGATGGCCGGATCCCAGCCCATGTCCTTGTTCACGGCACAGGCCTGTGCAGCAAAAGCTTCGTTTGCTTCCACAAGATCAAGCTCTTCTGCGGACCAGCCTGCTTTGTCCAATGCCTTGCGAGAGGCGTAAATTGGACCAACACCCATGATGGATGGGTCCAGACCTGCGGTGGCGTAAGAGGCGATGCGCGCCAGCGGCTCGATGCCGCGTTTCTCAGCTTCATCAGCGGTCATCAAAAGCGCACCTGCCGCACCATCGTTGATGCCAGAGGCGTTTGCTGCGGTGACCGTGCCGCCATCGCGGACAAAGGCCGGACGCAGCTTCTGCATGGCTTCCATGGTTGCGCCGTGGCGAATGTATTCGTCGCTGTCCACAACGATGTCGCCCTTACGGGTCTTGACGGTGAAAGGGACAATCTCATCGACAAATTTGCCTGCCTTTTGAGCGGCTTCGGCCTTATTCTGAGAGCCGACCGCAAATTCATCCTGCGCGTCGCGGCTGATCTGCCACTGTTCGGCGACATTCTCTGCGGTTTGGCCCATGTGGTAGCCGTTGAAGGCATCCCACAGCCCGTCGCGGATCATGGAGTCGATGTATTTCACATCGCCCATTTTGGTGCCGGCACGCAAATGTGCGACATGGGGGGAAAGCGACATGTTTTCCTGACCACCAGCGGCCACGATGGCGGCATCTCCCAACTGAATGTGTTGCGCGGCAAGCGCAACAGCGCGGAGGCCGGAGCCACAGACCTGATTGATGCCCCAGGCGGCGCTTTCAATCGGCAGGCCCGCGTTGACATGTGCTTGACGCGCGGGGTTCTGGCCCTGACCACCGGTCAAGACCTGACCCAGAATGGTCTCTGAGACGTCGGCTTTTTCGATGCCTGCGCGCGCGACCAGTGCTTGGAGAACAGTGGCGCCGAGATCATGGGCGGGGGTGTTGGCGAACGCGCCGCTGAAGCTACCGACAGCGGTCCGGGCCGCGGAAGCAATCACTACGTTGGTCATATGCAAATCCTCTACCAAATGCTGGGCGAAGCATGGTTGCGGTCGCCCCCCTCAGGCAAGTCGCATTGCTCCGTCCCCAAGCGTCCATAGCGCATTTGCCGCATTGCGGCAACGGTCACGCTCAGGTGGCGGGGATATTGGCAGGGCAGCGCCGGCGTTCGACCAGCCGAACTGCCAAAGCGCCGCTGCACAGGGCCCCTCCCAAATTGGGAGGACTACTTTCATGATGCTGAGGTGGGATCCCCGATCAGGCGGCGGATTTTCCGTCTTTGCGGGCTTTCCAGGGAGGCGAAATTGTCGGCGCACCGAAGGCAAATCCCTGTAGGCAGTCAAATCCCAGATCGGCCATCACGGCCGCATCTGCCGGACTTTCAATGCGGCTTGCGACAGAGTGCATATCAAATCGTTCAGCAATCGCCGCCACGGCGCTTGCAAGAATTTGATTTGCGGCATCAGAGGCGATGTTGCGGCTGTAGCTGCCGTCCAGTTTGACGATGTCAAAATCGAAGTCTCGGAAAACAGAGAGTGTCGTAAGCCCACTGCCATAGTCGTCCAGCGCGAAGGACATGCCTTTGATTTGCAACTCTTCCATGAAACCCTGCACAATTTCGGGCACTTGGACTACGGACTTTTCCGAAATTTCAAAAATCAGCCGCTCCGGGATCGTCGCCGCACGGGTGAGGCCGCGCTGTAGACAATCCATCCACGGCGCATAGCCAATGGAGCGCGCTGACATATTGATCGACAGACGCAGGCTGGGCTGTTCAGCCAGAGCTTGAAGCCCCAACTCCAGCGCCAGCATGTCAAGCTGACGACCCAATTCGCTGTCCTCAACGGCGCCCATGAAATCCTTTGCCGGAATGATCCGGCCGGTTTCATCCAGCACGCGCACAAGGCCTTCGTAGAAAGCCGGACGCTTCGTGTTGGAGGCTTGCACAACCGGTTGGTAGGCCAACATAACCTGCTTATGTGCAATGGCTTCGCGCACCATGTCCAACGTGGATATGTCGCGTTTGTTGACGGCATAGGCAAGCGGGTTGCGATGCTCTCGCGGGGCTCCGGGTTTACGCTTTTTTTTCTTTGGGCGATCCATGGCAGACTCTCGATATCCCAAGCTGAGGTGCTCCATGATATGAACACATTGGTGAAACAACGCTTAAGGTGACGGCGAGCAGAAGCTTTGGCGATAGGGGTTTTAGGCCTGTTTTTAACTAACTTGGGTGAAAATGCGACGCAGGCGGTCCAAGTCTGAACACAGATCCTAAGCCATTGTTAAGCTCGACAGAAAGGTGATTTTCAGTCAGCCCAATGGATCAGACGACAGCCCTGGCGCGCGGGGCTGGAGACGGCGGGCTTCAGGTGGTCCGGGGTTTTGCGTAAAATGGTGCGTGCGGATTTGGCGCAGCGTTTGAGTGCGTGTTTCTCGGCAGCACTTTTTGAGGCCTCGGCCCAGGAATACCCCACAGCACCGTTGTCGGAGGCTGCAAACGCCCCAAAGCGTCCTTTGTTTTGCAGGCGGGAATATTCCTGAAATTCCTTGTTGGCATCCCGCGACAGCGTTTCGCCTTGCGCATTGGGATCGTAATCTTTGGGAAGAACGCGGGCATAGAGTACGCAATATTGCGGGTTTTTAGACTGTGCGTGGCAGGCTGCGCGGGCGTAGTAATCGGCTAGAAATTTGGTGTTTGCGTTCGAAAACGATCCGGTCAGGCGCTCAGAGCGATTCACATAGATGGTGCCAAAATATTCCGCTTTTCTGCGAAACTGCCGAAAGCCTGATTTTGCATCGCCCTTCAACTCAAAGTCTTTGACCTGTTGAAGGACGCTGCGGTTGCTATGAATAATCACATCCTGTGCCTTGCCCTGAGACACAGGGAGACAAAACACACACATAAGAGTCAGGGCCAAAAACAGGCGGGTCATCATAGTCTCTTTTTGCCGGATCGTTTCTCCGGCTTAGTCTTTTTGAGTTGCCGTCACGTTAATTACTTCGGCGACGATAGCACGGGCATTTTCACTGGACCAGTCGGCATCCCCATGTAAACGCGCAATTTCTTTGCCGTTGCGATCCAGCAGGACCGTCGCCGGAAGGCCGAGAACACGCATGTCACGAGCCAGAGTGCCCTTCGGGTCGCGGTGCAGAGGAAGGTTGGTGACCTCAATTTCTTCAAAAAACTTCACCATGGCGGGCACCATGTTGCGTCCGGTCGCTATGGTGACCACTTCGAAATCTTCTCCGCCAAGGATCTCCTGCAGCTCTGAGAGCATTGGCATTTCGTGGCGGCAGGGGGCGCACCAGGTTGCCCAGAAATTCAGCAAAACCACTTTGCCGTCATAGTCTTGAAGGGTTGCATTGCCTTCATCGCCGGTGATGAAGGAGATTTCGGAAATCTCCTTTGGTTCTGCATGAAAGATCAGCTTGCGCATGTCGCCCTCGCGCAGCTCTTTCACGGCTGAATAATCTGTGGCTTCAGCAAAAGCTGGAGCTGCCTGTGTGACAAAGGACATGGCGGCAATTGCGATTGCTGCCAAGCCTGTATAAACCGACGCGGACCTAATTCGTTTCATTTTCGCTCCAAAAGGGCTGCTCATGACCAAAGATACCTCGAACCAGATGTGGGGCGGCCGTTTCGCCGCTGGACCGGACGCCATCATGGAAGCGATCAACGCATCCATCGGGTTCGATCAGCGAATGGCAGCACAGGACATTGCTGGCTCTCGGGCCCACGCGGCGATGCTCGCCAAGACAGGCATCCTGACAGATACCGATGCGGAGGCCATTCGGGAAGGTCTGCTCACGGTCTTGTCAGAGATTGAAAGCGGTACGTTTGAATTCTCCACCGCGCTGGAAGATATTCACATGAATGTGGAGGCCCGCCTCAAGGATCTGATTGGTGAGCCTGCCGGGCGTTTGCACACCGGGCGCAGTCGTAATGATCAGGTGGCCACAGATTTCAAACTCTGGGTGCGTGATCAAATTGACGCCGCCATCAGTGGAATCGAGGCGCTGATCCGTGCCTTTGTGGCGCAGGCCGAAGTGGGCGCAGATTGGGTGATGCCGGGGTTCACGCATTTGCAGACTGCCCAGCCGGTCACATGGGGCCACCACATGATGGCCTATGTTGAAATGTTTGGGCGCGACCTTTCCCGTTTCAAGGATGCGCGGGTGCGTATGAATGAATCGCCCTTGGGGGCAGCCGCATTGGCGGGGACGTCCTTTCCGATTGACCGCGCCATGACCGCTGAAGCGCTGGGCTTTGATCGGCCGGCGGCCAATTCGCTGGATGCTGTGGCGGATCGGGACTTTGCCTTGGAGTTTCTCTCTGCGGCCAGCATTTGTGCGATGCATCTCAGCCGCTTTGCCGAGGAGCTGGTGATCTGGTCGTCTGCGCAATTCCGCTTTGTCACGCTGTCAGATCGGTTCTCCACCGGCAGCTCGATTATGCCGCAGAAGAAAAACCCGGATGCCGCAGAATTGATCCGTGCCAAGATTGGCCGGATTTTTGGAGCCAACACCGCGCTTTTGATGGTGATGAAGGGTCTGCCACTGACCTATTCCAAGGACATGCAGGAAGACAAAGAGCAGGTGTTTGATGCGGCTGACAACCTGATGCTGGCTTTGGCGGCGATGGAGGGCATGGTGAAGGACATGACCGCCAACCGCGACAGCCTTGAAGCGGCAGCGGGCAGCGGCTTTTCCACGGCGACCGATTTGGCCGACTGGCTGGTGCGGGCGCTCAACATGCCGTTCCGCGATGCGCATCACGTGACCGGATCGCTGGTGGCTCTGGCAGAGAGCAAAGGCTGTGACCTGCCGGATCTGACGCTTGAGGATATGCACTCCGTGCACGCCGCCATCACAGAAGATGTGTTTGGTGTGTTGGGGGTTCACAATTCAGTGTCGTCTCGCATGTCCTATGGTGGCACGGCGCCAACGCGGGTGCGTGAGCAGATCGCCGCTTGGCAGGCCAAACTGGGCTGAGCCTGACATGTGTTTGTTTTGCGCCCAGTCTTGCAATCGGGTAAGACTGGGCGTGCTGTTATTGGGAGATGTGCCGTGCTGCGAGTCGTTTTTGCCTGTCTGAGCCTTGGAAGTTTGGCTGCCTGTGGTGTGGATGGCGCGCCTTGGACGCCACGTGCCAATGCAAATATTGGCATTGGCTCTGATGGGGTGCACACCTCCGGCAGCGTTGGGGTGAGCAACGGCACTGTGAGCATCTCTGTTGGCGGTGGCTGTCGTTGGTACGGCTGCTGATGCTTTTGGGGCTTGAATAGGTCTCTACAATCCGGACAGTCTGATCTGAGCAAGTTGCGCCTCCGTATTCTGGAGGCGTTATCAATTGGATTGGGGAAATCATGTCACCATTGCGTTGGGTGTTTTTGGGATTGGCCATCTGGGGTGGGATACAGCCCATGCTGTATTTTGCGCCGTGGATTGTGGAAAATGGTTTTGATTTGCAGGCGATGGTGGCCTTGTGGAAGGCCAATGACATGGTCACGGGGATCTATTGGGATCTGGTGATCTCGGCTATTGTGCTGACGGTTTGGGTGATCAGCGAGGTCTGGGTGCGCCGCAACTGGCTTGCTCTGTTGGCGATCCCCGCGACCTGGATGATTGGGGTCAGCTGTGGATTGCCGCTCTATCTGTTTTTGCGCGCGAAACCTGTGAGGTAGGGCCCTGTCATCTCTGCGTGGCGCTTGTAGTGGGCTGTGCGCAGACCTTTTTGCCTCCGGCGGGGATATTTGGATCAAGAAGAAGGTGCTGGGATACAGCCGTAGCCGCCTCTGAGGATTGAATGGTGAGGCTGTGACGCGTATGAGGGATCAGACCCAGAAGCGCGGCAGGCAGGAGACAGCAGGCATGGATCATTTTCTTTATCGTGACGGTGTTTTGCATGCCGAAGATGTGCCGGTGACGGAAATCGCCGCCGCAGTAGGCACACCGTTTTATTGCTATTCCACGGCGACGCTTGAGCGGCACTTCCGCCTGTTTGATGATGCGCTGGAGGGCATGGACCACCTTGTCTGCTACGCAATGAAGGCGGCGTCCAACCAAGCCATTTTGAGAACGCTTGCCGCATTGGGAGCCGGTATGGATGTGGTCTCTGGTGGAGAATATGCGCGGGCCAAGGCCGCAGGCGTGCCTGGGGAAAGGATCGTTTTTTCGGGCGTCGGCAAGACCGAGGAGGAAATTGCCGCCGCGCTGAGTGGTGGCATTCGGCAGTTCAACGTTGAAAGCGAACCGGAAATGGCGGCCATCAGTGCGGTGGCCAGCAGACTTGGACGTGAGGCCCCCATCACCATTCGCGTGAACCCGGATGTAGATGCCAAGACCCATGCCAAAATTGCCACCGGAAAATCGGAAAATAAATTTGGCATTCCGATCAGCCGGGCGCGGGACGTCTATGCTTTGGCAGCCTCACTGCCAGGGCTAAAAGTTGTTGGCATTGATGTGCATATCGGCAGCCAGTTGACGCAGCTGGCCCCTTTTGAAGCTGCTTATCGCAAAGTTGCAGAGCTCACCGAGACCCTGCGCGCGGATGGGCATGACATCAAGCGTCTGGATCTGGGGGGCGGTTTGGGCATCCCTTATGAGCGCTCCAATACTGCGCCGCCGTTGCCAGTGGAATATGGCGCGATGGTCAAGCGGGAGCTGGGCCATCTGGGCTGTGAGATCGAAATTGAGCCGGGGCGTCTGATTGCAGGCAATGCGGGCATCATGGTCAGCAAAGTCATCTATGTGAAATCCGGCGAAGACCGCGAGTTTCTGATTGTGGATGGGGCGATGAATGATCTGATCCGTCCGGCCATGTATGAGGCGCATCATGATATTGTGCCGGTGGTGGAAGCCGCGCCGGGGCAGGTGCCTGCGACTTATGATATTGTTGGGCCGGTATGCGAATCCGGTGACACCTTTGCCAAGGGGCGGGATATTGCCAAGCTGGAGGCGGATGATCTGATCGCCTTTCGCAGTGCGGGAGCCTATGGTGCCGTGATGGCCAGCGAATACAACACCCGGCCTTTGATCCCTGAGGTTTTGGTGAACGGGGATCAATTTGCGGTTATCCGCCGACGCCCGAGCTATGAAGAGATGATAAATCGCGATAGCATTCCAGAATGGTTGGAGGGCTGACACCTCCGAAGATCCTTGAGCACAGAGTGCGGATTGGAGCAACGTGGCTGAACACAACGGGTCCGAAGCTGCCTTAAAGCGTCTCAGTTGGGTGATTTTCCTGACACGTATGGGCTTGTTTGCCGAAGCCGTGACACGGGCTTTCTGGCCGCTCTGGACTTTGGTTTTCTTTGTGCTGGCTGTTGTTTTGGCCGGGGCATTGGACAGGATGCCCCTTGAAGCTGTGTGGTTGGGTGGCGTTGTCGCCGTTGGTGTTGCGATCGCCTTTCTTGTGCGTGGTGTGCGACGGTTTGAATGGCCGAGCCAGGAGATGGCCGTGCGGCGTCTGGATGCGACTCTTCCTGGGCGTCCCATTCAAGCGCTTCAGGACAGCCCCGCGATTGGGCGCAATGACAGTGCGTCACAGGCACTTTGGCAGGCCCACCAAAGCCGGATGGCCGCTCGTACAGTGCAGGCGCGCCCGGTGTCTCCGGATTTGCGGATCTCCAGTTTAGACCCTTTTGGGCTGCGGTTCATTGCGCTGTTGTTTCTTATGACCGCTTTTGTTTTTGGATCGGTGTCCAACCTGACCGCGGTGAAAGATCTTGGTGCAGCGCGGGGCGCGGCCTTGGCAAGCGGGCCAACGTGGGAAGGTTGGATTGAACCGCCGGTCTATACAGGTAAGCCTGCGATGTATCTGAACGATCAGGCGGAGGGCATGCTGACTTTGCCGGAAGGCAGCCGTGTGCTTTTGCGGCTCTATGGGGAGGTGGGCGCTCTGACCGTGTCGGAAACGGTGTCAGGGCGTGCAGGCGTGATCGAAAGCGCAGCGGATGCGGAGCAGAGTTTTGAGGTGTCTCAATCTGGCGCACTGGAGATTGCCGGTCCGGGCGGCGCAAGCTGGCAGATTGATATGCTCCGTGATGGCGCGCCGAAGGTTTCCGCGCGTGCGGCCCCCGAAACATCAGATCGCGGCGAGATGACCCTGCGCTTTGAGGCGGTGGATGATTATGGCATCATCGGCGGCACCGCGCATGTGACTTTGGATTTGCCTGCGGTGGCGCGGATCTACGGGCTGACAGTGCCGCCTGAGCCGCGTGATCCCATAGAGGTCGCGCTGCCTTTGCCAATCTCCGGAGATCGGGCGCAGTTTGAAGACGTGTTGATCGAGGATTTCTCCAAACATGTCTGGGCACATTTGCCGGTCAGGGTGGCGCTTTTCGTTGAGGATGACAGCGGCCAGAGTGGCACCACCGGGGCGTTGCAGTTTGAGCTGCCTGCGCGGCGGTTTTTTGATCCTTTGGCGGCGGCGGTGATTGAGCTGCGCCGGGATTTGCTCTGGTCCAAGGAAAATGGTCGGCGCGTGGCGCAGATCATGCGGGCGCTTTCGCATCGGCCGGAAGAGGGCGTGTTTCGACGGGACACCGATTATCTCAGGTTCCGTGCGATTTTGAGGCGTTTGGAAATCAATCTGGAACATGGGCTGCGCGATGAAAAGCGCGATGAATTCGCTGAGGCGCTCTGGGCTTTGGCTGTGGATCTGGAAGACGGGGATCTGGGCAATGCCGCGGAACGTTTGCGCCAGGCGCAGGAACGCTTGTCAGAGGCGATGAAAAACGGCGCCAGTGATCAGGAGATTGCCCGTCTCATGCAGGAGTTGCGCGAGGCCACTGAAGATTACATGCGAGAGCTGGCGCGGCGCAATCAGCAGGACGGCGAGGACGGTGGTGACCGCCAAAGCGCGGAAAACAGCATGCAGCTTGATCAGAATGATTTGCAGCGGATGATGGACCGCATTCAGGAATTGATGGAGCAGGGCCGCATGGCCGAAGCGCAGCAGGCTCTCGAAGAATTGCAGCGCCTTATGGAGAATATGCAAGTCACGCAGGGACAGGGGCAGCAGAGCCCCGGTGAACAGGCCATGGAAGGTCTGGCGGATACGCTGCGTGAACAGCAGGGCCTGTCGGATGAGGCCTTCCGTGAGTTGCAGGAGCAGTTCAACCCGGGTGCGCAATCGGGCCAATCGCAGGAAAATCAGGGCTACAGCGGTGGAGAAGGCCGTGGGCAGGCGCATGATGGCACCGGCGGTGCAGGCCAGGAAGACGGCTCTGGTGAAGGCGCCTCTGGGCAAGCGGATGCCGGAGAGACCGGAGAGCCGGGGGCGCTTGAGGATCGCCAGAATGCGCTGCGGCAGGAGCTGAGCCGTCAGTTGGGCACCTTGCCGGGGCAGGGCTCACCTGAAGGCGATGCAGCACGGCAGGCGTTGCGCGGTGCGCAAGAGGCCATGGAAGGCGCGGAAGAGGCGCTGCGCGAAGATGATCTGGCCACGGCTATCGATCGTCAGGCCGAAGCGATGGATGCCCTGCGTGAAGGGATGCGCAGCCTTGGGGAGGCCATGGCGCAGCAACAACAGCAGGGACAACAGGGCACGGCAGAAGCTCAGGGACAGGGGCAGGACCCGCTTGGGCGCAGTCAGGGCAACCGGGGTGCTGCCGGAACCGATGAAGGCGCGTTGCAGGGCGAAGATGTGTACCGGCAGGCGCGCCGGTTGCTGGATGAAATCCGCCGCCGCGCCGGGGAAGCAGAGCGCTCTGAGGCGGAGCGCAGCTATCTGGAACGCCTGCTGGAGCGGTTTTGACCGCATATCAGCGCGCGGCTGGGGCTCTGCGTCGTCAACCGATCATCTGATTCAGCTTCAAAAACAGCTGCGCAATCTGATCATCAAGCCATATGCGCGTGGCATCGGCGGAGACCACGAAGCTCTCTATGTAAGGGGACATGGCAGGGTACTTCTGGCTCAGCATGTCATGGGAGCCATAAACAAAGACCGCACAGATCGCGAGCAGGACCACCAGACCAAACCCAAGCCTAAAGCCACGGGCACGGCGGGCGCGATTGTCCGGACCTTGTCCGAGATCGGGATTGCGTTGCGGCGTGGAGGTGCTGCGCAGGGTTGAATTGATGTCTTCGATATCTGGCAGAAGATCCCGGCGGGTGTCTTTTTTACGCGCGGCGGCTGGCTCTGCTGTGGGATCGGTATCGTCAGAGCGGCGCGGCTTGCGCAGGGTGCTTTGGACAGTGGGCTCGATGCGCGTTGACATAGGAGCCGGAGCTGCCGCTTCGTCCAGTCCGAGGTCGCCCTGTGTTTCCAGTGCCTGTGGTTCTTCGGCGGCGCGGGCCTGGCTTTCGTACTCTGCTTCTGCGCGCAGAATGTCCGCGACAGAGTCGTCTATGCCACGGCGTTGGCGCTGTGGTTCGTCTTCTGGCTCTGGCGCTGTCTCCTCCGCTTCGGTACCAGTATCGTCTTCGGAAGTTTCATCCTGTGCCGTGAGCGTGTCGGCGTCTTCGCTGGCGACCTGCGCAATGGTTTGTGCCAGCGCGGCTTCCAGGCTGTCATCATTTTCTGTCTCAGCCTCATCGCCAAAAGTGGCCAAGGCTGCAGCGGTGCCGGATATCGTATCTTCTGGCTCGAGCCAAGCATCGTCTGTTTCCAGATCCCAATCCGCTGCATCCAGATCAAGATCATCAGCGTCTGTGCTTTCGTCCTCCAGAACGTCAGCTGGCTCTGCCGCGTCGGAGATGGACAGCGCAGGCGGTTCTACTTCCTCAAAGGGTTCCTGTTCCGATGCCAATGTTGTGTCTTGCGAGACCATTGCCTCGTCAGGATCGTGTGGGGCACTGTCCGGCTCTTCGGAATGCGGGGCCTCAATGCTGGGATCCACATGGTCAGGATGGACCTGAAACCAAGTGTTGCCGCAGCTGGAACACTGCACATCCCGCCCGGAGGTCGGGATGATATCGTCCGGCACCTCATACTGCGCACCACAATTTGGGCAAGTCAGCCGCATCCTGATCCCCTGTTGATCCGTTCTTATACTTGTTTATGAACCATATTCTGTAACAAGCCATTGCGAAAGTGCAAAGCCTGCGCACAACGGATTGCAACCCAGCCGATGCTCGTGCACAACAATCGAGATATGAGAGGCCTGCTGTGATCGAACTGGACAATATTGCCTATAGCTATGGCGGTGGTGAGCTTTTGAGCGATGTGACGCTGAAGCTTGCGCCGGGATCGTTTCATTTTCTGACCGGCCCGTCCGGTTCTGGGAAAACGACCTTTATGAAGCTGTGTTACGGCGCGCTGACACCTACGGCAGGCCATGTGCATCTGTTTGGCAAGAACGTGCGTGAGATGAGCCGCGATGACCATGCCATGACACGCCGCCAAATCGGTGTGGTGCATCAGGATTGTCAGTTTCTGGATCATCTGCCACTGCGCGAAAATGTGGCGCTGCCACTCACAGTGTCGGGGCGGGATTCGCTGGAACAGCATTCCAATCTCAAGGAGCTTCTGACCTGGGTCGGGCTTGGACATCGCGCCGGCGCGTTGCCACCGGAGCTTTCAGGCGGGGAACGCCAGCGGGCGGCTTTGGCCCGTGCGGTGATAATGTCGCCTGAAATTGTCCTCGCAGATGAGCCAACCGGCAATGTGGACTGGGAAATGTCGCAGCGGTTGTTGCAGTTGCTGGTGGAGCTCAATCGGATGGGAAAAACGATCCTGATTGCCACCCATGATCTGAATTTGATCCGCTCTGCCAAACATCATGTACAGGCGCGCGTCTTGCGGATCTCGGGCCGCAAACTGCAACTGGCGGGGGCGGATCTATGAGCCGGGGGTTGCGTTTGTCCGCGCTTGTGATGGGCGATGCTCAGGCGGATCGTATTGTGCCGCCCACCGGTTTCACTGCGCGGCTGACGTTATTTGCCGCCGGGGCCATGGCGTTTCTGACCGTTTTTGCTTTGGCGCTGTCCCTTGCCAGCGGGCGGTTGGCGACGCGTTGGGGGGATGAACTGGCGCAAAGTTCAACCCTGCGCATCTCCGCCCCCGCCGAACAGAAAGAGGCGCAGACCGCTGCGGCGCTGGCGGTTCTGGACAGCACGCCGGGGATCGCCTCGGCGCGGGCGCTGAGCCCGGATGAGCAGGCGGCGTTGTTGGCCCCTTGGTTTGGGGCCGATCTGCCGATTGATACGCTGCCTATTCCGCAATTGATCGAGATTGTGGAAACGGAAGAAGGCTATGACGCGGCGGGGCTGCGGCTCCGGTTGCAGGCAGAAGTCCCGGCTGCGGTGCTGGATGACCACACGCGGTGGCGGCGCCCGCTGGAACGCGCGGCATCGCGCCTGCGGTTGCTGGGCTGGGTGTCTATCCTACTGATTGGTGGGGCGACCGCCGCGATGATCACGCTTGCTGCCAATGCCGCGCTTGCCGCCAATTCGCAGGTGATTTCGGTGCTGCGTCTGATCGGCGCGCAGGATGACTATATTGCCAGTGCGTTTGTGCGCCGCTTTACCTTGCGGGCGCTCACAGGGGCTTTGGCTGGCACAGTGCTCGGCGCGCTGGCCATTTTTCTTTTGCCGTCGGCGCAGGAAGAAGGCGGATTTCTTACCGGGCTGGGGTTTGAGGGAGCTGGCTGGGTAAGCTTGATCCTGATCCCAGGCCTTGCGGCTGTTGTGGCCTATTTTGCAACGCGGGCTGCGGCCCGAAAAACTTTGTCGGAGTTGACGTGATGCGCCTCGCTCTTCAATGGATTTTGTCCATCATCTATGTCGTTCAAAACGCCATCATGATGTTGGCGATGGGCATCGTTTTCTTCCCTTGGGCGTTGTTGTCTCCTAGAGGCGCAATGGCGGCCTGCAACAGCTATGCTACATGGGCGATCTGGACCGCGCGCTGGCTGGTGGGGATCCGCTGTGAAGTGCGTGGAGAGGTGCCAAGCGGGGCTGTGTTGATCCCGGCCAAGCACCAGTCGTTTCTCGATATTATGGTGATCTTCAAGGCACTGCCTCAGCCGCGCTTTATCATGAAATATGAGCTGCTCTTCACCCCGATTATTGGGGTCTATGCGTGGCGTTTGGGCTGTGTGCCGGTGCGGCGTGGCAAACGGGGCGCAGCGATCAAGGCAATGCTGGCAGATGTGGAGAGTGGTCGCGTGCCGCCCGGACAGCTTGCCATCTATCCACAGGGCACGCGGGTGCCAGTGGGCGATTATGTGCCCTATAAGGTTGGCCCCTACGTGCTCTATCGTGAAACAGGGCAGGCGGCGGTGCCGGTTGCCACGAACTGTGGCATGTTCTGGCCCAAGGGCACGATGTTGCGCACACCGGGGCATGCGGTGGTCGAGTTTCTGGAGCCAATTGCACCCGGTTTGGATCAGAAAAGCTTTATGGCGCAGTTGGAGGAGGTCATTGAAGACGGCTCCAATGCGCTGATGGCAGAAGCGGGGTTTGTACCGGAGACGGGTGACCGCTGAATCGAAATGCCGATGCGACGGGTGATTGCCACTACGGCGCCTCTATGTTTTTGCGCGTTTAAGGCGATGTAGTGGGACCTATAGGCCGCGTGCTGTTTTCATGGTATGATATCCTTTTTTGAGGTTTGTTATGCCTAGTGTTAAATATCTTTTTGTTCATACCGCCGCGGCGGATATCCGAAATGTCGATGCAGTCAAAATTGACGAATGGCACCGGGCCAAGGGATGGAATGGTATTGGATATCACTATGTTATCCTGGATGACAGCCATGATCTCAAACCGGACGGGCAAGTTGAGACAGGTCGGGCTGAACATAAAAATGGAGCGCATGTTTACGGCGTAAACGCGATATCGTTGGGAATTTGCTGTGCGGGACATGGCAACATAAGAGATTTCACACATGCTCAGAAGCAATCGCTCGTAAAGCTATTGGTGGGTTTGGCCGAAAAATACAGTGTTCCAACATCGAACATATTGGGGCATCGAGAAGTGAATATGTTAGTTGATCAGGGTGTTGTAGGATCCTACGCTAGGACGACTAAATCCTGCCCCGGAGATAAAGTGGATATGGATGCTATGCGTAGCGCCGTTGAAATGGCCAGAGGGGACTCAGGTACGGGGCCAGTTGTAGGTCAGGTTAGCCCGACCGATGCCGTTGAGGCTTTGAAGATGTTAGCAAAATCCGAAGCGCTTATGGGGGATGCCGTTGACGAATGGCGGCAATTTTTATTCAACGGAGAAATTCAATCTTTGATTGAGAGCGTCTGAAAAGACGAGGTTGGTACAGAGGTAGTCGGCCTGCCTCTGTACCAACTTATTTAGCTGTGGATTGCGCCGTCGCCACAGGCCAGCGCGGCTTCGCGCACGGCCTCAGAATAGGTTGGGTGGGCGTGACATGTGAGAGCGATGTCCTGTGCAGAGGCACCAAATTCCATCGCCACGCAGAGCTCGTGGATCATGTCGCCGGCTGCTGGGCCAATGATGGCGGCACCAAGCACGCGGTCGGTTTCTGCGTCTACGATGATCTTCACAAAGCCGTCACCCTGATGCACCGCTTTGGCGCGGGCGTTGCCCATGAACATGAACTTACCCACTTTGATCTTACGGCCTTCGGCTTTCAGAGCGGCTTCGGTGGCGCCTACGGTGGCAACTTCGGGGGTTGTATAGACCACGCCGGGGATCACGCCGTAGTTCACATGGCCATGTTTGCCTGCGATGACCTCGGCAACAGCCATGCCCTCATCTTCGGCTTTATGTGCCAGCATCGGGCCTTCGATCACATCGCCGATGGCGTAGATGCCCGCCACATTGGTGGCCCAATGTGCGTTGGTGGCGATCTGGCCGCGTTCTGTCATCTTCACACCCAGAGCGTCCAGACCCAGACCTTCGGCGAAAGGCTTA
Organism: Shimia marina; assembly: GCF_001458175.1. Classification (GTDB taxonomy): domain Bacteria; phylum Pseudomonadota; class Alphaproteobacteria; order Rhodobacterales; family Rhodobacteraceae; genus Shimia; species Shimia marina. The sequence goes on from NZ_CYPW01000040.1 coordinate 160,925, forward strand.
CGGCCAGTGGCAACCAGCACCACATCCGCATCCAGCACCTCTTCGCTGTCTGGCGATTTCTTGAGCGCGTATTTGACCTTGGCTTTGGTTTTGGTGGTCTCAACGCCGGAGACAGCCGCCCCCATGACAAATTTCAGACCCTGCTTTTCCAAGATACGCTTGAAGGTGCGTTGAACATCCGCGTCCATGCCGGGGCAGACGGCGTCCATATATTCCACCACGGTCACATCGGAGCCCAGGCGCGCATAGACGGAGCCCAGTTCCAGACCAATCACGCCTGCGCCGATCACGGCCATCTTCTTAGGAATCTTAGGCAGATCAAGCGCGCCGGTGCTGTCGATCACGATGCCTTTTTCGTTGTCGACATCCACGCCGGGCAACGACGAGGGCACAGAGCCGGAGGCGATGACGATGTTCTTCGTCTCATGTACCTCATCGCCGATTTTGACTTTGCCCGCCGCAGGGATGGAGGCCCAGCCCTTGAGCCAGTCGATCTTGTTCTTCTTCATGAGGAACTCGATGCCGCCGGTGTTCTGCCCGACGACGTCGGACTTATAGGCTTTCATCTGATCCCAATCCACAGAGGGGCTTTTGCCTTTCAGGCCCATGTCGGCGAAGTTGTGCTCGGCCTCATGCAGCATGTGGGTGGCGTGCAACAGCGCCTTGGAGGGGATACAGCCCACGTTCAGGCAGGTGCCGCCCAGCGTTTCACGGCCTTCCACGATGGCGGTTTTCAGGCCCAGCTGGGCGCAGCGGATGGCGGACACGTAGCCGCCGGGGCCTGCGCCGATGATGATGACGTCATATTGTGCCATGTTGAGGGTCCTTTTGATTAGGGCAGACCGGGCGATGTTTGCTTGTGATGCCGGGTCCAGGTCTTGAGATTTGTGAGGTTAGATAAGGGCGGCGATGAGCATTGCCATGGTGGCAAAGAAACCCGCCATCCAGATGAGGGTGCGCCATGGCTGCCAGCCAAGTGCGTAGGCGGGCACGTAGAGCAGGCGCGCGGCAAGGTAGGCCGTTGCGCAGCCTGTGGTGACGGAAGAGGACTGACCTGAGAGCGTGACCACCAGCGCGGCGATGCCAAAGAGCACAAGACCTTCGGTGTGGTTGCTCAGTGCGCGGTGCATGCGGCCAGAGGCGCCGGGGCGCTTGCCGTCTTCATCCCGTGGCCCCATGGCCCAGTTGAGATCCATCTTACCATGGCTGACGGCAAGATAGGCGAAGAACTGTCCCCCCCAGAGCAGGGCGGCATAGGTCAGGATGGTCAGTTCATAGGTCATGGGAGCGTCCTTTTGACGGAGGTGAAGCTATGAGACGGTTGTTTTTCAGAGGGGCTCTGCCCCTGACACATCTGCGATGTGTCCACCCCGGGATATTTAGGGTCAAATGAAGGAGAGGGGCGCTCTGCCATTCGGAGACACTCCTCTTTGTGGCCAAACACTGCGATTTTTCAAACCGAGACAACGCGAGTTGACAGGGGAAAACAAAAAGAAAGCAGACAATGAGGAACCCCAAAAAATTTGGTTCATTGTGCCCACGGGCGACATGAAAGTCATGCAGTCCTTCGAGGTGATTCATGATGGTAAAACCAACAAATATGGATGCGAAAAACAGGGGAGTGCCAACTAAAATGAAACGGAGATTGCGCCTTTTTCCCGTCAAATAAAAGTTTGCGCCGCATCCGTCACATTCGTGAGCTTCTGTTTTATTCCATCCACGCCAAGGGTTGGTCTTGATCAACCAGCTTGCGGCTTGCAAGGTTCTGCATTCCGGACAGCGCATGCCGCAGATCTTGGAAAAGAGCATCGGGCCTTCGCCTTTTCGGAGCCTGCTTATGCGTGCTGGATGTTGTGTGGAGCGCATCTCAGCTCTCCGCACGTGCCAAGTCTGGCGCAGCGCATTTGGCACAGCAGGTGACCGGCCACTCAGTCTTGTCAAAGGCAACCCTGCACTTTGGCAGGAGGGGCCTAAAGCACCCACCCCGAGGTCCGGGCGACGCCCTATATTGGGGAAGGATGGTCAACTGATTGATCCTTTGCGTGGTGTGGTGCGCAGTGAATGCGCACGCTACGGGGGGAGGGTGCGCCCTTGGGGCGCACCGCAGTCGTTACAGATCCATCAGCAGGCGGCGTGGGTCTTCCAGCGCTTCTTTCACGCGTACGAGGAAGGTCACGGCACCTTTGCCGTCCACGATGCGGTGATCATAAGACAGCGCCAGATACATCATCGGACGGATCACAACCTGCCCGTTGATCGCCATGGGGCGGTCCTGAATTTTATGCATGCCCAGAATACCGGACTGCGGTGGGTTCAGGATCGGCGAAGACATCAGCGAGCCGTAGACACCACCGTTGGAGATGGTGAAGGTGCCGCCCTGCATTTCCGCCATGGAGAGCTTGCCGTCACGGGCGCGGCGGCCTTTTTCCGAGATTGCTTTCTCAATCTCAGCAAAGGACATCGCGTCGGCGTCACGGATCACCGGAACAACCAGACCCTGCGGGGTGCCGGCCGCCACACCCATGTGGACGTAGTTTTTGTAAACGATGTCGGTGCCGTCGATTTCGGCGTTCACTTCGGGTACTTCTTTGAGCGCATGCACACAGGCTTTGGTGAAGAAGGACATGAAGCCCAGACGCACGCCGTGCTTCTTCTCAAAGTCGCCTTTGTACTGGTTGCGCAGCGCCATCACCTCGGTCATGTCGACCTCGTTGTAGGTGGTCAGCATGGCGGCGGTGTTCTGGCTGTCTTTCAGACGGCGGGCGATGGTCTGGCGCATCTTGGTCATTTTCACGCGCTCTTCGCGTGCCGCATCATCTGCGGCAACCGGTGCGCGTGGGGCCGCTGCGACAGCAGGAGCTGGTGCGGCGGGGGCCAGTGCGGCTTTCATGACGTCTTCTTTCATAATACGCCCATCGCGGCCTGTGCCAGTCACAGACGCTGGGTTGATACCTTTTTCGGCCATCAGCTTGTTGGCGGAAGGGGCATTCTCCACATCAGCGGACGCCGCAGGTGAGACCGCGGCGGCAGGCGCAGCAGCCGGGGCGGCGCTTGCGGCACCGCTGGCACCGCCGATGATGGCGAGTTTCGCAGTGGCGTCGACGGTTGTGCCTTCGGGAGCGATGATTTCGCTCAGCACACCTGCGGCAGGGGCTGGGACTTCCACAGACACTTTGTCGGTTTCCAGTTCGCAGAGCATTTCATCCTGCGCCACGGTGTCGCCAACAGCCTTGAACCATGTGGAGACGGTTGCTTCGGTGACGGACTCGCCCAGAGTTGGCACCATCACGTCAACGGCCTCGCCGCCACCGCTGGCGGCTGGAGCGGCCGCCGGAGCGGCCTCAGCCGCAGGGGCAGGGGCTGCGCCATCACCCGCCACGAGGGTTGCGAGCAGCGCATCAACACCCACAGTGTCGCCTTCTGCGGCCACGATCTCACCGAGCACACCTGCCGCAGGGGCGGGCACTTCGACGGTCACTTTATCGGTTTCCAGCTCGCAGAGCATTTCATCCACGGCAACCGCATCACCCGGTTTCTTGAACCATGTGGCAACGGTGGCTTCGGTGACGCTTTCACCAAGGGTGGGGACTCGAACTTCGGTCATGGATCAGTTTCCTTCCATGGAGAGCGCGGCATTCACCAGCGCGGCTTGTTGTGCTTTGTGTTGGCTTGCCAGACCTGTGGCGGGCGACGCAGATGCGGCGCGACCGGCATAGGTCGGACGGGTGTGTTTGGCTTTGATGCGGGTCAGGGCCCACTCAATGTTGGGTTCGATGAAGGACCATGCGCCCTGGTTTTTGGGCTCTTCCTGACACCAGACCATCTCGGCATCTTTGAAGCGATCCAGTTCCTTGATCAGCGAATGCGCCGGGAACGGATAATATTGCTCGATGCGCAGCAGATAGATGTCGTCAATGCCGCGTGCATCGCGCTCTTCCAGCAGGTCATAGTAGACCTTGCCGGAACACATCACGACTCGCTTGATGTCTTTGTCGGCCTTCAGTTTGGTGTCGGAATGGCCTTTTTCGGCGTCATCCCAGAGCACGCGGTGGAAGGAAGAGCCATCGGTAAAGTCCTCAACATCGGAGATGCAGAGCTTGTGGCGCAGCAGGGACTTTGGCGTCATCAGGATCAGCGGCTTGCGGAAGGTGCGGTGCAGCTGACGGCGCAGGATGTGGAAGTAGTTCGCTGGCGTGGAGCAGTTGGCCACAATCCAGTTGTCGCCGCCACACATCTGCAGGAAGCGTTCCAGACGGGCAGAAGAGTGCTCTGGCCCCTGACCTTCAAAGCCATGTGGCAGCAGGACGGTCAGACCGGACATGCGCAGCCATTTGCTTTCACCGGAGCTGATGAACTGATCAAACATGATCTGTGCGCCGTTGGCAAAGTCGCCAAACTGCGCTTCCCAGAGAGTCAGCGCGTTGGGTTCTGCCAGTGAGTAGCCATATTCAAAACCCAGCACCGCATATTCAGATAGCGCGGAGTCGATGACTTCATACTGGCTTTGACCCGCACGGATGTTGTTGAGCGGGTAGTAGCGCTCTTCGGTGTCCTGATTGATGATGCCGGAGTGGCGCTGAGAGAAGGTGCCGCGGGTGGCGTCCTGACCGGCCAGACGCACAGGGTAGCCTTCGGTCATGAGAGAGCCGAACGCCAGTGCTTCTGCGGTGGCCCAGTCAAAGCCTTTTCCGGTTTCAAACATCTTGCCACGCGTGTCCAGAAGGCGACCGACGGTCTTATGCACCGGGAAGCCCTCAGGGACGGAGGACAGTGCTTTGCCGACATCCTGCATGGTTTCAGATTTGATCGAGGTCTGGCCGCGCTCATAGTCTTCGCCACGTTTGTCCAGATGTGACCAGCGCCCATCGAGCCAGTCGGCTTTGTTGGGTTTGTAGTCTTTGCCGATCTCAAACTCAGTGTTCAGATGCGCTTGGAAGGTGGCCTTCATATCCTCGATTTCGCCTTCGGGGATCAGGCCGTCTTTCACCAGGCGCTCCGTGTAGAGCGTTAGCGTGGTTTTGTGCTTTTTGATGCGCTTGTACATCACCGGGTTGGTGAACATGGGCTCGTCGCCCTCGTTGTGACCAAAGCGGCGGTAGCAGAACATGTCGATGACGACATCTTTCTGGAACTTCTGACGGAATTCCGTCGCCACTTTCGCCGCATGCACGACCGCTTCTGGGTCGTCGCCGTTCACGTGGAAGATCGGCGCTTCCACAACCAGTGCGTTGTCGGTTGGATACGGGGAGGAGCGGGAGAAGTGCGGCGCGGTGGTGAAACCGATCTGGTTGTTCACCACGATGTGCATGGTGCCGCCGGTTTTGTGACCCTTCAGGCCAGACAGGGCAAAACACTCTGCCACAACACCCTGACCCGCAAATGCGGCGTCGCCGTGCAGAAGGATCGGCATGACAGCCGTGCGGTTGTCATCGTTCAGCTGGTCCTGCTTGGCGCGCACCTTGCCCAGCACAACCGGGTTCACCGCTTCAAGGTGAGACGGGTTTGCCGTCAGCGACAGGTGGACGGAATTGCCATCAAACTCACGGTCTGAGGAGGCACCGAGGTGATATTTCACGTCGCCGGAGCCATCCACATCTTCTGGTTTAAAGCTGCCGCCCTGAAATTCGTTGAAGATCGCGCGATAGGGTTTGGCCATCACATTTGCCAAGACCGACAGGCGCCCCCGGTGGGGCATGCCGATGACGATCTCTTTGACGCCAAGGTTACCTCCGCGTTTGATCACCTGTTCCATGGCCGGGATCAGGCTTTCGCCCCCGTCCAGACCAAAGCGTTTGGTGCCCATGTATTTCACATGCAGGAATTTCTCAAAGCCCTCGGCCTCAACCAGCTTGTTGAGGATCGCCTTACGGCCTTCGCGGGTGAAGGTGATCTCTTTGTCATAGCCTTCAATGCGCTCTTTCAGCCAGCTCGCCTCTTCGGGGTTGGAGATGTGCATGTACTGCATCGCAAAGGTGCCACAATAGGTGCGCTTCACGATGTCCATAATCTGGCGCATGGTGGCGATATCGAGCCCCAGCACCTTGTCGATGAAGATCGGGCGATCCATGTCGGCATCAGTGAAGCCGTAGGACTTGGGGTCCAGTTCTGGATGGGGGGTCTGATCGCGCATGCCCAGCGGGTCGATGTCGGCAATCAGGTGGCCGCGAATACGATAGGCGCGGATGATCATCAGGGCACGGATGCTGTCCAGCACCGCGCGTTTGATCGCTTCATCAGAGACCTCAACGCCTTTTTCGGCGGCTTTCTCTTTGATCTTTTTACCGGCGGCCTTGGCCTCGGCGGGTTCGGCCCATTCGCCGGTCAGGCTCTGGGTCCAGTCGTCATTTGGCTGCGGAGGCCAGTCCGCGCGCGCCCAAGACGGGCCGGCGGCTTCGGCTTTGACATCCAGTTCCGCATCACCAAGTTGGCGGAAGAACTCCTGCCAGACTTCGTCAACCGCGTTAGGGTCGGTGGCATAGCGGGCATACATCTGCTCGAGGTATTCCGCATTGTGCCCCTGCATAAAGGAGGAGGCGTGGAAGATGTCGTTTGGCGACTGTTCGGTCATGATGGCACCTCATGGAGACTGGGACCGGTTTTGATTTTGACCCCAGAGAGAGCGGGGTGGGGGTAGATGAACGCGGGAACGTTTCAAAACACTTAGCGTGTAATGTATTTAACGCTCAGAGGGGGGGCGTTCACCTTTTGGTTATGGGCGCACTGCTTAACAGGCGAAGCGCCCGCACCGATTGGGTGCGAACGCTGACGCTTGGAAAGATATGGTGCGCAAAGGGCCAAGTTAGCCCAGCTCGATCGCTTTGAGCACAGCTTCGCCGAGGCCGGCTGGGCTGTCTGCGACGACGATGCCAGCTTCCTGCATTGCGGCGATCTTGTCTTCTGCACCACCTTTGCCACCGGCAACAATCGCACCGGCGTGGCCCATGCGGCGGCCGGGAGGCGCTGTACGGCCTGCGATGAAGCCCGCGGTTGGCTTCCAGCGGCCTTTTTTGCGCTCGTTGGCAAGGAACTCTGCGGCTTCTTCTTCCGCGGACCCACCGATCTCACCGATCATGATGATGGACTGAGTTTCATCGTCAGACAGGAACATGTCCAGCACGTCGATGTGCTCGGTGCCTTTGATGGGGTCGCCGCCGATGCCCACAGCGGTGGACTGGCCCAGACCGATGTCTGCGGTTTGCTTGACCGCTTCATAAGTCAGGGTGCCGGAGCGGGACACAACGCCCACAGAGCCACGCTTGTGGATGTGGCCCGGCATGATGCCGATTTTGCAGGCATCAGGCGTGATCACACCTGGGCAGTTAGGGCCGATCAGACGGGAGGAAGAGTTTTCCAGCGCGCGCTGTACCTTCATCATGTCAAGAACAGGAATGCCCTCGGTGATGCAGATGATCAGTTCCATTTCCGCGTCAATGGCTTCGAGGATCGAGTCTGCCGCGAAGGGGGGCGGAACATAGATCACGGAAGCATTGGCTTCGGTTTTTGCCTTTGCGTCATGTACGGAGTCAAAGACCGGCAGGCCGAGGTGCTCTTGGCCCCCTTTGCCCGGGGTCACGCCGCCGACCATTTTGGTGCCATAAGCGATGGCTTGTTCAGAGTGGAAGGTGCCCTGAGAGCCGGTGAAGCCCTGACAGATGACCTTTGTGTTTTCGTCGATGAGGATTGCCATGTGATTGGCTCCTTTAATTTTTTGAGATAGCGGTCACTTCGAGAATGAGAAAATCGACGCCGGGCGCCTTTTCGCTCAGTCTGGGAGTTGACCAACCTGAATAATCAACGGGTATCCCTGTACCTCGGAAATCGTTGCCAAAGGCGTTTATCGGCTTGCCGATAGATGCCGTTTCTTCGGCGAGCATTTCGTCGAGGCTGTCTTGGGTGCCCCAACGAACTGCACAGGTTGAGCGGGTTTCGCTGACTTGCTCAACATCGAGATAGAGGTGTTTGCCGCTTACATATCCTGAGACGCGTCGCGCATTGCTCTCTGGTGATTTACCGGATTTTGCGCGTAGCTCTGCGACTTTGGCTTTCGCTGCCTCAAACTCGGGGAAGGAGGCAACGCAGTACTTTTCAAAGAAAGAAAAACCCTCAGCCATAGTCACAGACTGGATAGATGACGCCGAAGCGACCTTCGCAGCTTTTGAGTCTTCCATTGGCTCAACAGACGTTTGGCATGCCGCCACGGGGAGAGCGCACAAAAGAAGTGAAAGTCGTCTCATGGCGATTATCCCTTAACCGCTTTCACGATCTTCTCGGCACCGTCAGACAGGTTGTCAGCAGCGATCACATCAAGACCGGAGGTGTTGATGATCTCTTTGCCAGCTTCCACGTTGGTGCCCTCAAGGCGCACAACCAGAGGAACCTTCAGGCCAACCTCTTTCACAGCCGCCACAACGCCTTCTGCGATCACATCACAGCGCATGATGCCGCCGAAGATGTTCACGAGAATGCCTTTGACGTTTGGATCAGAGGTGATGATCTTGAACGCTTCGGTCACTTTCTCTTTGGTTGCGCCGCCGCCCACGTCGAGGAAGTTCGCTGGCTCTGCACCGTAGAGTTTGATGATGTCCATGGTGGCCATCGCGAGGCCCGCACCGTTCACCATGCAGCCGATTTCACCGTCCAGAGCGATGTAGTTCAGATCGTATTTGGACGCTTCAAGCTCTTTGGGGTCTTCTTCGGTTTCGTCGCGCAGCTCGGCCACGTCTGGGTGGCGGTAGATGGCGTTGCCGTCAAAGCCAACTTTGGCGTCGAGCACTTTGAGCTTGCCGCCCGGCATGACGATCAGCGGGTTGATCTCCAGCTGCTCCATGTCTTTTTCCATGAAGGCTTTGTAGAGAATGCCCATCAGCTTCACGCATTCTTTGACCTGTGCGCCCTCAAGGCCGAGAGCAAAGGCAACGCGGCGGCCGTGGTAGGCTTGGTAGCCGGTGGCCGGGTCAACGGAGAAGGACAGGATTTTCTCTGGAGTGGCTTCGGCCACTTCCTCGATGTCCATGCCACCCTCGGTGGAGCAAACGAAAGACACGCGGGAGGTCTGACGATCCACGAGCAGAGCCAGATAGAGTTCGCGCTCGATGTCGGACCCATCTTCGATGTAGATGCGGTTCACTTGCTTGCCAGCAGGGCCGGACTGGTGAGTCACAAGGGTGCGGCCCAGCATTTTCTTCGCTTCTTCAGCGGCTTCTTCGACGGATTTGGCAAGACGGACACCGCCTTTTTCGCCTGCATCCGCTTCCACAAAGGAGCCTTTGCCGCGGCCACCGGCGTGGATTTGTGCTTTTACAACCCAGAGCGGGCCATCAAGCTCACCAGCGGCGGTTTTGGCATCTTCTGCTTTCAGAACAACGCGGCCTTCGGACACCGGAGCGCCGTAGGAGCGAAGCAGGGCTTTCGCCTGATATTCATGGATGTTCATAGAACTGGTCCCATATTGCTGCGATTGGAGGAGTTCTGGCACAGCTCTGAGCGTGGGATAAGTAAATTCGACCAAGAAGGTGGATTTTTTCTAATTTGTGATCACAGGGCGAAAAAGCGTGATCACAAATTGATAAATTCTTAATGCACACAGAGGAGCGTTAGCGGAAACGTCTTATTCCTATGGGATTCTATGTCAGCGGGCGGCGTGCATTTTGAAATGCGCCCTAGCCGTCATTGCTGTTGGGGCAGAGGATTGGCTGGATGAGGCTGGATGAGATAAGGGCGGCGTCGCATGCGCCGCCCATCATTGCCTCTGGATGCGTCAATCCGCAGACATGGCCTCAGTCCGCCTGAAGCACGAAGGCGTGTTCGATCAAGCCAAAGGCACCGGGCAGCTGGATATGGCGCAGGGAATAGGCTTTGCCATTGATTGTGGTTACGCTTGTGCCGTTTGCATGGCTGATGCCCAGCGTGCCAAAGAGCGCGTTTTGCGCGGTCGCCTTGGTCACGCTGTCCTGAGTGATGGCCGTGACGGCGCACTCATAGGCGTATTGGCTCGCGATGTTTACCTGAACGGAGCTGCCGCCAGACGGGCTGAACTCGGTATTTGTGGCAAAGATCTGATCCGGGCCGGGGCGCTCGACATCCATGTTCTGTTGGGCTGCCGCTTTGGCGATGGTCTCGACATTCGGGGTATGGCGCAAGCAGGTGGCCTGAAACAAGGCGACGGCCCCGCTCAGATCGGTGTTGGAGCTTGCGCCGGGGGCGACAACGTCAATCACCTCGGTGGGGGAAATGCCAAGCGCCTCAAGATTTTCGCCAATGTTCTGCGCATTTGCCGCAAGCAGGCCGGGCGTTGCATAGCCGGTGTTTGGACCTGGCGTATAGGGCAGTTGGGTCTGAGGCCCGCTGCGGATGTTGGGTGCAGTGCTTGAGCCACAGGATGCGAGGGTGGCAATGAGAGCGGTGCAGAGAGAGGCGCGTAAAAAGGTGGCCATGCAGAAAATCCTGTGCCGGAATAGTATGATATATCTGTGATCTTCTTAGGTTGGTGCGCGCTATGCAATCGAAAGAAGAGATGAGGGCGGATCTTTTTCCTTAAAGATAGAAAAAGGCCCGCGAGTTTCGCGGACCTTTGGAATGTTCTATCGGCTGTCGGTAGGCCTTATGCCAGCGAGCTGTCGATGCCTTTGCAAGCGTCCACGAGGCCTTTCACGGCGTTCACAGATGTGTCGAACATCTCTTGCTCTTCTTTGTTGAGCTTGATGTTGACAACTTTCTCAACGCCGCCTGCGCCAATCACGGTTGGCACGCCAACATACATGTCTTTCACGCCCAGATCGCCGTCACAGTAAGCGGCACATGGCAGAACGCGCTTCTGATCTTTCAGGTAAGCTTCTGCCATTTCGATGGCGGAGGCCGCTGGCGCGTAGAAGGCAGAGCCGGTTTTCAGCAGGCCAACGATTTCTGCGCCGCCGTCACGGGTACGCTGAACCATGGCGTCCAGCTTCTCTTGTGTGGTCCAGCCCATTTCAATCAGGTCTGGCAGAGGGATACCGGCAACGGTGGAGTAACGCACGGAAGGCACCATGGTGTCGCCGTGGCCGCCCAGAACAAAGGCTGTCACGTCACGCATGGAGACGTTGAACTCTTCGGCGAGGAAGTGACGGAAGCGTGCGCTGTCCAGAACACCCGCCATGCCGCAAACCTTGTGGGTTGGCAGGCCGGAGAATTTCTGCAGCGCCCAAACCATCGCGTCCAGCGGGTTGGTGATGCAGATCACGAATGCGTCTGGTGCGTTGTCGCGGATGCCTTCGCCAACGGATTTCATGACTTTCAGGTTGATGCCCAAAAGGTCATCGCGGCTCATGCCTGGCTTACGTGCCACACCTGCGGTCACGATGCAGACGTCTGCGCCAGCGATCGCGGAGTAGTCAGAGGTGCCGGACATCGCGGCGTCGATTTTCTCAACAGGGCCGGATTCTGCGATGTCGAGTGCTTTGCCCTGCGGCAGGCCGTCTGCGATGTCGAAAAGAACAACGTCACCAAGTTCTTTGATTGCAGCGAGGTGGGCGAGCGTGCCGCCGATGTTACCTGCGCCGATGAGGGCGATCTTAGGTCTTGCCATTGGATCAATCTCCGGTCCGGTTAAATATCGCGGCTGGCTTAAGTCGAAAATGGCTTTGACGCAAGTGTTTGCACCTGCAGAACGGCCAACTGACGCAGGGCGACCAAGATTCAATCAATCTTTGGGCGAGTGTTGAGGCGCGACGTAGGTGCGCTTGATTTGCCGGTGCCGCTATGGGTAGATGGGTCAAGAAATGACACTCTTACTAAGGATGCAAAGCGATGACTTCTGCGACAAAAACCCTGATGGCACTGGCTCTCGTGGGCATGACCGTATCGGCCTGTGGTGGCGGCGGGAACAGCACCACGACTGTGCAGACTGTGGCGATCGGCGATCAGCTCGCTTCGTTGGAAAAGGCTTACTCTGAAGGTCTGGTGACGGAAAAAGAATACAAACAACAGCGTAAGAAAATTCTGGATGAAAGCTGAAGATAAGACGTGTTCGGAGCCAGTTGTTGATGTGTTTCAGTGACTGATTCTGTCTCGTTTTTCTTACTTGCACCGATTGCGGTGATGTTTGCAGGCATCTCCAAAGCCGGCTTCGGCTCTGGAGCCGCTTTTGCAAGTGCAGCATTGCTGGCGGTCATTTTGCCGCCAGCGCAAGCCCTCGGATTGATGTTGCCCTTGTTGATGTTGATCGATCTTGTAACTCTGCGCCCTTATTGGCGGCGCTGGAGTGTGCAGGATGCCTGGGTTTTAATTCTTGGCGGGATTCCGGGCGTACTGGCCGGGGTGGCCCTGTTTCGGATCGCCAACGATGACGCTCTGCGGCTGTTCATAGGCGTGATCTCGCTTGCCTTCGTGATTTGGCAGCTCTGGCCGCGCAAAGGCGCCCGCGGGGCATTACCGTTCCAAGCCGGTATTGTGGCGGGCACCGTGACTGGGTTTACCAGTTTTGTGAGCCATGCGGGAGGGCCACCTGCAGCGGTGTATCTTCTTTCGCGTGGCTTGGATAAGACAACCTACCAGGCGACCACCGTGTTGGTGTTCTGGGCGATCAACTTTGCCAAGGCGATCCCCTACGCCTTTATGGGGATATTTGCCTATGACACCTTGCAGGCGGGGGCTCTTCTGGCACCTTTTGCCCTGTTGGGGGCTTATCTGGGCGTGAAGCTCCATCACGCAGTGCCAGAAAAGCTCTTCTTTGCGTTGACCTACGTTCTGTTGACAGCCACAGGTGCGAAGCTGATTTTTGATGCTTTGACGTGACTTACCCGTTCAGGCGTCATCACCTTCTTTAGGGAGCACTTCCACAAGCTCTTCATAGGCTTGGCCGGTCGCCATCAAGCAGGTGGAGCCGTTGGGCATCGTCACAGTGATTGTCCAGCTGCCCGAGCTTTCGGATGCAAAAATCTCGACAACGGCACCTTGTGTGCCCAATCCCAATGCCTGTCGCGATTCTCCGTATTTCTCCGCAAGTCGTTCGACAACGGTGTCACGCTTGGCGCAGTGGCGCAGAGATTGCGCATGGGTGAGAATGGCGCTCAGAGCGAGGATGCTCAAGCTGGAAGTCAGGGTTAGAAGCGTCTTTTTCATCTGGTTTCCTTTCAGGAAATTCTTGTCACGCTCACGAGCTTTGCCTGTGATGCGCGCCATATGTGCCCGGTGCTTCGCCTCTTCTTGTTGTATTTGGCCCTTTGGCCAGATCTTCCTCCCATAGGAAGCGATGAGAACAGTCTGCGCTGATGGGGCCGAAAAAATGGTTAACGCGGCGTGCAAAACCAAAATGGCTGCATTTAGGGCGCGCTGACGGAGCGTTTTTTCTGCAATGCGGCAAGATTGCCCTTGAAGTTATCTGAGAAAAATGCACCTCTCTGCGCAACAATATTACGGAGAAGAGTTTCATGGATCAGCGCGCACGCCCCTATCGTTCGGTTCTGTATATTCCGGGTTCCAAGGATCGGGCCCTCGAAAAAGCACGCGGATTGCCGGTGGATGCCATTATCTTTGATCTGGAAGATGCCGTGGCGCCGGATGAAAAAGTCAACGCACGCGCGACTTTGGCAGCGGCGCTGGAGCAGGGCGGTTATGGCAACCGGATGCGCATCGTGCGCATCAATGGGCTGGATACGCAATGGGGCGAGGCGGATGCCAAGGCGGCTGCCAGTATGGATTGCGATGCTGTGTTGTTGCCAAAGGTGGAAACGACGGCGCAGCTTGATGCGTTGGTTGCCTTGATTGGTGACAAACCGATCTGGTCCATGATGGAAACACCTCGTGGCATGCTTAATGCGGCAGAGATTGCGGCGCATCCACAGTTGAGCGGCTTTGTGATGGGCACCAATGACCTCGCCAAAGAGCTGCAAACCCGTTTCCGTCCCGACCGTTTGCCGATGATGGCGGGGCTTGGTCTGTGTCTGCTGGCAGCCAAGGCTGAGGGAATTGTCGTGGTGGATGGCGTTTATAATGCCTTCAAGGATGCTGAAGGGCTCAAGGTTGAATGTGATCAGGGCCGGGATATGGGCTTTGATGGCAAAACCCTGATCCATCCCGCACAGGTCGATGTTGCGAATGCGGCCTTTGCCCCCTCGGAGGCGGAAATCGATTTGGCACAGCGTCAGATCGCGGCCTTTGAAGACTGTGAAGCCAGTGGTCAGGGTGTGGCCGTGGTAGATGGTAAAATCGTTGAGAACCTCCATGTGGTGACCGCGCGTGAAATACTTGCAAAGGCGGATGCAATTGCCGCTCTGGAGGGGTAGTTTCTGACCCAAGACCAACCGGAGAATTTGGCTCTGCAATCGTGTCGGGCCAAACCTCTAAATCCAGCGGAGAGCGAGATGACACTATTGGTTCTTGGGGTATTGTTGTGGGCGGCGGCCCATCTGTTCAAGCGGGCACTGCCAGACGTGCGCGCAGGTATGGGAGACAAGGGCAAAGCTCTTGTGGCTTTGGCGATTGCTGTGTCGATTGTTTTGATGGTGATCGGCTATCGCATGGCAGAAATCGAAGATGTGCTGTGGATCGCGCCAAGCTTTGCCTACCATGTGAACAATCTTTTGATTTTGATAGCGATCTTCATGATGAGCCCGGCCCCGCGCAAGGGCAGGCTTCTCAACAAGATGCGCCATCCCATGCTGACAGGCTTTGCCCTTTGGGCGGCAGCGCATCTTTGGGTGAACGGAGATATGCCGTCGGTGATCCTGTTTGGGGGGCTGCTGCTCTGGGCGTTGGTGGAAATGCAGGTGATCAACAAAGCCGAAGGCGCCTGGTCTCCATCAGAAATAGGGACGATCGCAAAGGATGGCATGTTCTTTGTGGCTTCGATACTCCTCATGGGGGTGATCGGATATATTCATGGTCTGATCGGTCCAAACCCATTTGGAGGCTAAACACATGAAACTTTACCGTTTTCTTTCTGAGGAAGACACATCAGCATTTTGCCACAAAGTGACAGATGCGCTTAACAAGGGGTGGGAGCTTTACGGCTCGCCAACACAGACTTTCTGTCAGGCCACAGGCGTTATGCGTTGCGGTCAGGCGGTGGTGAAAGAGGTGGACGGCACCTACACCCCGGAGACCAAACTGGGAGAACACTGATGGCCAAGACCAATCCGGGCCGGTTTTTTGAGGACTACACGCTGGGTCAGGTGATCGAGCACGCGGTGCCACGCACTGTTGGGGCAGGGGAGCGGGCGTTGTATCACGCGCTCTACCCTGCGCGTCATGCGCTGTATTCAAGTGATGAGTTTGCGCGGGCCTCTGGCCTGCCCGGCGCGCCGCTGGATGATCTGGCTGCGTTCCATGTAGTTTTTGGGAAAACGGTTCCGGATGTGTCGCTTAATGCGGTGGCAAACCTTGGCTATGCTGAAGGTCGCTGGCTCAAGCCAGTTTATGCTGGTGACACGTTGCGGTCCACCTCTGAAGTGATTGGTCTTAAACAGAACTCCAACGGTAAGACCGGGGTGGTTTATGTGCGCACCCGCGGCATGAACCAACGTGACGAAGTGGTCATGGAGTATGTGCGCTGGGTCATGGTGCGTAAACGCGATGTGGATGCGCCGGCGCCTGAAACAGTGGTGCCGGAGCTGTCCAAGGTGATTGCCCCTGCGGATCTTGTGATCCCTGAGGGGCTCACCTTTGCCAACTACGACTTTGCGCAGGCTGGCGAGGCGCATCGCTGGGGCGACTATGAGATCGGCGAGACCATCGATCACGTGGATGGTGTGACGCTTGAAGAGGCAGAACACATGATGGCGACGCGCCTGTGGCAGAACACGGCCAAGGTGCATTTTGATGCCACATTCCGCCCCGATGGGCAGCGCTTGATCTATGGCGGGCATATCATCTCGCTGGCTCGTGCGTTGAGCTTCAACGGTTTGGCCAATGCGCAGATGATTGTCGGATTGAATGGTGGTGCGCATGCCAACCCTGCCTTCTCTGGGCTGACGGTTAAAGCTTGGTCTGAAGTCTTGGACAAGGCGGAAACCTCAGCGCCGGGCGTTGGGGCCATCCGTCTGCGCCTTGTGGCGACCAAAGGCGGCGCGCCGTTTGAGCTGAAAGGTGACGATGGGAAGTACCAACCCGACGTTCTGCTTGATCTTGACTATTGGGCCTTGATGCCGATCTGATCGGCGCATGATAAGATCTGTACTCACCGCAATAAACCTATCTTTGGCCTGCCCCGCGCAGGCCGAGATTTCTTTTGAGCAGACAGATGAAGAGACGCTGGCGTTTGTCGAAGGCAATGTGCTGGGGATTTTTTATCACGAGCTTGGCCATGCGCTGATCGATGTGATGGGGTTGCCCATTTTTGGTCAGGAAGAGGACGCAGCCGATGTGCTCTCAATTTTCCTGATTGACGCCTTTTACGAGGAAGAGAGCGCCGTGCAGCTCGCCTATGACGCTGCCTTTGGGTTTCTCGGTGAGGCGGACGCCGTCGAAGAAATTGCGTTCTGGGATGTGCATGGCCCAGATATGCAGCGGTATTTCAATACGGTTTGTCTTTTCTACGGAGCCAATCCGGAGGAGCGGGAGGACGTGGCCGCAGATTTAGGGCTGCCAGAGGAGCGTGCGGCCTATTGCCCGGATGAATATGATCAAGCCGCGCAGAGCTGGGGTGGTGTATTAGACGAGATCATGGATTCAAGCGGTGCTGAGACCTTTGTGCTTGGCGAAGTTACCGTGGAAACCGATGGCGGGCGGTTGACCAAGGATGTGGTTGCGCAAGAAATTGCAGCGTTGAATGGCGAGTTCAAATTGCCGCAAACGCTCACCGTTTCAGTAATCCCCTGTGGGGAGGCGAACGCCTACTATGATCCGGAAGCGGTTGAAATCGTCATGTGCACTGAGTTTGCCGATGTGCTCGCCAATATGGCTCCGGATTTTTGACGCACACAGGGAGTTGATCACGCATCCTGCGGTCCTCCGCTAGGTTGAGGCTCATGCGACCTTGGATATCTTTGGGAATGGCTTTTGCCGCTTTGCCCTGTGCTGGGCGGGCCTGTGAGTTGGCTTTGCTGCTCGCGGTGGATGTATCGGGGAGCATTGATGCGGCAGAATACAGGTTGCAGATGGATGGGTTGGCTTTGGCCTTGCGGGACGGGATTGTTGTAGAAGCGCTGGTGGAGCAGCGCGCAGCTGTTGCGCTCATGCAGTGGACAGGGGCGGGGCGGCAATTCATCGGCGCGCCATGGACCTCTATCACATCTTCTGAACAGGCCGAGGATTTTGCAGATCAGGTGACGGCAATGCCCCGCCGGTGGCACCAGTATTCTACAGCGATTGGTGACGCGTTGGTGGCTGCGGATCATGCCTTCGAAAACGGACCAGAGTGCAGGCGGCGTGTTGTGGACGTCTCCAGCGATGGCATTTCTAACGAAGGCACGGTGATACAGGAGGGGCGGCGCGCGCTCAGAGCGCGGGGCGTCACGGTCAATGCTTTGGTAATCGAAACGGACGATAGTGACCTGACGGGCTATTTCTGGGAAAATGTGATCACAGGTTCGGGTGCTTTTGTGGTGACGTCAAACGGGTTTGAGGAATACTCGGAGCGCATACGTCAAAAGCTGGTGCGCGAAGTCGCGAAGCAACTGGCCGAGTTGAGGAATTGATGGTGTGATACATATAAACTGTGAGCGCAAACACTTCACAGGGGTCGCCATTTGCCTATGGGGTGCCGTTAATCACTATGTTTTTCTGACAAAAAGACTCTGCATGATATTTGTGATCACGAATAAAAAGGCGTGATCACAAAATTAAGAAAATCCGCAGAATTGCGCCAAAAAACCGCGGCATTTAGGTGATCGTAACGGTGACAGTCGGCAAAAATGCGGTAGAAGAACGCAAGAGAACCGGAAAGGATTCAAAATGGCTGACGTGAAAAGGATCGAGCGACCGCTCTCGCCGCACCTGACGATCTATCGCCCACAGATGACATCTGTGTCTTCGATCATGGTGCGTATCACCGGAATTGCACTCATCCCGATCACGGCGATTGTCGTGTGGTGGCTTCTTGCGGCTGCGACCTCTGAAACGGCTTTTGCGTTTATCGATGGTCTTATGCGCAGCTGGCTGGGTGATCTGTTTTTGATCGCGGCAAGCTGGGCGGCGTACTATCACATGCTTGGCCGCCTGCGCCATGTGATCTGGGACTTCGGCTATGGCCTTGAAATCAACGTTGCGTTGAAACTGGGCGCTGGCATGTTCATTGGTGCCACTGTCCTGACCATTCTGACCGCACTGATCGTGTAAGGAGCTGGATTGATGAACTTTCTTACTGACCGTAAGCGCGCCCAAGGCATGGGTGCTTCTGGCCAAGGCACGCATCACCACTGGCAGATGATGGTGAGCTCTACGTTGTTGGTCGTTCTGATCCCGGCGTTTGTCATCACCTTCGGCCTTAGCCTGGGTGGCACCTATGAAGAGGTTCTGGCCTTCTATGCCAAACCTGTTCCCGCCATTATTTCTGCACTGACTTTGATCGTTGGCGTTGTGCACATCATGCGTGAAGCGCAGATGGCGATTGAAGATTATATGCATGGCCTGGCAGAGAAGCTCACCTACATCGCCGTAGGTGCGCTTTGCTACACAATGATCGCCGTGGGCTTGTTTGCTCTCGTCAAACTCGCCCTGTGATGTTGCGACAAGGATAAGATAATGACTGCTGCATACGAATATGAAACCCACGAATACGACGTCGTTGTTGTAGGCGCAGGTGGAGCGGGTCTGCGCGCGACGCTGGGCATGGCAGAGCAGGGGTTGCGCACCGCCTGTGTGACCAAGGTTTTCCCAACCCGTTCTCATACCGTTGCCGCACAGGGCGGTATCGCCGCCTCTTTGGCAAACATGGGCCCCGACAACTGGCAGTGGCACATGTATGACACTGTGAAGGGGTCCGACTGGTTGGGTGACACGGATGCGATGGAATACCTCGCCCGCGAAGCCCCCAAGGCTGTTTATGAACTGGACCACTACGGTGTGCCATTCTCCCGGACGGAAGAAGGCAAAATCTACCAGCGTCCCTTTGGCGGCCACACGACCGAGTTTGGCGAAGGCCCTGCGGTGCAGCGGACCTGTGCTGCGGCGGACCGGACAGGCCACGCGATCCTGCACACGCTCTATGGTCAGTCTGTAAAAAACAACGCGGAATTCTATATCGAGTATTTCGCGATCGACCTGCTGATGTCGGATGACGGTGAATGTCAGGGCGTTGTCTGTTGGAAGCTGGACGATGGTACCTTCCATGTATTCCATGCCAAAATGGTTGTCCTGGCCACCGGTGGCTACGGGCGTGCCTATTTCTCCGCGACCTCGGCGCACACCTGCACCGGTGATGGTGGCGGTATGGTCATGCGCGCAGGCCTGCCAATGCAGGATCTTGAGTTTGTGCAGTTCCACCCAACTGGCATCTATGGCTCCGGCTGCCTGATCACCGAAGGCGCACGTGGTGAAGGGGGCTACCTGACCAACTCCGAAGGTGAACGCTTTATGGAGCGCTATGCGCCGCAGTATAAAGACCTGGCGCCACGCGATTATGTTTCCCGTTCCATGACAATGGAAATTCGCGAAGGCCGCGGTGTGGGAGATGAGGGCGATCATATTCACCTCAACCTGAGCCACCTGCCTGCGGATGCTTTGGCAGAGCGTCTGCCGGGTATTTCGGAATCTGCGAAAATCTTCGCCGGCGTTGATGTTACCAAAGAGCCTATCCCCGTGTTGCCAACGGTGCACTACAACATGGGCGGTATTCCGACCAACTATTGGGGTGAGGTTCTGAACCCGACCGAGGACAACCCCACGGGTGTCGTGCCGGGCCTTATGGCTGTTGGTGAGGCAGGTTGTGCCTCTGTGCATGGTGCAAACCGTCTGGGCTCCAACTCGCTGATTGACCTCGTGGTCTTTGGACGTGCCGCCGCTATCCGGGCGGGTAAGGTTGTGGATCGCGATGCACCGGTGCCGACCCCACCGCAGGCTCAGATTGACAAGTGTTTCGCACGCTTTGATGGTCTGCGCTATGCGAAGGGGGCGATCCCGACGGCGGATCTGCGTCTTGAGATGCAGAAAACCATGCAGCGCGATGCAGCTGTGTTCCGGACTGCCAAGACCATGAAAGAGGGGGTTGAGGCGATGACGGAAATCGCTGGCAAGATGGGTGATCTGCATGTCACCGACACTTCGCTGGTGTGGAACTCCGATCTGATGGAGACATTGGAACTGACCAATCTGATGCCATCTGCGATTTCCACAATTGTGTCCGCAGAAGCGCGCCATGAGAGCCGTGGTGCGCATGCGCATGAGGATTACCCTGAGCGTGATGATGAGAACTGGCGTGTTCACACTGTGAGCCGTGTTGACGAAACCGGTACCAAAGTGGACCTGAGCTATCGTCCGGTGATTGTTGATCCTCTGACCGGGGAAGACGAAGGCGGTATCAACCTCAAGAAGATCGCGCCGAAAGCACGGACGTTCTGATGAAGCTGGTTTCGGTTGCCCTGATTTCTGTGTGTGTCCTTCTGCCAGGGATGTCTCTGGCGGAAAGCGCGCTCAATCGGGCAACCACCC
Organism: Shimia marina; assembly: GCF_001458175.1. Lineage (GTDB taxonomy): Bacteria > Pseudomonadota > Alphaproteobacteria > Rhodobacterales > Rhodobacteraceae > Shimia > Shimia marina. The sequence continues at coordinate 181,487 of NZ_CYPW01000040.1, forward strand.
AGTGTATGTTTGAGGTGGACAATTCCAGCCAGATCCATGTGACCCTAACGCAAAAGCGTGATGGTACGGAAAAGCTGCGGGTCAAGAACAAGGAAACCGGACGCTCCAGCAATGATCCGGTGATTGATGCGTATATGGCTTGCGTTTCGGCAAAAGTTGGACAGCCGATCAGCGCGACAGCCACGGTGCAAGCTGATCGCCCTGTTGTTGCGGCTGATGCCTCGACATCTGAAGTGCGGGCGTCTGGAGTTCAGGCAGTGGTGCAACAGGTGCGTTCTTGCATGGTTCAAACGCGTGCGCCCGGCAGTTACGGTGTGTTCGTGAGCCGCCCCGTGCCGGTTGTGCAGGCAGAGCCTGGTGGCACAGAGCGTGGCGCACGTCATGTGAACGACTGTTTGCAAGACAGATACAGCGTACAGTACAGCCTGCTTGAAACTGGCACAGTGGCAAGCACTGAAAGCGTATCGGCCCAGCCTGCCATCGCGGCAAACGCATGTCCGCGCCACGCAGGCGTGCTCTATGCCGGGAGCGGATATTGCCGGTAAGTTTGTCGACATATCGCTCAGTCAGGGCTGTGCAAGGAGGGCGGATATGACGCTTTCCCAGACGCACCGCCGTGTCATCGTGCATATCGGGGCCCAGAAAACCGGGTCCACGTCGTTGCACAGATTCCTGAGCCGCAATCGCGCGGCGCTGGCGACGCGGCTTGATCTGCGTGTGCCAGAAAAGGGCTCGCTGACGCGCGAAGTTGGACGCAGTTGTACGCTTTACAGCATGCGGCCTGACCGGCATGAAGGCACTCTGATTACTTTGATCAAGGCTCTGAAAGAGGATCTGAGTGGGAATGAAACCGTTTGCATCGTCAGCCATGAGAACATTGCCGGGGCCATGATGGGGCGCGGATCGGTGCGGGATCTTTTCCCGCGTATTGCTGATATTGTGCGCCTGTTTGATGAGCATCTGGCCCCCATTGTGCCGGAGTATGTGCTCTATACACGTGAGATGGCGGGCTGGAAGCGCAGCGTGCACAATCAGGCGGTTAAGTCTGATGGATATACCGGCACGCTGGAGACGTTTTTGAAAGAAACGGCTGATAGCCGTGGCTGGCAGGACGTGGCAAAAACGCTGGAAGCCTGCATCGGGACAGATCGAGTGCGTGTGTTTGCCCTAGAGGATGAGACCACACCGGAGCGCCCCGGACGGCAGTTGCTAAAACTTGCTGGGCTGTCTGATGAGGACATCGATGTGCTGGAGCCTTTGGCTTCGCGTTCTAATCAAAGCCTCAACCCGGGGGCTTTGGAGTTTATGCGCCAGTTGAACATGCTGGCGGTGGCGCAGCCTGCCCGTAAACAGGTGGCAGAGCTGATCAAGAACAATCAATCGCTTTTCGCTGCGGGCCCGATGCCTCAGCGTGAAGCCTGAACAGGAACGAAGGTAAGCGTATCGCACGCTCCCACGGATAGGAAGGAAAGACCATGGTCGAATTTGCCCTCCCCAAGAACAGCCGGATTGTGACTGGCAAGACCTGGCCCAAGCCGGAAGGTGCCACCAATGTGCGGAAGTTCCAGATTTATCGCTGGAACCCGGACGATGGGAAAAACCCTCAGGTGGATACGTATTTCCTCGACATGGACAAGTGTGGTCCCATGGTTCTGGATGCGCTGATCAAGATCAAAAACGAGATCGACCCAACGCTGACTTTCCGCCGCTCCTGTCGGGAAGGCATTTGTGGTTCCTGTGCGATGAACATCGACGGTATCAATACATTGGCCTGTATTTACGGGTTGGATGAGGTCAAGGGTGACGTGAAAATTTACCCGCTGCCACACATGCCTGTGGTGAAAGACCTGATCCCGGATCTGACACACTTCTACGCTCAGCATGCTTCGATCATGCCGTGGCTGGAAACCAAGACCAACCGCCCTGCCAAGGAATGGCGGCAGTCGATTGAAGACCGCAAGAAACTTGATGGTCTGTATGAATGCGTGATGTGCGCATCCTGTTCCACCTCTTGCCCAAGTTACTGGTGGAACGGCGACAAATACCTCGGCCCAGCTGCGTTGCTGCATGCTTATCGCTGGATCATTGACAGCCGTGATGAGGCGACTGGGGAGCGTCTGGATGAGCTGGAAGATCCCTTCAAACTCTACCGCTGTCACACCATTATGAACTGCGCAAAAACCTGCCCCAAAGGCCTGAACCCGGCCAAGGCGATTGCAGAGATCAAAAAGATGCTGGTTGAGCGTCACGTTTGATCGCGCTTTAGATTACGTAGTGAAAGCCCCGCTGTGCGGGGCTTTTGCTTTTCATGTGACGCGCACTGGGCTTGCGTAGATTGCATGGCGACCTTGCAAATCCAGAACTTTATGCCTTTGAAACTGCGCCATATATTGCGACCCAAGGAGGAGGTTGACAGAATTTGGAGATGACGATGTCTGCCTCAAACACCAAAGTTGCCGAGACCACAGAAGACTTCGCGGCGCGCGCGCTGGAACTGCTTGAGCAATCCTATGAGTATTACTCTCAGCCGGTCCGGGTTGTGGAAAATAAACAGCAGAGCGAAACCTACTACGAATACGTCAAAGCGGCCTGATCGCTTCCGACATGGCTTTCAAAAGCGCTTCTCCACAGGAGAGGCGCTTTTGCTGTTTTTGGGGTGACGTATGGTTAGTCTTGGCGGCGTCTTTGACCTGCGGATAGCCTTCTTGGCAAATGGGAGGAGATTTGATGCAGGATGTGATCGTCGTGGGCGGTGGCCTTGCCGGTTTGGTCGCGGCACAGGAGGCCGCAAGCCGGGGCAAGCGTGTGTTGCTCTTGGATCAGGAGGGCAGTCAGAGCCTTGGCGGGCAAGCGTTCTGGAGCCTTGGCGGGCTTTTTATGGTGGACACGCCAGAGCAGCGGCGCATGGGTATTCGAGACACCCATGCGCTCGCAACCTCAGATTGGATGGGGTCCGCCCAGTTTGATCGGCCCGAAGATGCCAATCCACGTAGGGTGGCCGAGGCTTATCTTGCCTTTGCCGCAGGAGAAATGCGGCCATGGTTGCACAGCATCGGCATGCGTTGGTTTCCTGTGGTTGGCTGGGCGGAACGTGGCGGCGAGATGGCGCATGGGCATGGCAATTCGGTGCCGCGGTTTCATGTGACCTGGGGGACAGGACCGGGGGTTGTGGCACCTTTTGAAAGGTTGGTGCGGGCACAGGAAGATGCTGGGCGCATCCGCTTTGGATTTCGTCATCGTGTGACCCATCTCATTGTCGAGAATGGCGTGGCCAAAGGGGTTCGGGGCGCAATTCTCGCTGAAGATCAAGCGGATCGGGGGAAATCTACCAGCCGTGAGATTGTGGGTGATTTTGAACATCGTGCAGAGGCCATTGTTGTGACCTCTGGCGGCATTGGCGGAGATCATGAGAGGGTGCGTCACTATTGGCCGGAAGACCGATTGGGCAAGGCGCCAAAGCGCATGGTGGCGGGGGTGCCGGATTATGTCGACGGACAGATGCAGCGTGTGGCTGAAGCAGCAGGCGCAGGGATCATCAACGGTGACCGGATGTGGCATTACACCGAAGGGGTGGCCAATTGGGATCCGATTTGGCCCAACCACGGCATTCGCATTCTGCCGGGTCCCAGTTCCATGTGGTTTGACGCATTGGGCACACGGATGGAGGCCCCTTATATGCCGGGTTTTGACAGCCTTGGCACGCTCAAGCGCATTCTCTCCACAGGATATGAGCACAGCTGGTTTGTGCTGACGCAGAAGATCATCGAGAAAGAGTTTGCCCTGTCCGGCTCTGAGCAAAATCCGGATCTGACATCTGGCAAATGGCGTGAGGTGCTTAAGGGGCGTCTGATGTCTAAAGGGGCGCCGGCACCGGTGGAGGCTTTTAAGGCGCATGGTGAAGATTTTGTTGTCGCGGATCGCTTGGAAGATCTTGTTGCGGGGATGAATAAGATCACACCTCAAACACCTGTTTCATTTGAAAAAATACGGGATCAGATCGTGGCGCGAGATGCTCAGGTTGACAGTCCCTATTGCAAAGACGCACAGGTGACGGCGATCCGGGGCGCGCGTAATTATCGTGGGGATCGATTGATCCGAACGGCGAAGCCACATCGCATTCTGGACGCCTCAAACGGGCCGTTGATAGCGGTGCGCCTCAATATTCTGACACGAAAGTCTTTGGGTGGGTTGCACACGGATGAAACGGGGCAGGTGCTGCGCGCGGATGGCTCTGTTTTTGAGGGTCTTTTCGCCGCGGGAGAGGTGGCCGGTTTTGGCGGGGGAGGCTATCATGGCTACAATGCGCTGGAAGGTACGTTTCTTGGCGGTTGCATCTTCTCTGGTCGGGCAGCTGGACGCGCCGTCTAGACAAATTGACATCACAGCGGCGTGAGGCGAGGGAGGTCTAAGTCCTTTTGCCCATTGCCAAATCAACGTGCTTGCGGGCAGGATCGGCGCATGACTGATCTGCCTTTGCCCCCCGCTGATGCTGAAGACCGCCGCGCTATTGCTCCGGTGATCTGCTATCCTAATGAGACGCTGCCACCCCCGCCTTTGGCGCTTTACCGCGCGGCGCGGGAGGGGGCTGTGAAGGTGGATGAGGTGCTTGTGCCTGCGAGGGATGCGCGGTGTTTTGAAGTCCCAGCAGGTCATTTTTTTCGCATTTCTTCGATGGAAGGACCACAGGTTGGGGATCTGAATCTGTGGCATCGAGATGATCTGAATGAGAGGTTTTATTCAGGTAAAACAAGAGCTTTGCATGGGACACACATCACAGCGGGAGAGCGGATGTGGAGCAGTTTTCCAACCTTGCGCCCCATGGCCACGCTGACGGCGGATACGTTAGGCTGGTATGGCATCGATGCATATGGTGGCTCTGTGCATGATGTCATTGGCACGCGCTGTGATCCTTACACGGGCAATCTGCTGAAGGGGGATCAGTATCACTATTGCTGTCATTCCAACCTGACCCGTGCCTTGGCTGATCATAGTGGCATGTCACTGACAGAGGCGGAGCCCTATGTGCATGATGTGCTTAATGTTTTCATGTGCACTGGCTTCACACGCGACACCGGGCAGTACTTCATGAAAGCCAGCCCTGTACGCCCGGGGGACTATCTTGAGGCCTTTGCAGAGATCCCGCTTCTGGGGGCGCTGAGCGCCTGTCCGGGGGGAGATTGTTCGGCGGAGCACAGTTCGGATACGGCCGCCTGCTATCCGCTTCTGGTGGAGGTCTTTGCACCAGAAGAGGGCGCACTGGAGGGGTGGGTGTCGCCGACGGTGAATGGCTATGATCGCAGCCATGGACGTGGGGATTAACCTTTTTTCGCGCTGTCTGTATCGCGTCTGTGATGCGTCGGTATCCCGGAGGTGTCCCAACACCTGTCTGAAACGACGTTAAGAATTCTCACGGGCTGTAACACTGCGCGGCATTTTCCCTCTGCGAGGGGGAAGCCCGGAGGGCTTTGGACGAGACAAACAGCGCGCCCTTCAGGGCGCTCCGTTCAGGTTCAGACCGCATCCAGTTCCGCGTCCCAATACAGGTAGTCCATCCAACTTTCATGAAGAAAGTTTGGCGGGAATTTACGCCCCACGTTGCGCAGCTCTTCAGAGCCGGGTTGTCGTGGAGGTTTGCGTAGTGCCATGCGGGCCTGTTTGAGGCTTTTGGAGCCTTTCCTCAAATTGCAGGGAGAGCAGGCCGCAACCACATTCTCCCAGCTGGTCACGCCGCCCGCGGCACGGGGCACGACATGGTCAAAGGTCAGATCCCCCCTGGCACCACAATACTGACAACAGAATTCATCCCGCAAAAATAAATTAAAGCGCGTGAAGGCCACGCGCTTTTGCAGTTTTACATAGTCTTTCAGGACCACGACGGAAGGGATGCGTATTTCAGTTGAGGGGCTGCGCACTACGTGGTCGTATTCAGCGACAATATCAACACGATCCATGTAGGCGGCTTTGACGGCATCCTGCCAGGGCCAGAGGGAGAGCGGGTAATAAGAGAGTGGGCGGTAATCGGCGTTGAGTACAAGAGCGGGGTGGTGTTTCAACCCGCCGGGACTTCGTGTGAATTCTGTCCTGAAATCGCCGTCCATGATGGCTCTCCCTTCAAGCGCGAGGCGCGGAGGATGGCCTCACATATCAATACTATATCTCGTGTTCTAATTCTGGCAAGCCTCACGATATGCGCAATTGGTGCGGATGATGAGGCACGTGCAGGGTGCCATTGTGGGATGACGGTTTGATGACAGGTGGGGGCCCAAAAACAAGGCAGCCCGCCTCTGGAGGAGGCAGGGCGCAAATATGCGAAAATGCGGACAGGCGCCTTAGAAAAGACTGCCCGGATCAAAGCTCTTGGACAGGGTCACGGCAAAACGGGTGTCGTCCTGTGCGATCATGCTGCCGATGCCTTGACGGCCAATGGCATTGGTGGCCATGGCATCCACAGAAAACCCTGATTTGCCAAAATGATAGCGGGCGCCGGCGGCCCATGTGGCCTCGTCGTTGTCGCGCCCGATTGGGGTGACTTCGGCGATCAGCGCCAGACCATTGTCAAAGGTATAATCCAGCCCCAACCCCAGCCCGACCAGCTCAACAGACCCCCAAGCGGCGATTTTGGGGCTGGCGGTGAAAGAGAGGCGGTTGGGCATTTCGTAGTTGGCGATCAGGTCCGTATAGAAGACGCCGATTTTGACCGAATTTGAGGTGATCTGGCGGCCATACATCATGCGCCCGGCCAGCGAGAAGGCATTGCCGTTGTCCTGATCCATGAAGCGCAGCTTGGGCCCGATCATGTAGTGCACATCGGTGGAGGGGCGGATGTCATCAGGGGCGGTATCACTGTCAGAGAACTGTTCAAAATGGACCTGAATTTCCGTGTCGCGGTCCGTGCTGAAGTTCAGAGAGATACCGGCGTTGCTGTCCGATCCGCCCCAGATTTCGGTGCGCATATGGCCCGGCTCCAGCGTGGCAGCCGTGCCGAGCGTGAAGCCGTCTTGCTGTGCGTTCAACTGTGCCTGCGTAGGGGGCAGGGACAGATCCCGGTAGCTTTCATCGTATTTGGAACCCGGCGTGTAAACCAGACGCCCGCCCACCAGAATATGGTCTCCGTCCGGCCAGAAGGTCATAATGCTTGTGGCCGGGGTGACACCCCAGCCATTGGTGACATAGCCTTCCAGAGCCACGCGCGGGGTCACATTGTAGCGTCCGCCCACCGTCCAGACCGGGAGCTTTTCCCATTCACCCTGACTGTTGATGGTGTTGTCGTTGCTGATCGGCGCATCAAGCGTTCCGAAAAGCGCCACACGGTTGTTGGGTTTGAAGGTCAGCCCCGCCCCCAAAGAGAAGATGGTGCCATAGAAGCGATCCCCGGCGATGTCATTGGGTGCAAGGGTCAGGCTGGGGGTGAGGTGCAACTGTAGCTTGGAAGAGGCTTTATAGGTGATCGGGGCCTTTACCGCACCCAGAGTGATGCCGGTCTGCTTGTTGAAGAAGCCGCCCCAGATGTCGGATTGCATGGTCAGGAAGGCTTCGGCAGAGGCCAGTGCGGAAATGGCCCAACGCTCATCCTGATAGAGCTGATACTTGCCCCAGAGCGCCAGTTCGTTGGTTTCCAACTGAGGGATGCGGTCCGGGCCGACGCCGGGCACGCCGTCGATGGGGCCGCCGATGGGATCGACGTAGTTCTGCAATTGCAGGCCAAGTGTGAACCTGTCGGTGAAGGCATAGCTGCCACCGCCGTGATAGACCTGATTGCCAGTGCCTGCGCGGTTGTCCGGGCTGGTCTGGCGGGCACCAACGTTCAACTCAAAGGTGCCGGCGGGATTGATATTGCCAGTCTCAAATGCGGCGACACGGCCGGGCATGGCATCCAGCGGATTGACGCTTTGGGCCATGGCGGAGGTGCTCAGCATCAGGCTTGTCGCCAGCGCAAGGCCGGACAGGCCAGACAGAGCGCCTTGTGTACGGGTCGAAATGTGCTGCGCCTGAGAAGAGGGAGACAGGCGGAGACGGACGGGGGGCGTGAAATCGCTTACAAAATCGCTCACAGTAAATTCCAATGCGTAATAACTAACGAAAGTTTAACGCAGGATGGCAGCGGGCCAAAACAAAACTTAGCCGCGCTGTGTGAGGATGCTGCTTTTTAGAGCTGCCGTTGCGTCAAAGGCCCAATTTGTCGCGCATGAAGGCGAGGGCAACACCGAGACCGTCGGGGGCGATTCCATGGGCGGTGCCCTTCATGATGTGGGCGTAGACATCTGTGAACCCGGCTTCTTGCAGCGCTTCGGCGGCTTCGGGAAGGGACTGCGGGGGGACCACATCGTCCTGATCCCCATGGATCAGCAGAATGGGGGGCTTGCTGACAGCTTGGTCTTTAAGCAGCTCTGGTTGCAGCAGGCGACCAGAGAAGGCGACAACACCAGCGACAGGATCTTCGCGGCGTGGGGCGATATGCAGGCTCATCATGGTGCCTTGTGAAAACCCGAGCAGCACAACCTGCTCGGGCAGGAGGTCTTCATCGACCATGACCGCATCCAGAAAGGCATTGAGATCATCCACGGCGGCCATCAGGCCGCGTTCGCTCTCTTCCTCAGAGGAGCCATCGATCCAGGGGATTGGGAACCACTGGCGGCCCATCGGCATGCCGGGGATTTCTTCGGGGGCATCTGGTGACAGAAAGAGCGTGTCTGGCAAGTGCTCGGCCAGTGGATCTGCGAGCCCCAGAAGATCGGCACCATTGGCGCCATAGCCATGCAGGAAGATCACTGCGGAACGGGTTTCGCCGGAGGCGGGCTCTTTGCGGAGGGTTTGCAATACACGCGTCATGATCTGGCCTTTTGTGAGCTTTGGTCAGAGCGTGTGTGGCACGTCGCGGGGCGCATCGCAAGCGTGACGGTGGGGGGCGACGCAACGATGGCGTCGCCCCTGCATTGGTGAGGTGAAGGGGTCAGGCGAAGGCGGCCTGAAGCGCGATCTCGACCATATCGCCAAAGCTCTTTTCACGATCCTCAGAAGGCAGGGCTTCGCCGGTGAGCAGGTGGTCAGACACGGTGAGCACCGCCAGTGCGCGGCGGCCATGGCGGGCGGCGAGATTGTAGAGTTCGGCGGCTTCCATTTCGACGCCAAGAATGCCGTGGCGTGTCATCTGTTCGTTGAGATCCGGGCGCTCGTCATAAAACACATCCGAGCTGTAGATGCCGCCCACATGGGTGGGGGTGCCTTTGGCGGTGGCCGCATCTGCGGCGGCGCGCAGCAGGCCGTAATCGGCGCAGGGGGCAAAATTGATCTCTTTGAAGATACCGCGCGACGGGGTGGACAGGGAGGTTGCGGTCATGGCGATGATCACATCGCGCACTTTCACGCTGTCTTGCATGCCACCACAGGAGCCGATGCGGATCAGGGTCTGTGCGCCGTAGTCTTTCATCAACTCATTGGCGTAGATGGACAGCGAGGGCATGCCCATGCCAGATCCATGGATGGTGACACGGTTGCCGTTCCACATGCCGGTGAAACCAAGCATGCCGCGCACTTCATTGACCAGTTTCACGTCGGTCAGAAAGGTCTCGGCCGCCCATTTGGCGCGATAGGGGTCGCCGGGCAGCAACACAGTTTCGGCAATGTCGCCGGGTTTGGCGCCGATGTGGACGGTCATGAGATTTCCTTTCGCTCAGACGGGGACGGCCCTTGGCCGTGAAAAAAGAGGGGTTCACATGACCGCCTTTGCCCGTGCCCTGCAAGGGAAAAACGTCTGGGTTGACCCCTGAAAATGTGAAAGCCGGAGGCGACTGCCACGGTGGGCATCGGCGCTCCGGCTTTGAAAGTCGTGATGGCCTAATTGTCAATTGACCAGATTTCAGATTTCCATCTGATCTGGTGTCACCCCTGCGGCGAGGGCTTCGTCAAACCATTTTGGCTTGCGGCCTTTGCCGGTCCAAGTTTTGCTTTTGTCATTGGGGTGTGCATATTTTGGCACGCCTTTCATCAGGCCGCCTTTCTTCTTACCGCTGACATTTGCCAATTCATCCAGTGAGAAGCCGTATTTTTCTGCGGCTTCTTCAATGGCCTTCAGAGCATCCGATTTGCGCTGCGCTTCTTTTTTCTCGATCTGAATGTCGATTTCTGCGCGCAAGTCCAAAAGCTCGTCGCGGTTCATTTCGTCCAATTTCATCCCAAAGTCCTACGAGTTTACCTAGTACTATTTGATGTGGCAGAGGAATTCCCTTTTCTGCAAGGCAATTCTGGACAATTTGGTAAAATTTTTAGCTTTACACACGGGAAAGTTGAGGGTAAGGAATACCTTACCCTCATAATGTAATCTAAGTGCATGATTCTGTGGCTGAATTTTATTCAGCCGCTTCCGGTTTTGGGTCTGCCAAGGTCACGATATCCGACATGATCGTGTTCAATTCGAAGTCCTTTGGCGTGTAAACGCGGGCCACGCCCATGGCTGTCAATTTCTGGGCATCTTCATCAGGAATGATGCCGCCGACAATCACAGGTGTTTCCTGCAGGCCCGCTTTGGACATGCGCTCCATCAGGTCTTCAACCAATGGGATATGCGAGCCGGACAGAATAGAAAGTCCGACCACATGCGCGCTGTCTTCGAGGGCTTTGTTCACAATTTCCTCGGGGGTCAGGCGAATGCCGTCATAGGTGATGTCCATGCCGCAGTCGCGCGCCCGGAAGGCAATTTGTTCTGCGCCATTGGAATGCCCATCCAGACCGGGCTTGCCAATAACAAATTTCAGGCGGCGGCCGAGCTTGTCTGAGACCGCATTGACCGCATCGCGAATGTCATCAAGTCCTTCGGTCTTGTTGGATGGGGCGCCGGAGACGCCAGTTGGGCCGCGATATTCGCCGTGAACCACCCGCATCTGTGCCGCCCACTCGCCGGTGGTGACACCCGCCTTGGCGGCGGCGATGGAGGCAGGCATGACGTTTTTGCCAGAAGCTGCGGCTGCGCGCAGATCTGCGAGGGCACGTTCAACGGCTTTGCTATCGCGGCTGGCGCGCCATTCTTGCAGGCGGCCAATCTGTTCCTGTTCCACGGCGGGATCCACAACCATGATGCCACCGTCGCCGGTCATCAGTGGGGAGGGCTCGCCCTTCTGGAATTTGTTCACACCCACAACAATGGTCTCACCCGCCTCAATCCTGTTGAGACGGTCAGCATTGCTGTCCACAAGGCGGGATTTCATATAGTCGATGGCACCGATTGCGCCGCCCATGCTGTCGAGGTTTGACAGTTCGCTGCGCGCACCGGCCTTGAGTTCTTCGACCTTGGCATCCACCGCCGGGTTGCCGTCAAACAGATCGTCATATTCCAGAAGATCGGTTTCAAACGCCATGATCTGCTGCATGCGCATGGACCATTGCTGATCCCAGGGGCGGGGCAGGCCGAGGGCTTCGTTCCACGCTGGAAGCTGGACCGCGCGGGCACGGGCTTTTTTGGAGAGGGTCACGGCCAGCATCTCGATCAGGATGCGGTAGACGTTGTTTTCCGGCTGCTGTTCGGTCAGGCCAAGGGAGTTCACCTGCACCCCGTAGCGGAAGCGGCGGGATTTCACATCTGTGACGCCATAGCGTTCCACAAGAATTTCATCCCAGAGATCCACGAAGGCGCGCATTTTGCACATCTCAGTGACAAAGCGGATACCGGCATTCACAAAGAAAGAAATCCGGCCGCAGAGACGTGGGAAGTCTTCTTCGGCCACGCGGGGGCGCAACGCATCCAGAACCGCGATGGCGGTGGCCAGTGCGAAGGCCAGCTCTTGTTCTGGCGTCGCGCCTGCCTCCTGCAAGTGGTAGGAACAGACGTTCATCGGGTTCCATTTGGGCACGTTGGTGTAGCAGTATTCTGCCACGTCCGCGATCATCTTCAGGCTGGGCTCTGGCGGGCAGATGTAGGTGCCGCGCGACAGGTATTCCTTGATGAGGTCGTTTTGCACCGTGCCCTGCAGCTTGGTGACGTCTGCGCCTTGCTCTTCGGCGACAGCGATATAGAGCGACAACAGCCACGGCGCGGTGGCGTTGATCGTCATGGAGGTGTTCATCTGCTCCAGCGGGATCTGATCAAACAGGGTGCGCATGTCTCCCAAGTGGCACACAGGCACGCCGACTTTGCCCACTTCGCCACGGGCCAGAATGTGATCGCTGTCATAGCCGGTCTGTGTGGGCAGGTCGAAAGCCACGGAGAGGCCGGTCTGACCTTTTTCCAGATTGGAGCGGTACAGCGCGTTGGAGGCTTTGGCCGTTGAGTGGCCCGCATAGGTTCGAATCAACCATGGGCGGTCCTTTTGAGGGCGGTCATCGGGCTGGATTTGCTGCGTTTGCGACATGGATCGTCCCTTTTCTGGAGGGGCCTGGCTGGCTTGGTAATAATCTTGCGTTGGAGCGTATGTATGCGAAAGATCATATGCAAGTCAATTCGCTGCGTCGCGGCAAATACGTTCCGTCATAGCGAGATTGATGAGAGGGGCATTTGAGTTTGATGTTTACCTCCCCCGGCGCAATTGACAGAGTCCCGCCATGACGTCGACTGTTGAACTTCCTATCTGGCTGTTTGTCCTGATCCTGCTGTTTGCGATTGTGACTGCGGCGAGCCATCTCCTGTTTCCTTCGGTGCGCTGGTTCTTCCGGCGGAGGATGGAGCGCGTTGTTGCGAAGGTGAATGACCGCTTGGAGCGGCCGATCGAGCCTTTCAAGCTGGCACAGCGCCACGACATGATTCAGCGTCTGATTTATCAACCGGACGTCACAAAGGCCGTCGCGGAACATGCTGCGCAGGAAGGCATACCGGATGCGGTGGCCTTTGAAGAGGCCAAACGCTATGCGCGTGAGATTGTGCCCTCCTTTTCGGCGACCATGTATTTTGGGGTGGCGATCCGCATTGCGCGGTTTCTGAGCCGGGCGTTTTACCGCGTGCGACTGACCCATGTGGATGAGGCCGCACTTAAGGACATTCCACAGGACAGCACCGTTGTGTTTGTGATGAATCACAAGAGCAACATGGATTATGTGCTTGTGACCTATCTGGCGGCGCAGCGGTCGGCTTTGTCTTATGCGGTGGGCGAGTGGGGGCGGGTCTGGCCGCTCAGTCGCCTGATCCGGGGCATGGGCGCCTACTTCATTCGACGTCGCTCCCGCAATGATCTGTATCGCAAGGTGCTTGCGGCCTATGTGCGTCTGGCCACCGAAGCGGGGGTGACGCAGGCGATCTTTCCGGAAGGGCGGCTCTCGCTGGATGGGGCCCCGCAGGATCCCAAGCTGGGGCTTTTGAAATATATCACCGATTCCTATGAGCCGGAGGGGCGGGATGTGGTGTTTGTGCCAGTAGCGATCAATTATGACCGGGTGCTGGAGGATCGCATTCTGCTTGAGGCCAAGGCGCGCGGGGGCAAGGGATTTCGGGCGCGCATCAGTGTGATTGTCGGGTTCTTCTTCAAGCAGCTCCTGTTTCGCCTGCGGGGCAAGGTGCATCGCTTTGGCAACGCGACGGTGCGGTTTGGGCAGCCTGTGTCGCTGCGGGGCTTTGCCCATGCGGTGGAGGGCGATGTGGCGAAACCGCTTGGAGTGGAGCTGATGCGGCGCATCAATGCGGTGGTGCCGATCTTGCCGGTGCCGCTTTTGGCCAAGGTGCTGGAGGGGGCCGAGGAGCCGATGACGCGGGCACAAATCTCTGAAACGTTTGAGGGGCTTTTGGCGGGTTTGCCGGAAAACAGGGCCCAGTTTATGCGCGCGGCGCCTCAAGAGGTTCTTGAGAGTGCTTTGCAGACATTGTTGGGGCGTCGGGTGCTGCAGGAAAGTGACGGAACGTTCTTTGTGGACCCCAAACAGAGCGACATTGTCGGCTTTTATGCCAATTCTATTAGGCATTTGCTGAAGTGATTGTGCGTGCGCAGCGAAAAATGCTGCGATTGCGAGGTCATAAAATTACAAAATGAACCTCTTGAAGGTTGCAATGTTACTCTCTCGCCGATATCTCGGTGGCAGGAACGCGATTCTGCATCGCGGCAAACAAGGTAACAGGAGGCGAAGATGGCTCTGGACACTGAAAACAGCATTGCAACCTATGATGCGCCCAAGAAAGATCTCTACGAAGTAGGTGAAATGCCTCCGATGGGGCATGTGCCAAAGCAGATGTATGCTTGGGCGATCCGCCGGGAGCGTCAGGGGGAACCTGATAAGGCGATGCTGCAGGAAGTTGTGGATGTGCCGACGCTGGACAGCCATGAAGTGCTGGTTCTGGTGATGGCCGCTGGTGTGAACTACAACGGCGTCTGGGCAGGTCTTGGCGTGCCGGTTTCCATGTTCGATGTGCACAAGCAGCCTTATCACATTGCCGGTTCTGATGCCTCTGGCATCGTTTGGGCCGTGGGTGACAAGGTGAAACGCTGGAAAGTGGGTGACGAAGTTGTGATCCACTGCAACCAGGATGACGGTGACGATGAGCACTGCAACGGTGGCGATCCGATGTATTCCGACAGCCAGCGCATCTGGGGTTATGAGACACCGGACGGGTCTTTCTCGCAGTTCACCCGCGTGCAGGCACAGCAGCTGATGCCGCGTCCCAAGCACCTGAGCTGGGAGGAGAGCGCGTGCTACACGCTGACGCTGGCGACCGCCTACCGCATGCTGTTTGGCCATGAGCCACATGACCTGAAGCCGGGCCAGAACGTTCTGGTTTGGGGCGCGTCCGGTGGTCTGGGCTCTTATGCGATCCAGTTGATCAACACCGCCGGTGCCAATGCGATTGGTGTGATTTCTGACGAAACCAAGCGGGACTTTGTGATGGAGCTGGGCGCCAAGGGCGTTCTGAACCGCAAAGACTTCAACTGCTGGGGTCAGCTGCCCACCGTGAACACCCCGGAATATGCGGAGTGGTTCAAAGAGGCGCGTAAGTTCGGCAAAGCCATCTGGGACATCACCGGCAAGGGCGTGAACGTTGACATGGTGTTTGAACACCCCGGCGAAAGCACCTTCCCTGTCTCCACCTTTGTGGTGAAAAAGGGCGGTATGGTTGTGATCTGCGCGGGCACATCCGGCTTCAACTGTACCTTTGATGTGCGCTACATGTGGATGCACCAGAAGCGTCTGCAGGGCAGCCACTTTGCGCACCTCAAGCAGGCTTCTGCGGCGAACCAGTTGATGGTGGAGCGTCGTCTGGATCCTTGCATGTCCGAAGTGTTCCCATGGGCCGAGCTGCCGGAAGCGCATATGAAAATGCTGCGCAATGAGCACAAGCCGGGCAACATGTCGGTTCTGGTGCAGGCACCAAAAACCGGCCTGCGCACGCTGGAAGACGTGCTTGAGGCCGGCAAGTAACCGGCACGGATTGGTCTGACGGGTTTCCCCGTTTTCCTCCAGCCCTCGGAGCCGCAAGGCTTCGGGGGTTTTTCTGTTTCGGATCCTGAGTGTCGATCGGGGTAGATGCGGTTTTGGGTTTCTTAAGGCCTGCGTTGTAGGCCGTGAGGGATTAAAAAGCGGAGATACCTGATGAAATTGACCAGCATGATGGCCGCAGTGGCCCTTTCAGTGAGCACTTGGGGGAGCGCACAGGCGGAGACCATCACTTTTGCGGCGGGGGAATGGGCACCCTACATCGGCGCGGAACTCCCAAACAATGGCCTGCATTCTGAGCGTGTGCGAGAGGTGATGAAGGCGGCGGGCTATGACATTGCGCTGGAATATATGCCCTGGAAACGCTCTTTTGAGCTGACCAAGAAAGGCGATTATGTCGCCACGTTCTCCTGGTCGCGCACAGACGAGCGTCTGGCGGATTTCCACTATCCTGAAGTGGCCGTAGATGATCAGACGGATGTGATTTTCTACAGCAAAAGCAAATATCCCGATGGGCTGAATGTGGCCTCTATTGATGACATTCAGGCGCAGGGGCTCTCGGTGATCGGCTACTCCGGCTATTGGTATGAGGCCGAGTATAATAAGCGCGGTATGGAGATGCGTACGGTGACCACGCCAGAAAGCGCTTGGAAACTGTTGAACTCTGGCCGGGTGGATGTGCTGATTGAAAACCGGGTTGTCGGGGAGCTTTCCGTGCAGGAAGTGCTGGGTGATGCGGCAGGTGATATTGCCGTGGCCGCTGAGGTGCGTGCAGCGCCGGTCTATGTGTTGTTTTCAAAGGCCCACCCCGACGGGGCGGCGATGCGCGATGCCTGGGATGCGCATGCGAAGTAAGACGCAGATCTGCATTTGAATACGCCCCCGCGCCAGTGATGGTTGCGGGGGTTTTTTATTGGAAAAGATGAAGAATTTTGCGAGCCTCTTTGGGGACATGGAGTGTTTGAGATGTCTGAGACGGATGATGATTTGCGGCGAGAGTTGCTGCGGCTGCTTGAAGGGCTGGAGCTCTATCGCAATTGGCGCCTTTCTGGACTGCGTGCGGCCAAGGGGGAGGTGACACAGGAGGATCTCGATCTGATTGTGATGCCTGCGGCAGTCTTCAGGGACGTATTTGAGCGCTCCAAAGGGGCTGCGCGGCGGGCTGTGCTCAAAGAGGTGCAGAGCTGGTATGCCCATACAGCAAGCGATTTGCAGCAGTGGCGCGTCTCTGGCGGGCTTTACACAGGTGGCGATGTTGAGGCGTTTCTGAAGGCTTTTCGGGAAACACAGGGTTGCAGCTTCTGGGAGGAAAGCGGGTATCTGAAAAAGCTGGCGCGGAAGGTGTTGCGGCGTGGCTACATTGCACGGGAGCAGGAGTTCTATGCGCTGCGGGAATTGGACATGGATCTGTCGCAATCGGTTTTGACAGAGGCGGAGATGGGGCAGGTGCGGGCGCTTTTGACGGCTTATGAAGCGCAGCAGGAGGCGGGCTGAGGCGCGCAGGGAAGGTGCGCAGTGAATGCGCACCCTACGGGGGAGTGGTGTGACCGTGCCGAGGGGCCGAGATGCGCGATGCGTGGGATGCGCATGTGACGATCTGCATATGAACACGCCCCCGTGCCCGCTATGGTTGCGGTTTTTTTGTTTGTAGGGGCGCATAAACCTAAAATGGGGCATGTCGCATCATCAATCCGAGGTATTCAAAGTGGATCAATCGTTGACAGCACAAGAAAGAGTTTTGACGGTGGCCTTGGCAACGTGGCTGCGTGAAGAAATGGTCAACAGCTTATCGAATCCTGAGTTGGGATTTGATCCGGACACTTTGTATGATATCGGGCAAAGTAACTACGAGTGGGGATGTGATGCTCTTTCTGCAATCGGCGTGCTTGAATTTGTCGAGCTGTGCATATGGCGGATTAAGTGTCCGTTAGGCGCAGATATTATTCTTCCTGAGACGGTCGGTCGCGAACACCTCGATCAATTGTTGGATGCGCTCGTAAAACAAGCCCCATATGTTTCTGAACTCTCTCGCTTCTATGAACCTGTAGCTCCTAAAACAGAGACACTTTTGGTTTTGTGTGAGGCTTTGTGCGATTGCGGCTATATGGAGCGCTTTTGTAAAGGAAAGTATGAATGGCACGACCGGTTTGGACCTTGGATGGTTTGGAATGGGGAATGGGATTTGCTTGAATTCGAACCTGCGCCAAAAACCGAAGTGGAAGCCGTTCTTGCGTCTCTGCCAGATTGGCTTGTGAATGAGTTGTCTGACATTAAGTGCAAGCGCCCGGGTGCATTCCAGCGCACTTATTTTCAGCATTGGGTTTCTAACGAGTGGCAGGAAAACATATCTAGGTACAGGACGTTCCCCAGCGATGACATGGACTTGCCATTGGTCGCCGGATTGTACGAACAGATCCAAGAAAAATAGTTATCCGGTTTTTGTTTCTGAGGCATTGCAATGCGGGCAGCGCCCGACGTCGGGTGGGCGATGTTTGTTTCGAATTGCCGGGTGATCTGCCAAATTCACGGGCCTGTATGGCGGTCGAGACATTGCAAAGTTGCGCTCCTTGCGGGGAAGGTGCGCAGTGAATGCGCACCCTACTGGGGATCGGTGTGACCGGGCCGAGGAGGGGGCGAGGCCCCGGTTCACGACCGGGGCGGGGGGAGGGCAGAATGCGACTGGTGCCTTGGGGGTGCGCCCTGTAGGGTCGCGCCATGAGCAGTACCTCCATCACATTCAGCCACGATCAGGCCGAGGCCTTTGACAATATCTCCCTCCTACTCAAGGGGCTGGGGGTGGATCTGGAGCAGAGCCTTCTGACCCCGCCCGTGGAAGGCAAACAGGCCATTGCAGCGGTGACGGGGAAGGCTGGGTCTGGCAAGACCATGCTTTTGTCCGAACTTGTGAAGACGCTGCAAGAGGCGGGCGTAGAGATTGTCTCGGGCGATTATGAGGGCAAAAAGAAGAAGGATCAGCGCACGCTGGCCATTCTGGCCCCCACCAATAAGGCTGCGAGCGTGCTGCGGATGCGTGGTGTGCCTGCAACCACGATTCACCGCATCATTTATACGCCGGTTTATGACCCGGAATATGAGAAGATTGCCGAGTGGCTGGCCGAAAATGGCGCGCGACCGGAGATTGAAGGGCTGACCGATGAGGCGCTGGACCGGGCGCTGGAGTTTTACAAGCTGCATAAATCCATTCCAGGCGCTCTGGCGGCTGCGGGGCTGCGGGGCAGTGATTTCATCACTGGCTGGAAGCGGCGGGATGATCCGCTGGACATTGGCTTTATTGATGAAAGCTCGATGCTGGATGACAAGCAGTTTGATGATTTGAAAGACATTTTCAGCACGCTTGTGCTGTTTGGGGATCCGGCGCAGTTGGCCCCTGTGAACCAGTCGGGCGCGATGGTGTTTGATAAGCTGCCAGCCCCTGCGGTTTACAATCTGGAGCGCATTCACCGGCAGGAGGCGGACAATCCGATTTTGGATCTGGCCCATGCGCTGGCGGATCCGCAGCTGGGGTTTCAGGATTTTGAGCGCATGGTGGAGGAGACCGCCCGGCGCGATGATCGGGTGCAATATGCCCAGCGGGTGGAGGTGGATCTGATGGCGCGCTCGCCGGTTCTGGTGTGGCGCAATGCGACGCGGATCCGGCTGATCCATGCCTTCCGCCATGTGCATGATGCGCCCGAAGACGCGCTGCTTGAGGGGGAGCCGCTGATCTGTGATGGGATTGAGCTGCCGATGAAACATCGCAAGAAGCGGTTGGATCTGGAGGCGCGGGGGCTCATCAAAGGGGCGCAGGTGATCTACCTTGGCCCCGGGCGCAAGCCGGGGTTTTCGCGGTTGCATGTGATGGGGGCGGAAGACCCGCGCGTGTCTGCGGCCTCGATTGTGAAGATTGAGGCGCCGGAGGAAGAAGAGCCGTTTATTCCTTTTGCCGCGCGCATGGGGGCGACGTTTCTGCATGGGGCGGCGGTGACCATTCACAAGGCACAGGGGAGCCAGTGGAAGGATGTGCAGGTGTTTGCGCCCGATCTTTATGTGGCGGCACGGATGAACCGGCAGGAGGCGGGCCAGCCGTTGTGGAAGCGACTGGCCTATGTGGCCATCACCCGGGCCAGTGAGCGGCTGCATTGGGTTGTGCGCAATCGTTTGGCCAAACCCACGGGGCCTTTGGTGGTGGATGATCTGATCGCGGCGCCCGCCCCGTTGACGTTGCAGGCGCAGGAGGAGAGCGCATGAGCATGAAGAGTATTCTTGTGACCGGCGCAAGCCAGGGCATTGGCAAAGCCACCGCAGAAGCGTTTTTGCAAGCGGGCTGGCGTGTGGGGGTGCTGGCGCGCAGTGCGGATAAGCTTGCGGCGCTGGCCGAGACATATGAGCACGCCATCGCCTTGGAAGCGGATGTGACGGATGCTGCGCAGATGGAGCGCGCCTTTGACCACTTTGTGGCGCAAAGCGGGCGGTTGGATGCCTTGTTTAACAATGCGGGGATTTTTGGCCCTGCCGGGAGCATTGATGACGTTGATCTGAGCGGGTTTGACCAGGTGCTGAATGTGAATGTGCGCGGCATGTTCATTGCGGCGCAGCTGGCCTTTGCGCAGATGCGACGGCAGGATCCACAGGGGGGGCGGATCATCAACAATGGCTCTCTGGCGGCGCATGTGCCGCGCGAAGGGGCGGTGTGTTACACGCTGAGCAAACATGCGATCACGGGGCTGACGCGGTCTCTGTCACTGGATGGGCGGGCGTTTGACATTGCCTGTGGGCAGATCGACATCGGCAATGCGGCCACCGACATGGTGTCTGATCTGAACGCGCGGTTGGTGGCGGAGGGCAAAGAGCCCAACCCCACCATGGATGTGCAGGACGCTGCACAATCGGTGCTGCATATGGCAGCGCTGCCGCTGTCGGCCAATGTGCAGTTCATGACGGTGATGGCGACTAAGATGCCTTTCATCGGGCGGGGCTGAGGGAGACACTTCTGAACCAACGCAAGCATGTGACTGCAAGAAAGAGAGCGCTAATAAGATGCAGAGCGATATTTTAGTCAGGGATGCTATGGCCGACGATTACGATAAATGGCGGCCATTGTGGGACCAGTACAATGCGTTCTACGGCAGGTCCGGGGACACCGCGCTCTCAGAGCAAATCGTTCAGTCTACTTGGTCGCGTTTCCTTGATCCGGATGAGCCAGTGCATTGTTTGCTCGCTGAATGCGACGGTGAGATTGTCGGCTTGGCCCACTTTGTTTTTCATCGAAACACCATCACCATTGAAAACACCTGTTATTTACAAGACCTTTTTTCAACGCCGGTGATGCGCGGCAAGGGCGTTGGCCGAAAGCTCATATTAAGCTTCTACGACAGGGCACAGCAAGCGGGCACAGTAGGCGTGTATTGGCACACGCAGTCGACCAACCACACCGCAATGCGGCTCTACGATCAGGTTGCGACAAACACGGAGTTTGTTGTGTATCGGCAATCCCTGCGCAACACTTGAGAGATATTGGGGAGTGTCGCCCCAAGGCGTGCTTGGTTGGTGTAGCTTCCATCGTGGCATAGATGGATCCTTGCGTGAGCCCGCACGCTTCAAGAGGTTATGGATTGCTTTCTAATTCCAGCTTCGGGTTACCTCCCCTCCACGAAAAACCCCCGACCGGGGAAGGTCGGGGGCCAAAGGTTTGGTGCTGAAAAGCGCTTATGGAAAAGGTCTTTGGTCGTCAGAATAATTTGGCGTAGTCAGAATATTTTGGTCAGTTGCCGCACGACGCGGGGGGCACCGCGCGACATGGGTAATGGGGTCTTTAGCCGATCAACCCGCCATCGCTGCGACGGATTGCGAAGACGCCGGAGCGCGGAACGGAGGTGCCGCCATCCGGGAAGTGCGAATTGCCTTTTTCACCGGGGTGCTGAATGCCCACAAACATGGTGCGGCGATCCGGAGACCAGCAGACACCGGTGACTTCACATTCTTTGGGCCCCACCAGAAAGCGGCGAATTTCACCGGTCACTGTATCCCCTGCGAGCATCTGATTGTTGCCCATGCCCGCAAAATCTCCTTCATCAGAATACTTCCCGTCGGTCTGGATCCACAACAGGCCAGTGCTGTCAAAGGCCATGCCATCCGGGGCATTGAACATATTTCCGGCATTGATGTTCTCGCTGCCTGCATATGCGTCACTGTGGATATCGGGATTCCCGGCAAGCGCGTAGAGGTTCCAGCTAAACCCGTTAGAGCTGTGATCGTCTTCATCTGGCATCCAGCGGGCGATTTGACCGTAATGGTTTTCCACGCGGGGATTGGGGCCATTGACGGAGGTGTCATCGCCACCGGCGTTTGGTTTTTTGCCCCGGTTTTTATTATTGGTGAGCGCCACATAGGCCTCTGCCTTGGTGGGGTTCACGGCGACCCATTCGGGGCGATCCATTGTGGTGGCGCCGACGGCGGAGGCGGCCTGACGGGTGTGGATGCGGATTTCTGCATCTGACATGCCGGTGGTTTCCGGCGTCAGCGCCAGCCATTCCCCGCGCATGTCATCGTGGAATTTGGCCACAAAGAGATCGCCATTTTCCAGCAGATCGGCATTGCTCCCGCCGGCTGTGTAGGTGCCATGGGAGACAAACCGATAGAGGAATTCCCCACGTTCATCATCGCCAAGATAGACCACGGCTTTGCCATTGGGGGCGAGGACAACTGCGGCGTTTTCATGTTTGAAGCGACCGAGGGCGGTGCGTTTTTTCGGGGTGGATGTGGGATCAAACGGGTCGATTTCCACAATATATCCTGCACGGTTTGGCTCATTGGGGGTCTGCGCCACATCAAAGCGCGGGTCGATCTTGGCCCAGCCATAGCCCCAGTCCTTGGCGGAGACACCATAGCGTTTCAGCTCAGCGGAGACTTCATGGTTCTCGTCGTCGGCAGAGAAATAGCCGTTGAAGTTTTCTTCGCAGGTCAAATAGGTGCCCCAGGGGGTCTCCCCATTGCCGCAGTTGTTCCAGGTGCCTTTGCTCTTGCGCCCGGAGGGATCATCGGCGGTTTTTAGCAGGTCATGGCCTGCGGCGGGGCCGGTGAGATCCATCTCGGTTTGGGGCGTGATGCGGCGGTTGAGATCGCTGTCGATCACCACTTGCCACTGGCCCTGATCATCGCGGGCCACTTCAAAGAGAGAAACCCCATGGGCCATCATGCCTTTGGCGATGTCATCCTCAGAGACCCATTTGCCGTCCGGATTGTTGCCCCAGAGGATTTTGCGGTTGGTGTATTCATTGTTGATCGCCATGACGGTGCGCCCGTCTTTGGTAAAGATCGACATGCCGTCGTTATTGTCGCCAAAGGCGCGGGCCTGACTGGCGGCGGTGCCGCGGCTGGCTTCGTCAAAGGCGGGGGTGTCAGAGAAGAGCGGATCGCCCCAGGTGATCAGTGGCTGCCATTCAAAGCCGTCAGGCAGGGTGATGGTATCCTCTGTGTTGGCCGCCACCTGTGCAAAGCCGAAGCGATCTGCCGGTGCGGCCATGCCCTGGCGGCTGAGCAGGGTGGTGCCCGCCAGAAAGCTGCCCAGACCAAACGTCATCACCCCGCCAAGAAACCCGCGCCGGGACAGGGCCTGATCGACCACACGGTCAAAATCGGTCTCCACCGCGCGGGGGGAGATCACCTCGTCAATCTCATCAAAGGAGAGATCCTCGATCTGGGGTTTTGTGTGCGTGTCTTGAGGCATTCCTGGCTCCTAAGGCTTGGAGGGGCCCAGAGACGTCCCCGAGCAGGCCCTGAGAAGGTTGGGGGGGCGCTGCAGGGGCCTGGGCCGGTTGCGTTAAGGAAATATTAGGAAGCCGGTGAATCAGACAGATGACAAGAGGATTTCAATTTTGTGACGGGGCGGAGGTGCCGATGCTTTGGATCTGGGCAAGAGGCCGGGCTCTGATGCCGCCCGCGCCCCCTTGGGGGCGCTGGGCCCAACATCTGGCAGAGGCCCCTTTGGGGGCTCGAAGATGGCGGGAGCTCTGCGTGGTTTATGCTCTGCGCTGCGGTCAGGGGTGTTCTGATAAAAGGTTTTGGACGGAGAGCGGACGGCTGTACATCTGCAGGCTGCCATCGCTGTGGCGGGGCCATTCGGCCGGGTCGCGGTCTCGGTAGAGTTCCACGCCATTGCCGTCCGGGTCGTTGAAATACACCGCTTCCGAAACCCCGTGATCAGAGGCCCCCAACACGGGGTAGCCTGCCGCCAGCACCCGTTTGACCGCCGTGGCCAGATCTGCGCGGCTGGGATAGAGGATCGCGGTATGAAACAGCCCGGTGTGGCCTTCCGGGGCAGGGATACCATCTTTGGAGCGCCAGGTGTTGAGCCCGATGTGGTGATGATAGCCATCAGCCCCTAAAAAGGCCGCCTCTGTGCCAAGGCGGGTTTGCACTTCAAAGCCGAGCACATCTCCGTAAAAGGCAATCGCGCGGTCCAGATCGGCGACCTTCAGGTGGACATGCCCGATACGGGCGGAGGGGGCGTAGGGCGCGGTCATGGTTGGCTCCTGATTGTTGCGATGATCCGTAATGTTAGGGGCCTTGGGGCATTGCGAAACCCTCAGGAGCGCGCGGCGGCTGTGCGGGAGCGCGCATTGGCTCCCCCAACGTCGCCTGTGTCGCAGGATTGCAATGATACGGGCGCTCTGGCTTTCTGCTGTCAGGGGCCGCGGCAATCGGGGCGCGTTGGTGAGGAGAGCGGATGTGATTAAGAGTTTGAAGTATGTGGCGCTGGGCTTTGCAGCCCTCGTGGGGGCGGGGTTTGCGGCCAGTTTTTTGTGGCCGCAGAAGACGGCGGAGGTGATGCTCAAAGGCTTTGTGGCATCCGCAGGCCTGTCGCGCCATGTGGTGGAGACCCCTTTGGGGCCGGTGCATTATCTACAGGGCGGGGAGGGTGAAACCGTGGTGTTTCTGCATGGTATCTTTGCCCTTAAAGAGCATTGGGTGGATATGTCCCGGCAGATTTCCGGCAGCCATCGCGTGATCTTGCTGGATTTGCCGGGCTTTGGGGAAAATCCGCGTCTGTCACCAGAAGCCTATGATCTGAACCAGCAGACCAAGAATGTGCAGATGGTGCTGGATGCGATTGGGGTGGAGCGGTTTCATGTGGCGGCCAACTCCATGGGCGCGCATATGGCGATGGTGATGGCGCAGCAGGCACCGGAGCGGGTGCAAAGCGTTGCGCTGATTGGCAGTCCGATCAATGTGGCCGCACCAGAACTGAGCGATATGCAGAAAGCCATTGAGGCCGGGCAGGCCCCTTTGGTGGTGACCTCACAGGAGGGCTATGAGGCGCGGATGGCATGGCTGTTCCCTGATAAACCGCCGTATTTGCCCAAACCCATCATGGACAAATGGCTGGCCGAAGAGGTGGCGCATGCAGAGATCAATCGAGAAATCTGGCAGGCGGTGGGCCGGTCAGAGGTGCCAAACCTGGAAGAGATGGCCCCGGATGTTTCCCAGCCTGTTCTGATCCTCTGGTGTCAGCAGGACCGGATTTTTCACCCCTCCGGGGCTGCCGTTCTGGCGCAGGCCTTGCCTGACAGCACTGTGATCATGCCGGAGGGCTGTGGCCATCTGCCGATGCTGGATCGCAAACGCGCCAGTGGCAAGGAGTATGCAGAGTTCTTGAAGGCCCTGTGACCAGAACAAAAAGCCCCGCCGGATTGGCGGGGCTTTCTTATCTGGGCTGAAAGGCGCAGTTAAGCGCCGACCATACCGACAATCTCGTAGGTTTTTTTCAGGATCGGTGCCGCGATCTCGCGGGCCTGATTTGCGCCATGGGCGAGAATTTTGTCGATCTCATCCTGATGCTGCATGAGGCGCGCCATTTCGGTGGAAATCGGCGCGAGTTTTGCCACAGCCAGATCGGCCAGCATGGGCTTGAATTCGGAGAACTGCTTGCCACCGACCTCTGCGAGTACCTGCGCCACAGTCTGCTCTGACAGGCCCGCGTAGATGTTGACCAGATTGCGTGCCTCTGGGCGATCCTCAAGGCCGTCTTTCTCAGAGGGCAGGGCCTCTGGATCGGTTTTGGCTTTGCGGATTTTCTTGGCAATGGCGTCTGCGTCATCGGTCAGGTTGATGCGGGAGGCATCAGAGGGGTCAGACTTGGACATTTTCTTAGTGCCATCGCGGAAGGACATCACGCGGGTGGCCGCGCCCTCAATCACCGGTTCGGTGATGGGGAAGAAGTCCACGCCATAGTCATGGTTGAACTTGATGGCGATGTCGCGGGTCAGCTCAAGGTGCTGTTTCTGGTCCTCGCCCACGGGCACGTGGGTGGCGTGGTAGACCAGAATATCCGCTGCCATCAGAGCCGGGTAGGCAAACAGACCCAGCGAAGCATTCTGAGAATTCTTACCAGCTTTGTCTTTCCATTGGGTCATGCGCTGCATCCAGCCCATGCGGGCGACACAGTTGAAGATCCACGCCAGCTGCGCGTGTTCGGCAACCTGGCTTTGGTTGAACAGGATCGATTTTGCAGGATCGATGCCCGCCGCAATGAAACCGGCGCAGAGCTCACGGGTGTTGGCCGCCAATGTGGCAGGCTCAAGGAATTTTGCGGTGATCGCGTGCTGATCGACCATGCAGTAGACGGTCTCATGAGAGCCTGCGTCCTGCATATCGACAAAGCGCTTCATGGCGCCGAGGTAATTGCCCAGCGTCAGGCCACCCGAGGGTTGAATCCCGGAAAAGACGCGTGGGGTAAATGTGGAGGACGTTTGGACCGCCTCTGTCATTGGAAATACTCCGTCTGGATTTGTTAACGCGCTTGGCTTACCTACGGGGCCAAACCCCGTCAAGGAGCGCAGGCATGTCCCACCCCGATGATCAAAGTCCCGTGAACCCGTTGCCCCCGGTGGTGACGGCGCTTTTCCTGTTACTGGCGGGGGTGGAAGCGGCTTTGTGGCTGGGATCCCAAGGGATTGTGGGCGGGCCCACATCCGTGGGCTGGCGGCTCGAAGCGATCCAGCGCTATGCGTTTTCCGCAGATATTTTTGACTGGATGGTTGCGACTGGCCAATGGCCGATGGAGCATGTGATCCGTTTTGTCAGCTATCTGTTTGTGCATGGAAATTTCACCCATGCGCTGTTTGGCGGTGTGCTGTTGCTGGCGATGGGGAAAATGGTGGGAGAGGTCTTCTCCGGTGCGGCCACTTTGGCGATTTTTCTGTGCTCGGGTGCCGTGGGTGCGCTGGGCTATGCGGTTGTTTTGAACAGCGCTGTACCGCTTTTGGGGAGCTATCCCGGGGTCTATGGGCTGATCGGGGCCTTCACCTTCCTGCTGTGGACACGGCTTGGGGCCGTAGGAGCCCCGCAGGCGCGGGCGTTTTCGCTGATTGGTATGCTGGTGGGCATTCAGCTTCTGTTTGGTCTGATTTTTGGGGGGAACCCGGATTGGGTGGCCGATGTGATCGGTTTTGGCACCGGGTTTTGTCTGTCTTTTGCCCTGACACCGGGCGGATGGCAGCGGATCCGCGAAAAGATCCGCCGCCAGTAGTGTTGTCAAATCGGCTTAGGCGGCGCTTGCAGCGCCGTCTTCTGTTTTGGACAGATCGCGTACAGCAAAGGCCAGTGCGATGGCGCTGATGCCGTTGGACAGCAGTTCCACCGCCAGTAAAACACCCAGCAGCACCGCGGCAGATTGTGGGAAGTTGCTCAGTACCATCACGCCCAAGACAATGGAGACCACAGCGGAGAGCAGCATTGCCAGACGTGCGGTGCCTTTGAAGTTAAACAGGCCGAAGCTCGCCTTGAAGACGCCAGATACCAGAAACAGAATGCCGGAGACCAAGGTCAGCGACAGCAGGCCCTGAAGCGGTTCCGCCACAATGTGCACGCCGATGATCATGGCCAGCAGGCCGATCAGAACGCCGGCGATTTTGGCCCCAGTCGAGGCGGATCCAAAGGCGGCGAAAATCTGAAAGCCGCCCATGAAGATAAAGCTCCATCCCACAAACAAGGTGGCGGTGACGGAGGCGGCGAAAGGGTTCGCCAAGGCGATGAGCCCCAAAATCAAGGCAAGAATGCCCACAACCAAAAGTACTATCCAATTACGCATTTTGCTCTCCTAGAGATACAGGTGTGAGGTCACTAAAACCCGTTTAGGCAGTGAAGCAACCGTTTTTTATGTGGTGTCAGGATCAAGTCCCATGAATGTTCCTCGCTGGTGGGGGAACACGAGAGGGTCTTGAACCTATGGCTTGCTGCGGCGGGCTGCGGCTTTCAGATCGGCAGGGTCAAAGGCTCCAATCAATCGGCCTGTGCCAAAATAGACTGCCATGCCGAAGCTGATCAATGCCAAGAGCGCCAAATAGCGCCAGCCGGGGGTGCCAAACCATGGGATCAGCACAACCCACGCGCTCCAGACCGCGCCGCCCATCACCGCAGCGGCGATGCAGATGCGCCACAGACGGCGGCGCAGGCGGGCGTCAAACTTGGCGGTGTCGCCAAACTGACGGGCGCCAATGGCCAGTTGCAGCACCATCAGCCAGGCCGAGGTGGTGGCGGCAACCGCCGGAGCCATCCAGCCGATCAGGGGCTGCAGACCAAAGGCGAGGCCCGCGTTGACCAGCATGGCCCAGACCGCGTAGCGGAAGGGGCGTTTGGTGTCTTCGCGGGCGAAGTACAGGGGCTGTAGCAGCTTTTGCAGCACAAAGGCGGGCAGCCCTATCGCGTAGATTGCCAGCGCCACGGCAATCGCTGCGCTGTCATCGCCGCTTGTGGCACCGCGTTCAAACAGCACGGAGACCAGGGGCAGGGGGATGACCAGAAAAGCCACAGCGGCGGGGGTGGGGAGGAACATGGAGAATTCCCCGGCGCGGGAAAAGGCATAGCGCGCGCCTTCGGCATCGCCCGCTTTCAGGCGGCGGGACAGATCGGGCAGCAGCACAATGCCCACGGCGATACCAATTACGCCCAGTGGCAATTGATAGAGCCGGTCAGCCGCATAAAGCCAACTGACCGCGCCGGGGGTGGCGGAGGCCACGATCTGTCCGACCACAAGGTTGATCTGTGAGACGCCGCTGGCAAAGGCGGCGGGCAGGGCGATGCGCACCATCTGGCGCATCTCTGGCGAGAGGCGCGGGGCTTTGAGACGAATGCGCAGGCCCGTGGCGCGGGTGGCGCTCCAGACCAGCAGCAGCTGTGCAATCCCTGCCACGGGCACCGTCCAGACCAGCCAGAGGACCACATCGCCGCCCACGGCATGGCCAATCAGCAGGGCGGGGATGATCAGGATGTTGAGCAGCACCGGCGCGGCGGCGGCGGCGGCAAAGCGGCCGGTGGCATTGAGCACGCCCGAGAAAAGCGCGGCCAGCGACATGAAGAAAATATACGGGAAGACAATGCGGCCAAAGCCTACCGTCAGATCAAACCGTTCGTCTGCGGCAAAGCCCTCGGCGGTGAGCCAGACCAGCGCAGGCATGAAGATCATGCCAAGTGCTGTGAGCAGGACCACGGCGGTGGACAGCAGGCTGAGCGCGTCGCTGGCAAAGCCTTCGGGGTTTTCATCGCCCTCCAGCCGCTTGGAAAACATGGGCACGAAGGCGGCGTTGAACGCCCCTTCGGCAAAGAGGCGGCGGAACATATTGGGCAGGCGGAAGGCGGCAACAAAGGCGTCCAGCACGGGGCCGGGGCCAATCAGGCTGAGCAGGAGGATTTCCCGGACAAAGCCAAGCACGCGGCTTGCCAATGTCCAGAACCCCACCGTGAGAAAGCCGCGCATCAGGCGGATGGGCTTCATGAATTGGCCCTTTCCGCACCCTGTTTGATGGCATCGCGCAGCTTCTTCTCCAGCGCGCGCTGTTTACTGTCAGCGTGGAATTTCAGGCCGAACATGTCCTTGACGTAGAACGTGTCGACCACCTGTTCGCCGAAGGTCGCGATCACGGCGGAGGCGATGTAGACATTGGAGCTTGCCAGCGCGCGGGTCAGATCATTGAGAAGGCCCGGACGGTCGCGGCTGTCGACCTCGATAATTGTATAAATTTCAGAGCCTTCGTTATCAAAGGTGATGGTGGTTGGCACGTTGAAGGCACGTTCGCGTTTTTTCAGAACATCGCGGGATTTGATGGCTTCGGTGGTCACAACCTCGCCCGCAAGCGTGCGTTCGATCATGGTGCGCAGGCGCGGCAGGCGGGACGCTTCATAGGGTTTGTCCTCACCATCCTGTACCCAGAAAGCGGCAGTGGCATAGCCATCTTTGGAGGTGAAGGTGCGGGCATCGACGATATTGGCTCCCACCAGCGCAAGCGCGCCGCACATGCGCGAGAAAATACCGGGGTGGTCGGCCATGGCAAAGCAGACGCGGGTGGCGTCGCGGTCATCGTCCGGGTGCAGGTCGATGCGGATTTCATCATCCGGAATATCACGCAGCAGCTCTGCAAAGACCTTGTGGGCGGTGATGTGTAGCCCCTGCCAGTAGGGTTCATAATGGCGCGCGGTCTCTTTTTTGAGATCCTTGGCGGGCCAGTCTGAGAGCTCCTCGCGCAGCAGTTTCTTGGCCTTGGTGCCGCGGTTTTCGCGGGTGATCGCCTCCATGCCGTCTTCCAGCACCAGCTTTGTCTGGCGATAGAGCGAGCGGATCAGCACGGCTTTCCAATTGTTCCAGGTGTTTGGCCCCACGCCCCGAATATCGCAGACCGTGAGCACGGTCAGCAGGTTGAGACGTTCTACAGTTTTCACGGCTTTGGCAAAGTCGCGCACGGTGCGGGGATCGGCGATGTCGCGTTT
This sequence comes from Shimia marina, assembly GCF_001458175.1. GTDB lineage: Bacteria > Pseudomonadota > Alphaproteobacteria > Rhodobacterales > Rhodobacteraceae > Shimia > Shimia marina. Next base: position 211,589 of record NZ_CYPW01000040.1, read on the forward strand.
CTGCGCCATGTCCGACATCAGCAGGTGATAGCGCACAAGCCATTCCACCGTTTCGCTGTCCGCTTTGTTCAGACCCAGACGCGGCGCCACTTTGCGCGCAATCTGTGCGCCCAATACGGAATGGTCGATGTCGCGGCCCTTGCCAATGTCATGCAGCAGCATGGCCACCATCAGCACCTTGCGGTTGATGCCCTTCTTGAGGATCTCAGAGGACAGCGGCAGCTCTTCCTCCAGCTCTTCGCGTTCAATCTTGGCGTAGTTTGAAATCACCTGAATGGTGTGTTCGTCCACCGTGTAGGAGTGGTACATGTTGAACTGCATCATGGCGACGATGTGTTCAAATTCCGGGATGAAGGCTGCGAGCACGCCCAGCTCATTCATGCGGCGCAGGGCGCGTTTGGGGTTGCCGTGTTTGAGCAACAGATCCAGAAAGATGCGCTGTGCTTCGCGGTTTGCGCGGAACGTGTCATCAATCAGATGCAGGTTTGCGGTGACCAGACGCATGGCATCTGGGTGGATCAGCATGCCGGTGCGCAGGCCTTCCTCAAAAACGCGCAGCAGGTTGAGCGGGTTTTCCAGAAACGCCGCCTCATCGCTGACGTTCAAGCGATTGTGCGTGACCTTGTAGCCGGGTTTCATGCGCGGGCGGCGGCGGAAGATGCGATCCAGCAGAGGGGCCGCTTTGGCGTGGTCTGCTTCTAGTTTGGTGAGCAGGATGCGGGTCAGATCGCCCACCGATGTGGCGTGGCGGAAATAGTCCTGCATGAAATGTTCGACACCCCGGCGGCCGCCTTTGTCGGCATAGCCCATACGATCCGCTACTTCGATCTGCACATCAAAGGTGAGCTGTTCGACCGGGCGGCCTGCGATCAGGTGCAGGTGGCCGCGCACGGCCCAGAGGAAATCTTCGGCGGCAATGAAGCGTTCGAGTTCATCCTGATGCAGTACGCCCATGGCCACGAGTTCGGAGACATCGGAGACGTGATAGACATATTTGGCAATCCAGAAGAGGGATTGCAGATCGCGCAGGCCGCCTTTGCCCTCTTTGACGTTGGGCTCCACCACATAGCGTTGTCCCTGTTTCTGATGGCGGCTGTCACGTTCTCCGAGTTTGGCCTCGATGAACTCGCGCTCTGTGCCCTTAAACAGCTCCGCCTCAAGCCGTTTGTCGAGTTCTTCGGCGAGGGGGGCGTAGCCGCGCAGGAAACGGTTCTCCAGTAGGGCGGTGCGGATGGTGAAATCCTCACGTCCCAGGCGGATGCAGTCTTTCACAGTGCGGGAGCTGTGGCCGACCTTAAGGCGCAGGTCCCAGAGGATGTAGAGCATGGATTCAATCACGCTCTCTGCCCATGGCGTTATTTTATAGGGCGTCAGGAACAGCAGGTCGACATCGGACTGCGGGGCCATTTCTCCACGGCCATAGCCGCCAACAGCGAAGAGCGCGATCCGTTCTGCTTCGGTTGGTGTGGAGAGCGGGTAGAAGCGGCGGGTGGCAGCAAAAAACGCGCAGCTGACCAGGCAATCGGTCAACCATGTATAGGAGCGGGTCATGGCGCGTGCCGCGCGTGGGTTCTCCTGAAAGGCGCTGGCGATTTGAGCCATGGCGGCTTTGCGCTGGGCCAAAAGCAGCGTCACAAGCTCTTTGCGCAGCACGTTTTCCTTGCCGTCCTGCTTAAGAATTTCGGCAATGGCCTGTGCCACTTCGGCACGGTTGAAAATGTCATCTGCGGCGCAGATCAGCCCCGCTGTGGGCGGGGCTGGAAAGATGTCACCGGCTTTAGAAGCCAGCGCCTCCAAATCTCGTTGGGGCAGGGTCAATGATTACTACCTTCTTGTCGCGGATTGTGGCCACAGCCATACCGCGTTCATTCGTTCCGTCTGAGAGCAGGCGGAAGATGCCGTTCACACCTTGAAAGCCTGCGCCCTGTGTCAATGCGTTGGTGGTCAGAGCGTCCTTTTTGCCCGCTTTGACCAATGCGCCGATAGCGGCGATCCCGTCATAGGCCAGACCGCCAATGGGGTGTGGCAGGCCCCCATAGGTCTGAGCATAGCGGTTTTGAAACTGTTGCGTTAGGGCTGGATCAGGCATGGCGAACCAGCTGCCCTGTACGCCGGGCAGTTCCAATGTCTGCGCCGGGATGTCCCAGCGGGTCAGGCCCATATATTGGATGGTGTCAGGTCCAAGCCCCGATTCTGGCAACAGCTGTGTCAGCAAAGGCAGGGCGCCTGAGGTGTTGGAGGTGAAGAACAAGGCATCTGCGCCGCTCTGCTCGGCAGAGAGTTTGATCTGGCTAACGGCCGCAATCACGCCTTCTTGCGAGAACTGGTAGCCAACCGCACCGGCATTGTCTGCGCCTTTGGCTGCGATGGCCGCACCAATGGCCTGATTGCCAAGCTGGCCTGAGCTGTTTTCAGAATAGACCGACATGATGTTGGTTTTGTCATTGGCGCGCGCATAGGCCACCAGACGTTCCGCGGTGTTACCAAATGTGGGGCCAAGCACAAAGAGGTTACCGCCGGCAATGGTGGTGTTGTTGGAGAAGGACAGCACGTTCACATTACGAGCGGCGACTGCTGTAGCCGCAGCATTGGCGGCTTCGCCAAAGACCGGGCCGAGAATGATTTTTGCACCTTCATCCACCGCTTTGATCGCCGAAGCCTGTGCGGTGGCAGGATCGCCCGCCGTGGCATAGACGCGCAGATCAATCTGCACTCCATCCAGATCGGCAATCGCCAGCCGGGCGGCGTTTTCAAGGCTTTGGGCCAGAAGCGCGTCGCCTGCATTGTTGGAGCCCGCGGGCACCAGAAGCGCCACGGGCACGGGCGCGGATGTCGAAATGGTCTGGCCACTGTTGCCTGTTGGCAGATCACAGCTTGCCAGAGCCAGGGTGGTGGCCCCAAGGACCGCCCCTTTCACAAAGCGCCGGGCAGGTTTAAGAAAAGACAAAAGAGACAAAAGTTCCACTCCCGTTGGATTGCGCCTGTGATGGTAACGACGTGATTGTAACGACAAGTCAATGCCAGTCGCGTTGGCGCGGATAATAAACGAGTGGAAAGGCGGGTCCAGATATGAATTTTCAGAAAGTGAAATTACAGCCGGGATTATACTTTGTCGCCACACCTATCGGTACGGCACGTGATATCACATTGAGAGCATTGGACATTTTGGCGTCTGCGGATGTGATCGCTGCAGAAGATACCCGTTCGATGAAGAAATTGCTTGAAATTCACGGAGTGGCTTTGGAGGGGCGGCCTGTGCTGTCGTATCATGATCATTCCGGCGAGGGCGCGCGCGCCAAGCTTTTGGCGCATCTGGAGGCTGGTCGCAGTGTGGCCTATGCCTCTGAAGCAGGCACGCCGTTGATTGCGGATCCGGGCTATCACCTGTCTGTGGCGGCGGCAGAAGCTGGGCATCTTGTGACCAGTGCCCCCGGACCCAGTGCCATTATCACCGCCTTGTCGCTGGCGGGCTTACCTACAGATTCGTTTTTCTTTGCGGGGTTTTTGCCCAATGCCAAGAAAGCGCGCCAGAGCGCGCTGGAGGCCGTGCGGGACGTGCCGGGCACTTTGGTGTTTTACGAATCCCCCAAGCGGGTGGCGGCCATGGTGGCGGATGCGGCGGCTGTGCTGGGGGGCGCGCGCAAGGCAGCCGTGGCGCGCGAGTTGACCAAGAAGTTCGAAGAGGTGTTGCGCGGGACATTGGACGAGCTGACCCGCGATTTGCCGGAGCGGACGATCAAAGGGGAGATTGTGGTGCTGATTGACCGTCAGCGTGGCGAAGCGGCCAGTGAGGCCGATGTGGAAGCCGCCTTGAAAGAGGCTTTGGAGACATTGTCGGTGCGCGATGCCTCTGATGCGGTGGCCAAGGCCTATGGCATCAACAGGCGCAAAGTGTATCAATTGGCGTTGAAGCTGCAAAAGGCGGAGTAGGCCGCCTCAAAGCTGCGGTATTTGGTGTTTGGTGATGCGTAAACCGGGTAAGCGTGCACAGGGGCAGGGCAATTATCATGCCGGGCTTGCGGCAGAGGAGATCGTTCTGCGCCATTACATGGCGCAGGGGCTGACCCTTGCCGCACAACGCTGGCGCGGCCATGCTGGCGAGATTGATCTGATTTTGCACGCCGATGACGGGTTTGTCTTTGTTGAGGTCAAAAAGAGCCAGAGTTTTGCGACTGCTGCCGCACGGCTTTTGCCCAGACAGGTGGCACGTCTGCAGGCGGCGGCACAGGAATATGTTGCCGATGCGCCTTTGGGCTTGCTCACGCCAATGCGCTTTGATGTGGCCTTGGTGAATGGGCAGGGCGTGGTTCACATCCTTGAGAATGCGCTTTGGGAATAAGCCCCGCCCCATTGCAAGCGCGCATGGCATGGGCCATGTAGGTAGGGACTTTTATTCAGGGTGCGCACATGAAAATCGCCTTTCAAATGGATCCGATCACCTCGGTGGACATCAACGCCGATAGTTCCTTCCGGCTTGCCGAAGAGGCGCAGGCCCGTGGGCATGAGCTGTTTTACTATTCACCTGATCATCTGGCCTATGAAGAAGGTGAGATCACCGCGAAGGGCCACAGCATGGTGGTGCGTCGCGAACAGGGCAACCATGTGGATCTTGGCCCGCTGGAGCATGTGAGGCTCAAGGATTTTGATGTGGTCTGGCTGCGGCAGGATCCGCCGTTTGACATGCATTATATCACCAGCACGCATTTGCTGGATCGGCTGGCACCAGAGGTTCTGGTGGTGAATGATCCCTTCTGGGTGCGCAACTATCCGGAAAAACTGCTGGTGCTGGATTTCCCTGAGCTGACCCCACCCACCACGATTGCGCGGGATCTGGAGACCATCAAGGCCTTCAAAAAGAAGCACAGTGATGTGATCCTCAAGCCGCTTTACGGCAATGGCGGCGCGGGCGTGTTCCGGCTGGATGCCACGGATCGCAATTTGACCTCGCTGCATGAGCTGTTCACAGGGTTCAGCCGCGAGCCGTTGATTGTGCAGAAATTCCTGCCGGATGTGTCCAATGGGGACAAGCGGGTGATCTTGGTGAACGGTGAGGCCGTGGGCGCGATCAATCGCGTGCCCGCCAAGGGGGAGACTCGCTCCAACATGCATGTGGGGGGGCGCCCAGAGAAGGTGGGGCTGACCGAGCGGGATCTGGAAATCTGCGCCAAAATCGGGCCGTTGTTGCGTGAGAAAGGCCAGATCTTTGTCGGCATTGATGTGATTGGGGATTACCTCACGGAGATCAATGTGACTTCGCCGACCGGCATTCAGGAGCTGGAGCGGTTTGACGGGGTCAATATCGCGGAGAAAATCTGGGAAGCGATCGAAGCCAAACGTGCCGCGCTCTGAGTGGGGGGCCAACCTCTGCGGCAGGCGCGGGCAGGCTCAGCGTGCGCTGAGCCGGACCCAACGCCAAGCGGCGCCCTTGGGGCGCTGTCTTGGGGGCGGGAGGGCTACATGTCGTCGGTGGTGCTCAGGCGGAAGCTGATCGCTTCGGCCAGATGGGGGCGGAGGATCTCGGCGCTGTCACTCAGATCTGCGATGGTGCGTGCGACGCGCAACACCCGGTGATAGCCGCGCGCAGAAAGCCCAAAGCGGGTGGCCACCTGGGTCAGCAGGGCGCGACTGTCTTCGTCCAGCTCACAGATCTCTTCCAGCATCCGCCCTTGCATATCGGCATTGGCGCGTAGCGCACTGTCTGTGCCAAAGCGTTCTGTCTGGCGCAGGCGGGCCTTGGCCACGCGGGCCGCGACCTGCGCAGAGCTGTCGCCATCATTGGGCAGAGCGAGATCCTGATAGGCTACAGGGGGCACTTCTATGCGCAGATCGAGCCGGTCCAGCAAGGGGCCGGAGAGCCGCCCGAGATAGTCATTGCCACAGTCTGGCACGCGGGCGCAGGCCTGTGCAGGGTCAAACATATGGCCACAGCGACAGGGGTTGGCTGCGGCCACCAGCATGAATTTGCACGGGTAGGTCACATGGGCATTGGCGCGTGCGATCATCACATGTCCGGTCTCGATCGGCTGGCGCAGGGTTTCCAGCACCGGGCGTGCAAACTCCGGCAGTTCATCCATGAACAACACACCATTGTGGGCCAGAGAGATTTCGCCGGGGCTGGCGCGGCGGCCGCCGCCCACGATGGCGGCCATGGAGGCGGTGTGATGGGGTTCGCGAAAGGGGCGTGTGCGGGAGATGCCACCCTGATCCAGTAGTCCTGCGATAGAGTGGATCATGGAGGTTTCCAGCGCCTCGGCCGGGGTGAGCGGCGGCAGGATGGAGGGCAGGCGGGCGGCCAGCATGGATTTCCCAGAGCCGGGCGGGCCAACCATAAAGAGGTGATGACGCCCTGCGGCGGCAATTTCGAGTGCGCGTTTGGCGCGTTCCTGTCCTTTTACATCGCGCAGATCCTTGTGGTTTGGCGGGCTGAGCACTTCGCCGGGCTCAGAAGGGGGTAGCGGGGACTGGCCGGTATAATGGCGCACCACATCTGCCAGTGTGGCCGCACCGATCACTTGGGTTGCGGTGACCCAGGCGGCTTCGGGGCTGGACACACGCGGGCACAGCAGGCTGCGGTCTTCTTCTGCGGCGCTCATCGCGGCGGGCAGGGTGCCTGTCACCCCCACCAGAGAGCCATCCAGCGACAGCTCGCCCAGACTGACGGTGCTTTCGGAGGCGTCTTCGGGAATGATGCCAATCGCCGCCAGCAGGGCCATGGCGATGGGCAGGTCAAAATGGCTGCCTTCTTTGGGCAGATCGGCGGGGGAGAGATTGATGGTGATGCGTTTGGAGGGCAGGGCAATGGCCATGGCGGCCAGAGCAGAGCGTACACGGTCGCGCGCTTCGGAAACGGCTTTGTCCGGCAGGCCCACAATTGAGAAGGCGGGCAGGCCGGGTGTGAGCGCGCATTGCACCTCAACCTGATGGGCCTCAACCCCTTCAAAGGCCACCGTATAGGCGCGTGCGACCATGGCAAAACCCCGCCAGAAACATGCTTAACAAACGTTAACCATGATGGCGGGGGGAGGTTAGCGAAAGGTTAATACGCGTTAGAGCAGGGCCATGAAGGCGGGCCAGGCTTCGGGATCTGCCACGGTTTTGTCGCGGCAGAAGGCATTGCACATGCCAAAGATCCGTCCGTCGATTTCCATCAGATGGGTGACCGGTTTGCCGGAATAGGGGCAGAGCGTGTTTTCTGGCGTGCCGCTGTTCACGGCTTTGGCAGTGCGGGGTTTTGGGCCGGGCCAGTCATGTGTTTGGAAGTCTTTTGCATACCACGGCAGGGTGGCCCCATGCACCATGCCCATGGTGCGCCAGCGGCGGAAGGCCGGATCTGCCAGATGGGACTGCACGTAAGCCTGCGCGGTGGGGCCGACGGGAAGGTTGTAGCCTGCGATCCGCGCCGCCACTGGAGCATAGAAGGCATCGGCAACGCTATAGGGGCCGCAGAGCCAAGGGCCATGCTCTTGCGCATCTGTGACGCCACGTGCGTGTTCCCAAATAACTTCAAGGCGTTGCAGGTCTTGCTTCACCGCGTCAGAGGGGGCGGTGTCCGTATAAGAAAGGCGCAGGTTCATGGGGCATTCGCTGCGCAGGGCCATAAAGCCCGAATGCATTTCGGCCGCAAGGTTGCGGGCCGTGGCGCGCGCGATTGGGGCCTGTGGCCAGAGGCCTGCATCTGGATGGCGGCTGGCCAACTCTTCTGCGATGGCGAGGCTGTCTGACAACAGCGCGCCCTCTGGTGTGAGCACTGCGGGCACCGTGCGCGCGGGGGCAATTTTGGCCAGTTGTGCGCCGACGGAGCTGTCGGCAAAGTCCACCATTGTGGTGCTGCGGGAAATGCCGAATTTTTCAAACAAAAGCCAGCCGCGTAGCGACCAGGAGGAATAGGCGTAATCGCCGAGATACAAATCATAGGTCATGCCAGCACTATAGCATGCGCACAATCATCACCATATCGAATTTATTTGATAGAATTGATCACAAAATGTGATTTATTGTCTGTGTGCTCCAGCCGGTGTCGTGCCGTGTGAGGGAGGTCAGTGACAGGTTGTCGATGCGGTGGCCAAAGACTTCTTCCGTAGTCAGGCGTTCTGCACGCTGGATTTGGGTCAGGATCACTCCAAAGTGCACCACAACGATCAGTTTGCCACCGCGGTGGGTGTCAATCAAGCGGTCCATGGCCGCATCCACGCGCTGGGCGACCTCATTCCAACTTTCGCCATTGGGCGGGCGCACATCTCCGGGGGTTTCCCAATAGGCGCGAATGCGCTCTGGATCCTCAGCTTCGATCTCTTTGAAGCTGCGCAGCTCCCAGTCGCCAAAGTTGATCTCGCGCAGGTGAGGGTCATGAGGCAGGCGCAGACGGTTGCCTTGAATGGCATCTGCGGTGGCTACGCAGCGTTGCAGATCAGAGCTGATCACCAGACCGTCTTGTGGCAAGTGGTCAGACAGGCGCGCGAGCGCGGCGGTGTCGGACAGATCGGCGGGCAGATCGGACCAGCCAACCATGGTTTTGGCATGGGTCGGGCCGTGACGCACGAGATGGATTTCTGTCATGGCAATTGTCCTTTCAAAACCATCGGCAGGCCAGCGACCACAAGCACCGCAAGTTCGGCCTGCGCGGCGAGCGCCTGATTGAGGGTGCCTTGCAGGTTTCGGAACCGCCGGGCAAGGGCATTTTCCGGCACCACGTCGAGCCCCACTTCGTTTGAGACCACAACCACCCGTGCCGGGCAGGCGGCCAGCGCGGCCAGCAGATGCGCCTGTTCCGTGGCCAGATCGGTTTCAGCAAACATCTGATTGGACAACCACATGGTGGCACAATCCAGAAGCACCACCGCATCGGCGGGCAGATCTGCAAGCGTATCGGCTGCGCTCAGGGGGGCCTCGATGGTGTGCCAGTCCGGGCCGCGCTGGACCTTGTGTTT
>NZ_CYPW01000040.1:220696-325104 GCF_001458175.1 Shimia marina
CCGGAGGCGGCGCCCCCGAGAATGAGACTGAGCTTGGGCAGCATCACATGTCCTTTGCGCGTGTTGGCGGGCAAGGTGGGCCAAAGCGGGCGCGGGTGCAAGCCACAAAGGGCGGAGTGGCAAAGCAGAGGCTTGCATCCTGAAGTCAACGGCGTATGTCTGTGCTCATGAAAAATTATATCCTACCATTTATGTCGTCTTTGGTGTTGAGCGTCGTGACAGCGGGGGCGCAGAGCCCTGACTTTGCGGCTTATCCCTCGGTTGATGTGTTCTTCCTCGGCGAAGTGCATGACAATCCGACGCATCATGAGACACAGGCGCAGGCGGTGCGAGAGATCGAACCGGGCGCGATTGTTTTTGAAATGCTGGTGCCAGAACAGGCTGCGAAGATCACCGAGGCCCTTTTGCAGGATCCGGTGGCGCTTGAGGCAGCCTTGGGCTGGAACGACAGCGGATGGCCGGATTTTGCGATCTATTATCCGATTTTTGCTGCCGCTGGACGGGCAGATATCTATGGGGCGCAGGTGCCGCGTGGTGCGGCGCGAGATGCGGTGCGCCATGGCGATTTGAGCGGTGCGCTCAATGGAGAGGCCGCGCTTTATGGGCTGACCGAGGCTTTGCCGGCAGAGCAGCAGGCCACACGTGAGCAGATGCAGATGGAAGCGCATTGCAATGCGCTGCCTGAAGCGATGTTGCCGGGGATGGTCGCGGCGCAGCGTTTGCGGGATGCGCGGCTGGCGCAGGCCACGGTGCAGGCCTGGGCGGAGAGCGGCGGGCCGGTTGTGGTGATCACTGGCAATGGTCATGCACGCACAGATTGGGGCGCACCCAGCCTTTTGCCGGATATGCTTTCATCGGTTTCATTGGGACAGCTTGAGGCCGAACCTGAAGGGACGCAGCCCTATGATATCTGGGTGGTGACCGCGCCTGCGGACCGTGAGGATCCCTGCGCTGCCTTTCAGTGAGGCGGTTTCTTTGGTTGTTTCTCGTTGCTGAGGGGCCTAACTTTGGGCAACTTGGCATAAGGGGGCAGCTAAATGCTGACGGACAAACGCATTCTTCTGATCATCGCGGGGGGAATCGCAGCCTATAAAACGCTGGAGTTGATCCGGCGGTTGCGGGAGCGTGGGGCCTGGGTGACGCCGGTTTTGACGCGGGCGGCTGAGGAGTTTGTTACCCCTTTGTCAGTGTCTTCGCTGGCAGGCGAAAAAGTCTATCGGGATTTGTTTGACCTGACCGATGAGGCGGAGATGGGGCATATTCAGCTGTCGCGCTCTGCGGACCTCATTGTTGCGGCCCCGGCAACGGCGGATTTGATGGCGAAGATGGCGCATGGGCAGGCCAATGATCTGGCCTCGACCCTGCTTTTGGCGACGGACACCCCTGTGTTGGTGGCGCCAGCGATGAACGTGCGCATGTGGGCGCATCCGGCGACGCAGCGCAATCTGGCCCTGCTCAAGCAGGATGGTATTGGCTTTGTTGGTCCCAATGAGGGCGATATGGCCTGTGGCGAGTTTGGCCCCGGCCGGATGAGTGAGCCCATGGAAATTGTGCATGCCATTCAGGGGGCGCTGTCAGAGGGGCCTTTGCAGGGGAGGCGCATATTGGTGACCTCTGGTCCGACCCATGAGCCGATTGACCCGGTGCGCTATATCGCCAACCGGTCGTCTGGGGCGCAGGGCAGTGCGATTGCCGAAGCGCTGGTGAAGCTGGGCGCGGATGTGGTTTTTGTGACCGGGCCTGCAGATGCAGCACGGCCAGAAGGGGTTACGCTGGTTGAAGTGGAGACGGCGCAGGAGATGCTGCGCGCGGTGCAGGGAAGCCTGCCGGTGGAGGCGGCGGTCTTTTGTGCGGCGGTGGCAGACTGGCGCGTGTCCAGCGCGTCAGACAGCAAGATCAAGAAAACCAAAGGTGGGCTGCCGGTGATGGCGTTTGCCGAGAACCCCGACATTCTGGCCACGGTGAGCCAGATGCCAGAGGGACGTCCGGCGCTGGTGGTGGGATTTGCCGCAGAAACAGATGATGTGATCGAAAATGCCACTGCCAAACGTATCCGGAAGGGATGTGATTGGATTGTCGCCAATGATGTGAGCCCGGCGACGGGTATCATGGGCGGAACAGAAAATGCTGTAACCTTGATTTCTGATGCTGGATCAGAGGCTTGGGAGCGGATGGATAAAGTGGCCGTGGCCGAAAAACTGGCAGAGCGTGTGGCCGAAGCGCTGGAGGCGTGACGCGGGCGGGGCAAGATGCGCTGACGCGCAGCCTCCGGCGGGGATATTTGGAGTAAGGGGAAGATGGCAGCAGTTTCCATTAAACTGAAGTGGTTGGCGGAGGCCGACCGGGAGGTGGCGCTGCCATCTTATGAGAGCGCCGGAGCGGCGGGAGCGGATGTGCGCGCGAATTTCCCTGCAGATCAGCGCGAGGGCGTGGTTCTGGCCCCCGGTGCGCGGGCGCTGGTGCCCACGGGGCTGTCGCTGGAAATCCCGCAGGGCTATGAGGTGCAGATGCGTCCGCGCTCTGGGCTGGCGTTGAAGCAGGGGCTGACGCTGGCCAATAGTCCGGGCACGATTGACAGCGATTATCGCGGTCCCTTGGGGGTGATTGTGCTGAACGCCGGTCAGGAAGAGATTGTGATCAGCCACGGTATGCGCATTGCGCAGATGGTGGTGGCACCGGTGGTGCTGGCGGCGTTTGACGTGCAGGAAGATCTGAGCGCAACCGAGCGGGGTGCGGGCGGCTTTGGCTCCACAGGGATCGCGTAATGCTGTTGGTGCTGGCCATGGCAGCCGGGCTCTGGGCGATTGGCTGGATTATGGGCGCGCCCAAATCGGCGCGCTGGGCGATGATTGCTTTGCTCTATATGGCTGTGGTGGGGGTGCAGATTGGCTTTCCGGTGGAGCATCCGCTGGTGATCGCCACCGGGGGCAGCCTTGCGATGTGGTTGCTTCTGGGGGGCGCGGTGGCGCTGGTGTTGGCCTATTCGTCCATGTTGCAGCGGTTGCGGCGGCGGGCGGATGCCAATCAGGCGGTGCAGGGACAGGAAGACAATGCGCAGGCGCTTTTCAGTGATACGGAGCTCAACCGCTATGCGCGCCATATTGTGCTGCGTGAAGTGGGCGGATTGGGGCAGAAAAAGCTTAAAGATGCCAAGGTGCTTGTGGTGGGCGCAGGTGGTCTGGGCTCACCTGTGTTGCTCTATCTGGCGGCGGCGGGTGTCGGGCGCATTGGGGTGGTGGATGATGACGTTGTGGACAATTCGAACTTGCAGCGGCAGGTGATCCACAAAGATGCGGCGATTGGCACGCCCAAGGTGCTCTCTGCGGCGGAGGCCATGGTGGCGCAGAACCCCTATGTGGAGGTGGTGCCCTATCCGCGCCGGCTGACGGTTGAGGATGCGGAGGAGATCATCGGGGAATATGATCTGGTGCTGGATGGCACAGATAATTTTGACACCCGTTATTTGGTGAATGAGATTTGTGTGGCACAGGGCAAGCCGCTGATTTCCGGGGCTTTGTCTCAATGGGAGGGGCAGTTGAGCGTGTTTGACCCCGCCAATGGCGCGCCCTGTTATCAATGTATTTTTCCGCAGGCCCCGGCACCGGGGATGGCACCAAGCTGTGCGGAAGCCGGGGTGATTGGACCTTTACCCGGCGTTGTGGGCACGATGATGGCGGCAGAGGCGATCAAGGTGATCACAGGCGCGGGCGCGGCGCTGCGTGGGGAGATGATGATCTATGATGCGCTTTGGGGGGAGACCCGCAAGATCGGGTTGAAACCGCGCGCGGCCTGTCCGGTCTGTGGCACGGGCAAATCCTAAATTAAGCACCCCTGAGCCTCGGTGAGTGCACAGGGATGTGAGGCGGATTGCACCTCTTCTTTGGGCTGCGTAGGGTGGCGTCAAAGGAGATATATCTGATGACTAATCCGCTTTTGGCCGACTGGGACACGCCCTTCAAGCTGGCACCCTTTGACACGATTTCAGACGATGATTTTGCCCCTGCCTTTGAGGGGGCACTGGCGGCGCATAAAGTCGAAATTGCCGCGATTGCCGATCATGCGGAGGCGCCAAGCTTTGCCAATACCATTGAGGCGCTGGAGAGTGCCGGGGCGGCGTTAGACAAGGTGCTTTCGGTTTTCTTCAGCGTGGCGGGGGCGGAGAGCAATCCGGCGCGTGAGATGTTGCAGCGGGACTTCTCCCCCAAACTGGCGGCGCATTCGGCGGAGATTTCCGCCAATAAGGCGCTGTTTGCGCGGATCAAAACACTTTGGGAGGCACGGGAAAGCCTTGCTCTGAATGCGGAGCAACAGCGGGTTTTGATGCTGACCCATCGCGGCTTTCTGCGCGGCGGTGCGGCGCTGGAAGGGGATGCGGATGCCCGCATGAAAGAGATCAAAGGCCGGTTGGCCGTGTTGGGCACGGAGTTCACGCAGAACCTTTTGGCGGATGAGCGGGATTGGTTCATGCCTTTGGCGGAAGAAGACCTGGAAGGCCTGCCGGGGTTTGCCGTGGATGCGGCGCGGGCGGCTGGGGCCGAGAAGGGTGCTGAGGGGCCGGTTGTCACGCTATCACGCTCTATCATCGTGCCGTTTTTACAGTTTTCGCCGCGCCGGGGTTTGCGTGAGAAAGCTCTTGCGGCCTGGGCCGCGCGGGGTGCCAATGGCGGGGAGACGGATAATCGGGAGATTGCCGCAGAAATTCTGGCGTTGCGGGAAGAACGCGCCAAGCTTTTGGGCTATGGCAGCTTTGCCGACTACAAGCTGGAAACCGAAATGGCCAAGACCCCGGAGGCTGTCCGCAGCCTGTTGATGGAGGTTTGGGCCCCGGCCAAAGCGCAGGCGGAGGCCGATGCGGCTGTCCTCACGGAGATGATGCATGCGGATGGGGTGAACGGCGATCTGGCCCCTTGGGACTGGCGCTATTATGCGGAGAAACGGCGCAAGGCGGAGCATGATCTGGATGAGGCAGCGCTCAAGCCTTACCTGCAGCTGGAGCGTATGATCGCGGCGAGTTTTGCCTGTGCTACCAAGCTGTTTGGCTTGGAGTTCAAAGAGCTGGACGTGCCGCTTTATCATGAGGATTGCCAGGCGTGGGAGGTGACACGCGGGGGCGAGCATGTGGCCGTGTTCATTGGAGACTATTTTGCACGCGGGGGCAAACGCTCTGGGGCTTGGTGCTCGGCCATGCGCGGGCAGGCGAAATTCCCTGAAGTGCAGGGGCCTGTGGTGATCAATGTCTGCAATTTTGCAAAGGGTGAGCCTGCTTTGCTCTCCTATGATGACGCGCGCACCCTGTTTCATGAGTTTGGCCATGCGCTGCATCAGATGCTGTCCAATGTGACCTATGAAAGCATTTCGGGCACCTCTGTGGCGCGCGATTTTGTGGAGCTGCCCAGCCAGCTTTATGAACATTGGCTGGAGGTGCCAGAGGTGCTGGCAGAATATGCCATCCATGCGGAAACGGGCGCGCCCATGCCGCAGGAGATGCTTGAAAAAGTGCTCGGGGCGGCGAATTTTGATCAGGGGTTTGCCACGGTTGAATATGTGGCCTCCGCTTTGGTGGATCTGGCCTTTCATGAGGGGGCTGCGCCGCGTGATCCTATGGCGAAACAGGCAGAGGTGCTGGCCGAGCTTGGCATGCCAGCGGCGATCACCATGCGCCATGCCACGCCGCATTTTGCCCATGTTTTTGCCGGGGATGGCTACAGCTCTGGTTACTACAGCTACATGTGGTCGGAGGTGATGGATGCGGATGCGTTTGAGGCCTTTGAAGAGGTGGGGGATGCGTTTGATCCAAAGACGGCCAAGGCGCTGGAGCAACATATCCTGTCGACCGGAGGATCGGTGGAGGCGGATGCGTTGTACACCCGTTTTCGAGGGCGTTTGCCGGGCGTGGAAGCGCTGTTGAAGGGCCGCGGTTTGGCCGCTGGATAAGGGGGGCGGTGCGCGGGGACCGCGCACCCTACATTGCATCAGACCGTAGGGGGCGCCTTAAAAAGCGTTTCTAGGTTTCAACAAATCACACCTGCCGGGCAGAGATCCCGGCGGGTGTTTTGCTTTGGGTCTGGGGATGTGGTGGTTTGCTGCGTCAGAGAGCGTTAGCCGATCACATCGTGGCCGCGGTTCTGCATGCAGCGGATCAGAACATTGCGCCGCTCGTCCTCCACAGAGGAGGCGTTTTCAGCTGCGCCGACAAGCCCGCCAATGGCCGCACCGGCCAACGCGCCTTCCAGCTCATCCTCTGCATCCACAGCCCCAATCGCTGCACCGACAAGCGCCCCGGTGGCGGCCGTCTCAGCCCCAGCGCCATTGGTGAAGCTGGCGGCCTGTGCATGGCAGGCGGTGTAATCATGATCAAAATTCGCATTGCGCGTGCCGTCCACCGTCAGGGGACGATCCACCGGAGCGGTGCAGGCGCCCAGAGTGATGACAGCAATCAGGCTGAGGGTCAGGGCATTGTGGGTCATTTTACAGTCCTTTTGGAAATGGATTTGTCTTGGATGGCGGCTACCTAAGAGCTGTCGTTTTTCATTTCAAGGTAAAAAATTATTGTTTTACATAAAACATTGCATGTTGATCGTAATTCAATTATTGAGAAGCAACAGATTTGGAGAGAAAAATGACGCTTGTGGCCCGTCTCGCTATGCTGATCACACTGGTGTATTTCACCTTTGGCTGGGCGCTCCTTTGGATCTTTGCCTTTCTGGGAGAGGCGGAGATGCTTGCAGATACGTTTGACTTGCCCTTGGACATGGCGGTGCCGCCGGCCATGGCGCTCTATTTGGGCATGGCGATGATGTGGCCTGCCTTGATCAGCCTGGGCCTTGGCTTCTGGGCGCTAGATCGGATCCTGATGCTGCGCGATCCTCGGGATTTCGCGCGTATGGGGGCGCATTTGCGGTGGTGTGCCTATGCGTTTTTTGGCTTTTGGGTGCTCAATGCGGTGAATGTGGCCTTGCAACCGGTGGTGTTGAGCGCGCATTTGCCGCCAGAGTTGCGTCCGGAGGTGACGTATATCGACATTGACATTGATGTGGTGTTTCTGGCTTTGGCAGCGGTCTTTATGGCGATCAGCCGGTCGCTGAAACAAGCGCAAGATATTGCTGACGAGAACAGCCAGTTCCTGTAGGAGGTCCTATGCCCATACGCATCAACCTCGATTTGGAACTGGTAAAACGCAAGATGACCTCGCGCGAGCTGGCGCAGGCGATTGGTTTGACGGAAACCAACCTGAGCCTGCTGAAATCAGGTAAAGTCAAAGGGATACGCTTTAATACGCTTGAGGCGATTTGCGCACATCTTGGCTGCCAGCCCGGTGATATTCTGGAGTATGTGCCGGAGGAGGAGTAGGGCGCTTTGACGGTGTGGCAGGTGGGTGTGCTCCCGCCTGGCCGGATCAGCCGGTGGGCTGATCGCCCCGTTGGGCCCGGCTCACCCAAGGTGAGCCTAGGCTCAAGCCAAAGGCTTGAGCTGTGCCCAACCGCTGGCAGGGGCCGTCAGGCCCCGAAGGGGGCGGGAGCATTTCTCCCGCCATCCATCGTTTCGTTAGATTTTTTGGTCGTACTCGCCGACGCCTGGCTCGGTTTGGATAACGGCGTCAATCTCGGCAAAGATCTGGCGCATTTCTTCTTCGCTCTGTGCGCTTTCAATCACCACCACGAGGTTCGGGGTATTGGACGATGCGCGCACCAAGCCCCAGCTGCCGTTGTCGAGGATAACGCGGGCCCCGTTGACAGTGACGACCTCGGTAATGGCGCGCCCAGCGATGGTTTCGCCTGCGTCTTTCTTGGCCACCAATTTGGCGACCAGACGCTCCAGAATGTCGTATTTTTCTGTGTCCGACGCATAGGGCGACATGGTTGGGGTTGACCAGGTCTTAGGCAGGGCCTTGCGCAGATCGGACATTTTCATATCCGGGTTGCGGTCCAGCATTTTGCAGACTTCGACAGCCACGCGCATGCCGCAGTCATAGCCGCGCCCGATCGGCTCCGCCAAGAAGTAGTGACCGGATTTCTCAAAGCCCGCCAGCGCCTTGAGCTCATGCACGCGGCGTTTCATGTGGCTGTGACCGGTTTTCCAGTAATCGGTTTTGGCGCCTGTGGCGAGCAGATCGGGGTCAGCGGCATAAAGCCCTGTGGACTTCACATCAGCGACAAAGGTGGCATTGGGATAGATCTTGCCCAGATCCTTGGCCATGATCACGCCGACCTTATCGGCAAAGATCTCCTCGCCTTCATCGTCCACCACGCCACAACGGTCGCCATCGCCGTCAAAGCCAAGGGCCAGATCGGCACCGGAGGCTTTTACGCTGTCAGACATGTCGTGCAGCATCAGCATGGCTTCGGGGTTGGGGTTGTAGTTGGGGAAGGTGTAATCGAGTTCACAGTGGCTTTCGACCACTTCAACGCCCATGCGCTTGAAGATTTCCGGCGCAAAGGCCGCCGCGGTGCCATTGCCGGTGGCGCAGACCACCTTAAGCGGGCGGGACATTTTGAAATCGCCCACAAGATCTTCGATATAGGCTTCACGGACCCCATCCACGACCTCATGTTTGCCGCCCTCATGGGCGTCAAAATCGCCATTGAGCACGATGTCACGCAGCTCGGCCATTTCATCAGGGCCGTGGGTCAGCGGCTTTTCAAAGCCCATCTTCACGCCGGTCCAGCCATTGGGGTTGTGCGATGCGGTGACCATGGCGACCGCAGGGGCATTCAGATGAAACTGAGAAAAATAGGCCATCGGGGAGAGGGCCGGGCCAATATCCTTCACGTGGATTCCGGCCTTCATCAGGCCGATGATCAGCGCCATTTTGATGGCCACGGAATAGTCGCGGTAATCATTGCCAACGGCAATCACCGGCTCGATGCCGCGGCGCTGCATCTGGGTGCCCAGACCAAAGCCAAGCGCGGTCATGCCCGGCAGGTTGATCTCTTCTGGGAATTGCCAGCGGGCGTCATATTCGCGAAAGCCCGTCGGTTTGATCATAGGATCACGCAGAAATTCCCAAGTGTTCGGGCGCACGTCAGGCAAAGGTTTTTTCATTTTAATAAACTCACTTCGTACAATGGTCTTGTCGTCAAAAAGGTCGGTTTAATGAGGTGCGGGCTCACAGCACAATCGGATTGGCTTTGGCAAGCGCATCAAACTGCATCAATGTGTCAATTAGATGAGGCATATGATCAAGGTAAATCATATTGGGCCCATCACAGGGTGCATTGTCCGGATCCTGATGGGTTTCGGTGAAAACCGCGCCGATTCCTGTGGCAACTGCCGCACGGGCAAGCACCGGTGCAAATTCGCGCTGTCCCCCGGATGCACCGCCCAATCCGCCGGGCTGGGCCACGGCATGGGTGGCATCCATCACAACTGGATAACCGGTTTTGGCCATTTCGGGCAGGGACTGCATATCCACCACGAGACGGTTGTAGCCAAATGAGGCACCACGTTCTGTGAGCAGAATGCGGTCATTGCCGGTGCTCTCAATCTTGGCCACGACATTGGGCATGTCCCATGGGGCCAGAAACTGCCCCTTTTTCACATTGATGACAGCACCGCTGCGGCCAGCGGCCAGCAGGAGCGATGTCTGGCGGCAGAGAAAGGCCGGGATCTGCATCACATCGCAGACTTCGGCCACCGGGGCGCATTGCTCTGGTTCATGGATGTCAGTCAGAACAGGCACATCCAGCGCCTCTTTGACCGATTGCAGAACTTTCAGGCCTTCGTCGAGGCCCAAGGCAGGGGCTGCGTTGAGAGAAGTGCGGTTGGCCTTATCAAAAGATCCTTTGAAGATATATTGCGCACCGGCGGCGGCGCAGGCCTCTTTCAAGGTGCCCGCAATCATTTGTGCATGATCTGCACTTTCCAGCTGGCAGGGCCCCGCAATCACTGTGAGCGGAGCATCGTTTGCAACCGTCAGGTCACCAATGGACACTTTTTTCATTACGAGGATACCTGTTCTCTGAGGATGGATGCGGTGAGCGAGATCATCAGATAGATGCCTGAAAAGATCAGGAAGGCCAAGACCGTGTTCTCAAAGCTGCGTGGATAAGAGGGGTCTTCGGAGGCCACAGGGCGCACAGATGTGGTCAGATAACGTACCTGACGGCTGGCTTCGAGTTCGGTTTGCTTCAAGGTTTGCAGCGCTGATTGCATAATCAGATCCGCCGTGGCGAGATCGGCCTGAGCCATTTGAATTTGCGCGGTTTTTTGCGCAAGGGAGCTTTCGCCCTCGGTGGCCTCGGTCATTTTGCTTTCCAGACGGGTCAGCAAATTTTGCAAACGGCGGACATCGCCTTGTACCCCTTCGACGCGGGCCGGGTTCGGGCGGGCATTGTCTTGCAGCGCAGCCAGCTGCAGCTCTTTTTCCTGAAGCTGGATCTGCACATTGGAGATCTGCTGACGCAAGGAGGCGATCAGGCCTTCTGGATCCAGCACGCTGGTTTCCTGAAGCGCAACGAGAGCCGCCTGTGCATCGCGGCGTTCCTGCGCGGCTCTGTCCAGACTGGTCCGTGCGTCGCGCACATGGTCTTCGCGTTTGCGCCGGGACAGATCGTCCGCGATTTCCTCAGCATAATCGACCAGCGCCACAGAGAAGTCGGCGGCAATCTGTGGATCGGCGGCGACGACTTCCATGCGGATGGAGCCTTCGGTCGGATCATAGCCAATTTTCACGAATTTCTTGTAGAGCTTGTAGGCTTCTTCGTTCGTGGGATTGGGATCCAGTCGTTGAATCGGATCAATGTCAGGGCTGGCGAAGTGCGATTTGAACCCCACATCCTGATCCAGACGGATCATAGCCACTTTGGATGTCAGGTAATCCTGCACCGCGATGGCATCTCCATTGGCATTGAGTTGAGAGGGCAGCAGGGAGCCGAGCCCTGTGCCACTGTTGCCGTCGGCCTGTTCCACCATGAAGGAGGATTTGGACGAATACATCGGTGTGGCGACAGAGTAGAAGTACCAGCCCGCAAAGAGCGTGGGCAAAAACACAAAGGCGGACAGGCGCGCAAACAGCAGCAAGAGACGCTTGCGTCGGCGCCGGGCGATGTCCTTTTGGATTTCCCCAATCTCGATGGCGCGCATCTCAGAGGGGGACATGGTTTCGGTGGAGGGCAGGGTGGTCTTGCCCAATTCCATGGTCTGCGGCAACTGCACGCGCCCGGTCTTGGCCGGTTGGGTTTCTTTGTCAGAGGGCACCAGATCAAGCATGTTGGTGCGTTGGAACGGGTCAATGCCCGCCTCCCGCAGAAGCCGGACGGCATCATAATCGGAGGTCGCTGCAAGGCCGTTTTTCTGTGCCATACGGCGCGCCATGCGCAGCTGGCGACCGGTCAGGCCTTCGCGTTTGATGGCGTCAATGGCCGCCTCCGCCCCTTGTGGCGTGGGTTGGTCACTGTTTTGCTGTGTCGGTGCAGCCGGCTCTTGCGCGCGGCCCGCTTTGCCACCTGCTTTGCCTGCCGCGCTTGGCAGACGCACGGCGCGCGCGCTCTTGCCTGTTGGCTGTGTTTCGACGTCAGTGGCCACTGCCGTCGTGCCCTCGGTGATAGGCGCGTCTATGGCGTCGGCGCCTTGCGTCTCAGCCCCTTGGGAGGAGCGGCGGATGCGGAACTTCTTAGCCTTGGGTTTGGTAGTCATAGAGCTGTTTGGCCTCTTCCAAGGTGTCGAACATATAGAGTTTGCCATTGAGCAGCACGGCCGCAGATCTGGCAAATTTTTCCAGCACGTTGGGCTGGTGTGACACAATGATAATGGTGGTTGTGCGCAGGCGCTCGCGCAGTACTTCGCCTGCTTTCTTGTTGAATTCTACGTCTGTCGAGGACGGCATGCCCTCATCGATCAGATACATGTCAAAATCGAGCGCCAGCATCAGTGCAAAGGTAAACCGTGATCTCATCCCGGAGGAATAGGTGCCGAGCGGCTGCTCAAAATATTCGCCGAGATTGCACAGCCAGCGGCAGAAGGCTTCGACATAATCCGGATCAAGACCATAAAGGCGGGCGATATAGCGGCTGTTTTCCACAGCGGTATGTTTATTGACCACGCCGCCCATGAAACCCAGAGGAAAAGAAATACGGCAATCCCGGCGAATGACGCCTTCGTCCGGCTTTTCCAGACCTGCCATCATATTGATCAGGGTGGTTTTGCCGGTGCCATTGGGCGCGAGGATGCCCAGGGAGTTGCCCAGTTCCACACGGAAAGACACACGTTCAAGGATCACCTTGCGCTGTGTGCCGGTCCAGAAGGACTTACTCACGTTGTCGAATTCGAGCATCGACTGCTCCCAATACTGCTCTCGCGTGTCGCTTATACCACGAAACTGTACGACACGATGGTTAACGCTCTGTCGGCGTTTTCAACATTATGTGTGATCAGGAGGGGGATGCGCAACTCTCTCCCTGCGGTTTGCAGGGAGAAGAGAGGAAAAACAGGGGAAATTCTGCGGTTTCCTACACTTGTGAAGGAAGTTGGTCTTTTCGTCGCAGCGCAGATTGTGTGTTTGCGTCCCATGATTTGGCAATGGAAAAGACCGGCGCAGGAGGCTGCACCGGTCCGTCAGAGCGTTAATGGTGGGCGTGATCAGGCAACGGCCTGCCAGAGGGATCCGGCAATCAGGGCTCCGAGCATGGCGTAACCAAAATAGGCGGCAAACACACGGGGTTTGACCAGAGCCCAGACGGCGATGGCGGCTGGGATGCAGCTGACGCCGCCTGCGATCATGAAGGACATCGCCGCCCCATTGGACATGCCCTGCTCCAGAAGCCCGCCGACCAGAGGCACCGCCGCATAGCCGTTGAGATAGGCCGGGGCGCCAACCAATGCGCCCAGCAGGATCGGCTGGAAGCCATCGCCGCCTAAGATCTGCGCGATCCAAGCTGCGGGCACATAGTGGATCATCAGGGCTTCGATCACATAGGCCAAGGCCAGCCATTTCAACAGGAACAGGCCGTTTTCCAGCGTTGTGGTGCGAAAGAGGCTGCGCCGGTCTGCGTCCTTCCAGAACGCCCACTGGGGTTTGGCACCAAAGGGCTTTTTCACCCCGCAGCAGCCGCCAACCTGCGGTTTCTCGCGCAGAGGATCGGCAAAGACAGGTGTGGATTTCAGCAGCATCGTGCCAAAGCCGCCCAGCAGTCCAAGGCCAATGGCGGACAGGGCTTTGGCAATGGCAAATTCAAAGCCCAGCGTGCCGGAGGTGATGGCAAACATCGCGGGATCCATCAGCGGAGAGGCCAGCCAGAAGGCCATGACCGCCGAGAGAGGCGCGCCCACTGCCAGCAGTGCCGCGATGAAAGGGATGACTTCACAGGAGCAGAAGGGCGAGAGCCCGCCCAGAGCGGCGGCAAAGAAAATCATGCGGGTCTCGCGCCCTTCAAAAGCTTTCGCCAGAAGGTTCTCCGCCCCGGTGGCCTTGAGGTAGCCAATTGCAAAGACCGCAAACAGGATAAACGGCGCCGTGTGCAGCAGGGCGTTGGTGGTGAACTGCACCGTGGGCCCAAACTGCGGTGTATCCAGTGCAGCGACGCAGAGCAAAATCAGCAGGAAGGCCAACCAGGCCTTGTCGAGTTTTGCGAGGCGGGCGCGAAATGGGGAGGGGGAAGGGGACTGTGTGGTGTCAGCCATGATCATGGTCCTTACAGTTGTGCACCTCATCGGCGCAGCATTCTCTCAGCAGGAAGGCGGAGAGGTCGCGCACCGCGTCATAGGCGACGGCGGCGCAAATGATGGAACGTCCCTGTTTTTCCTGCGTCACCAGACCAGCCTGGGCGAGGATTTTCATATGATGTGTCAGTGTTGAGCCTGTGACGCCCGTGCGTTTGCCAAGCTCGCCGATAGAGAGCCCCTGATTGCCCGCCCGCACGAGGCAGCGCAGCACGGACAGGCGCTGTTCGGACCCAAGGGCCGCAAAGGTGGAGGCAGCCACCTCAAGAGAGATATCTGGATGTGTTGTATTTTTCATGATTCTAGAAATATCGAAATAAATCCTTCGTGCAAGGGTTATTTCGAATGTTGTCGAAATAAGTGGGGGGAGATATCACAGGGACCATGTCTTTGAGTGAGGAAATCGCCGCCTGTCAGCTCTGCGCGGACAGGTTTGCCAAAACCGCGACACGGCATAGGCCGCGCCCTGTTGTCTGGTTTCAGCCGGGGGTGAAAATTCTTGTGGTGGGGCAAGCCCCCGGAGCGCGCGTGCATGAAAGCGGACGCCCCTTCACCGATCCCAGCGGGGACCGGCTGCGTGACTGGATGGGCATACAGAGCGATGTTTTTTATGACAAAAACCGCGTTGCGATTGTGCCGATGGCCTTTTGCTTTCCGGGGTATAATGCCAAGGGCAGCGATCTGCCGCCGCCGGCGCTTTGTGCAAAAACATGGCGCGGCGTGGTGATGGAGGCGCTTGGAGAGGTGCCGCTGACATTGGTGATTGGGGGCTATGCTCAGAAGTGGCATCTGCGCACAAAGGCCAGTGTGAGCGAGACGGTTGCGGGCTGGCGCGACCATGCGCCCGACGTCTTTCCCTTGCCTCATCCGTCCTGGCGCAATACGGCATGGTTGAGGAAACATCCCTGGTTTGAAGCTGAGCTGCTGCCGGCGTTGCAAACCCGAATCAAGGAGGCTCTGGCGTGAGCGACATGACCCCATTGGATCAGGCCCATGCGGCCATGGAAGCGGCCCCGCAGGATGATGCGGCCCGGTTGCGGTTTTATGAACGTCTGGCGGATGCGGAGCTGTTTCTGCTGTTGGAAAAAGAGCCTGAGAATGATCGGATCGCGCCGGAGATCTTTGACACGTCTGATGCGCGCTTTGTGCTGGTGTTTGATACCGAAGAGCGGCTGGCGCAATTTGTTGGCCGGGTTGCGCCTTATGCCGCGCTTTCGGGGCGGGTGATTGCCAATATGCTCTCAGAGCAGGGCATTGGCCTTGCGGTCAATCCAGATGTGGCTCCATCGGCCATTCTGATCCCTCATGAAGCGCTGGGCTGGCTCGCGGAGACGCTGACCCATGCGCCTGATGAGGTGGAGGCCAAGATTGCGCATTTTGAGGCGCCTGCTGGTCTGCCTGAGGCGCTGATCACGGCGCTGGATGCCAAATTGTCGACCACGGCGGGTTTGGCCAAGATGGCCTATCTGGTGGGCACCACATATGAGAATGGCATGCGCTCTCATATGTTGGGGTTTGTGGAGGTTGTGCCCGGCGCAGAAGGGGCGCTGGCCAAAGCGGTGAATGAAGCGCTGACCTTTTCGGGCATTGAGGCAGGCGCGCTGGATGTCGGTTTTTTTGCCGCCAATGATCCGGTGGCGGGGCAATTGGCGCGGGCGGGTCTGCGCTTTGACCTGCCAAGTCCACCCGAAGCGCAGGAATACAAACCTGTTGCACCGGGCAGTGACCCCGATAAGCCGCCGATGTTGCGCTGATCGGAGGGGCAGGCTCCCGCGCGGATGCGCGCGCTGACGCGCGCCGATCCCCTTGGGCCCGGCTCACCTCACGGTGAGCCTATCTGCACCGCAGATGTGAGTGCGCTTGATCAGTAGCCTGCGCTGCGATCGACCAGATGCAGGAAGGGCAAGCCACTTTCGCCACGCTGCACATTTTCTGCGATCACCTGACTGGCGGTTTTCACGCGCGTTTCTGAGGCGATATGCGGGGTCACCGTTACTTTGGGATGTGCCCAATAGGGGTGATCGAGAGGCAGTGGCTCGATGCGGAAGACATCCAGTGTGGCATGTGCGATCTGCCCGTGATCAAGTGCGGCCAGCAAGGCATCATCATCAATCAGCGGCCCGCGCCCGGGATTGACGATCATTGCCCCCTGCGGCATCAGCGCCAGACGCTCCGCATTCAGAAGGTTCTCCGTTGCGACTGTCTTTGGCAGCAGCAGAACGAGGATGTCCGCCCGCGAAAGCGCCTCTGTCAGTCCCGCCTCTCCCGAGAGACAAGTGACATCTGCAAGTGCTTTGGGGCTGCGGCTCCATCCTGTGACGTCAAAGCCCAGCTGCGCTAAGGCCTGTGCGCAGGTGCTTCCGAGTTCGCCAAGCCCAAGTATGGTCACGCGGCGATCTTGCGCCAGCGGTGGGACATGCGCGGTCCAGTCCCCGTTTTGTCCAAGAATGTTGCGATCCATGCCCAGATGGTGGCGCATCACATGGCCCACCACCCATTCCATCATGCCCTGTGTCATGCCCGGATCGACCATCCGTGCCAGAGGCATTGTCAACGTTGTGTTGCCCACCACGTTTTCCACACCCGCCCAGAGGTTCAGCACGGCTTTGCAGCGCGTGTAGGGGCTAAAATCCTGCACTGTGCTGTTGGGGGCATAGACGATGTAATCGACCTCCTCTGGGGGAAAATCCATCCGCAGATCCACTATGAGGTCTGCCGCTTCAAAAGCTGCTTTGAGGGGGGCTTCATATTCCGGCCAGCGTTCGGCCTTGGCGGCGAAGAGAACATTGATCATGTGGCGAATACTCCGTTCATATCGGAAAAGCCTTTGATTTCAATTGGATTTCCAAAAGGGTCATTGAAGAACATGGTGCTCTGTGCGCCCGGTTCTCCCGCAAAGCGGGTGAAGGGGTTAAGCACAAACTCCAGATCCGATTGCAGGAGGCGTTCGGCCAGAGCCTCCCAATCTGTTTTGGGCAGGATCACGCCAAGATGGGGCATGGGCACCAGATGGTCGCCCACATGACCCGTGGCGGCGGTGGCGAAGGGTTCGCCGAGATGCAGGGACAGCTGGTGACCAAAGAAGTTGTAATCCACCCAAGTGTCGGTGCTGCGTCCTTCCTGGCAACCTAGCAGATCTCCATAGAAGGCACGGGCCTGTGCAAGGTCGCGCACGTTATAGGCCAGATGGAAAATACTCATGTCAGGGGCTCCTTTGGTCGGGACACGACAGTCTGAGCTCGGACTAACGGGTCCATGGAAAATAGGCTATGTTGTTTTTGCGTGTTCAAACATAAGAAAAACTATGGATGTGAGATTTGTCAGAACACTTTTGGCTGCGATTGATGGCGGGTCTTTGGCGGCTGCCGCGCGGGGGCAGGCCATCACGCCAGCCGCCGCGGCGCAGCGGGTAGGGGCGCTTGAAGCCCAGTTGCGGGTGCCGCTTCTGGTGCGCGATGGGCGGCGCATGGCCCCAACGCCTGAGTGTGAAGTTTTATTGGCGGATCTGCGCCAGATGGTGGCGCTTGAGGGGGGGCTTTCTGGGCGGTTGGCTCAGGATCGTTTGAGTGGCACTCTGCGCCTTGGGGCGATCTCCACGGCGCTTGGCGACTATGGTGCCAAGCTGGTGCAGCATCTGGGGGCAGAGGCGCCGGATGTTGCGCTCAGCCTGATGCCGGGAAGTTCCGCGCAGCTTTATGAACAGTTTGAAGCGGGGCATTTGGATGCGGCGTTGTTGGTCGAGCCGCCCTTTCCATTGCCCAAGACCATGCAGTTTGATCTGTTGGAACAGCAGGCTATTGGCTGGGTGCGCCAGCCCGCGGCCGCTGCAGATCTGCCGTTGCTGCTTTACAGTCGGACGGCTTGGGGTGGCGTAACCTGTTGGGAGGCACTTGCGGCGCACGTTGGTCGCGCGCAGGTGCTTTGCGAAATGGATGCAGTCGAGATTCTCGCGCAGATGGTGGCGGATGGGCTGGGGCAAGCGGTGCTGCCGCGCTGGGGAGGGTTGCGTCGGCATCACCCGATGCTCACTTTCTCGCCGATCTCAGGTGCGGTGCGGCAGGTGGGGGTGCTCACATGGCGCCGCGCCCACAGCAGCCCATTGATGCAGTTGTTGTTTGCCGCGCTCACGCGGGGGCGTGGGGCATATAGCATTTCGGGCTTAACTTGAGACACGAATACCCTGCCATGCCTACAGCACTCTCGGGACATTCGTGTCGTGAGATGATTTAGGTAAACCCCGAAACGCTTTAGGCTCAGCTTTGCTGAGCCGGGCCCAAAATCCCGATGTCCCCGATAGGGGGCCGCGGGATGCGGGAGCCTTTGCTTATGCCATAAGCGGGCTGTTCTGTCAGCGAGGCCATTAGCGGGGGCGGTGGACATGGGCGCTTTGGATGAGGCCAAACCCCACCATCAGCACCAGCATGGCTGAACCACCGTAGCTCACCAAAGGCAGCGGCACGCCCACAACCGGGGCGAGCCCCATGACCATCGACATATTGACGGCGAAAAACAGGAAAAACGCGCTGGCGATGCCAAGTGTCAGCAACGAGGAAAAGCGGTCTTTGTTGGCCAGAGCGGCCGCAATGCAAAACAGGATGATCAGCCCGTAGATCGACAGCAGAGATACGGCGCCGATGTAGCCAAACTCTTCGGCCAGCGTGGTGAAGATGAAATCCGTGTGTTTTTCCGGCAGGAAGTTCAGACGGCTCTGGGTGCCCTGCATGAAGCCACGCCCGGTCCAACCGCCCGAGCCCAGTGCAATCTTGGATTGGGTGATGTGATAGCCTGCGCCGAGCGGGTCTGAGGAAGGATCCAGAAAGGTGTCGATGCGGCGATATTGGTAGTTGTTGAGCAGTTGCCATTCCGTGTGGCGCGATTGAAATACGGCCGTTACGAGCCCCACACCCAGACCAATGACCGCGGCAAAATAGCCCCAGTGTACGCCTGCCAGAAACATCACAATCGCGCCCCCGGTCATCAGCAGGATGGAGGTGCCGAGATCAGGCTGTTTCAATACCAGAAAGGTGGGCAGCAGAATCAGGATCACGGGCAGAGCCACCCAGAGGGGCCGGGAGGTTTTGTGGGTCGGCAGCCAGTCGTAATAGGCGGCAAGGCACATCACGAGGGTGATTTTCATCAGTTCGGAGGGTTGCAGCCGCATGAACCCAAGGTCAATCCAGCGCTGGGCACCCATGCCGACGCTGCCCATCACCTCCACCGTCACCAGAAGAATGAGGCTGACCAGATAGGCAAAGCCAGACACAGAGCGCCAGAACCAGATGGGCACCATGGCCACAAACACCATGACCGACAGGCCCATGGCATAGCGTTTCATTTGCGGCTCTGACCAGGGTCTGAAAGACCCGCCAGCCACGGAATAGAGCATCAGGAACCCAACCCCGGCCACGGCAGAGACCAGAAGTAGGATGGGCCAGTTGAGATAGAGTACTTTGCGCAGGCCCGTTGGCACATGTTTGACGTTATATTCCAGATAGCTCATGGGATCGTCCTATGCCCGGTTGCGTCGGGTGATTTCGCGCCCCGGCACCAGTTTTTGCATCTCTTCCTGTTGTTTTTTGATCTTCTCGCGGTCTTTTGCCGGATAGGCCGACAGCGGCGGCGTGCCGCCATAAAGCGCCTGCAAAGTGATGTCGCGCCCAATAGGGGTGGCTGATTTGGAGCCACCGCCATGTTCCACCACCACCGCGACGGCGATGCGGGGATTGTCGTAGGGGGCGTAGTTCACAAACAGGCCGTGGTCGCGTCGCTCCCAAGGCAGGTCTTCGTTGCGCGTCACACCGCGGGCGCGTTCGGCGGCGGTGATGTTGCGCACCTGAGAGGTGCCGGTCTTGCCGGCCATCCGAAACTCATCGTCGATGATGCGCTGGCTATAGGCGGTGCCGCGCCGGTGATTTGAGACCTGAAACATGCCGCGTTGCACTTCGGCGAGATGGGCGGCGTTTAGCTCCAGATTCGGGACAACCGGCAGCGTTTCTTCAACGCCATTGACGGATTTCACAATGCGCGGGTCCAGCGCCTTGCCGCTGGCCAGGCGCGCGGTCATCACGGCGAGTTGCAGGGGGGAGGCGAGCACAAAGCCCTGCCCAATGGAGGCATTGGCCGTATCCCCAACCACCCAGTCCGCGCCGCGCACATCTGCCTTCCAGGCGCGGTTGGGGTTCAAGCCCCGCGCCACGCCGGAGAGCGGCAGATCATAGCGTTGCCCGAGCCCCAGTTTGGTGGCCACTTCGGAAATCTTGTCGATGCCGACCTGAATGGCGAGATCATAGAAATAGACATCGCAGCTTTCGCGCAGCGCCCCGGCGAGATCCATATGTCCGTGCCCGCCCCGTTTCCAGCAATGAAAGCGCCGGTTGGACACCTTCATGTGGCCGGGGCAGTAGACCGTGCCACCATAGCCGACAATGCCAGCCTCTAGCGCCGCAAGGGCAGTAATCATCTTGAAGGTGGAGCCGGGCGGGTAGGCTCCCTGCACTGATTTTGCGGCCAGCGGGCGGTGATTGTCGCTGGTCAATGTGCCATAGTCGGTCACAGAGATGCCCTGCACAAACAGGTTGGGATCAAAGCTGGGCGCGGAGGCCACGGCCAGCAAATCCCCTGTTACACAGTCCATCACCACGGCGGCCGCGCTTTCATCCCCAAGGCGGGCCTGCGCATAGGATTGCAATTGTTGGTCGATGGTCAGCTGTACGTCATCACCCTGTTGGCCTTCGCGGCGATCCAGCTCGCGCATCACGCGGCCAACGGCATTGACTTCCACCCGTTTGGTGCCCGCCACACCGCGCAGATCATCCTCCATACGGCCTTCCAGACCCACTTTGCCGATTTGAAAGCGCGGAATGCGCAGCAGTTGATCAGGATTGTCAATTTTGGAGAGATCATAGTCTGATACGGGCCCAACGTAGCCCAGTACATGGGCCAAGTCGCCTCGCAGCGGATAGTATCTTGAGAGGCCCACCTCTGGTGTTATGCCGGGAAGCGCGGGGGTGTTAACAGCCACCCGAGAGAGTTCATCCCAACTGACGCGATCTGCGATGGTGACGGGCAGAAAGGGAGGAGAACGCCGCATCTCTGTGACGGCGCGATCCAGTTCATTTGGATCGAGCTCGACCAAAGTGGCAAGTTTTTCGATGACTTTGTCCACATCCCCGGCATCTTCGGGCACCAGGGTGATACGATAGGACGGCTCATTTCGGGCCAGCACAATGCCGTTGCGGTCAAAAATTTCCCCGCGGGCAGGCGGGATCAGGCGGATATTGATGCGGTTCTCTTCTGCCAGAAGGCGGTATTGATCCGCTTGATCCAGTTGAAGATGGCGCATGCGAAAGCCGAGCCCGGTCATGAAGGCCAGCATGGAGCCGCCCAGAAAGAGGGTGCGCCGGGACATGCGGCTGTGAACTTCGGTGATTTCCGTTGGGGTTTTGCGCATCAATTGGCTCCCACAGCAGAGTCATGCACATTGGCGCGGCGCACACCAAATAGGATGTGAGATATGAAGACAACCAGCGGATAGACTGCAATATTCATCATCACCTGCATCAGCATGAGGCCCAGAGAGGGCGTTGGCAAGAGCACAAGGGCGGAGATGATGCGGTAGCAGATGGTGATCCCGATCATCAGGACCGCGGCATTGAGCCACTCACTTGCAAAGGTAGCGTCACGCATGCGCGGCGCGCGGCTGCGCTGAATTTCGGTGGCAAGCACCACAATTGCCGCCACAAGCCCCGGTGGACGCAGCAGCAGGAAATCCGCCAAAAGGAAAAGCCCTGCGACCAGCGGGGCCGAGGGGATGTCCGGGCGGCGTCCAGCCCAGGCCAAAGTGACGACCAGCATGAAGTCCGGTCCCGCCCAGCGGCGCGGTGTGGTTTCCAGAGGCAGGAGCTGTACAAAAATAAGCGTCAGACAGAGCCCAGCAAAGAGCAGGCGCATCAACCACTTGCTGGAAAGCGCAGCCTCAGCCATCGCGCCCCTCCAGGAAGGCTTCGGGACCGTCTGGAGCCACAATGGAACCCGGCGTGCCAACGGTTTCGCGGCCATGATGGCGCAGCACACGCAGGAATTCCAAGCGCTCGTAATCCGCCGAGAGACGGACCCGCAGACGTCCAGCCGGGTCTGTGGCCACATGCCCAATCAACAGGCCGCCGGGGAAGACGCCGCCATCCCCAGAGGTGACCACGCGATCGCCGGGGCGCACCAGATCAGGGGTTTCCAGAAAATCCACATGCGGGGCGCTGGAGTTGTCGCCGACAATCAGCGCTGTTTGACCGGATCCCTGAATGCGGGCTGGAATGCGGCTGGAGCTGTCGGTCAGAAGCATCACGCGTGACGAAGATTGCCCAACGCCAGAAATGCGCCCAACCAGTCCGATCCCGTCCATCGCGGCCCAGCCATCAAGAATGCCGTCGCGCGCGCCGATGTTGAGCAGCACAGATTGCCGGAAAGGAGAGCCGCTGTCGGCGAGGACCACGCCGGTGACATAGGTCAGTTCCGGATCAAGGCGCACATTGTTGAGATCCAACAGGCGCGCGTTCTCTTCGCTCAATTGGCTGGCGGCTTCTTTCCAGGCCTTCATTTTCTGCAATTCACGGCGCAGCTCGCGGTTTTGTTCGACGATGCGTTGATAGCTTTGAAAATCGCGCAGAAGATTGATTGTGCCGGTCACCGGCGCCATGGCCCAGTCAAAATTGGGCACAACAGCATTGGTGATCTGAGCGCGGAACCGCTCTACCCGGGGACTGTCGATACGCCAGATCAGAAAAAGGCCCAGCAGGCTCAACAGCAGCACACCCAGAAACAACCGCCTCAGCGGTGCCGCGTAATCTTCGCCCTGGTTGCGGTCTCTGGCCAAGGTGCCTCCGGGTGGTCTGTGATGGGGGCCAGTTTACACCGCCGGTCGGCCTACGCCAATCCGGCGTATGGTGGCCGGTTCAGCTGTCGTAGTCGATGGCGTGGCGGAGTTGTTTTTCATACTCCAGCGCCTTGCCGGTGCCCATTGCCACACAGTTCAGGCTTTCGTCAGCAATGGAGACGGCCAAGCCGGTCTGTTCGCGCAGTGCCAGATCGAGGTCGCCCAGAAGCGCACCGCCTCCGGTCAGCATCACGCCACGATCCACAATATCTGCGGCGAGATCTGGCGGGGTGGCTTCGAGAGCGGTCATCACTGCCTCGCAGATCTGTTGCACCGGCTCAGCCAGCGCTTCAGCAACCTGAGCCTGACTGATTTCGGTCTCTTTGGGCACACCATTCAACAGATCGCGGCCGCGAATTTGCATGGAGGCACCGCGGCCGTCGTCGGGCATACGGGCGGTGCCGATGGAGGTTTTGATACGCTCCGCTGTGGATTCACCGACCAACAGGTTCTGTTGGCGGCGCAGATAGTTGATGATGGCTTCATCCATCCGGTCGCCGCCCACGCGTACAGAGCGGGCATAGACGATGTCTCCCAGCGACAGAACGGCCACTTCGGTGGTGCCCCCGCCGATGTCCACAACCATGTTGCCGGTCGGATCGGTGATTGGCATGCCTGCACCGATGGCGGCCGCGATGGGTTCCGCAATCAGCCCCGCACGGCGTGCGCCAGCAGAGAGCACGGATTGACGGATTGCGCGTTTCTCAACAGGGGTTGCCCCATGCGGCACGCAGACAATGATTTTGGGTTTGGAGAAGGTTGAGCGGCGGTGCACCTTGCGGATGAAATGCTTGATCATCTCTTCGGCGGTGTCAAAATCGGCAATCACCCCATCACGCATGGGGCGGATGGCTTCGATGCTACCGGGGGTGCGCCCCAGCATGAGTTTGGCGTCTTCGCCGACGGCGAGCACTTTTTTCACGCCATCTTTCACATGATAGGCCACCACGGAGGGTTCGCTGAGAATAACGCCTTTACCTTTTACATAGACCAGCGTGTTCGCTGTCCCGAGGTCGATGGCCATGTCAGAAGTAAACAGGCCGCCCAAATTTCCCAGCATATGATTTTGTCCCCAAAGAATCCCTTGGCCCGCGACTCTCTCAAGCGCAGGCGCTTTCTTATAGGAAGAGCAAGCGCTTTGTGAAAGGCCTCGGTTGGCGCAGAGGCAACATTCTGCCGTGACAGCGTCGCCCGTGTGAACTTTTGCAGCAAAAGGATCCAGGCAAGAGGCCGCACTATGATCGTCAGCTTCTCGTCTGGGCAAGGGCGGTGCAGTCGTCTAAAGACGGCATATGCTGTCTTATCAACATATCTACCACGCCGGAAATCTGGCGGATGTTCAAAAACACGCGCTGATGGCGGTGATGCTGGACTATATGACCCAGAAGTCCAAACCCTTGAGTTATCTGGAAACCCATGCGGCGCGTGGTGTGTATCAGCTTGATGATGCTGCTGCGTTGAAAACCGGTGAGGCTGAAGCCGGGATTGGGCGTGCGCAGGATTGGTTTGCAGCGGATCACCCTTACATGCGGGCGCTTGAACAGGTGCGGGCCGTACATGGGGCGGCATCCTATCCGGGCTCACCAGCGGTAGCGGGCGCGCTTTTGCGTCCGGGGGATTCTGTGCAGCTCTGTGAATTGCACCCACAAGAGGCCGGAGCATTGCGACAGGCGATGCGCACAACCGGGGCGAAAATTCATCAGAAAGATGGTTTTGAGACCGTGATGGGGATCTGCCCGCCGACACCGCGGCGCGGGGCGCTGCTGATTGATCCGAGCTATGAGATCAAAGACGACTACAAAACGCTGCCGGGGTGGATTGGGAAGCTGCATCGCAAGTGGAATGTTGGCGTGATTGCCCTCTGGTATCCCATTCTGTCAGATGGGCCCCATAAGCCGATGATTGCGGCGCTTGCAGCGCAGGGCTTTCCCAAGGTTTTGCATCATGAGGTGGTTTTCCCCCCTGCACGAAAGGGGCATCGTATGGTAGGATCAGGCATGTTTATCATCAATGCGCCTTTTGGATTACATGAAGAGGCGCAGCGTCTGACGAAGAGATTTGTCGCTCTTCGCGCCCCCATGCGCTAGCCGTTTGCGGGTATGTTTTCAGCGTTCTGTCGGTTCAGTTTCACTTTCTGAAATTCAAAAATTATCCAGTAAATTCAATTGACATAAGCGTGAGCCTTCGCGATTTTTTACGCGTGGTGCCTGTGGGTGTTTTTATGCCGATATATAGCCAAAAGATATTTTCAGGTGCGCTTTTCTTAAGGGAGTTTTGTTATGGGTTTGAACCCACTTAAGGCCGTCAGAAATGTCACGGCCGCTGCTGCTGTTCTGGCGTCCTTTGCGACCGCTCTGACGGCGCAGGAGAAACCAAATGTGCTCGTGATCTGGGGGGATGACATTGGTCAATCCAATATCTCCGCCTACACGATGGGTCTGATGGGCTATCGCACGCCAAACATCGACCGTGTGGCCAACGAAGGCATGATCTTCACCGATTACTATGGTGAGCAATCCTGTACCGCAGGTCGCGCCTCCTATATCATGGGGCAGTCCGTGTTCCGCTCTGGCCTGTCCAAAGTTGGTCTGCCGGGTGCTGAACTTGGCATGCAGGAAGAAGATCCAACCATCGCAGGTCTTCTGAAGGCAGAAGGCTACATGACCGGTCAGTTTGGTAAGAACCACCTTGGTGACAAGGATGAGCATCTGCCAACCAACCACGGTTTTGATGAGTTCTTTGGCAACCTCTACCACTTGAACGCGGAAGAAGAGCCTGAGAACGAAGACTATCCGGGCGACGCTGTGATGCCGGATGGCCGTTCGTTCCGTGAAGCCTTTGGCCCGCGTGGCGTGATCAAGTCTTCCGCTGATGGCGAAATCGAAGACACCGGCCCGCTGACCAAAAAGCGCATGGAAACCGTTGACGAAGAAACCGTCAATGCGGCCATCGACTTCATCAAGCGTGCCAATGAGCAGGGCAAGCCTTTCTACGTTTGGTGGAATGGTACACGTATGCACTTCCGCACTCACGTGAAGGAAGAGATGCGCGGCAAGGCCAACGATCTGGCAGGTCGTCAGCTGGATGAATACAGCGCTGGCATGATCGAACACGACATTCAGGTTGGTCAGCTTCTGGACATTCTGGATGAGCTGGGCATCGCCGACAACACCATCGTGCATTACTCCACCGACAACGGCCCACATATGAACACATGGCCAGATGCGGGCATGACCCCATTCTGGGGCGAAAAGAACACCAACTGGGAAGGTGCCTTCCGCGTGCCCTCCATGGTGCGCTGGCCGGGCAAGATCGAAGCGGGCTCTGTCTCCAACGAGATCATGCACCACATGGACTGGCTGCCAACCATTCTGGCGGCTGTTGGACGTGACAACATCAAGGAAGAGCTGAAAGCGGGTGGTGTTCAGGCCATTGGGCGTGAGTACAAAGTCCACCTGGACGGCTACAACTTCCTGCCAGTGCTGACCGGTGAGGCCGAAGTTGGGCCACGTAAAGAGATCTTCTACTTCTCTGATGAAGGGGATCTGACCGCGCTGCGTTTCCAGGACTGGAAACTGATCTTCATGGAGCAGAAAGCCTGGGGCACGATGCGTGCATGGCTTGAGCCTTGGACCGAGCTGCGTGCGCCACTGATCTTCAACCTGCGCCGCGATCCTTATGAGCGGTCTTACCGCACTTCCAACACCTACTACGACTGGTGGCTGGATCGCGCGTACTTCCTGGTGCCTGCACAGCAGTATGTGGCCAACTTCCTTGAGACCTTCCAGGAGTTCCCACCACGCCAGAAAGCGGCAAGCTTCAGCCTCGATCAGGTGATCGAAAAGATGACGGCCCCTGTGGGTGACTGATCTTTGATAAAATATGGAGGGACGCGCCCAAGGGTGCGTCCTTCGCTTCTATGACTGTTTGATTTCGAAAATCGGAGACTTTTGATGCGGCTTTTTGTTGGTGCTGGCCTGTTGGCGGCTGCTTGGATGGGACCTGTGATGGCGGATCCACTGCCTTCTTGGCAGGGCGAGTCCAAAGAGAAGATCATTTCCTTTGTGGAAGCCGTTTCTGAAGTGGGGGGCGCGGATTATGTGACGCCCGCCGACCGTGTTGCCGTGTTTGACAATGACGGGACGCTCTGGGCGGAGCAACCGGTCTATTTCCAATTGATTTTTGCGGTGGATCAGGTGGCCAAGCTGGCCGCGCAAGATCCCTCGATCCTGACCAGCGATGCTCTGAAGGCTGCTGCGGCGGGCGACTATGAGGCGCTGGCAGCGACAGGTAAGGAAGGCCTGCTTGAGGTGCTCGCGGCCTCCCATACAGAAGTGTCGCTTTATCAGTTCCAGCAGGACGTTTCGGCCTGGCTGGAAGAGGCGCGCCACCCCAAGACTGGCATGCGCTATGATGAGATGACCTATCAGCCGATGGTCGAACTGCTGCGCTATCTGCGCGATGAGGGGTTTCAGACCTACATTGTTTCCGGCGGCGGCATTCAGTTCATGCGGGTTTTTGCGGAGGATGCCTATGGCATTCCTCCACAGCAGGTGATCGGCAGCTCCATCACCTCAAGCTATGAAATGATCGATGGCGTGCCGGTGATCATGAAAGGTGCAGAGCTGTTCTTCAATGATGACAAGGCTGGCAAGCCTGTGGGCATCATGCACCACATTGGCAAACAGCCCATTCTGGCCGGGGGCAACTCCGATGGCGACTTTGAGATGCTGGAATTCACCACCACCGGCGAAGGGGCGCGGCTGGGCGTTTATGTGCATCACACCGATGCGGAGCGTGAGTGGGCCTATGATCGGGAAGGCCATATCGGTGTCTTGAACCGTGGTCTTGACGAGGCGGATGCGCGGGGCTGGGTTCTGATTGACATGAAAGAGGACTGGAGCCGGATTTTCACAGGCGAGGGTGCAGAATAATCATGGGCACGATGGAGCAGATCCAAGCGTTAAAAGAGCGC
This sequence comes from Shimia marina, assembly GCF_001458175.1. Classification (GTDB taxonomy): domain Bacteria; phylum Pseudomonadota; class Alphaproteobacteria; order Rhodobacterales; family Rhodobacteraceae; genus Shimia; species Shimia marina. The sequence goes on from NZ_CYPW01000040.1 coordinate 248,257, forward strand.
ATGCAGCAATCGATTATTGGTCAGGAGGCGGTGATTGACCGCCTGCTGATCGGGCTGTTGGCCAATGGCAACCTCTTGCTGGAGGGGCTGCCTGGCCTCGCCAAGACCCGTGCGGTGAAGGCCTTGGCGAAAAATATGGAGTGTGATTACTCTCGCATCCAGTTCACCCCGGATCTTTTGCCGGCAGATGTGACCGGCACAGAGATGTACTTTCAGAGTGACACCGGTGGTCAGTTCAAATTTCAGCCGGGCCCGATTTTTGCCAATATCGTGCTGGCCGATGAGATCAACCGCGCGCCTGCGAAAGTGCAGGCGGCGTTGCTCGAAGCGATGGAAGAGCGGCAGGTGACCGTTGCGGGCACCACGCATAAAATGGCGCCACTGTTTATGGTCTTGGCCACGCAGAACCCGGTGGAGCAGGAAGGCACCTATCCGCTGCCAGAAGCGCAGATGGACCGGTTCCTGATGCACGTGCGCATTGAGTATCCCCCTCTGGCGGATGAAATCGAAGTGATCCGTCTTGTGCGCCGCGAAGAGCAGGCGGCGCTGATGGCGCAGACCGAGGAAGGCGGGGCAGAAGCGCCGCGTCCACCGATTGCGCAGGATGTGGTGTTTGACGCGCGGCGCGAGATCGCGGCTTTGCACTGCGCTGAGGCGATGGAAACCTATATGGCAACCATCGTGCAGGCCACACGCACCCCGGCGGAGTTTGGCGATACCCTTGCCAAATGGATCGAGATTGGTGCCAGCCCGCGTGCCTCGCTGGCCTTGGATCGCTGTGCGCGCACCCATGCCTGGCTGGCGGGCCGCGACTATGTGGATCCGGAAGATGTGCGCGCGATTGCGCCGGATGTGCTGCGACATCGGTTGGCGCTCAGCTATGAGGCGCAGGGTACGGGCGTGTCTGCAGATCAGGTGGTGGCAGAGGTGCTTGCGCAGGTGGCCTTGCCCTAAGCGGGTTTGCGGAGGCAAGAGACAATGCGATTTTCCATGGGGAAACACCGAGCTGCCCTGTCGCGCATGGGGCTTGGCGCGGCTGCGTCGGAGAAGACGAGTGCGACAGACCCGCGCATCCATGTGAGCCTGTCACATTTGCGCGGCCTGGCCCCGGCGGCGCGGGCGGTTTCTTTCCTGCCGCGTCAGCCTGCGACCTCGGTATTGCAGGGGCGGCACCGTTCGCGCATTCGCGGACGTGGGTTGGATTTTGAAGAGCTGCGCGATTATCTGCCGGGGGATGATGTGCGCGCGATTGACTGGAAGGTCACGGCGCGGGCGGGCAAACCCTATGTGCGGGTCTACACCGAGGAGCGTGATCGCCCCACATTGATTGTGGTGGATCAGCGCATGTCCATGTTTTTTGGCTCTGTGCGCAACACCAAGGCTGTGACGGCCGCAGAATGTGCGGCCATTGCCGCCCATCGGGTGACGGCGCAGGGGGATCGCGTGGGCGGCATTGTCTTTAGCGATCAGGATATGGTGGAGCTGCGTCCCGGACGCGGGCAGGCCGCACTGACGCGTATGTTAACGGCGGTTGCCACCGCCAATGCCAGGCTGAGTGCTACAGCGCCAACGGTCACACCCATGGCGCTGAATGACGTTCTGAAATCTGTGCGCAAGCTTGCCATACGGGATCATCTCGTCATCTTGATCAGTGATTTTGATGCGGCTGATGCGGCTGATGCGGCGACAGAGCGCCATCTGGGCACCATTGCGCAACACAATGATTTGGTTTTGGCAGTGGTGCGGGACCCGACATCGGCGCAGTTGCCGGAAGCGGGCACGATTACCGGGACAGATGGCGCAAAACAGGCGGAGCTGAACATGTCAGATGCGCAGATGCGCTCTGATGTTCTGGCGCTGTCTGCGGATCGTCTGGCGCAGGTCCGTACATGGCAAAATCGTATTGGCCTGTCTGTTCTGTCGCTCAGCACAGCGGAAGAGACTTTGCCGCAGGTGGTTCAGGCGCTGGGAGGCGTGAGGCGATGAATGAGACCCAAACGCAGCAGGCAGCAGGGACGCAGGCGCAGGGGGACTCAGACAGCCTCGTCGGCCTGATGAACCAGCTTGCGGAGGTGCCTGACCCGGCGGCTGTTTCTATGATGCCACAGACCGCCGGTTGGGCGGTTCTGGCGGCTGTTTTGCTTTTGGTTGCGGTTTGGCGTGGCTGGGTGCGCTGGAAAAGATATCAGGCCAATGCCTATCGTCGAGAAGCTCTGCAGGCGTTGAGTGGAGCAGGGGAAGATGTGGTGATGATCTCCACAGTCCTCAAACGCACCGCGCTGACCGCCTATGGGCGTGAGGCTGTGGCCTCTCTGAGTGGGGCGGCGTGGTTGCGGTTTTTGGCGCAAACTGGTCAGGAAGCGGCTTTTGAGACCGGGGCAGGGCGGGTGCTTGCAACGGCTGCCTATGTGGCGGGGCCTGTGAGCGGAGGGGCTGAGGTGGCGCAGCTTGCGCGCAAATGGATCAAAACACATGATCCGACCCATCCCCTGCAAGACGTATTGGCGGAGGCGGCAGATGTTTGAACTGACGCATCCCTGGGTTTTTGTTTTGCTGCCTCTGCCTTGGTTGGTGCGGATTTTGACCCCGGCGTTTCGTCAGCGCGATGATGCGCTGAGATTACCGTTTTTTGCGGCGCTGACAGAACGTACCGGCGCTGTCGTACGCGATGGGGCGACGGTTGTTTCCCATAAACGGCGGGCTTTGTTGGTTGGAGCCGTGATCTGGGCGCTTGGGCTTTTGGCTTTGGCGGAGCCTGTGCGTTTGGGGCCGCCGCAAGAAATCACCAAAGCGACGCGGGATGTGATTTTGGCGATTGATATCTCCGGCTCCATGGATGCGGTGGATTTCCCCGGGGCAGATGGCGCGCCTCAGCAGCGTCTTGCGGCTGTTCAGGACGTGGTGGCGGAGTTTCTGGAGAAAAGGCAGGGGGACCGGGTTTCTCTGATTGTTTTTGGATCCCGTGCCTATGTGCAGGCCCCTCTGACCGAAGATCTGGACACCGTCGAAGCGCTGTTGGGGCAGACACAGGTGGGCATGGCCGGGCCGCACACCGCGTTGGGCGATGCGATTGGCCTTGCGATCCATAGCTTTGAGGCCAGCGAAATCGAAGAGCGGCTGTTGATCCTTCTGTCAGATGGCAATGATACCGCCAGCCGGATGAGCCCGGTGAATGCAGCGGAGATTGCCAGTGACAAAGGGGTGACCATGTTTGCCATTGGTGTGGGGGATCCGGAGGGCACTGGAGAAGAGCGTCTTGATATGGATGCATTGAGTGATTTGGCGCAACGTACAGGTGGAGAAGGGTTCTTTGCCGCTGACAGCGCGGCGCTTGAGGCAATTTACAATGAAATCGACGCCCAGACACCGCGCGATCAAGACACGCTGAGCTGGCGCCCACGAGAACCGCTGGGTCATTATGCGCTGATGGGGGCGGTTGCGTTGGGGATGGTGTTGATGCTGGCTTTCTGGGTGCGTGGCATGCGGAGGCCGGTGCGATGACGGGTGAGACGGCAATGGTGTATCTTGATGCGTTTCACTTTTTGCGGGGCTGGCTGTTTTTGGCGGCGATACCGGTTGTTGTGATCTGGTGGCAGACGCGACGGAAATCCTCTGCCGCTGAGCTGCGCAGTGACTGGATCGCACCGCATCTGGCAGCGGCCTTGACCGTGCCGGGAAACAGTTCAAGAGGCGTGCAGCCCATTGATGTGATTGCGCTTGTCTTGCTGTTGCTGATTGGTGCGGCCGCGGGTCCCACATGGAGCCGTGCGCCTGCGCCTTTTGCGGCGCAGACCGCGCCTTTGGTGATTGTGATGCAGGTCACGCCGTCGATGGAGGGCACGGATGTGGCACCCAGCCGACTGGCGCGTGCCAAACAGAAAGCGATGGACCTGTTGGAGTTGCGTGCAGGCGCGCGTACGGCGCTTGTGGGCTACGCAGGGTCGGCGCATGTGGTGGTGCCGATGAGCGAAGATCCCGGAGTGATGCAGCCCTATCTTGAGGGGCTGTCTCCGGATGTGATGCCCATTGAGGGGCGGGACGTGGCACAGGGTTTTGCGCTGGCGCAGAGTTTGCTGGCGCGGGAAGCCAGTGTGGGGGGGATTGTTTTCCTGCTTGATGAACTGGCGGCAGCGGATGTGGCCGCACTCGAAGACACAAGCGCCACTGGCGCGTCTGTGTCACAGGAAGGCGCGGCGGAAGACGCCCCGCCTGCGGAGGGCCGAAAAGTGGCCTCTTTGAGCTTTCTGTATCTCTTGCCGGAGGACGCTGCCCTGCCGTCTGGCCCAACCGGCAGCACGGCCCATATCGTGACGCCGGATGGGCGGGATGTGGCGGCTGTGGAGCGGTCGCTGGCCTCAGCTTATCAACGGGCGCAGTTGGACAATGAGGCCCAGCCTTGGGAAGATCGCGGCGCGTGGCTGGTTTGGCCTGCATTGCTTTTGTTGCTGTTGTGGTTCCGGCGCGGCATGGCCGTGCGCTGGGCGGCGCAAATGGCTTTTGTTCTGTGGGTCTTACAGCCACAGGTGGCGCATGCAGATGGCTGGCGAGACTGGTTTTTGACGCCCGATCAGCAAGGCTGGATTGCCTATCAGAACAAAGACTATGCGCGCGCCGCAGAAGCTTTTGCGGATCCGTATCTGCGGGGCGTCGCGCTTTATCGGGGGGGGCAATATGAGGTCGCGGCTGAGGAAATGTCCCGGCTGGAGACTGCGGATGCCGCCTTTATTGAAGGCATGGCGCATTTGAAATCCCGTGGCTACCGAGATGGTGTACGTGCTTTCGAGCGTGCGCTTGCGCTTGATCCGGCACATGAGGCGGCGGCGCAGAACCTGCCTGTGTCCAAAGAGATCGTGACCTATGTGGAAACCACGCGGGAGCAATCCGACACCGGTGAGGATCGCGGCATCGGCGCGGATGACGTGGTGTTTGACAATGAATCCGGTAAGGGCGTGGAAACCCAGATTGAGGCGTCTGACGAGGACAGCCCAGAGGCGCATTTGTCCACCGATCAGTGGATGCGCACAGTGGACACGCGTACAGAAGATTTTCTGAAGCAGCGTTTTCGCCTTGAAGCGGCGCAACGCAAGAGTGCTGAGACTGCGGGTGCGCAGGAGGCAGAGCAATGACGTGGATTTTGAGATGCCTCGCGTGCCTTGTGTTGGTGAGCGGCGCAGTTTTTGCCCAAGAGCAGCCTGACCCAGAGGCGAATGCCGCTGCAGGGCAGGCGGCACAGGCGCAGATCGAGGTGCAGTTTGAGAAGACGGAAACCGTGCCGGGGCAGCCCCTGACGCTGCGGTTGACTGTTTTTGTGCCCACATTCATGCCGGATCCGCCGATTTGGCCTGATTTTGAGAGTGCGAACCTCTTGGTGCAATTGCCGAAGAAAGCTAGCACTGCCACAAGCAAAACGGTGGGTGGTGAGACCTGGTCCGGGATCACGCGGCGCTATCAGATCACACCTTTGGTGCCGGGGACGTTTACCTTGCCTGCCAGCGATGTTCAGGTGCGTTATCAGGCCGAAAGCGGCAGCGATGTGATCGAAGAAAGCCTTGCAGTGCCTGAGATCACTCTCACTGGGGTGATGCCCGAAGGGGCCGAAAGCCTTGATCCCTTTGTCGCAGCCAATGGTCTCAAGCTGTCTCAAAAGGTGGAAGGCACGCCCGAAGATCTGAAGGCTGGGGACAGTTTTACGCGGGTTGTGACCGCAGAGATTGACGGCGTGACGCCGATGTTTTTGCCATCTTTGGTATCTGAGGAAGCACCCGGCGGGCTGCGTGCCTATCCTGAGACACCGCAGGTGGAGGAGAAAGAAGATCGTGGTCTTCTGTCTGGGCTGCGCACAGAAACCGTTGTCTATGTTGCCGAAGGCGGCGTGGATGGGGTTCTGCCTGAGATCACGCTGAGGTGGTACAATCTGAAGACCCAAAGCCTTGAGGAGGCCACCCTGCCTGAGATCGCTGTCAAAGCGTCTGCGCCTTTGGTTGCGGTTGGGCCTGAGGGGAGAGACTATACACGTCTGATAGCTTGGGTTGGCGTGGCGGCTTTGCTTCTTGTGCTGGCTTTTGCGGCGCGGATCTGGCTGGCGGAGCCTTTGGCGGCCTATTTGGCCGCGCGCCGCCAAAGACATGTGGCAAGCGCGCGCTATGCGTGGAAACGTTTGCAAGGCGCTGTGAAACAGCAGGACCTGCTGCAGACGCAGGAGGCCTTTGCCCTCTGGCGTGCGCGTGTTGTGGGGGTAGACCCAGCAGCGGAGGCCGCAGTCACGGAGGCGTTTTTTGCCCTTGGGCGTGGTCGCTATGGGCGAGAGACATCATCGCAGGCCGTCGCGGATTGGCGGGCTTTGGAGCAGAAATTACATGCACTGCACGGTACGGCGCGCTATCCTTTAAGAAATGAGACAGCCGCTTTGAAAGCTCTAAACCCTGTGGCGACACAGCTAAAGTGAAAGACCCCGAATGTTCCGAATGATCGGTAGCCTGCTGTGCGCGGGGGCTCTTGCCGCTGTTGCCGCCGCCACCTCTGCATCTGCGCAAGATACATCGCAAGCCGCGCAGGAGGTGCCGGAGTATGTGGGTTCTCAGGCCTGTGTGTCCTGTCACGAAGATGCCGCGGAAAACTGGGAGATGTCCCATCATGCACAGGCCTGGCGGATGCCGGGGACAGACATGTTGGTGGGGGCGTTTGAAGGGGAGGTCTTTGAACATGACGGGATGCAGGCGACATTTACCACAGAGGGCGATGCGCGGATTGTCACTGTGTTGGAAAAAGACGGCATCGAGCGTCGTTACACCGTGCACTCTGTTGGTGGGGTGACGCCACTTGAACATCTGATCCTTGAGACTGGCAAAGGCCGGATGCAGAGTTTTGATGTGGTCTGGGATGTTGAGCAGAAGGCGTGGTTCCATCTGTATCCCGATCAGGATCTGCCACCGCAGGATGCCTATCACTGGAGTGGAGCTTACAAGAACTGGAACGCGCGCTGCGCAGAATGCCATGCTACAGGGTTTGAGAAAAACTACGATTTTCGCACCAAACGCTACGCCTCCACACAGGTGGAGATTGGCGTGGGCTGTGAGGCCTGTCATGGGCCGGGGGCGGCGCATCTGGAGATCGTACAAGAGGGGGCGACACCACCCGGGCGCTATGCGGTTGCGTTAAATGACTGGGGCTTTTCGGCAGAGATGGGGGATCCGCAAGAGGCCATGGAGCAATGTGCGGGCTGCCATTCCCGGCGCGAAGCCTTTGGAGATGGCAATCCGCTGCCGGGGACAGCTTTTGCGGATGCGTATAATCTCGCAATGCTGCGGCCGGGCTTGTATCACGCGGATGGCCAGATCCTTGATGAAGTCTATGTCTATGGGTCGTTCAAACAGTCCAAAATGCACGATGCGGGCGTCACCTGTGCCAATTGCCACGAACCCCACAGCGGCGCCCTGGTCGCGGAGGGCAATGCGATCTGCACACAGTGTCACTCTGAGGCAGGAAATCCTGATTTTCCCACGTTGCGACTGGCAGAATATGACAGTGTTGCCCACACGAAACACGCAGAAGACAGCGAAGGTGGGCAATGCGTGAGCTGTCACATGATGGATCAGGTCTATATGGGCAATGACTGGCGTCGCGATCACAATTTCCGCGTGCCGCGCCCGGATGTCTCCGCAAGATTGAATACTCCGGATGCCTGCACCCGATGTCACAGTGATGAGGATAGTGACTGGGCGGCGGCGCAGGTGGCGGCATGGTTTCCCGAAGGGCGCTGGCGCAGCCCGCATTATGGGGACGTTCTGGCGCGAGGGCGCAGCAACTCGCAAGCCACAGCTGGTGAGCTGATGGCGCTGGCACAGGACGCCAGTCAGGCGGATCTGGTCAGAGCAACAGCGCTTTGGCTGTTGGGGCCGGGCGCCAATGCGCTGGATTTGGCAGAGCTGGGGGCCTTTTTGGAGGATCCTGACCCACAGGTGCGGGTTGGCGCGCTGGATGCTTTGAAGGAACGGGCCGCCGTGGCCTCGGCTCCCTATCTGATCAAAGGGCTCAATGATGAGGTGCGTGCGGTCCGGATCGCCGCAGCGCGGGCGATCATGGGGCAACCTGCCTCGCGGATGCCAGACAGCCTGCGCCCATATGTTGGGCAGGCCTATCAGGAATTTGGCGCCATGGTGCGCAACCAGTTGGACTTCGCAGAGGCGCATTTGCAGGTGGCGGGCTATTCGATGGTAGCTGGCAATATCCCGGCAGCCATTGCCTCTTTGAGGGAAGCTGTCCGTATCAATCCTCAAAATGTTCAGGCGTGGCAGTCACTTGTGCGCCTTTCTGCGCAAACTGAGGGGCGGGCCGCCGCTGCGCGTCATCTGCGAAGAGCGTTGCGCTACAACCCGGAAGATCAGGTGTTGCAGCAAATGGCAGATCAGCTATAGGTAGCAGCACAGGCACCCCTGAGCCGCTTAACCCTTAGGTTTTGCTACAACCTTTCGACGGAGTCGGTTGTTTTAGCTAGGTTGCAAGTCTATCTATCGGAAAACAAATAGGGGGAGAGCGTTGATGCGCGACGGCAGTATTCTGGCATTCATTGCCATATTGCCCTTTTTGGGTGCTTTGATGCCGGGGATCATGATACGGGCGGGGCGCAATGCCTGTGCATCGTTCACGGCCGTGCCTACGGTGCTTGCCTTACTCTTGTTGCTGACACAGGCGCCTGCGGTGATGCGCGGCGAAGTCCTGTCCACAACAATAGACTGGCTGCCGCAACTTGGCCTGTCTGCGAGCTTTTTTCTGGATGGTTTGGGGCTCTTGTTTGCGGGGATGATCCTCGGCGTTGGGCTCTTGGTCATCCTTTACGCGCGTTTCTACCTATCCGCCAAAGATCCGATGGGGCAGTTTTACACGTATCTGTTGCTGTTCCAGGGGGCGATGCTGGGCATTGTCCTGTCTGACAACATCCTGCTTTTGCTTATCTTCTGGGAGATGACCTCTCTCTCCTCTTTCCTCTTGATTGGCTATTGGAAACATCTGCCGGAAGGGCGGCAGGGCGCGCGCATGGCACTGACAGTGACGGGGGCCGGAGGGCTCGCGATGATTGGGGGCATGCTGATCCTTGGCAACATTGTTGGCAGCTACAACCTGACCGACATTTTGGCACAGGGCGATGTGATCAAGGCGAGCGAGTGGTATCTGCCTGCGCTCATTCTGATCTTATTGGGGGCGTTCACGAAGTCTGCGCAGTTCCCTTTCCATTTCTGGTTGCCACATGCCATGGCCGCGCCGACGCCGGTTTCGGCCTATCTGCACAGTGCAACGATGGTGAAAGCCGGTGTCTTCCTGATGGCCCGGATGTGGCCCGCCCTCGCTGGCACCGACGCGTGGTTTTATCTCGTGGCAACCACAGGTCTGATCACTATGGTGCTGGGCGCTGTGATCGCTTTGTTCAAGGATGACTTGAAGGGGCTTTTGGCGTTCTCAACGGTCAGCCACTTGGGTTTGCTGACCATGTTGCTGGGCTTTGGCACCAAAGCGGCGGCGATTGCAGCTGTGTTTCACATCATCAACCATCTGACCTTCAAAGCCGCGCTGTTTATGACGGCAGGGATTGTTGATCACGAGGCGCACACACGCGACATCAAGCGTTTGGGCGGTCTGGCAAAGCTGATGCCGATTACCGCCATCATTGGCACGATCACGGCCTTGTCCATGGCGGGGATTATTCCTCTCAATGGCTTTATTTCCAAAGAGATGATGCTGGAAGAGACGCTGCATACCACATGGTATCACAACCCCTGGCTTGTGCCGGTTCTGGCGACGCTGGGGGCGAGCTTTTCTGTTGCGTATTCCTTCCGGTTCATTTTCCATGTGTTTGGCGGCCCGGTGCGCGATGATTACCCGGCCAAGCCGCATGATCCGCCCTTTGGTCTTTACGCCGCGCCTGCGATTTTGAGCGTTCTGGTGGTGGTGATTGGTCTATTGCCACATCTCGCGGAACCTTTGGTGAAGGTGGCCTCCAGTGCCGTAGTAGGTGCTGAAACCAAGCCGTACCTGAAAATTTGGCATGGTTTGAACACAGCGCTGTTCATGTCCGCTGTGGCCGTGGTGTTGGGTGTTGTGCTCTTTCTGCTGCATGGCGGCTTGGACAAGATCTGGAACCGCATGCCCCGCCCGGAAGCCAAAGACATGTTTGATCGCGCCATGGCGGCGGCGGTTGCGACGACACGCAAGATAACGGAGGGCACCCACAATGGGGTGATGAGCCGCTATCTCGCTGTCTTTGTGGTGTTTACCGTTGGGCTAGGCTACCACGCCTATGCAACCGGTGGACTTGGGCCTGTGACACGCGCGCTTCTGCCTGTGCCGCCTCTTGTCTGGGTCGGATGGGTGGCGATGATTGCGGCGGCCTGGCTTGTGGTGAGCCAGCATCGCAATCGCTTCCGCTCCCTGATCTTTATTTCCATTATCGGTTTGATGATTTCCGGTGGCTTTGTCTATCTGTCTGCGCCCGATCTGGCGCTCACACAAATCTCCGTGGAAACCGTGACCATTCTGCTTTTGCTGTTGGCGCTTTACTTCTTGCCCAAGGAAACACCCGCGGAAAGCAGCACAAGCAAGCGTCTGCGTGATGGGGCGATTGCCGTGACAGCGGGCGTGGCTGTGGCAGCTTTGGCGATGGCGTTTCTGTTGCGCGATGGCGAGAGCATTTCGGCTTATCACCTTGCCAATTCCTACAAAGGGGGCGGGGGCACCAATGTGGTCAACGTCATCTTGGTGGATTTCCGGGGCTATGACACCTATGGCGAGATCATCGTTTTGGGTATCGCGGGGCTGACCATTTATGCGCTGATGGACGCGCTGTTGCGCGGGCCTGCGGCCAAACGGCTGCGCGACAGAACCTTCTCACCTGACCGTTCGCGGGATCGCCACCCGTTGATGATGGTGGTGGCCACACGTGCCATGCTGCCGATTGCGCTGATGGTTGGGGTCTATATCTTCCTGCGCGGTCACAATCAGCCCGGCGGTGGCTTTGTCGCGGGGCTCGTGGTCTCTATTGCGCTGTTGATGCAGTATATGGCTTCTGGCTTTGCCTGGACACAGCTGCGCCAGCGTATGGAGTATCACACGATGATCGGCTGGGGCGTCTTGATTGCCGGGCTGACCGGTGTGGGGGCCTGGCTGGCAGGCAAGCCTTTCCTGACAAGCGCGTTTGGATATCTGCACTTCCCGCCTATCGAGGAATTTGAATGGGCCACGGCGATTGCCTTTGATCTTGGCGTGTTCCTTGCAGTGCTGGGGGCGGTGATGCTGATGCTTTACAGCCTGTCGCGGATTGCACGGTTTGCGGGGGAGACGGTGAACGTGGAGCCGATGGATTATGATCCATCCACGCAAGCAGAGGAGGCGTCAGAGGCGCCGCAGGCACAGAAGGAGGGCCAGTGACATGGAAATGATTGTGGCCAGTGCCATTGGTGTTTTGACCGCCAGCGGGATTTACCTGATCTTGCGCTTGCGGGCCTTCCCGGTGATCCTTGGGATGGCGATGCTGTCTTATGCGGTGAACGTCTTTCTGTTTGCGACGGGGCGGCTGGCTGTCAATGCGCCACCGATCCTCAAAAAATACGCGGATTTGGCCTATTCCGACCCTCTGCCACAAGCGCTGGTTCTGACAGCGATTGTGATCAGTTTTGGCATGACGGCGGTTTTGGTGATGATTGCGCTGGGCGCCTATCTCGAAGCGGACAATGACAAGATCGATATGACAGAAGATGCGCCTGAAAATGCGTCTGAGCAGAAAGGGCGGGGCGCATGAACCACTGGATTATTGCACCGGTTGTGCTTCCGGCGCTTCTCGCGCCGATCATTGCCTATGTGATGCGCCACGACATTGTCTTGGCGCGCTGGGCTTCGACGGCGGGCACTGTTGCCCTCGCGGCGATTGCGCTTGGCCTTGCTGTGCTGGCCTCTGATGGGGCCACGCATGTCTACTATCTTGGCAATTGGACTGCTCCATTCGGGATTGTGCTTGTGTTGGACCAGCTGTCGGCGATCATGGTGTTGCTGACCTCTGTGCTGGCGTTGATTGTGCTCTGGCATGCGATGGCCACGGGATGGGACAATCGGGGGCGGCATTTCCACGCGCTGTTTCAGTTTCAGCTGATGGGGGTCTGCGGGGCCTTTTTGACCGGGGATGCGTTCAACCTGTTTGTGTTCTTCGAAGTGCTTTTGATTGCCTCTTATGGTCTGATGATCCATGGCGGCGGCAAGGTGCGGCTGAAGGCTGGTCTGCAGTATGTGGTGATGAACCTTGCCGGCTCCACGTTGTTTCTGTTTGCGCTTGGGACGCTTTATGCGGCGACCGGAACGCTCAACCTTGCCGATCTGGCGGAGAAAGTACGCCTGTTGCCCATTGAGGATGCGGCGCTTTTGCGTGTGGCGGCGGTGCTTTTGCTGATGGTGTTTGCCATCAAAGCCGCGCTGTTTCCGGTGCAATTCTGGTTGCCGGGCACCTATGCTAATGCGCCAGCGCCGGTGGCGGCGCTTTTTGCCATCATGACCAAGGTCGGTGCCTATGCCATCATCCGCTTTTACACGTTGGTATTTGGGCCGGATGTGGTGGCCACACAGGGGCTTGCGGGCAGCTGGCTGGTGCCCGGGGCGATCATAACACTGGCGGTAGGGGCCTTTGGGGTTCTGGCGGCAAGGCGACTGATGCCGATGCTGTCTTTTGCTGTTGTCGGCTCAATGGGTACGTTGATGTTGGCTGTGGCGGCATTCACGCCGGAGGCCATTGCCACAGCGATCTATTATCTTGTGCATTCCACCTTTGCCGCGGCGGCGCTGTTTCTGTTGGCGGATTTGGTGGTCAGCCGACGGCGGGATGACGCTTTGCATCACCAGCCACCGGTTGTGCAGAATGGGATGTTCGCAGCGCTGTTCTTTGTGACGGCTATCGCTATGACAGGCATGCCGCCTCTGAGCGGGTTTCTGGGCAAGCTGCTGGTTTTGGACGCTGTGCAGGGCATGAGCTGGATGACAGCGGCTTGGAGCGCCATTCTGATTGGGTCACTGATCACGATTGTTGGTTTTGCGCGGGGCGGCAGCGTTTTGTTCTGGAAGGCGACCTCGCTGGTTGTCGCCGAGGATGGTAGCTCTGACATGGTGACCCCCAAGGCGCAGGAGGCTGCACCAGCGACGGTGTTGCAATTTGCGCCGGTGGCACTGTCATTGGTATTGCTGGGGTTTCTGGCAGCGTTGGCAGGGCCGTTGATGGGCTATTTCGATAGCGCAGCGGCGCAGTTGTTTGATGTTGAGCATTATGTATCTGCCGTGCTGGGCGGCAATGGGGAGGTGTTAAAATGAGGCGTCGTTTGCTACCGCACCCACTTTTCAGCCTGTCACTTCTCGTGGTCTGGCTGATGCTTGTGAATAAAGTCACGCCGGGCAATGTCCTTTTGGGAGCAATCCTTGGGGTGTTTGTGCCGATGTTGACAGCACCTTATTGGCCGGGGCAGCCGCACATCAAAAAACCACTGAAAATGGTGGAATATGTTCTGGTGGTGATCTGGGACATTGTGGTCGCCAACTTTCAGGTTGCACGCATCATTCTGTTCAAACGCAATGAAGATATTCGATCCGGCTGGGTCTGCGTGCCGCTTGAGATCACCGCACCAGAAGCCATCACACTTTTGGCGGGTACCATCACGATGACGCCGGGCACGGTTTCGGCCATGTTGTCGGCCGATGGCACAAGCATTCTGGTGCATTACCTGCATGATGATGATCCCGATACAATCGTTGAAGAGATCAAGACCCGCTATGAACGCCGTTTGAAGGAGATGTTCCCATGATCAGCGTCGCCTTGTTCTTCGCATTTGCCTGTTTTGGTTTGGGGCTTTTGCTGTGTGTCTATCGTATCGCCATGGGGCCAACAGCTGCGGATCGCATTCTGGCGTTGGACACGATGGTTATCAACGTCATCGCGCTCTTGATCCTATATGGCATCCTCAAAGGCACGGCGATTTACTATGAGGCTTCCATGCTGGTGGCGATGGTCGGCTTTGTTTCCACGGTTGCCTACTGCCGCTTTGTGCTGCGCGGCGACATCATTGAGTGAAGGCGTATGAACATGTTTGTAGAGATTGTCATTTCTTTCTTCCTTGTGGTGGCGGGTATCTTTGGGCTTGTCGGCAGCTTTGGCATGGTCAAGTTGAAGGACACCATGCAGCGACTCCATGCGCCAACCAAGGCGACAACAGTGGGCGTTGGTGGGGTGTTGATTGCTTCGATGGTGTATTTCCTTCTCGTGAAGGGAACCCTGTCGTTTCATGAACTGCTGATCACCCTGTTTTTGTTCCTGACGGCGCCTGTAAGTGCTCATTTCATCGCCAAGACCTTCATTCAGGCCAAGATGAAGCCAGAGGAGTTGCCCGGATCAGAAAGCGACTATGGCTGGGCGATTTATGATGATCCGCCAACCTACTACGACAAAGACTGAATAGGTGACCTAGGGTCAGATTTTGCCTTAAGAAACGCACGCAAACTCTTTTGCGTGCGTTATTTTTTTGCCCAAAGCGCTTTCGAGTGGCGTTCAAGCTTGCCGCATGGCGCGCCGCGTGTTTCTATAAAGCGATTGTTACCCGAGTTGAGTCCCCAAGTGGAGCACTCATGGCATCGGCACCTAGAGAATGTGGGAACAAATACCATGAAACTTGTTCATTTCACCCCTTTTGCAGCCGCTTTGATTTCGGCGAGTTTGACTGCACCAATCGCTCTCGCACAGGATGCGCCGGCCCCAAAAGTGTCTGTGGCTGCGGCCTATACGGACGAACTGGTGGATGAAGCGATTTTCATCGGCAAAGGCGAGGCGGTGAACAAGGTTGACCTTGTGGCGCGGGTCAGCGGCTTTGTGGAAGATATCCTCGTGCAGGATGGCGATGACGTATCCGCTGGGGATCTACTTTTTGAAATTGAGCCTGAGGTTTATCAAGCGACATTGACAGCGCGTCAGGCCGATTTGGCGCAGGCGGAAGCCAATCTGCGGCTGAGCGAAGTGGAGCTTGTGCGCAAGACAGAGCTATTTGAGCGTGATGTAGGCACCGAGGCAGATCGGGATGTAGCGCTGGCCAATAATGAGGTGGCCAGGGCGCAGGTGGAAATGGCCAAAGCCGCCATTGAGCAGGCGCAGCTCGATCTGGATTACACACATGTGCATGCTCCTTTTGATGGCCGGGTGGGGCGCGCCAATGTGAGCGTTGGCGAATTGGTTGGCCCCAACAGCGCCACGCTGATCAACATTGTCAGCACGGCGCCGATCTATGCCGAGTTCTCTTTGACGGAACGGCAGCTCGTCAATGTGATGGAGCAATATGAATCCTCCATTGCGGAGTTGACAGAGCGCGGACGTGCGCCTGAAGTCTATGCGATTTTGCCAAATGGCGAAGAACTGGAAGAAGCCGGACAGGTGGTCTTTGCGGACAACCGGATCAATTCGGCCACAGGCACAATCACTCTGCGGGCGGAATTTGCCAATGAACGCGGGCTGTTGTTGGACGGCGCTTTCCTGAACCTGCGGATTGCCAGTGCGGAGCCCTCCAAGGTTCTGATGATCCCTCAGGCGGCGGTGCAACGGGACCAGCGCGGTGATTTTGTTTTGGTCGTAGGTCAGCAACAGACGGTGGAACAGCGGTATGTTACGCTGGGCCGTCAGGTGGAGACCGCCGTGGTTGTCGAAGATGGCATGCGCGAAGGGGAGACCGTGATTGTTGAGGGGCTTCAGCGGGTGCGCCCTGGTGTGACTGTGGATGCAGTTCTGGCCGGTCAGCCGACAGAGGAGCAATAAGCCGTGTTTTCAGCGATCTTTATCCGACGCCCGAAAACGGCGTTTGTGATTTCACTGGTGCTCTCCATCATGGGGTTCATCGGGTATAACGCACTGCCTGTGGAACAGTTCCCTGACATCACGCCACCGGTTGTGACTGTCTCGACCAACTACACAGGCGCAAGCTCGGAAACCGTGGAAAACACGGTTGCCGCGCCGATTGAGGCGCAGGTGAACGGCGTGGATGACATGATTTACATGTCCTCTGACAGCACCGACACGGGCTCCTATAACCTGTCTGTGACCTTTGAGGTTGGCACAGATCCGGATATTGCCTCGGTGAACGTGCAGAACCGTGTGGCGCAGGCGACATCTCAGTTGCCGACCGAGGTGACCAACAATGGTGTTGTGACGCAAAAATCCTCGACCAACATGTTGTTGATCGTGACGCTGGCGTCTCCCAATGGCACCTATGACGAAGTCTTCCTGTCCAACTATGCCTCGATCAATATTCGGGATGCTCTGGCGCGGGTGAAAGGCGTTGGTAATGCCGACGTCATGACCAATTTTGAGTACTCCATGCGGATGTGGATGGATCCGGATCGCATGGCGAGTTTGGGTCTGACCCCGGCTGATCTGGTGGCGGCGATCCGCGAGCAGAACCTTGAGGTGTCCGCCGGTCAGATCGGGACCCCGCCGATCAAATCCGGTCAGCAGTTTCAATACACCATCAAATCCAAGGGCCGTCTGACCACGGTGGATGAATTTGAAAACATCGTGCTGCGCACCGGTGAGGCCGGCAGCATTGTGCGCATGAAAGACGTCGCCCGCGTTGAACTGGGGGCAAACTACTACAACGCCTCTGGCCGGGCTGATGGCAACCCAGCGACGGTTCTGGCGATCTATCAGGCACCGGGCGAGAACGCGCTTGCGGTGGCGGAAAAGGTCAAATCAGAGATGGAGCGTCTGGCGCGCGCCTTTCCGGATGATGTGACCTATGCCATTCCCTATGACAGCACGCTGTTTGTGGAACAGTCTCTCAATGATGTGGTCTCGACACTGATCCTGACCTTCATTCTTGTGATTTCTGTGGTGTTCATTTTCTTGGGCAACCTGCGTGCAACAGCCATTCCGGCTGTGGCCATTCCTGTCTCGCTGATTGGGGCATTTGCCTTCCTGCTGCTGTTTGGCATGTCGCTGAACACCATCTCGCTGTTTGCGCTGGTTCTGGCGATTGGGATCGTGGTGGATGACGCCATTGTTGTTGTGGAAAACGTGGAGCGGATCATCGCAGAAGAAGGGCTTCCGGCGGCGGAGGCGACCCGGAAAGCGATGGGGCAAATCACTGGTCCGGTGATCGCCACGACGTTGGTTCTGTTGGCTGTGTTTGTCCCCGTTACCTTCATGCCGGGGATCACGGGACGGCTTTATACGCAGTTTGCAGTGACCATTTCGACCGCAGTTGTGATTTCTTCGATAAACGCGTTGACCCTGTCTCCGGCCCTGTGCTCTCTGATCCTGAAACCCCGAGATCCAGCTGGGCCCAAGGGGCTGATGGCGGTGTTTGAAAAGGGCGTGGACGGTGCGCGTTCTGGCTATGTGGGCATCGTGAAACGTATGGTGCGCGTGCCTATTCTGGCGCTGGTCATTCTGGGGGCGCTGATGCTGGGCTCCGGGACGCTGCTGAAATCTCTCCCTGCCGGGTTTATCCCGCTGGAAGATAACGGCACGCTGTTTGTCGATGTGCAGCTGCCGGATGCGGCCTCGCTGGAACGCACCGAGACCGTGACAGAGCGGTTGAATGCACAATTGGCGGAAATTCCGGGCGTCGCTGGCTCTGTTCAGGTGAATGGTTTCAGCCTGCTCAATGGGGCGGGCTCCAACGTGGCGCTGATCATTCTGAACCTTGAGCCGTGGGATGATCGCACAACCGATGAACTCAGCGCCGATGGCATTCTGGCCAAAGTCTATGGCATCGCCAATCAGGAGATTTCTGCCAGTGTGATCGCCTTCAACCCGCCGCCGATTTCGGGCCTTGGTCTGAGTGCTGGTGTGGAAATGAAGGTGCAGCAGACCGGAGGCGGCACCGCGCAAGATCTCGCCGCCGCTGTGGGATCTCTTGTGTATGCCGCCAATCAACGTGAGGAGATGGCGCAGAGCTACTCGACCTTCCGGGCCAATGTTCCCAAGGTTTATGTGGATCTGGACCGCGAGAAAGCCAAATCGCTGAATGTCTCCATCGCGGATATTTTCACAACGCTTCAGGGCTATATGGGGTCAATTTACGTCAATGATTTCAACCTCTTTGGTCGGGTGTATCGCGTGATGATCCAAGCGGATGGCGACTATCGCTCTCAGGTGGAAGACATCAATGGGCTCTATGTCCGTTCCAAGGACGGTGAGATGGTGCCGATGGGCACTTTGGTGGATATCAAGAATGAGCTGGGGCCCGTGGCGCTGAACCGCTACAACATGTTCCGTTCTGCCACCGTGACGGGGGTGCCAAAAGAAGGGCTCTCAACCGGGGATGCGATCCGTGTGCTTGAGGAGGAGGCCGCGACGGCGCTGCCACCGGGCTATGCCTTTGAATGGACCGGAACCGCACAGCAGCAGCAGGCAGCCGGGGGGCTTGTGGTGATCATTCTGATCATGGCGGTGATCTTCGGCTATCTGTTCCTTGTGGCGCAGTATGAAAGCTGGACCATGCCGGTGGGGATTCTGTTGTCTGTTACGGTGGCGCTCTTTGGGGCTTTGGCCGCCGTGGCGGTCTCTGGCGGGGATGTGAACCTCTACACGCAGATCGGGATGATCATGCTGATTGGTCTGGCGTCCAAAAACGCCATTCTGATCGTGGAGTTCGCGATGGAGCGCCGCGCTGCTGGATTGTCGATCAAGGAGGCAGCTATCGAGGCAGCCACTCAGCGTTTCCGTGCGGTGATGATGACGGCCCTGTCCTTCTTGCTGGGCGTTGTGCCTCTGCTGGCCGCCAATGGTGCAGGTGCGGCGAGTCAGAAAGCCATCGGTATTGCCGTGTTTGGTGGCATGCTGGCGGCGACTGTCATTGGCGTGGTTCTGGTCCCGATCCTCTATGTGCTCCTGCAAGGGATGCGTGAACGGATTAAGGGAACCCACAAGACGACAACGTCCACAGAAGCTGGATAAACTTCTATTGGAGGCTGACCTGGGTGTTGGCCTCCATCCCCCATTTTGCCCGACCTCGTTCTGCTGGCGAGGAGATACACTGCGGATGTTGCGGGATTAATCTTTGCTGAGAGGCGTGAAACACCGTCGGTATTGCGTCGGTATCGCCTCCGTAAAGTGACGGTGCATTTTGGCGACAGACAGGGTTGATCAGGCGCGCGGTGCATATGGGCCATGCGCAACAGCTTATGAGCTGCCTGGTGATCTTCAAGGTGTTTGAGAGGCCTGCGGCGCGGTGGTTTCATGCCCGGCTGGCGAGCCACCAGATGTTGCCAAAGGGATCGGTGATCCCGGCCATATGCTCTCCGTGTGGGCGCAGGTTTGGCGACATCAGAGAGATGGCGCCCAGTTCCAGAGCTTTGGCATAGGCCGCCGCCGCATCAGACACCTGAATGTGTATCTGGGAGATGTTTGCGGGGTAATCCCGGGTGGCTTGATTGAGCATCAGAACCGACGTGCCAATGCGCAGGCGAGCGTGTTGGATCGTGCCGTTGTCGTAGCGGGTGTCTTTGATCAGCTCTGCGCCAAAGAGGGCGTGCAGGAAAGTGATAAACCCATCCGCGTCTGGCACCGTAAAATAGGGGGTCACGGTGCTGAGACCTTGGGATGGGTTCGTCGGGGCGCTCACGTATTGCCATTGCCGGTGAAGCGCGCGGCGTCTGCGGCGGCGCGGCGGATGGCGTTGGATTTGTGGACGGTCTCCATATATTCAGCCTCCGGGTCGCTGTCATAGACAACGCCGCCACCGGCCTGAATGTAGAGCTTCTGATCTTTCACAATCGCGGTGCGCAGCGCGATGCAGATGTCCATGTCGCCGCCGGAGCTGAAGTAGCCCACGCCGCCGCCATAGATGCCGCGTTTTTCCGGTTCCAGCTCGTCGATGATTTCCATGGCGCGCACTTTGGGCGCCCCGGAGACGGTGCCTGCGGGCATGCCTGCAAAGAAGGCATCAAGCGCGTCTTTGTCCTCGGCCAGTTCGCCCACGACGTTGGAGACGATGTGCATCACGTGGCTGTAGCGCTCGATGATGAATTTCTCGGTTGGGCGCACGGTGCCGACTTTGGCGACGCGGCCAGTGTCGTTGCGGCCCAGATCAAGCAGCATGAGGTGCTCGGCCAGCTCTTTCTTGTCGGCCAGCAGATCTTCCTCCAGCGCCTTGTCCTCTTCGGGCGTTGCGCCACGGGGGCGGGTGCCTGCGATCGGGCGGATGGTGACTTCGTCGCCAAACACCCGCACGAGGATTTCGGGGCTTGCACCGACCACCTGAAAACCGCCGAAGTTGAAATAGAACATGAAAGGCGACGGGTTGGTGCGGCGCAGGGAACGGTAGAGCGCGAAAGGCGGCTGTGGAAATTCCTGTGTCCAGCGCTGTGCCGGGACCACCTGAAAGATGTCGCCTGCCTTGATGTAGTCTTTGGCCTTCTCCACCGCGGCCATATAGCCTTCTTTGGTGAAGTTGGAGGTGGGCGGGGAGACCTCATGGGCTTCGCCCAGATCGCGCGCGGCCTGTGGCATGGCGCGTTCCAGATCGCGCACCGCATCCATCACGCGCTCAGCAGCCTGCGCATAGGCGGCTTTTGCGGATTGGCCGTCGCTTACCCAGGCGGGGGAGACCACGGTGACCTCACCTTTCACACCATCCAGCACGGCAACCACAGAGGGGCGCAGCATGCAGGCATCGGGCAGGCCAAGGGGATCCGGGTTGATGTTGGGCAGATGCTCCACCAGCCGGATCATATCATAGCCGAGATAGCCAAAGAGACCGGCGGAGGCCTGTGGCAGGTCTTCGGGCAGGTCGATGCGGCTTTCGGCGATCAGGGCGCGCAGGTTGGTGAGCGGGTCACCCTCCTGTGGGGTGAAGCCATCGGGATCGAAGCGTGCAGAGCGGTTGATGCGGCTTTCTGTGCCATGGGTTTGCCAGATCAGGTCCGGCTTCATGCCAATGATGGAATAGCGCCCGCGCACTTCGCCGCCGGTGACAGACTCCAGCATGAAGGCGTCCTTATGGGCGCCTGTCAGCTTGAGCATGAGTGACACGGGCGTGTCGAGATCGGCAGCAAGCCGGGTGTAGACAACCTGATTTTGGCCAGCCTCATAGGCTTTGGCAAAATCTTCATATGACGGGGTCAGGTCCACCTTGGCGGCCTTTCTTATTGGAACTGCGCATGCACTGCGTTGAGTGCCTGCTGATTGATTTCTGCCGGATACATGGCCTGCAGCGCTTCGGCATAGGCCTGAAACACATCCTGCGCGATGCTGGAAGACAGTTGCGCGGTGATGCCTTCTTTGAGGCGGGCCACTTCGGGATCTTCGGTGTCTGGTGCGGAGATGGCATTCAGACGCACAAGGATCAGACCCTCGGCGCTGGGCACGGTGCGCAGCTCACCGGGGGTCATTTCAAAGACTGTGGTGAGCAGGGCGCGCGGCGTGCTTGGAATGAAAGCGCCGCGGTCGATGCCGGTTTCTTCATTGGCGGTGAAACCAAAGGAGGTGAAGCTGGTGCCATCGTTCAGGCGCGGGCGCAGGCTTTCCACCATTTTTTCAAGGGCTTCGGTGGCGCGCTCTGCGGTGATCGCAGCGATCGCCTCTTCGCGCACATCCTCCAAGGGGGCCGGGCGGGCCTCTGTCTCGCCTTCCAGACGCAGCGCAAAGATGCTGCCATCATCCAGCACGTCCACCTGCGGGAAATCATCTTCCGTGACCGCCGCAGCGACCGCGCGGAAGCCTTCATAGCCTGCCAGCGGATGGGTCGCGGTGGGGTGCCACTCCAGTGTGCCAAGGGTCATGTCGGTTTCATCGGCCACTTCCTCAAGCGTGGCGCCACCGGCCAGAAGATCGTCGATGTCGCCAATCTGTGTGTCAATCAGGCGACGGGCACGATCGGCTGCAAGCTCTTCGCGCAGCATGTCGCGCGCCTCTTCAAAAGAGGTGTTCTGTGCAGGCAAAATGCCGTTCACGCGGAAGATGGCCGGGCCAAGAGAGGTTTCAGCCGGGCCTGCCACGGCGCCTGCTGGTGTTAGGAAGACAGTGGGGCCTGCGGCGCCCAGTTCGGCCTCGGTCACATCGCCCAGATCCACATCCGAGAGCGCCAGACCTCGGGCCTCTACCAGCGCTTCGAAGGTTGTGGTGCCAGCGGCAATGTCATCCAGCGCCTTTTGCGCAGCGGCTTCGTCGGCAAAGGCCAGACGCTCAACCAGACGGCGCTCTGCACGGTTGAATTCGGCATCACGATCTTTGTAGAGCTGTTCCAGCGCGGTTTCGTCGATCTCCACCTGGTCAAGGATCATGTCTGGGCTCAGCCAGACGTAGGTGATCTGACGGCTGGCGGGCAACATGAAGCGGGCTTGATTGTCCTCATAGAAAGCGGCGATGTCCTCTTCGCTTGGTGCGGTGACCGGGCGGATCAGGTTCTCTGCGGTGAGGGGGGCCCATGTGAAATCCCGCTCTTCGCCCACATAGGTGATGACCGTATCCGCATAGGCGGCTGGCATTTGCAAACCGGAAATTATGGCGCCTTGCAGCAGGCTGCGGGCGGTGTCTTCGCGGACGGTGTCTTCAAAATCGGCTTCGCTCATGCCCGCCTGATCAATGGCAAAGCTGTAAGCGTCGCGATCAAAGGAGCCATCCAGCCCCTGAAACGCCGGAATGGCCATCAGTTCCTGACGCAGGTTTTCATCGCCAATGGAAATGCCGAGGCGCGCGTTTTCCGCATCCATCGAACGGGTGGTGGTCAGGCGGGCCAGCACAAGGCGGTCGATGCCGAAGGCCTGCGCCTGTGCAAAGGGCAGAGACTGGCCTGTTTGGGCTTCCAGAGCACGCAGCTCTTCTTGAAGAGCGCGGCTGTAGTCATTGACAGATATGTCTTTTTCGCCAACGGAGCCCACCGAATGGATGGTGCCGGACAAATTGGTCACGCCAAAGCCGCCAAGCCCAAGAATGAGCAAGGCCATGAGGATCCAGACCATCGTTTTTGAGGTTTTGCCCTGCGCCATCTCTGCGTTCCGCCCTGTGTTTGTTCGAGTTTCTCGGCAGAAGGTCTACGCGGTTGGGGCAAGGGGGGCAAGCGTGATTGCCGTGCCCCTGATCTGCGCAGTGGCGTTATTTTGCGTGCGGCGCATCCACCGCAGCGATGCGATCAAAGAGAACGCCAATTTCCTCGCGATCGACATTGGCAAAGGCGATGCGCAGGGAGCGTTTTCTTAAGGGATCTTCATCTGGTGTAAACATTGTGCCGGGCAAAGTGAGCACCGCGTGCTCGCGCACCAGCATTTTGGCCAGCGCATCGCTGTCCATTTCGAAAGGATGTTCGAAATAGGCAAAATATGCGCCTGCACCAAGCAATTTCCAGCCATTTTTGTCGATTTTGTGGAGGTTGTCTGTGATAGCCTGACGGCGATCCAGTATCTCCAATCGCTCCTGAGCGAGCCAGTCGGACAGGTTTTTCATGCCCCAGAGCGCGGCGTGCTGGCCCAGTTGGTTGGGGCAGATGGCGACAGTGTCCAGAAACTTTTCGGCCTCAGCCAGCGTCTCTGTGTTGCAGACCATGGCACCGACGCGGTGACCGGTGAGGCGGTAGGCTTTGGAAAAAGAGTAGAGCTGGATCAGGGTTTGGTCCCAATCGGGATCGCTGAAGAGATCATGGGGCGCGCCGCTGCGAGAATCAAAATCGCGGTAGGTTTCATCCACGATCAGTTTGACGCCTTTGCTCCGGGCATGGGTATAGATGGCGCGCACCAGCTCTGCCGGGTATTCCACACCGCCGGGGTTGTTGGGGGTGACCAGCACAATGGCGCGGGTGCGGGGCGTCATCAGGCGCAGGATCTGGTCTGGATCAGGCAAAAGATCCGCGCCGGTGGACAAGGGAACAGCGGTGACACCTTGCATGTCCAGCCACATTTTATGATTGAAGTACCAAGGTGTTGGGAGGATAATCTCATCTCCCTCACCCGCGATGGCGGCAAGAGCTGCGCTAAAGGCCTGATTGCAGCCGGAGGTGATGCCAACCTGCGCCGCCGTGATCTTGCCGCCATAAGCGGCGCACCAGTGATCTGCAACTTCCGCGCGCAGCTCAGGTAGCCCAAGCACCGGACCATAGAGATGTGTTTCAGGATTGCTCACCGCAATCTCAGCAATGTGGCGGCGCAGCCCTTCTGGGGGTGGGGCCACTGGAGCGGCCTGGCTGACATTGATCAGAGGTTTTTCGGCGGTGAAACTCACCCCTTTAAGCCAGCGACGGGCCTCCATCACAGGTGGCGCGAATGTGGCGTTGGTGCGAGAGAGGGTCATGGCGGCTTCCTGGCGTCTGAGGTTGGGCCGACCCTATGCGCGGGTTGCGCGATGGTCAGCGGCTTTCACGCAGAAAAGCCACCAATTCAGTGATGTGCAAGCGATTGTTTGCTCTTGCGTCTATATCTCCCGGTCTTCCTCTTGAAAGAAATATCCCGGGGTGGCCGCATCGCAGATGCGGCAGGGGCAGCGCCCCTAAGACAGCCTTAGCCGAAATAGAGTGCGCTCACCTCAAGATCGCCAAGGATCAGTCGTTGCCGCGGTAGGGCTCGACATATTGCAGGGCCATGTCCCATGGGAAGAAGATCCATGTGTCCTGGCTGACGCCGGTGATGAACGTGTCCACCTGCGGCTCGCCCTGTGGTTTGGCATAGACCGTTGCAAAATGCGCCTTCGGGTAGGTGTCGCGCACCAGTTCCAGCGTTTTGCCGGAATCCACCAGATCGTCGATGATCAGCACGCCTTCGCCGTCGCCCATCAGCGCAGCGTCGGGCGCTTTCAGAATTTCGGCCTCACGGCGCTGATCAGCCTTGCCGCCGCCGGAGTGGTAGGATTTCACGGAGATGGTGTCGACCACGCGGATGTCGAGTTCGCGGGCCACGATCATCGCAGGCGCCATGCCGCCGCGGGTGATGGCAACAATCGCGCGCCATGCGCCATCGTCCGGGCCTTTGCCGTCCAGACGCCACGCCAAAGCCCGACTGTCGCGGTGGATTTGATCCCAGCTGATGTGGAAGCCTTTTTCGTGTGGCAGACGCTCGCTCATGGTGGACTCACCCCTTTGTCGCAGATTTTGGCTCTTCTATCAGAAGCACATTGTGGCGCAAACCGTCTTTAGATGAGGGGCAAGACAGAAATATAAAGCGGGAGGATCCCCATCGATAGGATGGTTTGCCATGACAGGATATCTGCATAGAGATCCGCGTTACCCCCCATCTGCTTGGCAACAATATAGCCGTTGGAAGCGGCGGGCACGGCCAACACCATGAGCCCGGCCAATGTTTCTAGAGGGGACAAGCCGAAGCCTTTTGAGAGCAGCAGAAAGATCAACGGACAAAGAATTAGTCGAAAAGCAATGCCTGTGGCGATGGTTGGCGTGATGTGCAAGAGGCGCTTGATTGACAAGGCTGCCCCAACGGTCAAAAGGCCAATGCCCAGTGCAGCCCGGCCAATCAAATCAAGCGTTTGAGAGGCCACAGGGGGCAGATCCAAGCCAGACAGGTTAATCACAAGCCCAATTGCACAGCCCTGTACCAGCGGATTCTTGGCAATTTGCAAAACGACCGCCTGTGGCGTCAGGGAGACGGTGCCATAGCGGGCCAGCACGACGATATTAAAGATGTTGATCAGCGGAATCAGGACGGCCATGGCTGCGGCAATAAGGATCAGGGTTTCAGGACCACTCAAAAGCTCTGCCGCCGCCAGAGCAATAAAGGCGTTCCAGCGGGTCGTGGTCTGCATCAGAGTGGTGAAGTCTTGATCGGGCAGGCGGCCCTTTCCGCGCAGGGCACGAAAGATAAATACAGCCATCGCGCAGATGCCGAGGGTCAGAACTGTTGCGCTGATGACGCCCGCGAATGCGACGGGCGCAAGATCAGACTGGGCAATGGAGCGTATCAGGACAACGGGAATGAGCAGCTTGAAGCTCAAGGTTTCAATTGCGGTCCAGCCCGCCTTGTCGATCACGCCGCGCAGGGCGAGACCGTAGCCACAGAGCATGGTCAGGATGATTGGGAGAAAGGCAGCCGTCACATTCATTCATATTCTCCCGCACGCGTGATTGCCCGTCTTCTAGCAAAGCTTTCGGTGGGGACAAGCCATGGCGGTATCAGGATGCAGGAGAGACGATGTAGCGATCCCGCTGCACCGATATGTGCGGCGGGCGGCGGCTTTGTTCGAAGGTGCCATAAGCGGGCGCGAGGCTTTGCCAGTAGCTTTCCCATGGGTGCCCAGCTGCACGGGCCATGCGCGCCTCGGTGGGGCGAAAAGGGAAGGCGTGGACCGGTACAAAGGGTTGCCCGGCGTTCAGCGCGGCTTCTACGGTGACATAGATCTCTTCGATCATCGGATCGGTCATCGCGTAGCACCCCACAGAGACACAATCGCCGTGCACCATCAGGTAGCTGCCGGTGCGCCCCTTTGCGCGGTCGTAGGCATTGGGGAAGCCCAGATTGAAGGACAGGTGATAGCTGCTGTTTGGATTGAGCGCGGCTTTGTCCACGCGGTAGAAGCCTTCGGGCGACTGGCGGTCGCCTTCCTTCAGTTTGGGGCCAAGCGCGCCAGAGTGGTTGCAGATCGGATAGGTTCTGAAGAGCGCATAGGGCCCTGCCTCTGATTGCAGCCAGAGTTCGAGGATTTTTTCTTCTTTGAAGATGCGGATGTAGGTTGGGGCCCCCAGGTGGAGATCGGCCTCGGCCATGGCTGCGCGGAGCTTGGGCGTTTGATAGGCGCGGATCTCACCGATGCCTGTGCGCGGGGAGCGCAGATCAGGCTTTGGAGCCGGGATCTGAGGAGGGTATTGGAGTGCAAGCCACGCAAATGCGCCGCATGCCACAAAGAGTGCGAGAAGGCGGCGCATCACAGCGCGGCGATTTTCACGCCAAGGGCTGCGAGCAGCCCGCCGAAGATGCGGTCAATCCAGTATTTCAGCCCGATGTAGACTTCGCGGGTTTTGCTGAGTGAGAACAGACGCGCCACGGCCGTGTTCCAGAGGAACTCACCCAGAAAAATGCACAGGAGCACCAACGCCAGAGCCGGAGGTGTTGCATCTGTGGGGACGGTGCCCACAAAAACCGCACCAAAGAAAACTGCGGGTTTGGGATTGGCGAGCTGTGTCCAGATGCCAAGGCGCAAAGCAGACCAGAGCGAGGGCAGGGCGGCGGCATCTTCACCGTCTTCCAGCGGCACATCTGCGGCGCGCCACATTTTGATGGCGGTCCAGATCAGGAAGCCTGCGCCGCCAATTTTCAGCGCCGTCAGCAGGAAGGGGGCGTATTCAAACAGAAGCGCAAGACCAAAGAGTGCGGCACCGGCCCAAAAAACGGCCCCCAGACCGATGCCTGCGGCCAGTGCTGCGCCAGTTTTGAGCCCGTCGCGCAGCCCCACGCGCGCCGCCATCAAGACGGCTGGGCCGGGGCTGATGGCGGCCATGAGGCAGAGCGAGATTGTCGCAACAAAAGCTGCGACGCTCATTTGCGGCCCACTTCTGTGTCGATGTCTGGTGCATCCACCGCCTTCATGCCGACAATATGATAGCCAGAATCCACATGCAGGTTTTCGCCGGTGACGCCGCTGCTTAGATCGGACAGCAGGTAGAGGGCAGAGTTGCCCACGTCATCAATGGTGACGTTGCGGCGCAGGGGCGAGTTCAACTCATTCCATTTCAGAATATAGCGGAAGTCGCCAATGCCTGCGGCGGCGAGGGTTTTGATCGGGCCTGCGGAAATCGCGTTGACGCGGATGCCGTCTTTGCCGAGATCTTCGGCGAGGTATTTCACGGAGGCTTCCAGCGCGGCTTTGGCGACGCCCATCACGTTGTAGTGCGGCATGACCTGCTCAGCCCCATAGTAGGTGAGTGTCAGGGCAGAGCCGCCGTCTTTCATCAGCTTTTCCGCGCGCTGCATCACGGCGGTGAAGGAATAGACGGATACGTCCATGGTCATCAGGAAGTTGTCTTTAGATGTATCAACGTAACGACCGCGTAGCTCGTTTTTGTCAGAGAAGCCAATGGCATGAACGATGAAGTCAATTTTGCCCCATTTGGCTTCGATTTCAGCAAAGGCTGCATCAATGGAGGCCGGGTCGGATACGTCGCAGTCAATCAGCGTGTCTACGCCAAGTTTTTCGGCGAGCGGAACCACGCGCTTTTTGAAAGCGTTGCCCATGTAGGTGAAGGCCAATTCGGCGCCAGCATCGGCACAGGCTTTGGCGATGCCCCAAGCGATAGACTTGTCGTTGGCAAGGCCCATGATCACGCCGCGTTTGCCGGTCATGAGGTGATTTGACATCCGGTCCACTCCGTCCCACTTCGTTATGGCAGACGTTTAGGCGATTGCTCTTGACGCATCAAGGGCTTCACATTGGTGAGGAGACGGGCAAGGGTGGTCCGTGATTCAGAATTCCGGAGGCAGAAATGACTGAACGCGGCGGTATATTTGCGGGCGATGATCCTTTTGCGATCGCGCGTGCCTGGCTGAAAGAGGCGGAGAAAAGCGAACCAAATGATCCCAATGCCATCGCGCTTTCGACGGTGGACGGAGCGGGCATGCCCAATGCGCGCATGGTGCTGCTCAAGGATATCGAGGAGGCGGCCTTTGTTTTCTATACGAATTACGGCAGCGTGAAGGCGCAGGAAATCGATGCCAGCGGGGCGGCGGCCTTTGTGATGCACTGGAAGTCTCTGCGGCGTCAGATCCGGGTGCGCGGACACGTTATGCGCGAAGAGGGGCCGCAGGCCGATGCCTATTTTGAGTCGCGCAGCCTGAAGAGTAAATTGGGCGCTTGGGCCTCGGAGCAATCAAAACCGCTCAATTCTCGGGCGGAATTGATGGCAAAAGTGGCAAAAATGACAACACAGCACGGCACCCACCCCAAACGCCCTGATTTTTGGGGCGGATTTCGTATAATTCCTACGGAGATTGAGTTCTGGGCCGATGGTGCGTTTCGCTTGCATGATCGGTTCCGCTGGACCCGCGAAACACCTGAAAAACAGTGGGAAATCCTTCGCCTTAACCCCTAAGTGGGGCGGAAATCAACGAGCAAGCGCATGAAATGCATGGAATTTTTGCGCTTGCTGATTTGTGCGGAATGCCGCACAGTTTAGTTCATCATGGGGATGATACAAACTAAGGTTGAGGCATTGAGTACTCTAGAGAAAGACACCACCCGCGTTGCAGGCGTGGTGAAGTGGTTCGATCCGGTCAAAGGTTTCGGATTCATTGTTTCGGATGCAGGTGGGCCGGACATTCTTTTGCACGCCAACGTGCTGCGCAATTTCGGTCAGAGCTCTGTTGCGGATGGATCCGCGATTGATGTGTCGGTTCAGGTGACGGACCGAGGCTCGCAGGCCGTTGAAGTGCACCGCATTGATGCGCCGGAAACAGAGAGCCCGGTGGCCCTGTCCGATTTTGAAGGTATGGATCTGGATGACATCCGTGCCACGCCTCTGGAGCCTGCACGGGTGAAGTGGTTTGACAAGGGCAAGGGCTTTGGCTTTGCCAATGTGTTTGGTCGCCCGGAAGATATTTTCCTGCATATTGAAGTGCTGCGTCGCTCTGGCCTGAGCGATCTTCAGCCCGGCGAAGCCTTGGCGCTGCGTGTGATCGACGGTAAACGTGGTCGCATGGCAACTGAGGTATTGGCGTGGGAAAACGCAGTTTTGGACAACTCCTAAAATTTGGCGGCGCCGGTCGTGGGATCGGCGTCATTCTGGCAGCTGCGCTGATTGGCGCGCTGCCGCGTGCGGGGCACGCACAGGGCGCCTGTCGAGAAGACACCCTTTGGCTCAAAGGGGACTGGGGGCAGGCGCGATTCACCGTAGAAGTGGCTGACACACGCAGCGCGCGGGCTGAGGGGCTGATGCATCGCAGCGCCATGCCAGCCAGTGCGGGGATGATCTTTGTTTATGACCGTACGGGGCCCGTGTCTTTCTGGATGCGCAATACGTTGATTCCCCTCGATATGCTGTTTGCAGACGAACATGGGGTGATTCAGCGCATTCATCATGAGGCGATTCCCCTTGATGAGACCCCGATTCCAGGTGGTGAGGCCATCCGCTATGTTCTTGAGATCAATGGCGGAATGGCAAAATCCCTAGGAATTACTGAGGGTAGCGCCATGCGCCATCCAAGTTTTTTGCAAGAAATTGCAAATTGGCCATGTTAGGGGTTTTCATTCCCGAACAGTGGGGGTAAACGGTGCTCCACGGATCGGGGCGTAGCGCAGCCTGGTAGCGCACCTGTTTTGGGTACAGGGGGTCGCAAGTTCGAATCTTGCCGTCCCGACCATATTTCCTCTGAGAGGAAAAGAAAAAAGGCGTCACCTTCGGGTGGCGCCTTTTTCTGTTGCATGTCTCTTGCAGCGCAATGACCGGTTCCGCTGAATGGCCAAGCAGGTGGTGATGGCATGCGCCGGAGTGCGATGCGCGGGGACGTGGGCCTGTGTGACAGGGTCCAGCTGTCCCGGTTGCGTTTGTTAAAGCAGTGTCAGCGCCGCTTCTCTTTGGGGATTTGGGCGTGGGTCAGCTTATTGCCGAGGATCTGGTCCAAATCCTCTTGCGACAGCCTGTTGTTCAGAAAATCAAACAGGCGGTCAAAGCTGCACGGATCTGCGACATAGTCATCGTAGTGCATTTTCAGCCCGCGATCCGGAAAGGCAGTCAGATATTTATCAAAAGCTTTTTCAGTGTTTGAGAGCTTTCGAATGACCTGCGCGCGCGGTTGCTGTTGCCACCAGCCGGATTTTGCAACGCTGTCGAGATTGCGCGTGTTGAACACAAATTTTGCGTTTGGAAAATAGCGGTGGATGAAATTCAGATACGGGGTGAGCAGGGGGAGATTTTCATTGTATCGCACTTCTTTGAAGCCCGAGACGCTTACGCCCTCTGACGGTTGCAGCACGGTTTTGATGAAGGTCTCTGCAAGGCTCTTGCCGAAGACATCGGGATCGACAAGCTCGCCTCCGAACCAAGGATGAGAGGAGGCTGTGGCGGTGTTGTGCTGGCGCAGCCCGTTCATGGGGCCGCTGTTTGAGATCTGTCGCCAAGATTGGAATAGATAGAATAGGGCGTGCGCATTTTCGCCACGGATTTCGTAGCCGGGAAGGGCGTTTATGACATTTTGTAGAAGGGTGGAGCCGGAGCGCCCGTAGGTTACGATAAAAACGTAGGAATTGGGGAACATTATATTTGAACTGTCGTTTTGAGAGTTTGCTA
The DNA here is from genome assembly GCF_001458175.1 of Shimia marina. Taxonomy (GTDB): domain Bacteria; phylum Pseudomonadota; class Alphaproteobacteria; order Rhodobacterales; family Rhodobacteraceae; genus Shimia; species Shimia marina. The sequence continues at coordinate 279,471 of NZ_CYPW01000040.1, forward strand.
ATTGAACGGATTGAGTGATCGGATCAGTAAGGAGCGCTGGTGAAACTCCGAAGTGCGGTAAGCGCGGTGGATGTGATTTCGACCGTACTTTGGGACATACAGCCGGGTCTGTCCAGACCGACGGCTGCACGCCCATGGGAAAGCGCAGGGGCAGGCGGCGATCTGACCATATTTGAACGTTGGCACCTGCGCCAAGTCTGTTGCGCAAATAAAAAAGGCGCTGCAGATACAGCGCCTTTTCCAAATGGTTGTGATCAGATCACAGCAGTGCCAGATCGACGGCGCTTTCGCGGCCGTCACGGCCAGCTTGCAGCTCGTAGCTGACTTTCTGGTTGTCCGCGAGGCCGGTCAGGCCGGAGCGCTCTACTGCGGAAATGTGAACAAAAACGTCCTTGCCGCCATCTTCTGGGGCAATGAAGCCGAAACCTTTGGTGGTGTTAAACCATTTGACGGTGCCTGTAGCCATCGTCTGTCTCCATAATTTAGTGCTGTCCGCGTCATGCGACAGCCCGGCGGGTATCTTGATCGAAAAGCTGAGCCGGTTAGGAGCAGAGGGTCGACATTAGAAACTGCGCACCCCACATCTGAGGAGATACGCCGCAGAAAACAAGGCCGCTTTTTGCTCAAAGCGACCATTTTGGGCATTTTTTGCAGAATATTCACATAAACCCCACCGGGTCAGGGCGGATGTGCGCCTGCCGCGCGCCGGGAGCGGACGGTTGCGCCTGACAATTGGCAGGCATGGGGTGATCAACAATTGGTCACAGTGCGGGAGAACCCGAAGCAAAATTCCGCAAAATTCAGTAGAATCCTGACTTTGACCGTATGGTAAAAAAATTTATTGATCGGTGACGGGGCCTGTGCCAGCCTGATGCCTGTAGCCAACAAGGTGTATGGGGAGGTTTCATGTCCAACACACCCTTTAGCGACGGCATTCAGGCAGGGCGATTGAGCTCAGCGGAACTGTCCGAAAATTTCGGGGATTTGCATCCTCGCTATGATGTTCATGAGGCGCTGGTGGCGGCGGATCGCTGTTACTTTTGCCATGATGCGCCCTGTATGACGGCCTGTCCGACAGACATTGATATTCCTCTGTTCATTCGCCAGATCGCCACAGGCACGCCGGAAGCGGCAGCGAAGACCATTTTCAGTCAGAATATTCTGGGCGGGATGTGCGCGCGGGTGTGTCCAACGGAGACGCTTTGCGAGCAGGTCTGTGTGCGTGAGACAGCAGAGGGGGCGCCGGTGGAGATTGGCCGGTTGCAGCGCTATGCCACCGATGTTTTGGTGGAGCGTGGGGCGCATCCGTTTGTGCGGGGGGCCTCGACAGGAAAGAAGGTCGCAGTTGTGGGCGCGGGGCCGGCGGGTCTGTCTGCGGCGCACCGTCTGGCGCTGCATGGTCATGACGTGACGGTGTATGATGCGCGCGCCAAGGCGGGCGGACTGAATGAATTTGGCATCGCGGCCTATAAGTCTGTCGACAGTTTTGCCGAACGCGAGGTGGATTGGCTGCTGAAGATCGGCGGAATCACCATCGAGACAGGCAAGAAGCTGGGCGAGGGGCTGTCGTTGGACGGTCTGAAAGCGGCATTTGATGCGGTGTTCCTGGGCATTGGTCTGGGCGGTGTGAATGCGCTGGGTGTTGAGGGCGAAGACAAGGACGGCGTGGAGGATGCGGTGGGTTTCATCGCGGAGCTGCGTCAGGCCAAGGATCTCACCCAGTTGGAAATCGGGCGTGATGTTGTGGTGATTGGCGGCGGGATGACGGCGGTGGATGCCGCTGTGCAAGCCAAGCTGTTGGGCGCGCTGAATGTGAGCCTTGTCTATCGCCGTGGCAAAGACCGCATGAACGCCTCGGAGTTTGAGCAGGATCTGGCCGCCTCCAAAGGGGTGCGGATCATCACCAACGCCGCGCCCAAAGCGGTGATCGGCAATGGCGCGGTGCGCGAGATCGAATTTGAGTACACCGACAATGATCTGAAACCGACCGGCCAGAGCGTGCGGTTGCTGGCGGATCAGGTGTTCAAGGCGATTGGTCAGACGCTGGTAGGCGAAGGCCTGCCCACGCTGGAGCGGGGCAAGATCAAGGTGGATGAGACCGGTCGGACCTCTGTGGAGGGCATCTGGGCCGGGGGTGACTGCGCCACGGGTGGCGATGATCTGACCGTGACCGCAGTGGCGGAGGGCCGTGATGCGGCTGAGGATATTCATGCGGCTTTGAGGGCCGATTGACAGCATAGATTCCCGTCCCGGGCGAGACCCGGGACCTCGCGCCGGGTGCGTGATGGCCAGAGGCCCCGGATCAGGTCCGGGGCGCGGGGGAACCAACCAAAAAGGAGATAAGCGATATGGCCAATCTCGAAAGTGATTTTGTCGGGATCAAATCCCCAAACCCGTTCTGGCTCGCATCCGCGCCGCCGACGGATAAGGAATATAACGTGCGCCGCGCCTTTGATGCGGGCTGGGGGGGCGTTGTCTGGAAGACGCTGGGGGCGGAAGGCCCGCCGGTGGTGAATGTGAACGGGCCGCGTTACGGGGCCATTCACGGCGCAGACCGGCGCCTGCTGGGGCTCAACAATATCGAGCTGATCACTGACCGTCCGCTGGAGGTGAACCTTGAGGAAATGGCGCGGGTGAAGCGGGATTATCCGGATCACGCGCTGATCGCGAGCGTCATGGTGCCCTGTGAGGAAGACGCGTGGAAGCGCATTCTGCCGATGATCGCGGAAACCGGTTGTGACGGGTTTGAGCTGAACTTTGGCTGCCCGCATGGGATGGCCGAGCGTGGCATGGGCTCTGCTGTGGGGCAGGTGCCGGAGTATATCGAGATGGTGTCGCGCTGGTGCAAGGCGGCCACCGACCTGCCGGTGATTGTGAAGCTGACGCCCAACATCACCAATATTCTCTATCCAGCCGAAGCGGCGCTGCGCGGTGGGGCGGATGCGGTGAGCCTGATCAACACGATCAATTCGATCACCTCGGTCAATCTGGATGCGATGAGCCCGGAGCCGATGATTGATGGCAAAGGCACGCATGGCGGCTATTGCGGCCCTGCGGTGAAGCCGATTGCGTTAAATATGGTGGCAGAGATCGCGCGGAACCCTGAAACCGCACGCCTGCCGATTTCCGGCATTGGTGGCGTGACCACTTGGCGTGATGCGGCAGAGTTCATGGCGCTGGGGGCGGGCAATGTGCAGGTCTGTACGGCGGCGATGACCTATGGCTTTAAGATTGTGCAGGAGATGATCTCGGGTCTGTCTCAATGGATGGATGAGAAGGGTTATACCTCAACAGCGGATTTTGTTGGCATGGCGACGCCGAATGTCACCGACTGGCAGTATCTGAACCTCAATCACGTCACAAAGGCTGTGATCAATCAGGATGATTGCATCAAATGCGGACGCTGCTATGCGGCCTGTGAGGACACCAGCCATCAGGCGATCGAGATGTCTGAGGACCGTGTGTTCACCGTGAAGGATGATGAATGCGTGGCCTGTAACCTTTGCGTCAATGTCTGCCCGGTGGAGAATTGCATCACCATGCGCACGCTGGACGCGGGCGAGATGGATGAGCGCACAGGGACGCCGGTTGCCGCCGAATATGGCAATTGGACCGCGCATCCGAACAATCCGGCGTCGACTGCGGCGGAGTGATTATGCGTGTTTTGGAAATAAGAGCGGCCGGGAATGTCCCGGCCGTTTTCTATTGGATGTGTTTGGGGGGGATCGGTGTCAGGCGGCGTCGCCCATGGCAATCTGCAAATCTGCGCCGTCGTCCTGCCAGCCTTTTTTCTCGACAATCCGGTCGGTGCTGCGCACCTCTGCCCAGTGGCTTGTGTCGAGCGGAAACTCCGGCGCAGCGAAATCCACCAGTTTCTGAATGTCGTCCTTGTCGGTGTTGAAGACCAAAAGACGATCCGCCTCCCCTTTAAAAAAGCTACGGACCTTGCGCAGGTGGCGGTCAAAATCAGAGGACCAAGCGGCCACAACCTCATCAGAGGACAGGTTTTTGCGGGCCATTTCCTGTTTGAGGTACAGCCCGTTGGCATGGCGCACCCGACTGCGCAGCCAATCGTCCTTGTCACGGGTGTTCATCAGGAATTTGGCGTTGGGGTAGTGGCGGGCAAAGGTGGCGTAGCGTTTGAAATTCTCCACCACATCGGAGCCACGTTTGTATTCCATGTCAAAAAACGCGGTGAAGCGTTCCAGCCCCTCAAGTGGGGCGTGGCCATTCAGAATGTTGTCGTGAATGCGCTCCTGTGGGCTGCGCATGCCCAGAAAGCCTTTGTGGTGGCGTTTCCAGTAACGCCCACCGCTGTGCAGTGCCATGTGATGGGAGCGAAGGAATAGAAAGAAAAGGGCGCTCGTGGCACATTTGTTGTGCCCGATCTGAAACAGAAGCGGTTTCGTACTCATTTGCCTGCCTACAATTTTATTTTTAGTTTATTTATTTTTTAGGCAGCTTAGCCAATTTCGGCAGATGCCCAAAAGGAAAATGGCAGGTGGGGGAAAGGTGTCGCTTCTTTGCCGCAGTGGGCTCAGGGCCCCTTCATGTTCCCGATCCGGTACAACATCAATGGATCTGAGCCAGATATCTGGCTCAGGAACGGCTGGATCAGCGCGTGAGGAGTTTGCGGAACAACATGTCCAGATAGGCATCGGCGCCCTCTGTTGGGCTGCTGGCCTCTGGCATCAAAGTACGCACCTGCACGGCAAAATCTGCATAATGTTGCGTGGTGGCCCAGATCGAAAAAATCAGGTGGCGCGGATCTACATCGGCCAATTTGCCTTCGGTGATCCATTGGCGGATCACGGCGGTCTTGCGATCCACCAGCGGTTTGAGATCACTTTCCAGATGGGGGGCCATGCGCGGGGCGCCTTGGAGGATTTCGTTGGCGAAGAGGCGGCTTTCACGTGGGAATTCACGGCTCATTTCCAGCTTGCGGTGGACATAGGACATGATCTCCTCAATCGGGTCGCCGTTGGGATCCATATCTTCGAGCGGATCGAGCCAGGTTTCCATCAATTGGTTGAGCAGGGTTGTGTGAATGTCTTCTTTGCCACTGAAATAATAGAGGATGTTGGGCTTGGAGAGCCCGGCCTCCTCGGCGATCAGATCAAGCGTGGCCCCCCGAAACCCCTGACTGGAAAAGACTTCCAGTGCGGCTTCAAGGATGCGCTTGCGATTGCGTTGTTGAATGCGGCTTGGCTTGCGTGCCGGGGCCTGAGACATGATCTGCGTTCCGTTCTGCGTTGCTCTGCCTAGGCTAAAGAAGGCAGCGGCGCAGGTCCATAGGGCGTGAGGTCAGGTTTTCACGCGGTTGGCAGGGCACCAATGCCGCGCAAGATGATGGTTTTGATGTTGTTTTTGGCGGCTTCCCATTGCGCATCGGAGAGGGGGGCGCTGCCGTTTAGGGTCTCAATCTGATGGCCAAAATCGGCGTAATGCTGGGTGGTTGCCCAGAGCATATACAGCAGATGGCGCGGGTCGATGGGGGCCATGCGGCCCTCGGAAATCCAGCGTTCGATGACGGTGATGCGCCCGTTGGTCCAATCGGTGAGCGTGGTCTCCAGATAGTCCTGAATGACCGGAGCGCCGTGCATCACTTCACTGGCCCAGACTTTGGACCCGTTTGGATGACGGCGGGAAATTTCCATTTTGGCGTCGATATAGGCACCAATGCCTTCCTCGGGGCCCTCAGCCTGATCAAAAACATCGGCGGCCTGAAGCCAGATTTCGAAGATGTTCTGAACCACCTGCCGATAGAGTAACTCTTTGGTGGGAAAGTAATAATGCAGGTTGGCCTTGGGCAGACCGGCGACGTCGGCGATCAATTGCATGGTGGCGCCGCCAAAGCCGGCCTCGGCAAAGACTTTTTCTGCTGCTGATAAAATAAGCGCCTCCGCCTCCTGACGGCGCAGTTTCTTGCTGTTTGAGGGGCTGGCTTTGGGCATCAAAGAGACCTTGAGAAATTTCTTGACCGGTTGGTCAGGCTATGTTGCTCTGAAATTGACCATACGGTCAGGATGCCTGCGAAAGCAAGAGCCCCACCAGCAAGGGACCGATCCGCGCGTGAGCGTGGCGTCGCGGCAGCCCCGGCCAGAACAAGGGAGTGTGAGACAATGGCAGCACCGGGTGAGAACCTGAAGGTGAACGGAGATCGGCTGTGGGACAGCCTGATGGAAATGGCCAAGATTGGCCCCGGTATTGCCGGTGGCAACAATCGTCAGACCCTGACTGATGAAGATGCAGAGGGCCGTGCGCTGTTTCAGACCTGGTGTGAGGCTGCGGGCATGACCATGGGCGTGGACACGATGGGCAATATGTTTGCCACCCGTGCCGGTGAGGACCCTGACGCGCTGCCGGTCTATATGGGCAGCCATTTGGACACGCAGCCCACAGGCGGCAAATATGACGGTGTGCTGGGCGTGCTTGGCGGGCTGGAAGTTGTGCGCTCGATGAATGATCTGGGCATCAAGACCAAACACCCGATTGTCGTTACCAACTGGACCAACGAAGAGGGCACACGCTATGCGCCTGCTATGTTGGCTTCTGGCGTATTCACTGGGCGGCATACACAGGATTGGGCCTACGGGCGTGCGGATGCTGAGGGCAAGACATTTGGCGATGAGCTTAAGCGCATCGGCTGGGTGGGCGACGAAGAGGTGGGCGCGCGCAAGATGCATGCGATGTTTGAGCTGCACATCGAGCAGGGGCCTATTCTGGAAGCGGAAGGCAAGGACATTGGGGTTGTCACCCATGGTCAGGGGCTGCGCTGGATTGAGTGCACCGTTACGGGCAAAGAAAGCCACACCGGATCTACGCCGATGCCTATGCGCAAGAATGCGGGCCGGGGTTTGGCGCGTATCACAGAGCTGGTGCATGAGATTGCCATGAAGCATCAGCCCAATGCGGTGGGCGCAATTGGCCATGTGGATGTCTATCCCAACTCACGCAATATCATTCCGGGCAAGGTGGTGTTCACCATAGATTTCCGCAGTCACCTGCAAGAGGTGATTGACGCGATGCTGGCGGAGTTTGCCGAGAAAGCGCCCAAGCTTTGCGAAGAGATCGAAGTTGGGCTGGATTGGGAAATCGTCGGCCAGTTTGATCCGCCCGCCTTTGACGAAGGCTGTGTCAGCGCGGTGCGCAACGCTGCGGAGCGTCTGGGCTATAGCCACATGGATATCGTGTCTGGCGCGGGGCATGACGCCTGCTGGATCAACGATGTGGCCCCTACAGCGATGATCATGTGTCCTTGTGTGGACGGGTTGAGCCACAATGAGGCGGAAGAGATTTCCAAAGAATGGGCCTCGGCCGGCACGGATGTTATGCTGCACGCGGTGCTTGAGACAGCGGAAGTTGTGGAGTGAGCTTGCCATTGGCACCCCCCGTCCCGGGCCTGACCCGGGACCTCTGGCGGTCTCAGGCAGGGCGAGGCTTTGTCGTGGGGCTGGGGCGGTGTTTACGATTTGGTAACCACGATGGCGCGAGGGTTGGAGATGTCCCACTTCGTTTACATCCTGGCCTCCAGACCGGGCGGCGCGCTCTACGTTGGGCGCACAACCGATCTTCGGTTGCGCCTGCAGGCGCATCGGGCGGGGCTGTCGACACACACACACAAATACAACATCAAAACACTGGTCTGGTTCGAAGAACACGAATCCTTCGAACCGTCTCTGCGGCGCGAACGTGCGATCAAACGTTGGCGGCGGGACTGGAAAATCAAACTGATTACAGATGCCAATCCAAATTGGCAGGACATAACGGCGTTTGTTCCGGCGTGATTGCGGGCGAGGCCCCGGATCACGTCCGGGGCGGGGCGCGCATTCAGGGAGTTAAGTTATGACCACAAAGGTTATCAAGAACGGCACCGTAGTGACCGCAGATCTGTCTTATGAGGCGGATGTGTTGATTGAAAACGGGGTGATCATTGAGATTGGCAAAGGCCTTAAAGGCGACGAGGAGCTGGACGCGACCGGCTGTTACGTGATGCCGGGGGGGATTGACCCGCATGTGCATTTGGAAATGCCGTTTATGGGCACATACTCCAGCGATGATTTTGAGAGCGGCACACGCGCGGGTCTTGCAGGGGGCACCACCATGGTGGTGGACTTCTGTCTGCCCAATCAGGGCGAGAGCCTGATGGATGCGATCAAGCGTTGGGACAATAAATCCACACGAGCGAACTGTGACTATTCTTTCCACATGGCGGTGACCTGGTGGGGGGAGCAGGTTTTCAACGATATGAAGACCGTGATTGAGCAGCGCGGCATCAACACATTCAAGCATTTCCTCGCCTATAAAGGCGCGTTGATGGTGAATGACGATGAGCTGTTTGCCTCTTTCAACCGTCTTGCGGAGCTGGGCGGGATTGCCATGGTGCACGCCGAAAACGGCGATGTGGTGGCGGAGATGACCGCCAAACTGCTGGCGGAGGGCAATGTGGGGCCGGAAGGCCATGCCTATTCGCGCCCGACGCAGGTGGAAGGCGAAGCCACCAACCGCGCGATCATGATTGCCGATATGGCCGGTGTGCCGCTCTATGTGGTGCACACCTCCTGTGAGGAGGCCCATGAGGCGATCCGGCGTGCGCGTATGCAGGGCAAGCGGGTTTGGGGCGAGCCGCTCATTCAGCATCTGACGCTGGATGAGAGCGAGTATTTCAACCCGGATTGGGATCATGCGGCGCGCCGGGTGATGTCGCCGCCGTTTCGCAACAAGAAACATCAGGACAGCCTCTGGGCCGGTCTGCAATCGGGCAGCCTGAGTGTGGTTGCCACCGACCACTGCGCCTTTACCACCGAGCAGAAACGCTATGGCGTGGGCGATTTTTCCAAGATCCCCAATGGCACCGGCGGGCTTGAGGACCGGATGCCGATGCTCTGGACGCACGGGGTGGAGACCGGCCGTCTGACCCCCAATGAGTTTGTCGCGGTGACCTCCACCAATATTGCCAAGATCCTGAACTGCTATCCCAAGAAAGGCGCGGTTCTGGTGGGGGCGGATGCGGATCTTGTGGTCTGGGATCCTAAGAAGACCAAGACGATTTCCGCAGGCAGCCAGCAGAGCGCAATTGATTACAACGTCTTTGAAGGCCAGGAGGTCAAAGGCCTGCCGCGCTTTACCCTGACACGGGGCCATGTGGCGGTGCATGATGGAGAGATCCGCACGCAGGAAGGCCACGGCAAATTTGTGGCACGCGAAGCCAATACGACGGTCAACAAGGCGCTGAGCACCTGGAAAGAGCTGAGCGCGCCGCAGCCTGTGCAGCGGACGGGCATTCCGGCCACGGGTGTGTGATGCGCTTAAGCGGGCACCAGATCCTCAAGCTCGGGCAGGAGGCGCACGCTTTCCTGTTCGTGCGGGTCGGTGCGGGCTATCACGGCAACCGCTTCAACCTCGCCGGTATTGACCGGCAGGTGGGGGACGCCCGCTGGAATATAGACCAGATCGCCCGCAACGGTTTCCATATGGTGCTCAAGCTTTTCGCCCCAGTACATCGCGGCAGAGCCTTCCATCACATAGATCGCCGTTTCATGGCTTTCATGCAGATGGGCTTTGGCGCGACCGCCGGGCGGGATGCGCAGCAGGTGCATGCAGATGCCCTGAGCACCGGTGGTTTCGCGGGCAATGCCCTCAAAATAGCTGAACCCCTGTTTGCCGGCATAGGTGCCGCCGGGGCGCAGTTTTTGGCATTTGGGGGGCATAGACGACGTCATGAGGGCGTGCTCCTGAAAAAGGCAATAATGATATGACTATGACAGAGGGGGAGAGCGGTGTGTCAACCGTGATCAGAGCAAAAAACCTGAGCCTGACCTTTGAGACCAATGATGGTCCTGTGCATGCGCTTAAGGATGTGAACCTTGATATCAACAAGGGGGATTTTGTTTCTTTCATTGGGCCGTCAGGCTGTGGCAAGACCACCTTTCTGCGCTGTATGGCCGATCTGGAGCAGCCCACGGCCGGGGAGATCACCGTCAATGGGGTAAGCCCGGAGGAGGCGCGTAAGGCGCGGGCTTATGGCTATGTGTTCCAGCATGCGGGGCTTTACCCGTGGCGCACCATTGGCGGCAACATTCGCCTGCCGCTGGAGATCATGGGGATTTCCAAGGCAGAGCAGGATGCGGCGGTCAAAGAAGTGCTGGAGCTGGTGCATCTGGAGGGCTTTGAGAAGAAATTCCCCTGGCAGCTTTCCGGCGGGATGCAACAGCGGGCCAGCATTGCACGCGCGCTGGCGTTTCATGCCGATATTCTCTTGATGGATGAGCCATTTGGGGCGCTTGATGAGATTGTGCGCGATCACCTCAATGAGCAGCTTCTGGAGCTCTGGGCGCGCACCAATAAGACCATTGGCTTTGTGACTCACTCGATTCCAGAGGCGGTGTATCTCTCCACCAAGATTGTGGTGATGAGCCCGCGCCCGGGGAGGATTCACGATGTGATTGAAAGCACCCTGCCAAAAGAGCGGCCTCTGGATATTCGTGACAGCCCTGAATTTATTGAGATTTCCCATCGGGTGCGGGATGGGCTGCGGGCGGGGCATGAAAATGACTGAGTGGCGGGAAACACATGTCCCGGGCTTGGCCCGGGACCTCTGGGCGCACATCGGCATGAGGCCCCGGATCAGGTCCGGGGCGGGAGGTGCTTTATGAACAAAGGTGACATCAGGCGCGCGCAGGTCGCAGATGCGCCTGCGATGGCGCGGATTGTCTCTGACTGGGAGGCGGCTACAGATTGGATGCCGTCGATCTATGGGCCGGAGGAGATTGCCGACATGATCCGTGAGGCGATGCCTGAGCGGGAGATGTGGGTCGCGGGAAACCCAATTGAGGGCTACCTGTCCTTTGATCCGAAGGTGAACCGGGTTGGCGGGCTTTATTGCCGGAAGACGGGCGCGGGGTTGGGTAAGGCTCTGATGGAGAAGGCCAAAGAGGGACGCGACTTTATCTGGCTTCACACGCATGAGGCAAATGAAGCGGCGCAGCGGTTTTACAAACGCGAAGGTTTTGAGGAAGTCAGCCGACACGATGGCGACATTCATAAAGGTCTGCGCGAAGTGCGGATGGAGTGGCGGCGATGAGAAACCTACTCCCGATTTTGACCGTTCTGGCGGCGATTGTGGGCATTTGGTGGCTGGCGGTGGCGCCGATGAATGTGCGCCCGGCGCTGGATATTGCCGAACGGGGCGGTGCGGTTGTGGTGCCGGAAGGCTCTGTGGAACGCCGCGATGTGTCTGTCTTTAAGCTGATGCTTGACAACCCCTCTCTGGTGGCGGCGGGCTATGATCTCAAACGGCCGCGGTTGCCGACACCGGCGCAGGTGGGCGAAGAGCTGTGGAAGACCACGGGTGCGATGGTGGCCAAAGGGCGGGCTTGGTCGAAACGCTCTCTGATCTATCACGCCTGGGTCACGTTGCAGTCGACGCTGTGGGGCTTTGTGTTGGGCACCACCGTCGGTATTCTGGGCGCGGTGGCCATCGTTTACAGCCGTGTGGTGGACATGAGTGTGATGCCCTGGGCGATCATCAGCCAGACCGTGCCGATTGTGGCTTTGGCACCGATGATCATTGTGGTGTCCAATCAGGTGGGCATTGAAGGACGGGGCGTGCCCAAGGCGATCATCTCGGCTTATCTGTGTTTCTTTCCGGTGCTGGTCTCGATGGTCAAAGGTTTGCGCTCCCCGACGGGCGAGCAGCTGGATCTCTTAAAAACCTATAACACCAGTGGGGTGCAGAGTTTTCTGAAGCTTCGCCTGCCCGCCAGCGTGCCTTATCTGTTCACCGCGCTGAAGGTCGGCATCGCCGCTGCGTTGGTGGGTACGATTGTGGGTGAGCTGCCAACAGGGGCGATCAGCGGGCTGGGCGCGCGGATCCTGATCGGGGATCAGTTTGGCACGCCGTTGGCGATCTGGTCGGCGCTGATCTGTGCTGCGGTGCTGGCTGGTCTTCTGGTCACATTGATTGACATCACTCAGCGGGTGACACTGCGCAAGATGGGGTTCCACGGATGATCTGGATTGTTGCAATGCTGGTGTTTTGGGCCGCTGCCTGGCGCACCAATGTGTGGCTGGCGAACTCGGCTTATGCAGGCATGATGGTGGTGCGTATTGCGGTGCCGGTGCTGTTTGGGATCACCATATTGGTGATCTGGGAATGCCTTGTGCGTGGCTTTGGGGTCAGTCAGGTGATCCTGCCACCACCCAGCCAGGTGATGGTGGTGTTTGCCCAATCCACAGACCTTCTGTGGGTGGATTTTGTGCAGACCGTTGTGAAAGGCGCGTTGCGCGGCTTTCTGATGGGGGCGGCGGCGGCCTTTGTGGCGGCGCTTCTGATTGACCGCAGTGCGTTTCTGACCCGCGGCCTGCTGCCGATTGGCAATTTTGTCGCCGCCTTGCCGATTGTCGGCGTGGCCCCAATTCTGGTGAACTGGTTCGGGTTTGACTGGCACTCCAAAGCGGCCGTTGTGGTGGTGATGGTGTTCTTTCCCATTCTGGTGAACACGGTGCAGGGGCTGCGCGCCACGGACGCGATGCAGCGCGATCTGATGCGCACCTATGCGGCGGGCTATTTTCAGACCTTGCTGAAGCTGCGCATCCCTGCGGCGCTGCCTTTCATTTTCAACGGGTTGAAGATTGCCACAACCCTTGCTTTGATCGGGGCCATTGTTGCGGAGTATTTCGGCTCGCCCACGCGCGGGATGGGATTTCGGATCTCGACTGGCGTTGGCAGCCTTTCAATAGATTTGGTCTGGGCGGAGATTTTTGTCTCGGCTCTGGTGGGCAGCGCCTTTTACGGGGTGGTGGCCTGGATCGAAAAACGGGTGACCTTCTGGCACCCATCACAAAGAGGTTGATCAACAACCCAATTGATATTCAACAAGGAGAAACTTGCATGAAACTCTCGACTTCTTCTCTTACGGCGGCGGCCCTTTCCCTGCTGGGGAGTGCGGCGCTGGCTGCGGATGATGTGACCTTGCAGCTGAAATGGGTGACCCAATCCCAGTTCGCGGGCTACTATGTGGCGCTTGAAAACGGGTTTTACTCGGATGAAGACCTGAATGTGACCATTAAGCCGGGTGGCCCCGATATTGCGCCGACACAGGTGCTGGCTGGAGGCGGCGCGGATGTGACCGTTGAGTGGATGCCAGCGGCGCTGGCAGCGCGTGAAAAGGGCCTGCCGATGGTGAACATTGCGCAGCCGTTCAAATCCTCGGGCATGATGCTGACCTGCCGCAAGGATGCGGGTGTGGCGAGTACCGATGATTTTGCCGGTAAGACGCTGGGCGTGTGGTTCTTTGGCAATGAGTTCCCTTTCCTGAGCTGGATGTCGCAGCTGGAGCTGGGCACTGATGGTGGGGACGCCGGTGTTGAGGTGCTCAAGCAGGGTTTCAACGTGGATCCGATCCTGAACGGTCAGGCGGCCTGTGTGTCCACCATGACCTACAATGAATATTGGCAGGTGATTGATGCGGGTCTGACCGCGGATGATCTGACCACGTTCAAATACGAAGATCAGGGTGTGGCGACGCTGGAAGACGGGCTTTATGCGCTGGAAGAAAACCTCGCCGATCCGGCCTTTGAGGACAAGATGGTGCGTTTTGTACGTGCGTCCATGAAGGGCTGGAAGTGGGCCGAAGAGAACCCTGAAGACGCGGCGATGATTGTGCTGGAGTATGATGAGACCGGTGCGCAGACCGAAGAGCATCAGGTGCGTATGATGGGCGAGATTGCCAAGCTGACCGCAGGCTCCAACGGCGCGTTGGATGTGGCGGACTATGAGCGCACGGTGGCAAGCCTGATGTCCGGTGGCTCTGATCCGGTGATCACCGCCACTCCAGAAGGCGCATGGACCCACGCCATCACCGACAAAGCGCTGAAGTAAGCGTTGAGACCTTAGAGACTGAAGAGGCCGGGGGATGCCCCGGCCTTTTACGTTGGAAGGGCTTTCAAACCGTAGAGTGGCATCTTATGTCCGGTTCGCAAGGTGACGATGGAGGCGACCATGAGCGGTAAGAAGCTGACCTGCTTTAAGTGTGGGCAAATCAACCGGGTGCCCTATGACAAGCTGGGCGCGGGCCCCAAATGTGGCACCTGTGGCACTGGATTGATGAGCGGCAAAGTGGCCGAGGTCGATCTGGCCACGTTTGAAAAAGCCGTTCGCAATGATGATGTGCCTTTGGTGGTGGATTTCTGGGCACCTTGGTGTGGCCCCTGTCGTCAGATGGCGCCGCAGTATCAGGCGGCCGCGCAGGATTTCAAAGGGGCGGTGCGGCTGGTGAAGCTCAATACAGAAGCGCACCGCAATGCGGGCAGCAAATACCGTATTCGCGGGATTCCCACGATGGCGGCTTTCACCAATGGCAAAGAGCGGGCCAGACAGTCCGGAGCACTGCCGAAAACAGCGATTGTGAAGTGGATCAAGGCTTCGGTCTGATACCGCCGGAGAGCGGCGGCGCTTTGCCTGCCGTGTGGTGTGTGTCGCAACGTCAGCTTGCTTTTGTCCCGTGGGCTTTGTCGCTATCGTAGGGGCAAAGAGAGGACCTGGCATGAGCGACGAGCAACAACCAGATGGGGAAGCGACCCTGCGTGTGGTGGCAATGCCATCGGATGTGAACATCAATGGCGATATTTTTGGCGGCTGGGTGTTGAGCCAGATGGACATCGCAAGTGGCATCGTGGCGGCACAGCGGGCCAAAGGGCGTGTGACCACTGTGGCAGTGGATGCGATGAAGTTTATCCGCCCTGTGCAGGTGGGCAATATCTTATGTGTGTGGGCCTCTGTCGCGCGGGTTGGGCGCAGCTCGATGGCGATCAAGATCGAAGCCTGGGCCGTGCGCCATCGGCGCGGGGTTTCAGAGAAGGTGACAGAGGCGATTTTCACCTATGTTGCCATTGACGAGGATGGCAACCCGCGCCCGGTACCGCAGGAAGATGCCCCTTGGCCGCAAGTGTAGGTGCAGGAAGTCGCCCCCGGCGTCTTCGGCGGGGCCGCGCAACGGCGTGCGTGCGCCCTGATTGGGATTGCGCAAGGGCTTTGCGGCAGGCTTCATGACAGGAGGATTGTCATGGCAGAGCCATCATTGCCCTTTGGCGGGCGTCAGAAGATATCACGAGACAGCAAAACAAAGCGGGCCGCGCGCGAGGGTTTGGCGCGCAACCTGTTGGTGCTGACCTCGCAGGCCTGGGTGGGAGCTGCTTTGCGCGAGGCGGTTCCTGAGGCATGGCATCATCTAGAACAGGATTTGGATGTCAGTGAGCGCAAAGAGAAAGTGACGCTCTATCTGGATCGCTCCGTGGCGCAGTTCTACCGGGCCATGGGCAAGGGGTATCAGGCGCGGATCAACCGTCTGCTGGCCACATGGGCGCAGATGAAAATTGCCGAAGAGATCCGCCATGAGGCCGATGTTATGACGTGGTTGCGGGAGGCCGAGGAGGATCCATAGAGCGCGCCGCGCCTTGTTTGCGCTGGTGGCGAATGACTGTCGCATCGCCAGTCGCGCGCATATGCAGTCGAGAGGATCAGGCTTGATGGCCGTTAAAGAGGTCGGTCTCATCATGGCTGGGACGCAGCGTGCCCAGGGCCATTGCCAAGGTGAGCGCTACGGCGGGAAAGGCCAGGGAGAAGCTCAAATAGGTTGTGAGCAAGGCCCAGACGGAGGCATCCTGAAACATCATCTGGAAGGCTCCGATGAGAAGCCCGGCCATGCTACCAGCAAAGATCAGAACGAGAGCCATGATGCGCCTTTCCATATGCCTTCTGGCGGGGGGCTGAGGCGGGTGACCTTAGCATACCCCAAATGCGTCAAGATCACTATGGGCTTTGAAATGGGGCAGCAATATGGCGCCTATGCGGCGGGAGCGTGGGTTTGTGCCGAGTTCACGTGGGGTTAACCATGCATATGCCATGCGCCTGAGCGTGCGAGGCATGCAAGCTGTTGCGCGCGGTCAGATGTGTTGCCCGCTATTCTCGGTTCAATAGCCATTGTACCACGGAGGTCAGCCACGCCGCTGTCAGTGCGCCCGTGGCCATCCAGCCAAGGTACCAGAGCTGCCCTGCCAGTTGGTCCTCGGCATAGGAGGCTGCGAATTGTGTCTGGCCGTATTTGGCGGTGGCAAAGGCAAGAATGGTCCCGAGCATTGTGGCGACCGTGAGTGGCATCGGGCGCAGCTTGAGGCCTGCAAGCGTGGCGAGGAACAGGCCGATGAGCGCGCCGATGAGGAGGGTTTTCTGGCTCCACCACGGATGTGCGCCGAGGCTGCGACCTGTGTCCAGAGCGATGAAGAGGGCCATGAGGATGGCGGCGATGAGGGCAGGAAGCAGATGGCGCATGATATGGTCCTCGTGAGTGGTGGTTTAGCGAGGATGGGGGCGCGAGGCGGTGGTTTTAAGAGGTGTTACAGCGCGATGGCGGGGGTGTGATGTTTGTTGCTGGTGGCGAGCTGGGCCGTTAGAGATTTGTTAACCATGTCAGCGCAGGCTTAGGCGATGTCCCGCTACATTCGCCCCAAGGTGCCCGGCGCGACGGTGTTTTTCACCGTCAATCTGGCTGAACGGGGCGATGATTTGTTGGTCCGGCGTATTGATCGGCTTCGAGAGGCGGTGATCAAAACACATGCAGAGCGGCGGTTTTACATCGATGCCTGGGTTGTGATGCCCGATCATATGCACGCCGTCTGGACTTTGCCGCCGGGGGACAGCGACTATGCGCGGCGGTGGCAAATCATCAAGGCGCGGTTTTCACGGGCTGTGCCCAAAGGGGTGCAACGCGATAGTCATGTGGCGCGGCGAGAACGCGCGGTGTGGCAGCGGCGGTTTTGGGAACATCATATTCGGGATCAAGAAAGCTACGCGGCGGCGATACGGTATTGCCATTTGAACCCAGTGAAACATGGGTTTGTTCAGCGTGCTGAGGATTGGCCGTATTCATCGGTGCATCGCGACATAGCAGCAGGGCGATGGCCGTAGGGTGCGCGGTTGCCGCGCACCGGTTTTGCATGCGGTCAGAAAGCGTGGTGCGCAGTGAATGCGCACCCTACGGTCTATTAGCTATCGCTTCCTTTAGATTCTGGAGTTCCCTGGAGCGCGTCAATCAAATCGATTCCGAATACTTGCGTTCCAAAAGCCAAGAGCGCCAGAAGAGCAGATGTTACGAGCGTCGAGACAACACCAACTTTCAGTAAGCTCCAAAACGATCCTGCCTTTTTAATCCCGTGTACTGCATCCGAGACGGAGCCCTTAATTGCCTCTTGTTCAATGCCTGGGCGCTCATCCTCGACAAAGGAATTAGCAAAGCCGATCAAAATGTCTTGTGCATTCATGCGGTATCGTTCACATGAATCCTCAGTTGACGTTGTTTCTGCAAAAGCGGCCTTTTCAGCGTTGTTTGGAGGCCGTTTGTTCTTTTCCTCAAAGTTTGTAGCCCAAGACCGTTTGTGGCGCTTATACAATGCGTAAGCTATGAGCCCTTCTACATCTTCATTGTCTTTGCCCGCCAGTAGGCTAAACATTGGATTCATAAATCAATCCGCTTTCTCGGGGGGATTTAGCTCACGCAAAACTTTAGAAGCAGCTTTAAGCCCCTTTTTGTAAGTTCCACGGTTTACAGAAATCACATGTTGTCCAGTTGATCCATGCTGCGCACGACTTACGAACTTTCCGCTACGTCCGCTACGCTTCACAACGCGAAAAAACACGTCTTGATCACGTTTTATGGCTGTCATTGTTTTTCCTGCTGCTCTTCAGAAAGTTCATATAGTAGAAGCTATCCAAAGTCACTAGTGTAACCAGTTTCAGAAATTATGCTTAATTTTGTGTAATCGTTACATCCGGAGTTGAGCAAAGTTACTTGCAACGTTCTTTCAGTGTAAAGCCCTAATAGTGAGTAGTCTTGTATTTGCTCTCAGGAGTTCATGGCGCTGAGGTGATGGCAGGAACCCACTAGCATTGAGCAAAATGTCGCCGGTGGGTACGGCCTCATGGGGGTGTTTTATTTCGTAGGTTACGCAGC
Organism: Shimia marina; assembly: GCF_001458175.1. Taxonomy (GTDB): domain Bacteria; phylum Pseudomonadota; class Alphaproteobacteria; order Rhodobacterales; family Rhodobacteraceae; genus Shimia; species Shimia marina. The sequence continues at coordinate 297,479 of NZ_CYPW01000040.1, forward strand.
GTTTGTGTGCCGCATCCGCCGTAGGGTGCGCGGTTTCCGCGCACCGTTTGCTCGTTTGGCCGGGTGGCGTGGTGCGCAGTGAATGCGCACCCTACGTTAGCGGGTGAACTTTTTGTGCTTGAGGCGCTTGGGTTCCAGAGCATCCGGGCCCAGACGGCGTTTTTTGTCTTCTTCGTAGTCCTCAAAGTTGCCTTCGAACCATTCCACATGGGCGTCGCCTTCAAAGGCGAGGATGTGGGTACAGATACGGTCGAGGAAGAAGCGGTCGTGGGAGATGACCACGGCGCAGCCGGCGAAATCCACCAGCGCGTCTTCGAGCGCGCGGAGGGTTTCCACGTCCAGATCGTTGGTCGGTTCGTCGAGCAGAAGGACGTTGCCGCCTTCTTTCAAGAGGCGCGCCATGTGGACGCGGTTGCGTTCCCCACCCGACAGCAGGTTCAGTGGTTTCTGCTGGTCGCCGCCCTTGAAGTTGAAGGACGAACAGTAGGCGCGGGAGTTCACTTGCGCATCCCCCAGCTCGATGATCTCGGCGCCGCCGGAGATGGCTTCCCAAACGGTGTCTTTGTCGTTCAGATCATCGCGGGACTGGTCCACATAGCTGAGCTTCACGGTGTCGCCATATTCCACAGTGCCCTGATCGGGCTGTTCCTGACCGGTGAGCATTTTGAAGAGCGTGGATTTACCGGCGCCGTTGGGGCCGATCACGCCGACAATCCCGCCCGGTGGCAGGGAGAATTCGAGGTTTTCGATCAGCTGCTTGTCGCCAAAGTGCTTGGACAGCCCGTTGACCTCGATCACCTTGGAGCCAAGGCGCGGGCCGTTTGGAATGACGATCTGCGCGCGGGTGATTTTCTCGCGCTCAGACTGGCTGGCCAGATCGTTATAGGCGGCGATACGCGCTTTGGATTTGGCCTGACGGGCTTTCTGACCCTGACGCATCCACTCAAGTTCACGCTCAAGCGTTTTCTGCTTGGATTTGTCTTCGCGGGCTTCCTGCTCCAGACGTTTGGCTTTCTGCTCCAGCCATGCGGAGTAGTTGCCCTCATACGGAATCCCGCGGCCGCGGTCGAGTTCGAGGATCCAGCCGGTGATGTCATCGAGGAAGTAGCGGTCGTGAGTGACGCAGAGGATGGTGCCTTTGTAGTCGATCAGGTGCTGTTGCAGCCAGGCGATGGTTTCCGCATCCAGGTGGTTGGTCGGTTCGTCAAGCAGCAGCATGTCGGGCGCTTCCAGCAGCAGTTTGCAGAGCGCGACACGGCGTTTCTCACCACCGGAGAGGTCAGCGATATTGGCGTCATCAGGCGGGCAACGCAGGGCCTCCATGGAGATGTCGACCTGACTGTCCAGATCCCAGAGGTTTTCGCTGTCGATGGCGTCCTGAAGGACGGTCATCTCTTCCATCAGCTCGTCGGTGTAGTTCTCCGCCATTTCGATGGCGATGGCGTTGAACCGATCAACTTTGTCTTTCTTTTCCTTCACGCCGAGCATGACGTTTTCACGCACGGAGAGGCTGTCATCCAGCTGCGGCTCCTGTGGCAGGTAGCCCACGCGCGCGCCTTCTGCGGACCACGCCTCACCGGTGAAGTCTTTGTCCAGACCGGCCATGATCTTCATCAGGGTGGATTTACCAGCGCCGTTGACGCCGACCACACCAATTTTCACGCCCGGAAGGAAGGACAGGTGGATGTTTTCAAAACATTTTTTACCACCGGGGTAGGTCTTGGACACACCCTGCATGTGGTAGACATATTGATAAGATGCCATGGGAGCCGACTCCGTTCGCCAAAATCACGTTAGAGCGTGTGATAGCGGAGGGCGGGGGCGGGGGCAATGGAGGTTGGGAGATAGGACGTGGCAAGTCCTTTGCTGCCGGAGAGCTTATCGGGTATTTTCGCTAAATCCTGTTCGACTATTTAATGGAAGTGACATGGCGACTTGTATCGATTGCAAAAAGAAAATTAACGAAATTAACAATTACAAGGGGCGTTGTGGTAGTTGTCACGCTGCTATGCTGAACCAAGATCTTCCAGAGCATTTGAAACTGAAAAAGCCTGATAGGTTTTCCGCCGATGATTTTGCGGGGCATTTGAGCCGAAAAGGCGGAATGGTTGTGACTACAGAAGCTCAGGTCGATTTTCCTATCGCTGAGCGTTGCGGCATTGTGAGCTCTGAAGTGGTCGTTGGTATGAACGTACTTAAAGACTTTATGACAGGGGTCCGAAATGTCGTTGGTGGGCGGACAGGTAACGTTCAAAAGGTGTTACGGGATATTCGATTGCAGGCAATTGAGGAACTAAAAGACGAGGCTGCAGAGCTTGGAGCAGATGCGGTTATCGCAGTGAGCTTAGACTACAACGAAATTGGTGCCACAGGAAGCACGATGCTAATGTTGGTTGCCCACGGTACCGCAGTAAAGCGGAAGTGAGCAAGGACGAAGGTAGAACATGAAGGTGGCCGAGTTCGATGTGCGCTTCACCTTCTGGGACCTTGCTGAGCAAGGCCCTTTCTGCCAGTGGGGCACTTCCAAAGCTTTGCTTTGGCATAGGAACCATTGACCTTCCCCTCACAAAAGCCCACTAAACCTCGTGCCTTACGGATTGCCATATGTTGCGCGGGGTCAGACGATTGGCCTGTTGGGAGGATCGTTTGATCCGCCTCACGCGGGCCATGTGCATCTGACGCGGGAGGCGATGAAGCGGTTTGGGCTGGATCGGGTCTGGTGGCTGGTGAGCCCCGGCAATCCTCTTAAGGCGCGCGGCCCGGCGGCGTTGGCGCGACGGATGGCGGCGGCGCGGGCGATCATGGATCACCCCCGTGTGCATGTCAGCGATTTTGAGGCGCAGGCTGGCACGCGGTATACGGCAGAGACCCTTGCGCTTTTGCAGAAGAGTTGCCCGCAGGCGCGGTTTGTCTGGCTGATGGGGGCGGATAATCTGGCGCAGTTTCATCGCTGGCGCGACTGGGAGGAAATCATGGCGCGGGTGCCGGTGGGGGTTCTGGCGCGGCCCGGAGACCGGCTTGAGGCGCGTCATGCCAAGGCCGCGCAGGTGTTTCACAAGGCCCGTCTGCACCCCGCTCAGAACCGGCTGCTGAGTCGCAAAGCGGCGCCTGTCTGGGGCTTTGCCAATATGCCCATGCGCGCCATCAGCTCCACTGAGATCAGAAAAAACGGCGCTTGGACAACGAGTTAAGTGTTTTTCGTGGCGCGCAGTGAACGGCGCTGTGGCTGTAAGCAACAATTAACGCAACTTTCCTAGGGTCAGTCTCGCAGGACTGGGCTGTCTTGGGCGCGTGGCGCTTGGGATACGGCCAGCGGTGTTCCGTTTCTGGGCAAGCCGCTGTGGCGTTTCTTGGATGGCCTCCTGACCGAGATGACAACAGCACCTCCACTCAGGTGCCTTATTGGGGGCCGCACTGCGGAACTGGGCGATGGCCTTTATTGTGAACTTTCTGACGCGTCTGCTGGACCGTTTTTTTGGTTTTTCGATCATGGGGCGGCTGCTGCTGCCGATTGTCGGATGTATCGTTGTGTTCTTTGCCAGCTCCACCGTGTGGTGGATGAATCTTCAAACCACCACCTATCAGCACGCGTTTGAAAGCGAGTTGGAGATGGCGCAGACCTTTATGGCGCCTCCGGTGGCGGCGGCTGTCTGGGATTTCAACACCGATGGGGCCAATGGCGCCATTGCGGGCATTGTTGAGATGGAAGACGCGCTGTTTGCCAAAGTGTTCGTGGATGGGGACGCTTTTGCCGAAGTGGTTGTGAAAGGCGATGACGCCACGGCCTGGAACGCGCAGATTGCGGAAATTCTGGCGATGGAAGAGGCCAGCGCGCGGCTGTTTGTCGGGGATGTGGAGTTCATCAAATTCCCGGTCAATCACACCGACGGCACGGTTGTTGGGGAGATGGTGATTGGCTTCGATCTGACCCGTGTGGCGACGGCTGTGAACCAGCTGTATCTGCAGTCCCTGATTGTGGGGGTGGCGATGGTTCTGGTTATGGCCTTCATCGTTTACATCATCGCGGCGAGTGTGACCCGGCCTCTGGGCGGCATCATTGAGCGCATTGATGCGCTGCGTGAAGGGGATACCGCGAGCGAGGTGCCAAGTGATACGCGCAAAGATCAGCTGGGCCGACTGGCACGTGCGGTGACGGAGTTTGTACAGACCATCAAGGCCAATAAGGCACTGGAAGAGCAATCCCAAGAGACTGCACGGGCGCAATCCGAAGTGGTTGGCGAACTGGCAGATGGTCTGAACCAATTGGCACAGGGGCAGTTGAGCCATCGCATAACCACCGCATTCGGGGAGGATTATGAGATGCTGCGGGCTGATTTCAACAAGACCGCAGAGGCGCTTGATGATGTGATTGGCCGGGTGCTTGGTACGATTTCGCAGATCGAGGGTGAGACCGGTTCTATGGCGGAAGGCACGCAGAACCTGGCGAAACGCACCGAAAATCAGGCGGCCACGCTTGAGGAAACCGCCGCCGCGATCAGCCAGATCACCGATAGCGTGCAGAGCGCCTCCGATCAGACCAAATCGGTGGAAAACACCGTGGATGCCACCAAATCCGAGGCGCTGCGCGGCGGGGAAATCGTCAAGAGCGCCGTGGATGCGATGCAGGATATCAAAGACAGCGCAGGCAAGATCAGTGAGATCAACCGCGTGATCGAGGATATTTCCTTCCAGACCAACCTGCTTGCGCTGAACGCTGGCGTGGAAGCCGCGCGTGCGGGGGACAGTGGTCGTGGTTTTGCGGTTGTGGCCTCTGAGGTGCGCTCACTGGCGCTGCGCTCTGCGACCAGCGCCCATGAGATCAAGGAATTGATCGATACCTCCGCCGATCAGGTGGAAGTGGGCGTGGATCTTGTGGATCAGGCCGGTAAGGCGATTGAGGAAATCATCACCAAAATCCAGGACGTAAGCACGCTGGCTGTGCAGATTGCCGAAAGCTCTCGTGATCAGGCAACCGCGATCACCGAGATCAACTCTGGTGTGATGGATCTGGACCGCGTGACACAGCAGAACGCCGCTTTGGTGGATCGCTCCAGCGCGCAGGGGCGTGCGCTTCAGGAGGCCGCCAGCGAGCTGGCGGAACTGGTGGCGGGGTTCCGCCCCTCCACGGCGGTTGAGACGATGACCGAGGATGCTGAGGAGATCAGTTTCCAGCGGTCTGCGTAAAACGGATGTGACCGGGGCGTTTGGGCGCCCCGGTTTTTTTCTGCTCCAGAAGGGAGGTTGTGAGATGCCTGAGAGCTTTGTCTATTGGCCTATTTGTGCGGCGCGTCGGGTGCGGCAGATCGGGGCGGCTCATGAGTAAGCGCATTCAGGTCTTTTGTGCGTTGACGTTTTTGTCGGCGATGGCGCTTGCCGCCACCGGATGGGCAGGTGCCGATATGGGCGCGGCCTTGACACCAAGCGCGCTGTTTCCTCCGCAAGTGGACGCGCAATAGGACAGGGTGACGCCTATGAGCCGGGGTGGGTCTCTAGCCCGCTCTGAGGCTGGGATGTACGTGGGGTTTTGGCGGGTGTGAAGGACATGTGGCCCACAAAGGCTTTGGCATGGGTGCCCGTCTGGGCCGTGCCAGCCCAGTGCGTCAGCGGGGTATCGGCGGCCCAGAGATTGGCAAAAAGAAACCCCGGCACTTTGGGCAGAGGGGCTTCCTCCTCGGTCACCTCAAATAGCAGCGTACCATCCACATACCAGCGCAGGCGGTCGGGCAACCAGTCAAAGGCATAGCTGCGCAGCGTTTGAGCCGCGTCAAAGCCCAGATCCACTTTGCGATCATAGAGTTTGCCATCGACAAACCACGCGATGTTGAGGCGGGTGGTGTCCTGACCGAGAAATTCGATGTCGATTTCATCGTGGCGGGTGCCATAATGCGGGCCGGTGTAGGTGAAAAAACCTGTGACCAATCCGGCGCCTTTGGCCGGGCGGATGCTGGCCTCATAGCGGCCAAAATGGGTGCGCTCCTTGTGACGTAACGAGGCCCCAAGAAAACGGTTTTTGGCGTTGTCTTGCGGCGCGAGTGTCAGGTGCAGCCCTTTGTCGATATGTAGATTGTCGCGCGACCAGTCCGTGTCAAAAAACGGATGGGAAAACCTGTAGTGCGCGATGGCCCAATGTCTGTGCCAGTCTGGTGTAATGGGCTTTTCAAATGTTTCCAGAAGTGTGGGCCGCGGTGCCAGCACGGCACCCGGCTCTGCGGGAGCAGTGGTTGCGAATGCCAAGCAGATAGCCACAAAGAGCCCACAGCGCGCGCTGCGGTTTGCGTGTGATTTTCCCATGTTTCAGGTCCCCACCCGATATCACGGTTAACCTTCTGTTAACCATGATCCAGTGAGAGGATTTAAATTGGGCTGGGGCAAGTGAAAAAGGGTTAAGTGGTTAATGATTGCGCCGAAGAGCCGCCCAGCGAACCGTATGGCGCGCTAGGGGCTGACTTCATCGGGAAACTGGGGGCAGGAGGCTGGAGCAGTTTGCGTCTGAGTTGAAGCGCTTATTCGCGGCCTTTCTCATACGGTCGAACGCGAAAGGCGATCTGATTGGCTCACATACAACGCAAGGTGCTTTAAGGGCAGGTCTTGGCTTCGATTGTGACACGGCGGTTGCGGCGGGAATTTGAGGGGATGTCTGGCAAAGGCAGCGTTTCGCCCAAAGAGCGCACGTCGAGAATGCGGCTCTTATCGGTGAGGCTGATCTTGAGCGCCTCGGCAACAGCCTCTGCGCGTCGGAGCGCAAGCGCCTGATTGGCCTGCGCGCTGCCAATCGTGTCTGAATGCCCGGTCAGCCGCAGGCAGGCTGTGCGCATGGGGGTGCTTTCCAATACGGCGGCCACTGTGGCCAGTTTGACTTTGGCAGTGTCATCCAGCCGGGCCCCACCGGAGGGAAAGAAAATATGACTTTCCTCAATATCATCAGGCAGAGCGCTGGCAGCGGGTGTTTGCGCCGCTGGCACCGGCTCTGAGGTGAGCAGGGGGCAACTTTCCGCTGGAACGCCATAGGCGGCCTGCATCTGGCTACAGATTTCATCAGGAGATAGCGCCCAAGCGCCGGGCGTAGAGAGCAGACCACACAGCCCCAGTGCGATGGGGCGAAAACCAAAAAACCGCATAACAAAACTCCTCACCCTAAAAAGGCTATGGGCGAGGGGTTTATTTTTTCTAAATCGCACTTGGGACCCTTCATCAATTTTCTTTACCATTTGTTGAAGATTGGTTGCCATCATGTTCTGGTATTGTTCGTTTGGTGTTGGTGGTCTGCATGGTTGCAGAAGGTCCTCTGGCGGGGCGGCATGCGTGGATTGACACGCTGCGCCTGTTTGCCGGAATTTCCATGATTGGTCTGCATGTGAGCGCAGATGCGCAGGGGCAGCCCTTCCCGGAGGCGACGCCGGCGGAGCGCGTTGTGCCGATGCTATTGCGCACGGTGCTTTATACCGCCCGCACGGAGCTGTTCCTGATAGTGTCTTTGCTGCTTTTGTTGATGGCACAGGCGCGGCATCTGCGCAGCTATGGCGTAGTGATACGGGATCAGGCGCGGCGCCTGTTGGTGCCCTTCGTGTTCTGGACGGTGTTTTATGCGGGGTTTGGGCTGATCAAGGCGCAGGCGTTTGGCTATGGCGCGGCGCAATTGGACAGGGTGACTTCCGTGCAGGGCTGGCTGGGATTCCTGCTTCTGGGGGATGTAAAATACCATATGCATTTTATCCCAACGCTCTTTGGTCTGGTGCTGATGTATCCGGCCTATCAAAGCGCGCGCAAACAGCCCGTCTGGGGGTTTTTGATTTTGGTTTTTTTGTTTTTAAAGAGCGCCTTGGAGGGTGAACTTTACTCTCTTTTGTGGGGCGGCGATGTGCTGCCATATGTGGTGCGCGCGGTGAAAATTCTGACCTATGCAGGCTATGGGTTTCTGGCGGGCGCTGTTTTGGGACTTTGGGAGCGCAGCACCGCGCAGGTGCGCGCAGAGTGGTTTGCGCCGCTGGCGCTGGTGGCGGTGGCGTTGTTTGCGGTCAAGCTCCTGGCGACGGTGCAGGTTGTGATGCAGGGGCGATGGGATCTGACAGATCCGGCCGCCTATTGGGCGGACTATATGATGCCGGCCGTGCTCTTGCTCCTGTGTTTGAGCCGCGCAGATCGCAGCTGGCCCCGTTGGGGCAGTCGTTTGGCGCGCTACACTTTTGGGCTTTATCTCTGCCATCCGATGTTTCTGGATCTGGCGGAGATTGCCCTGAGCGACAGCGCGCTTTCGCCAACAGCGCTGATGGTTTTGGAACTGCTCTGGACGGTGCCAATGACCGGTTTGGCTGTTTGGGGCTTGGCAGGGTGGCGCGGCACGGCCTGGACGGTGGGGCTTGGGCCGCTGCCCGGCATGGGCCGCCGTCTGAAGCCGCAAGATATCTGAAAAGGAGTGTGCAATGCTCACCATGAGCGATGATCACGGGCGGATCACCGTCATCAAACTGGCCTGCAGCCGATTGACCTCTGCGGATTTTGGCACGCTGCGACGGGCGCAGGTGCAAGCCGTGCAGCGCGGGCGCAGCGCCTTTCTTGTGGATTTGAGCGCGGTGCGGCGGATCACCCGATCTGGGTTGGCGGGGCTTGTCGAGTTTCAGAGCGCCGCGCCGCGTGAGGTGGTGATTGGCTATTTTGGGGCCTGTCCGGCGGTGGCGCGAGAGATTGACCGTTGTGCGCTGTCACGGCTTCTGACCGTGTTTGAAACGCGCGAGGCGGCACTTGCGGCCCCCGCGTTTCGGGCGCGGCGGCTTGCCGGGATGAAAGCTGTGGTGCTTGTGGCCGGGGCAGGCCGGCGTATGGCACCGTTAAGTGCGCAGACGCCCAAACCATTGCTGGATCTGATGGGGCGTCCGGTGCTGGAGCATGTGATGACACATCTGGCGGGATTTGGACTGCGGGATGTGCTGATCAATCCCGGACACCTCGGACCGCAGTTTCATGCACGTCTGAGCAGTGCGGGGCTGCGGCCGGTGCAGTTTTTCAATGAAGGGCGCTACCTTGGGCCACACTGGCAGGCCGCGCCTTTGGGCTCCGCGAGCACGTTGCTGGCCATGCAGGCGCAGCTGTCAGCTTTTGATGAGGATTTTGTCGTCATGTGCGGGGATGCGATCAGCACCGTTGATCTTGCGGAGATGGCCTCCTTGCATCGGCGCAGCGGTGCGGATGTGACCCTTGCAGTACAGCAGGTGCCGCGTGATGCGGTACAAAATTACGGCATCCTTGAGATTGATGCGCAGGCGCGTGTGACCGGGTTTGTGGAAAAACCGACGCCAAAGCAGCCACCGTCCCGCCTTGCCAGCACCGGGATCTACATTTTTCACCCACGCGCGCTGCGTCATCTGGCCTATGGGGCGCCGCAGGACATTGCGCATGATCTCCTGCCAGCCATTTTGGCGGCGGGGGGGCGCATACAGGCTTATCAGGGGGCATTTGACTGGTGCGATATTGGCTGCCCGCGCGACTATTTTCTGGCCAATTCACGAGCCTTGCGGGGATTGCTGCCGCAGATCACGCCGCAGGGGCGCGAAATCCGGCGTCACGTTTGGGCGGCACCGGGGGCGGTTGTAGCACCCCGGGCTGTGATTGTCGGCCCCTGTTTCATTGGCGCGGATGCGGTGGTGGAAGCGGGGGCCAAGCTCGAAGGCCCCACGGTGATTGGCGCGGGGGCACATGTTTCAAGCCGTGTTCTGGTGCGGCGCTCCATTGTGATGGCACAAACCGCTGTGGCGCCGGGCAGTTGGGTGGATGACATGATTGTCAGTGGGGATTGGGCCGTGGATCACCGGTTTGCCGATGGCAGTGAACAGCCGCAAGAGCCGATGGAGGGCGTGAACTGGTGCGGCGATCGGCCCATTGCGGCACATAACCGGGATGTCACACCGGAGTGGAGGGTGGCGCAATGAGGCTGGCGCGCACAGGGCAGGGGCTGGTCGCGGTGCTGCTGGCATGTCTGTTGGCTGTGCCCGCCCGACCACTGTTGGCGCAGACAGCGGAGGTGCAAGGGGCACAGGCAGGGCGCGCGGCTGCGGCGTTGCCCCATCTGACCCGTGATCGATTTTGGATTTTGTGGGAACGCGTGCGTTATTTTGGCACGCATTGCCCCGCAGGTGCGACCTGTCAGGAGTTGCGCAGCTATTCCAGCAGGCCCCTGATCACCAACAACACAGGCTATATCTTTCGCCTGTTTGGTTTGCAGGAGGGGCCGGATCCTGAGAGCGATGTGCCCAAAGATCAAGCAGGCGCGCCGCAGGTCTGTCAGCCGGATGCCGCGCGCCGAATGCTGGGATTTGATCCGCTGGCCTTACCCAAATCGGTGAAAGGCGAAGTGCTGCGCGGGATTGAGGCACTGCATCTGGATATCACCGGGCTCAAGGCGCCGCCAGGTTTCGGCGCTGACTTCGGTCGTCAGCTGCAGGGAGAGTTTGTCAGCAAGCTTTCTGCGGCGGGATTGCGCGTGGTCAGTAAAGAAGAGCTGTCGCGGCTGCCGGGACAGCCGGTGCTCAACATCTATTTTTCTTTTTCCGATCCTGAGGACCTTTGTGATTACACCTATTCGGTTTTTGCCAGCCTGGCGCAGGACGTGCTTTTGGTGCGGGATCTGCGCATCAAAGTGGCGGCGGGCGTGTGGTCTTACTCCACGGGCAATACGGCCAAGGATCATCAGGGCACGGAAGCAGATGCGATCATGCGGGTGGTCGATGCGTTGATCCAAGCGCATCGGGAGGTCAATACGCCTTCGCGGTGAACCATAGAAATCAATGCCGTTGTCTGACACCGTTGAGAAAGTTTCAGTCCATGAAAACGCCCTACTTCAAGGCCTTTGAGAGCCGGAGGCCCCGGTTCAATTCCCCTATGACGCCTGTGCAAAGACGCCTGTGGCATGGATTGGCCGGGGTCAGTGCTGCCAGCGGCGCGCTGTATCTCCATTGGCGCTGGACCACCTCCTTGAACCCTGATGCACTGTTGTTTTCAGCATTGGTGGCCGGGGCGGAGACGTTGTTTTATCTTGGCGCACTGCTGTTTACGTTTGATATCTGGGACGAAGGCGACACGCCCCAGCAGCCGCCCCCCAAGATGCGTGAGGCGGCGGGATTGGACGGGGCGGCGGGGCCCATTGCGGTGGATGTCTTCATCACCACCTATGACGAGCCGCCAGAAGTGGTGGCGCCTTCGGTGCAGGAGGCCAAAGCTGTACAGGTGCCAGAGGGGGTGGGCATGCGCATCTGGCTTCTGGATGATGGCAACCGCGCCCAGATGGCAGATTTGGCGGCGCGTGAAAACATCGGCTATTTCGCGCGCGATACAAATGAGGGTTTCAAAGCGGGCAATCTGCGCAATGGGTTGTTGCAGACATCCGGCGATTTTGTGGTGATCTGTGATGCGGACACGCGGTTGTTTCCACGGTTTCTGCACAATACGTTGGGCTATTTCTGTGACCCTCAAGTGGCCTGGGTTCAGACGCCGCATTGGTTTTACGATCTGCCAGAAGGGCAGCCCTGGGCCGCGTGGCTCGCTCGGCATCTGGGGCTTTCGCCGAAGGGCACGCTGGCGCGCCGGGGAGGGGGGGCGCTGACATGGATCACGGGGCGGTCTCATGTCGGCAGCGATCCATTCATGAGTGATCCGTTGATGTTCTTTGATGTGATCCAGCGGCGGCGCAATCGTAATGGGGCGGCGTTCTGTTGTGGGGCGGGATCCATCCATCGGCGGGAGGCGGTGTTTGACGCGGCGCTCAAACGTAAGGCCTGCGCGGTAGGCAGGCTGGAGGTGGCGCGCGCGCTTGCGGGGCTGACTGTGCAAGATCAGCTGAGGGCGGTGCCGCTGGAACCTTATAAATTTCATGTCTCAGAAGATCTTTATACTTCGATCTTGCTGCATGAGGATTCTACGGCAGGCTGGCGCAGCGTCTATCATCCGCAAGTGGAATCGCGGATGCTGTCGCCGATGAGCCTTGAGGCCTGGGCAGGGCAGCGCTTGAAATATGCCGGGGGCAGTTTTGACATCGCGGTGCGGGACAATCCGCTGTGGCGCAGGGGCTTGAGCTGGCAGCAGAAGCTGCACTATGGCGCGACCTTCTGGTCTTACATCAGTTTGCTTTGGGCGCCGATCCTGTTGTTGGCACCGATGGTGTCATTGATCACAGGTGTGACTCCGGTGAAGGCCTATACAGTTGACTTTTTTGCGCATTTCTTGCCCGCAGTTCTGGCGGGGGAATTGGCCATGATCTGGGGGTGCAAGGGCCATGGGCTGGGCGCGGGACGGGTGCTTTCGGTGGCGGTTTTGCCGGTGCATATGCGTGCGCTTTACTGTGTTCTGCGCGGGCAACGGCCGGGATTTGCGCCGACGCCCAAATTGCCCATGAGCGGCGCAGGACGTCGCCACGTTGTGCCACATCTGCTGGTTATAGCGGCAATGAGCGCTGCAGTGGCGATAGGGATCTGGCGCACGTGGAGTGGGGATCCGGGGTTCAGCCCACCGTTGCTGGTGATCAACCTGTTCTGGCTGATGTGCAATATGATTTTGGTCGCACGCCTGCCGCTGGCAGCGTTGTTTCAAGGCGCTGTGCTGTCGCCGGATGCGGACGACATAGACGCTGAGGTGTCCTTTACGCCCAGATCTATGCTAGCTGAGAAGGAGGTGTTTCATGCCTGTCGATCGTCGATTTAGGCATGCTCCACGCCATCGTAACCGTGTGAGTGTGGCCTTTATGATTGGGGTTCTTGCCACCGCTGGTGTGGCGGTGGGCGCTGATGACTGGGGGCATGTGATGCGCCAGACCCGGCTGGGGGCCTTTCCGGACAGTGGCCAGGCGGCGCAGATGCCTGTGCCACAGCCCGCCCGTGGGCTGACTGCGCAGGATTGGCAGGATGCGCGCGTGGCCTGGGCCTATTTTGAGGCGCATTATCGCGCTGAGACCGGCTTTGTGGATGCTGTCTCACGCTATGCCAGCGCGACCCTATGGGATCAGGGCTCTTATCTGATGGCTTTGGTGGCTGCCGAAGGGCTTGGTTTGATCACGAGTAAAACCTTTGAGACGCGCAGCGCTGCCCTGCTGGCGGGGCTTGAGCGCCTGCCGCTTTTTGAGGGACGCTTGCCCAACAAAGCCTATGACACGCGCAGTCTGGCCATGGTGGATTACGAAAACACCCCTGTGCCTGAGGGCATCGGTTGGTCTGCGCTGGATGTGGCCCGTTTGTTGATGGCCTTACGTGCGCTGGAAATGCGCGCGCCGCAGTTTGGACCACCTGTGCGCCAGCTTCTGGCGAGCTGGGATCTTGGGGCGATGACAGCGGAGGGGCAGCTTTGGGGGGCGACACGCCACGCGGGAGAGACGGAGTATTTGCAGGAAGGCCGGATTGGCTATGAGCAATATGCTGCACGTGCGGCTGCCTTGTGGGGGCTGGATTCGCTGTATGCCAGCACGGCACGCCCGATTTTGGCCTGGCAGGAGATTCAGGGCGTGCAAGTGGGCACTGATCGGCGGCGCGCCCGCAGCTTTGGCGCGATCACTCCGGTGGCCAGTGACCCCTATCTGATGCAGGCGTTTGAGATGGGGCTGACTGCGGAGGCGGCGGTCTTGGCTGGGCGGCTCTATCAGGCACAGGAGGCCCGGTTTCTGGCCACCGGACAGTTGACCAGCGTGAGCGAAGACCACATCGATCAGGCCCCTCATTTTCTCTATGGCACGGTGTTTGGCAATGGCCGCGACTGGGCGGTTTTGAGTGAGGCGGGCGCACATTATCCACAGTTGCGCAGCATCAGTCTGAAGGCGGCGGTGGGCTGGGATGCGCTCTATGGCAGTGCATACACGCAAAAATTGCGGGCGGCGTTGCGGGATCTGGCCACGCCTGAGGGCTGGTTGGTGGGGCGCTATGAGGTGGATGGGCGGATCAATGCAGCTCTGACGCTGAACACCAATGCGGTTGTGCTGGAAGCGCTGCACTACAAACATCGAGGCCCGTTGCTGCAATAGGTGTTGCAGAGCGGCGTGATAGCCGCACAGAGAGATGTGAAACACAGAGAGATGTGAGACAAAGAAAGGGCGCGGTTTCTGCGCCCTTTTTTGTTCTTAAGAGCTGCGCGGTTTTGCGCAGGGGGTGAACGCCAGAGTATCTCTTCAGAAAGCGGTAAAAATGGGGGTGGCCACGGTGCTGAGGATGTCAGACAGGCGTTGGGGGGGGAGTGCCACCGTCAGGGTGGAGCGTGTGCCGGCCGGCAAGCTGGCCAGTGCCTCCTGTGTCATGGGGGGCAACTCGGTTGTGGCAAAACGCAGAGTGAGGCGCATGCTTCCGGGTGTTTGAGCTGTGGCTTCTGAGCGGTCAATCACCTGGCCTTCAAGTTGACGCTGTGCCGGGGGGAGGCCCGCAAGCTGCATGGAGAGTGTTGTGCCAATGGGCAAAAGCTCCGCCTGCGCGCGGGGCAGATCCACATAGGCCTCATAGCGGGTTTCGTCACTTTGCAACACCTGTGCCAGCACCAGGTCTATGTCACGGGGCTCTGAGCCGGTCAGATCACGCAGGCGGACCAGTTGACCGTTCTGTGGCGCGCGCAGCCAGGGAGTTTCATTCTGAGAGGTCAGGGTTTGCAGGCGTTGTTCGAGAAGGTCGGCGCGGCTTTCCAACTGCTGCACCTCCTGCAAGATGATTTCGTGATGATCCTCCTGGAGCGATGCCAGGGCAAATTCGAGATCGCGGATCAGGTTTTCCAGCGTTTCGCGCTCCAGCGCGGCGCGCAGCTTCAGGATTTGGCGCACCGGGTCCTGCGTGGCCTTGGCGCGCATCAGAAGCTCCTCTACGGCTAGAGCGCTTTGCCGACGCAGGCTGTCGCGCCGATGCATCAGCCGCTCCTGCTTCAGGCGATGGCGGCGGTGTAGGTGGAGACATTCGGCCTGCAACGCCTCTGTGCGTAGGTCTTCGAGAGGAGGCGTTGGGGGCGACTCTGGCGGGGATATAAGGGTGTCCTCACCCATCAGAAGACAGGCACGGTGGCGCGTGTTGCGGCCCAGTTCGGCTTCGGTTTCGGCGATGGCGGCGCGCAGGCGGGGCTGATCAAAGCGGGCAAGCTTCTGCCCCTGTGTTACCTCCGCCCCCTCCGCGACCATCATGGCGGTCAGGGAGACCCCCGCAGGCAATACAACCGGGCTGACTTGTGCGGTGCTTTCAAACTGGCCGATGTGATGCTGACTCTGGATCACCGGGATGTGGCGGGCGAAGGCCCAGGCGCTGAGTGCGAGAAGGGCGCAGATCAGCAGAGCCCAGATCAGCCAGACCAAAGGGCGCAACGTTATGAAGCGGGGGGCGCGCATATCAAGCTTGGGGTGTTGCATCGCTATCCACCTTGCGCGCATTCAACAGGCGTGGGTCATAGGTTTTGATGGTGACCAGAAGATGGCCGTCACCCTGTGAGGCCCCGGTCTCTACCTCTAGACAATCCCGCGTGATTTTGGCGAGAGGAGAGAGCCGTTCCCCTTCCACAGATGTTTGTGCCGCCGCGCGCGCCTTTTGCATTGCACCACTGGACAGGGCGAGGCGGGTGTCAATCATCTTCAATTGGCAGTGGCCCGCGAAGTGTTTGAACTCAAAGGACAATTGATCTGCGGCATATTCTGGGCCCGGGGCAGTTTGACAGGCGACACTGAGCATTTCATTGGCCACCATACAGACCGCGCGGCGGTTGGCCTCATCTCCGTCGCGGCGGAATTGGCTGCAGATCCAACCATCGAGAGCCTCCTCCTGATCCAGATCGCGGGGGCAGACAAAGCGGTTCCAGCCGGAAGATTGCCGGGCGCGGATTTCGGCGGTTGGGGCAAATTCGATGACGCGGCCATTCTGCATCATCAGAAGGTGATCACAGGCCTCAAGCAGACGCCGGTTTTCGGTGATGATCAGGCTGATGTGGCCGAGGCGGGATTCGGCCCGGATACGATCGCTCAGGGCCGTCATCAGAGTTTCATTGGCGCCATCTTCGGGACGGTCAAAGAGGTAAAGCTGTGGCCGCAGCGTGAGGGCACGGGCCAGTGACAGTGCCTTTTGCTCTGTGCGCGACAGATGGGTGACATCCGTCGTGGTTTCGATGCGATTGACGGTATCTGCAGTAAACACAAGGGATTGCAGCACGCGTCGTGCGCGCGTCACCTGCGCCTCGTCTGCAAAGCATGTGAGATTATTCGCGCCGCCACCGGGTACGGATAGGGGCTCTGGTGGCACAAAGACGCTGCTCAGCTGGCGCTCATGCGCGTGCCGCTCCCACAGGGGAGTGCCATGCAGTGCCACATGGCCGCGCACAGACAACCTTGTCATGTCATGGGGGGCATGCAGGGCCCGCATCAGTAGGGATTTTGCGGAAAAACTGTCTCCGCAGATGCCGATAATGGCACCGGGCTCGGCCTGAAAAGAGACATCCGTCAGCAAGAGGCGGCCATCTGGGGCGCGCACCGATAGATGACTGACAATCAGGGCGGTGTCCGTCTCTGCGTCCTCGGATACATAGGGGGCGGGCAGTGCGATCACCTCAGCGGCGCGATGCGTGTTTTCCGGATCGTGCCGCGTATTTTGGCGGAAGAAGGCGATGAAAGCCTGCACAGACCAGGCGGTGATCAGTGCGGCAGTGGCCACAGCGGAAAGATCCAGCACATCCTGTGCCGTCAGCCAGCTTGCCAGAGCCAGTGCCCCGATCAGTGTGCTAAGGCCCAGGGCGCGGCATAGTGCGGTGAACAGCGGGCTTTCGCCGCGCGCAGCGTTGGCCATATCCACTGCACGCTGATCGCGGCCGGATAGAAAGGAGATAGCCTCTTGTGGCACAAAGGCCCAAAGCGGCTCCCCGGGCAGGCCGCGATCCGCCAGCCGGCTCAGCCCCCAAGCCAGTGCCCCGCCCAGCACAAAGGGGATGGCGAGCCGTAGATCCAGCATGGCCAGCACCGTTCCAGCCAGAACCCCCACCACCGCGCGCCCGAAAGCGGCATGGCGCAATCGCATGTAGCGATACCCGGCGAGGGCACGCGCATGGCCAACATCAAAAATCAGAATGCCGATGATTGGCACAAGCGCGCCCGCAAAAAGCAGGGGGGCCAGGATGCTCTGCTGATTTAGGGCCACTTGATCATAGAAAAACACAATAAAAACAGCGGTTGCCAACAGGCAGACACCAGCGCCCATGGAAAACAGCACCGAGATAAACGCCGCCCAGGCTGGCGTAGCGCGATCCCGGTAGGTCGTGGCCATCACTGTGGCAGATTTTTCCGCGGATTGCGCAGCAGTGGACGTTGCACGCGATGTTGCGCGGGTGGCCTTCAAACCGGACGACACAGGCTGGCCAGCACCCGGTTGGGACGACACATCAGACATAACCAAAACACCTCAAAACACATTATCAAATATACGATCCGCGAGTTAACAATTACTTGATCTTCAATTATTTCTTATCTTTTTGTTCTTATTTTGTTTTTCGGATATTTTGTGTTGGTTGTATTTTTTTAACGTATTTGGATTTTCATAAATGTGTTCCGTTTGGAGTGTGTTTTATGAAGAGTGATGATGGATTGCGCAAACGGTCTCCGTGGTGGGGGATTGTCGTGTTCTGCATGGCGGCGCTATCGCTTGGGGGGGCGAGCTATGGCGTGGGGATTTCGGCGCGTAAGATTTTTCTCGCACAGGAAGAAGAGATCATCCCGATCATCGCGGGCGGCGCGCTGGATGACATTCCTGCCTTGATGCGTGGCAATCTGCCCAGCGTGACAACCAGCATGGTATTTGGGGAAGAGCGGCATGTGAAACCCCCGCGCATGTGTGACATGCCGGAGGATTTTTTTGAGATATTGCCGCGCGCGCAGGGGGCGGCCCATGGCTATGATAAATACAATGGGTATATTCGGAAGTATCGCGCCAGACGGGGATTTTTACATGAACGGGAATTGCGGGCGGCGCGGGTGGCCTGGCATTATTTTGAGACCTATACGCAGCCCAATACCGGCCTTGCCAATTCGGTAGGTAATTATCCATCAACCACGCTTTGGGATACAGCGTCTTATATCGCTGGATTGGTCGCCGCTTATGAATTGTGCCTGATTGAAAAGCCGGAGTTTGACCGGCGCATTACACAGCTTTTGACGACCATCAAAGGGTTGGAGTTGTTTCGCAAAGAGCTGCCCAACAAAGTGTATCACACCCAGACCGGCGCCAAGGTGGATTACACCAACAAGCCCGGAGAGATTGGGTTTTCTGCGCTGGATATTGGCCGGTTTCTGGTCTGGATGCGGATCTGCAAGAACCGCTATCCTTATCTCGCCAACACCATCGACTCTGTTCTGTTGAAGTGGGATTTCCGCAATGTGCTGGATGCAGAAGGGTTGATGTTTGGAGCCTATGTGGATTCCGAAACAGACGAGACCGTTTATGCACAGGAAGGGCGCCTAGGCTATGAGGAATATGCCGCAAAGGGCTTTGCGCTCTGGGGGTTTCAGCCGCGTCTGGCCCATCGTGCAGAACCGTTTCTGACGGCGTCAATCTATGGGGTGCAAGTGCCCTATGATGGGCGTGACCCGCGGGTGTTTCACTCTCAGAACTACGTGGTCACGGAAAGCTACCTTCAAGATGGGCTCGAGCTTGGCTTTGACATGCCCCATGATGACAGCAGCCCGGCCTGGGTGCACACCGATGGCTGGCGTGCGGAATTTGCGGACCGGATCTATCAGGTGCAGGAGAACCGCTGGCGTCAGACGGGTTTTATGACCGCGCGCTCAGAGCACAATGTGAAGGGGCCGCCCTATTTCACTTATGATACGATTTTCTCAGACGGCTACCCCTGGAATACGGTCACGCCACGGGGGGACTATGTGCCCGACCATGCGGCAGTCTCCGGCAAGGCGGCGCTGGGCCTTTGGGCGCTGTGGGACACGGACTATACCGATGTGCTCTATGAGGCGATGATTGAGCTTTATGATCCTGAAAATGGCATGTTTGAAGGGCTTTATGAGCGCGGGCAGGGCCGGGTTGAGATTTTCACCGCCAACAACAACGGCATTATTCTAACTGCCCTACTGCATAAGGTGCAGGGCACCATCCTGACGCCTTACATTGGCGACACCGAAGTCTGGTACACCGCCTTTCGCGATCAGGACATTCGTCTGCTGCGCAATTACCCCGACCCACCGCAAAAAGAGGACTGGCTGCCGGCGCTGCGTCACTCCGTACAAGAGAAGGCTGATTTCTGATGAGATATCCCAAGCACGTGCGAATGACTTTGATGGGCTTCCTGTTGGTCTGGGCGCTGCCTGCGGGCGGGCAGGCACCGGATGCCACGGGGGGCGGGCCAGAGGCCTTTGCCTCTGAAAATGCCATTTTGGACACCTCGATTCCCTTTGCCATTGGCGCGCGTGAGGCGCGACAGGCACTGCGCGGTTCTTTTGGCTGGCCCAGTTTTCAGGAAGGTCTGGTGGAGGGGGTGTATTTTCGGTTTGATCCGGATGGCTATGCCCGTTTTGCGCCAACGCCACGTCTGGACACAGATGTGTTTGAGGTGATTTGCCGTCCACGCACCTATGCCTGCGCCGCCCGCAAGAGCGGCATCGAAGTTTTCCTGACCGAACGCGGGCAGTTGCAGCTGAAGCTGGAAGATGCGCTGGCGGGGGATACGTTTTACGTGATGGAAGGTGTGTCCGAGATACAGGTGCCAGAGCGCATTTTGCAGCCTCTTGATGTGCAGCTGGAGCTGCTTTTGGGGGCTGGGGGCGATCTGGTCACCCGGCGTGGCGGGGCCGAAGTCGGGCGCGTATCGCTCAAGGGATTTTCCGCGGTCACTGCCTATCTGCGCTGGATTGCTGCGCGGCAGGACTATTCTGTTTTACCGAGAGGGTGGCCGGTGCCCAATGCCGAAGGGGCCGGGGCGGCCAATACCATGACTCAAGCCGCCAGTTGGAACTCCCCGATGCCGCAGCCGCAGGTGCTGGCACCCGAATATCTGTCCAATCTTGCGGGTGCCCCCGTGGCGCGGGCCCCGGCCACCACCGCGGCGCCGATTGTTACCGGTGCTGCAGTTGAGCCTGCGCCTGTTGCGGCACCAGTGGCCTTGCCGCCAGTGCCCGCCACCGCGCATGCGGGGCCGATGGGAACGCCCACAGAGCTTGGTCAAGCCGAGGCTCTGCGCGCAGAAATCGAAACGCTCAAGCACATCATATTGCAGCAGGGCCTTCAGAGCAGCACAGACGATTTTGAGCGTTCTCAGGAGGGCACGCGCGCGCCGATGGGCACCATGGCGCGGCCTTCTGCCTGGTCTGTAGGTGAGGCGGAGAACACTGCAACGCTGGCGCAGTTGAGTGCCGCTATTGCCGCAATGCAGACCCAGATTGAAAACCTGCGTGCACCGATGGCCGCGCCGTCTGTCGTAAGTGGTGGCGCGTCGCAGAGTCCGCAGGCAGCTTTACCGATGGGGTGGCCGAGCGAGGGAGCCGCGCAGGGCGTGGCCGAGGGCTTCGCCGTGCCCGAGCCGTTGGTTGCCACAACTGAAGGGGCGGTCCGTATGGCGCAGGCGGAGACGGTGCCTTTCCTGATGCAACGCTATGGTATGTCGCAAGAGGCGGCACAAAAGCTTGCCCTGCGGGCCGAACAGGAGGCGAAGCTGCGCCCTGAAACTTTGACGCCTGCGCCGTTTGGGGCGACACCTGCGCGCGCGCAAGCTCAATTGGGGGCGAGCGCGCCAACACAAACCGCAGCAGGGGTGATGTATCAAAGCACATTGGTGGATCAGATTCTGGCCGAGCTGGAAAATGATTTGCAAGTGCAGGGCGCACCGCAGCAAAACGACGCGGAGAGCGCGGTGCGGGTAGAGGACTACGTGCTGTTGTCGCAATATTTTAAATCAGCGGCCTTACCGCAGTTGCAGGAAATGGCTCGACAGGCCTCAAAGACGCAGGTGTCGCCTTGATCGCAGTGCGCATTTGCCAAGCCTTGCAGGCGTATCACGCGCCCGCGTCACAACCCCGTCAGCGCCGCCAAAGCGCTTGCACACTTATGGGGGCTTTCGGTATCCCTGTGAAAAGACTTGAGGTTGCCAGAGCATTCCATGAGATTTGCACAGCGGTTTATCCAGATGGGATCTGCATTTTGGGCAGGTTGTTTGGCTGTGCTACCGTCCTGCGTGTTATCGGGGCAGGTGACGGTTTTTGCTGCCGCGAGCTTGAAAGAGCCGCTGGAAGCGGCCGCCGCGCAGTTTGAAGCGCAGACAGGGCATGATGTTGTCCTGTCTTTTGCCGGATCCTCAACATTGGCACGCCAAATCACATATGGTGCGCCTGCGGATGTGTTTGTGTCGGCCAATGTCGCATGGATGGAGCATCTGATTGCGCAGGGGGCGCTGCTAGCGGAGAGCGAAAAAACGCTGTTTGGCAACCGTTTGGCGCTTGTGATGCCTGCGGACCAAGATGTGTCGGCGGCAGATTTTCCTGCGCAGGACCTTGCGGAATTTCTGGGCGATGGGCGCATGGCGATGGCGCTGGTGGAGGCTGTGCCTGCCGGGATCTATGGGCGGCAAGCTTTTGAGGCGCTGGGTCTGTGGCCAGAGCTGGCACCGCAGGTGGCGCAGGTGGACAATGTGCGTGCGGCGCTGGCGCTTGTGGCATTGGGAGAGGTGCGCGCCGGGGTGGTTTATGTGACGGATGCCGCCGCTGAGGGCCGTGTGCAGATTGCCGCAGTTTTTCCTGAGGAGCTGCATGATGACATAGTTTACCCCGCTGCCATTGTGCAGGGGCAGGATCGGCCGGAAGTACGGGCCTTTATGACCTTTTGGGAGGGAGAGGCGACACAGGCGGCTTTTGCGCAGCATGGGTTTCGCCTTTTGAGGCGCGCGCCATGATCGGCTGGTTGGGGCCTGAGGAATGGGCGGTTGTGCTCTTGTCCTTGAAAGTGGCCTTTTGGGCCATGATCGGCGCCGCGCTACCCGGCATTTTGGTGGCCTTTGTGCTGGCGCGGCTGGAGTTTCCGGGCAAGCAGGTGCTCAATGTGCTGGTGCATCTGCCTCTGGTACTGCCGCCGGTGGCGACCGGTTATCTGCTGTTGGTGACCTTTGGTACGCAGGGCATGATTGGCGCGGCTCTGAAAGAGGTTGGTCTTGTGTTTGCCTTTCGCTGGACCGGGGCGGCCCTGGCGGCGGCGGTGATGGCCTTTCCGCTGTTGGTGCGGGCCATTCGCCTGTCGATTGAGGCGATTGACCCGAAACTTGAAGAGGCTGCCGCCACGCTGGGAGCCTCACGGTTGCGGGTGTTTGCCACCATCACCCTGCCTCTAATGCTGCCGGGGCTTTTGGCAGGATTGGTGCTGGCCTTTGCCAAGGCGATGGGGGAATTTGGGGCCACAATCACCTTTGTGAGCAACATTCCAGGGCAGACCCGCACGTTGCCCAGTGCGATCTATGCGTTCTTGCAGGTGCCGGGTGGTGAGGCCGCAGCGATGCGTCTTGTTGTGGTGAGCATTGTCATCGCGGCAGGGGCGCTGGTGCTGTCTGAAGTTCTGGCGCGGCGCATTGCCGCCCGAGTGGGGCAGGCATGAGCATATCAGTACACATTCAGCAGCAGTATTCCGGGTTTGATCTCGATGTCGCTTTTGATGTGCCTAAAGGGCTGACGGTATTGTTTGGGCGTTCGGGATCAGGCAAAACCAGCGTGATCAATGCGGTGGCTGGTCTCAACCGGGCGTGTCAGGGGCGTATTGAGGTGGATGGGCAAGTCTTGAGCGACACGGCTGCGGAGCTTTGGGTGCCGGCCCATAAGCGCGCGCTTGGCTATGTGTTTCAGGAAGGCCGTTTGTTTCCACATATGACGGTGCGGCAGAATTTGCTTTACGGTCATAGAATGGCGCGGGGGCGGCCTGAGATTGCCAGCTTTGATCAGGTTGTGGACCTCTTGGGGATTGGTACTGTGCTGGCCCGTCGTCCGGCAGATCTTTCTGGCGGAGAGAAGCAGCGCGTGGCCATTGCTCGGGCTCTGTTGGCGCGGCCGCGTCTGATCCTTGCGGATGAACCGTTGGCCGCGTTGGATGCGCCGCGCAAGTCGGAAATCCTGCCGTATTTTGAACGGTTGAGAGATGAGTTTTCCCTGCCCATTCTGTATGTGACCCACTCCATGGCGGAAGTGGCGCGTCTTGCGACAACGGTTGTGGCGCTCAAAAACGGGAAGGTGGAGCGCGTGGGCGCGGCAGCAGATCTACTGTCTGATCCAAGCTTCACGCCTCTGGGGCCGCGAGAGGTTGGCGCGGTGCTTGATGCCAAGGTGGCGTGCCATCACGCAGACGGGCTGACGGAGCTTAACGCCAATGGGGTGGCGCTGTTGTTGCCAAAGCTGGCACAGGATGTTGGAAAGCCGGTGCGTGTGCGGGTTGCGGCGCAGGATGTGATCCTGTCACGCGAGGTCCCCACAGGTTTGTCGGCGCTCAATATTGTGGCAGGGCAGGTGTGCTCTGTGCGGTCTGGGGGCGGGCCGGGGGCGATTGTGGCGCTTGAGACAGCGGCGGGACGCATATTGGCGCGCGTCACCCGACGCTCTGCCACAGCGCTTGGGCTTGTGGAGGGCACCTGTTGTTATGCGGTGATCAAATCCGTGTCCGTGGCCCCGCAGGATATTGGCGCGGGATAAGGCGCAGTGTGTGACTGTGAGAGGTATTGCGGGTGTCTCACAACACGCCGATTTCTGCCAAGGCGCGGTTGAGCTCTTCGGGGAGAACATCATCGCTGGCCCGTCCTTCGGGCAGATCTGCGGGCGCATCTTCTGGCTTCAGGTACCGCCATCCCTGAAACGGGCGTTTGAGAGCGGCCTGCGTGAGGTAGATCTGCGGCTTGAGCACAATTGCGCAGCGGCGTACGCCATCTGATCCAAAGACCTCATCCAGACGTAAGATGGGCTGTCGGCACTGAATGGCCCCTTTTATGACCCAGTAGATCGAGCCGCCGTTCAGGATTTCAGCTTCCCGTTTGGGCCACATGCGGGTCACGTGGCGGGGCAGGCCATCTGGGAAGCGCGCCAAGTTGGCTTCTTGCCAGGCGGCGAGTGTTTCCGGGCTTTCTGTTCCGACGGAGAGTTTGACGAGATGGACGGTTTTACCCACAGTTTTTCCACAGTTTTATGCGATAATCACACCGTATATGGTGTTGAGTTTGTGCTCAACCCCTAAATAGTGTGTTTGCCTGTTGTGCCTATGGCTTTGTGGTGTTTATATTATCTTACACCACCTCCAACACACATCAAGTCAATCAAGGAAGCCAGCGATGAGTCGTTTCGCCGCCCCAATTGCAGAACAAATCTGGGATATGAAGTATCGTTTCAAGGAGGCGGATGGCACACCGATTGATTTATCGGTGGAGGACAGTTGGCGGCGGATTGCGCGCGATCTGGCACGCGTGGAGAAAGACCCCGATCAATGGGAAGATAAATTTTACGCTGCGCTGGAGGACTTTAAATATCTGCCAGCCGGCCGCATCACTGCCGGTGCAGGCACCGCGCGTCAGGTGACTTTGTTCAACTGCTTTGTGATGGGCACGGTGCCAGACAGCATGTCAGGCATTTTTGACATGCTCAAGGAAGCGGCGCTGACCATGCAGCAGGGTGGGGGCATTGGCTATGATTTTTCCACCATCCGTCCACGTGGCGCAGATGTGAAAGGGGTTGCTGCGGATGCTTCTGGCCCGCTGTCGTTCATGGATGTGTGGGACGCCATGTGCCGCACCATCATGAGCGCGGGCAGCCGTCGCGGCGCGATGATGGCGACCATGCGCTGTGATCACCCGGATATTGAAGCGTTCATCACCGCAAAATCCGATCCCGCACGTCTGCGGATGTTCAATATGTCCGTGCTGGTGACGGATGCCTTTATGGAGGCCGTGAAAGCAGATGGCCCATGGGAGCTCGTGTTTAAAGATCGCGTGTATCATACGGTGCAGGCGCGGGACTTGTGGAACAAGATCATGCAGAGCACCTATGAGTATGCGGAGCCCGGTGTGATTTTCATTGATCGCATCAACCAGCGCAACAATCTGAGCTATGTGGAAGAGATCGCGGCCACCAATCCCTGTGGCGAACAGCCCTTGCCACCTTATGGTGCCTGCCTTCTGGGATCGATCAATCTGGCCCGTCTGGTGAGAGATCCGTTTGAGACGAATGCGGAGCTCAATGAGGCGGCGTTGACCGAGTTGGTGGCGACCGCTGTGCGTATGATGGACAATGTGGTGGATGCCTCCAAGTTTCCGCTGGAGCAGCAGGCGCAGGAAGCCCAAGCCAAGCGCCGTATTGGTCTTGGTGTGACGGGGCTTGCGGATGCTTTGTTGATGCTTGGCCTGAAATACGGCACCGAGGAAGCGGCGCGTCAGACCGAAGCCTGGATGAAAGCGATCGCCCGCGCCGCCTATCTGGCGTCAGTGGATTTGGCCGAGGAGAAAGGGGCTTTCCCGCTCTTTGACAAGGAAAAATACCTTGCGGGGGGCATGGTTCAGGATCTGGATGAAGACGTGAAAGAAGCGATTGCGGAACATGGCATCCGCAATGCTTTGCTGACCTCCATTGCCCCCACAGGCACCATCAGCCTGTATGCGGGCAATGTCAGCTCTGGCATCGAGCCGGTGTTTGCCTATGCCTATACGCGCAAGGTTTTGCAGAAGGACGGCTCCCGCACCGAAGAAGAGGTGGTGGATTATGCCGTGCAGCTGTGGCGGGATAAGTTTGGTGACAAGACGCTGCCAGAGTATTTTGTGAATGCGCAGACGCTTGAACCCGCAGCCCATGTGCGCATGCAGGCGGCGGCGCAGAAATGGATCGACAGCTCTATTTCCAAGACGATCAACTGCCCCGAAGACATCAGCTTTGATGCGTTCAAGGATGTCTACATGCAGGCCTGGGACAGTGGTTGTAAAGGGTGCACAACCTATCGGCCCAATGATGTGACCGGTTCCGTGCTCAGTGTTGCAGATGAGAAACCTCCGGCGGAAGCGCCAGAGCAGGTGCGGGGAGGCGACGATGCGGCCGAGGTGATTTACATGTCGGAACCTCTACAGCGCCCGCAGAGCCTTGAAGGGGCCACATACAAGCTCAAATGGCCTGACAGCGAGCATGCGATTTATCTGACGGTGAATGATGTGGTGATCAATGGACACCGTCGTCCATTTGAAGTGTTCATCAACTCCAAGAATATGGAACATTACGCGTGGACGCTGGCGCTGACACGGATGATTTCCGCTGTTTTCCGGCGCGGGGGCGATGTGTCCTTTGTGGTGGAAGAGCTGAAAGCGGTGTTTGATCCTCGTGGCGGGGCTTGGATGGAGGGTAAGTACATCCCTTCCATCTTGGCGGCCATCGGCGGCGTATTGGAGCGCCATATGATTGCGATTGGCTTCATTGAAGGCGAGGGTATGGGATTGAAATCCGACCCAAAGGCCGAGGTGATGGCCGTGGGCGAAGCGCCGCGTGGCAAGGCCTGCCCCAGTTGCGGGGAGTTTGGCCTGCAGATGGTTGAAGGCTGTATGACCTGCCCGAGTTGTGGGTATTCCAAGTGCGGATGACGTTTGCGACGCCTTTTGTGTGGTGTTGTGAAAGCTCGCATCAGTCTGCAATTTGAGCAGTTCAAATCGCAATTCTGACCACCAATGGTTTGCTACCGCTTTCAAGGGGCGGTGGCATTTTCGTTCTCTTTATGAGGTACTGTCAGAGAAGCTTGTGTAGATTTGGTAGCTCGAGCACACTCTGGCTTCGTTTTTGTAGTGAGCCTTGTACCAGGCATGTAGTTCCTCACAGTGTACCCGTCAATTTTGTCAGAATGCCGCTCTGGAGAACGGTCAAATTCTCAGGTGACAAAGGTTAACTGCAAAGCTTCACCCGGCTTTGAATGCGGCACTCATATTGCTTCACCCACAAAGTACAACTACTGATTGATCCGAGGCATTCTATTTAGAAGGTCCTGAATTTGGTTCACTTTTTTCAATGGAGCATAAGATCAGCGACTATTTCCATCGCTAAACCTCCTGAGCGAAGAATACGTGCTTGTGCAAGCATGGAAGAAGTCAGCAGCCCAGATCCGTTATCACAATTGGTTCTCTGACACCTTGGAACTCGATCGCGCAGCAGCAGATCTGCCGAACTTCATTGCCCGTCTATCGGATCAACTGAAA
Source organism: Shimia marina (assembly GCF_001458175.1). Lineage (GTDB taxonomy): Bacteria > Pseudomonadota > Alphaproteobacteria > Rhodobacterales > Rhodobacteraceae > Shimia > Shimia marina. The sequence continues at coordinate 324,635 of NZ_CYPW01000040.1, forward strand.
GGTGGCAGATATGAAACGTCACCCCTTAAGCTTGTTCCTGCTCCAAAAAGCCAAAGTTGGCACGTCGACTCCACAGGGCTTTGGCGACCTCTTCCCGGAGAGAAAGACAAGATTCGCCCTCTCGCCCATGTCAGCCTTTCCGTTGAAGCGCTCGATGAATGCGTTCTGGGTTGGTTTTCCTGGCGCGATGTAGTGCCAGTCGATGCTGGTTTCCTGCACCCATCTTAGAACAGCCATACTGGTGAACTCGGTTCCATTGTCAGACACGATCGTGCACGGCACGCCCCGCTCTGCAATCAACCGGTCCAGTTCCCGGGTGACCCGCAAGCCCGACAGCGATGTATCGGCCACCAGCGCCAGGTTCTCCCGCGTGTGATCATTGACCCAGCCCCTTGATCCGGGCCGTTTGGATGTAGAATCCGTTCCTGTTTCTTTCTTGTGATTAGGTTGCGGTCAAGGCCTGCTGAGCG
>NZ_CYPW01000041.1 GCF_001458175.1 Shimia marina
CAAGTCCGTTTACAATTTTCCCCTTTAAAATCAACGAAATTTTCCGGATTGCAAATCCGTGTACACCGGTTCGATTCCGGTACTCGCCTCCAATAAAATCAATGGCTTGCGTCATTCCCCCTCTCCTTCTCTACGAATTTTGAAACAAGCGTTGAAACTTTCACGTTTCGATCTTGCTTCGTTCCATTTGGTTTCTTGCTTCCTGAGCGCGCTTCGCCAACTCCCGCTGTCGGATCGGTCCACCGTATTTTTTCAGCATCTCAACGCCTGAGTGACCGGTAACGGCCTTGACCATTTCGTCATCACATCCGGCCAAGTAGAGCTCGATCGTCGCATTCTTCCGCAAACCGTGGGTTTTGTAGTAACCAGCTTTCTCGTGCTTCATCTTCTTTTTGATCGCACGCATTTCCTCAGCGACGATGCGATAACTGACGGGCTGCCCTTTGGTATTGGTTACGACCGTGCCTTCACCACGCTCACAACCGTTCAAATGCTCTCTGAGCCGGTCGGTCAAAGGGATCCAAAGCGGCTTATCGGTCTTGCCTTGTGTAAAATCGAACCCGTCATCGGAAAAATGTGCCCACTGCATTTTGACGACATCGCCGATGCGTTGGCCTGTTCCGATGCAAAGTTCGTAGACAAGCCGCGCTCGCTTTGAGGCCAGAGCTTCAAATTCTTCGCGGACATCGTCCGGCCACGGCTCCCAACCATCACCCTCTTGTTTGAATAGCGGAATGCCCTTTGCCGGATTGCCGTGCTCCTTCTTGATGAAGCCGATCAACCGGGCGTGGTTCATCAAAACAACCATCACCTGCACCAGATAGTTCGCCTGCCGCCAACGCGAAGCATTGGCGCGGTGCAACTCGTAGATATGATGGGTTTCGATCCGTGCTGGATCTTTCTCGCCCCAGATCTCTCGGATGTGGCTGATGTATTGACGATAATCTGATCGTGTGCGGGGCTTCAGCTTCTTATAGGCGTCGCTTTCATAGTAGCTGAGTATCAGGGCTTCAAAGCTGCGTTTGACCGGCGTTGGCGCAGGCTTACCTCTAAGCAACCTATTGTAGTGATCCCAGAACTCAGGGGTTCCTGGTTCCTCATGCATCATTACAGATATGCCACGGGATCTTCGCATGAAGCGTAGGTAGCCCCTGTCATTGTAGACATATTTAGGCAGGCTCTTACGGGTCATTGACCATTCTCAAGTCGCTGGACAGGAAGTCGTCAGCGACCTCGGGGTCAACCATCCCTGCATCAACCGTGACGCTGCCATCTGGCTTGATCTCAAACTTCGCTCGCAGCCAACCAGCTTCGCGTGCCTCTCTTATGAATGCCGAAGCTGCCTGCTTGGCCTTGGTGTGAACACTGGCATTTGACATGAAAGCCTCCTTCAGCAGGCATGCGCAGATGATTGAATGGCAAGCCGTTGGTCCTTGGCAGCCCGGATCGCACGAATAATCTCGGAGTTTTGCGAACTTCCATTCCGATTAGACTCAGCTTTGATCCATTCCTTCAGCTCTTCAGGCAGCCGCAGTTGCATTGGCTTTCGACAATTCATGAATCACCTCTTGATTACAGACATTCGATTGATGGCATTTAGCCACTATTGCGTCAATTGATTTTTATGGCAACGTGCCATCATGCCTGAGAAAGCCCAGAATCAAGACAAATTCATCATCCGCCTGCCGGACGGCCTGCGGGATAGAATTCGTGCTGCTGCCGACAAAAACCATCGCAGCATGAATGCGGAAGTAGTTGCCTTGCTTGAAGAAAACTATCCCGCTCCCACGCCTGAAAAGGTTACAGAACCTGCTGCACGCATTCTGTTGTGGCTCGCCGCACGGATCCGCCGACGCAATCCAAATCCGGGTTCTGTAAGGGAACGCCAAGCGGCTCTTTATGAGAATATCGCTGGAGATATCATCAATCGCATGACGGCTATCGAAGATGAAAGCGGACAACGCTAGAGGCGAGCGAAACCACCAATAGAACGTGACGCTTAGTACGCCACCCACTCATATCCATGATTACCTTCATGATCTTCCCATTCGACGCCGACACCTCGTCGCCAGTTGGAAGAAGAGCACTGCCGTGAGGGCAGCACCCAGCTTGGAGCTAGTTCCGGGCGTGTGTATTGCCAGCCAAACTCACCCTGCTCCCCGTAGGTTCCAAGACGCATGTAGAATTGCTCTGAGCATCCTTCATCCCGGCCACGCCGCCGATGGCTATAATGACGCACATCCCAGACGCGGATCGACCTGACAAAATCGAATTCGATCCCACTGATGTCGATATCAGCGCCACCTCCTTCCGATCCTTGAGCGAAGATCACTTGCGCTTCGCCGGGTCGACTTTGCAAAGGCGCGTTCATCGAAATATCCATCGGACATCGCCAAATTTGCAATGGTGGCTCGATTGGCCAGGGTGTGATCCGCCGGATGAACACCGCTCGCGCATGGGTGCATTCTGCAGATGCTGGCCATCCTCCAGCCAGACAAAGCAAAATGGCACAGTCCACTGGAAAAGCTTTGGCCGCCGGAGGTGCCGCCAGTGACACCAGCACAGCCAGGACCTTGCCAAGTCCAATTCTGATCTGGGCGGGTTTCATGGGCTTCTCCAGACGACAATATTATAATCCTGAAGTGCATCACCGAGCAGGCGTCACGGTCAACCGCAATCGCCCCGTGACGTCATTTTGTGGGAAACACTCCTCGGCTCACATCCCCAAGGGCTTCGTCACAGATTGCTGTGAGCTATTGAGGTGGATCATAATTCATAGGACCAATGGTTCTCAAAGACATGCCCCTAACCGATGCGCCCTAAACGCAAAACGTCAGTACGTACGCGTTAATCACCCCCGCCCAATATCCAAGCATCGTAGCGGAATATATTCCGTGGGTGGCTCCTGTCGCCTGCACAAACAATCACCCCAAACTGACCGGACAATATTGATGAGCACAAATATCGGTTCTCCTGCACCGCTCGACAGCACGGAAAATTTTGACTCCAAAGCAGCCCAGTTTATGGAGACACGGCAGGCGCAGAAATGCTGATGATTGCCCGAACCATCGCTACCAACCTTCGAGCGGACGAACTTGAAGCACTGGCGACATTGGCCGAACCCGGATCCAGCGACAAGATACCAGAATTGAAAGTTGTCCAGTCACTTCTGAAGCTCCGCTTGCTTGAAACCAGACCTCGAACACAGTCTTTCCAGCTAACAGATCTGGGCCGCTTAGTCGCGGCCGAGACCAAGGCATTTTGCCCTGCCGCCCTCTAAGAGGGCGATGTAGCGACTGAGATGCTCTCGCTTGGGTTGACGTAAGGTGACTTCGCTTCAACAGTCGAACCTATCAATTCGGAGAACTCATCTCCCCCAACGCAAGTAGAGCGCCCTCGATGAAGCAAACACTATCAGAAGCACAAAAAGAGGATGTGCTGGAGCATCTTGCCGCGCTTCAAAATGCAAACAGATTTGAAGAAAACTCCCGAAAATACAAGATTCTAGAGTACTTGGTAAAAGCCGAACTAGAAGGCAACGGCGATCGGCTAAAGGCCTATGCCATCGGCGTGGACGTTTTAAATCGAGGGTCCAGCTTTGACCCATCAACCGACAGCATCGTCCGAGTTGAAATCGCGCGGTTGCGTACAGCGCTTGAACTTCACTACCTGTCCAACCCATCGAAAATTCGCTTTGAAATTCCAAAGGGTATGACCCAGCCCCTTGATCCGGGCCGTTTGGATGTAGAATCCGTTCCTGTTTCTTTCTTGTGATTAGGTTGCGGTCAAGGCCTGCTGAGCGG
>NZ_CYPW01000042.1 GCF_001458175.1 Shimia marina
ATTAAATCTGCCATTCAAGGCTCTAATGTTCCTAACCCTGATGAGGCCGTCCCTAGTTTTGTTTCTGGTGCTATGGCTAAAGCTGGTAAAGGACTTCTTGAAGGTACGTTGCAGGCTGGCACTTCTGCCGTTTCTGATAAGTTGCTTGATTTGGTTGGACTTGGTGGCAAGTCTGCCGCTGATAAAGGAAAGGATACTCGTGATTATCTTGCTGCTGCATTTCCTGAGCTTAATGCTTGGGAGCGTGCTGGTGCTGATGCTTCCTCTGCTGGTATGGTTGACGCCGGATTTGAGAATCAAAAAGAGCTTACTAAAATGCAACTGGACAATCAGAAAGAGATTGCCGAGATGCAAAATGAGACTCAAAAAGAGATTGCTGGCATTCAGTCGGCGACTTCACGCCAGAATACGAAAGACCAGGTATATGCACAAAATGAGATGCTTGCTTATCAACAGAAGGAGTCTACTGCTCGCGTTGCGTCTATTATGGAAAACACCAATCTTTCCAAGCAACAGCAGGTTTCCGAGATTATGCGCCAAATGCTTACTCAAGCTCAAACGGCTGGTCAGTATTTTACCAATGACCAAATCAAAGAAATGACTCGCAAGGTTAGTGCTGAGGTTGACTTAGTTCATCAGCAAACGCAGAATCAGCGGTATGGCTCTTCTCATATTGGCGCTACTGCAAAGGATATTTCTAATGTCGTCACTGATGCTGCTTCTGGTGTGGTTGATATTTTTCATGGTATTGATAAAGCTGTTGCCGATACTTGGAACAATTTCTGGAAAGACGGTAAAGCTGATGGTATTGGCTCTAATTTGTCTAGGAAATAACCGTCAGGATTGACACCCTCCCAATTGTATGTTTTCATGCCTCCAAATCTTGGAGGCTTTTTTATGGTTCGTTCTTATTACCCTTCTGAATGTCACGCTGATTATTTTGACTTTGAGCGTATCGAGGCTCTTAAACCTGCTATTGAGGCTTGTGGCATTTCTACTCTTTCTCAATCCCCAATGCTTGGCTTCCATAAGCAGATGGATAACCGCATCAAGCTCTTGGAAGAGATTCTGTCTTTTCGTATGCAGGGCGTTGAGTTCGATAATGGTGATATGTATGTTGACGGCCATAAGGCTGCTTCTGACGTTCGTGATGAGTTTGTATCTGTTACTGAGAAGTTAATGGATGAATTGGCACAATGCTACAATGTGCTCCCCCAACTTGATATTAATAACACTATAGACCACCGCCCCGAAGGGGACGAAAAATGGTTTTTAGAGAACGAGAAGACGGTTACGCAGTTTTGCCGCAAGCTGGCTGCTGAACGCCCTCTTAAGGATATTCGCGATGAGTATAATTACCCCAAAAAGAAAGGTATTAAGGATGAGTGTTCAAGATTGCTGGAGGCCTCCACTATGAAATCGCGTAGAGGCTTTGCTATTCAGCGTTTGATGAATGCAATGCGACAGGCTCATGCTGATGGTTGGTTTATCGTTTTTGACACTCTCACGTTGGCTGACGACCGATTAGAGGCGTTTTATGATAATCCCAATGCTTTGCGTGACTATTTTCGTGATATTGGTCGTATGGTTCTTGCTGCCGAGGGTCGCAAGGCTAATGATTCACACGCCGACTGCTATCAGTATTTTTGTGTGCCTGAGTATGGTACAGCTAATGGCCGTCTTCATTTCCATGCGGTGCACTTTATGCGGACACTTCCTACAGGTAGCGTTGACCCTAATTTTGGTCGTCGGGTACGCAATCGCCGCCAGTTAAATAGCTTGCAAAATACGTGGCCTTATGGTTACAGTATGCCCATCGCAGTTCGCTACACGCAGGACGCTTTTTCACGTTCTGGTTGGTTGTGGCCTGTTGATGCTAAAGGTGAGCCGCTTAAAGCTACCAGTTATATGGCTGTTGGTTTCTATGTGGCTAAATACGTTAACAAAAAGTCAGATATGGACCTTGCTGCTAAAGGTCTAGGAGCTAAAGAATGGAACAACTCACTAAAAACCAAGCTGTCGCTACTTCCCAAGAAGCTGTTCAGAATCAGAATGAGCCGCAACTTCGGGATGAAAATGCTCACAATGACAAATCTGTCCACGGAGTGCTTAATCCAACTTACCAAGCTGGGTTACGACGCGACGCCGTTCAACCAGATATTGAAGCAGAACGCAAAAAGAGAGATGAGATTGAGGCTGGGAAAAGTTACTGTAGCCGACGTTTTGGCGGCGCAACCTGTGACGACAAATCTGCTCAAATTTATGCGCGCTTCGATAAAAATGATTGGCGTATCCAACCTGCAGAGTTTTATCGCTTCCATGACGCAGAAGTTAACACTTTCGGATATTTCTGATGAGTCGAAAAATTATCTTGATAAAGCAGGAATTACTACTGCTTGTTTACGAATTAAATCGAAGTGGACTGCTGGCGGAAAATGAGAAAATTCGACCTATCCTTGCGCAGCTCGAGAAGCTCTTACTTTGCGACCTTTCGCCATCAACTAACGATTCTGTCAAAAACTGACGCGTTGGATGAGGAGAAGTGGCTTAATATGCTTGGCACGTTCGTCAAGGACTGGTTTAGATATGAGTCACATTTTGTTCATGGTAGAGATTCTCTTGTTGACATTTTAAAAGAGCGTGGATTACTATCTGAGTCCGATGCTGTTCAACCACTAATAGGTAAGAAATCATGAGTCAAGTTACTGAACAATCCGTACGTTTCCAGACCGCTTTGGCCTCTATTAAGCTCATTCAGGCTTCTGCCGTTTTGGATTTAACCGAAGATGATTTCGATTTTCTGACGAGTAACAAAGTTTGGATTGCTACTGACCGCTCTCGTGCTCGTCGCTGCGTTGAGGCTTGCGTTTATGGTACGCTGGACTTTGTAGGATACCCTCGCTTTCCTGCTCCTGTTGAGTTTATTGCTGCCGTCATTGCTTATTATGTTCATCCCGTCAACATTCAAACGGCCTGTCTCATCATGGAAGGCGCTGAATTTACGGAAAACATTATTAATGGCGTCGAGCGTCCGGTTAAAGCCGCTGAATTGTTCGCGTTTACCTTGCGTGTACGCGCAGGAAACACTGACGTTCTTACTGACGCAGAAGAAAACGTGCGTCAAAAATTACGTGCAGAAGGAGTGATGTAATGTCTAAAGGTAAAAAACGTTCTGGCGCTCGCCCTGGTCGTCCGCAGCCGTTGCGAGGTACTAAAGGCAAGCGTAAAGGCGCTCGTCTTTGGTATGTAGGTGGTCAACAATTTTAATTGCAGGGGCTTCGGCCCCTTACTTGAGGATAAATTATGTCTAATATTCAAACTGGCGCCGAGCGTATGCCGCATGACCTTTCCCATCTTGGCTTCCTTGCTGGTCAGATTGGTCGTCTTATTACCATTTCAACTACTCCGGTTATCGCTGGCGACTCCTTCGAGATGGACGCCGTTGGCGCTCTCCGTCTTTCTCCATTGCGTCGTGGCCTTGCTATTGACTCTACTGTAGACATTTTTACTTTTTATGTCCCTCATCGTCACGTTTATGGTGAACAGTGGATTAAGTTCATGAAGGATGGTGTTAATGCCACTCCTCTCCCGACTGTTAACACTACTGGTTATATTGACCATGCCGCTTTTCTTGGCACGATTAACCCTGATACCAATAAAATCCCTAAGCATTTGTTTCAGGGTTATTTGAATATCTATAACAACTATTTTAAAGCGCCGTGGATGCCTGACCGTACCGAGGCTAACCCTAATGAGCTTAATCAAGATGATGCTCGTTATGGTTTCCGTTGCTGCCATCTCAAAAACATTTGGACTGCTCCGCTTCCTCCTGAGACTGAGCTTTCTCGCCAAATGACGACTTCTACCACATCTATTGACATTATGGGTCTGCAAGCTGCTTATGCTAATTTGCATACTGACCAAGAACGTGATTACTTCATGCAGCGTTACCATGATGTTATTTCTTCATTTGGAGGTAAAACCTCTTATGACGCTGACAACCGTCCTTTACTTGTCATGCGCTCTAATCTCTGGGCATCTGGCTATGATGTTGATGGAACTGACCAAACGTCGTTAGGCCAGTTTTCTGGTCGTGTTCAACAGACCTATAAACATTCTGTGCCGCGTTTCTTTGTTCCTGAGCATGGCACTATGTTTACTCTTGCGCTTGTTCGTTTTCCGCCTACTGCGACTAAAGAGATTCAGTACCTTAACGCTAAAGGTGCTTTGACTTATACCGATATTGCTGGCGACCCTGTTTTGTATGGCAACTTGCCGCCGCGTGAAATTTCTATGAAGGATGTTTTCCGTTCTGGTGATTCGTCTAAGAAGTTTAAGATTGCTGAGGGTCAGTGGTATCGTTATGCGCCTTCGTATGTTTCTCCTGCTTATCACCTTCTTGAAGGCTTCCCATTCATTCAGGAACCGCCTTCTGGTGATTTGCAAGAACGCGTACTTATTCGCCACCATGATTATGACCAGTGTTTCCAGTCCGTTCAGTTGTTGCAGTGGAATAGTCAGGTTAAATTTAATGTGACCGTTTATCGCAATCTGCCGACCACTCGCGATTCAATCATGACTTCGTGATAAAAGATTGAGTGTGAGGTTATAACGCCGAAGCGGTAAAAATTTTAATTTTTGCCGCTGAGGGGTTGACCAAGCGAAGCGCGGTAGGTTTTCTGCTTAGGAGTTTAATCATGTTTCAGACTTTTATTTCTCGCCATAATTCAAACTTTTTTTCTGATAAGCTGGTTCTCACTTCTGTTACTCCAGCTTCTTCGGCACCTGTTTTACAGACACCTAAAGCTACATCGTCAACGTTATATTTTGATAGTTTGACGGTTAATGCTGGTAATGGTGGTTTTCTTCATTGCATTCAGATGGATACATCTGTCAACGCCGCTAATCAGGTTGTTTCTGTTGGTGCTGATATTGCTTTTGATGCCGACCCTAAATTTTTTGCCTGTTTGGTTCGCTTTGAGTCTTCTTCGGTTCCGACTACCCTCCCGACTGCCTATGATGTTTATCCTTTGGATGGTCGCCATGATGGTGGTTATTATACCGTCAAGGACTGTGTGACTATTGACGTCCTTCCCCGTACGCCGGGCAATAATGTTTATGTTGGTTTCATGGTTTGGTCTAACTTTACCGCTACTAAATGCCGCGGATTGGTTTCGCTGAATCAGGTTATTAAAGAGATTATTTGTCTCCAGCCACTTAAGTGAGGTGATTTATGTTTGGTGCTATTGCTGGCGGTATTGCTTCTGCTCTTGCTGGTGGCGCCATGTCTAAATTGTTTGGAGGCGGTCAAAAAGCCGCCTCCGGTGGCATTCAAGGTGATGTGCTTGCTACCGATAACAATACTGTAGGCATGGGTGATGCTGGTATTAAATCTGCCATTCAAGGCTCTAATGTTCCTAACCCTGATGAGGCCGTCCCTAGTTTTGTTTCTGGTGCTATGGCTAAAGCTGGTAAAGG
>NZ_CYPW01000043.1 GCF_001458175.1 Shimia marina
CTGTTCGTCCGAAAATCTGCGTTTCATTGTCCATCCTTTGCTTGGACGGATTACTAACATCTCAATGGCCCGATTTCAGGGGGCTGGGTCAGTTCCCCAACTGAGGATACAGACGATGAAGAGAAGCCGATTTAGAGAAGAGCAGATTATTGGCATCCAGAAAGAACATCAGGCGGTTTTGAGCGCGAAAGAGCTGTGCCGCAAGCATGGGATCAGCGATGCGACCTTCTACAAATGGCGATCCAAATATGGTGGCATGGAAGTGTCTGACACGCGGCGTCTGAAGGCGCTGGAGGCCGAGAATGCGAAGCTCAAGAAGATGCTGGCGGAGCAGATGCTCGATGTTGCCACGCTGAAAGAGATGCTTGGAAAAAACTTCTGAAGCCCGGTTCGAGGAGGAACGCCGTGGACTGGGCAATGAAGACCAAAGGCTACAATCAGAAACGGGCCTGTGCCTTGGCCGGGATCGATCCGCGCGTGTATCGGCGCAAATCGACGCGAAGGTCGGACACCGAGTTTCGGGCCAGGATGAAGGAGCTGGCGTGTGAGCGGCGCCGGTTCGGCTATCGCCGCCTGCACATCCTGCTGAAGCGGGAGGGCTGGGAAGTGAACTGGAAGAAGCTTTACCGGCTGTACCGCGAAGAAGGGTTGGCCGTCCGTAAACGGGGCGGACGCAAGCGTGCTGTGGGCACCAGAGCGCCGAGGGCGATCCTACAGGGGCCGAACCAGAGGTGGTCGCTCGACTTCATGTC
>NZ_CYPW01000044.1 GCF_001458175.1 Shimia marina
CGATGGCGGCAATGAGGTCTTTTCTGCAGAATGGCGCTACGACACTCGTTCAGGCATCACTCTGTTTACGGCTGGACGTGGCGATGCAGCCTTCAAGGCAATGACAGACATGGTAAACGATTGAGATACTCCCCAATCCTTGGACAGGATTCCGCGTAAGTTAAGCTACTTTCTGCTCCTGCTGATCGGGTTGGGTTTTGTTTTTACTCAGCAAATAGACCACGGCAGGGGGTTTGCCGCCAAGAGCGGAATGGGGGCGCTTGCGGTTGTAGAACCCGATCCATTTGCCGACGCCCGTCTTTACCT
>NZ_CYPW01000045.1 GCF_001458175.1 Shimia marina
ATGTAGGCTTCTGCTTCGAACTTGGTGTGTGGGTTCACGGAACCTGGCTTACAGAGAACCTGACCACGCTCAACCGCTTCACGGTCAACACCACGCAGCAGCGCGCCGATGTTGTCGCCCGCTTCACCGGAGTCCAGCAGCTTGCGGAACATTTCAACACCGGTACAGGTGGTTTTCTGAGTGTCTTTGATGCCAACGATTTCGATTTCGTCGCCAACGTTGATCACGCCACGCTCAACACGGCCGGTCACAACAGTACCACGGCCAGAGATCGAGAACACGTCTTCGATTGGCATCAGGAACGGCTCGTCAACCGCACGTGGTGGCTGTGGGATGTACTCGTCAACAGCCGCCATCAGCTCTGCGATTTTCTCGGAACCGATGTTGGCGTCGCGGTCTTCCAGAGCCGCCAGAGCGGAACCAGCGATCACAGGGATGTCGTCGCCTGGGAATTCATACTCAGACAGCAGCTCGCGGATTTCCATTTCCACCAGCTCGAGCAGCTCTTCGTCGTCAACCTGGTCCACTTTGTTCATGAAAACAACCATGGCAGGGATGCCAACCTGGCGGCCCAGCAGGATGTGCTCACGGGTCTGTGGCATTGGGCCGTCTGCTGCGTTCACAACCAGGATCGCGCCGTCCATCTGCGCCGCACCGGTGATCATGTTTTTCACGTAGTCAGCGTGGCCTGGGCAGTCAACGTGGGCGTAGTGACGTGCTTCGGTTTCATATTCCACGTGCGCGGTGGAGATGGTGATGCCGCGGGCTTTTTCTTCAGGCGCGCCGTCGATCTCGTCGTAGGCTTTGAAGTCACCAAATTGCTTGGTGATCGCAGCTGTCAGTGTGGTTTTACCGTGGTCAACGTGACCAATGGTGCCGATGTTGCAGTGCGGTTTACTGCGCTCAAACTTTTCCTTTGCCAT